>NZ_LIPV01000007.1 GCF_001418255.1 Thiomonas bhubaneswarensis
CCAGGGACGACCGGCGCGCGGTGAGCTGCTCCGGGCTACGCCCTTCGCAGCTCACCGCTTCAAAGACTTACACCACGCCAGGGGACATTACCTCCGCCTGCTCAACCCGGCTTCCTGCCGGGTTTTTCATGTCTTGCCCATGTCGTGACCAATCTGAGCCCTGACCACGCTACAGTGCGGTATTCGTCTTCGGTTGATTCTGTCTTTCCGTTTTCCGGCATGGATGCCCTGTTGCGCTGGTTCATACCCTGGGAACTGTCCCCGACCGCCCTCTTCCTGCTGGCGGCGGCGGCAGTCATCTACGTCCGCGGTTGCCGCAGAAGACGGACCTCGATTTCGCGACAGATTCGCTTCTGGCTCGGCTGGGTGTTGATGTGGCAGGCCTTTCAGACCCGGTGGGATTACTACGCCGAACATCAGTTTTTTGTGCATATCAGCCAGCAGCTTTCGCTGCATGATTTTGCCCCTCTGCTCATCATGTGGAGCTATCCGCTGAGCACCCTGCGCGCTGGCATTCCGCTGCACTGGCGCCTTCGCTGGCTGAGGCCGCTGAATCGCTCGGTCGTGGTTCGGGGCATCAAGGTGGTGATGTTCAATCCGCTGTTTGCCGCCGTCCTGTTTGGCGGCATGGCCTTGCTCTGGCTGATTCCGTCGTTTCACCCCTTCGTCATGCTCAACGCGCCCACCTACCGCTTGATGAACTGGAGCATGGCACTCGATGGTCTGTTGTTCTGGTGGCTTGTTCTGGACACACGGCCTAGTCCGCCTGCACACCTGTCTCCGGGCAAGCGCGTTTTGTTGCCTTTGCTGGCGATGCTGCCGACCATGGTGTGGGGCGCCATTCTCGCCCTGAGCATGACCGACTATTACCCGATCTACGAGATTTGCGGCAGAGCGCTGAACCTTGATCCGCTGACTGACCAACATCTGGGTGGCCTGATCCTGTGGATTCCAGGATCGTTCGCCATGGTGCTGGCCAGCATGATCGCGCTTCGCCACTGGATGCGCCTCTCTGACAGGGGGCGCCTCAAGAAGCGGGGCTCGGGCCAAGCCGCTGGGTCCGCTGTTGCGCCGATCACCCCGCCCGCCGTCTAACCTTGCCGGAGCCTTGAGCCTCAGCGCGATCTCTTGCGCGAACCGCCGGGCTGCACCGCCTTGCGCGCAGCCGAAGTCTTGCCCTTGCCTGCCTTGCCTTTGGATACGGCCGTTGCAGAGGTTTTGACCGGCGCCTCGGCGGTGCGACGGGCATTTTTGCCAGCCGACTTCGTCGCACCATGGGTCGAAGCCCGGGACTTGCGCACACCCGAAGACATCTGCGGATTCAGCGCGAAGACGTCTTCATCCACCCCCTTGATCTCACCGGAGGTAGGCAGCGGCTTGTTGGACGGCATGGCTTTGCCGCCCTCACGCACCATGCGAAAGTCGATCTTCCTGCCGTCGAGATCGACGCGACTGACCTGCACGAGCAGACGTCCTCCCAGGGCATAGCGAATGCCGGTGCGCTCTCCGCGCAGTTCACCCCGAGCCTCGTCGTAGCGAAAATAATCGGCACCGATCTCGGATACGTGAACAAGCCCTTCGACGAACAGCGCGTCCAACTGCACGAACAAACCGAAACTGGTTACTGCGGTGATCGTTCCCGCATATTCCTCGCCCAGTTTGTCGCGCATGTACCAGCATTTCAACCAGCTCTCGACATCCCGGCTGGCTTCGTCCGCCCGGCGCTCGTTGGCGGAACAATGAACTCCCACCGCTTCCCAGATCGGCATGTCCTTGGCCTGCTGCTTGCTCACAGGCGCAGCAGGTGCCACGCTGCCGGCCTGACGCTGCGGCACACGGCGTGCGTTCTGCTCACCGCGATTGAGCGCAATGCGCTCGCTGAACTTCGGGGTGTAGTGCGAACCATGCAGAATGGCCTTGATGCCCCGGTGCGTGAGCAGATCCGGATAACGCCGAATCGGACTGGTGAAGTGGGTATAAGCCGGGTACGCCAGGCCGAAATGCCCGCTGTTATGCGGCGTGTAGATCGCCTGCTGCATGGAGCGCAAAAGAAGTGTCTGGATCTGCAAAGCATCGGGCCTGTCCTCGATGGACTGCGCCAAAGCCTGATAGTCGGCCGGTTCAGGCGTGCCCTTGCTGCCCAAGGTGAGCCCGAGATTGCGCAGCAAGGTACGCAAGGTCTCAAGTTTCTCGGGCGTCGGCCCTTCATGCACCCTGTAGAGCGCAAGCTGCTTGTTTCGTTGCAGAAAATCGGCGGCACATACATTGGCCGACAGCATGCACTCCTCGATGAGACGGTGCGCGTCGTTTCGATGCCTTGGCACGATCGCCTCGATTTTGCCCGCCGCATTGACCACGATCTGCGTCTCGGGAATGTCGAGATCAAGGGCGCCCCGAACCTGACGGGATTTCAGCAGCGCATGAAACACCGCATGCAGATTGAGCAGATGAGGCACCAGCGGCGCACGCTCGCGCGCCAGCTTGCCCGCCGTATTCGACAGGATGTCCGCAACCTCCGTGTAGGTCAGCCTGGCCTGCGAGCGCATGACCGCGGGATAGAACTGATAGGCCTTGAGTTCTCCCTGCGCAGTGATCAGCATGTCGCACACCATGCACAGCCGATCTACCTGCGGATTGAGCGAACACAGGCCGTTGCTCAACTTCTCCGGCAGCATGGGGATGACTCGCCTGGGGAAGTACACCGAGGTCGCACGTTCCAGCGCGTCCGCATCCAGTTCGGTGCCCTCGCGCACATAGTGCGACACGTCGGCGATGGCCACCAGCAGCCGCCAGCCCTTGCTGCGGCCTACCTTCGCGGGCTCGCAATACACCGCATCGTCAAAATCGCGCGCATCCTCGCCGTCGATGGTGACGAGCGCCACATCGCGCAAATCGATCCGTCCCGCCGAATCCGCATCGCGAACAGCGTCGGGCAGAGCCGCGCTCTCCCTTGATGCGCCGTCCGAAAAAACATGCGGCACACCGTACTTGCGCACCGCAATCTCGATTTCCATCCCGGGGTCGTCGAGTTCCCCGAGCACTTCCAGCACCCGCCCCACCGGTTGCACGTTCGGCAAAGGCGGCTGAGTGATCTCCGCACTCACGACCTGCCCCGGTCGCGCCTTGCCAACGGCATCCGGCGAGATCAGGATGTCCTGCACGTAGCGCTTGTCTTCCGGCGCCAGCAACCACGCCCCCCCCTCCTGCAACAAACGTCCGATGATGGGCCGCGTGCTGCGCTCCAGAATGGCGATGATCTGCCCCTCCGTTCGTCCCCGGCGATCGGGCTTGCCCACCCTCACGCGCACCCTGTCCAGATGCAGCACCGTTCGCATCTGCTGGGGCGGGAGATAAACATCCGGGCCGCCGTCGTCCGGCGTGACAAACCCATGACCATCGCGATGACCGCGCACGATACCTTCAACAATCACGGAAGATCCTTTTTTTGGCTGCTCGACGCAGCGTTGCGGCTCAGGCGCCGCAGGGAGATGAAACTTGGCATTGTTCTGCATCGCATTATCACCGCCAACCGGGAATAGCCTGAAATTGCGCACCAAGTCTTTACAGCCAAATTCATTATGCTAAGATGACACCTTTCGCTGCCCAGATGGCGGAATTGGTAGACGCACTAGTTTCAGGTACTAGCGCTGTGAGGCGTGGAGGTTCGAGTCCTCTTCTGGGCACCAAATCAATGAAGCAAGCACAGACGGGGGATTTCGATTCCCCGTTTTGCTTTGTGTCAGGCACAAAGCCTGAACTCCCGGCCGGGATGGCGGAATCGGTAGACGCAGTGGACTCAAAATCCACCGCCCTTAAAAGCGTGCGGGTTCGAGTCCCGCTCCCGGCACCACTTGATTGTTCACCGTTGTTCGCTAACGGCCGGAAATCCTAAGGAAAACAAGGGATTCCGGCCGTTTTTCTTTCATAGCTGTTCGCCGTTGGTTGTTTGCATCCGGGGGCAAATAGGGGCAAGAATGGGGGCATGTCCCCACCCCGTGGGGGCAAGCTGGAGAAAAACTCACCATGCCCCTCACAGATACAGCCATCCGAAACGCCAAGCCGGGCGCCAAAGCCGTGAAGCTCTTCGACGGTGGAGGCCTCTATCTCGAAGTCACGCCGGCCGGGGGCAAGCTCTGGCGCCTCAAGTATCGACATGGGGGCAAGGAAAAGCGCCTTGCCTTGGGGGCATATCCGGTCATTGGCCTGCGCGATGCCCGTGATCGGCGCGACGCGGCCAAGCGCCAGCTCGCGGACGGTATAGACCCAGGCGCGGCCCGCCAGATCGAAAAAATCAGGGTTGCGCAGCTCGCGGCGGATTCTTTCGAGGCCGTCCTGGGCGACTTTGCCGCGACACACCTCAAAGCCAAGAGCGAGACGTACCGGACACATTTTCTGAGCCGGATGGAGCGCCTGGTGCTGCCCTACCTAGGCAGCCGCCCTGTGGCGGAGATTTCCGCCCCCGAAGTGCTGGCCGTGGTGCGCCGCATCGAGCAACGGGGGTTATCCGACACGGCGCACCGCACCCTGCAGAACATCGGTCAGGTGTGCCGGTTCGCGGTGGCAACGGCCCGCGCGACTGCCGACCCGACCGCCTCCCTGCGCGGCGCACTGGCTCCGCACAGAGAAACGCATCAGCCCGCGCCGGCCGACGACCCCGCCGCAGTGGGCGCCATACTGCGCGCGATGGATGCCTTCAAAGGCGGCGCTGTGGTCGGTTCGGCCCTGCGTCTGCTGCCGATGGTGTTTGTACGCCCTGGCGAGCTGCGCAAGGCTCGGTGGGAGCAGATCGACCTCGACGCCGCGGAGTGGAAATTCCATGCCACAAAAACCGAGGTTGATCACCTGGTACCGCTCAGCACACAGGCCGTTGCCATCCTGCGCGACCTCAAGCTCCTGACCGGAAACCTGCGCGGCGGCTGGGTGTTCCCTGGCGGGCGCAGCCCAATGCGCCCCATGAGCGATATGGCGATCAATGCTGCCCTCCGCCGCCTGGGCGTGGACACACGGGCCGAGCTGACCGGCCACGGCTGGCGCGCGGTGGCCCGCACCTTTCTGCACGAGCGCCTGGGCTATCGCCCGGAGGTGATCGAAATGCAGCTCGCGCATGCAGTGCCCGACACGCTCGGCCGGGCCTACAACCGCACCCGTTTTTCCGACGAGCGCAAGGCGATGATGCAGGCATGGAGCAACTATTTGGACAAACTCAAGGCCGGCGCGGAGGTGATTCAACTGCCTGGCGCTGCCTGATTGCAACCGCGCCCGGCGGTTCCGGGCAAAAAAGGCGGGACGTGCAGCGCGCCAACGCTGCGCGCCCCTGACCACGAGGTGCACATTAGAGGTGCGACAACATGGCTACTGCATATCCTATGCCGGCGCTTGATCCGGCCGTCTACACCGCTCGCGAGGTGGCAACCATTCGGCGCAGCATGCGCCTGCTGGAGCGCGGCCTGCGCAGCGGCTCGCCGGTTCTTGGATCGCCAATAGCGGCGGGCGCCTATCTGCGCCTGTGGATCGGAGCAGCAGATCGTGAAATCTTCGCGGCCCTGTTTCTCGACACACAGAATCGGCTGATCGAGGCCGAGGAGCTTTTTCGCGGCACCTTGGCGGAGACTAGCGTTTACCCGCGCGAGGTTCTGCGCTTCGCCTTGCGCCACAACGCCGCGTCGGTTCTGCTGGCACACAACCACCCAAGCGGAGCAGCGGAGCCCTCGGTGGCGGACCGGACGCTGACCACGGCCCTGCGCGACGCCCTTGCCCTGGTCGATGTGCGCGTGGCGGATCATCTGATCGTCACCCGCAGCGCCACGTACTCCTTTGCGGATCATGGGCTGCTCTGACAGCCGATAGCATTGTTTTGCCCGGCCTAGGTTTGGCCGCCGAAAACCTGCCGCCCCTGGGCAGGCTGGCCGGGCACCCATACAGGGCCGCGCAGTGGGAGCGCAATGATGGCACGCATCCATCCCGCCTTTGAGCAAGTGAAGCGCCACCTAGAGGCGCAGGGAAAGCTTGACGATCCTCGCGTGAAGCAATTCTTCGAACAAAGCGAGCTGCAGGATTTTTGGGACCTATCGGGCTCCACCCTGCGCCAAGCGCAGGACATCGACGCTCAGCTTGATGAGGCCACCAACTTTGTCGGCGCTTTTCTAACGCCCTACTGGATTGGAATTGGCGTTTCGGACACCAGAAAAACGGATGCCCCTAGGTCTTTCAAGGGGCAGCTTCTCAAGGCCATCTCGGACGCTGGCCCACGTAGAAAACGGGCCGCCGATCTGGCCGAAAAACTTGCTGCGGAGTTGGACGCGCTGGAGGGAAGTCCAGACGCGCCGGACGCCTTGCGCCTGTGGCTGTTCGCCGCGACGCACCTGCCGAATATGGAGGTGGCGGCACCTGGTGGAACCGTCCGTCTCATCCCGACATCCTCCGCCCTGCTATCGCTGGCTGAAGAGTTGAAAACTCCGATTGTCGTCTCCGAGGCATGGCTAAATGGCTCACAAAAAATCGGCTGGTGGGATTGGTTGAGCGCGGCCATCGATAACCTTTGCGAGACCGAGGAATTCACTGAAGTCTGCTTCAAAGTACGTGATGAGGATTGGTGGAACATCGCGAAAGTGCTTTTTGGCAACGATCACCACGAGCTGATCGACCTCGACAGCGCGAAAAAAGAAATCGCCAAAGTGAAAAAGCGAGTCGCACGGGCCCGTAACCCCGGCCGAAAGAATTAACGCAACAAAAGGCCCGCAACAGAGCGGATCGTTATTCCATCCAATAGCGCAAAACGCACCCTTAACAGCCGTATCTGCGGACGCGAAGATTCGCCCCAGTCCTTACCACAACTGGAGCAATCATGTCGCGCACATCGCCCCACAAGTCCGCCCCCACGGTCGCCCCGGCGGCCTTCAACATTCACCCGGATGCGCTTATCCGGCGCAAGCAAATCCTCGGAGCTGATGGCAACCCGCCGTTGCTTGCGATTGGCGCAACAAAGTTTCATGCGTTGATCGCCGAAGGCCGGCTGCCAAAGCCGCGCAAGATCGGTAGCGCCAGCTTTTGGCGCGTCGGCGACCTGCTCGACGCCATCGCGCGGCTGTGATGGTCAGCGATCCAGCCAAGCGCGATCTGTGGAAGCGGCGCATTGGCGCCTCGATCAAGCGTGTGCACATCCTCCGTCAGGCCAGGGCATACCAGCACGGGATGCCCCTGCATCTGTTGCGCCAACTGCGGGACCTGGTTCACGCGGCCAAGCACGCTCGCGGCGATAGGTTCGAGCATCGCGGGCTCGGCTACGTGATCCAGCGCCGCGCCATTTTCGATCGCTTGGAATTGGAGGACGGGACCTTCGTGTGTGGACTCGGCGGGGGGATTTTCCGTGACTGACGCCCCGCCCTTCGACGTCGCCGGCCTGCGTGTCGGCGAAAACCGCCTGCCCTGCCCGCAGTGCGACCGTGGCCCCAAAGACAAAGCCCTGGCCGTTCGGCGCGAGGCGGACGGCCGCGTGGTGTGGCGCTGCCACCGCTGCGGCTGGTCCGGCGCAAGTGGCCGTGAAACTCGGCCCGCAGCACCACCGCCAAGGCCAGCCAAGCCCGAGCGCCACACCGATGGCCTGGCACCGTGGGCCGCCAAGGAATGGGCCGCAGCGCAGCCGCTGCATGGCGCCGCCCGCGACTACCTGAAGGCGCGCGCCTGCTGCATTCCGCCCGAGGGCTCGCACCTGCGCTGCAACCCGGCATTGCGCCATCCAACCGGCTACACCGGGCCCGGCCTAGTCGCGCTGGTGACGGATGCGCTGACCGGCCAGCCTTGCTCGATTCACCGCACCTGGGTGCTCGCCAGCGGTGAGAAGGCGCCCATCGACACGCCGCGCCTGCTGGCCGCCGGCCATCGCAAGGCGGGCGGCGTGATCCGCCTGTTTCCCCGCGAGAAGGGGCAGCCGCTTGGCGTTGCCGAGGGCATTGAAACTGCGCTGAGCTTGGCCTGGGCCGAGGTTCCTGTGTGGGCGGCCATCGACGCCGGCAACCTGGCGCAATTTCCTGTCCTGCCCGGCGTGCCCGAGCTGTTGATCGCGGAGGACGCCGACGCCGCAGGCGAGGCGGCATCGGCCGAATGCGCCGCGCGCTGGCGCGCTGCTGGCCGCCGCACGCGCCTGGTCCGTCCCGATCCAGGCGACAACGATTTGAACGATTCCGCGAGGGCCTATGCCGGTCATGAGTGATCCCATCCCCGACAAGATCCGCGCGCTGGTGGACGGCGCACAAAGCGGCGAGGCCGATCTGCGCCGCGATTTCATTGCCGGCGAGGACAACCTCGGCGATTTGGTGGACGCCTGCCTGGCCGGCTTCGCGGCGCAGCAACCCCCGGTCCTATTCCGCCGCGGCACCGAGATCGTGGCCGTCGAACGATCCGCCGCAGCCAGCCCGCGCGCCCACTATCGCGGCGCGGCTGGGTCGCTGGTTGTCCGGTCGGTCGATGTGCCGCGCATGATGACGGAGCTCGCTCGGCTGTTCACCTTCTCGCGCCGACGAAAGGACGGCACCCTGGCGCCTTGCAATCCTCCGCCCGGCCTGGCCGCGTCGTTGTTATCGAGCGGAGGCGCTGGACTGCCGGTGCTGACGGGTCTCAGCTCGCATCCAAGCTTCGCAGACGGGCGGGTGATGGATCGCCCAGGCTATGACGCCAAGACCGGCTTGCTGCTCGATTTTGGCCGCCTGCGCCTGCCACCCATCCCGGCCGCGCCGACGCGCGACGATGGCCTGGCCGCGCTGGAGCAAGTCGCCGAGGTTGTTTCTGAGTTTCCGTTCGCGACCGAGACCGACAGGGCGGTGGCGCTGGCCTATGCACTCACCCTGCTGCAGCGTCGAATGATCGACGGGGCGCCATATTTCTTGATTACGGCACCCACCCCGGGGACCGGAAAAACCCTGCTGGCGACAACAATGCCGCGCCTTGTTCAAGGCCATGATCCGGCAATTCAAGCCTTTCCGCATGACGACGCGGAAATGAACAAAACGCTGTTCGCGGCCTTGGCTGATGGGCAATCCGCGTTGCTCTTCGATAACGTGAACGGGTTTTTTAAATCCGAAACGCTGTGCGTCTCGGCAACGGCCGCGACGATGCGCCAGCGAGTGCTGGGCCTCTCGAAAACCGTTGAGGTCTCCACGGCCGCAACTATCTGCCTCACAGGAAATAACAGTCAGCCAGCGGCGGATGTCGCGGAACGCGTGCTGCTGTGTCGGCTCGATGCTCGCGCCGAACATCCGGAGAACAGGGCATTCAGCCGGAACCTCTTTGCGTGGGTAGAGCAAGAGCGGCCAAGACTCCTAGCCGCCCTGCTGACATTCCTGCGCGCATACACCATCGCCGACGACAAGCCCGCCTTAAAGCCCTGGCGCGGAACGATGTTCACGGAATGGAACGACGCGGTGCGTGGGCCATTGGTGTGGGCTGGATACCCCGACCCCCTCGACGCCTTGGATGCGACACGGGAGGAAGACCCGGCCCGCGTGGCGCTGGCGAACTTGTTGTCAACCTGGCATGCCGAATTCGGCGGCCACCCGCAAACCGTTCGAGATGTGCTCGGCCGCGCTATCGACCGGGCCGCTGCTGGCGACTTCGAGCTGCGCGACGCCATTGCCGAGGTTGCGGGCGACCGCAGCGGCGAGTTGTCCGCCATCCGCATGGGTAAGTACTTGAAAACACATGCCGAGCGAATTGTCTCCGGGATGGAGTTCAGGCGCGGCAACCTCTATGCAGGGTCGGTTCGGTGGCTTGTTGATCTGCAGTCGGATGGTGGGGATGGTGTGAATGGTGGGGGTTCTACAGCCTAAGCGCAGGACAAATCATGAAAAACATACTCGGACTGGCTGAACAACTGCCACCAACCTCAACCATCCCCACCAAGCGTTGCGCAACTGTGGCGAGTCGGTCGGGTCCTTCCGGCCTTGGCGCAACACGGGTACGAAACGGCGCGCTTTCGCTGGTGTGTGAGCTTGCTGCACAAACGCAACGCAACGACAGGTGGACGCCATGACTGACCTTAACTCCATCGCCCAAACAAACGCCGCATTCGGCGGACTGTTCCCCGACGCGCCCGCGCTTGACGCCGCCCAGGTTCGCCTACGCCCTGCGGACCTGGCGCGCATGCTCAAGGTGAGCCGTCAAGCGGTGAGCCAATGGATCGCCGCCGGAAAGCTGCGTCTCGATGCGGACGGCCGCGTCAGCGCGGCCAGCGCTGTGCGGCAGTTGGTCCAGCACCACCCGGAACGCCTGCGCGCCTCTGCCCTGGCGCCAGTGGTGCGTGAGATGCACGACCTCCGGCTGCGCGTTGCTGACCTGGAGCGCGACCTGGCCGCCGCCCGCGCCGACGCCGAGTTTCACAGCGGCGCAGTTGAGGAACTGATCGAGCAGCAGACCGAGCTGATGCGCCAGCTCATGACCTGGCGCGAAACCTTATCCAGCATGCCAGCCGATGTGATCGTGGATGCCGTGCGGCACTGGCTGAGCGTGTTTCTTGACCCCTGTTCACCCGCAGATCCCTCGACCGTCCGCCTGGTGGGCATCGCTACCACCTTGCGCGACAGCGTCGAAGGGGAGACGGGACTTCCCCGGCCGAATGCGGCCAACAACCTGGAGCCTGACCATGACTGACCAAACCCCTATTGCCCCGCCGATTCCTGTGCCGGGCTTTCTGCGTAGCGCCCCGGTGAAAGCCTGGCGCAGCCCCGCCGGCATCTGGTTTCTTCGCAGCGAGGAACTGCAGGTGGGCGGCATCTTGCGCCTGGCTGCCGAACCGCACGAAAGCCGCTGGGTGCTCTACACCCCGTGCGACGCCGACGAGTGGGCCGGCATCCTGCAAGGGCTGGCTGAGGGCCTCCAGTCCATGCTGGACCAGGCCATAGCGGCAACGCCCGCGGCAAACGAAAAGCCGTTGTGACCTCTTGCGAAAATTGCTTAATGCGGATATGCTCGACCCTGTTTCGAGCCTCTGCACGCAGGCTCGCCCTGGAGGTCTGGCATAGCTCCGCGCTGCCAACCAACCGGCGAGACCTTCGCGAAGGTGGGAGCGCCAAAAGGCGACTGGACAGAAACGTGGCGGCCCTTCGGGCCTGTTGCGCTGCTGCCGGTCGCTTTTTTGTTGCCGGTTGCGCGCGGTAATGGAGCCAACCCCATGACGCAACAAACTCGCGAACTCGCCATCGGCCAGCCGGACGCCAAGGCGCGCACGGTTCCTGTGGTGCTGTCGACCGAGACGCCTGTGGACCGTGGCGACTTCGTGGAAGTGCTCGACCACTCCACCTGGGCCAGCATTGACCTGTCACGGGCACCCCTGCCGCTGATCGAATCCCACGATCAGCGGCAATTGCCCATTGGCAGGGTGGACGGCCTGCGGCTGGAAGGTCGAAAGCTGCGCGGCATTGCCCGCTTCGGCACCTCACAGCGCGCCCAGGAAGTCTTCCAAGACGTGCTTGACGGCACGGTGCGCAGCGTGTCCATCGCCTACGAATACACAGGCAACCCCACTCGGCAGGGCGACGGCGCCCTGCGTTTCCCATTTCGCCCGCTCGAAGTGTCGGCCGTCAGTGTGCCGGCCGATCCTGCCGCGGGCTTCTTTCGGAGCTACCCCATGACCATCGATGAAACCGTGGAACCGATCACCACGCTCACCCGTTCGCAACGCCGCGCCATCCGAGCCGACGAAGACGGCGAGCGCTCTGCCGTCGAAATGGAACGCCTGCGCGTGACCGAAATCGACGGCATGTGCAATTCCTTCAACATTGAAGCGGACGACCGCATGCGCATGCTGCGCGACGGTGTGTCCGTCAGCGATGCGAAAAAATTCATCCTCGCCCAGCTCGAAGCACGGAGTAAGAGCGTGCAAAGCCTGAGCGGCTACACGCCCGCGGACTGGTATGAAACCAACCCGCAGGCGCGCGAGTTTTCTATCTCGCGCGCCATCATGGCCGCCGCGTCGGGCGACTGGCGCAAAGCGGGGTATGAGCGCGAGGTGTCCGCTGAGATTGGCCGCCGCAGTGGCCGCGATACGAGCGGCTTGTTCATTCCGGTGGGCGCCTTGGCACCGCAGCGGCGTGACGGATACAGCACTTTGACCACTGCGGCCGGTGGTGCTGTCGTCGCAACCGATCTGCTCGGCGGCAGTTTCATCGACGTATTGCGCCCGCGCTGCCGCGTCCTGCAGCTCGGCGCCACCGTGCTGTCGGGCCTGGTCGGCAACGTGGACATTCCCCGCCGCACCGCAGCGGGCCCTGCACAGTGGATCACGGAGGGGCAGTCGCTCACGCAAGGCCAAGGCGCCTTCGACGTGGTGTCCCTGCGCCCGCGGACGGTCGGCTCGATCACCACGATCAGCCGCAATCTGCTCATGCAGGGCACGCCGGATGCGGAAATGCTGGTGCGCGCGGATATGGTGGCCGGCCTGGCCGCTGCCATCGACCTGGCGGCGATCAAGGGCACCGGTGCCGCCGGTCAACCGCTGGGCATCCTCAATCAGGCGGGCATCGGCTCTGTGGCCGGCGGCACCGACGGCGCCGCCATCACCTACGACCACCTCATCGAGTTGGCGGGCGTGGTGGCTGTGGCGAACGCGGACGGCCCTGCGCAGGGTTATCTGCTGAATCCGCAGACCATCACCGCCCTGCTCAAGCTGAAGACCACCCAGGGCGCCTATCTGGTCCCGGTGGGCGCGTCCAATGGCGAGACGGTCGCGCCGGCCGGCGGCGGCTTTGCTCCGGGTTCGGACCGTCCGGCATTCACCGCCCTGGGCTTCCCGGTGGCGGCGTCGTCCAACGTGCCCAGCGATCTGACCAAGGGCGCCGGCACCAACCTCAGCGCCGCCATCTTCGGCAACTGGGCGGACCTGCTGATCGGCGAATGGGGCGTGCTCGAAGTCCTGCCGAACGCCTATGCCAGCGGCGCCTATGAGGCCGGCGCGGTGCAGATCCGGGCGATGCAGACCATCGACATTGCCGTGCGGCACGCGCAGAGCTTCGCGGCGATGAAGGACGCGATCACGTCCTGATGTTTGCAGTACCTCCGTCCGCATACTGGTTCCGGTTGGGGCGGGCGGAGTGGGGAGGCGGTGCGGGCGCGCCGGCCTCCTCTTTTTTTACCTTCAGGGTCAGCACAGCGACTGTGGGGGCAAGATCGGGGGCAAGCGGCTTGCTATAACGCAACAACCCCCTTTCAAATCAATGAAATAGGTGAATTATTCGCCACCCGCTCCCGCACCAAACACAAACGCACCGATACGGCTTTTACGAGCATGAACACGCTGCGTTTGCGCGTTCAGCCTGAGTTGGCCGGGGTGGCCGCCGGGAACTTGATTCACACGATCACAGGTTCTGGCTCAAGGGTCAAGCCGAATTTGCGTCGGACGCTGTCTTGAATGGCGTGCGCCAACGCCAGGATGTCGGCGCCGCTGGCGCCTCCACGGTTGACCAGAACTAGTGCCTGCTGCGCATGCACTCCCGCCTTGCCCAGATCCTGCCCTTTCCAGCCGCAAGCCGCGATCATCCAGGCCGCCGCGAGTTTGTAGGTGCCATCTTCAAGCGGGTAGCTGACGATGTCGGGGTGTTCCTCGAGAATCTCGTTGCGGATGGTTCGGTTGACGACCGGATTCTTGAAGAAGCTCCCTGCGTTGCCCCATTGCGCCGGATCTGGCAATTTGCTGCGACGAATGGCGCACACCGCGTCGAAAATCGTCTGCGGACTGGGCTGGCCTATGCCTTCGCGCTGCAGCCACCGCTCGACATCGGCATACCCGGCGACCGGCACCCAGGGCTTGGGCAATCGCAACCGAATGCCGGTGATTACCGATTTACCCGCAAGTTCGCGCTTGAAGATGCTGTCGCGATAGCCGAAACGGCAATGGGCGGCAGGCAGGGTGGCACTGCGGCCAGTCACGAAATCGACGACATCGACGGATTCGAGCCGGTCGGAGAGTTCCAGGCCGTAGGCACCGATGTTCTGCACCGGAGCTGCGCCTGCCGTTCCGGGAATGAGGGCGAGGTTTTCCAAGCCGCCAAAACCCTGCGCCAGCGTCCAGGTGACAACGTCATGCCACGATTCGCCGCCGCCCACTTCAATCAGGGTGGCGCGGGCGTCATCTTCCACGACGCGAATGCCTCGCACCTCCATCTTGACCACCAAGGCGTCGCAAACGTCCTTGGTGAACAGCACATTGCTACCGCCACCGAGGATGAATTTCGGTGCGCGCCCCAGTTCGGGATGATCGACCACCTGACGCACATCGCGCGCACTTCGAATCCGCACCAGACGTCGGGCTCTTGCCTCGATGCCGAAGGTGTTGAGCGCGCGCAGCGGCACATCGCTTTCAATGTCCAGACTCATAAAATCCCAACGATCAAAATTTCATTATCTTCAGGTTGACCCATGCCTTCATTCGACACCGTTCTCGAACCCGATCTCGTCGAAGTGCGCAATGCGTGCGATCAGGCCGCAAAGGAGATTGCCACGCGCTTCGATTTCAAGGGCAGTTCGGCCCAGGTCGAACAATCCGACAAGACCCTCACGCTGACGGCCGACAGTGAGTTTCAGTTAGGCCAGGTCCGCGACGTGCTGATGGCCAAGGCTGCCAAGCGAAAGATCGATCCCCGCTTCTTCGATCTGGGCAAGATCGAAAAAATCTCGGGCGACAAGGTCAAACAGGTCATCACGGTGAAGTTCGGCATACCGCAGGATCTGGCCAAAAAAATCACCGCAGCCATCAAGGGCTCGAAGCTCAAGCTGACCTCGGCCATACAGGGCGACGTCGTGCGCATCACGGGCGCCAAGCGCGACGATCTGCAAGCCGCCATGGCGCTTCTGCGCAAAGACCTGCAGGAAGCACCGCTGTCGTTCAACAACTTCCGGGACTGATTTTTTCCGCTATTTCTTGCGGCCGATCCGGCTTTCTTCACCGCGCATCAGCTTGCCGATATTGCTCTTGTGGCGCCAGATCAGCAAGGCGCTGACGATCACGAGAGCAAGCAACACGGCCGGATCGGTATTCCACGCCAGCCCACCGCCGAACCAGTAGTAGAACGGCGCAAACACGGCGGCCACCAGCGCAGCCAGCGAGGAGTAGCGGAAAAAGGCTGCCACGATGAGCCAGGTCAGCAAGGTGGCCAGCCCCAGCCAAGGCTGAATCGCCAGCAGCACGCCGGCGGCCGTCGCCACGCCTTTGCCACCCTTGAAGTGGAAAAAAACCGGGTACAGATGGCCAAGAAAAACCGCCACGGCAACCAGCGCCACGCCAGGCGCCCCGAGGCCGAAGCCTGGCCCAATCACCATGGCAAGCCAGACGGCGAGCCAGCCCTTGAAGGCATCGAGAAGCAGGGTGAGGATGGCAGCGGTCTTGTTGCCGCTGCGCAGCACATTAGTCGCGCCCGGATTGCCGGAGCCGTAGGTTCGAGGGTCGGCCATGCCCATGGCCCGGCTCACGAGCACCGCGAACGATAACGACCCCAACAGGTAAGCCAGAGCAGCGAAAAACAGCGCCACGACACTCGATGTATTCATGACAGTGATTGTATTGAGGCGCCCGCAAGCAGCGACCGACCCCACGGTGATTTGGTGTGCAGCCGGGCTCAAGGCGCGGCGAGCGCGCAGTCCACTGGCTGGGCCTTCAGCAGGGTCTCCAGAAGGCCGGGCGCAAGGCCCAGCAGATAGCCTCTACGCCCGCCATTGATGAAAATGCGCTCGAGCCCGAGCACGGATCGCTCGACATAGATCGGCATGGGCTTGCGCAGCCCGAATGGCGAGGTCCCCCCGACCAGATAGCCACTATGCCGCTGCGCCACGTCGGGTTTGCACGGCTCGATGTGCCGCGTGCCGATGACACGGGCCAATTGCTTGGTCGACACCTCGCAGTCGCCGTGCATCAGCACAACCAGCGGCTCAGACTTCTCGTTCTGCATCACCAGCGTCTTGATGACCGAATGCAGCGACAAGCCAAGCGACTCCGCCCCCCAAGAGGCGCCGCCGTGGTCGACGTAGTCGTACACATGCTCGGTGTAGGCGACGCCGTGCTTTTGCAAACACTGTGTGGCCGGTGTTTGACTGACATGATGCGATTTGCCCATCCGGCGGAGTTTAGACGCGCTCCCTACAATGGCGAGGTGATATCACGTTCCCAGCCCCGCAACCCCGACCTGCACTGTCATTCCAACGTGTCGGACGGCACGCTTGCCCCTGATGCGCTGGCGCGGCGGGCCCACGCGCAGGGTGTCGACCTCTGGGCGCTGACCGATCACGATGAACTTGGTGGACTGCTCGAGGCCCGGCGCACGGCCGAGGAACTGGGCATGCGCTTCGTTCCCGGCGTGGAGATCTCGGTCTCGGTTGCGACACAGACGGTTCACATCGTCGCGCTGAACATCGACCCTGAGCATCCGACCCTCATCGACGGCCTACAGCAGATTCGCGCCGGTCGTGACCAGCGCGCCAGGGACATGGCCGCCGCGCTCGAAGACCACTTGGGCATCGAGGGTGTCTACGCAGGAGCCTTGCGCTTTGCCGGAAACCCGGCGCTGTTGTCGCGCACGCACTTCGCTCGGCTTCTGGTGGAACGTGGCATCTGCCATCAGACCCATGAAGTCTTCAGTCGATTTCTCACCCCGGGCAAGCCGGGCTATGTGGAGCACGAATGGGCGAGCCTTGACGACGCGCTGAGTTGGATCAGAGCTGCCGGAGGCATTGCCGTGATCGCCCACCCGGGGCGTTACCGCTTCAGCGCAACCGAAGAATGGGCGCTGCTCGATCGATTCAAATCTCTCGGTGGTCAAGGCATCGAGGTGGTCACGGGCAGCCACACTGCCTCGCAGGCCCGCAAGTACGCCAAGCTCGCGCTGGAGTTCGGCTTCTATGCCTCTCGCGGGTCCGACTTTCATAGCCCCGGTGAAAGCGTTTGCGACCTCGGTCGACTCGCTCCCCTCCCCGTTGATCTCGCCCCCGTCTGGGATCTGCTGCACTGAGACTTTTCCATGGCCCAATACTTCAGCCTGCATCCGGACAACCCCCAGCTTCGACTCATCAAACAAGCCGCCACGGTGCTGCACGCTGGTGGCGTTGCGGCCATCCCGACGGACTCGTCCTACGCCCTGGTGTGCCACCTGGACGACAAAGCCGCCGTGCAGCGCCTGCGGCAGATTCGACAGGTGGACGAGCGCCACCACCTGACCCTGCTGTGCAGCGATCTGTCCGAACTCGGCAACTACGCCCGTGTGGACAACCGCCAGTACCGCATGATCCGGGCCTGCACGCCCGGCCCTTACACCTTCATTCTGGAAGCGACCAAGGAAGTCCCGCGGCGGGTGTCGCATCCCTCGCGCAAGACCATCGGGGTGCGCGTGCCGCAAAACGCCGTGGCCCACACCCTGTTGATGGAAATGGCCCAGCCGCTACTGGCCACGACCTTGATCCTGCCCGGTGACGAAAGCGCGCTCAACGATGCCGCCGACATCCGCGAACGGCTGGAGCATCAGGTCGATCTCGTTCTCGATGCGGGGCCCTGCCCGAGCGAGCCCACCACCGTCGTCGATCTGTGCGGCACCGAGCCCGTGGTGGTGCGCATTGGCCGCGGCCCGCTCGATGCGCTGGGCATTCCGGCCTTGCAGTAGCCGGGTGCATCGCCGCCAGCGCGTGCCCCGTCCCGGCGACCCACACCTCGTCGCATCGCCCTTTCTACAATCTCACCATGGATCAACTCATTCAGGCCGTCACCGTCTATGCCTTGCCGGTGCTCTTCGCCATCACCCTTCATGAAGCGGCGCATGGCTACGCGGCGCGGTATTTCGGCGACAACACGGCTTACATGATGGGGCGTGTTTCCCTGAACCCGGTGCGGCATATCGACCCCATTGGCACCATTCTGGTCCCTCTCATTCTGTACTTCGCCACGTCAGGCGCGTTTCTGTTCGGTTATGCCAAGCCCGTTCCGGTGAATTTCGGGCGGCTGCGCAACCCCAAGAGCGACATGATCTGGGTGGCCCTGGCGGGACCTGGCTCCAATTTCCTCCAGGCCTTCCTGTGGGGGCTCATGCTGGTCGCGTTGCACGCCTTTGCCGTCAACGAAATCTATTTTTACGACGTCGCCCAGGCTGGCATTCTGGTCAACCTGGTGATGTTCGTGTTCAACCTGTTCCCGCTGCCGCCCCTCGATGGTGGCCGTATCCTGGTCGGTCTGCTGCCGGTGCGTCAGGCCATTGCGCTCTCGCGCGTCGAGCCCTACGGCTTTTTCATCGTCATGGCCCTTGTGCTCACCGGCATTGTCAGCAATTTCTGGCTCTCCCCTCTGATGGCGGTCTCCATGCAGGTTCTCAAAGTTCTGCTCAGCCCGTTTCAGATGCTGCTCTGAGCCAGACGCTCCTTTCCAACCCTTACTTACCCATGACATCCACCGAACAGGCCGGGGAGATTGCCCGCAGCGCTGATGATCGCGTTCTCTCGGGCATGCGCCCCACGGGCGCACTGCACCTGGGCCATTACCACGGCGCCCTGAAGAATTGGGCCCAACTGCAGAACTCGCATGCCTGCTACTTCTTTGTCGCAGACTGGCATGCGCTCACCACGCATTACGAGACCCCCGAAACCATCTCAGCGCATACGACTGAGATGGTCATCGACTGGCTGGCCGCCGGGGTCGATCCGAACAAGGCCACGCTGTTCGTTCAGAGCCGCGTGCTCGAACATGCCGAGCTGTTTCTCCTTCTCGGCATGGGCACGCCCCTGTCTTGGCTGGAGCGCGTGCCGACCTACAAGGATCAGATCGCCAATCTGAAGGACAAGGATCTGACGACCTATGGCTTTCTCGGCTACCCGCTGCTGCAGGCCGCCGACATTCTGATCTATCTGGCACGCTACGTGCCAGTCGGTGCCGATCAGGTGCCGCATATCGAAATGAGCCGCGAGATCGCCCGTCGTTTCAACAACCTGTACGGCAAGGATTCTCACGTCGAGGCGCAGGCCCGTGCGGCCGCGGCCAAGCTACCCGAAGATATGTGCGTTCGACTCACCGCGCTGCGTCGCGCGGCCGATCAAGAGGGTCTCACCGAAAAGCGCGATGAAGCGCGTGATTTGATCGCTGCAAGCAAACTGTCGCGCGCCGAAAAAGACGCCCTGCGCGCGCAACTCAGCGGCGGACGCCGCCAGATCCTGCGCGAGCCCGAGGCGCTGCTGACCCCCGAATCCAAGCTTCCGGGCCTGGACGGCCGCAAGATGTCCAAGAGCTACGGCAACGCCATCGCCATTCGGGAAGACCGCGCCAGTGTGGAACAGAAGGTCAAACGCATGCCCACAGACCCGGCCCGCGTCAAGCGCACCGACCCCGGCTCGCCCGAACGCTGCCCAGTCTGGCAGTTTCATCTGGCCTACTCCGACGAGGCGACGCGGCAGTGGGTTCAACGCGGCTGCACCACCGCAGGCATTGGCTGCCTGGAGTGCAAACAACCCGTGATCGACGCCATCCTGCGCGAACAACAGCCCATGCTCGAACGCGCGCAGCCCTACGTCGACAACCCTGCCATGGTGCGAGACATTCTTGCCGACGGCAGCGACAAGGCCAGGTCGACGGCACGCGAGACCATGCGCGCTGTACGTGAAGCCATGGGGCTGAAAAGCTAGGGGCTGCGCACGTCTCGGTTGCAGACCCTAATCGTCGGCCCGGTGCCTGCGTCGCCAGAGCAACCAGGCGATCACCACGACGACCGAGGCGGCCATCAGCAGGACTTCCTCGCCCTGCTGCAAGCGCGAAGCCAACTGCACCATGCCGGCGCCGAAGACCCATCCCAGTCCGGTGATGATCGGCGCCCAGATCAACGCGCCTATGGCGTTGAAGACGATGAACCGCCACGGCGCAACCCCGGCCATCCCGATCAGAACGGGCCCCGCAATCCGCAGACCATAAAGAAACCGGACGCTCACGATCGCCCAGGGGGCTCCGCGTTGCAGCAGGCGCTCGACGCGTGGCAGTCGCCTCTTCAGACCTGGAAAACGATGGAGTAGACGAGGCCCATACCATCGTCCCAGAAAGAAGAAAAACTGATCGCCCATCGTGGCCGCGATGGCCGCCACTGCGACGACCAAGGGCCATTGCAACCAACCCAGGTGGGCGCCGTAGCCGGCCATGAGCAGAACCGTCTCTCCCTCGGCCAGCGCGCCCAGCGCAACCGCCGCATAGCCGTAATGCCGTACGAAGTCCTCGATCATGTCATGGAAGATGCGCGGCAGTCTGTCGGGCCCGGCGCGGATGGCGAAAAAAAACCGGCTCTGGGCCGGTTGATTTTTCCGCACCCAGCCTAGGCTCGGGCGCGGCAATATGCTTTAAGTGTGCTTACAGCGGGCGAATGGCAGAAGCCTGCGGACCCTTCGGGCCGGCCTTCACCGTGAATTCGACGCGCTGGTTTTCTTGCAGGGTACGAAAACCCTTGGCCTGAATTTCAGAAAAGTGAGCGAACAGGTCTTCGCCGCCTTCATCGGGCTTGATGAAGCCGAAGCCTTTGGACTCGTTAAACCATTTCACAGTACCGGTAGCCATGAATCAACCTTTAAAGAAAATATAGATGAGTGCAAATCTTCAACAAGCCCGGGAAATCACAACTGTGAAACCGTCACAAGCCCATCCAGGCAAACGATGAACAGGCTCTTGTTTCGACTGCGCTTCAACTATACACGCAAAAAACCTGCGCGCGCGACAATTCGGCGCAGGGTCTTCCCCGCCCCGAGCGCCGAACCGCGCCTCATGCTCAATGTCGCGGAAAATGCCTGCCTGATGCAGATGCGAATCAAGGCGGAGGTTGTGATGGCCGCATCGATCCAGTGCATCCCGCGCATCCGGGCCCATGCGGCGAGGCTTCCTGACTCCGAGACGCCATCACAGCGCGCATGCGCTCTAACTGACTGTTTTTATGCACGTTTTTCGCGGATTTCATCACAAACTGCTGGCAGCCCGAACCGCCTTGACCATCGGCAACTTCGATGGGGTGCACCGCGGTCACCAGGCGATGCTGCACCAATTGGTGCAAACGGCACGGTTCCGTGCACTGACCCCTACCGTCCTGACCTTCGAGCCGCATCCGCGTGATTTTTTTGCAACACTTCAAGGTCACGCCGAGTCTGCTCCCACCCATATCTCGACTCTGCGTGACAAGCTGTGTGCGCTTGGCGACGCCGGTGTGCAGCAGGTTGTGGTTTTGCGTTTTGACCAACACCTCGCTGCCCTGTCGCCTGCGGATTTTGTCGCTCGCATCGTCCTTGACGGGCTCAAGGCCCGATATGTGCTGATCGGCGACGATTTCCGCTTTGGCGCCAAGCGCGCCGGCCATTTCGAGCAGCTCGATCGCCTGATGCGCGAAGCAGGCGCCGAAGCGCAGCAAATGTCTGTGGTGACCGAAACCGATTTGCGCATATCGAGTTCGGCCGTGCGCGATGCGCTCAAGCGCGGCGATATGCAAATGGCCGAGCGGCTGTTGGGCCGCCCCTACGCCATCTCCGGGCATGTCATGCACGGCGCCAAGTTGGGCAGGCAGTTGGGCTTTCCCACCTTGAATCTCCGGTTTGACCGTGCCCGCCCGGCGCTCGGCGGCATTTTTGTCGCTCGGGTGTTCGGTCTGCACGACACACCGCTTCCTGCAGTGGCCAGTCTGGGCACGCGACCTGCGATCGAGGATCAGGGTCGCGTGCTGTTGGAAACGCATGTGTTCGATTGGCGTGGAGATGCCTACGGTAAACTCATCCGAGTGGAACTCTTGCACAAACTGCGCGATGAAGCGCACTACCCGGATCTCGACCAATTGACCGCTGCCATTCAGCACGACAGCGATCAGGCCCGAGCTTGGTTCGCCCAACTCGCCCGGCAGACCACGCGCGACCGAATTTGACGGCGATGGGCCCAACAGGCGTCGTTCGCCCTTTGGTTGGCGCGCCCGTTCGCACATTGGCAACGAGGCTCCGAGCTGACCGAGCCGTTTTCTCCTCCCGCCGAGCCGTTTGCCGACGGCTTCAGCCCCGCCAGGAATCCCATGGATCAACCCGTTTCCCCCGATACCGGAAAGCCCGATTACCGGTCTACCTTGAATCTGCCCGACACGCCGTTTCCGATGCGCGGCGACCTGCCCAAGCGCGAGCCGCAGTGGATCCAGACCTGGAATGAAGAAGGTCTTTATCAACGGCTGAGGCTGGCTCGGGTGGGCGCGCCGAAGTTCGTGCTTCACGACGGCCCGCCTTACGCGAACGGCCAGATTCACATGGGGCATGCGGTCAACAAGATCCTGAAGGACATGATCGTCAAGGCCCGGCAACTGGCTGGGTTCGATGCGGCCTACATCCCAGGCTGGGACTGCCACGGTCTGCCGATCGAGAACGCCATCGAAAAGCAGTTCGGCCGCAAACTCCCACGCGACGAAATGCAGGCCAAGAGCCGCGCCTACGCCGCAGCGCAGATCGACCAGCAGCGCGCCGACTTCAAGCGGCTGGGTGTGCTGGGCGACTGGGACCATCCCTACAAGACGATGGACTTCGTCAACGAGGCGGCTGAAATCCGCGCCTTCAAGCGGGTGATCGAGCGCGGTTTCGTCTATCGCGGTCTCAAGCCCGTGTACTGGTGCTTCGACTGCGGCTCCTCCCTAGCCGAGTTCGAGATCGAGTACGCCGACAAGAAATCGCAGACCCTCGATGTCGCCTTCGAGGCCAACGATGCTGCGGCACTGGCTACGGCATTCGGGTTGGCGGCGCTGCCTGATGCGGCCAAGCCCGCTTTCGCCGTCATCTGGACGACGACGGCCTGGACCTTGCCTGCCAACCAGGCGCTCAATCTCAACCCGGACATCGAGTACGCCCTGGTCGATACGCCGCGAGGCTATCTGGTGCTCGCCAGCAGTCTGGTGACCGACTGCCTGAGCCGCTATGGGCTCGAAGGCAACGTCGTGGCCACCGTACCCGGCAAGGCGCTCGGCGGGCTGGCGTTCAGGCATCCGCTTTATGACGTGGACGCAGGCTACCGGCGGCTGTCGCCGGTCTATCTGGCCGACTACGCCACCGCGGACGATGGCACCGGCATCGTTCACTCCTCGCCTGCCTACGGTGTCGACGACTTCAACTCCTGCGTCGCACACGGCATGGCCTACGAGGACATCCTCAACCCCGTGCAGGGCGACGGCAGCTACGCCCCGGATTTCCCGCTGTTCGGGGGCCAGAACATCTGGAAGGCGGTGCCTCAAATCATCGAGCGACTGCGCGACGCCGGTCGGCTGATGGCGACGCACACCATCACCCACAGCTACCCGCATTGCTGGCGTCACAAAGTACCGGTGATCTACCGCGCGGCGGCGCAGTGGTTCATCCGCATGGATGAAGGCGAAGGCGTATTCACCAAGGACAAGGCGCCCAAGACATTGCGCCAAATGGCGCTCGACGCCATCGAGCACACCAGCTTCTATCCGGAAAACGGCAAGGCTCGTCTGCACGACATGATCGCCAACCGGCCCGACTGGTGCATCAGCCGCCAGCGCAGCTGGGGCGTGCCCATCCCCTTCTTTCTCCACAAAGACAGCGGCGAATTGCATCCCCGCACCATGGACATTCTCGATGTTGCCGCCGAGATGGTGGAGCAAGGCGGCATCGAGGCCTGGAGCAAGGCCAGTGCCGCAGACATCCTCGCCCGCGTGGGGTGCGAGGCCGACGCGGCGCACTACACCAAGAGCACCGACATTCTCGAAGTCTGGTTCGATTCCGGCACCACGCACACCACGGTGCTGATGGGCAGCCATGCAGGCGCCGGTCATGCCGAGGGGCCCCAGGCCGACCTCTACCTGGAAGGCCACGACCAGCATCGCGGCTGGTTTCACTCTTCCCTGCTCACCTCGTGCGCCATGTACGGCCGCGCGCCGTACAAAGGGCTGCTGACCCACGGCTTCACTGTGGACAGCCAGGGCCGCAAGATGAGCAAGTCGCTGGGCAATGGCATCGACCCGCTGCAGACCTGCAACAAGCTCGGCGCCGAGATCATCCGACTATGGGTGGCCGCGTCCGACTATTCCGGCGACATTGCGGGCGACGACAAAATCCTCGCGCGCGTGGTCGATGGCTATCGTCGCATCCGCAACACCCTGCGCTTCCTGCTGGCCAATACCAGTGATTTCGACCCTGCTCGGCATGCCGTGCCGCTGAGCCAGATGTTCGAGCTCGATCGCTGGGCGCTGGCGCATGCGCAGAGCCTGCAGTCGGTCATTCTGGCGCATTACGACAAGTACGAGTTTCACCCCGTGGTGGCCAAGCTGCAGGTCTATTGCTCGGAAGACCTGGGCGCGTTTTACCTCGATGTGCTCAAGGATCGCCTATACACGACCGCGCCCGACAGCCTCGCGCGTCGCAGCGCACAGACCGCGTTATGGCACATCACCCAAGGCATGCTGCGCTGGATGGCGCCCTTTCTGAGCTTCACTTCCGAAGAAGCCTGGGCCCTGGTCGGCAATAGCGAAAGCATTTTCACCGCAACCTACTGGCAGTGGCCCGAGCAGCCCGACGCCGCCCCGATGCTCGAACAATGGGCTCGCATCCGCGCCGTTCGGGAGACTGTCAACAAGGACATCGAGGCGCTGCGTGAGCAAGGCAAGATCGGTGCCTCGCTGCAGGCCGAAGTCGATCTTTACGCGCCGCCAGCCGTGCATGAACTCCTGGCCCGGCTGCAGGACGATCTGCGCTTCGTGCTGATCACCTCCAGGGCCACGCTACATCAGGGAGACGGTGAATTGCGTATCGCCGTCTCACCCACGACCCATCTCAAGTGCGAGCGCTGCTGGCATTGGCGTGACGATGTGGGCGCCGATCCGGCCCACCCAGGTCTCTGTGGTCGATGCGTGAGCAATCTGTTCGGCGCCGGTGAGCCGCGCCACATCGCCTGAGAGGCTGTGAACTCATCATGCCTTCCGCTCTCTCTGACGCCACCTTCCATCCACGCCGCGCGGCCGTCTGGCCGTGGCTCGTGGTCTCGCTGATCGTCATTCTTGCGGACCAGTTGAGCAAGGCCTGGGTTCGGCAGGTCTTGCCGCTCGACAGCAGCCGTCCGGTCACCGACTTCTTCAACCTCGTCTACATCCACAACCCCGGGGCGGCGTTCTCGTTTCTCGCGAGCGCACCGGGCTGGCAACGCTGGTTCTTCACCGGCCTGAGCCTTGCCGCCTCGGCATTCATCGTGTGGCTGATGTTCAAGAATCGCGGCAAGGCTCTGTTCAGCCTTGGACTGGCGTTCATTCTCGGCGGGGCCATGGGCAACGTGATCGACCGGGTTCTCTGGGGCAAGGTCACCGATTTCCTCGACTTTTATCTCACCCTCAATGGTCGGCAATGGCATTGGCCTGCCTTCAACCTCGCCGATTCGGCCATCTTCATCGGTGCGGTGCTGCTGATCGTCGACGAGTTCCGGCGCAGTCGTCGGCACCACTGAATGCTGCGATATTGGTTTATTGAGATATCACGATAAACACCCCGTAGTATCCCGGGTTGTGCGACCGTTTGCCGCACCTTAGTCTCCTCATTGATGGGCGCCCAAAGCAGGCGCCCCCCAAGGAGGAGAACCTTCATGACCCCCGAAGAAGCACAGCGCCACCCGCTGGCAGCCGAGACACGCACGCGCGTGAGCGTGTGCTCGCTGCGATGGAACACGCCCTTTCGCTGGCTTGCCGAAGGATGGCGTGATTTCGCCCGCTGCCCCGTGGTGGGACTGACCTACGGTGTCATTTTCACAGCGCTGGGCTGGCTGCTGGTGTGGACCCTGGCCAGCACACCGGAATACACCCTGATGCTGGCAGCCGGCCTGCTTCTGATCGGGCCGGCACTGGCCATGGGCCTGATGGAAGCCAGCCGCCGCTGCGAGATCAACCAGAAGGCGCGCCTGAATTTCTGCATCCGCTGCTGGTGGCCTCATCGCGGCAGTGTGGCCATCTTCGCCGGATTGCTGCTGGTCATTGAACTTCTCTGGGGGCGCACCGCGCTGGTGGTGTTCGCCCTGTTTTTCGATGCCGGCATGCCCGAGACCGGCGGTGTGCTGCGCCTGCTGCTCGACCCAAGCAATCTCACCTTCGTTCTGGTCTATCTGGGCGTCGCCTTGCTGTTCGGTGGGCTGGTGTTTGCCATCAGTGTGATCTCGATTCCCATGATGCTCGACCGCCCGGTGGACGCCATCACCTCAGCCCTGACCAGCCTTCGCGTCTGCCTCGAACACCCGGTCGCCATGATCTGCTGGGCAGCTCTGATCGGCCTCATCAGCCTGCTGGCCATGCTGCCTTTCGGGCTGGGATGGATCATCGTGCTGCCAGTGATCGGGCATGCCAGTTGGCATGCCTACCGTGGCGTCGTCTGCCCAAGCCTGCAGCAGCCTCTGCCAGGGTAAGCGAGGCCAGGCGCCTGTCAGGTCTGCATCGAAGCCTTGAACACCTGACCGGCATGCTCGCGCAGCGTGTGGAACTGGATCTTGGGCGCGAGTTCCTGCATGACCCGCAACTCGCTGGCGTGCGTCAGCAGCACGGCCGGTGCATCGACCACGTCGTAAGCGATACGGTGGGCATTGGTATCGATGAAGCGCTTGAGCGCCTGCGGATCGTCGCAGGTGAACCATCGCGCCATGCGGTACTTGCTGCCCTCCATGCGCGCATCGACGCCGTACTCCGACTTCAGCCTGTGCTGCACCACGTCGAACTGCAGGGTGCCGACGGCCCCCAGCAGCAGACTGCCGCCAGTCGCAGGGCGAAAGACCTGGATGGCGCCCTCCTCGCCCAATTGCTGAAGACCAGTGCGTAGCTGCTTGCTGCGCATCGGATCGGCGATCTCGACGACGCGAAACATCTCGGGCGCGAAAAACGGCAGGCCGGTGAACTGCAGTTCCTCTCCCTCGCTCAGGCTGTCTCCGAGGTGAAGGGTGCCGTGATTGGGGATGCCGACGATGTCGCCAGCGAAAGCCTCGTCCAGTAACTCGCGCCGCTGTGACATGAAGGTGACGACGCTTCCAGGCCGGATGTCCTTGCCGGTGCGCCCGACCCGGATTTTCATGCCGCGCTCGAAACGACCCGAAACGATGCGCACAAAGGCAATGCGGTCGCGATGCGCCGGGTCCATATTGGCCTGAATCTTGAACACCACGCCGGTAAAGCTCGGTTCATCGGGCTGCACCACGCGCGTGGTCGCCGCGCGTGGCAGGGGCGACGGTGCCAGTTCCACCAACGCGTCGAGCACCTCCTGCACTCCGAAGTTGTTGATGGCCGAGCCGAAAAACAATGGCGACTGGCGACCGGCGAGAAACTCCGCCGCATCAAAGGAAGGCGATGCATCGCGCAACAAGCCGATTTCGCCCTGCGCCTGTTCGTAGGCCTGACCGAAGCGCCGCACCGATTCCGGGTTGTCCAGACCGGTCAGCATCTGATCGTCGTCGCGCACCCGCTCCTCGCCAGGCCGGAACACCCGCATGCGGTCGAGGCGCAGGTCGAACACGCCATGGAAATCGCGCCCCATGCCCACCGGCCAGGTGAACGGCGCCACGGCCATGCCCAGGTTGCGCTCGATCTCGTCCATCAGGTCGAGAGGCTGGCGCACTTCGCGGTCCATCTTGTTCACGAAGGTCAGAATGGGCGTGTTGCGCGCCCGGCAGACTTCGAGTAAACGCAGGGTCTGCTCTTCCACCCCGTTGGCCGCATCGATCACCATCAGCGCCGCATCCACGGCGGTCAACACACGGTAGGTATCTTCGGAAAAGTCCTGGTGACCGGGCGTGTCCAGCAGATTGATTACGCAGTCGCGCCATTCCATCTGCATGACCGACGACGCCACCGAGATGCCGCGCTGCTTTTCGATCTCCATCCAGTCGGACGTGGCATGTCGGCTGGCCTTGCGCGCCTTCACGCTCCCCGCGATCTGAATCGCGCCGGAGAACAGCAACAGCTTTTCGGTCAGCGTGGTCTTGCCCGCATCGGGGTGAGAAATGATGGCGAAAGTACGCCGCCTGCGGATCTGCTCGGAATCGTTCGTGCTCATGGTCGGGCCGGCCCGCATCTCGCGGCGGCTGGCAACTGGGGTAGGCTTAGGGCTGCGCGATGGGGCAGGAGCGATCACCGTTTCGGCCTCAACTCGGGGCCTGGAGAATCGCCCCAGCGCATGCTTCTTGGCCGCTCATCGGGCGGCGCAGCAAACCTCGTATTCTGCCTGAGCCCCATCCCACATGACACGCCAGATCGTCCTCGACACCGAGACCACCGGACTCAACCCGGCCAGCGGAGATCGCATCATCGAAGTCGCCGGCGTGGAGCTCTTCAATCGAAGGCTCACGGGCAAGCACTATCACGCCTACCTCAACCCGGATCGGGCCAGTCATCCCGACGCCCTCAAAGTCCACGGCCTCACCGAGGAGTTCCTCGCCGACAAACCGCGGTTTGAGCAGATCGCCGATGATCTGCTCGAATTCGTGCGCGATGCCGAAATCATCATTCACAACGCCCCGTTCGATTGCGCATTTCTCGATGCCGAGCTCGAACGTCTGAGCCGCCCCGCCTTCAAAGACCATGTGGCGCAGATCACCGACACCCTGGTGATGGCCAAGTCGCAGTTTCCGGGCAAGTTCAACAATCTCGACGCCCTCTGCAAGCGATTCGGCATCGACAACGCCCACCGCACCCTTCACGGCGCGCTGCTCGACGCCGAACTTCTCGCCGAGGTCTATCTCAGCCTGACGCGGGGCCAGGACAGCCTGGTGATCGACCTGGAAACCCCGCAGCAACAACTCAACGTCACGGCACACGCGCTCGATGGATTCGATCTGCCAGTTGCCGCGGCCAGCACGGAAGAGATGGCCGCACACGAGTCATTCCTGCGGCTGCTCGACAAGAAAAGCAACGGCAAGAGCATCTGGCGCCCCCGCCCCGATCAAGAAGACGCCCGGTGATCGGAAAAAGTGTGCAATAATGGAAGTCTTTGCTGATTGCGCTTTGCAAACCGAGCGCACTTCGGGCGGTTAACTCAGCGGTAGAGTGCCACCTTCACACGGTGGAAGCCACTGGTTCGATCCCAGTACCGCCCACCAGCGACCATCAAGCAGCCTGAAGGCTGCTTTTTTGTTGCCTGCGGCTAACCTCACGCCATCAGGCATAGTCGATGGTCAGCGGCGCGTGATCGGAGAAACGCTGCTCGGTGTAGATCCAGGCGCTTCTAGGTTTGGCTTGAGCGGCGATGGCCGGGGTGGCGAGGTGGTAATCGATGCGCCAGCCCACATTCTTCGCACGCGCCTGGCCCCGGTTGCTCCACCAGGTGTAGCGATCCGGCGCGGGATCGAGTTGGCGAAACACGTCCACATAACCAGCCTCTTCGAGCAGGCGTGTCATCCAGGCGCGCTCTTCGGGCAGGAAGCCGCTGTTCTTGAGATTGCCTTTCCAATTCTTGAGGTCGATTTCCTTGTGGGCAATGTTGATGTCGCCACACAGAAGCACATCACCCGCCGACTTCAAAGCGCACAGGTGTTCATAGAAGTCCGCGAGGAAGCGGAATTTGGCGTCCTGGCGTTCTTCCGAACTGGAGCCGGAGGGAAAGTAAGCCGACACGATGGACAGGCGCCCGCCACCCGGCTGCTTGTAGATCGCTTCGACATACCGGCCTTCGGCATCGAACTCGTCATGGCCGAAGCCGATACGCACCTCGTCGGGTTCGTGCTTCCAGTAAAGGCCCACGCCGCTGTAACCCGCCTTCTGCGCGTACTGGAAAGCGGCACCCGGCAGACCGCCGAGGGTGCGAAGTGCCGGCGTCATGTCGGCATCGAGAGCCTTGAGCTCTTGCACGCAAAGCACGTCGGGGCGAGCGTGCTCCCTCAACCATTCATCGACACCCTTGCCAGCGGCTGAGCGAACGCCGTTGAGATTGAGCGAGGTCACGCGCAAAGGAAATGGCAACATAGGAGATTTCTGGCTTAGAACTTGAATTGATCGAAAGGCTTCAAGCCCCTGTGGGCTTGACGTTCGGGTGATCGAATGCGACGGGCCTGTGAGATCACAAACCAAGGCACAATAAGAAACCTGTCAACCCGATCCCCTGCCACCCCATTGTTGCAGCACCCACGTTTTTGTTGTCCATGAACTTGACCGTGCGTCGCTTCAGTTCCACGATCTTCGCCGTCCTGTTGTGCGTTGCACAGGGCGCGCATGCGGACATCTACCTCTGTCGTGATGCCAACGGCACATTGGTCACCAGCGATCGCATGACGAACGACTGCCTGACCTACGGCGGCAAAGTCATCGGGCCTGACGGCACCGTTCGCCGTCGCATCCTGACGGTCAAGGAGCAGGCGGCACTGGCCCAGGCTCAGGAAGCTGCCCGAAACCAGGCCCGGCAACAGCGTGATCAGCAGCGCGAGGATCGTGCGTTGTTGTTGCGTTATCCCAATGAGGCCGCGCTCGAAGCCTCGAGGATCAACGATCTGAATCGGCCCCAGACGATGATTCAGGATGCACGCAAGCGACTGGAAAGCCTTGAGCGCCAACTCAAGCAACTGCGCATCGAAGCGCAGTTCTATCCCCAAGGCCCTCTGCCGCTGGAACTGCGCACCAAGCTCGACGAAAACAAGGTGCTAACCCAGCAGGAGAATGACCTGATCGTGGGCCAGAACGCGGAGATCGCCCGGATCAACCGGGAATACGAAGCGCTGCGCGTCCGCCTGAAACCGTTGTGGGCCAGAACCTCGACGGGTCAGTGACTCTCTCCAAGCCTCTCGCCCTGCTCGACCTGCGGGCGAAAATCAGGGCGCCAAGGTATTTGGGTCGAAATCCATAGGCATCAGAGCAGGAAGGTAAGCAACACCTTCGTTGCCCCAGGGTTGCCTGGCGCTGCGCACCACTGCTTGCATCTCGTGTGCGGCATGATCGCTGCTCGCCGCTGCGTGAGGGAAAAACTGTCGCACCAAATCTTGCGCCTGAACATGCCGCGGTCCGGCCCAGGTGATGGCGAAAAGCGATCCGTCCGCGGCGATGTACTCCTGCACCGGCATCCCATTCGGCCCCTTGGCTGCGCGAATCTGCAGGCTGTCGGGCATGGAGCGGGCCACGATTCTGGCGGATGTGGTGGCCACGCTCGGGCCAGCGGTTCGGATCGATGGGGTCAGATCGACCTGGCCCAGACCAGCCCACGCGAACGGCGCGGACAGGGTGACCGCCGCGCCCAGAATGATCCAGCGATTTTTCATGATGTGAACAGGCTCGTTGTCCGAGTGCCCGGTCTGCCTGATCGGGCAGCCGCGCCTATTGGCAGCGTCCGGCCGAACTAGATTCGGAACGGACGCGGCACTCGTGCCTGAATGCTGCAATGCAAAACTGACGTTTACCTGAATAAGTTCATGCTGATTCAGGCGTATATCTGCTGCATGGCAGCATGTCACAGGAGCCTGTCACACCGCGCGGATTCAAACCGGTAATACGATGCGGCCCCAAGCCTCGTTGATGACTTCGGCAGCAGCCAGATAAAACGCCAAGGCAGCCGTAATCAAACCCAGGTAGCCGCCGAAGATGCTCAGGCCGCCATTTCCGGTGAGCGCACCAGCCGCCAGCAGGAAAAACGTGGGAACGAGCGCGGTGAATACCAGCATCAGGGCACGCCCCTTCTTCCATGTGCCGATCCACAGATAGGTGGTAAATACGCCCCAGAGCAGTAGATACCAGCCGACGAACGGTCCGCCGACGCCCTTGGCGAAGAAGTCGACAAACAGTGCAAAACTCCACCAGAACGCGCCGTACCCGCAAAAAGCCACGAAGCCGAAGCCATTGCCCACGGTGGCTTCCATCACACCGGCGACAAATTGCGCTGTGCCGCCGAACGCAAACGCGGCTGCGAGCACCATCGGAACGTCAGCGCCTGGAAACCAGCCGGCATTCACCATACTCAGCAGCCAGGTCGTCAAGGCGAAGCCGGATAACCCCAGCGGCGCGGGATTGATTGCCATTTTCTCAGCCATTTCATTCTCCTCATTGTTTTCAGGAAGCAAAACGGTTTGCCCGTTTTGCGGGCCCGCAATCTGCCGACCTGCACGAAGCTTCGGCAATCCGGCTGACGGATTGCCTACATGTCACAAACGCCAGGCATGCTTTACGCTTTGTCACGCCGGTCATCCTGCTGCGACATCCGCCATCGCCTCGCCACAAATCAGCACAAATCCTCACAGCTCCCATAAGACGGTTCTTATATGCTGTGACCACCATGCTCGCAGACCTGACCCTGACCCAACATATTCTGTCCGTCGTTTCCGGCGCGGCAGTCGGTTTCACGCTCGGCCTGATCGGCGGCGGCGGTTCCATCCTCGCGGTGCCGCTCCTGCTGTATCTGGTGGGTTATCCCAACCCACACGTGGTCATCGGCACCACCGCCCTGGCGGTTTCGATCAACGCCTACCTGAACCTCATCCCGCATGCCCGCGCTGGCAATGTGCGCTGGAAGGAGGCGGTGATCTTTGCGATCGTCGGTGCAGTCGCCGCGTTTATCGGCTCCTCGCTGGGCAAGGCCGTGGATGGCAAGAAGCTGCTGTTTCTGTTTGCCATCCTGATGCTGGTCATCGCGGCGCTGATGGTTCGCCCCAAAAAGGTCAAGCCGGGCGATATGGAGGGCCATCCAGGACAGTTTTCGCTGTGGAAACTGATCGTTTCCGCGGCCATCGTGGGCACGCTGTCGGGCTTCTTCGGCATCGGCGGCGGCTTTCTCATCGTTCCCGGACTGGTGTTCGCCACCGGCATGCCTATGCTGGCTGCGGTGGGTTCGTCACTGTTCTCGGTGGGCACCTTCGGCCTGACGACGGCCATCAACTACGCCAGCTCCGGTCTACTCGACTGGACGGTCGCGGGCCTCTACATCGCCGGCGGCATCGCCGGGGGTGTGTTCGGAGCACGCCTTGCCACGCATCTGGGCAAGAGCAGCAAGGGAACGCTCAACATCATTTTTGCCGCGCTGGTGGCGGTGGTGGCCGTGTACATGATTTACAAAAACATGTCGGCCTTCGGCATTCATCTGTAAGGTGTAAACCCGAACCCGTCGCACCATGCCGACGGGTGGTGCAGATTGATCGGTCGCAATTGCGCGAGCGGCTGGCTGGGCTCTCGCGGGAACCGGGCGGCCAGCGTCTGTTCTGATGTTGCATTTGGACACAGGAGTTCGCATGCAACGTCGCACGTTCATCATGGCCGCCGCCGTATCGACCGTATTGGGCTGGCCCGCCCTGGCCGTGGCGGCTGCGCTGGGAGTGGGAGATGGTCTTCCGTCAACGACCTTCGAGAATCAGCACGGCAAGCCGGAACCTTTCCCCGGGGCTGACACAAGGGTCGTGCTGTTCGCCGTGGAGAAGGCGCCTTCCGACGTGGTCAACGAGTACCTCACCGCCCTGGGCGTCGAGGCCATGCGCCAGCGAGGCATCGTGTTTCTGGCCGACATCAGCGGCATGCCGGGATTCGTGACCCAGACCTTCGCCTTGCCGAAAATGCGCAAGCGGCCCTATTCGATCCTGCTGGCCAACAAGGCGGATCAATGTGCCTTCATGCCCCACGAAAAAGACGCCGTCACGGTGCTGCATCTGGCCCAGGGCAAGATCACTCAGATCCAGTTCCCGCGTGATCTGGCCGCGCTGAAAGCCGCGGTCGGCGGGAGCTAAGCCGCAAGCTGCCCCCCCCCCCGGCGATCCCGTCAGATCAGTTCGCCGATGAGGTCGTGGCCGTCGGCGCGGGTGATGCGCACGCGGACGAACTGACCGCCGCTTTGCGCCAGCCGCATCTTGTGTGAGGGCTTGTCGGGCGGGAGCAGATGCACCTTGCCGTCGATCTCGGGCGCATCGGCATAGGTGCGGCCCAAACCGCCCTCGCGGCTGGCCTGATCGACCAGAACCCGCATCACCTGCCCCACGCGCTTTTGCAGCTTGCGGGTGGAAACCGCCTCGGCCACCGCCATGAAGCGGGCGCGGCGTTCCTCTCGAACCGCGTCGGGCACCGGGTTGGCGAGCGCGTTGGCCGCGGCGCCTTCCACCGGCGAGTAGGCAAAGCAGCCCACTCGGTCGAGCTCGGCTTCCTCAACGAAATCGAGCAGGGTCTGAAACTCCTCTTCGGTCTCGCCCGGAAATCCGGCGATGAAGGTCGATCGGATCACCAGCTCGGGGCAGATCTCACGCCACTTCGCGATGCGCTCCAGGTTGCGCTCGCCGCTGGCCGGTCGCTTCATGCGTTTGAGCACGTCGGGATGCGCATGCTGCAGCGGCACGTCCAGATAGGGAAGGATGCGGCCCTGCGCCATGAGCGGCAGAACCTCGTCGACGTGCGGATAGGGATAGACGTAGTGCAGCCGCACCCAGGCGTCGTGCTCCGCCGCCAGCGCGCCCAGCGCTTCGACCAGTTCGGTCATGCGGGTGCGGATGGGGCGGCCATCCCAGAACCCGGTGCGGTACTTCACATCCACGCCGTAGGCTGAAGTGTCCTGGCTGACCACCAGCAGTTCTTTCACGCCCGAGGCAAAGAGCGCGCGCGCTTCGTTCAGAACGTCGCCGATCGGGCGCGACACCAGATCGCCCCGCATGGCCGGGATGATGCAAAAGGTGCAACGATGGTTGCAGCCCTCGCTGATTTTCAGATAGGCGTAATGTCTGGGGGTGAGCTTGATGCCGGCGGCCGGAACGAGGTCAACGAAGGGATCGTGCGGCTTGGGCAAGGCCGCATGCACATGATGCAGCACTTCGTCGGTGGCGTGCGGCCCGGTGACGGCGAGCACCTTGGGGTGCACTTCGCGCACCAGATTGTGGCCCGTCGCCGTGTCAACGCGCGCTCCCAGACATCCGGTGACGATGACCTTGCCGTTTTCGGCCAGCGCCTCGCCAATGGCGTCGAGGCTTTCCTGCACGGCCGCATCGATGAAGCCGCAGGTGTTGACGATGACCAGATCGGCCCCAGCGTAGTTTTTGGAGGTGTCGTAACCCTGGGCGCGCAATTCGGTCAGGATGCGCTCGGAGTCCACCAGTGCCTTGGGGCAGCCGAGCGAGACAAAGCCGATTTTTGGCGCCGCGGCTGCGGCGGGCGACGTTGAAGGTGTTTCCATCCCGTTATTGTCGCCGAAGACCAAAGGGGAATCGGCTCAGCGGGGCTTCATTTCTTGGGCGCTGGCGGCTGGAAGGCGCCGAGCATCTGCTTGGCCTGTTCCTGCATCTGCTCCTGCATCTGCATGTACAGATTCTTGCTCTGTTCGAGGTAGTTGCCCATCATGTTCTGCAGCATGGGGCTCTGCACGTTGAGGAACTGCGTCCAGGCTTCCGGGTTGAGCGCGGCATTGTCGTAGATGCCGCGCGACTGTTCGCTCAACCGGTTCTGAATGTCGATAAAGGCCTGCACGTTCTTTTCCAGATAGCTGCCCATCATGCCCTGCATCGCATGCCCGTAGAAGCGGATGATCTGCTCGAGCATCACGGTGCTGAACATGGGCACGCCGCCGCTTTCCTCCTCCAGAATGATCTGCAGCAGAATGCTGCGCGTGAGGTCTTCGCCCGATTTGGCGTCCTGGACGACGAAGCGCGTGCCCTCCATCACCAGTTGCTTGACATCGCTCAGGGTGATGTAGGCACTGGCCTCGCTGTCGTAGAGACGGCGATTGGGGTACTTTTTGATGATGCGCTGAGACGAGTCGGCTTTGGGCATGTCGTTGCAATCCGGTCGGAAAGATGGGAGCGGGCATGTTTTCGAGGCCGATTGAACCATATTCCCCGACCCACGCCACTGTGGCTTGCCCGCATCCCGTCCGGGCGATCAGCTCCAATCAGCTCATGTGCAGGCCACCATTGCAGCTGAACTCGGCGCCTGTGGTGAAACCGGCGTCCTCGCTGGCCAGCCACACCACGATCGAGGCGATCTCCTCGGGCGTACCCAGACGCTTGACCGGAATCGACGCCACGATCTTGTCGAGCACGTCTTGGCGGATGGCCTTGACCATGTCGGTGAGGATGTAGCCCGGCGAGACGGTGTTGACGGTCACGCCCTTGGAGGCCACTTCCAGCGCCAGCGACATGGCAAAGCCGTGCATGCCGGCCTTGGCCGCGGCGTAATTGGTCTGACCGAACTGGCCCTTTTCTCCGTTCACCGAAGCGATGTTGATGATGCGCCCCCAGCCCCGCTCGACCATGCCGTCAATCACCTGTTTGGTCACGTTGAACATGGAATACAGATTGGTGCGCAGCACCAGATCCCAGTCTTCGTAGGTCATTTTGCGCAGCACGGCATCGCGGGTGATGCCCGCGTTGTTCACCAGAATGTCCACCTGGCCGTGCTCGACGAAAACCTTCTGGAACGCGGCCTTGGTCGACTCCCAGTCGGCCACGTTGCCCTCGGAGGCGTAGACGTCGTAACCCTGCGATCGCATCGTCTCCAACCAGCCGTCCTTGCGGCTGGAATTGGGTCCGCAGCCCGCGATCACCTTGTGCCCGGCCTCGCACAGCCGTTTGCAGATGCCGGTTCCGATCCCACCCATGCCGCCCGTGACGTAGGCCACTTTCTTGCTCATGTCGTTCTCCTCGCTTTGGTTCTTGATAGGTCGATGCTCAATATCACCGCTCCAGCGCCATGGCCACGCCCATGCCGCCGCCGATGCACAGCGAGGCCAGGCCCTTCCTGGCATCACGCCGGTTCATCTCGTGCAAGAGCGTCACCAGAATGCGGCAGCCACTGGCGCCGATCGGGTGGCCGATGGCAATCGCCCCGCCATTGACGTTGACCTTGGCCGTGTCCCAACCCATCTGTTGATTCACGGCGATGGCCTGGGCGGCGAAGGCCTCGTTGATTTCCATGAGGTCGAGTTCCTGCGGTGTCCAGCCCGCACGCGACAGGCAGCGCGTGGACGACGGCACTGGCCCCATGCCCATGTAGGCCGGATCGAGGCCCGCATTAGCATAGGCACGGATGGTCGCAAGCGGCTTGAGACCGAGTTCGGCAGCGCGTTTGGCCGACATGACCACCACGGCAGCAGCCCCATCGTTGAGGCCGGAGGCATTGCCCGCAGTGACCGTGCCCGTCTTGTCAAACGCGGGGCGCAGCCCGGCCAGGCTTTCCGCCGTCACGCCGTGACGCACGAATTCGTCGGTGGCGAAGGCGACCGGATCGCCCTTCTTCTGCGGCAGCATCACCGGCACGATTTCATCGGCGAAGCGTCCGGCTTTCTGAGCGGCTTCGGCCTTGTTCTGGCTGGCCGCGGCGAAGGCATCCTGCATCTCGCGGGTGATGCCATATTTCTTGGCGACGTTCTCGGCCGTGGTGCCCATGTGGTAGTGGTTGAACGCATCCCAGAGGCCGTCGACGATCATGGTGTCGATCAGTTTCCAGTCGCCCATGCGCTGACCGTCGCGCGAGCCCGGCAGCACATGCGGGGAAGCGCTCATGTTCTCCTGGCCGCCGGCCACGACGATGTCGGCATCGCCGTCGCGAATCGCCTGTGCGGCCAGCATGACCGCCTTCAGGCCGGAGCCGCAGACCTTGTTGATGGTCATCGCAGGCACCATGTCGGGCAGTCCGGCCTTGATGCTGGCCTGCCGCGCCGGGTTCTGGCCACACCCGGCCTGCAAGACCTGACCGAAGATGACTTCGGAGACCTGCCCCGGCTCCAGGCGGGCGCGAGCCACGGCCTCCTGGATGACCCGGGCGCCCAGATCGACGGCCGACGTTTTGGCGAGCGAGCCGCCGAATTTGCCGACCGCGGTACGGACGGCGGACACGATGACGATATCAGTCATGATCGAATTCCCTTGCAGTAAAGAATCAGACGGAATCAGGACCGCACCTTGACGTAGCGCCCCGGTGCCGGTTCGATGGGTTTATGGCGCGCATTGCCGGGCTTTTTGGGCGCCGCGATCTGCGGCCCGGCCTGACTGTCCAGCCATTGCGCCCAATCCGTCCACCAGCTCCCGGGGTGCTCCGAGGCAGCGTCGAGCCAGTCCTGCGCCTTCGGCGGCAGTTTGCGCTGACCTGATGGAGACGTCCAGAAGCTGCGCTTGTTGCGTTTGGCGGGGTTGATGACCCCGGCGATATGCCCGGATGCACCGAGAACGAAACGCGTCGGCCCGCTCAATATTCGCGTGGTTTCGTAAGCCGTCTGCCAGGGAACGATATGGTCTTCGCGCGACGCGTACACATAGGTCGGCAGCTTGAGGGCCTGAAGATTCAGGGGCAATCCGGCCACGGTGAGCGCTCCGGGTTGTCGCATCTTGTTTTCAAGGTAGGTGTTGCGCAGATACCAGGCAAACAAAGGGCCGGGCAGGTTGGTCGAGTCAGAATTCCAGTACAGCAGATCGAAAGGCGGCGGAGTCTCGCCCTTGAGGTAATTGCCGACGACATAGTTCCAGACCAGATCGTTCGGTCGCAGGCTGGAAAAGGCCGAGGCCAGTTCGCGCCCGGTCATCAGCCCGCCCTGCCCCAGCGTGGCTTCACGCATCGCCACCGAAGCCTCGTCGATATAGACGCCCAGAACCCCGGTGTCGCTGAAATCGAGCATGGTGGTGAGCAGGGTGGCGCTGTGCGCGAACGATTCGCCCCGCGTCTGCTGCACGGCCAGCGCATTGGCGAGCAAGGTGCCGCCGACACAGAATCCCAGCGTGTTGATCGAGCCGCCGCTCTTGCCCGCGGCCACATCGCGCACCACGGTCATCGCCTGAATGGCGCCATCCTGCACGTAGTCGTCCCAGGTCAGATGCCCCATGCTGGCGTCGGGGTTGCGCCACGACACGACGAAGGTGCGATGGCCCTGCTCCACCGCAAACCGCACCAGCGAGTTGTCGGGCTGAAGATCGAGGATGTAGTACTTGTTGATGAAAGGCGGGACGATGAGCAGCGGACGCGCATGGACAGTGGGCGTGAGCGGCGCGTATTCGATGAGCTGAAACAGCGCGTTCTCGAAGATCACCTGCCCCTCCGTGGTCGCTACATTGCGTCCCACCTCGAAGACCGACTCGTCGGTCTGGGTGAGACGACCCTGCTTCAGATCGCGAAGCCAGTTGTCCATCCCGGCGCGCAGGCTCTCCCCGTTCGTCTGCACGGCCTTGGCGAGCGCCTCGGGGTTGAGCGCCAGGAAATTCGAAGGCGCCGCGGCATCGACCCACTGCTGCACCGCGAATCGCAGCCTTTGCCGCGTCGGCTCGTCGGCCTGCACGCTGTCGGCCAGATCGAACAAAGCCCGCGCGCCCAGCAGATACAGCGCCGCGGTGTACCGCGACACCCGGTTCTCACCCCAGGCGCCGTGAGAGAAGCGCCGGTCTGCGTCCAACTTGGGAGCCTCTTGGCCACCATCGGACTGCAGAAGGCTGGCCCACAACTGGCGGAACTCGTCGAGGTAACGCTGCTGCAGCTTACGCAGCCGCTCCGGCTCGATCTGCACGGATGTTCCCTTGGCCGCTTCGCCCAGCAAGGCCGACCATCGCTGCGGCATCTCGGCCCAGGCTATCGAGGCAGAGCCCGGACCCGCGAATGACGGCGACGCCTCGCGGTCCATCGAAGTGGAATGTGCCATGGGGAGTTGAGACGGCGGGATGTGAGATTGGCGTCTTCGGCTTGAAGACCACTGTGGCATTCTTGAACACGCGGCAACACCTGTCAACGACGTGGGTGTGACGGCCGGTTCAGTCAATCCAAATGCAGCCTGCCTGCCGACCGGTGACAGGCTCGCGCCGATACGAGTAAAAGCGCTGCGCAAGGCCGAAGGTGCAAAGCCCGCCGCCCGCCACATGATCCGCACGCACACCGGCGGCGTGCAATCGAATGCGGGCGAGTTGCCAGAGGTCGGCCCACCACTTCCCGGGCGCTCCCGCCCTGAAGGCCACCGCGGCCTGCGGATGCCGACTCACGAAGGCCTCCCTCACTTCGTCACCGACCTCGAACGCCTCAGGTCCGATCGCCGGACCCAGGGCCACCTGGACCTCGGCCACATCGCATCCGGCGCCCACACAGACCGATGCGAGCGCGGCCTCCAGCACGCCCCCGGCCAGGCCTCGCCAGCCCGCGTGAGCCGCAGCGACCGCCCGCCCCTGCGGCGCCGCAAACAGCACCGGCAGACAGTCCGCCACCAGCACGGTGGCGGCGATGCGCGGTCGGGTGGTGCACGCGGCGTCTGCCACCGGCTGCGCCACCTGCCCGTTTTCCAGATCGAGATCGGCGACCGCCACGCCATGCACTTGCTGCAGATAAAGCGGCTCGGCGCCGCCGAGCGCCTCGCGCAGCAGGCGGCGGTTTTCCGCCACGGTGGACGGGGCATCGGCCACATGGCTGCCCAGATTCATGCCCCGATCCGGTGCGGCTTCGCCCCCGCCATAGTCCCCGCGACTCAACCCGCCCATGCGACTGGTGAACACAGCCCGAACCCGCGGGTTGCCGGGCCACTCCACCTGCACCCAGGGGGCCTGCACGAACGCAGGGTCTGACGCCCCCACAGGGGAAAGCGCTTCGGGAATGAAATCAGCCAGGATGGGCGTTTGAGTCATGTTCTTGTCCGGGACGACTCACCAGTTGTGCGGATCGATCTCCTCCGGCTCGCCGCCACACGCCGCCCAGAAATCGGCGATGTCGTCGGGAATCGGCGCGACATGATCGAGCAGCTGGTCGGAGATGGGGTGGAGAAAGGCCAGGCGCGCGGCATGCAACGCCTGACGCTTCAGCGGCAGACCGGGACGCACCCGACCGCCATAGACCGGATCGGCCACCATGTCGAACTTGGCGAACTGCAGATGTACCCGAATCTGGTGCGTTCGGCCGCTGTGCAGCTTGCAGCGCAGCGCCGTCATCGGGCCCCACTCGGTGTCCAACTCGGCCAGTGGGGTGAAATCGGTGCGCGCGGGCTTGCCGCCGTGAACGACCGCCATACGAAGCCGGTCTCGCGGGTGGCGACCGATGGGCGCATCGACGTTGAAGGCACGCTCAACCGACCCCCACACCAGCGCGAGGTACTGCCGCTGCAGGGTGCGCGCCTGCAGCCTGCGCACCAGTTCGGTCTGCGCCTCCAGCGTGCGCGCGGTGACCATCAGCCCGCTGGTGTCCTTGTCCAGGCGGTGGACGATGCCCGCACGTGGCAGGCTGGCGGTCTCGGGATAACGCGCCAGCAGGCCGTTGAGCAAGGTGCCGCTCCAGTTGCCCGCCGCCGGGTGCACCACCATGCCGGCCGACTTGTTGAGAATAGCCAGATCGGCGTCTTCGTAAACCACGTTCAGCGGCACATCCTCGGGCGCGAACGCGGTCTCTTCAGGCAGGTCGGGCACGGTGATGCGCAGGATTTCGCCCGGCAGCGCCTTGTCCCTCACACCGGCCACGGCTGCCCCCATGCGCACCAGCCCCGCCTCGCACCACTGTTGCAGACGGCTGCGCGAATACTGGCTGAACAATGCGGCGAGCACCTTGTCGAGACGCTGCCCGGCATCGGCCTCGGGCACCACGGCCTCCAGCACCCTATCGGCGCCAGCGTCGTCTTCGTCGAGGTCGGCTTCGGGCTCTGCCGCAGTGCGTTGGGGGGAATGAGGAGAAGGAGGGGTCATGAGGGGCGAGCAAGGGCTCCCTATAATCTGCGAGCTTTACACCACTCAGGGTGATGGATATGCGTGTTGCGCTGTATCGTCTTTGGACGCTGCGATTGATGGGCACTGCGGCGGCGGCCGTGCTGCTTGGACTCGGGGGCTGCGCCTCCTCGCCATCGAAAGACGAAACCCTGGGCTGGTCGTCGGCCAAATTGTATGCAGAGGCCAAGGACGAGATGAACAGCGGCAACACCGAAAAAGGTGTGAAGCTGTATGAGAAGCTCGAGTCGCGCTATCCCTACGGCCTGATGGCCCAGCAGGCGCTGATCGAGATCGCCTACGGCAACTACAAGCAGGGCGAACGCGCCCAGGCGCTTGCCGCCGCCGACCGCTTTCTCAAGCTCTATCCCAACAACCCCTATACCGACTACGTGCTCTATCTGAAGGGCCTGATCAACTTCAACACCGATCAGGGCTGGTTCTCCTTCCTTTCCGATCAGAAGCTGTATGAGCGCGACCAGGCGGCGGCCAAGCAGTCGTTCGAGAGCTTCAAGGAACTCGTGACCCGCTTCCCCGAGAGCAAGTACGCGCCCGATGCCCGCCAGCGCATGCGCTACATCGTGAACTCGCTGGCCGAGTACGAAACCCATGTCGCGCTGTTCTACTACCGCCGCGGCGCCTATGTGGCCGCTGCCGATCGGGCCCAGCGCGCCATCGAGCACTACCAGGACGCCCCAGCCACCCAGCTCGCGCTGGCCATTCTGGTCGATGCCTACGGCAAACTGGGCCTGACCCAGTTGCGCGACGATGCCGAGCGCGTGCTCAAGCTCAACTATCCCAACAGCACCTACCTCACCGAAGGCCTGCCGGCGCGCAACGAGCCTTTCTGGAAGCTCTGGTAAAGCTGATTGCCGGGTGCGGACTCACCGCAGCTGCCGCAGAAAGTCCTGCGCCTCGGCCGTCTGCGTCACCCGCGTGAACGGCGGCAGGCTGGCGAGCAACTGGCGACCCCAGCCAGTGGCCGTCAGGCGACGGTCACACACCACGAGCACGCCGCGATCGCTTTCGGTGCGAATCAGCCTCCCGGCACCCTGCTGCAGCGACAGCGCCGCCTGCGGCATGCTGTAGTCGGCAAATCCGCTGCGACCTTCGGCTTCGATCTGCCGCAGGCGTGCCGCGGTGAGCGGGTCGTCCGGCGGGGCGAAGGGCAGCTTGTCGATGATCACCAGGGTCAGACGATCACCGGGCAGATCCACCCCCTCCCAGAAGCTCTGGCTGCCCACCAGCACCGACTGCGGCGTGCGCGCAAATCGGTCGAGCAGGGCCGCCTTGGATTCGTCGAACTGTTCCAGCACCGTGCGGTCGGGCAGCAGCGCGCGCAGTTGCTGGGCAATCAGCTTGGCGGCCCGCAGCGTGGTGGTGAGGACGAAGGTGCCGCCACCATTGCTGGCGGCAAGCCGGGCGGCCAGCGCCGCCACGGCCTCGGAGTGGCCAGGCTGATTCGGCAAGGGCAAATCCTGCGGCACCAGCAGCCTGCCCTGTTCGGCATAGTCGAACGGGCTGGCCACGCGCAGCTCGCGGCAACGCGGCGCCACGCCTTGTTCCACCGGCGTGCAGCCGCCCTGCTCCGGGGTCAGCCCCAGCGCGGCGCGGGCGTGACGAAAGCTGCCGCCCACGCTCAAGGTCGCCGAGGTGAAAATCCACGCCTGGCTGCGCTGAGCCAGCAGCGCGGCGAACGCGGGTGCGATCGACAGCGGCGCGGCCTGCAGCCGCAGGTGGGCGCTGCCCACGTCGGCCCAGCGCACCTGTGCGGCGTCGGCACTGTCGTCATCCTCCGATGTGTCGGCCTGCCAGCGGGAGAAGGCCGCGTGAAGATCGGTGCAGCGGTCCATCAGGCGCTCGAACTCGGGCGCCGCCTCGCCGTGCGCCGACAGCACCTGCGCGGTAAGCGCCAGACGGGCCTGCAGATCGTGCATGGCCACGTCCCAACCCGGCAGATCGAGAACCTGGGGCTGACTCAGCCGCCCCGGATTTTGCGGCGCAGCCAGACGCAGATCGCGCGCGGCACGCTCCAGCGCGGCGCTGAGCGTCTGCCAGTCGGCCAGGCCCTTGGCATGCTGCAGCCCAGCGGCCAGCAGATCGCGACTGAGGTCGACGACCTGCGCCGTGCTGGTGCGCGCACCGAGAAACTGCACGCCGATTTCAGCAAGCTGATGGGCCTCGTCGAGAATGAGGGTATCGGCGGTCGGCAGGAGTTCGTTCACGCCCTCGCCTCGCAGCGCCAGGTCGGCGAAAAACAGATGATGGTTGATGATCACCACATCGCTGGCCAGAGCTTCTCGGCGGGCCTTCATCACGAAGCAGGCCTTGTAATCCGGGCAATCGGCGCCGAGGCAGTTGTCGGTGGTTGAAGTGACGAGAAAGTTGAGCGCCGAGTTTTCCTCCAGCCCCGGCAGCGCCGACAGATCGCCGCGCGCATCGCTGCGGGCAAACTGCTCGATGCGCCGCAACTGTGCATGGGCATGACGACCGTGCACCCATTCCGCCGCTCGCTGCAGGCGGTACAGGCACACATAGTTGGAACGACCCTTGAGCACGCAGGTGCTCACCGCCGCCCCCAGCGCCCGCCGCGCGGCCGGGAGATCCTTCTGGTAGAGCTGATCCTGCAGGTTGCGGGTGGCCGTGGAAATGATCACCCGCCCGCCGTGCAGCAAGGCCGGAATCAGATAGGCCAGGGTCTTGCCTGTGCCCGTGCCAGCCTCGGCCATGAGGATGGCGCGATCGCTGATGGCGTCGGCCACGGCCATGGCCAGCGCGCGCTGGCCCTCGCGTACCGACCATTGCGGCAGCTCGGCCTGCAGCGGGCTACCCGGCGAGAACAAAGCGTCGCAGTGCTCGGCCAGCGCCGTGACCGGCTCGGGCTGCGCCTGACTTGCAAGGGCAGGATCAGAAGTCATGCGAACTTAGGAGCCTGTCGAACTTGAGGATCGCGGGCTGCCAAGGCGAACACGCCAGGGGTGAAGCAGCCGCCCGATGCGTGGCGGCCCGCTGCGGGCGCGGGCCTGCGTGGCCCCTAGAATCCTGTGCTAGCACCTCGTTCGTCATCCCTGCTTCCTGCATTGATTCACCACTTCATCCGATCCATCCGCTGCGCCCAGGCCCATCAGCCGATTCTATGGACCCCACCGATCACTACCCGTCGTCCCGGCTGCCGCCACTGCCCAAGCCCGTGCAGCACAAGGCAGGAACGCGCTGGCGGCTGAACGCGGCCAGCGGCCTGCACAAGGGCGATCGCCCCTATCAGCAGGATCAGCTCCGCGTCATTCCCCACCCGCGTGTGCAAGGTTGTGTGCTGGCGGTGATTGCCGACGGCATGGGCGGCAAGAGCGGAGGCCGCAAGGCCGCCGACCAGGTGATGCTCACCGCGCAGCAGTTGTTTGAGCGCTATCACCCCGATGGCGACGACCCCCATGCGCTGCTGCAGCAGATCGTGCGCGAAAGTCACAGCATGATCCGGCTCACGGCCCTGTCCACCGAGCAGGAGCCGCACTCCACCATCGCCTGCGCCCTGTTTCATGCCGACGAGGGGCGGTGCTACTGGTCGCATGTGGGCGACAGCCGCATTTATATCTTCCGCGACGGCCAGTTGCTGCTGCGCTCCAAGGACGACAGCTACGTTCAGACCCTGGTCGACAAGGGCGAGATCACCGAGGCCAAGGCGCGCACCCATCCGATGAGCAATGTGCTCACCTGCAGCCTGGGGATGTCGGAATTGCCGGTCAAGCCCGTCGAGGAAAGCCCGCTGATGCCCGGCGACGTGCTGATGCTGTGCAGCGACGGGGTCTGGCACTATTTCACCGACCAGGACCTGGAGATCGCGACCTCCAAGCTGCAGCCGCGCGAGTGCTGCCAATACCTCATCGACAAGGCCCGCACGCGCGCGGGCGGGCGCGGCGACAACCTGTCCATCATCGTCATCGAACTCATGCGCCTGCCCGCGCCGGGTGAAACCTCAGGCGGCTGACCCCACGCGCCAGCTCGGCTCGCGTTTCTCGATGAAGGCCTGCACACCCTCGAGGGCGCACTCGTCGAGCATATTGCAGGTCATGGTCTGCGCCGCGAGTTGGTAGGCCGCGTCGATGCCGGTTTCGATCTGGCGATAGAACAGTTCCTTGCCCATGCGCACGGCAGCTGCCGGTTTGCTCAGAATGCTGCCGACCAGACGTTCGACTTCCGCGTCGAGCGCGTCAGCCGGAGCCACCCGGTTGACGAGGGCGCGCTGCAGGGCGGTCTGGGCATCGATGAAGTCGCCGGTCAGCAGCATTTCCATCGCCTGCTTGCGCGGCAGGTTGCGCGCGAGCGCCACCCCCGGCGTGGAACAGAACAGCCCATAGTTGACCCCCGAGACGGCAAAACGCGCCTCAAGACTGGCCACGGCCAGATCGCAGCTCGCGACCAACTGGCAGCCTGCGGCGGTGGCGATGCCATGCACCTGGGCGATGACGGGCTGGGGCAGACGCATCAACCCGGTCATGACTCTGCCGCAGCGCGCAAACAGCGACTGGTAGTACGCCTGCGAGGGCTGGGCACGCATCTCCTTGAGATCATGCCCGGCGCAAAAGGCGCGCCCCGCGCCGCGCAGGATGACCACGCGGGCAGTGTCGTCCTGCATCAGGGCATCGATCTGCGCCTGCAGCGCATCGAGCAACGCCTCGGAGAGTGCGTTGAAGGCCTGCGGGCGATTGAGCGTCAGAGTGACCACGCCGCGCGCATCGCGTTCGCGCAGAAGCACATCGGTGGGGTTGGAGGAATGGGGCATGACTGTCTCCTTTTTCGACGAGCATACTGCCATCACCTGCTGATACTCATCTGACGAGGGTCATCGCGGCGGACAGGTGGCGCCGGAACAGTGCAGAAAACCGTCTAGCTGGGCTATGCGGGTGCGGATCATGCCGGAGAGACAGTCATCCTGCCGCCGATTCCAGTCAGCCCCGCCACGGCCCGGCGGGCCGTCGCGGAACAGACACTCCGCATTCACCCAGCGCCGCCAAAGGTTCTGCGCATGATCGAGTCGGCGCTCGGCGTAAGTGCCCATCACCTTTTGCAGTTCGAGACGGTAGAGATGCGTCATGCGGTCATTGAGGGCGTGACGGGTTTGCGCTGCGCATGCCGGGCTCTGCGGCTGCGTCTGGCAAATAGGCGCTGGCGCCGCGACAGCGGCCTGCGCCATCAGACCAGAGGCCACCACGGCCAGCATCCATCCCCCACCACACCACAAGCCGCGCCCATGCATCCTTCGCCTCCATCATCGAAAAATGAATGGAGGCCTGCTCTGCCCCGGTCGTTCCCGGCGGTTTCAATCGGTCACAACGCCGCCTGGTAATAGCGGTTCTGCGGGTGGCGCACCTGGGCGAAAAAGTCCCAGCGCTCGGCAATCATGCCCAGCAGATGGCTAAGCAGCGCCAGCGGCCAGCCGATAGCGCGCAAGGGCTCTGGTGTCAGCCACAGCAGCAGCATGGGCAGCACAAAGCCCAGCCCGACGAAACTCCAACGCGCGCTCGTCACCCATTGCGCGCTGCGGCCATGAAAGAACTCACGGGTGTTGAAGGCTCCCGCGGTGAACCCTTTGGATGTCTGCCGAATCACCGGGCTGCTCACGCCGATGGCCGACTGCATCGACCCCGCAGGCGCCAGACGCCGCACCCGCAGCAGCGCCGCCAGCCGCCCCAGCAGCGCGGCAGCCAGCAAGGCTGATGCCACGCGCGCATACAGCGCCGCCTGCGGTGCAAACCGCCACAAGGCGAGCACGGCGGCGAGCAGGCAGCCACTGGCCAGACCCATCAACACGAAGTTGAGCACGGTCAGCGGGGTGGCCCATTCGCGCAGAAAACGCACCCCGGCGTAGATCATCGCGGTACAGACCCACAGCGCAAAGGCCCCGGCGATCAGGACCGCGGCAAGCCACGCGGGCCAGGCGTGAAAGCGCAACAGGCTCAGCTGACACAGCGCGCTCAACCCCAGGAACGCGGGCAAGGCAATGACCTCGCGCGACAGCCAGGACGTGCGCCACATGGCCGCGGCACGCCAGGCCCGCTCGGGGCGCCCGAGGTGGCCGAAGGACGCGGCCAGCCCGATGACGCCCAGGCCCAGAATGATCCAGAGACTCAGGCTCCAGAAACCCAGCCAGGCCTCGGTTGGCACGCGGCCTGCGAGCGCGGGCAGCGCCACTACGACCGCCAGCCCCTGGGCGCAGCCGATCAGGGTGGTGAGGAGAAGAACAGAGAAGGCGGGCCGCATGATCAATATCCCTGCCGACCGGCGGCATGGGCGAGATCGGCACCATGCGTCTTCGGGTCGGCGTTGCGGTTCTTCCCCAGTGCGCCGAAAAGCCGTGCAAACAGGCCGCGCGCCTCGACCTCGAGGGCCGCCTCGTTCGGCACCGGGCGCGGGGCCGGAGCCTGCTCCGGCACTTGCCTCGCCTCCTCCGCCAGCCCGACATCCTGCGGCAGGCGGCGAGGCAGATAGTGGTTGGCGGGCCGGGTGCCGAGCTCGGGCATCAGGGCGTAGCCTGCGCGTTCGCGGATGGCGCGCGATACTTCCGATTCAGGATCGTGCACGTCGCCAAACAAGCGGGCGTTGGTCGGGCAGGCGTTGACGCAGGCCGGGCGGCGTTGCGCCGCGGGGATGGATTCGTCGTAGATGCGGTCCACGCACAGGGTGCACTTGGTCATCACCCCGCGGTCTTCATCGTATTCACGCGCGCCGTAGGGACAGGCCCAGGAGCAGTACTTGCAGCCGATGCACTTGTCGCTGTCCACCAGCACGATGCCGTCTTCCTGGCGCTTGTACGACGCGCCGGTCGGACACACCGGCACGCAAGGCGGCTCTTCGCAGTGCAGGCAGCTCTTAGGAAAATGCACCGTCTGCGTGTGCGGGAACTGGCCGACCTCGTAGGTCTGCACCCGGTTGAAGAACACCCCCAGCGGGTTTTCGCCGTAGGGCTCCAGGTCGCTCAGATGCCCGGCCGCCCCCGAGGTATTCCATTGCTTGCAAGACGTCACGCAGGCATGGCAGCCGACGCAGACATTGAGGTCGATGACCAGGGCGAGCTGGGTCATGGCTTTTCTCCCTGCCGGGCATGCCGCCCGGCGAAATAGCGCAGCACCGATGGCTTCGGTGCTTGTCCATGCAGGGTTGGGGGCGGCGCAAACTGCGGCCAGCTCTGCTCGGCTGCATCCGGCGCGGGTTCATCGGTCTCGGGCGGCGCGTCGGCCGGGTCGATGCGCACGCGCACGTCGTACCAGCCGGCCTGACCGGTGACGGGGTCGCTGTTGGAAATCTGTCCTTGCCCTGCCCCCAGTGCGCTGGCGGGCAGTTCCTCGCGGATGAGGTGGTTGAGCAGAAAGCCGGTCTGCGCCTCCTCGGCTCGCGGATGCAACCCCCAGAAGCCGCTGGCCTTGCCGATGGCATTCCAGGTCCAGACCGTGCCGGGCTCGACCGCTTCGCTGTACTGGCAGCGCGCCCGCACCCGCCCCCACGGCGAGGTGACCCACAGCCAGTCGCCATCGGCGATGCCCTGTTGCCGTGCGAGCGCCGGATTCACATACAGCCGGTTGTGGCCGTGAATCTGCCGCAGCCAGGCGTTCTGCGAATCCCAGGCGTGATACATGGCCATGGGCCGTTGGGTCACGGCCGCCAGCGGGTAGCGCGACAGGTCGGTGGCAGCGTGCTCCAGCGGCGGTTCCCAGAAAGGCAGTGGATCGAAGTGATGTGCCACGCGCTCGCGCAAGTGTTCGGGCGGCTGCCGCCCCGGACGCTGGCCGCGCGCCGCCAGGCGGAATTGCTGCAGCACGTCGGAATACAGCGCGATGATGATGGGCGTGTTGCGCGTGCGCCAGCCTTGCTCCTGCGCGAAATCGAGGTAATCGCGGTTCCAGTTGCGCATGAAGCGCAGCGATTCGGGCAGATGGTGAAAGTGCACGCAGTCGTTCTTTGCGTACATCTCCCATTGACGCGGGTTGGGCTCGCCCTTGAGCGACTTGCTGCCGTCCTTGCCACGCCAGCCCGACAGAAAGCCGATGCCCGAACCCGGCGCGGTCTCGTAGTTCACGATGAAATCGGGGTAGTCCTTGTACTTGCGGCTGCCGTCGGCATTCACGAACGCTGGCAGCCCCAGACGCCCGGCAAGCTCGACCAGCACCTCCTGGAATGGCCGCGTCTGCCCCAGCGGCGGCAGCACGGGCACACGCACCGAATCCACGGGGCCGTCGAACTCGGAGATCGGTCGATCCAGCAGCGACATGGCGTCATGCCGCTCCAGATAGCTGGTGTCGGGCAGCAGCAGGTCGGCAAAGGCGGTCATCTCGCTGTGAAAGGCGTCGCACACCACCAGGAATGGAATGCGATGGCTGCCGTCCTCGCGCTTATCGCGCAGCATCTGCCGCACGTCCACAGTGTTCATCGCCGAATTCCACGCCATGTTGGACATGAAGATGAGCAGTGTGTCGATCGGATACGGGTCGCCGCGCCAGGCATTGGTGATGACGTTGTGCATCAGGCCGTGCACCGCCAGCGGATGCTCCCAGGAAAACGCCTTGTCGATGCGCAGCGGGCTGCGATCATCCATCAGCGCGAGGTCGTCGGGCGAGGTCGGCCAGCCCAGCGGCGAACCGGCAAGCGGCGTGTCGGGCCGCACGTCCTGCGGGCCACGCGGGTTGCGCACATCGGGCGGAATGTCCTTGGGGTACGGCGCCTTGTGGCGAAAGCCGCCCGGCGCATCGATGGTGCCCAGCAGGCTCATCAGAATCGACAGGGCGCGGATGGTCTGAAAGCCGTTGGAATGCGCCGCCAGACCGCGCATGGCGTGGAACGCCAGCGGTTTGCTGCGCACCGTGGCGTGCTCGCGGCCCAACCAGTCGGTCCAGGCGATGGGCAGGTCTTCGCCCTGATCGAGCGCGGCGCTGGCCATCTCCTGCGCCAGTTGGCGGATGCGTGCAGCGCTGATGCCCGTGATGTCCGCGGCCCATTCGGGGGTGTTGTCGGCCACCCGTTCGCGCAGCAACTCCAAGGCGGGCGCCACCGGCGTGCCGTCGGCCAGGCGATAGTGCCCGGACAGATTCGGCTGCGCGCCCTCGGTCCAGGCGGGCACGGGGCGCTGCATCGGTGCGTCCCACCACATGCGGTCTTGCGACTGCTCCGCGCCCGAAGCATCGGCAATGAACAGGCCGTCCTGCGCATCTCCGGGCTGCACCCGCACGAGTTGCGCGCCGTTGGTGCAGGCGGCGATGAACTCGGCGTCGAACCGGCCGGTGCGCAGCAACTCATGCACCAGCGCGAGCAGCAGCGCGCCATCGGTGCCCGGACGAATGGGAATCCACTCGTCGGCGATGGCGGAATAGCCAGTGCGCACCGGATTGATGGAGATGAACCGCCCCCCTGCCCGCTTGAATTTGGACAGGGCGATTTTCATCGGGTTGCTGTGATGATCTTCGGCAGTGCCGATCATCACGAACAACCGGGCCCGCTCCAGATCCGGCCCGCCGAATTCCCAGAAGCTGCCTCCGACTGTGTAGATCATGCCGGCGGCCATGTTCACCGAGCAGAAGCCGCCGTGCGCGGCATAGTTGGGCGTGCCGTACTGCCGGGCGAACAGCCCAGTGAGCGCCTGCATCTGATCGCGCCCGGTGAACAGCGCGAACTGTTTGGGATCGGTGGCGCGCAGATGGCGCAAGCGATCTTCCAGCAGTTGCATCGCCTCGTCCCATGAAATCGGCTCGAACTGACCGTCGCCTCGCTCGGCACCCGGCTTGCGCCGCAACGGCTGCGTGAGGCGCGCCGGTGACACCTGTTTCATGATGCCCGCAGAGCCCTTGGCGCAGATCACGCCCTGATTGAGCGGATGCCTCGGATTGCCCTCGATAAAGCGAACCTGCCCGTCGCGCAGATGCACGTTGATGCCGCAACGGCAGGCGCACATGTAGCAGGTCGTCGACTTGACCTCGGTGGCTCCGGGCGGGGGCGCGAGCGGATCGTGCAATGGCGTGCCGTTGGAGAAAAAGCGATCGAGCGGTTTGAACAGGGCGGGCATGGCGAGCTTCGGGTGCGTGCTTGTTGCAACCCTAGCCCTGCCCCATTCATTAAACAAACGATTAGTTTGTGTCTTTCATATCTAATTTTTCGATGCAAGCCATGACCCACAAGGCGATTCCCCAACTCAGCAAGTTCCCGCCAACCGACTTACGATCGTTCTGCATTGCAACAAACAAGGATCTCCATGACCAAACCTACCCTGCTCACCCCCTTGCAACTCGGCGCCCTGCAACTGCCCAATCGCGTGGTGATGGCACCACTGACGCGCTCGCGCGCTCGGCAGCCCGGCGACATTCCTGGCGAAATGAATGCACGCTATTACGCCCAGCGCGCCACTGCGGGCCTGATCGTGAGCGAAGCCACGCAGATTTCCCGGCAGGGGCAAGGCTATGCCTTCACCCCCGGCATCTACACCGATGAACAAGTCGCCGGATGGAAAATGGTGACGGACGCCGTCCACGAAGCCGGTGGACGCATGGCGATGCAACTATGGCATGTCGGCCGCATCTCGCACCATCTGCTGCAGGAAAACGGCCAGGCGCCTGTGGCGCCCAGTGCCATCCGCAGCGAGACGGGTGAATCATTCGTGGTGCTGCCCGAGGGCCCGAAGCGCGTGCCCTGCGACATGCCGCGCGCGCTCGAGACGGCAGAGATTCCCGGCATCATCGCCGACTACCGCCATGCGGCACAGCGCGCTATGCAGGCGGGCTTTGACATGCTGGAACTGCACAGCGCCAACGGCTATTTGCTGCAGCAATTCCTCTCGACCAATACGAATCAGCGCACCGACGGCTACGGCGGCAGCCTGGAAAACCGGGCGCGCATCGTGCTCGAGGCGATCGATGCCCTGATCGAGGTGGCCGGTGCGGATCGCGTCGGGGTGCGCATTTCCCCGCATTTCATCCGCCACGACATCAAGGACGAGCAAACGGAGGAGATTCATCTCTACCTGGCGCGAGAATTCAACCGCCGCTCGATCGCCTACATTCACATCGCCGAACCCGATTGGGCTGGCGGCCCAGCTCTGAGCGAGGATTTCCGCAAAAAGCTGCGAGCTGGCTACTCGGGCAGCATCATCGTGTGCGGCAACTACACCCGCGAATCCGCCGAAGCCCGACTGGCCTCGGGGCTTGCCGACGCCGTGGCCTTCGGCCGCCCGTTCATTGCGAATCCGGACCTGGTCGCCCGGTTCGAGCAGGGCGCGCCGCTGAATAAACCGAATCCGGCCACTTTCTATGGCGGCGGCGAGGAAGGCTACACCGACTACCCGCTGCTTGGCGCGACGGTCGCAGCCTGAGCCGCACCTGAAAGAAAAAACCCCTTCGATCAGCGATGTGCCGATCGAAGGGGTTGGATGCGGAGGGGGCTGACGACAGTTCGTCTTTACCCCCGCGCGACGTACCAGGGCATGGCTGTTTTCAAGCCTGCGCGCACGCTGAAAACGGGGTTGTAGCCCAGCAAGCGCCTGGCCTTGCCGATGTCAGCCAAGGAATGCCTGACATCGCCCTTGCGGAAATCGCGGTAGACGGGCGGCGTGAAGACCACCTTGTCGTCCAGGGACATGATCTCCTCGCTCAACAACTGATGCAGGGTGTTCAGACTGGTCTGCTCGCCAAACGCCACGTTGTAAACCTGCCCCACGGCTTCCGGGTTTGTGCTCAGCCCAGCCAGGACATTGGCCTGCACCACGTTATCGACATAGCAGAAATCGCGGGTGGTTTCGCCGTCGCCATTGATGAAACAGGGCTGATTGCTGCGGATGGCCTTGGCCCAGTTGGGAATGACGGCGGCGTAAGGCCCGTTCGGATCTTGCCGGGTACCGAACACATTGAAATAGCGCAGGCCGATGGTCTGCAGGCCGTAGACCCGGCCGAACACATCGGCGTAAAGCTCGTTGAGATACTTGGTCACCGCATAGGGCGACAGAGGCTTGCCGATCAGGTCTTCGACCTTGGGCAGGCCCGGGTGGTCACCGTAGGTCGAGCTGGAGGCAGCGTAGACAAAGCGATTCACACCCGCATCGCGCGCCGCCACCAGCATGTTCAGAAAGCCGGTGGCGTTAACCGCATGGGTCGCCAGCGGATTTTCAATGGAACGCGGCACCGAGCCGAGCGCGGCCTCGTGCAGCACGATGTCCACGCCTTCGCATGCGCGCTGACAGGCCGACAGATCGACGATGTCGCCTTCGATGAAGGTGTGACGCTTCCAGGCCTCTTCACCCACGATGCGCCGCACTTCGTCGAGATTGGATTGATGACCGGTCGCAAAGTTGTCCAGGCTGACCACGGTCTGCCCGTGGGCCAGCAGGGTTTCGATCAGGTGGGAACCGATGAACCCGGCACTTCCCGTCACCAGCCAGCGCCGGGGCTTTTCAGCTAAAAGTTGTTCGATCGACATGGCGGCTCAAAGTCTCCAGACCTTGGCGCCCTGCGACTCCAGCGCGGCAGCATCGTATTGGCACTTGATGTCCATGAAGATGCCGCCGGGTTGCAGTTTCTCGAGCAACTGCTGCACTGAATAGTCTTTGTATGCCTGGTGCGCCACGGCTGCCACCACGGCCTGGGCACGTGGCAAATCGGCCCAGGGGGTCAGCGTGACGCCATACTCGTGCATGGCCTCACCCGCGTCGGCGATCGGATCGTGGACAATCACATTCACCCCATACGAAGCCAGCTCACGGATGACGTCGATGACCTTGGAGTTGCGCAGATCGGGGCAGTTCTCCTTGAAGGTCAACCCCAGCACGACGACATCGCTGCCCTTGATGGGAAGCCCAGCCTGACTCATCTGCTTGATCGTCTGCTCGGCAATGTATTTGCCCATGCCATCGTTGATGCGCCGGCCCGCCAGGATGACCTGTGGGTGATAGCCGAGCATGTCGGCCTTGTGCGTCAGGTAATAGGGGTCGACGCCGATGCAATGCCCACCCACGAGACCGGGGCGGAACGGCAGAAAATTCCACTTCGTCCCTGCGGCCTTGAGCACCTCCAGCGTGTCGATGCCGATGCGATGAAAAATCAGCGACAGTTCGTTCATCAGGGCGATGTTGAGATCGCGCTGCGTGTTCTCGATGACTTTCGCTGCCTCGGCCACCTTGATGCTCTGAGCGCGATGAACCCCGGCGGTAATCACGGAACCATAGACCTCGGCGACGGTGTCGAGGGTCTCGGCGGTATCGCCTGAAACCACCTTGACGATCTTGGTCAGCGTGTGCTCCTTGTCACCCGGGTTGATGCGCTCGGGCGAGTAGCCGACAAAGAAATCCTTTTTCCAGGTCAGGCCGGACTGCTTTTCGAGAATGGGCACACAGATTTCTTCCGTCGCACCCGGATAGACCGTGGATTCGTACACCACGATGGCGCCCTTTTTGAGGTACTTGCCGACCGAGGTGCTGGCGCCCACCAAGGGGCTGAAATCGGGATTGTGGGCCTCGTCAACGGGCGTCGGCACCGCGACGATCACAAAATCCGCCTCTTTCAGCTTGGAGGCGTCGGTGGTGGGTTCGAGCAGGGTCGCCTGCTTGAGATTCTCTTGACTGACCTCCCCGGTAGGATCGACATGCTTGCAATAAGCCGCGATTTTCTCAACCGATAGGTCAAAACCGATGGTGCGATATTTTTTTCCGAATTCGACGGCCAAAGGAAGGCCGACATACCCCAAACCAACTACAGCAACTACTGTCATCTTTCTCTTTCTATAAAAAATTATCTTGCACCTTCGCCAAAAATCACGACGCGCACGGTTTCAAACAAAATGAAAAAATCGAGAAAAACACTGTTATTCTTGACGTAGTAAAGATCGAACTGCAATTTTCTTTTGGAGTCCTCGACCGAGGCGCCGTAGGCGTAGCGCACCTGCGCCCAGCCGGTCACGCCCGGCTTCACGCTGTGGCGAATGGCGTAAAACGGAATGTCTCGCTCAAGCATGTCGACAAATGTCGGACGCTCGGGCCGCGGGCCGACCATGCTCATCTCGCCACGCAGAACATTGATCAGTTGCGGCAGTTCATCGATACGGGTTTTGCGGATGAAGGCACCCACTCGGGTAATCCGATTGTCATTGGTGCTGGCCCATCTAGCCACGCCGTCTTTTTCGGCGTCCGTTCGCATACTGCGGAACTTCATGCACTTGAACGTTTTGCCGAACAACCCAACCCGTTCCTGCTGAAAAAACACCGGGCCGCGATCTTCGATTTTGATGGCCAATGCGGCGAGCAGCATGATGGGCCACAAGGTGAGCAGCAAAACGCTGGCACTGAAAAGATCGAACAGGCGCTTGGCCAGGGCACGGATATGACCCTGTGTGAAACCTCCGCCGTAAATGAGCCAGCTCGCCTTCATGCTTTCCAGCGGAACTTCGCCTTTCAGGCGCTCATAAAAAGTGGGGAGATTGTGCACAGGAGTGCCGAGAATGCGCGCCTCGAGCAACTGGCGAATCGGCAGCACGCCCCCGCGATGCTCGCGCACGGCGATGATGATTTCATCAACCCGCTCCTCCAGAACGACATGCTCAAGAGGAATCGAGCCGTCGAAGACCTGGCCGTTCAGTTGCACCTGATCTCCAGACTCGGTGGGATAGAAGCCGACAACGGTGTAGGCCGAATGATGGTGATCTTGAATCTGGCGCGAAAGCGATTGTGCTTCACGCCCATTACCCACAATGAGAATACGCCGCGTCATCCGAGAAAGAGCAGACTGTCGCAGCATAATGAAGCGGAACAGAATCAGAGCGCCCATCTGGTAAAGATAGGTGAAAGCCAGAACCCTGAACGAACTGTCGGCCTCGGTGAACATCAGTGTGAACCAATAGACCGGGAAAAAGGCCAAGGCAAAAGCGACCGATGCGCGCCCAAGCAAATCGCGCAGGGTGTTTTCTGCCTCGATTCTGTAGATGCCGAGTGCGGTATACAGAAGCGCGGTAAGACCTACATAAAGCATCAACGGGTAGGTACTCTGCTTCACCCAGTAGGCAAAATCATGGCTGCCAGGAGTCAGGAGATAGACCGTGAAGGTGGCAAAGCCAAACGACAGCATGGAAATGGCCATGTCGACCAGCAATTCCAGTGTCATCTTCGCGGGTATGTAAATGTTAAATATCTTGAACATTTTTCACTCTGATCGTTGGGGTTCGCTGGCAAGCGATCTCGGGAAGGGTCAAGATGCAGACTTCTGCCGTTCGACGTTGGGAAGATTTTGCGCTGAGATGCCGAAGAACCGATGTGAAGTAGTTGGCAATTCCGGCGACAAATCCCTATTTGCAGCTGATCCGGCTCATTGTTATCAATCGGGAATGACAGGTCTATCCCCGAGCGTGGGCCTCCTCCCCCCGATTCGCAGGGTGGTGTCGGGTACGGCCCACGCCGTCAGGCGCCTCGTGTCATCCAGGCGCTGGCGCGCTCCGCGATCATGAGCGTGGGCGCGTTGGTATTGCCCGTCGGCACTTCGGGCATGACCGCGGCATCGACCACACGCAGACCCTCGACACCTCGCACGCGCAGCTGAGGATCGACCACGCTGGCAGCGTCTGCCCCCATTCGGCAGGTGCCGACCGGGTGATAGACGGTTTCGGCCTTTCTGCGGATGAATTCGCTCAGGTCGCCGTCCGAACCCACCAGCTTTCCTGGAAAGATGTTGTCGCCGCGCCAGGGATCGAAGGACGGCTGGGCCAGGATGTCGCGGGACACCCGCGCGGCTTCGCACATGCGCAGCAGATCTGCGCCCTCGGGATCGCTCAGGTAGTTGGGCTGAATCATCGGCGCTGCCGCCGGATCGGCGCTGCGCAGTCGGATGCGCCCTCGGCTCAGGGGATGCAGCACGCACGCATGCAGGGTGTAACCGTACCCCGGCAGACGCCCCCTGCCATGATCGTCGAGCAGGGCCGGGACGAAGTGAAATTGCACATCGCACCGTTCATCGGTCGCGAAGCGCGATCGCATGAAGCCACCGCCTTCGGCCGCGTTGGAGGTGCCGATTCCCTGCCGCGTCAGCCAGAACCGCAGCCCCGCCGCCACGACGTTGGCCTTGTCGTAGCTCACCGGCCGGGTGCAGGCCGTCAGGGTGCAGATGTCGAGATGATCCTGGAGGTTCTCGCCCACCGCCGGAAGATCGAGCGTCACGGGGATGCCGACATCGCGGAGGTGGTCGGCCGGGCCAATGCCGGACAGCAGGAGCAGTTGCGGCGAGTTGATCGCCCCGCCGCACAGGACGACCCGGCCCGCCTCGATGCGCCAGCTCGGCCGCCCGTGTTGCCGCACGACCACGCCCACGGCGCGCGCCCGCTCGATCAGGACGCGCTCGGTCAACGTGTGCGTCATCACGGTGAGATTGCCGCGGTCGCGAACGGGGCTGAGGAAGGCTGCCGCGCTCGAATGTCGAAGACCGTTGCGCTGCGTGACCTGATAGAGCCCGACGCCCTCCTGGACAGGCCCGTTGAAGTCGGGATTGTGGCTGAGCCCGTAGGAGACTCCGGCGGCCACGAAAGCGTCGGTGAGCACGTTGTGGTAGCGAAGATCGCTCACGCCCAGTTCGCCCTGATCGCCATGCCAGACGTCGGCGCCGCGCGTATTGCACTCCATGGCTCGAAACAGGGGCAGTACCGACGTCCAGGACCAGGCAGCCTCGCCGGTCTGGGCCGCCCATCGGTCATAGTCTTGCGGCGCGCCACGCACATAGCACATGGCGTTGATCGAACTTGAGCCACCCAGCACCTTGCCCCGCGGCCACCAAAGGCGTCGGCCATGCAGTTGCGGCTCGGGCTCGGTGGTGTAGTTCCAGTTGAAGCGGGGCTGACCCGCGAGCTTGGCGATGCCCGCAGGCATGTGGATGTAGGGGTGCCAATCGGCTCCACCGGCTTCGATCAGCAGGACGCTGTGGTTGGGATCGGCGCTCAGACGATTCGCCAGAACACAGCCGGCCGAACCCGCGCCAACGATCACCGTGTCGTATGCCATGGGGCGTGTCTTGCCTCGGATCTATCCAAGAGCGGACTGCAATGGCTTCAGTTCGTCCCTTGATTCAATTGATGGAGGGTCTGGATCATGGCAGAGTATTGCGTGCTCAGCGTAGCCCACGGATCGTTGCCAGCACCCTGATCCGTCAGATCGACATAGCCGATACCCCTCTGGTACAGACTCGACAACATGCTGGTCTGAAGCTGCGGCAGTTCACTGAGTCCCAAAGCCAGATAGGCGAATCGCGTGGTGGGATAGCTGCTCAGGCTGGTGGGCACGGCGGCAAGGTTCAGATCGGCACTTTCGTGCATGACGGTGATGTCGGCCGAGTCGGCAAGGGTGCTGTCGGGATAGGTGCCCGGGTTGATGGCGACCAGAGCAGCCTTGCCGCTGGAAGGCTTGATGTCTGCGCGCACGGTGGCAGCTGCCTGGGCGTAATAGCTTGCCTTGCTCGCCTGAGTCGACACCTCGTCGAAGAACACGCCGTCGACGTCGTAACACTGCGCATAGGTCTGCACGTCCACGGCAACCAGGGCTGGATCGCGATTGCCGTAAAGAGTGTGGACATAACCCAGCACGGTCACGCCGGCCGCCCGCAGCTTGCCGATGCCCTGTTCGAACGCCGCCAACGTCGCCGAAGGCGGCGAGGTGCAGGCGACCGGCCCGTTGCTCGGGTTGATGATGGCCACCGTGGGCACCAGGGCCGCACCGGCGGCGACCTGCGTCCATGCCGGGTTGTCCTCGGTCGTGTACGAAGCGCCACTGCCGCTCGATACCAGCGGATACCCATACAGCGGCACCAGCACACCCATGGGCGTGCTGCGCGCAGCCACCTGCGGAGCGGCCTGCGGGGTCTGCGCGTCGGGCGCAGCAACCGTCGCTGTCGATCCCCCGCCACAACCCGCCAGCAACAGTGCGGTCAGAGCGACCGCCCCTCCCCATCGGCATAACCGTCCATACATGCGCGTGCCCCCCATTTGATCTTTTGCCAACCCCACCACTCGTTGCCGACGAGCGCCAGCAATATCAGCCCGCCGCCGATCAAGGTACCCAGCGCCGGTTGCTCTGCGGCACCGACCCAGGCCCACAGAATACCGAATACGACCTCGAGCAAACCCAGCAGCCCCACTTCAGCCGGCGCCAGACGCTGCGCGGCCCAGACCGCCAGCAGACCGGGAATCGCCAGCTGAAAAACGCCCAGGAAGGCGAGCCAGATCGCATCATGCAGATCCACCGTGACAGGCCATGCCGGAAACGCCACCGCCGCCAACGAGAACAAGGCCCCGAGCATGACCGCCGCCTGCATCGGCACGGCGACACCCGCGCGACGCAGGCTGACCCAGTTGGCTGCTGCACTGAACGGCACGGCCAAGGCCACCAGCATGCCGAGCAACTGCGTCGATCCATTCGCATGATGCAGGTTCTGCCAGGCGATCCACCCCATGCCGATGAGGGCGAGCATGATGGCCAGCCAGGTACGCGCCGGCAGGGCGTGACGCAGTATCAGCCAGCCCAGCAAGGCGGCAATCAAGGGACTGAGACTGTCGGCAATCAGCGTCTGTGCCACGGTGGTGAGCGTGAGAGCCACCATGAAGGCGGTGAACATCACCGCCCAGAACACGGCCGAGAGCCACAACAGCGGAGAGGCGTTGCGCACATCGCGCGCCAGACCACGCGGCCCCTGACGCCAGAGCAGCCACACAAGCACGCCCAGCGCCGCAAAGCCGCTGCGCCAGAACACCAGATCGAGTCCGTCCTGATGATGGAGATGGCGTGTGACCACGCCCGCCACGCTCCAGAGCAGCGTGGCGCCGACCATGGCGAGCACGGCACGCGCATGAGGCTGGGTCGCCATGATCCGCACGCCGGGCTGTGAACGAGCTCAGGCCGAGCGGCCGGCGCGCTTGCGCTCGTTTTCGGTCAGGTAGCGCTTGCGCAGGCGCACGCTCTTGGGGGTGATTTCGACCAGCTCGTCGTCCTCGATGAACTCCACGCCATACTCCAGCGTCAGGTCGATGGGCGGGGTGATCTTGATGGCGTCTTCCTTGCCCGAGACGCGGAAGTTGGTGAGCTGCTTGGTGCGGGTCGCGTTGACCACCAGGTCGTTGTCGCGGCTGTGAATGCCCACGATCATGCCCTCGTACACAGGGTCGCCCGCCTTGACGAACATGCGCCCGCGGTCGTCGAGCTTGCCCAGCGCGTAGGTGAAGATCTCGCCGTCGTCCATGGAGATGAGCACGCCGTTCTTGCGTCCGGCAATCTCGCCCTTGTGCGGCTCGTAGCCGTCGAAGATGTTGGAGATCAGGCCCGAGCCGCGCGTCAGGTTGAGAAATTCGTTGGTGAAACCGATGAGCCCGCGCGCCGGAATGCGGTATTCGAGACGCACGCGACCGCGACCGTCCGGCTCCATATTGACCAGTTCGCCCTTGCGCTCGCCCAGCGCCTGCATCACCCCGCCCTGATGGCCCTCTTCGATGTCAGCCGTCACCAGCTCGATGGGCTCATGGCGCACGCCGTCCACGTCCTTGAACACCACGCGCGGCTTGGACACGGCCAGCTCATAGCCTTCGCGGCGCATGTTTTCCAGCAGGATGGTCAGGTGCAGTTCGCCACGGCCCGACACTTCGAACACACCGTCCTCGTCGGTTTCCTTCACCCGCAGAGCTACGTTGGACTGCAGTTCCTTCTGCAGTCGATCCCAGATCTGGCGGCTGGTGACGAACTTGCCTTCACGGCCGGCCAGCGGGCTGGTGTTGACGCAGAAGTTCATGGTCAGCGTCGGCTCGTCCACCTTGAGCATGGGCAGCGGCGCCGGGTCGAGCGGGTCGGTCACGGTCACGCCGATGCCGATTTCCGCAATGCCGTTGATCAGCACGATGTCACCGGGACCGGCCTCGGTCACCTGCACACGATCGAGCCCCTGGAAGGTCAGCACCTGATTGATGCGACCCTTGAACGACTTGCCCTCGGGGCCTTCCATCACCAGCACGTCCATGACCGGCTTGATCGTGCCGGCGTTGATGCGCCCCACGCCAATGCGGCCGACGAAGTTGTTGTAGTCGAGCGCGGAGATCTGCAGTTGCAGCGGCGCGGCCGGATCGCCGCTGTGCGGGGGCACGTGCTTGAGGATGGTGTTGAAGAGCGCCGACATGTCCGGTCCCCACTGCTGCCCCGGCTCGCCCTCTTCCAGCGACGTCCAGCCGTTGATGCCCGAGGCATAGACCACCGGGAAGTCGAGCTGTTCGTCGGTCGCGCCGAGCTTGTCGAACAGGTCGAAAGCGGCGTTGACCACCGCATCGGGCTTGGCACCCGGCTTGTCCACCTTGTTCACCACGACGATGGGCTTGAGACCCAGGGCCAGCGCCTTCTTGGTGACGAAGCGGGTCTGCGGCATCGGGCCCTCCTGCGCGTCGATCAGCAGCACCACGCCGTCGACCATGCTCAGAGCGCGCTCGACCTCACCACCGAAGTCGGCGTGGCCGGGGGTATCGACGATGTTGATGTGCGTGCCTTGCCAGCTCACCGCGCAGTTCTTCGCCAGAATGGTGATGCCGCGCTCGCGTTCGATGGCGTTGTTGTCCATCACCGTGTCCACGACTTTTTCATGTTCGGCGAAGGTGCCCGACTGGCGCAGCAGTTGGTCCACCATGGTGGTCTTGCCATGGTCGACGTGGGCGATGATGGCGATGTTGCGGATGGATTTGCTCATGGCGTTGCGTCCTGAAGGGGAGATTCGTTTTGAAAGGATGAAATGGGGGCAGGTGTAGCGGATTTTTGCGACAGAACGGCTGCGTCTGGAGCGAGCTCATCGGCGCACAGCAGACGACGCGGCGCCAACGCGCCAGACTCCAGCGCACCGATGCCCAGCAGCACAGCCGCCTGCCCGACCGCCAGGGGGCCGTAGATGCGCACGTCCTCGCCGGGCTTGATCAGTCCGCCCGGCTGCAGGCCGCTCAGGCGGGCGCCGTGCAGGAAGCGCTGCGTCTGCGCAGCATCGAGATCCAGCCTGGGTGCGGCCTGAAGCAACACATCGGTCGGCAGCAGCTGGCGGCGCAAGGCAGCCTGATCCAGAGCCTCGGCCGCCTCGAGCGCCAGGGCCTGTGTCAGCTCGAATGAGCCACTTGCCGTGCGGGTGAGCGCAGCCAGATGGGCACCACAGCCCAGGGCCTCGCCGATGTCGCGCGCAAGGGCGCGAATGTAGGTGCCCTTGCCGCAGTGCACGGCCAGCGTCAGCCGCTCATCCACCAGAGACAGCACCTCGATGGCGTGAATGTGAACGGTGCGCGCGGCGACCTCGATCGCCTCGCCGGCGCGAGCATAGGCATAAAGCGGTCGGCCGTCACGCTTGAGCGCACTGTAGACGGGCGGCGTCTGAGAGATGGCGCCAAGAAAGCGCGGCAGCACGGCATCGACCTGCGCCCGGTCCACCCGCACTGCGCGGCGCTCGACGATCTCGCCCTCGGCATCATCGGTCGTGGTGCGGGCGCCGAGCTGCAGCACGGCGACATAGCGCTTGTCGGCTTCGAGGTGACGCTGGGCAAACTTGGTCGCGGCACCGAAGCACAGCATCAGCAGGCCATCGGCCAAAGGATCGAGCGTGCCGCCATGCCCTGCCTTGGCCGCGCGCAGGCGCCGACGCACGCGAAACAAGGCCTGCTGCGAGGTCAGCCCGCGAGGCTTGTTCAGCAGAAGCACGCCGTTGACCGCCTCCCAAGGCGCTTTCTGAACATTCATGGTGGTCGCAACCCGGGCGCGCTGCGCCGGGTCAGTCGTCTTTGGCCTGGTGCGACAAGGCCTGCTTGATGAGTCCGTCCATCTCGGCGGCCTTCTCAGTCGTCGGATCGAACAGAAAATGCAGCGTGGGCACGGTATGGATTTGCAGGCGTTTGAACAACAGGCTGTGCAGGTAACCGGCCTTGTCGCTCAGCAACTGACGCGCCGTCTCGGGCTCGGCCCCGATGACGCTGAAATACACCTTGGCATGGGCGTAATCCGGCGTGAGCTGCACATCGGTGAGGGTCACCAGCCCGAGCTTGGGGTTGCGCAGCTCGCGCTGGATCAGCTCGGCCAGATCGCGCTGGATCTGGTCGGCGATACGCTGGGTCCGGTTGGGCGTGGCGCGCTTCATTTCAGTCTGGCTGCGCCGCCCTTACAGGGTGCGTGCCACTTCCTTGATTTCGAAGACCTCGAGCTGATCGCCCTCTTGAATGTCCTGATAGTTCTTCAATGACAGACCGCATTCGAAGCCTTCCTTGACTTCGCGCGCATCGTCCTTGAAGCGCTTGAGCGAGTCGAGCTCTCCGGTGTGGATGACCACGTTGTTGCGCAGCAGGCGCACATGGGCCGAGCGGCGCACCAGGCCCGACAGCACCATGCAACCCGCGACCGCACCGACCTTCGGGATGCGGAACACCTGACGAATCTCGACCAGACCCAGCACCTCTTCCTTCTTTTCGGGCGTGAGCATGCCCGACATGGCCGCCTTGATCTCGTCGACCGCCTCGTAAATGATGTTGTAGTAGCGGATGTCGATGCCGTTGTTCTCGGCCAGCTTGCGCGCTCCGGCATCGGCGCGGGTGTTGAAGCCGATGATCACCGCATTGGAGGCGATGGCCAGGTTGACGTCGCTCTCGGAAATGCCGCCCACTGCCGCATGCACCACCTGCACCTTGATCTCGCTGGTCGAGAGCTTGGTGAGCGCGTGGATGAGCGCCTCCTGCGAGCCCTGCACGTCGGCCTTGATGATCAGCGGCAGGTTCTTGCTGTTCTCGTCCATCTGCTCGAACATGTTTTCGAGCTTGGCCGCCTGCTGACGCGCCAGCTTGACGTCGCGGTACTTGCCCTGACGGAACAGGGCGATTTCGCGTGCCTTGCGCTCGTCGAGCAGCACCATGATTTCCTCACCAGCGCTGGGCACCTCGGTCAGACCCTGAATTTCCACCGGAATCGACGGCCCTGCCTCGGTGACGGACTTGCCCACTTCATCGAGCATGGCGCGCACGCGGCCGTATGAAGCACCGGCCAACACCACGTCGCCGCGCTTGAGCGTGCCCGACTGCACCAGCACCGTAGCCACCGGGCCGCGGCCCTTGTCCAGACGCGATTCGATCACCAGTCCCTTGGCCGGCGCATCGACCGGCGCCTTCAGCTCCAGAACCTCGGCCTGCAGCAGAATCTGTTCGAGCAGATCGTCCACACCCTGCCCGGTCTTGGCCGACACGGGAACGAAAGGCGAATCGCCGCCGTACTCTTCAGGCACCACGCTTTCGGCGATCAGTTCCTGGCGGACGCGATCGGGGTTCGCGCCGGGCTTGTCGATCTTGTTCAGAGCCACGACGAGCGGCACCCCCGCCGCCTTGGCGTGGGCGATGGCTTCCTTGGTCTGCGGCATCACGCCGTCGTCAGCGGCCACCACCAGAATGACGATGTCGGTGGCCTTGGCACCGCGGGCGCGCATGGCCGTAAAGGCCTCGTGGCCCGGGGTGTCGAGGAAGGTGATGATGCCTCGCGGCGTTTCGACGTGATAGGCGCCGATGTGCTGCGTGATGCCGCCCGCCTCGCCCGCCGCCACCTTGGCGCGGCGGATGTAGTCGAGCAGCGAGGTCTTGCCGTGGTCGACGTGGCCCATGACCGTGACCACGGGCGCGCGCGGCAACAGCTCGGCGTCGGCATGCGCGCCGTCACCCTCTTCGGTGAGGAAGTTCTCGGGATCGTCGAGCTTGGCCGCAACGGCGGTGTGGCCCAGTTCCTCGACCACGATCATCGCCGTTTCCTGATCGAGCACCTGGTTGATGGTGACCATCTGACCGAGCTTCATCAGGCTCTTGATCACCTCGGCGGCCTTGACCGACATCTTGTGCGCCAGTTCGGCCACGGTAATGGTTTCAGGCACATGCACCTCGCGCACGATCATCTCGGCGGGTGCAGCGGGCGCCTGCGGTTCGGCATTGCGGTCGTTGCGGCCACCGCGGCGGCCCGCCGTGGTCTTCGGTCCGCGCCAGCCCCCGGGCGCCCCGGTCGGATTGCCGCGTGGCTTGATCGCTGCGCCTCGCTTCTTCGCCGCATCGTCGGCCCACGAAGAAGACAGTTTTTCGGACTTGACCTGTTTGTCGTCCTTCTTCGCCGAAGTCGGCGAGGTGGTCGCGCCTGCCGTCTTGGCGGCGCCGACCGCGGGCTTGTGTATCGTGCCCTTGATGGTGCCGCTCGCGGGTGAGGCCTCGGTTGTCTTGGCCGCTGGTTTCTCGGCGCGCAACACCGTGCGCGGACGCGCCATCATGTCGCGAATGGCGGCCGCTTCGGCCTCGGCGGCCTTGCGGCGCTTCTCGATCTGTTGCAGCTTAGCCGCCTCTTCCGCGTCCTGCTTCTTCTGGGCGGCGGCGCGCTCGGTCGCCGCGGCCTGTGCCTTCGAGGCCGCTTGCGCTGTCTGCTGCGCATCACTGTCGGACTCGGACTGCTCCGCTTGCGAAGTCACGGCAGCGGTCTGCGCCTTGGCAGCAGCTTCGCGGGCGGCCTGCGCCTCGCGCTCGGCCTGCTCGCGAGCTTCCAGCTCCTGGCGCTCCTGAGCGGCACGGCGCTCCTGCTCCGCTGCCCGTTGTGCGGCCAGTTCTTCGGCCTGCCGCGCCAGCAGATCGGCCTGACGCTGCGCCTCGGCCTCGCGCCGCTGCAGCTCCGCCTCGTCGATCACCGGCTCGCCGCTCTCAGTCGAGGCCTGCGCCTCGGCACCAGACACGAGGGCATCATCGCGCTTGACGAACACCCGCTTCTTGCGCACTTCCACGTGGATGGTGCGCGCCTTGCCGGTGGCATCCGCCTGCTTGATCTCGCTGGTCTGCTTGCGTGTCAGGGTGATTTTCTTGCGCTCGCCTGCCGCCGCGACGCCATGAGCCGCGCGCAGGTGTTCGAGCAGGCGTGCCTTGTCGGCTTCGCTGATGACATCGTCCGCAGCACGCGTCCCGACTCCCGCCTGTTGCAGTTGCTCCTGCAAGAGGTTCAAGGGTTTGCCGAGTTCTGCGGCGAGTTGTGCGACGGTATGACTGGCCATTGATGGTGTGTCCTAGTACGGCTTGAAACGTTTGAAGATGGGGCGCGAGTTCAACAAGGCCTCAGGCGTCGAACCAATGCGCGCGAGCCTTCAGGATGAGCGCGGCGGCCCTTTCATCGTCGGTGTGCAGAATGCCCGCGAGTTCGTCGGTGGCCAGATCGCCCAGATCGTCCAGGGTCAACACGCCCGCCTCTGCAAGCAATGCCAGATCTTCTGTGCTCAGACCCTCGAGCGATTTGAGCGCCTCATCGACTTCGTCGAGCTTCTGCTCGCGCGCGATTTCCTGCGTGAGCAGGGCGTTTCGGGCGCGCTCGCGAAGCTCGTTGACGGTGTCCTCGTCGAAAGCCTCGATTTCCAGCATTTCGTTGATCGGCACATAGGCCAGCTCTTCGAGGCTGGTGAACCCTTCAGCGATGAGAATGTCGGCCACCTCCTGATCGACGTCGAGCTTTTCGACGAACAGGCTGCGCATCTTCTCGATTTCCTGCGTATTGCGGGCGTCGGACTCTTCGGCGCTGAGAATGTTGATCTTCCAGCCCGTCAGTTCGGAGGCCAGACGCACGTTCTGACCGGTGCGCCCGATGGCCAGCGCCAGGTTTTCCTCGTCCACCGCCACATCCATGGCATGCTTTTCTTCATCCACCACGATGGACGAGACGTTCGCCGGTGCCAGCGCCCCGATCACGAACTGCGCCGGATCCTCCGACCACAGCACGATGTCCACGCGCTCGCCGCCGAGTTCGTTGGTCACCGCGGTGACGCGCGAACCACGGATGCCCACACAGGTGCCGATGGGATCGACACGACGGTCGTGCGACACCACGGCGATCTTGGCGCGCACGCCAGGCTCGCGCGCACACGACTTGATCTCCAGCAGCCCCTGTTCGATTTCGGGCACTTCCAGGCGGAACAGCTCGATCATGAACTCGGGCGCGGTGCGCGAGATTTCGATCTGCGGGCCACGTGCGGTGCGGTCTATCTTGGTGATCACCGCGCGCACACGGTCGCCCACGCGCAGGTTTTCCTTCGGGATCAGGTCGCCGCGGCGCAGGCGCGCATCGACCTTGCCCGATTCGACGATGACATCGCCCTTGTCGAGACGCTTGACCGTACCGTTGAAAATCTTGTCGTTGCGGGCGAGAAAGTCGTTGAGGATCTGTTCACGCTCGGCATCACGGATTTTCTGCAGAATGACCTGCTTGGCCGCCTGCGCACCAATACGGCCGAAGGCGATGCTCTCGATCGGTTCTTCGATGTAATCGCCCACTTCGATGTCGGGGATCTGCTCGCGCGCCTCGAACAGCAGAATCTCGCTGTCGGGCAATTGCAGCCCAGCCTCGTCGGGCACGACATGCCAGCGGCGGAAACTTTCGTATTCGCCAGTCTCGCGGTCGATCTGCACCCGCACGTCGGCCTCGCCTTCGTACAGGCGCTTGGTGGCCGACGCCAGCGCAGCCTCGACAGCGCCGAAGACGACTTCGCGATCGACATTCTTCTCACGCGCCAAGGCGTCCACCAGCATCAAAATCTCGCGACTCATTTTCGACCACTCCCAAAATCGACAACAGGCACCAGGCGCACATCGCGCACCTCGGCCAGACTGAAATTCATGACGGACACCGTGTCCTCGCCCTCGCCCACACCCTCGGCCGCCAAACCGGTAGCCTTGGCCGTCTGAGCCTTTTTCTTGCCAGCGCCCGGCTTGCGCTTCACCTCCGTCTCGGGGGGCGACAATGCAATGGAAAACCGGCCTTGCGCATCCTCTTCGCCGCGGGCGAGCAATACGCCACGGAATTTCTTGCGTCCCTGAAACGGCGCGCGCAGCACGACATCGATCTCAAGGCCCGCGAAACGCACGTAATCTTCCGGCCTGCGCAAGGGCCGATCCAGCCCGGGCGACGAAACCTCCAGCCGACCATAGTCGACATTTTCGACCTCGAACACATACTGCAACTGCCGCGTCACCCGCTCGCAGTCTTCCACGGTCACCGGCGCACCGTCGGCGTGGTCGATCGTCACGCGCAGCAAGCCCCGCGGCAGGTGTTCCACCTCCACGAGCTCCAGTCCCAGACTGGTGACTGCCGTTTCGATTGCCTGTGCTGCACTCATGTGTTTACCAAAGTCGCTCAAAAAACCTTCCTGCCTTGCCATTCCAGCGGCGTCCGGCAACACCGGGCGCAGCAAACAGCGCGAGCAAAAAAAAAGGGCGATGACGTCGCCCAGTTGTTGCTCTGTGCAGTGAGCAGGCCCTCGCGCTGCGCACTGCTTTGGTGCCTCACCGCTTACCCCAGCCGCTCTAACGGCCCTGGGCACGGCGCACGTCAAAATTCACATCATCTGCCGCGCCCTGACTCACCCGACATCGCCGTCGCTGCCCCGCAGTCGTTGATTTCACGGCTGTGACCAGCCCGCAACTGCTTTGCCATGCTTGTCTTGCGGCCAACAAAAAAGTGGATTATAGGGGAGCACGGCCATGCTTGGCAACCGCATGGCGCGTCAGCCCGCATCGTTGTTCAAGTCGGATGCGGCCAGCAGCGCCCGGGTGTAAGGCTGCTGCGGCGAGCTGAGAATGACCTCCGCCGGGCCTTCCTCCACCACCGCGCCGCGGTGCAGCACCACGACGCGATGCGCCAGGGCGCCGATCACCGCCAGATCGTGACTGATGAGCACATACGCCAGTCCATGCCGCCGTTGCAGCGCGCCGAGAAGGTCGAGCACCTGCTGCTGCACGGTCACGTCCAAGGCGCTGGTGGGCTCGTCGAGGATGAGGATTCTGGGCTCCAGAATCAGCGCGCGTGCCATGGCGATGCGCTGCCTTTGCCCCCCTGAAAAGGCATGGGGATAGCGGTCCAGTTCCTCCGCGGAGAGCGGCAGCCCCACTTCGGCTAGCGTTTGCTCGACGCGAGCGCGGCGCTGCTGGGCGCTCCACCCGGGCCGATGCACCTCCAGCCCCTCCTCGACGATCTGCGCCACGGTACGCCGCGGCGACAGACTGGAGAACGGATCCTGAAACACGATCTGCGCCTGGGCACGCAGCGCACGCAGCGCCGCTCCGGTCAGCCTGCCCGGATCGTGCCCGAGAAGGCTGACCTCGCCACCCTGTCGCGGCAGCAAACCCAGCATGGCCAGCGCCAGGGTCGATTTGCCGCTGCCCGACTCGCCGACCACGCCCAGGGTCTGTCCGGCCGGCAGTTCCAGTGCGATGTCGTGCAGCACGTCGTGCCAGCGCTTGCGCCAGAACCCGCCGCTCTGCGCAAACCGTATCTTCAGTCCCTTGGCCCGGAGACAGACTTCCGGGGGTTCTGCAGCCTGGGGCGGTGCGACCTGGCGCCGCGGCCTGCTGTTCAACAGCATCTGCGTGTAGGGGTGACGCGGCGCCGCAAAGACCTCGGCGACCGCGCCCGATTCGACCACCCTGCCCTTCTGCAGCACCGCCACCCGGTGCATGTAACGTCGCACCAGAGGCAGATCGTGAGTGATGAACAACAGCGCCATGCCGTACTCGGCCTGCAGCGCATCGAGCAGATCGAGAATCTGGCGCCGCACGGTCACATCCAGCGCCGTGGTCGGCTCGTCGGCCAGCAGCAGACGTGGCCGACAGGCCAGCGCCATGGCGATCATCGCCCGCTGCCGCTGACCGCCGGAGAGCTGATGCGGGTAATCGAAGGCCCGCCGCCCCGGCTGCTCCAGGCCCATCTGCGCCAGCAGATCGACCGCGCGGGCCCAGGCGGCGCGGCGCGGCAGGGCCTCGTGCAGTTCGAGCACCTCGGCGATCTGCCGCCCGACGGGGTGCAGCGGATTGAGCGCGGTCATCGGCTCCTGAAAGATCATGGCGATGTCCTTGCCGCGCAGAGCGCGCATGGCGCGCTCGCTCAGGCTGCTCAGCTCGCGGCCATCGAAGCGCACACTGCCCGACTGCTGGGCACCGGCCAGCAGTCGCAGCACCGCCAGTGCCGAGACGGTCTTGCCCGACCCGGATTCGCCGACGAGGGCGACCTTTTCCCCTGCGGCGACATCCAGATCGAGGTCGTGCACCACCGTGCGGGTGCCGAACCGCACCTGCAGACCACGCACGCTGAGAAGGGGCGTTGACGCCGCGTCGTTCATCTTCATCACGAACCGGTGTGACGCGGGTCGAGCGCGTCGCGCAGCGCCTCGCCGATGAAGGTGAGCAGCAGCAGGATGGTGACCAGCGCCCCGAACGCGGCGGCGGAAATCCACCAGGCATCGAGGTTGGCCTTGCCCTGCGCCAGCAGTTCGCCCAGGCTGGGCGTGGGCGGCGGCACACCGAGTCCGAGAAAATCCAGACTGGTCAGCGCCAACAGGGCGCCGCTCATGCGAAACGGCAGGAAGGTCACCACCGGCGTGAGGCTGTTGGGCAGGATGTGACGCCACATGATCCGCCCATGCGACAGGCCCAGCGCCTGCGCCGCACGCACGTAGTCCATCTGGCGGTTGCGCAGAAACTCGGCGCGCACATAGTCGGCCAGTCCCATCCAGCCGAACAACGACAGCAAGATGAGCAGCAAGGCCAGCCCCGGGGCGAACACGGCGGAAAAGATGATCAGCAGATACAGCTCGGGCATAGCCCCCCAGACCTCCATCACCCTCTGCACCGACAGGTCGATGCGCCCGCCGAAATAGCCCTGAATTGCGCCGATGAGCATGCCCAGCACCGTGCCAGTGACGGTGAGCGCCAGGGCGAACAGCACCGACAGCCGAAACCCGTAGATCAGCCGCGCCAAGACATCGCGCCCGCGATCGTCCGTGCCCAGCCAGTGCCGTGCCGAGGGCGAGGAAGGAAACGGCCGCTGCGCGTAATAGTCGATGGTGGTCGCGCTGTAGGGGATGAGGGGATAGATCGCGAAGTTGCCGGGCGCCGACAGGCGGGCGCGGATGTAGGGGTCGAGGTAGTCCGTCGGGGTGTGGAAATCACCGCCGAAGGTTGTTTCCGGATAGTCGTGCAGCAAGGGCAGGTAGAACCGTCCTTCGTAGCGCACCAGCAGCGGTCGATCGTTGCAAAGCACCGGGGCGAGCAGGCTCAGACCGAACAGCAAGATGAACAGCCAGAGGCTCCAGCGGCCGAGACGGTGGGCGCGAAAACGGCGCCACCCCTGCGCCAGAAAGGGATGGCGGGATGCGCGGGGCTCGTCAGCCGGGGCGGAAACCGCGCTCATCGCAACGCTCCGAACTGAATGCGCGGATCGACCCAGACGTAGCTCAGATCGGCAATCAGCTTGGTGAACAGGCCGATGAGGGTAAACAGATACAGCGAGCCCATCACCACCGGATAGTCGCGGCGCATCACGGCTTCGTAGGAAAGCAGGCCCAGCCCGGGAAGCGAAAACAGGGTCTCGATCAGCAGCGAGCTGGCGAAGAACGCGCCGATGAAGGCCGCCGGAAAACCGGTCACCAGCGGCACTAGCGCATTGCGCAGCACATGCCGCCACAACACCGTCCGCTCGCTCAAGCCCTTGGCCCTGGCGGTCAGCACATACTGCTTGCGGATTTCTTCGAGAAAGGCGTTCTTGGTCAGCATGGTGATGACCGCGAAGCTTCCCGCGGTGGACGCGACCACCGGCAGGGTGATGTGCCACAGGTAGTCGGTGATCTTGTGCCACAGGCTCAGTTGCGCCCAGTCGTCCGACACCAGCCCACGCAGCGGAAACCATTGCAGCCAAGTGCCCCCGGCAAACAGCACCAGCAACAGCACGCCCAGCACGAAGCCCGGTATGGCATAGCCGACGAGCACGACGATGCTGGTGGACACATCGAAGCGGCTGCCATGCCGCACCGCCTTGGCAATGCCCAGCGGTATGGAAATGAGATAGGTCAGCAGAAAATTCCACAGCCCCAATGAGATGGACACCGGCAGGCGCTCCTTGATCAGCGTCCACACCGCCTCGTGGTGGTAGTAGCTGCGCCCTAGATCGAAGTGCGCGAACTGCCACAGCATGTCGAGGTAGCGCTGCAGCGGCGGCTTGTCGAAGCCGTAGAGCTGTCGCAACTCGGCCAGCTGCTTGGGCGAAATGCCCTGCGCGCCGCGGTAGATGCCCTGGGCGGCAGCGGCCTCGCCAGCGCCGCCGCCGTCCTTGCCGCGCAGTTGCGACACCATCTGCTCCACCGGCCCGCCCGGCACGAACTGCACCACGATGAAGGTGATGGTCAGCACCCCCAGCAGCGTGGGAATCATCAACAACATCCGTTTGAGGATGTAGGCCCAGAGATTCATACGCACTCCCTTGTCGCCTCGCGCACGGCGAACCACCCCGCCGCCGGGCCGCCCCAAGGCGGGGTGAGCCCCCTCGGGGGGCAGCGCAGACGAAGTCGAAGCGTGGGGGTCTTCATACCCTCCACCAGCATTGCACCGCCCAGCCCTCGGGCTGGTAGTAGAGCGGCAGGGTCTTGGCCCAGGCGAACTTGTGCGCGGCAATCGCCACGCGGAAGGTGTCGCTGTACCACTGCGGCACCGAATACCAGCCGCACACCAGCACGCGGTCGAGCGCGCGGCAGGCGGTCTGCAGCGCGTGCATGGTGTTGGCGGCGACGACTTTTTCGATCAGCGCGTCCACAGCCTTGTCGCGCAGCCCCCAGACGTTGTCCGAACCCTGGATGTCTGCGGCGCGCGAGCCGAATCGGTCGAACAACTCGTTGCCGGGGCTGGTGCTGCCGCCATAGCGGATGGTGGTCATGTCGAAATCGAAACTGTCCATGCGCTGCTGATACAGGGCGAAATCGACCTGGCGGTAGTTAAGGGTGATGCCCAGCCGTTGCAGCGCCTGAGCATAGACCGAGATGATGCGCGACATCGCCCCCTGCGTGTCCAGATAGTCGATGACCAGCGCCTCACCCCTGGCGTTGCGCAAGGCGCCATCACGCCAGTGCCAACCGGCCTGCTCCAGCAGGCTGCGGGCCTCCAGCAGATTGCCGCGCAGCGAGTGGGGCGGGTCGGTGCTGGGCATGCGCGGCAGGGTGCCAAACACGCAGGGCCGCAATTGTGCGCGCAGCGGCTCGAGCAGCGCCAGTTCCGCGGCGTCCGGCTTGCCATGTGCCTCGAACGGCGAATTGGCGAAGTAGCCTTCGATGCGCTTGTAGGCGCCGTAGAACAGCATGCGGTTGAGCCATTGAAAGTCGAGCGCCAGCGCCAGCGCCTGCCGCACCCGCACATCCTGAAACTGCGGCCTGCGCAGATTGACCACGAAGCCCTGAAACCCGGCGGGATTGTGGTTGGGCAATTCCAGTTTGATGAGCGCTCCGCTGTCGAAACCGGGGCCGCGATATTGCCGCGCCCAGTTGCGGGCGATGAACTCCTGCAACAGGTCGTACTCACCCGCCTTGAACGCCTCCAGCCGCGCCGTGCCGTCGAGGTAGAGCTTGTAGCCGACCTCGGCAAAGTTGAACTGCCCGCGGCGCACCGGCAGGTTCCAGCCCCAGTAGTCGGGGCGTCGGGCGTAGGTGATGTCGCGCTGCTGCGCGGTTTGGGCGATGCGGTAGGGGCCGCTGGCGATGGGCGCGTCGATCACCTCGCTGAACTTGCGACCCGCCGCCCATTTGGGCGAGAACACCGGCAGCCCGGCGAGCAGGATGGGCAGCTCGTGGTTGCGTCGCTTGAAGACAAACTGCACATGGCGCGGGTCAAGCACGGCGACCCTGGCCACATCGGCGTAGATGCTCGCGAACTGCGGCGCGGCCTCCGCGCTGATGAGGGTGTTAAAGCTGTAGGCCACGTCGTGCGCGGTGACCGCGTCGCCGTTGGAAAACCGCGCCTGCGGATTCATGCGGAACTGCACCGACAGGCCGTTGTCGGCCGCGGCAATGTCTTCGGCCAGCAGACCGTACACGGTGTTGGGCTCGTCCCAGCTCGGGGTCATCAGGCTTTCGAACACCAGGGTGTTCAGCCCCGGCGCGGCATTGCCTTTGAGGGTGAAGGGATTGAACTTGTCGAAACTGCCACCGACCGTGGGCGGGGTAAGCACGATGTGCCCGCCCACCGGCGCGGCCGGATCGACATAGTCGAAATGGGTGAAGTCCGGCGGGTATTTGGGCTGGTCGTACAGCGCGTAGGCGCCACGCAACGTCTGCGCCGCCCAGGCCGACGGCAGCGCCAGCAATCCCAAAGGCAGGGTCTGCAGCAGACGGCGGCGCGCGGGCGACAACGGGCGGGACAGGGCATGGGCCATGCGAGAATTCTGCACGACTTGCCGCCGCCCGGCGGCAAACCCCTGCAATCCGAGATCACTGCACCATGGCATTCCTTCAAGGCAAACGCATCCTCATCACCGGCCTGCTGTCCAACCGCTCCATCGCCTACGGCATCGCCCAGGCCTGCTACCGCGAGGGCGCCGAGCTGGCGTTCACCTATGTGGGCGAGCGGTTCAAGCAGCGCATCACCGAATTCGCCGCCGAGTTCGGCAGCACCCTGGTGTTCGACTGCGATGTCAGCAGCGATGAGCAGATCGAAGCCACGTTCAAGGGCCTGGCCGCGCATTGGCCTCAGCTCGACGGCCTGGTGCACTCCATCGGCTTCGCCCCGCGCGAGGCGATCGCTGGCGACTTCATGGACGGCCTCTCCCGCGAAGGCTTCCGCATCGCCCACGACATTTCGGCCTATTCCTTCCCCGCGCTGGCCAAGGCCGCGTTGCCGCTGCTGACCAAGTCGGTCGAGGCGGGGAACATGCCCTCGCTCATCACCATGACCTATCTGGGCGCCGAGCGCGTGGTGCCCAACTACAACACCATGGGCGTGGCCAAGGCCGCCCTCGAAGCCACGGTGCGCTTCATGGCCGAGTCGCTGGGCCCGCGAGGCATGCGGGTCAACGGTGTGAGCGCCGGGCCGATCAAGACCCTGGCGGCCTCGGGCATTGCCGACTTCGGCAAGATGCTCAAATTCAACGAATCCAACGCCCCCTTGCGCCGCAATGTCGATACCGTGCAGGTCGGCAACGCCTCGGCCTTCCTGCTGTCCGATCTGGCCGCCGGCATCACCGCCGAGATCCTGCATGTCGATGCCGGCATGCACGCCGTGGTCGGCGGCATGGCCGCGCTGGGCGCGGACTGAAACTGGCAGACGGGGCAGCGAAAGGAGTTGCCATGACGGCCCCCTTCATGCGCCGCGGGCTCATCGCCCTGTCCGCTCTCGTGTTGACGGCCTGCGGCAACCGCTCCGCCTCGCCGTCCTCCATTGCGGGAGCGGCCGGGGTTCCCGGCTACCTCGCGGGCGCCACGGCCTATACGCTGCCGGCCAAGGCGTCGTTGGCAAAACCGCAAGCCGTGGCGGTCATGGCGCACGCCTACGCAGCCAACTCCGACGGCACCGATCTTCCGGTCTTGAGCACTCCGCCCGTCGCCATCCCTGCGCACGGCGCCCTTGTGCTGGTGCAGGTGTTGACCCAGTCGCCCGCAACACTCCAGTCGGTGCAGGACAACCAGGGCAATGTCTATTCGCCCATCGGCTCCATGCAGACCTACTCCGACCAGAAGGCCGGAACGGCGCTGTTCGTGGGCCGCGATGTGCGTGGCGGCGCCGGGCAGACATGGAGCCTGGTGAAGGCGCCGGGCCACGCCTCGGACGAGGCCAGCCTGTATGTCGTCGTCCTCAGCGGCGCCAGCGACATCGGCGCCTGGGGTTTCAGCAACAGTTCGCCCTATGGCCTGAGCACCCCGTTGCAAACCACGGCTGCGGGCAGCATCGTGGTGTCGTTCTGGGGCCCGGCCGACTACAGCAGCTCCGCGCGAGACCCCTACAACCCCTACTTCGCCCCGGCCGGCTGGACGCTCGGCGGGCAAAACGACAACGGCTACGACCAGTGCTCGGGCGCCTATGCCTGGGTCCGCACCACTGCCGCGCACGCCGTGCTCGACCCGGAGTGGTCGTCGAAAAAAAGCGTCAAGGCCAATGGATCGATGTGGCTAGTCGAAGTGCGCCGGTGAACGTTGCTGCCGCAGACCCTGCGCAGAACGGCGACAAGATGTAAAGCCATTGGCCTGTCGAGGCTTTCTGTTGGATGAGCTGCGGGCCTCACCCCCACGGGAGGCGGGCTGCGCTCAGTAATAACGCGGCACGTAGAGTTCAGCGGGAACCGGCTTGCGGTAGTACTCCGGGTTGTGTACCCGCTCGGGCAGCACCACCGGGTCGCGCTCGATCTCCTGATACGGGATCTGGCTGAGCAAGTGGCGGATGCAGTTGAGCCGCGCGCGCTTCTTGTCCACGCCCTCGACCACCCACCACGGGGCCTCGGGGATGTGGGTGCGGTCGAGCATGTCCTCCTTGGCCTTGGTGTATTGCTCCCAGCGCACGCGCGATTGCAGATCCATCGGCGAGAGCTTCCACTGTTTGAGCGGGTCGTGAATGCGCATCAAGAAGCGGCTGTGCTGTTCGTCATCAGTGATGGAGAACCAGTACTTCAGCAGGATCACGCCCGAGCGCACCAGCATTTTTTCGAACTCGGGCACGCTGCGGAAAAATTCTTCCAACTCGTCGTCGCTGCAGAAGCCCATCACCCGCTCCACGCCCGCGCGGTTGTACCAACTGCGGTCGAACAGCACCATTTCGCCGCCGGCCGGCAGGTGCTGCACATAGCGCTGGAAGTACCATTGCGAACGCTCGCGCTCGCTGGGCGCTGGCAGCGCAGCCACGCGGCACACCCGGGGATTCAGTCGCTGGGTGATGCGCTTGATCGCACCGCCCTTGCCTGCGGCATCGCGGCCCTCGAACAGCACCACGACCTTGAGCTTGCGCTCCATCACCCAGTCCTGCAACTTCACCAGCTCGCCCTGCAGCCGAAGCAACTCTTGGAAGTAAAAGCGGCGATCGACGTCCATGTCACGGGTCGCCGCATCGGTGGCCTCGCGGATGAGATCGTCCATGCGCGCATCGTCGATTTCCATCTCCAGCTCTTCGTCGATGCTGTCGATCATGTCGTCGTGCAAGCGGCGCTGTAGTGCGCCGCGATCCGAAGGGGTGCGCTCGGTCATGCTGGCCTCCGTGAAAAAATGATCACTCTACGCAACGAGCATGACAGGCCGATTTCCGGCGGCTTCGTGGGCGCGTGCGCCTTTTCAGTCATCGCGGCCGCGAAACAGCAGCCAGGCCACCAGCGCGGAAGCGGCCACGACCAGGCCGAGCTTGGTCCAGAACCCTGCCCTGTCATCGGCGAAGGGAATGCCGCCCACATTCATGCCGAAAAGACCGGCGATGACGTTCATCGGCAGTGCCCCCACGGTCACGGCGGTGAGCACGAACAGCGTGCGGCCGGTGCGCTCCTCGATGCCCGCGGCGACTTCCTCCTGCAGGAGTTTGATGCGCTCCTGCTGTGCGGCGAGGTCGCGCAGCACCAGCGAGAACTCTTCGGTCGATTGACGCAGTTCATCCCAATTCTGCGGGCCCAGACTGCGCGGCGGGCGGCTGAGCAGGCGGAACATGGCGGCAGGCTCCGGGGCCAGCAGGCGCTGCAGCCGCAGCAGATTGCGACGCAGCGCGCCGAGCTGCAAGCGTCGCCGGCCCAGCCGACCGGCCATGAGCTGATCCTCGATGGCATCGACCTTGCTCGCGGTGCTGCGCAGGATGGCGATGAGTACGTCGGCCTGGTCGCGCAGCAGGTGATCGACCAGCGCCAGCGGCGAAACGAACGACTCCCCCGCCTTCACCGCGATGCGCAAATGGTCGATGGCGCGCAGCGGCTGCATGCGCACGCTGATGACTCGATGGCGCTCCACGCTCATCCACAACGTGGCAACCTGCAGCGATTCGCGCTGCGCGAAGTCGTACACCACGTCGTTCACCACGGCCACCAGGGCCTGATCGACCACCTCCAGCCGGGTGGATCGCACGCCTTCGCGCTAGGTCTCGAAGCAGTGTTCGGCGTTGTCCAGATTGGCCTGAAGCACTTTTCCGACGACACGTTGGCCGCGTTGAAATGCAGCCAGACGAAAGCGTCGTCCTGCGGCTTTTCTTCGTGCAGCCAGCGAGCGGCCTCGTTCAGCTCCAGCGGCTGCCCGCGGCCCTCGGCGTCGAACAGATAGCCACAGATAAGCCCGGACTGATTGGAGGAATAGATCGGGACGGCAAGCGGCATGGGGTCTTTCGGGGAGGCGGTGCAAGCCATGATGATCGCAAACTCCCGTGAACCGAGGGCAGGTCACCGCTCGGCAGCGGTGCAACAATGGCTTGCAACACCCCATTACAGGAGACTGCCATGCTGGGCCTGATGCAAAACCACCCGCTGTTGATTTCCGGTCTGCTCGACTTTGCCGCGCGCTACCACGGCGACAGTGAAATCGTCTCGCGCCGGGTCGAGGGCGACGTTCACCGCACCACCTACGCGCAGGTTCGGCAACGCGCCGCGCAATGTGCCCACGCGCTCGACGCGCTGCAGATCGCGGCGCAGGATCGGGTGGGCACGCTCGCCTGGAACGGCTACCGGCACTTCGAGCTGTACTACGCGGTCTCGGGCAGCGAGCGCATTCTGCACACCCTCAATCCCCGGCTGCATCCCGACCAGATCGCCTGGATCATCAACCATGCTGACGACCGTGCGGTCTGTTTCGACCTCACCTTCGCTCCTCTAGTCAAGGCGGTCGCAAAGCGCTGCCCCGGGGTAAAGCATTGGATCGCGCTATGCGAGGCCGACACCTTGCCCGCCGAACTGGCGGCGACCGTAGCTGGCGTTCTGAGCTACGAAGCCCTGCTCGCAGCGCAGTCGTCGGAGTATCCGTGGCCCGTATTCGACGAAAACACCGCCTCGTCACTTTGCTACACCAGCGGCACCACGGGCCACCCGAAGGGCGTGCTCTACAGTCATCGATCCACCGTGCTGCACGCCTATGCCGCGGCACTGCCCGATGTGATGAACCTGTCAGCCCGCGATGCGGTGCTGCCCGTCGTGCCCATGTTCCACGTCAACGCCTGGGGCATTCCCTACGCGGGGGCGCTCACCGGCGCCAAGCTGGTGTTTCCCGGCCCGGCGCTCGACGGCAAATCGCTGTTCGAGCTGATGCGCGACGAGGGCGTGACCCTGGCCGCCGGGGTGCCCACCGTCTGGCTGGGACTGCTCAACTTCATGCGCGAGCAGCAGGTGCGGCTGCCGGCGCTGCAGCGCACGGTGATCGGCGGCGCGGCGGCGGCGCCCGCCATGATCCGTGCCTTTGAGGAAGAACTCGGCATTCATGTCCTGCACGCCTGGGGCATGACCGAAATGAGTCCTCTGGGCACGCTGTGCAGCCTGAAAAACAAACACCTCAAGCTCGACAAGGCCTCACAGTTCGCGCTGCAGGTCAAACAGGGGCGGCCGATTTTCGGCGTGGATGTGCGGGTGGTCGACGGCAACGGCGCCGACCTGCCCTGGGACGGCAAATCCGCAGGCAATCTGCTGGTGCGCGGCCCATGGATTGCGAGCGATTACTTCCGCAGCGAGGCCCCCAGCCCGCTGCAGGACGGCTGGTTTCCGACGGGCGACGTCGTCACCATCGACGCCGACGGATACATCCAGATCACCGACCGCACCAAGGACGTGATCAAGTCAGGCGGCGAATGGATCAGCTCCATCGAGTTGGAGAACATCGCCATGGCCCACCCCGGAGTGGCCATAGCAGCCTGCATCGCCCGCCCCGATCCCAAGTGGGACGAACGGCCGCTGCTGGTCGTGGTCAAGCGCGAGGGCGCCACGCTCGACCGCGACGAGCTGCTGCGGTTTTACGAGGGCAAGGTCGCCAAGTGGATGATTCCCGACGATGTGGTCTTCGTCCCCGCCATCCCCCTGGGGGCGACGGGCAAGATGCTCAAGAACCGATTGCGCGACGAGCTGGTGGGCGGCAAGCCGTCTGCGCCTCAACCCTGATGCAAGTGCCAGCCTGCGGACACGGCCCTCGCATCCAGGGCCGTGCGCGGCGGCGTGATGAGCCGAAGCCGGCTCACATCTTGAGTTTGCCGCGCCACAAACCCTGCTCCATCATCGGCGCGAAAAACATGTAGTAAGGGCCTTTGTCGAGGTGCGCCAGCACGCCCTCGTTGTGGATCTTGCGCAGCTCATAGTCCACCATGGCGTGGCCCAGACCCATGTGGGCATGTTCGGGCGACTCCCACTCCATGTGCACCAGGTACTGTGTGGGCTTCTGCGCCGGGATGGGCGGCGTGTCGTGCACCGTGTTCCCGTAATTGGTGTTGTAGGCCGGGGGGTTCGCGCCCAGCGTGGCCTTGATCATGCCTTCGGGGTCGAGCTGGAAGGAGCCGATGGCCGACACGCCGACCTGCTTCATCGCCATCCAGCCGATCATGCCGGGCACGTTCATTTTCATGAACTCCAGCGTGGCGATGGCGCCGGCCTCGAATGCCTTTTCGTGTCCGTCCATGACCCAATGGTCGCCCACGGCGATGCAGCGCTGCGACGCAAGGGCCACCTTGGGAACGGGCTTCTGCTCGGCAAACGCCTGACCCAGCACATTGGGCACGTCCGTCATGCCCATGATCTGCGGCAGGTCGGAGCGTACGACTTCGTAATACGGCTCCCACGGACCCTCGATGACCATGTCCAGACAGTGGCCGCAGAGCTCGTAGATGGTGTCGAAATTGTCGTGGTGCATTTCCTCGTGGGACTTCACGTCCTTCCACACCGTGTACTGATACATGCCGACGGGGTTGAGGGTCTCGCGCATGTCCACCGCGCCGCCGCCGTAGCGACCGGCCATGGGATGGATGCCCGTCTGCAGCAACTGCTCGAAGCCGAGGAACCCCGGGTGCGAGGCCGTGGTGATGCAGACCTTGGGGCCGACTTTCATCATGGTGGCATAGCTTTCCGGGCGGTTGGCCACCTTGGCCTGGTTGATGGCGATGATGGGATTGCGGTTCATACCAACTCCTTCGACAAAACGTTGGAAAAAAGGCCTCCCCAGGGCCCCGGCTGGAGCCCGTTGAACGATGCAGGGATTCGGGAAGGCGAGCGGCGCCTGGGCGCGGTCAGTGAGTGGGTGAGGCTTGGCCGTTGGCGTCTTTGTTGTTGAGCGCCCCCGCCATGCGCGCCAGGGTCTGGATGCCGTGCTGCACTTCCTTGTCGCGCAGCACGTGCATCAGGCCGCCAAAGCCGCCCAGGCCCTTGTCGGACGTGCCCTGCGTGGCCTGATCGATCACCGCGCCGATCTTGTCGGGCAGCTTGAGCATCTGTGTCATGGTGGCGTTGAGGTCGGTATCGCGCAGCCCTTCAGCAGCCAGAATGGCGTTGTCGCGCAGTTGCCGCAGCGCCCCCACTTCATGCAGCGTGACCAGCGTGGCGAGCAGTTCGCGCAGTGCGGGCAGCAGCTTGGGGTCTTTGAACAGGTCGGTCAGCGTCAGCACCGCTTCGGTCATTTCGCCGCCCAGGTTTTTCACGGCGAAGCTGCCCAGTTCCTCGGCTTGCGCGTAGCGGTCGGCCATGCGGCCCAGCGCGACCCACTGCGTGGCGCTGAGCGCGGGCGTGGCCGCCGTTGGGGCCGGTTTCATTCCATCGGTCATATCCATGGTGGTCTCCCAATGAAGCCTCGGCTCAGGCCGCGATCTTTTCGGCCATGACACGGGCGGCGTCCAGGCCCCACGGCGGCATCTTGCCCTTGGAGCGGAAGAACAGATTTTTGTACTGCATCTTCAGCATGTAGGGAATGTGGCCGAGCTTGAGCACCTGGGTATCGCCGCCGAACCAGGAGTTCGAGCGGATGTAGAAGGCCTGGTTGTTGCCGATGTCGCCGATGCAATAGACCACCGGCTGCAATGCCTCGTCGGCCTGTTCGGCGGTGAGGCGCTTCATGTCCTTGGCGATCTGCTTGCCGACGATTTCGGTCTGCTGGTGGCCGATGGCGCCGAGTTTGGGCACGGTGACCGCCGCACTGTCGCCCGCGGCGAAGACGGTCGGGTACTTGGGATTGCGCATCAGCAGATCGGTGATGATGAAACCCTCGCTGTCACTGATCGGCAAGCCCTTGAGAAAGGCATGCGGCACCCAGTCGGGGAAGATGATTTTCAGCTCCGCCTCGACCGACTGACCATTGGCGAATTCAACGCCATCGGCGGTCAGGCGCTTGATGTCGTGGGTTTTGTTCATGTAGTGAAAGCCCATGCCGCTGGCGATGTCGAGCAACTGGCCGACAACTTTTTCGCCGGCATCCTCCGCAATCAGCGCCGCCGGCGTGAACACGGTGATCTTGTCGGGGCCACCCTTGCCCTGCTGCCCAAGCCAGGTGGCGCAGGCCAGCATGGTTTCGACCGGCGGGCCTTCGCAGGCCGCTTCCGCCGCAGGAATGCTGCCGCCCGGATACGGTGCCAGCCCCTTGGCGCCATCGCCCTGGCTGAACCGCGCTGAACCGATGGCGATGGGACCGCCCTTGTAGTCGTGCATCAAGAACTGGCGCAGCGCTTCGCCATAGGTGTTGTCGGTCACGGTGTGGCCGAACTGGGCGAAACCTTCGATCTTGTCGAAGGCCAGTCGGTTGCCCAGCGCCACCACCAGATAGTCATAGGTCGTGGAAGTCGGGGCTGCGCCCGGTCGTTCGCTCGGCACGTAGTCCACCCGCTTGGCGTCCACATCGAGCGCGGTGACCTCGCCCTGGATGAAGCCCGCGCCGATGTCGTGCAAGGGCTCCAGGATGTCCATGGTCATGGTCAACTGCGGGTTGCGGTTCTCGAAGACCTCGGCCGGGATGTTGGGCACATACAGCAGGTAAGGCTTGCGGTCGATCACGGTGATGTCGACGCTGTCGCCTGCGTATTTGCGAATCTCCTGCGCACTGCCCAGGCCGGCAAAGTTGCCGCCCAGAATCAGAACCCGTGGTTTGGCTGCACTCATGGCGTTCTCCTCATCTGAGTTGTCAATCCGGGACCGGAGAAGCCCGCCCCCGAAGGTCCAACTCAACACCGCGAACGCCGCAGCATCGAGCCGACCTGAATCGACAATAGTCCAGCGAGTATGTCAACGCAAACCAAATATCGGATTTATTGCATCTGTTTACAGGAACGACATTGATTCACCATTTCTCTGAAAAAGCACCGTGAATCTCAGAGAAATTTAATCTTTGAGTCGTAAAGCACCAACAGTGAGGCTTCAGACCATCGCCTGCGCCACCGCCTCGTCAGCGCAGGCGGGCCAGACGTGCAGCGCCTCGCGTACGGCGAGTCGCGGGTTGACCGCCTGCGTCACCGCGCTGACCACCGCAGCGCCCGACACGCCCGTGGCGCGCACGGCAGCCATCTGATCGAGGCCGATGCCGCCAATGGCGACCGCCGGGTAACGCGGCGACAGCCACTGCCGCCACTGGGCCAGCCGCTCCAGTCCCAGCGGCCGATAGGGCATGGCCTTGAGCGTGGTGGGAAAGACCGGCCCGAGGGCGATGTACGACGGCCGCAGGGCGTGGGCGCGCGCCATTTCGGCAGGCGTGTGGGTGCTCAGGCCGAGACGCAGCCCGGCCACATGAATGGCAGGCAGGTCGGCGGTGTGCACGTCATCCTGCCCGAGATGCACGCCGTAGGCACCGACCTCGATGGCCTCGCGCCAATGATCGTTGATGAAGAGCTGCGTGCCCGGCACCTCGCGTGCGGCCTGCACCGCCGTGCGGATCTGCATGCGCAGCGCGGCGCCCTCAAGCTCCTTGATGCGAAGCTGAATGGTGCAGACGCCCCACTCCAGCAGCCGCAGCACCCAGTCGGCGTCGGGTACGACGGGATAGAAGCCGATCTGCCCCGAAAGTCGGGCGAAATCGGGAGACGCCTCTTCGGACTGCCCAGGCAGGGGCTGCCACGGCAGATCGTCGCTGTCGGCCCGGGCGTCGGTACGGGTCATCGGCCGCCCCGGCCCGGCGGCGATCGCCTGATCGATCCCCGCGTGCACACGCAACTGAGCCTCTGCTGCGGCATCGAGCACACTCCAGCCCTCGGCCAAACGCGCCGCGCACACGCTTGCATGCACGCAACCCGACCCCTGCGCGCTGCGCGGCAGGCGACGGCTGACCAGCGGCAGCACCGTGCTGCGGGTGATGACCCAGTCGGTGCTGTGCGCGCCCCAGGCATTGCCGCCCTTGACCACCACGGTGCGGTGGGGCGCACCGGCTTCGAGCCAGCGACTGCGGATGGCGGTGACCCAGGCGGCTGGAGGCGGCCCCATGTCCCACACCGGCAGATCGAGCAAGGCGCTGGCTTCGGCACGATTGGGCGTGATGAGATCGGCGCGCTGGGCCAGACGCATGGCCAGCCCGCCGCCTTGCGCCTTGGTCCAGGGCTCGGCGCCGCCGACCAAGGTCAGTTGCGGATCCCACACCACCGGGCACTGACGAGACTCGACGAACTGCGCCACCTCCTCGGCCACGGCGGGATGACCGATCATGCCGATCTTGACCGCGGCGGGCTCGCCGTCTGCGAGCAGGGTGCGCAGGCTGTCGCGCACGATGCCGACCTCGGCCGCCTGCACGGCCTGCGCGCCGTAGGAGTTCTGCGCCGTCATGGCCGTGACGATGCTGGCACCGCGCCAGCCCAAGGCTCGCCAGGTCGCCAGATCCGCTGCGAGTCCGGCGCCTCCTGCGGGGTCGTGGCCGGCAATGGTGAGGAGATAAGGGGTTGTTGTCATGTTCGAATTCTCCCTGTTCGCTGCAGTGTAAGGATGTCGCGCGGGATCGATTCCGTTGTTTTGTTACCCTGGGCTTACACACCGCAGCGCAACTCCGCTGTCAACGTTTCGTCTGACCTCGCGTTGGAATCCCCATGAAACCTCATCTCGTAGTCTCCTCTCTCCTCCTGAGCACGTGTGCATGGGCATTGCCTGCACACGCCGAAGGCCCTCCCGTCAGCGTGCAGTTCACCATAGGCACGCCGCCTCCGCCACCGCCCGTGTATGTGGCTCCGCAGCCCGTCTATGCACCCCCGCCCGTGGTCGTGGCCGCGCCGCCGACCATGGTGTGGCTGCCCGAGTTCAGCGGCTATGTCGCACTTGGCGTGTCGCAGCCCTTGTTTTTCCTCGGCGGGGTGTACTACTACAACAGCGGCGGGCGCTGGTACACCGGCCCGCATTACGGCGGCCCATGGCATCCTGCCAAGCGCATCCCTCCTGGACTGCGCAAGTTCCGCGACCACGACTGGGAGCGTGCCCAGTACCGCGCGCAGCGCTACGACCGTGATCCGCACTGGAAGCGGTTTCGTGCCGAGGGCGGCGTTCGGCCCGGGCCAGAGGGCTCGCCCTATCGCCCAGGCCCGCCGCAACATGGTCCTCAAGGCGGTCCTCCCGGCCATTACCCCGATCAGCGCCCGGGTGAAGGCCACGGTAACGGCCACGGAAATGGACATGGTCACGGTCGGCCTGACAACGGCAACCGTTACGACCGGCCCTGAGCCTTGGCCCTTGCGTCCGGTCGCATGACCGGGCCGGACGCAGACAGCGCGGCTGAACATGGGGTCAGTGCCCAATGAGCGAGCGCTCGATGCGGCGATCGGGCACCAGCCAGAGCAAGGCCACGGCCACGTAAAGCGCGAGTGACAGCCACGGCTGCCACAGCGTGAGTCCAATGCCCACGACATAGAGCACGGGCGACAGCTTGCCCTTCCAATCCCGCCCCACAGCGCGCTGCAGCAGCGAATGCACGCCCTGCGCCGCGATCAAGGTGTTTTTCAGCATCCAGTAGGCCAGCGCCGCCATGAGCAAGACCACGCCGTAGACCGCAGCGGGCCATGCGGCGAAGTGGTTCTCGCCCATCCAGCCGGTGACGAAGGGAAACAGCGACAGCCAGAACAGCAGGTGCAGGTTGGCCCACAGCACGCCACCGTTCACCTTGTCGGATGCGTGAAACATGTGGTGGTGGTTGTTCCAGTAAATGCCCACGTAGACGAAGCTGAGCACATAGCTGAGAAAGACCGGCCAGAGCGGCAGCAAGGCTTCGACTTGCTCGCCATGCGGCACTTTCAGTTCGAGCACCATGATGGTGATAATGATGGCGAACACGCCATCGCTGAAGGCTTCGACACGTCCTCTTTCCATGCTCAGCTTCCCGTCTGGTGCCAGAACGGCACGCCCACCATGGGCGTCGAGGCCTGGGCCACCTCGCGGGTGCGCATGGGCAGCGCGCGGTGGGCCAGGCGGCCAGCCTGCACGCCCAGGGCAAAAGCGCGCGCCATGGCCACGGGGTCACCAGCCTCGGCCACGGCGGTGTTGACCAGCACGGCGTCATAGCCCAGTTCCATCACCTGCGCGGCATGGTGGGGCGTGCCGATGCCGGCATCGACCACCAGCACGCTGTCGGGCAGGCGCTCGCGCAGGGTGCGCAGCGCCGGCAGGTTGCGCGGCCCGGCGCCGGTGCCGATGGGTGCGGCCCAGGGCATGATGGCGGCCACCCCGGCGTCTCGCAGCTTCATCGCCGTCACGAGATCGTCGGTGGTGTAGGCAAACACGGCAAAGCCCTCGCGCACCAGAGTCTGCGCCGCCGCCACGGTGCCCCAGGGATCGGGCTGCAGGGTGTAGTCGTCGCCGATGACTTCGAGCTTGATCCAGGGCGTGTCGAAGATCTCTCGCGCCATATGAGCCAGCGTGACGGCTTCGTCGGCGCTGTGGCAGCCCGCGGTGTTGGGCAGCAGGTGACACCCGAGCGAGCGAATGCGTTGCCACCAGGGCTGCCCGGCCTGGCTCTGCGGTGCCAGACGCCGAAGCGACACGGTGAGCACCTCGGTCTGCGCGGCCATGACGGCATCGGCCAGCACGCTGGGCGACGGATAGCGCGCCGTGCCGAGAAACAGGCGGCTGTTCAGCGACACGCCGCCCACCTGCAACGGATCGGGCTGCGTCAGCAGGGGCGAGCCTGCAAAGGGTGGGTTCATGGTGCCTGGCGTCGAATCGTTCCCGTCCATCTCAGCCTCCCACCACGGGGCAGACGACCTCGATGTGATCGTCGGCCTGGAGCTTTTTTTCGGCCCAGCGGTCTCGCGGTACGAACTGCTGGTTCACGGCGCAGGCCATGGCCCGGGTCGTGTCGTAACCATGCTCGGCGAGCAACTCGGCCAGTGTGGCGCAATGGGTGGCCAGGGCCTGGCCATTGAGTTGCAAGGGCAAGGCGGATCGGGGTTCGGTCGAGGACGGGCTCATCGGCTCATCTCCACAGCATGCGCGGCGTCGCTCGCCAGCGCGTTGAGCAAGGTGCGCTCGGCCTTTTGCACCATGGCCGGCGCGACGAGAAATCCATGGCGGTACAGCCCGTTCAAGTGCCAGACACCGTCGCGCTGCGCCCATACGGGCTGATGGTCGTCGGTGGCCGGGCGCAGGCTGGTGGCAGCGCGCACGATGTGCGCCTCGCCAAACGCCGGGTGCACGCTGTAAAGCGCACTGGCGAGTTCGAGCATCGAGCGCACGGTGACCGGCCCGGTGTCTTGCGACTCCAGCTCGGTGGCGCCGATGACGAAGCGCCCTTCGGCGCGCGGCACGATGTAGAGCATGTAGCGCGGGTGGATGAGCCGCACCGGCCGCTGCAGCACCACCTGCGGGCAATGCACCGTGAGCACCTCGCCGCGCACGCCGCGCAGCCCGGGCCAGTCTGCGGCCACGCCGCGGCAGTCCACCACGGTGTCGGCCTCGATCGCCTGGCCGTCGGTGGTGTGCACGCTGTGCGCGTCCACGCTTGCCACGGTGGTGCGCTCCAGCCATTGCCCGCCGGTCTGGGCCATGCCTTGAGCGATGGCGAGTTGCAGGGCGTTGAGCAATTGGCCGTTGTCGAGTTGCCCTTCAAGGGGCAGCCACAGACCGCGGTCGAAACGCCCGGCGAACGCCGGTTCGAGCGCGGCGACGGCCGCCGCGTCGAGGCTTTTCACCGCATCGCGCTTGTCGGCAGGCAGGCGGTAGCGGATCAGATCGGCATAGTGCGCCAACCCCGGATGATCGGGAGCATGCGCCACCACCAGCGAGCCTTGCTGATGAAAGTCCACCGCCTGCCCGGTCTGCGCCTGCAGCTCGGCGAGCCACTGCGGCCACAGCGCCAGCGACTGCTCGCCCAGCGCGAACAGCTCGGCATCGCTCACCACCAGTTCCGCATACGGTGCGAGCATGGCCGCGGCCACGCCAGCGGCGAGGTCGCGGTCGTCACGGGCGCGGCTGTCGATCTGGCTGACCGCCACCCCGGCGCCCAACAGCCGCCACGCCAGCAGCCGCCCGGCCAGCCCGGCCCCGGCGATGGCGACATGCGCGGTGCGCTTCGCCACCATGGTCATGCCTTGTCGGCCGGTTGCGGCGCACGCGCGCCGGGCACGGGCACGCTCACATACACCTCGCCACCACCCGCGCGGAACTGCTCGGCCATCTCGGCCATGCCGGCTTCCACCGCAAGCTCGGTCTTCACGCCCTTGCCCGCAGCGTAGTCACGCACTTCCTGGGTGATCTTCATCGAGCAGAACTTCGGCCCGCACATGGAGCAGAAGTGCGCAGTCTTGTGCGCCTCTTTCGGCAAGGTCTCGTCGTGGAATTCCTTGGCCTTTTCCGGGTCGAGGCCGAGGTTGAACTGGTCGTCCCAGCGGAACTCGAAGCGCGCCTTGCTCAGCGCGTTGTCGCGCGCCTGCGCACCGGGGTGGCCCTTGGCGAGGTCCGCAGCATGCGCGGCGATCTTGTAGGTGACGATGCCGTCGCGCACGTCCTGCTTGTCGGGCAGGCCGAGGTGCTCCTTGGGCGTGACGTAGCAGAGCATGGCGGTGCCATACCAGCCGATCATCGCCGCGCCGATGGCGCTGGTGATGTGGTCGTAGCCGGGCGCGATGTCGGTGGTCAGCGGCCCCAGGGTGTAGAACGGCGCCTCGCCGCACTTCTCCAGCTGCCGGTCCATGTTCTCCTTGATGAGCTGCATGGGCACGTGGCCGGGGCCTTCGATCATCACCTGCACATCGTGTTTCCAGGCGATCTGCGTAAGTTCGCCCAGGGTGTCGAGTTCGGCGAACTGGGCCTCGTCGTTGGCATCGGCGATCGAGCCTGGGCGCAGGCCGTCGCCCAGGCTGAAGGCCACGTCGTAGGCCTTCATGATGTCACAGATGTCCTCGAAGTGCTCGTAGAGGAAGCTCTCCTTGTGGTGCGCCAGGCACCACTTGGCCATGATCGAACCGCCGCGCGAGACGATGCCGGTGACGCGCTTGGCCGCCAGCGGCACGAACGGCAGACGCACGCCGGCGTGGATGGTGAAATAGTCCACGCCCTGCTCGGCCTGCTCGATGAGCGTGTCGCGGAACAGCTCCCAGGTGAGGTCTTCGGCCACGCCACCCACCTTCTCCAGCGCCTGGTAGATCGGCACGGTGCCGATGGGCACCGGCGAGTTGCGCAGAATCCACTCGCGCGTCTCATGGATGTGCTTGCCGGTGGAGAGATCCATCACCGTGTCCGCGCCCCAGCGGATGGCCCAGACCATCTTTTCCACTTCTTCGGCAATGGAACTCGTGACCGCGGAATTGCCGATGTTGGCGTTGATCTTCACCAGGAAGTTGCGGCCAATGATCATCGGCTCGCTCTCCGGGTGGTTGATGTTGTTGGGGATGATGGCGCGGCCGCGGGCCACCTCGTCGCGCACGAACTCGGGGGTGATGCGCGCGGGAATGCTGGCGCCGAAGCTCTGGCCCGGATGCTGCTTGAGCAGCCCGGCGTCGGTGAGCGCGTCCAGGCGCTGGTTCTCGCGGAGGGCGATGAACTCCATCTCCGGGGTGATGATGCCGCGGCGCGCGTAGTGCATCTGCGTGACGTTGGCCCCGGCTTTGGCCCGGCGCGGCAGCGGCAGATGCGGGAAGCGCACCGCATCCAGCGCGGCATCGGCGTTGTGGTGGCGCGTGGTCTCGGAACTGAAGGAATCCAGACGTTCGGTATCGCCGCGTTCGGCGATCCACGCCGCGCGCAGCGCGGGCAGGCCACGGGTGAGGTCGATATCCACCTGCGGATCGGTGTAAGGGCCGGAGGTGTCGTACAGCGCCATGGGCGCGTTCTTCTCCACCCCGAACAGCGCCGGGGTGTCGGCAAGAGAGACCTCGCGCATGGGCACGCGCAGATCGGCGCGGCTGCCTTGCAGATAGATCTTGCGGGACTGGGCGAAGGGGGATCGGGTGATGCGCGCGCTGAGATCGGCGGCGTCCACCTTGTAGCGGGATTCGGGCAGAGCAGACATGGTTCCTCCGGGGATGGATGAATGCCTGCCGTTGCACCGGTGCCTGGTTTCCTACGCGGGTTGGAGATCGCTCCCCTAGCCCGATCAGGTTCAGCGGATTCTGCGTTACGCAGTCTCAGCCGGGAATTTCGCCCGGCGCTCCGACAAGCTCGGGCGCAGTATAGGCGCTGCCAAGGCCGGGTAACTGCCGACCTGCGGTATAACTGCGACGGTCGATGAACAGACTGTGCCCCGGGGTCTGCTTGGCGGCCTTTTTCAGCTCCACCAGCACCGCCGCCAGTTCGCGGTGCGACTCGAACGTGCCGGGCTGCACCTGCAGCGCGCCGATCGACAGGGTAGGCAGGGTGAAGAACTGGCGTTCACCACGGCGGTTCTCCGCCTCGTAGCCACCCTTTTTCAGCGCATCGTCGGTGAAGCAGCAGCGCGAATCCTGGTCGAAACGCTGCAGTGCCGCCCGCAGCCGCTCGGGCATGTCCTCGCCCAGCCCCAGCACGATGAAATCGTCTCCGCCGACATGGCCGACGAAATCCTCCGCGCCGGAAAACACCGCCTGCAAGGCCTTGGCCACTTGCAGAATGAGTTCGTCGCCCATCCGATAGCCGTAGGCGTCGTTGAAGGGCTTGAAGTGGTCGAGATCGCAGTAGGCCGCCGTGAAGGCGATCTCGCGTTCGAGCAGGCGGTCGATGTGGTCGTTGATCGGCACATTGCCCGGCAGCAGCGACAGCGGGTTGGCATAGCGCGCGGCCTGCATCTGGAATTCGGTGACCAGTCGCAGCAGATCGCCGACCAGGAGCAGGCCACGGTAGTGGCCGTTTTCGGTCATCAGCACGCCCTCGGTGGCATGGCGATAGCTGGAATCGGCGATCAGGTCGCTGGCCTGTTGCAGCGAGCTTTTGATGTCCAGCCGCAGCACGTCGCTGCTCATCACCAGCGCGCAGGGCTTGTTGCCCAGCAGGTCGCGCACATGCGGACGCCACAGCCGATCGGCCAGCACGTAGCGGTTGAGTATGCCCAGCGCCATGCCCTGAGCATCGACCACGGGCACTGACATCAGGTCCGGCTGCTTGTCAAAGCGGCGTAGCAGTTCCTCCAGCCGGGTCTGCGGCGCCACCGGAGCGATGGCCCGCGCCAGACCCAGCGCTGAGCGCTCGATGCTGGTCTGCGTTGCGCGCATCGGGCTGCCTGGCTTAGCGCCTTCCACCGCCTCGACCACGACATGATTCAGGTCGAGCGCCGGTTGCGCCACCGGCCGGGCGATGGCGTAGCCCTGCGCCATCGGCACCCCGGCTGCACGCAGCGCCTGCAGATCGCGCAGGTGTTCCACGCCCTCAGCGATGACCCAGGAACGGCTGGCCTCGGCCAGAGTCAGCACCGAGCGCACGAAGGCCGACTTGATCGGGTCTTCCGCCATGCCATCGATGAACTCGCGGTCGATCTTGAGGTAGCGGGGCTGCAGGCGCTGCCACAGGCGCAGTCGGCCGTAGCCCTGGCCGATATCGTCCAGCGCGAGCGCGAAGCCCAGACGGTTGAGGGTCTGCGCTTCCTCGAACGCACGGGTGTCCACCTGCAGATCGTCGGTCTCCAGAAGCTCGAACACCAGCCGCGACGGCTCCAGTCCAAGGCTCTGCAGGTGGTCGAGCATGTCCTCGCTCGACAGCCAACCTGCGTCGAACAGGGTCTGGCTCACGTTGAGAAACAGCAAGCCCGGAAGCGCCTGGCGGGAAAAGGTCTCCAGCGCGGTCAGCACGCAGCGCCGGTCGAGTTCGGCCAGGCGACCGAGTTCCCGCGCCGCGGCGAACAGCGCAGCGGGCGCGTGCAACGGCGTCCCCTCAGGCCCTCGAACCAGCGCCTCGAAGCCGTGGATCACCCGTCCGCGCAAATCCGCAATGGGTTGAAACACCACGCTCAGCGCGTGATCGCGCAACAGTCGATCGAGCAGGATGGCCTGGAAATCGGGCAGGCTGGAAGGTGAGGTCAGCATGGAACGGGCGCGGGTCGGCGTGAGGCCGAAAGACGGCCTCGCTTTTTATGAAATTTTCGTGAAAACTCAGTGACACTTGCGCGACACGCTGGCGGCAGCCGACGCCCGTCGCGCCGTTGCGTCACCCCAACGGCCGAGTGCGATGAGTCGGCATGTCCGCTCTTCTGGGCAGAGTCTGCAAGGGCAAGGGGCCGCGCAATTGGCGCAGCAGCGCACGCAGATAGGCCGGCGCCCCATGCATCTCGCCGGGCTGCGCGGCGGCGGGCAGCGCGTTCCACGGCAGGGCGGGATGGCGATGGTGCACCGCATGCAGGTTGAAATGCAGGATCAGCCGCGAGGCCCAGCGTGGCAAGCGCAGGTTGAGGGCATGGCGCACGTCGTCCCCCGGCGCATGCAAGGGGGTGGCGTAGTGGTAGGCGTTGTCGGTAAGCGAGATCAGCAGTCCGCGCCCCATCAGCGCGAGCACGAGCAGCCACAGCGCCCCGGTCTGCAGGTACAGGACGCTGCCGGTCGCGATGAGCGCGAACGACAACAGGCTGTCGATGCGCATCGTGCGCAGCACCTCGGGCGTGAGCAACTGGCGCTGCACGCTGTCGGTCAGGGCGGGCAGGCCTTCTTCGGTCGGCAGGCGCCGCAGCAAGGCCAGCACCGCCTGGCGGGGCAGCCAGACCAGCAGCAGCGCAGCCACTTCGCCGAAGTAAAGCCCACCGAGCAGATGCAGGTAATAACGCACGCGAACCACGGCGGAGCGGTTCTCTGCGGGGTCGTACACCTCGGTGCGGTCGAGCGCGGTGCGATTGAACTGGTGATGTTTCAGATGCCCAAAGCGCAGCACCGCAAACGGCGCGGGAAAGCCGATTGCCAGCAATCGGGAGAGCGCATCATTGACCGCACGGCGCGGGTGCAGCACGGCGTGAATGCCTTCGTGCATCACCGACCACAGCGTGGTGGTGGCCAGTACCAGCGGGAGCAACGTCCACGCCAGAAGCGGGGCATTGGGCAGCGCCAACGGCAGCCCCAGCCATAGCCAGAGATTCAGGCCGACGCCGCCTGCAACCAGCAGCAGGTTGGTGCGCACGGCAATGTGGCGTTGGGGTGCGTCGGGTCGGTTCATCTTGATGCGGGATGGCCCCTAGCATTTTGACCGCGCCAGATGTCAACGCTGCGACAGCGCCGTGCCGCGTATCAGTCCTTTTGCAAGGCCCGCGCCAGCCCTGCCAGGGCATCGAGCACGCCCTGCACACCTTGCGCGGCGCGGGGATCGCGCAGGGCGCCCTGCTCGTCGAAGGCTTCGTGCGCGCGGCCCAGGGCGTATTGCTGCGGAATCACCAGCATGGCAAAGGCCATCTGCAGGTATTGCCGCAGCGCATTCATCGCCCGCAGCCCGCCCAGTGCCCCCGGCGAGGACGAGAGCAGCGCCACCGGCTTGTTCGCCGTGACCGCCAGCCCGGCCGGCTGCTCGCCCGCGGGAATGCGCGACAGCCAGTCGAAGGCGTTGATCACCAGAGGGGTTGGAAAGCCGTTGTATTCCGGTGTGACCACAAGCACGGCGTCGCTGTCGATCAGGGCTGCGCGCAGGGCCAGCGCGCCCGCGGGCACGCCCTGCGCCGCTTCGAGATCGCCGTCGTACAGCGGCAGCGCCAGTGCGCGCAGGTCGAACAGGCGGGGCTGCATGCCGCAGGCCGGTGCCAGGTTCGCAGCGCTGGCGGCTAGTCGGCCGCTGAGAGCACCGGCGCGCACGCTGCCGGGGAGGATGAGAAGTCGCAGACTGTTCATGGGGATCGAACTCCGGGTGGTGTCAGACAAGGCCGACCCCGGATCGCTCCAGGGCCGGTCGGCTCATGCCGCAATGCTGCCGAAGCGGCCGCTGTTGAAGTCGTTCATCGCCTGCACGATCTCGGCTTCGGTGTTCATCACGAAGGGGCCGTAGCCGACGATGGGCTCGTCGATCGGCTCGCCACTGAGCAGCAGCACGGTAGCATCTTCCTGCGCCTCCACCAACACGCCCTCGCCTTCGCGGCTGAGCTGAGCGAAGTGCGACGCGCGCACCACCGCCTCGCCGTTCACCTTCACGGCGCCGTGCAGCACCACCAGCGCCAGCGTGCGCCCGGCGGCGATGTCGAAGCGCGTCTGCGCGCCCGCGGTCAGCCGCACGTCCCACACGTCCATCGGTGTGAAAGTGCGCGCCGGGCCCTGGTGTCCGGCGTAGGCCCCGGCGATCACGCGCACCCGCCCTGCCCCGCCGGGCAGCGCGACATCGGGGATGTCGGCGTTGAGCAGGGTCTGGTAGCCCGGCCTGACCCTTTTGTCGCGAGCCGGAAGGTTGACCCAGAGCTGCACCATCTCCAGCGTGCCGCCGCGTTCGGTGAACGCCTGCGAGTGGAACTCGTCGTGCAGAATGCCTCCGCCCGCCGTCATCCACTGCACGTCACCCGGGCCGATGTGGCCCCCGGCGCCCGTGGAGTCGCGGTGATCGACTTCGCCCTGATAGACGATGGTCACGGTCTCGAAACCGCGATGCGGATGAGTGCCCACGCCGCGCGGTCTGGCTGCAGGCTCGAACTGCGCAGGCCCGGCGTAATCGAGCAGCAGGAAGGGGCTCAGATGCTTGCCGTGGGTGTTGTAACTGAAGAGCGAACGCACCGGAAAGCCGTCGCCCACCCAGTGCTGCCGGGGGTTGCTGTAAACGCCTTGGAGGGTTTTCATCACTTTCTCTCCTGAAATTCGAAGCACCGGCTTCGTCGTGCAGTGAGAATAGGTGCGCAACGATGACTTAGGTAGTCGCATTTTTCGCCATCATCGTCTCACTGGTGGAACAATACGACCATGCGCGATCTCAACGATTTGTATTACTTCACTCAGGTGGTCGAGCACGGCGGCTTCGCGCCGGCCGGGCGGGCGCTGGGCATGCCCAAGTCCAGACTGAGCCGCCGCATCGCGCTGCTCGAAGCGCGCCTGGGCACCCGGTTGATTCAGCGCACCACGCGCAGCTTCATGGTCACTGAAATCGGGCAGACTTACTACACCCATTGCAAGGCCATGCTGGTCGAGGCCGAGGCTGCGGACGAGGCCATTGCGCGAACCCGCGCCGAGCCTTGCGGTGCGGTGCGCATGACCTGTCCCGTCGCTCTGCTCGATGCTCAGGTCGGCGCCCTGGTCGCGGACTTCATGGTGCGCTACCCGCAAGTGCAACTGCAGCTCGATGCCACCAACCGGCGCGTGGACGTGGTGGCCGAAGGCATCGACGTGGCCCTGCGCGTGCGCCCGCCCCCGCTCGACGACAGCGATTTGGTGCTACGCACGCTGGGCGAACGTCTGCAGGTGCTGGTGGCCAGCCCGGCCCTGCTCCAGCGCACGCAGGTGCCTCTGACCCCGCCCGATCTGTCCGGACTGCCTAGCCTGGCCCTGGGCAGCCAGCTCGGGGTGACCCAGGTTTGGGATCTGCATGGCCCTGAAGGGGAGCAGGCCCAGGTTCGACATCAGCCGCGGCTGGTCTCGTCGAGCATGCCCGCGCTGCGTGAGGCGGCCATGGCCGGCGCAGGCATCGTGCAGCTTCCGTTGATGATGGTGCAGGCGCAACTCGCCGCGGGCCAGCTCAGCCATGTGCTGCCGGGCTGGGCGCCGCGGCCTGAAATCATCCACGCGGTATTCGCATCGCGCCGGGGGCTGCTGCCGGCCGTGCGGGCGCTGGTGGACTTTCTGGCCGAGCACCTGGGCGAAGACCCGGCCGTCTGAACGGCCCGGCCCCGCGCGATCTCCCCCATTCTGCAAAAACGCCGCCACCCGACCACAATGCCACAGACAGCGCCGAATCGGCCTGTCTTGCTTGCACAAACCCATCATCAGGAGAAATCAGAAATGGCAAAAATTCTTGTCCTCTACTACAGCACCTGGGGCCATGTGGAGACCATGGCACAGGCCGTTGCCGAGGGTGCGCGCGCCGTTGCGGGCTGCACCGTGGACATCAAGCGCGTGCCCGAGACCATGCCGACCGAAACGCTGGCCGCCATCCATGCCAAGACCGATCAGGCGGCTCCCATCGCCAAGCCTGACGATCTGGCGGACTACGACGCGATCATCTTCGGCACGCCCACGCGCTTCGGCAATATGTGCGGACAGATGCGCAACTTCCTCGACCAGACCGGTGCACTTTGGCAGCAGGGCAAGCTGGTCGGCAAGGTCGGCAGCGTGTTCGCCAGCACCGCCACGCAGCATGGCGGGCAGGAAACCACCCTCACCTCGTTCCACACCACCCTGCTGCATCACGGCATGGTCATCGTGGGCGTGCCCTACGCCTGCGGCGGTCTGCTGAACATGGACGAAATCACCGGCGGCACGCCCTACGGCGCCACCACGCTGAGCAAGGGCGACGGCAGCCGCCAGCCCAGCGCGAACGAACTCGACATCGCCCGCTATCAGGGCAAGCACGTTGCCGAAGTCACCCACAAGCTGTTCGGCTGATCGACGTGCCGGGTCACACCTCAAGCGCGGCTGAGTGCAGGCCGGGCTGCGCGGCCTGTTGCATCGCACCGTCGATCAGCAGCCCCATTCCCGGCATGCCCCAGGGCAAGCCTGCAGGCGTGCCTTGCGTGCAGCTACTGGACGATCTGCGCTGCGCCCTGTTCGGCAAACCGGAACGCCCCGCCTGTTGCAGCGGCCTGCAGCCCACCGCCGAGATGTGCGGCGATGAGCGCGAGCACGCCCTGCGCTGGCTGAGCGCGCTGGAGCGTGAAACGGCGCCTTGAGAGGCCGGATGGCGGCCGATCAAGCCGCCAGCGGTGCCGAGATCGCGTCCATCTGGCTGAGCACCTCTGGGGTGAGCTTGGGCAGTACGCCCAGCGCCCCCAGGTTTTCCTCCAGTTGCGACAACTTCGACGCGCCCAGAATCACCGAACTCACCCTCGGGTAGTGCGCCACCCAGGCCAAGGCGAGCTGGGCCACGCTGCAACCCAGTTGCTGCGCAATGGTCTCGAAGCGCTGCACGGCGGCGTTGCGGTCGGCATCGAGCAGACCATCGCGCAGAAAGCTCACGCTCTGCATCGCGCCTCGACTGCCCGCAGGCGCGCCGTGGCGGTATTTGCCTGTCAGCAGACCCGAGGCCAACGGGCTCCAAGTGGTGAGCCCGAGCCCCATGTCGTCATAGAGCCGCGCATACTCGCGCTCCACCCGCGAACGGTGAAACAGGTGGTACTGCGGCTGCTCCATCACCGGCTTGTGCAGGTGATGCTGCTGCGCGATGTCGTAGGCGGCGCGGATTTCGTCGGCGCTCCACTCGCTGGTGCCCCAATAGAGCGCCTTGCCCTGCTCGATGATGTTGTGCATCGCCCAGACGGTCTCCTCGATCGGGGTATGCGGATCGGGGCGGTGGCAGTAGATCAGGTCGATGAAATCGAGCTTGAGGCGCTGCAGACTGCCGTCCACCGCCTGCATCAGGTATTTGCGGTTGAGGGTGTTGCGGCCGTTGATCCGCGGCTTCTCGGCGGTGCCAGCGTCCAGGCCCCAGAAGAATTTGCTCGAAACCACGTAATCAAGCCGGTGCCACTTGAGCTGCGCCAGCGCCTCGCCCATCAGGCGCTCGCTCTGGCCATTGGCATAGACCTCGGCGTTGTCGAAAAAATTGACACCGGCATCTCGCGCGGCAGCCATCATTTCGCGCACTCCGGAAGCATCGATCTGGTTGTGGAACGTCACCCAGGAACCGAGCGAGAACAGACTGACTTGCAGGCCACTGCGGCCGAGGTGGCGATAGATCATGGGGGTGTGCATGGGACTCTCCGGTCAATAAACGAAGCGCGCACCGATTGGCGCGCAACAAAGACAGCAGAGAAAGCCTAGACCCTGGAGCAAAACCTTGCAGCGACGCACCGGTGTGCGCCGTGATAAGGGTCAGGCCGCGGGGCGCAGAGGAATCACCGGGCGAGGAGCCGATTGAGGTTTGCCCAAGCCCTGCCAGACGTAGAGCACCTGGGCCGGTGACGGCGCGGCGCACTGGCCGCATGTGTTGCAGGCGCCGCTGCCGCAGCTTCGTCCCTCGGGCGCCGATGCGACCTCAGCCGCCAGCCCCCGTCGCACCCAATGGGCGAGCATGTCTTGTACCGTGCCCGTCGGCAGTTGCAGATCCGCGGCAATCTGCGCAGGCGTGGCCATCTGCCGCGCCTTGAGCGCATCGCGCACGGCGAACAGCGCCATGCTCATGCCGATGCACCTTCCAGAGCCGAGGTCGAACCCAGGCCGCCACGGTTGCCATACTGCCGAAGGCCGATTACCAACAGGGCGAAGGCCAGCAGACACCCGCCTATCCACCCGGCCGAACTGAGCGGATGCTGCGCGAACGTGCCCACTTGGTAGATCACCGTGGCCGCGCCCCAGGCCAGCCCGATGCCGTAGGCGATGGAGAACATCATCCAACCCCAGCCCACTTCGCGGCGCAACGCGCCCATGGTGCTGGCGCAGGGCACGTAAAGCAGCACGAACACCAGGTAGGCGAAGGCCGAAAGCGGAGTGAACGCGGCGGCAAGCCCCGCCAGGGTTTCGTTGGTGGCACCCGAGGCCGTCTCAGCGTCCTTGGCGGAGCTCAGATCGTGCAGGCCCAGCGGGTCGGTCAGGGTGCTGAAAAAGGTCTTGGCGTTGTCGGGAATGGTCATCACGGCCGCGCCCAGTTTGTTGAGCACGTCGGGGTGGCGATAGGTCTCCATCGCGTCGGCCGCCTGCTGGCGCTGGTAGATGCCGTTGAGGGTGCCGATCACCACTTCCTTGGCCGCCGCACCCGCGATCAGGCCCGAAACAGCCGGCCAGTTGTCGCGGGTGATGCCCATGGGTTCGAACAGCGGCGTGAGCGCCCTGCTGCCCTGCGCGAGCAGGGAATGATCGATGTCCGTGGTTTTCAGCCCCTGGCTGGTCCAGCCGATGCCGGGAAGGATGAACAGCACCAGGCCGATGGCGGCGATCACCTTGCCCACGCGGAAGATGAAGACCTTCAGCCGCTGCCAGCTTTGCAGCACCACGCTGCGCACGCTGGGCAGGCGGTAGGGCGGCAGTTCCATGACAAAGGGCATGGGCTCGCCCTTCATGGCGGTGCGCCCCAGCAACCACGCCGTCAGCAGGGCCACCACGATGCCGAGCACGTAGAGCAGAAACACCACCTGCCCACCGTTGTCGCGGAAGAACACCACGGCGAAGGCCATGTAGATGGTCAGCCGCGCCGAGCAGGACATGAAGGGTTGCATCAGCACCGTCAGCGCCCGCCCGCGCGGATCTTCGATGATGCGCGAACCCATAATGGCCGGCACATTGCAACCGAAGCCGATGACCATGGGCACGAGGGCATTGCCCGGCAGCCCCATGCGCCGCATGAAGCGGTCCATCGCGTAGGCGGCGCGCGCCATATAGCCCGAATCGTCGAGCAGGGCGAGAAAGAGGAAGGTCAGGCCGATCGGCGGAATGAAGGCAATAACCAGATTCAGCCCGCCGCCCACGCCTCCCGCCACCACCTGCACCACCCAGTCGGGCAGGCCAAGTTGCAGCAGCACATGACCGACGCCCCCGATCAGCAAGGCCGACGACGCCTGATCGAAAAAGTCGAGAAAGATGTTGCCGCCCGAGAAGCTCACCACGAACACGAGGTAGAGCACCAACAGAAAAATCGGCACGCCCAGCCACTCGTTGAGCACCACGCGGTCGAGCACCTCGGTGACGCGCTGACGCAGACCCGGCTCACCACGTCGCTGCAGCGCGGCGGACGCCACCTCGTGCGCCCAGCCGAAGCGCGCGGCGGCGATGCAGTCCACCGCCGCTTCGCCCTCGGCCGACTCCACCGCTGCTTGTTCGCGCCGCACCACGGCCTGCAATGCGGCTGTCGGCGGCTCGGCCAGATCCTGCAGCAGACGCAGGGCCTCGATTCGTCGCGCCGCCATGCTGGCCTGCGCGCCGGGCAGCGCGGCTGCCACGGTCTCCAGCGCCTGCGTCACCGCCGCTCCGTAGCCGGGCGCCTGCGGCACCGCGCCCTCGCTCAGGGCAGTATCGATGGCCTGGAGCAGTTCCTTGCGGCCTCGCCCCTTGCGGGCAACCAGGGCCACCACCGGAATGCCCAGCCGCTCGGACAGCACCTGAACCTGCGGCTCCAGCCCCAGCGCCTGGGCTTCGTCGATCATGTTCAGCGCCAGCACCATGGGCTTGCCGACTTCGAGCAGTTCGGCCGTCAGCGCCAGATGGCGTTCCAGATTGGAGGCATCGACGATGTTGACCACCAGATCGACCTCTTCGCCCAGCAGATACTCCCGCGCGACACGCTGATCCACCCCGCCGCCGCCGAGCAGGCTGTAAACACCGGGCAGATCGACCACCGACAGTTTTCGCTCGCCCACACTGGCCGAACCCTCGCGGCGCTCCACCGTCACGCCGGGCCAGTTGCCCACATGCTGATGCGCGCCCGTCAGCAGATTGAAGATGGTGGTCTTGCCGCAGTTGGGGTTGCCCGCCAGGGCAACGACCTGCCGTCCGCTCTGCCCATGTCGGGTCTTGGGCGCGCAGCCGCTGTCGTGACAGGCGCTCATGCCACGACTCCTGCGCGCAGATTTGCAGGCTGCACGCGAATCCGCTCGGTCACCCCGTGCCCCAGGGCGATGCGGGCGCCGCCGACGCGCACGACCACCCCGCGCTTGCTCGGCCCCTGCACCACGCACAGCCCGGTGCCGCGGCGGATGCCGAGCATGAGCATGCGCTGCGTCATGGCGCGCCCGCCGTCGACTTCGACGACTTCGGCGCACTGACCCGGCATGAGTTGCGCCAGGGACATGGTTTGAGAATGGATGGACATGGCAGAGCAGGATGGCGGTAGGCGATAACCAGCGGTAAGAAGCGCGGGTCTCATTCTAGGGCACGAATACGGATGTAAATAGGAATTTTTATCATTCCTTAAATCCTAAGCGTGCGTTCTGACTTGCATCAAGCATGCGTGTGAAACGCGATCCACGCAGCTGTAACAGACGGTGAATGCCACGGGAGAACCCCGTTCGCGAGTGTTTGCGCCGCCTACACTGGTCTCTGTTGTTCTTACGCCAACGCCATGCAGACCGTCTTCCCGCCCCACTCCCCCGCCCTGCTGCCGATCGTGGGCAGCGCCCAGACCTATCCGGTGCGCCGGGTGTATTGCGTCGGACGCAATTACGCCGCCCACGCCCGCGAGATGGGTTCCGACCCGACCCGCGAGCCGCCGTTCTTCTTCTGCAAGCCGGGCGATACGGATGCGGTGATCGCCGTACCAGCCGGGCACACCGGCGACATCGCCTACCCGAGCGCCACTCACGAGCTGCACCATGAAATCGAGCTCGTCGTCGCCCTCGGCAAGGCCGGGCGCGACATTGCGGTGGATCAGGCTGCCGCGCACATCTACGGCTACGCCGTCGGCCTCGACCTGACCCGGCGCGATCTGCAGGGCCAGATGAAGGCGCAAGGCCGCCCGTGGGAAATCGGCAAGGCCTTCGATCAGTCGGCGCCCGTCGGCCCGATCACCCCGCGCCAGACCGACGCTCCGCCCATGACCGGCACCATTGCACTGTCGGTCGATGGCACCGTGCGTCAGCAGGGGCGGCTGGAACAGATGATCTGGTCGGTGGACGAGACCATCGCCCGGCTCTCGACCCTGTTCACCCTCAAGCCCGGCGACCTGATCTTCACCGGCACGCCCGATGGCGTGGGCGCCATCTCCCGCGGCCAGATTCTGCGCGGCGAGATCGAGGGCTTGACGCCGCTGCAGGTGCGCATCGTCTGAGCAGCAATGCTCAGTGCGCCAGCTCCCAGTTGGCGCCCATGCCCAGTTCGGCCAGCAGCGGCACGTCGAGCTGAGCCACACCGGCCATCAGGCGGGGAATGTGCTCGCGCACCCAGTGCGTCTCGTCCTCGGGTACCTCCAGCACTAGTTCGTCATGCACCTGCATGACCATGCGGGTGCGCAGCTTTTCACGGCTGAGCGCAGTATCGACGGCGACCATCGCCATTTTGATGAGGTCGGCCGCGGTGCCCTGCATGGGCGCGTTGATGGCTGCACGCTCGGCCGCAGCCCGGCGTGGCCCGCTGGCGTGAATGTCGGCCAGCCACAGCCGCCTGCCGAACACGGTCTCGACATAGCCCTGCTCCGCCGCCAGCCTGCGCGTGCGCTCCATATACGCCGCAACGCCGGGGTAACGCGCGAAGTAGCGGTCGATGTAGAGCTGCGCCGCGCTGCGCTCCAGGCCGAGGTTGCGCGCCAGGCCGAAGGCGCTCATGCCGTAGATCAGGCCGAAGTTGATGACCTTGGCCATGCGGCGCTGGTCGGGGCTGACTTCCAGCGGCGTGACACCGAAGATCTCGGCCGCCGTGGCGCGGTGAATGTCCTCCCCCGAGGCGAAGGCGGCAAGCAACCCGGCGTCCTGCGAGAGATGCGCCATGATGCGCAGCTCGATCTGCGAGTAGTCGCTCGAAGCGATCAGCCAGCCCTTGGGCGCGATGAAAGCCTCGCGGATGCGCCGCCCCTCGGCGGTGCGTACCGGAATGTTCTGCAGGTTGGGATCGTTGGACGCCAGACGACCCGTGACGGCCACGGCCTGGGCGTAGTTGGTGTGGACCCGGCCGGTGGCGGGGTTGATCATCTGCGGCAGCTTTTCGGTGTAGGTACTCTTGAGCTTGGACAGACTGCGGTGGTCGAGGATGACGCGCGGCAGCGGATAGTCTTCGGCCAGTTTCTCCAGCACCTCCTCGTCGGTGGACGGGGCGCCGGAGGCGGTCTTTTTCTGCACCGGCAGTTGCAGGCGGTCGAACAGCACTTCGCCGATCTGCTTGGGGCTGCCCAGATTGAAAGCCCCTCCGGCCAGATCAAAGGCCTGCGCCTCCAGGGCCTGCATCTTGGCGCCCAGCTCGGCGCTTTGTGCCCGCAGCAGATCGCCGTCCACCAGCACACCGGTGCGCTCGATGCGCTGCAGGATCTCGCTGACCTGCATCTCCAGGGCGTAGATGCGCGCCAGCCCCGCGTCCGCCTCGATGCTCGGCCATAGCTTGCGATGCACCTGCAGGGTGAGGTCGGCATCTTCACCCGAATAGCGCGTGGCCACGTCGAGGGCGACCTGATCGAAGGTGATGGCCTTGGCGCCCTTGCCGCAGACCTGCTCATAGCTCAGGGTGTCGTCGCGCCCCAGGTGACGGCTCACCAGGCTATCGAGGCTGTGCGGCTTGTGCGCTTCCAGCACATAGCTTTGCAGCAAGGTGTCGTGCGCATAGCCGCGCACAGTCACGCCGACATTGGCCAGCACATGACGGTCATACTTGGCGTTCTGGCCCAGCTTGGGCTTGTCGGCGCTTTCCAGCCAGGGACGCAGGCGTTCGAGCACCTCGGCCAGCGGCAACTGCTGCGGCACCCCGGGGTAGGCGTGCGCGAGGGGCAGATAGGCGGCCTCGCCAGGCGTGACGCTCAAGGAAATGCCCACCAATCGCGCACGCATCGGGTCGAGCGAGTCGGTTTCGGTGTCGATGGCGGTGAGTTCGGCCGCGTCGATGCGGGCCAGCCAAGCGTCGAACTGCGCCCAGGTCAAAACGGTTTCATACGCCCCGGGCGCACTCTTTTCTGTGGGTGGATCGTCATCCAGCAGTGACACCTGCCGGGCGGCTTCCTCGCTCACGGTCTGCGCCTTGATCTCGGCGCTGAAGCGGCGCATGCCGTTGCGGGTGAAAAAGGGCAGCAGCGCCTGCGCGTCCTCTGGCCGGGGAAGCAGATCGCGGTCGAAGGACTGTGCGTAGCCGTCCAGATCGCAGTCGGTGCGGATGGTCACCAGTTTGCGCGCGGTGGGCAGCCAGTCGAGCGCAGCCCGCAGGTTCTTGCCCGCGGCGCCCGGCACCTCGTCGGCATGTTCGATCAGGGCGTCGAGTGAGCCGTACTCGCCCAACCATTTGGCGGCCGTCTTGGGGCCGACCTTGTCCACGCCCGGCACGTTGTCCACGGCGTCGCCGACCAAGGTGAGGTAATCCACGATGCGGTTCGGCGCGACACCGAACTTGGCCAGCACCCCGGCCTCGTCGAGCACCTCGTTGCTCATGGTGTTGACCAGGGTGATGTGGTCGTTGACCAGTTGGGCCATGTCTTTGTCGCCCGTGGAGATCAGGGTGCGGATGCCCTGCGCATGCGCCCGCACGGCCAAGGTGCCGATCACGTCGTCGGCTTCCACCCCTGGCACCTCCAGCAGCGGCCAGCCCATCAGCCGCACGGCTTCATGAATGGGCTCGATCTGCGCCACCAGCTCGGGCGGCATCGGCGGGCGATGCGCCTTGTACTGGTCGTACATGTCGTTGCGGAAGGTCGACCCCTTGGCGTCGAACACGCAGGCGGAGTAGCGATACCCCTTGGCGACCGGATACTGCTCGCGCAAGCGGCGCAGCATGGCCACCATGCCGTATAGCGCCCCGGTGGGCTGGCCCTCCGGCCCGCGCAGGTCGGGCATGGCGTGGAAGGCGCGATAGAGGTAGCTTGAGCCATCCACCAGCAGCAGGGTGGGGGCGGTGTCGGAATGCGCGTCAGAATTCATCCGCGCATTATCGGGCGCGCCGTAAAATCGACGCATGAAGTCGCTCCGCTCCGCTCCAGTCCTTTGCGCCCTTGGCGTGTCGTCGTTGCTTGTCGGCGTTTTTCCGCCGCAGGTCGCTCACGCGCAGTCCAAGCCTGCTGCACCACTGACGGATACCCAACCCAAGCCCAAGTTCCCCGAACCTCTCGTGCGCGAGAACGTCACTCAGGATCGGACCGTGCGTATTCAGGAGCAGCAGGTGCGCGGAGCGACCACTTCCATTCAGGTTCAGCCCCTGCATGGCGGCGCTGCCTACAACATCGTGCCGCCGTCCATCTCGTCCAACACCGATCCGGCCCACATGGAGGGGCAGGCGCAGTGGAAGGTGTTCACCTTCAAGTAACCCCCTGACGGGCCGCCACCTTGGCCCGCCCTCATCTTTCCGATTCCCGTTCATGGCCGTTTTCACACCGCTCGATGAAGCAGAGGTCGACGCTTGGCTGTCTCGCTTCGATCTGGGCACGCGCACCGACCTGCAAGGCATCGCCAGCGGGATCGAAAACACCAATTACTTTTTGACGACCACGCGGGGCCAGTTCGTGCTCACGCTGTTCGAGCGGCTGCAGCCCGAGCAGTTGCCCTTCTACCTCGGGCTGATGCACCACCTCGCCGCGCATGGCGTTCCCGTCCCCGACCCCATGCCCGACCGCGCCAGGCAAACGCTGCATACGCTCAAAGGCAAACCGGCCGCGTTGGTAACGCGGCTGAAAGGTCGCAGCCAGTTGCAGCCGCAGGCGGTGCATTGCGCGCAGGTGGGCCACTGGCTGGCGCGCATGCATCTGGCCGCGCGCGACTACGGCGGCACGCTGCCCAATCTGCGCGGGCTGGCTTGGCAGCGCCGCATCATTCCCGAAATCCTGCCCTATCTCACGGGGGATCAGCGCGCGCTCATCAGCGCCGAACTCGCGCACCAGACCGCCGTCGCCGAATCGGCGACCTATGCTTCGCTGCCTCGCAGCGCCGTGCATGCCGACCTGTTCCGCGACAACGTGCTGTTCGAGGGCGAGACGCTTTCCGGCATCTTCGATTTCTACTTCGCCGGGGTCGATACCTGGCTGTTCGATCTGGCCGTCGCGCTCAATGACTGGTGCATCCACCTGGAGACAGGCGCGTTCGATGCCCCGCGCCGCGATGCGCTGCTGCAGGCCTATCAGGCCGTGCGCCCCCTCACCGAGGTCGAGCACAGCCTGCTGCCCGACGCCCTGCGCGCCGCCGCGCTGCGCTTCTGGACCTCGCGCCTGGCCGACTACCACCTGCCCCGCGACGCCCATCTGCTCACCCCGCACGACCCCGCGCACTTCGAGCGCGTGCTGCGTCAGCGCCTCATGCCAGACTGACCCTGGCCCTTTGGGCTGCCGATACCATGGCAGCTCATCCGGCCATCCTCCCCTGCTCTCCCTCCTGACATGCAACTGCGCACCGTTCCTGCCCGCGAAGGCCTGATCTGGGTCCAAAGTGGTTTTCGCCGCCTGGCGACGCAACCATGGGCCGCGCTGCTGATGATCGTGGCCTACATCGTCGTGACCGGATTCGTCTCGGCTCTTCCCTTCATCGGCCTCGTGTTCCCGCTGCTCGTGGTGCAGTTCGGCACGATAGGGTTCATGCAAGCCAGCCGACAGATCGCGCAGAAGCAACCCCTCTGGCCCACGGTACTGCTCACCGGCTTTCGCGCCGGCCCTCAGGCGCTGCGACATATGGTGACTCTGGCGGTGCTCTACACCCTGGCCGTGCTGCTGGTGCTCGGGGTGGGATCGCTGTTCGACGGCGGCGCCATGCTGCGCCTGCTGCTCCTCGGCGACAAACCACCGGCAAGCACCATCGCCGACGGTAGCCTGCGCATGGGGGCCATTGCCGCGACCCTGGCCTATGTACCGGTTTCGCTGGCCTTCTGGCTGGCGCCGCCCCTGGTGGTCTGGCACGCCATGCCGCCCGTCAAGGCGCTGTTCTACAGCTTCGTGCTGTGCGTGCGCAACCTCAAGGCGTTCGCGATTTACGCGGTGCAGTGGCTGCTGCTGTTCCTCAGCCTGCCCACGCTCATCGTGCTGGTCGCCAGCCTGCTGGGCGCCAGCGAAGCGCTGTCGGCCACGCTGAGCATGCCCGTGGTCATCGCCCTGTTTCTGGCCTATATCCTGTCGTTCTACGCCAGCTACGAATCGCTGATCGGCGCTGAGGCTGCAACACCTGCAGCGTGATCGTCAGGAGTCGTCAGCCTGTGTGCTGATCGCGGCATGAGAACCAGACTCCTTGCCAAGGTAGGTGGCTTGCACCTCGGGCGACGCCAGAAGCTCCTGGGCTGACCCCTGCAGCGCAATCCGGCCGGTCTCGAGCACATAACCGCGATCGGCCAGTTTCAGCGCCATTCGCGCGTTCTGCTCGACCAGCAGCACGGTCATGCCCTGTTCGCGGATCTGCCGCAAAGTGCGAAAGATGTCGCGCACGATGATCGGTGCCAGACCCAGGCTGGGCTCATCGAGCAGCAACAGGGTCGGCTTGGCCATCAGAGCGCGGCCGATCGCCAGCATCTGCTGCTCGCCGCCCGAAAGCGTACCCGCGTATTGGGCGCGACGTTCGGCCAGCCTTGGAAACATCTGGAGCACACGTTGCATGCTGCCCTTGGCCTCTGCGGTCGGCCGGGTGTAGCCACCCAACAGCAGATTCTCGGCCACGCTCAATGTGGGAAACACCCGCCGTCCCTCAGGAACCTGCGAAATGCCCTGACGAACGATGTTGTCCGCCCCAACCCGGACAATGGACTTGCCGCGCAACTTCACATCGCCAGCGTGCGGCCGCAACAGGCCGCTGATGGTGCGCATCAACGTCGTCTTGCCTGCCCCGTTCGCCCCGAGCAGGGTCACGATCTCACCCTCGCTCACCGACAGGCTCACGCCCCTGAGAGCCTGGATATGGCCGTAGCGCACGTCGAGCTTTTCGATCTCGAGCAGATTCATGCACCACCTCTTGCTGCCGTGTCCTGCGGCTGTTCAGCGTCCTCATCCTCGTCCTTGCCAAGATAGGCCTCGATGACTTCGGGATGCGCACGGATCTGCTCGGGTCTGCCCTCGGCAATCTTGCGTCCGAAATTGATACAGACGATGCTGTCGGTCACGTTCATCACCACGTTCATATCGTGCTCGACCAGCAAGACGCTGATGCCCTCATCGCGCACATCCAGAATGGTGCGATTGAGTGCAGCGGATTCCTGATCGTTGAGCCCCGCAGCCGGCTCGTCGAGAATCAGCAGCTTGGGCCGGGCAGCCAACGCACGCGCCAGCTCGACACGACGCTGCACGCCGTAGGGCAGAGAGGCAACGTCCTCATACGCGAGATGATCGAGTTGCAAGCGTGCGAGCAACTCCGTCACCGTGGCACGCAGCTCGGTCTCCTCCTGCCGCTGCGACGGGGTGCGCAGGAGCCCCTGCCACCATTGCTGCCGGGTCTTCAGGTGCAGTCCGGCCAGCACGTTGACCAGCACGCTCTGGCCGTAAAACAGCCGGATGGTCTGGAAGGTGCGAAAGATGCCGACCCGGGCGATGCGGTGCGGCGCCCACCCCGTGATATCTCGGCCATCGAAGATGATCCGCCCTTCGGTTGGCTTGTAAACCCCGGTGATCATGTTGAACGCAGTGGTCTTGCCAGCGCCATTGGGGCCGATCAATCCGACGATTTGTCCCTGTCCGACGGAGAAGCTCAGATCGTCGACAGCCTGCAGTCCGCCGAAACGGATGCCCACACCATCCAGACGCAACAGTTCGTCAGGGCTCGTGAGCGAAACGGTCATGCCTTCTCCCGCAGTTGCCGCGCCCGCGGCCAGATGCCTTGCGGGCGCAGCACCATGACCAGGACCATGGCGATGCCGAAGACGAAATAACGGTACTGGGCGAAGCTGCGGAAGGCCTGCGGCACGACGAACATCAACGTCGTCCCGAGCAGCACTCCGGGGATGGAGCCCTGCCCGCCGACCAGCACGATCGCGAACAACGTTACCGATTCGGTGAACACGAACGCACCCGGGCTGACCGCTGCCATCAGCGTGGCGAACAGCGTGCCGCCAAACCCAGCCAGCGCGGCACCGAGCGCGAACGCCAGCACGCGGTAAAGGTGGGTGTCGATCCCCATGGTCGTAGCCGCAAGCTGGTCATGCTTGATGTAGTAGAAGGTCCGTCCCAGGTGAGAACGGTCCAGGTTTCGGATCAACACCAGCGCCACCGCAAACGCCAGCCAATCGAGCCAGAACTGCGCTGAAGCGCTGGCGATCTGCCATCCGAACAGACTGGGCACGCCAATGCCGAAGATGCCATCGGCGCCGCCGGTGATGTGTCCGACGTTGTTGTTCAACGCAAGCACGAATATCGCATTGAAGCCGATGGTCGCCACCAGCAGGTAGTCGCCGCGCAGCCTGACGATGGGAGCAGCCAGCACCGCCCCCACAAGCGCGGCTGCCAGCACTGCCAGCGGCCAGGTGGCGAACACCGGCCAGCCGAACTGGGTGTTCAGGATGGCCGTGACGTAGGCCCCGATACCGAAATACACGGCGTGCCCCATGTCGAACATGCCAGCGCGGCCGAGCACCAGGTCCTGGCTCAACGCAACAATCGCATACACCGCAAAGAGCGATGCGATGAACACCCAGGTTGGATCGAGGACGAACGGAATCGCCAGACCCATCACCCAGAGCGCCGACCCGAGCAGGGGATGACGCAGCGCTGCGACGATTTTGCTCATACCTTCTCCGCGACACGTTCGCCGAGCAGCCCGGTTGGACGCACGAGCAGGATGCCTATCAGCAGGGCGAAGGTGATCGCCTCCTGCCAGGAGCTCGAAATGAAGCCTGCAGCGAAGGCATTGAACAGCCCCAGCAACACGCCGCCGAGCATCGCCCCGGGGATGTTGCCGATGCCCCCGATGATCGCCGCGATAAAGGCATTCAGGCCGTAGGTCCAGCCCATGGTGAAATAGACCTGTCGATAGTACAGACCAATGAACAGGCCACCGATCGCACCAACCGCCGGGCCGATCACGAAGACGCTGACGATCACGCGGTTGACGTTGATGCCCATGAGTCGCGCTGCATCCTGGTCACTGGCCGTGGCACGCATTGCGGTGCCGTAGCGGGTATGGTGGACGAACCAGTAGAGCAAGGCCATCAGCAGCGCGCTTCCCGCGATGATCAGCAATTGCACGAGGTCGATGCGTGCGCCACCGAAGGTCCAGTGCATCGACGGCAAGAGATTGCTGGGAAACACCTGCAGCTGTGGCCCCCAGATCAACATGATGCCGTTCTCGATGAACAGCGATGCGCCCAATGCAGAAACGACGGCTGACAAGCGATCGGCCTTGCGCAGTGGCCGGTACGCGGTGAATTCGAGCACCACACCAGCCACGCCCACCACCACTGCGGCGGCAAGGAATGCGGCCCCGAGCAGCAACAGTTGCGACTGTCCACTGCCGGCTCCCGACCCAAGCGCCACGAGACCGATATAGGCGCCGAAGATGCAAAGATCTCCATGCGCGAAATTGATCAGCCGCAACACGCCGTAGACCATGGTGTAGCCCAGCGCGATCAACGCGTAGATGCCGCCTACCGTCAGGCCGTTGACAAGCTGCTGAAGCACGGTGCTCAGCATCACGATGTCTCCCCCGCGCGAGACGGCTGCTGCCGCCACGCGCAATGGCTATGCAAGATCAGTGGCTAGCTGCCGAAGCGGGATAGATGATCTTGTAGCTACCGTCTGGCATCACCTCAAAAGCGACATACGGGCTGCCGGTGCGCTCGCCGACTGCATTCCAGGAGAAAGTTCCGGTCAGCCCCTCGAAGTCCTTCAACTCATGCAGTGCCGGGATCAGTTTGCCGGGCTCGACGCTCTTGATCTTCTCGGCGGTCGCAATGATGGCGCGCAGGCCATCGGCGTTGGTCAGGGTGAAGATGCTCGGGGGCATGTGGCCATAGGCAGCCTTGAACTGCGTGAGGAACTCCTTGGCCGCCGGGTAGGGCAGGTCTTGCGGCGCCGGTACGTTGATGATGACAGCGCCAGCGGCCGCCTTGCCCGCGATCTTCGCGAAAGCCACGTTCTGGTTGGCATCACCACCGATGAACTTGGCCTTCATGCCGAGCTGCGCCATCTGTGCCTTGATCAGTCCGCCGTCGGTGTAGTAGCCGGAGAAGTAAACCGCCTGGGGCTGCATGGCGTTCAGCTTGGTCAGCACCGGCGTGTAATTTTGCGATCCGGCGTTGATGAACGCCTTGTCGACCACGTCGATCCCTTCTTTCTTTGCATCGGCGACGACCGCGTCGGCCAGCCCGGTGGCGAAGCTGGAGTGATCCGTAATAACAGCGATTTTTTTCAAGCCCGCTGCCTTGAAGTAGCCCGCCGTGAACAACGCTTCGGCGCTGTTCGGTGGCGCGTTGCGGAAGAAGGTCTTGAAGCCGTGCGCAGTCAGTTCATCGCTGGTGCCGTCAGAGGTCTGGATCACATTGGCACGGGCGTAGATCGGTTCGGCAGCGAGCGCCGCACCGCTGGTGTAGCTGCCGATGACGGCTAGCACCCCATCATTGACCAGTTGCCGCGCACAGATCGCTGCGGGAGCCGCCTCGCCTTGGTCGTCGCAGACCTTGACCTCGAGCGTGTGGCCGAGCAGACCACCCTTGGCGTTCTGCTGCTTGACCAACAGCTTCACCGCGTCAGCGATACCCTGGCCTTCATTCGCATACTGTCCGGTGATCGGGGCCTGTACGCCGATCTTGATCAGCGAAGCAGCCTGGGCCTGAGCCACTCCCAGGCCCAGACCTGCCGCCATCAGGCTCGTCAACACGATTTTGCTGAAACGTTGCATTGCTGTCTCCTTGTCGCAAAGTGAACGGGCGATCTTGCCTCTACAGCACCAAGACCAACGGTGACTCGTACTTCAGGTACTGCGAGGCTCAATGAATCGAGCCGAGAAATACGCCTTGCCGCCCGACTCCATGAACCCATTGCAGATGTCTTGATCCACAGGCGGTGACGGGCACCGGGCTGCCTGCTGCCATAGGGTGCAAGATACTGCGCGCATGACAATCGCGCATCGGGGTTGCACCTTTTTTGATGTAAAAAGTTGTACCCAATGACGAAGGCGCCTACTGATTTGCCTTAAGCTTCAACTTGAGGTGCAACCCTTTTCCGATTCAAACATTTAAGGCGCAACCATGGCCGTGACCACCATCGGCGTGAAGCTCGACGAACAGATTCGTATGCGGCTCAAAGCCGCCGCCGAGGCGAACGGGCGGACGCCTCACTTCGTCGTCAAGCAGTTGATACTGCAGGGTCTCGAACGCCTAGAAAATGGCGAAAGCCTGGTATCGGAACAGGGCCCAGACAACGCTGGGGAGATCGCAGAGATACCGGACGAGTCTCCCACGGCGTTGGTGCCGTTTCTCGATCTCGCCCATGAGGTGCAACCGCAGACGGTACTGCGCGCCGCAGTGACTGCCGCCTATCGTCGCCCGGAGGCCGAATGCGTTCCCGCCTTGTTGTCCCAGGCCAGACTCCCACCACCTCTTTCGGTAGCGGCACAGCAGACCGCAACGATGCTGGCGACGCGGTTGCGCTCCAAACGCACCCGGGGCATCGTTGAAACGCTTCTGCAGGAATATGCCCTGTCGAGCCAGGAAGGCATCGCGCTGATGTGCCTCGCCGAAGCCTTGCTGCGCATCCCCGATACCCCGACCCGCGACGCCCTGATACGTGACAAGATAGGCGCCGGCAACTGGCAGAACCACCTGGGAAGAGGCCGATCGTTGTTCGTCAACGCCGCCACCTGGGGGCTGCTGCTCACCGGACGTCTGGTCGCAACCAGCAGTGAAGCGAGCCTGTCGTCCGTGCTCGCGCGTCTGGTCGCCCGTGGCGGCGAGCCTATGGTGCGCGGCGGGGTAAATATCGCGATGCGATTGATGGGTGAGCAGTTCGTGCTGGGGCAGACGATCGCCGATGCCCTGGCCAACAGCCGCAAGCGGGAAGCGAAGGGGTTCCGTCATTCCTATGACATGCTGGGAGAGGCCGCGGTCACTGCCCATGACGCCGAACGCTACCTGCGCGATTACGAGCAGGCCATCCATGCCATCGGCAAGTCGGCGCAAAGGCGCGGCATCTACGATGGCCCGGGCATATCGATCAAGTTGTCGGCACTGCACCCCAGGTACAGCCGGGCGCAACGTCACCGGGTCATGGATGAACTGCTGCCCCGGCTGGCACATCTGGCACGGCTGGCGCGGCAATACGACATCGGCCTGAACATCGACGCCGAAGAAGCCGACCGCCTCGAACTTTCCCTCGACCTGCTGGAGAGCCTGTGCTTCGATCCCGTGCTGCAGGGCTGGAACGGCATCGGCTTCGTGGTGCAGGCTTACCAAAAGCGTGCGCCCTTTGTGCTCGATGTGTTGATCGATCTGGCGCATCGCTCCAAGCGGCGTCTGATGGTGCGTCTGGTCAAGGGAGCCTACTGGGACAGCGAAATCAAGCGCGCACAAATCGACGGCCTCGAAGGATTCCCGGTGTTCACCCGCAAGGTTCACACCGATGTGTCGTATCTGGCCTGCGCCCGCAAGCTCCTCGAGGCGCCAGAGGCGGTGTTTCCCCAGTTCGCCACACACAACGCGCACACCGTCGCGGCGATCCACGCCATGGCGGGCGAGAACTTCTACGCTGGCCAGTACGAATTCCAGTGTCTGCATGGCATGGGTGAGCCGCTTTATGAAGAGGTGATCTCTGCCGAAGGTCTGAACCGGCCGTGTCGAATCTACGCCCCGGTCGGCACCCACGAGACGCTGCTCGCCTACCTGGTTCGCCGACTGCTCGAGAACGGCGCCAACACCTCCTTCGTTCACAGGATCAACGATCCCTCGGTGAGTCTGGACGAGCTCGTCGCCGACCCCGTCGACATCGCCGAACGCATCTCCCCGCTGGGTGCGGGGCATGAGAAGATCGCGCTACCGCGCACACTGTACGGCTCCGAGCGCGACAACTCGGCCGGCTTCGATCTGAGCAACGAGCAGCGTCTGGGCTCACTCGCGGCGGCTGCGCTGGCTGGCGTCGATGCGACCTGGAAGGCACGACCGATTCTCGCCACCGGCGAGATCGATGGCCCTACGCGCCCTGCGCGCAACCCGGCGGATCTGCGCGATCAGGTCGGCACCGTTACCGAGGCGCAGCCCGAGCAGATCGATACCGCCGTGACGCTGGCATTGCAGGCGGCACCGGTCTGGCAGGCCACACCGGCCGCTGACCGTGCCGCGATTCTGCAACGTGCCGCCGAACTGTTCGAGGAGCGCCTGCCCTGGCTGGTCGGCCTGATCGTGCGCGAAGCCGGGCGCACCCTGCCCGCGGCAATCGGCGAAGTGCGAGAAGCGGTCGATTTCCTGCGCTACTACGCCTCGCAGGTGGCCACGCGCTTTCACAACGCCGAGCACAGACCGCTCGGACCGATGGTCGCGATCAGTCCGTGGAACTTCCCACTGGCCATCTTCACCGGACAGATCGCCGCGGCGCTGGCCGCAGGCAATGTCGTGCTCGCCAAACCTGCCGAGGAAACGCCACTCGTCGCTCACTCGGCCGTGCGCCTGCTTCTCGATGCGGGTGTGCCTCCGGGGGCGCTCCAGCTCTTGCCGGGCGATGGCCGAGTTGGTGCCGCGCTCGTGGGCGATGCCCGCATCCGCGGTGTGTTGTTCACCGGCTCCACGGAAGTGGCGCGACTGATCCAGACGCAGCTTGCCTCGCGCCTCGACGCCAAAGGCCTGCCGATTCCGTTGATTGCCGAGACCGGCGGACAGAATGCGATGGTCGTCGACTCCTCGGCGCTGCCCGAACAGGCCGTGGCCGACATCGTGTCGTCCGCCTTCGATTCAGCAGGCCAGCGCTGTTCTGCCCTGCGGATCTTGCTGGTCCAGGAAGACATCGCGCCGCGGCTGCTCGACATGCTGCGTGGCGCAATGGCCGAGCTGGCCATCGGTCGGCCCGACCGGCTCGGCACCGACGTCGGCCCGGTCATCAGCGCCGAAGCCCGAGACACCATCCTCGCCCATATCGATGCCATGCGCGATAGGGGGCTGACCATCTATTCCCCCGACCTCCCGCCCGAAACGCGCCGAGGCCATTTCGTCGCGCCAACCCTGATCGAGATTCCATCAATCGATGTCCTCGGGCGCGAGGTGTTCGGGCCGGTACTGCATGTGCTGCGCTACCGCAGCAGCGAACTCGACGCAGCGATCGACGCCGTGAACGCGCTGGGCTACGCGCTGACCTTCGGCATCCACAGCCGCATCGACGAGACCATCGCTCACGTCACGTCCCGCATCAATGCCGGGAACATCTATGTCAATCGCAACATGATCGGTGCCGTGGTCGGCGTGCAGCCCTTCGGCGGACATGCGCGCTCGGGCACCGGTCCAAAGGCGGGCGGGCCGCTCTATCTGCGCCGCCTGATCGCGCCGTCCTGCCCCCCGTTTCTGCCCTGCGCCGACCAGGCACCCGCCGCACTGGACCTGCTCACCGAGGCCGCACAGAGCCACGGCATCGACCCGGAAGCGTTGGGCAACTATGCCGTGCAGGCGCCGACATTTGAGCCCATCACCCTGCAAGGCCCGGTCGGCGAGCAGAACCAGTACGTGCTCAAGCCGCGAGGCGCCCTGCTTTGCCACGCCGACAGCCGCGACGGCCTGTTGCGTCAGGCCGCAGCCGCACTGGCCAGTGGAAACCGCGCGTTGCTGTCAGGGCCACATGCCCAGGCCGCTGCAAACATCATTCCCGAGACCCTGGTCGATTGGGTGCGACCGGCCCAGCCCGACGACGCCCCCGACGCCGCCTTGTATGCAGGCCATCCCGCAGGTCTGCTGACGCTGCAAGCCGAAGTCGCCCATTTCGAACACGCCGTTGTCCCGGTCTTTGCCCTGTCACCATGCGACAGCCTGGTCAATGCCGACTATCCGCTCGAACTTCTGCTGCATGAGCAGTCAATCAGCATCAACACGGCCGCCGCCGGCGGGAATGCCAGCCTCATGGCCATCGGCTGAATCGCGCATCCAAAGCGTGGAACGCATTCCCAAGGCCCAGGCAGCTGCCCATGCCGTGATCGGAACAATATCCGCAATCTACAGGCAAACACGCCAGCTCGTCGGACCAGGCAAAACCCGCGAGCAGGTTTCGGACTTCCAGAAAAGAAAAATCCCAAGTCACATCAATAACTTGGGATCATTTTTTGGCGGAGAGAGGGAAAGCCAAACCTTCGTTCGCACCTGTCCGCACCGCTCCACATATCCCTAGTAAATCCAGACACTTACAGCGCAGACTGTCCGCACCAATCCGCAAGAATCCCCTACAATCCGCGTCAACGGGTAAGACCGCCGGTAAGACCGGCGAAGTTGGCGGAGTGTGGACATGGCGACGAAATTGCACATCCTTTCAGCGCGCAAGGTGGAGACCGCAGGGCCGGGTTTTCACAGCGATGGCGGCAACTTGTATCTGCGCGTTCGAGACTCGAACTCACGCGCCTGGGTGTTCCGATACAAGGCCGCAGGCAACGTGCGGGAGATCGGCCTGGGGCCGCTGCACACCCGTTCGCTGGCAGAGGCCCGCGATGTGGCAGAGGCGATGCGCAAAGCGGTTGCTGCTGGCACCGATCCCGCCGATGTGATCCGCCCGCAGGAGGCGCAGGCACCCGGCAAGACGTTCGAGCAGTGCGCCACCGAGCTGATCGAGGCCAAGCGCCCCGGCTGGAAGAACGCCAAGCATGCGCAGCAGTGGGGTAACACCCTACGCGACTACGCCTTTCCCGCCATTGGCAACAAGCTGCCTGCCGAGATCAGCCTGGCTGACGTGAAAGCGATCCTGCTGCCGATGTGGGCAACCAAGACCGAGACCGCACAGCGCGTGCGAGGCCGCATCGAGGCGGTGCTGGACTACGCCGCCGTGCATGGCCTGTGCGACGGCACGCGCAACCCGGCAAGATGGAAAGGCACGCTCGACAAGGTGCTGCCCGCGCCGCGCAAAGTCACCAAGCCTGAGCATCACGCCGCAGCGCCTTATCAGGACGTTCCCCGCATCATGGCCGCGCTGGCAGAGAAAACGCACGTGTCCGCGCTGTGCTTGCAGTTCATCGTCTTGACGGCTGCGCGCAGTGGCGAGGCCAGAGGCGCGCGATGGGATGAGTTCGACTTGGACGCAGCGACTTGGACGATCCCGGCACACCGCATGAAGGCGGCAAGGCCGCACCGCGTGCCGCTGTCAGCGCCAGCAATCGAGATCATCAACACGATGACCGCGCTGCGCCGCCCTGGGGTTGACCTGGTGTTCCCCGGCGGCAGGGATAGCCTGCTGTCAGATGTTGCCGTCAACAAGACCCTGCACAGCATCGCGCCCGATGTGACTGCGCACGGCTTCAGATCGTCATTCCGTGTCTGGTGCGAGGAGCAGACCAGCTACCCGCGCAGCGTGACCGAGGCCGCGCTGGCGCACGTCAATGCCGACCGGGTAGAGGCCGCCTATCAACGATCTGACCTGTTCGAGCGACGCCGGGAATTGATGCGCGCATGGGCCGACTTCTGCACCGGCACCGGCAAGATCATTCACCTGGTGAGCGCGGCATGAGGCATTCGGCCAGCACGCCGGTTATCTTGCGTTCGGTTTTGCACCCGATTTTCCGGGGTAACTTCACCCCGAACCGATCCCGGCGGTTTTCCGGGAAAGGCGGGCCGCGCGGCGCACACACACCGCGCAGCCCTGACCACAACGCAACCTCTAAGGAGGTTCACATCATGGCTGAACAAGACCATATCACCACGGAAACCGAGAAGCGGCTGTTCTCCATTCGCAATCTCGCTCTCGGAGCAAATGCGCTGATCCGCGCGCACCATGACTACGACCAGAGCGATGATCTTGTCGCAGCGGTTGAGTTGCTTGCGCGCATCGCTGGGGAGGCCTGCCATGCTTAAGAGCGAACTCGGACTCGACGATGATCTGACAGCGGAAGAACTGGCAATTCGCATGCGCGGCGTCAAGCGGATCGAGTATTACGCGGCATGCGACCGCGTGCTGGCAGACGGCACAAAGGTGATTCAGTCGCCCCTTACCGGGCCGTTCCAACACGCAGAAGATGCTCGGAATGCAGCCAAAAATGCCCGCCTGCCCGCTGATGCAGTGACCGGCGTTTACATCGGCGAAATGCACTTTTTCCGCTGACCCTTTTCGCCCCGGCCTAGGCCCTGCCTGATCCGCAGTGCCGAAAAGCGCATTGCCCGTGTGCCTGGCCTGGGCACTTCTACCGGGTGCGCGATGGGCAATCGCATGAATCAAACCAGACGGGCCAGTCCACGGGCCGCAAAAAATCAAAAGACTTTGAGTGCGCTCGACTTGGCCGTCGATCTGGCGCACCGAATGTTTCCCGATGATGTCGTGATGCAGCGCGCTACGCACCCCGATATTGTGTCCAGCTTGGAGCGTGACGCGATGGCGGGCCGCATCACCCTGCGCCGTGTCGCAAATGGGGTTCGCGTGTCAGCGCAAGACATCTCCCGATCGGGGAATGCATGGTTTGTGCTTTTCGGTCTGACCGCTGACGAGTTTTCGGAATGGGCGGCGCAAGCTGTTGCATGGCCTGAGCCGTTAGAGCCAGAGAAGCCAGACGGAGAAAACCTCTCGGCCCGCGACGCCGACATCGTGGCGTTCATCCGCAAGTGCATAGGGCAACGGCAGCGGGATTACATCAAGCGCGCCGCCGCGCACTTCAGATTGGCTGATTCCACGATTCGAAAAATCTGGTATGCAGGCAGGTCAGAGGAAGAATCCAGACATGACAAGGCCAGCACCCCCAGAATGCCCAGCAGCCCATTTCAATCTGCGTTCAAGCAGCCGAAAAAACCGACTCGCTAATGAATCGCTACCGAGGCGCTATTGCCCTGCAAGCCGCGTCATTGCTTGATTTTCGATAGCGAGTTGCGCGCACCGCGGTAGCGCGCTCAAAGTTCATCGCATATTCAACTCGTTTCGAGAAAATGCGATGCAAACCAAACCCGTTCACCCCGTCAAAAATCCCCATGCACGCCGCCCGCAGCGCGTTGCTCCCGCCACCGAAAACATTCATCCTGACAGCCTCATTCGGCTGCATCAAATTCTCGGCCTGAACGGCGCTCCTCCGCTGCTGGCCTGTGGGCGAACCCAGTTCTACGCCTGGGTGAAGGAAGGCCGCTTGCCACCACCTCGAAAAGTGGGACATGCGTCATTTTGGCGCGCTGGCGACATCCTCGAAGCGCTGCAGCGCCTGGGGGCCTGAGATGACGCAAGCCGCCGATGAAGCATGCCGTTTGGCGATTGAGCGTGAGGCGCAGGATTTGCGCCGTTCGCCTGGCGTCAGCATCAGCGACGCAGCCGAATGGCCTGCGTTGCGTGACCTGCTGCGCAGCGCTCGCGTAGCGATTGCCGAGAGCATCCCAGCGACGTTTGAACACGAGGGCGCAACCTACCGCCTAACCGTGATCCCATGGCGTCTGGGGGTGCGAGTCTTTGGCCTTTCTGGCGACGGTGAACCGCTTTTCCAGAGCGTGGTCAATTCGAGCGCCGAACTCGGGCATCAGTCCGATGCTTGAGGCGCGGGGCTCTATGCGACAACATCTCACGCCCGACCAAATCCGCGAGGCCCTGGCCTGCATCCCTGCCGACTTGCCCCGTGAAGAATGGGCGCGGGTGGCGATGGCGATCAAGTCCGAGCTGGGGGATGGGGGCTTTGATCTGTTCAACGAGTGGAGCGCCAGCGGCAAAAGCTACGACGCCACCGCCGCCCGCGATACCTGGCGCAGCATCACGGCCAGCGGGCGCGTGACAATTGGCACTTTGCTGCACCTGGCAAAACAGCATGGCTACCGGCCCGCGCAACATGCACCACAGCCCGCCCTGTCCCGGCGACAGCGGGCCGCGCAAGCGGCAGAGCGCGCGCGGCGGGATGTTGCAGAGCGCGCAGCCCGCAAGGCCGCGCAAGACGCCGCAGCAGCCCTAGCCGTCCGCCTTTGGAGCGAGGCCAGCGACACCGGCGAAAGTCCTTACCTGGCGCAAAAGGGCTGCGGTGCGCATGGCGCGCGCTTCCTGCCCGATGAGCGGCTGTTGATCCCGATGCGCACCATCGACGGCGAGCTGCGCAACCTGCAGACCATCGCCCCAGCGCGCCCGGCAAACGGCCCGCAAAAGCGGTTTCTCAAGGGCGGACAGAAGACCGGCCTGCTGCACTGGCTGGGAGACCCCGCCGGGGCTGATGCGTTGCTGGTCTGTGAAGGCTACGCCACCGCCGCAAGCCTCTATGAGGCCACGGGCCGCCCGGTGGCCTGCGCTTTCGACAGCACGAACCTGCCGCACATTGCACGGGCGCTGCGCCAGCACTTCGGCCCGCAGCCGCTGCTGTTAATCGCGGGCGACAACGACTTCGAGACCGAGCAGCGCACCGGCAAGAACGCGGGCCGCATCGCAGCAGACAAAGCCGCCCGCCTGGCGCATGGCGCTGTGGTGCTGCCTGAAACTGCGCAGGGGCAGAACATCGACTTCAACGACGTGGTCCTCAGCGCCGGTTTCGAAGTCGTGAAGGCGCGCATCGAGCAGGCCATTGCGCAGGCCCGCGCCGCCGCGCCACCTGGCGATGATCTGCAGCACGCGCAGCAAGAACCCGCCGCCGCGCCACCTGGCGATGATCTGCAGCACGCGCAGCAAGAACCCGCCGCCGCGCCACCTGGCGATGATCTGCAGCACGCGCAGCAAGAACCCGCCGCCGCGCCACCTGGCGATGATCTGCAGCACGCGCAGCAAGAACCCGCCGCCGCGCCACCTGGCGATGATCTGCAGCACGCGCAGCACGTACACGCCGCCGTGCCTGGGCATGACCGCTTCAGCCTGAACGAGCGCGGTGTCTGGTTTGCCGAGATGGACGCTGAAGGGCGACCAAAGGCCCCGCTGTGGATTTGCAGCCCGCTGCGTGTGACAGCCCGCACCCGCGACGGGAACGGCGGCGATTGGGGGTTTCTGCTTGAGTTTGACGATCCCGCAGGCCACCCCCGCCAATGGGCCGCGCCCGCAAAGCTGTTGGCTGGGGACGGTGCAGAGTTTCGGGCCGCGCTGTTGTCGATGGGCCTGCGCATCAGAACGGCACCGCGCGCCCGGCAACTCTTGGCGACCTATGTGCAAAGCCGCAACCCGGACGCCTTCGCGCGCTGCGTGGATCGCCTGGGCTGGCATCCCGGCGGCGTGTACGTGCTGCATGATGAGGTGCTGGGCAACGCCAGCGAGCGCCTGATTTTTCAGAGCGAAGCCGCTGCCGAGAATACGCTGCGCCAGCGCGGCACCCTGGCGCAGTGGCGTGACCGCATTGCAGCTTATGCCGTGGGGAACAGCCGTTTGGTGTTTGCCATATCAGCCGCCTTCGCGGGCATGGCGTTGCGCCCTTCCGCCGAGAGCGGCGGCGGCTTCCACTTGGTCGGTCACAGCTCAAGCGGCAAGTCCACGGCGCTGCGCGTTGCCGCATCAATCTATGGGCCTTCCGCCTATGCGCAGAATTGGCGTGCAACATCAAACGCGATCGAGGGCACTGCTGCCGCACACTGTGACCGGCTGCTGATCCTCGACGAGATCGCGCAGATCGATGCGCGTGAGGTGGGCGAATGTTCCTACATGCTCAGCAACGGTGTCGGCAAAAGCCGCGCCAGCCGCACCGGCCTGCCGCGCCCGCGCTTGACCTGGCTACTGATGCTGCTGTCTGCAGGCGAAGTGGGCATTGCGCAGCACATGCTGTCGGCAAACAAAACCGCCCGCGCCGGGCAAGAGCTGCGCCTGGTCGATCTGCCCGCAGATGCCGGGGCTGGCATGGGGCTGTTCGAGAGGCTGCACGATAGGGAAACGCCGCAGGCGCTGGCGAGCTATCTCGGCAAGGCCGCAGACGCCTACCACGGCACCGCTGCCCGCGCCTTTCTGGAACACTGCGTCAGCCGGGCAGACACCCTGCGCCCGCACATGCGGGAGGCCGTCGAGCGCCTGGCGATGGACTGGATACCTGATGCCGCCAGCGGGCAGGTTCACCGTGTGGGGCGGCGCTTTGCCGTGGTGGGCGCTGCGGGTGAGCTGGCAACTGCGGCAGGCATCACCGGCTGGCCTGCTGGTGAAGCCGAACGCGCTGCGCGTCGGTGCTTCAATGATTGGCTGGCTGCGCGGGGCGGCCTAGGCAACAGCGAGGACAGGCAGCAGCTCGCACAGGTGCGGCGCTTTTTGGAGCTACACGGCGAGGGCCGCTTCACAGACTGGGCGCGCGCAGATGATGACCACGCGCCCCGCACCTTGAGCCGCGCGGGTTTTCGGAAGGCGGCCAAAGATGTCACAGGCTCTGTGGAGAGCTGGGACTACTTCGTTCTCCCAGAAACCTTCCGCCGGGAAGTCTGTGACGGTTTCGACTACCGCGCTGTGCTGCGCGTGTTGCGCGACAAAAACCACCTGCAGACGGACAAGGGCCGGGCATTTGACCGCACGGTTCGCCTACCTGGCCTGGGCCGGGCCGTGGTTTATCACATCCTGCCAAGCATCTTTGAGGGCGACGATGAAGCCTGAATTTGTGAGCCGGGCCGCCGGGTGCGGCGGCGCGCAGGGTCTCATTTTCGCGCAGCAAGAAGGCGCAGACATCGGCGCTCACCAGATGAAACCACCCGGCGGGCCGAACGGCTGTGCACGGCTGCGGAGAAATTTGTCTGCAGTCTGCAGTTTGATCGGGATTTGTCTGCAGTGCGAGTGCAGACAGAAAACACGTTTCTATTCAATACCTTACATGACTTTTTCGGCCTGTCTGCAGTGTCTGCAGTGTTTTTGTGTCACCGACCGAAAGCCCGGCGCAATTTGACGCCACTTTTTCCCTACCACTAGCCTTGAAAGGACTGAAGCATGACAACTTCCGCAACCCCCTCGACCATCACCCCGGCGCAGCAGCTTGCCGCTGCTGAGCAACGCCAGACCCAGCTCGACGGTGCTGTCCAACAGGCGCGGCAACAGCTCGACGCCGCAGCCGCTGCCCGCGCCGATGTGCTGGCAGCCGCTGCCCGTGGCAGCACGGTTTCCCCGGATGATCTGATTGCCGCCGATGCCGAAGTGCGGCGCGCGCAGGCCGCCGTTGAGCTGGCAGAGCTGGTGCAGCAGACCGGCGGGCAGGCCATTGACGAAGCGCAGCGCGCCGTCTGGCAGGAGCAGACCAGCAATCTGCAATCTGAGTTCGACACCGCGCAGGCTGCCGTGCAAAGCGCTGCAGCAGCTTTTGCGAAACAGCTCGATGCAGCTCGGCAGGCTTTGGCCGCTGTGATTGCGGCACAGTCCCAGCGCGCCGCCGTTTTCAACCAGGCGCGCGCCCGCAATGTTGAGGCAACGCGCCGGTATCCTGGCGACCAGGCGCTGCAAGTGGCGCTGCCGATGGCCGTTCGATCTGACGCCGGGCAGGAATTGCGCCTAGTGTCCTGGAGCCTGCACCAAGGCTACCAGGTGGGGTTGCCTGATGCTCTGCCGCAGTGAGGAGAGCGACATGACCACGAAATCCACCACCACAACCCGCCTGGCGCAGATCGAGCGCATGCTGATGTCGATTACATCAAAGCTGGGCATTGTCGGCATCAACCACCGGCCTGCACCGTTGCCGAAGCTGCACACATCGGAGCGCGCTGCACACGCTGGCAAGACCTTGTCAGCGCAGGGCCGAAGCGATGCCTACCGGGCTGGACGCAAGGCTGAACGTCAGCGCATTCAGGCTTTGCTGAGCGCACCAGAAGCCGCACGCAACCCAGCGCTGACCCTTGACGCATATGTTGCGCTGCATGGCGACAGCGACGCTGCTCTGCGGCTTGTGCGACAAGTGGCAAGGCCACTGACACGCCAGCATGCGCCTGCACCGCGCAAGCTCACCGCAGCCGATGTAATGCGCGCTGCAGAAGCTGCGCGCAAGATGCGAGACGGCAGATAACGCAGCCCGTTTCCCCGTGGAGGCAATAGCAGGCTGACCACGGTTTGCCCGGCCCTAGCGCCGGGTTTTTTTCGCCCTGCCCTACCCCCCCTGCGGGTCCTTCCCCGGCCCTGGCGCCGCACGGCGCGAAACGGCGCGATTCTTCGCTAGGTGGAGAATTTTCCAGATTGATTGACGATCTGCATAACACGGGGGTTAACGCGGCACCAGGCGCGGTTCGATAGGGTTGCGCTATGAAAATGCGGGCTTGCGCGGCCCGGCGGTGAAAATCGACTGCAGACACTGCAGACACCACGGGAAAAGCGGCTGCAGGCCGCATGAATGCTGGCTTTGCGGGGTTTTGGTGAAGTGCAGACAAAGTGCAGACAAAGTGCAGACACTGCAGACATTCTCTATCAGCATTGTGCCGCCGCTTCCCCGATCCAGTCGCCCCGCAGCCTTCCTGGTGCAACTGCCTGGCTTGTCACGCGCGAAAAGACTTCGCCACGCCGCCCCGCATCACGCGGGGGTACGGGCGAACAAATCATGACGCCGGTGAGTGCAAGATAAGCGCCGCGTTGGCCGAATGCCGGGCCGTTTGATCTGTGGATAACCCGCCTATTCCTGCACGCCGGTAAGACCGGCGGTAAGACCGCGCAGAGCCAGAAAAGAAAAAAGCCCACGAAATCATTGGCTTACATAGTGCTCTTGGCGGAGAGAGGGGGATTCGAACCCCCGAAGGGCTATTGACCCTTACACGCTTTCCAGGCGTGCGACTTAAACCGCTCATCCATCTCTCCGGTAACCAGTAACTATAGCAGGGTACCTCTGGCGGCTTGGGCCATCATGCTCAATACGTCTTGCCGAGTTGATCGAGGATGGCGGGATTTTCCAGCGTCGAAGTGTCCTGAGTGACCGCCTCGCCCTTGGCCAGCGAACGAAGCAGGCGGCGCATGATCTTGCCGGATCGGGTCTTGGGCAAGTTGTCGCCGAAGCGGATGTCGCGGGGCTTGGCGATAGGGCCGATTTCCATACCGACGTGGGCACGCAGTTCGGCGGCAATCTTTTGCGCTTCTTCGCCTTCGGGGCGGCTGCGTTTGAGCACGACGAAGGCGCAGATGGCCTCGCCGGTGATGTCGTCGGGCCTGCCGACCACGGCGGCCTCGGCCACCAGCGGGTGCGATACCAGGGCCGATTCGATTTCCATCGTGCCCATGCGGTGCCCGGAAACGTTGAGCACGTCATCGATACGCCCGGTGATGGTGAAGTAGCCATCATTGGCGTCGCGGATGGCCCCGTCCCCTGCGAGGTAGTAGCCGCCCAGTTCTTCGGGGTAGTAGCTCTTCTTGAAGCGCTCGGGGTCGCCCCAGATGGTGCGGATCATAGACGGCCAGGGCTTTTTGATGACCAGAATGCCCCCTGTGCCCCAGGGTACGCCGTGCCCGGTTTCGTCGACGACTTCGGCGGTGATGCCTGGCAGCGGCAAGGTGCAGGAGCCGGGGACCATGGGCGTTGCGCCGGGCAGCGGCGTGATCATGTGGCCACCGGTTTCGGTCTGCCACCAGGTGTCGACCACGGGGCAGCGGCCGCCGCCGATGTGCTCGTAGTACCACTCCCAGGCAGCCGGGTTGATGGGCTCGCCCACGGTGCCCAGGATGCGAAGACTGCCGAGATCGTAGTTGCGCGGATGGACTGCCGGGTTGGTTTCGGCGGCCTTGATGAGGGAGCGGATTGCGGTGGGGGCGGTGTAGAAGATGGTGACTTTGTGCTGCTCGATCATCTTCCAGAACCGCCCGGCGTCGGGATAGGTGGGCACTCCCTCGAACATGATCTCGGTCGCACCGCAGGCCAGTGGGCCGTAGGCGATGTAGCTGTGCCCCGTGACCCAGCCGATGTCCGCTGTGCACCAGAACAGATCGTCGGGCCGGATGTCGAAGGTCCACAGCATGGTGAGCTTGGCCCACAGCAGATAGCCGGCGCTGGAGTGCTGCACGCCCTTGGGCTTGCCGGTGGAGCCCGAGGTGTAGAGCAGAAACAGCGGGTGCTCGGCCTCGACCCAGATCGGCGGGCAATCCGGGCTTTGTCCCGCGGTCAGTTCGTGCATCCAAAGATCGCGCGGCGGATTGAACGCGACCTGCCCTCCTGTGCGCCGATACACCACCACATGGCGCACGGTTTCGCAGCCTCCCAGTGCCAGGGCTTCATCGACGATAGCTTTCAAGGGCAAGGACTTGCCTCCACGCCGTTGCTCGTCAGCGGTGATGACCAGCACCGCGCCGGCATCTTCGATGCGGTCGCGCAGCGACTGCGCGGAAAACCCGCCGAAGACGACGGAGTGGGTGGCGCCGATGCGCGCACAGGCCTGCATGGCCACCACGCCCTCGACCGACATGGGCATGTAGATCACCACGCGGTCGCCCTTGTTCACGCCGAGCGACTTGAGCGCGTTGGCGAATCGGCCGACCTTGTCGAGCAGTTCGCTGTAGCTCACACGGGTGACGGTGCCATCGTCGGCTTCGAACACGATGGCGGTCTTGTCGCCCTTGCCCGCCTGCACATGCACGTCCAGGCAGTTGTATGAGACGTTGAGCTTGCCATCATCGAACCATTTGTAGAACGGCGCCTGGCTGTCATCGAGTACGCGGGTGAAGGGCTGCTGCCACTGCAGGTGCTCTTTGCCCAAGCGGGCCCAGAAGCCGGTGTAGTCGGCCTCGGCTTCGGCGCATAGGGCGCGATAAGCATCCATGCCGGAAATGCGGGCGGACTGTACGGCTTGTTGCCCGGGGTAATAAACCTTGCGTTCATGCGGATGTGCGGGGGTATCGCTCATGACAGTCTCCTTGGTTTTGTGAAATCGCGGCAAAAAGGCGCAGACAAAAACAACGCTATCTGAATTTTGCGCCCTTACGCAGCCCTGACGCTGCACATCTGTCATTGTGCGCAATCTGGCCGGATGCATCAGCGGCCTGCTGCAGCCGCGCCTCCTAGAATTGCGAACAGTCATCGATCACGCACCACAGACCCCATGGCCCGACCTCCCGACATGCCGCAGATCCCGTTCATTCCCCGGTTGCTGTTCCTGAGCCGCTGGCTGCAGTTGCCACTGTATGTGGGGCTGATTCTTGCGCTCGGGGTCTACGTCTTCCACTTCTGGGTGGAACTGACCGATCTGATCGGTGCCGCATTCGGCAACCAGGCGTCGCTGGCCCATCTGCTCGAAGCCGTCGCGGTGCGCAACCCGCTGCCCGCTGAAGGCGCACAGGCCGTGGCCAGCGGACATGCGCCCAAGCTCACCGAGACCACCATCATGCTGGTGGTACTCAGCCTGATCGACGTGGTGATGATCGCCAACCTGCTCATCATGGTCATCGTCGGCGGCTACGAGACTTTCGTATCGCGCATGTATCTCGAAGGGCATCCCGATCAGCCGGAATGGCTGTCGCATGTGAATGCCTCGGTGCTCAAGGTCAAGCTGGCCATGGCGATCATCGGCATTTCGTCCATCCATCTGCTGCGCACTTTCATCAATGCCGATGCATACAGCGTCAAGGCGCTGATCGCGCAGACCAGCATCCACCTCGTGTTTCTGCTTTCGGCCATGGCCATCGCCTACACCGACCGCATGATGACCCGCACCATGCTGATGGGCCACGCCCCCACCGACGAAGCCCATTGAACGGCGCGGGTTGGCTGCACCCCCTTCAACGACAACAACACGTTCACAACATGACCACCATCATTCGAGCCGCCGATTTGCGTGACAGCATCGCCTCGGCCCTGCAGTTCATCAGCTACTACCACCCCGCCGACTACATCAGCCATCTGGCACGCGCCTACGAGCGCGAGCAGTCCCCTGCGGCCAAGGATGCCATGGCCCAGATCCTGACCAACAGCCGCATGTGCGCCGAGGGCCACCGGCCGATCTGTCAGGACACCGGCATCGTCAACGTGTTTCTCGACATCGGTGTGAACGTGCGGCTCGAGGGCTTTGACGACGGCCTCGATGCGGTGGTCAATGCTGGCGTGCGCCAGGGCTATCTCGACCCGGACAACGTGCTGCGCGCCTCCATCGTCGATGACCCGATCTTCGCGCGCAAGAACACGCGCGACAACACCCCGGCCGTCATCAACGTCAACCTCGTACCTGGCAATACCGTGTCGGTGAAGGTCGCCGCCAAGGGCGGTGGCAGCGAGAACAAGAGCAAGTTCATCATGATGAACCCGAGCGACAGCCTGGTCGACTGGGTCGCCACCACCCTGCCGACCATGGGCGCCGGCTGGTGCCCGCCGGGGATGCTGGGCATCGGGGTCGGTGGCACCGCCGAGAAGGCCATGCTCATGGCGAAAGAGGCGCTGATGGACGATATCGACATGTCCGATCTGCTGGCGCGCGGACCGAAAACCAAGCTGGAAGAACTGCGCATCGAGATCTACCAGAAGGTCAACGCGCTGGGCATCGGTGCCCAGGGGCTGGGTGGTCTGTCCACCGTGCTCGACGTGAAGATCAAGACCTATCCCTGCCATGCTGCGAGCAAGCCCGTGGCCATGATCCCGAACTGTGCGGCCACGCGCCATGCCCACTTCGTGCTCGATGGCAGCGGCCCGGCCTATCTGGAGCCGCCCAGCCTCGACCTCTGGCCAGAAGTCCACTGGGTGCCCGATGCGGCGCGCAGCCGCCGGGTGAATCTCGACACGCTCACCCGCGAAGAAGTGGCGAGCTGGAAACCGGGGGAAACGCTGCTGTTGTCGGGCGAATTGCTCACCGGACGCGATGCCGCCCACAAACGCATCGCCGACATGCTCGCGCGTGGCGAAAAGCTGCCGGTGGACTTCACCAACCGAGTGATCTACTACGTCGGCCCGGTCGATCCGGTTCGCGACGAGGTCATGGGCCCTGCCGGCCCGACCACCGCCACGCGCATGGACAAGTTCGTCGAAACCATGCTGGCGCAGACGGGCCTGATCGCCATGATCGGCAAGGGCGAGCGCGGGCCACTGGCCATCGAATCGATCAAGAAACACCGCAGCGCCTCGCTGATAGCCGTAGGCGGGGCTGCCTATCTCGTCGCCAAGGCCATCAAAGCCGCGCGCGTGGTCGCCTTCGAAGACCTGGGCATGGAAGCCATCTACGCCTTTACCGTCCAGGACATGCCCGTGACCGTGGCCGTCGACGCCACGGGCACTTCGGTACACCAGACCGGCCCGGCAGAGTGGAAGACCCGCATCGCGCAGATTCCTGTCAGCGCCCTCTAAGAGCTTGTGAATGAGCGTACCGCCCGATGGCGACGACACCCGCTGCCCGTTGTGCGGTCAGCCCAATGGGTGCGCGATGGCCTGTGACAACCCGGCGCTTCAGTGCTGGTGCAGCTCGGTGCACATCGCACCCGAAACTCTCGCCCGCATTCCCCCCGCGAGCCGGCGCGTGGCCTGCCTGTGCCCGCGCTGCGCAGGCACTGAGCCTGCGCAGCGTGCCGAGTGGCGATGAACAGGCCAGCCAGCATCGGCGTGTTCGACTCGGGCGTGGGCGGGCTCACGGTGCTGCGCGCCATCCGCGAGGCCCTGCCCGAAGCCCGATTGATCTATGTGGCCGATTCGGCGAACGCGCCCTACGGCGACCGCTCCGATGCCTTCCTGCTGGAGCGATCGCGCCGGATCACCCGCTTCCTCGTCGAGCAGGGCGCCCGGCTCATCGTCGTGGCCTGTAATACGGCCACGGCGGCTGCCATCACTGCATTGCGCGCAGAGTTCGACCTTCCCTTCGTCGGTATCGAACCCGGCGTCAAGCCCGCGCTGGCCCGTAGTGATGCGCGGCGCGTGGGCGTCCTCGCCACCCCATCGACCTTGCGCAGCGCCAAGTTTCGCGCCCTGCTGCACACCCACACGTCAGCCGATGAACCGGTGCTGCAGCCTTGCCCCGGCCTGGCCGATGCCGTGGAACGTGGCGATCTGGCGGCGCCCGATCTGAAGGCCTTGATCCACCAGTTCTGCAAGCCCTTGCGCGCGGCCCGCTGCGACACGGTGGTGCTGGGCTGCACCCACTATCCCTTGCTCGCATCAGCGATCCAGACCGAGCTCGGCCCTCACGTCCAGCTGATCGACACCGCCGATCCCGTCGCCCGCCAAACCGCCCGGCTGTGGAAGGCCGAGCCCACCCGGCCGGCCGAGCCGCCGCATCTTTTCACCAACGGCGATCTCGCCGTCTTGCGGCGCATGGCCGATCTGTGTGGTCAGCACGACGCCACGGTGCAGCGCTGGGAGGAAGTGCAAGACTGAGAAGGTGTGACCGACCGCCGTCGTGCAAAAAATCACGTACACGGGGAAAATGCGCGGCAAGCCTCTTTTTCGCCGCTCGTCTCATCCTGGTCGGCGGCACCCTCTCGATCGCTCCCCATGTCGTCCGTCTTGTTTTCTCCGTTTTCCCTTGGCGCCCTCGGGCTGCGTAACCGCATCGTCGTCAGCCCTATGTGCCAGTACAGCGCCGTGGAGGGCAATGCCACGGCCTGGCACCGCATCCACCTCGGCCAGCTTGCCCAGAGCGGCGCGGGTCTGCTGTTCATCGAGGCCACCGCGGTGGAAGCGATCGGCCGCATCACCCCCGGCTGCCTGGGCCTGTATTCGGACGCCAATGTGACGGCGCTGCGCGGCGTGCTCGACGACGTGCGCATGTTCAGCGACATGCCCATCGGCATTCAGCTCGCGCACGCCGGCCGCAAGGCGTCGAGCGCCCGACCCTGGGACGGCGGCCAGCTCCTGCCCGCCTCCCAGGGTGGCTGGGCGACCGTGGCGCCTTCCGCGATACCGCACGCAGCCCAGGAAGCCCCGCCACAGGCGCTCGACGCTGAGGGACTTGCGCGCATTCGCGAGGCTTTCATTCAGGCCGCGCGGCGCAGTGCCGAACTAGGTCTGCAGGCGGTGGAATTGCACTGTGCGCACGGCTATCTGCTGCATCAGTTTCTCTCGCCCCTGTCGAACCAGCGCGACGACGCTTACGGCGGCGGCCTGACCCAGCGCATGCGGTTTCCGCTGGAAGTCTTCGACGCGGTACGCGAGGTGCTGCCGCCGGCCATTCCCTTGGGGGTGCGGGTATCGGCCACCGACTGGGTCGAAGACGGCTGGGATCTGGAGCAGACCCTGGCTTTCGCGCACGCGCTCAAGCAACGCGGATGCGACTGGATCGACGTGTCCTCCGGCGGTCTTTCACCCAGGCAGCAGATTCCCATCGGGCCTGGCTATCAGGTGCCGCTGGCCGAGGCGGTTCGCGCCGCGACCGGCCTGCCCACCATGTCGGTCGGCCTCATCACCGAGGCTAGGCAGGCCGAAGCCATCGTGGCCGACGGCCGGGCCGATCTGGTTGCGCTTGCCCGCGCCCTGCTGTGGAACCCCCACTGGCCCTGGCATGCCGCCGCCGAACTCGGTGCTCAGGTCAAAGTGCCCCCGCAGTATTGGCGCAGCGAACCCCGCGAGGCGCGCGGGGTGTTTGCCAACGCGGCCATCGGCCAGCGTTGACCTGCCTCTGCTGACCGAGGGCCATTCAGGCCTGCGCTTGTCCTGCATCAAAAGATTTGGCGTGACGAAGCTGCGCGATGGCGACCTGCACCATCTGATCACATGACCACGCAATCCGAGAAAACCCTTGTTTTTCAAGCGCCGCCGGGCGTTTGTGACGACCGTCACGCACATATAGAAAAACCTGCACATCTCGGTGCGTAATTTGACAAAGATTAAACCCCCTCACCCTTCATCTTCCGATACTCCCACCCGTAACACTTTGTCGCTATTTGCAACATTCCGGCGTACACAGCGCCGCGTCAAGGAGTCGAGATGGATTGGGTCGGGCTTTATCCCACCTGGTATGAACCGGGCGTGGGCAGTGGTTGGGTGGTGGGCATCATGGCCACCATTCACGTGTTGGCATCGCACACGTCGGTCGGCGCGGCCATGCTGTTTGCCTATCTGGCGGTCATCGCCTACCGCCGCAACCAGCCGCAGTTGCTGGATTACATCCGCAAATACGGCCTTTTCCTGCTGGTGTTCTCCTACGTCATCGGCTCGATCACCGGTCCGGGCATCTGGTTCACCACCACGGTGGCCAGCCCGCGCGGCATCTCGGCGCTGATTCACAGCTTTGTGTGGAAGTGGGCCACCGAGTGGGTGTTCTTCGTCATCGAGGTGGTGGGCGTCTATCTGGTGATCTATTTCGTGGGCCGGGTGGATCAGCGCACGCATATGCGCATCGCCGTGATCTTCGGCATGGCGTCCTACACCACCATGCTCATCATCCTGGGCATTCTGTCGTTCATGATGGTGCCGGGCAAGGAAGTCTGGTTCACCGAGGGTGGCTATCTCAACGGCTTCTACGGCAGCAACACCTTCGCCCAGCTCGCCATGCGCACGGCCTTCATGTTCACCATGACGGCGGTGGTCGGCGGCATCGTGGCCGCGCGCATCACCGACCCGGCGTTCAAGCGCGAGATCTCGCGCAAGCTGGCCTGGCTGGGCATCGTGTCGTCGATCACCGGCGCCGCGCTGTTCCAGTGGTACATCCGCACCCTGCCCGAGACGGCGCATCTGGTGATGGACAACCGCCTGCCCTCCTACTTCCAGCCAGCCATCATCACCGTGCTGCTGGGCATCCTCGCCTACTTCGTCATGACCCTGATCTCCTCGCGCACCCTGGTGGTGTGGGGCGCCTCGGTGGCCACGGTGAGCATTCTGGTGCTCGGCCTTTGGCCCGAGGAAGTGGCGCGGGAGTCGATCCGCAAACCCTGGGTGGCAGGCCAGTACGTCTATTCCAACCAGGTCATCGGCCGCGACGTGCCGGGCATGAACATCAAGAGCGAAATCCCGCTGCTGGAGACGCACGGCTTCCTGAAGACGCAGGTCTTCGTCCCCGACAATCTGCGCGTGGTCACGCCCGACAACATGCTCAAGGTGGGCGAATCGCTGGCGCTGACCACCTGCTCCAACTGCCATTCGCTCAGCGAGACCGGCATGCGTCCGCTGCACAGCTATTTCGGCGGCACGACCAACGTGAGCGAAGTGGAGAACTATCTGCGCGGCGCGCTGTCCACCGGCGCCACGATGTACATGCCCATGATTCCGCTCAAGCCCGAGGAGGCCGAGGCGCTGGCGGTGTTCATTGTCCACATGAAGCAGCCACAGGCCGCCATCGCCCACATCCAGCACAAGGCGGCGCTGGCGCAAGCCGACAAGACCACATCCCCCGTCAACTCCATCGAAGAGGTGCGCTGACATGAATTCCGAAATGCTCTATGCCCTGCGTGACGTAGCGGGCGTGCCGTCGCACCCCATCGTGTTCCTGGTGCTCGGCGTGCTGACCTTCGCGCTGCACATCGCTGCCGTCCACGTCATGCTGGGCGGCACCGCGCTGGTGCTGGCCAAAGCCTTCAGCCGCGACCCGATGCGCCGCCGTCTGGCGGCCGCCATGACCACCACAGCCAAGATCGCCGTTTCGGTGGCCGTGGTGCTGGGGGTGGCGCCGCTGCTGTTCGTGCAGGTGACTTACGACCCGTTCTGGTACACGTCCAACGTGCTGTCGGCCTGGTGGGTGGTCGGCTTCATCCTGCTGCTCATCGCAGGCTATATGGCGCTGTATTTCTTTTATAGCCGCAATCATCACCTGGACGATCCGCAGCACGCCGTGCGTTCGGGCTGGAGCCTGGTGGCGGCGCTGGCGCTGTTTCTCGTGGTGGGCTTCATCATGCATGTGCTGACCCAGCAGATGCTCAGCCCCGAGAAGTGGATGGAGTGGTATGCCCCAGGCGGGGTGATCGACCCACGCGGCCACAGCCTGCACGACTACAACCTCTGGCGCTTCGGCTTTTTCATCGCCCTGACCGCCCCCGTCACCGGCGCCTGGCTGTTCGCCTATCGCCGCTACCTGCATGCGGGCCATAAGGCCGACGCCCCCTACCTCCAATGGGTCGGGCGCCTGGCCAGCCGCATGCTCAACGTCGGTGGTGTGGTCGCCCTGGTGTTCCTCGGCGGCTGGATGGCCACCCTGCCCGCCAACATCGCCGGTTTTGCCACCTCGCCCATCGTGCTTCTCAGCGTGGCGCTGCTGTTGCTGACCGTGGCGCTGCCCACGCTGCTGGGGCAGCGCACGCTGAACTCCTCCTTGGGTTACGCGCCCTTCGCCCTGGGCGCCGTGGCGCTGATCGCCGTGGCGGCGCTGCGTGAAGTGCTGCGCTACGACGTGCTGCGCGGGGTGCACGGCTACGACGTGTTCACCTACCCGGTCCACATGGACTGGTACAGCAACGTGCTGTTCTTCGCCACCTTCGCCCTCATCGGCGGCAGCACCCTGGCCTATTTCCTTGCCGTCGCGTGGAAGGTCGGGCACACGCCCAAGGGCCAGATTTACACGCCCTCCCCCGCCATCGACCGCATCGGCACCGCGTCGATGTGGCTGATCGGGCTGTGGATCGTGCAGTTCTTCGTCGTCGGTTTCATCGTCTGGGCGCGCTAAGGATTTCGTATGCGACTTCAACATCTCACCCTCGCCCTGATCGGCCTCGTGTTCGCCATCGGCCTGCTGGGGGCCAGCGGTCCCGTGTTTGCCAGTCCCGCAGCGGCCAAGCCCGTGGTGGCCTCCACCACCCCGGCGCCGTTGCCTCCCGGGCCGAAAGCCCCGCCCAGCGGCGGCGCCATGGCGCAGACCTGCGCCGGCTGCCACGGCACCGAAGGCCGCCTGAAGGCCGCCGCCTTCATGCCCCTGGCCGGCATGCCCCGCGCACAGTTCGTGCAGGCCATGCGCGACTTCCGTAGCGGAAAGCGCCCATCCACCCTCATGGGCCATGTCGCCCAGGGCTTCAGTGATGGCGAAATCGACGCCATGGCGGGCTACTTCGCCAACGTCAAACCCGAATGAGGAGCGACTCATGAACACACGTCGTCAATTCCTTCTCGCCGGTGCCGCGTCCCTCGGTCTGGCGGCTTTTCCTGCCATCGTCCGCGCAGGGCAGGCCTCGGCCCGCATCGTCATCGTCGGCGGCGGCGTAGGCGGTGCCACCGCAGCCAAGTATCTGAAGCTGGCCGACCCCACGCTGCAGGTCACGGTGATCGAAAAGAACCCGGTCTACATCCGGCCTTACGGTTCGAGCGAAGTGCTCAACCAGCACACCACCATGCAGGCGCTAGAGGTGAGCTACGACGCGCTGCGCCAGAAGCACGGTGTGGCCTTCGTGTTCGATGCCGCGCGCAGCCTCGACCCGGTGGCCAAGACCGTGACCACCGCAGGCGGCAAAGTGCTGGCCTACGACAAGCTCATCGTCTCGCCCGGCATCAAGCTGCGCTACGACAGTCTGCCCGGTTACAGCGAGCAAGTGGCCGAAACCCAGGTGCCCAGCGGCTGGATTGCCGGGGCACAGACCGCCCTGCTGGCCAAGCAGTTGCAGAGCATGCGCGACGGCGGCACCTTCGTGATCGCGGCGCCGCCTAACCCCTACCGCTGCCCGCCCGGCCCTTACGAGCGCGCCGCCTTGATGACCGAATGGTTCAGCCGCCACAACCCGCGCGCCAAGGTCATCATCGCCGATCCGAAAGACAGCTTCGTCACCGACGAAACGGCCATGCTGGGGTGGAACCGTCTCTACGGCTTTCAGCCACCCGAGGAATACCGCGCCAAGATCAAGGCCGAGCTCAAGCCATCGACCAAGCCCTGCATGCTGGAGTGGGTTCAGGCCAAGGCCGGCGGCACACCGCAGCGCTTGGACGCCAAGACCATGACCCTGCACACCGCGGACGGAGCAATCAAGGCCGACGTCATCAACATCATCCCCGCCATGGTGGCCGGGCAGGTGGCCTTCGACTTCGGACTCACCAACGATAGCGGCTTCTGCCCGGTGCATCGCACCACATTCGAGTCCACCCGGCACAAGGACGTGCACGTCATCGGCGACTCCAGCATTGCCGACGCCATGCCCAAGTCGGGCTTCTCGGCCAATACCCAGGCCAAATGGGTAGCGCGCGTCATCACCGACCAGCTCGCAGGCCGCAGCTCCGGCACACCGGTGTGGGAAAACACCTGCTATGCCCTGGCCGGTAAAAACTACGGGCTCTTCGTCGCCGACGTATTCAAGATCAAGGAAGACGGCAAGATCGGCCGCGTGAACAAGGCGCGCTATCTGCCCTTCGACGCGACCCCGGCGCAAATCCGTCTATCAGCCGTCTATCAGCAAGCCTGGCTCCAAGCCTTCACCCAGGACATCTTCGCATGAAGCAAGCCGCCCTCCATACCACACGCCATGCGCTGATCCTTGCCGCCGCGCTGGCCGCTTTCACCTTCGCGCAAGCCAGCGAAACCGCTGCGCCCTCGGTCAAACCCTGGACGCCCGTGACCCTGCAGACCGCACTCAAGGACCTGCCCAAGGGCAACGCCGCCGCCGGTCAGAAGGTGCACGACAGCATGATGTGCGCCTCCTGCCACGGCGCCACAGGCAACGCCGCCACAATGAACTGGCCCAGCGTCGCCGGCCAACGCTTCGACTACACCGCCAAAATGCTGCTCGACTACCGCAGCGGCCTGCGCGATGAAGACGAGCGCGCCGGGCTGATGACCAGCATCGCCCGCCTCATGACCCCGCAGCAGATCGCCGATGTCTCTGCCTACTACGCCAGCCTGCCCAAGCCCGTCGCACCCCAGGCCCAGGCCGCGCTCGCCGCGCCTCTCACCGCCGCCGAGCGCAAGCGGGTGGAACAGATCGTGCGCAAGGGCGACAGCAGCCGCCTGATCACAGCCTGCGCTTCATGCCACGGCCTGCACGGCGAAGGCAAGGGCACCACCCCGGCGATTGCCGGTCAGACCACCGATTACTTCATCCGCACCATGCGGCTGTATCACGGTGGCGAGCGCCACAACGATGTCTACAAGGGTATGAGGCAGTTCAGCCAGCGCCTGAGCGAAGCCGATACCCTGCTCATCGCGCGCTACTACGCCAGCCTGGGCCAGCCACGCATCGCCCAGGCTGACTGAGTAGGGCAGTCATCAGGGCGCAGGCTACTCGGCGAGAGCAGCCGCGCGCGCTTTAGCGATCTCGACCGCTGTGGAGCGATAGATCTCGGGATGCGGTTTGCCCAGTCGCAAGGCCACGTCGATCGCGCCCTGCGCCGCTTTCCAATCCCCGGCGGCCAGCAAAGCCTGGGCGAGGTTGTTCATCGGGTCGCCATTGTCCGGCTGTATCCGTGCAGCCTGCGCAAAATGGATGGCGGCTCGGGCGTAATCCTTGCGTGCATAGGCCAGATTGCCCAGTCCCATCATCGCGATCCACGACTGAGGCCATTGCTTGAGCGCCGCCGTGTACGCGGCATGTGCAGACTCGGGGGCCACACCTTCGAGCGGCGCCACCGCATGCAGGTACTCGCGCTCGGAGACATCCGGTGGAAACTTCCCGGGCACGAGCGCGACAAAAGCCCAGCGCCCTCCGGCGGCCCAGGAGCGATCGAACTGTTCAATCGAAAGTTGCAGATCGCTCGCCGTGCTGGAACGCAGGGTCACGCGATCACCCTGGAGGTCGTAACCCACCAGCACCGCGTAATGCCAATCCCGTGGCCCCAGGCCCACTTTCTGCAGCACCACGACAGGAAAACCCGCGGCGACCTGGGCAAACAGCAAGCCGAGCTGCGGCGGCAGCACCACGGCAACGCGCCCTGCCCGACGCGAGGCGCCCAGCAGATCGAACTGCAGACTGCCCTCGAGCCCCGGAGTGAACACCTGGGGGAGCAGTTGTTGCGGCGAAGTCTGCACCCCGCTGAAGACCAGGACGGAGGCCAGCGAAGCCGGGCCGCAATAATGGCTGTCGTCCGGGAAAAATGGCACGTCGGCAACATGCGCCCTTGCGGGCAAGTCGTGGGGCGCGTTCAGCAGCCGCCCGTTCTGGAACTGCGGGGGCGAGGTCGAGAAAACGCCCGGAGGAAGCGCAGCGCAGCCTCCCAGACCCAGGCTCAACACCATAGCCAGACGGCTCGCACCGCGCCAGCGAAACACCATCACAAAGCCCCACCCAGACGAACGAGCAAAGGGTACCGACGCATGGCGGCACTGCCCAGGCCAAGCCCGGCCGATCGCCGCCCAAGCCAGGCTTTGCTCAAAGCGCCAGAACGACCAGAATCGCCACCAGGAGAATGATCACCATCTCCTGAAAGCCCAGCGCACCCGCTGCCGGCATGCTGTTGATCTGGCCGGCCAACTGCGCGACCTCGGCGTTGCTCAACGCGGCCAGACGCTGCTGCGTGACTTCCTGGCTCAAGCCCATCTGCTCGAGTTTGGCCTGCACGTCGGCGCGTGCCATGAAGCTGTCAAGCGTCTGTCGATCCTGCGCCAGGGTTGCAGCGCTGGCGCTCTGCTGCGATTGGGTAAGTTGCTGCGTTCCGATCAGTTCGGCACGCGCCGCAGGAGCCGATGCCATCAGCCCGAGGCCCAGGGTCACTGCCCAGAATTGACGGGAAATGCGCGAAGGATTCATGTCCAAGCCCTTTCAAGTCGAAGAAAGACCAAGCCGTGAACGGCCCTGACAGCCTTTTGGCTCGGTCGTAGTGATGGTACGCGATCCGTCTCAACCGCCCAGCGCGATCAGCACGCCCACCACCACCAGAAACGCAGCGAACACCCGCTTGAGCGAAGCCCCCGAGATGCGGTGCGCCACCCGCACGCCGTAAGGTGCCAACGCCATGGAGGCCACTGCCGTGGCCGCCGCTGCTGGCAAGAATACATAGCCCAGTGCGCCCGCGGGAAGCGGATGCACTGGCGCATGGACGGAAAGCATGTAGCTGAGCGCGCTGGAAATGGCGATGGCCAGACCGCACACGGTGCTCGTTGCCACCGCCTTCACAGGCTTGACGCCTAATGCCACCAGCAGCGGCACCGTCATCGACCCGCCACCTATCCCCACGATCGACGAGACCGCGCCGATACCAGCCCCCGCAGGCAGCAGCCAGGGTGAGCGCGGCACATGCTCCTGCCCCTCTGCCACCTTGCGGCTTTTCCCCAAGGCCATCTGCACGGCCATCAAGGCGCAAAACCCCGCGATCACATAGCGCAGCGCCTGCCCGCTGAGCATCTGCGCCAGATGCGCGCCCAGAAAGCCGCCGACCACCATGCCTGGCGCAAGCCAGGCCCAACTCGGCCACATCACCCCGCCCCGGCGGATATGCGCGGTGGCCGAGGAGATGAAAGTGAGCACGATGCTCGCCATCGACGTGGCGACCGCCACATGGATCACTTCGTCCTTCGGAATGCCCAGCGCCGGCAGCGCAAAGCTCAGCGCCGCCACCAGCAAAAGCCCGCCGCCGATCCCCAGCAACCCGCCGAGGAAGCCCGCCGAAGCTCCGGCCACCAGAAAAATCAAAAGGGAAAACAGCATCGTCGTCTCTCTGCGCACGTCATGGCGCGTCACATCAGCAAGTCCACAGCCTAACCTCGCCGCCACGCCATTGCGCAGTCTGGGGGGACGAAAAAAAACCCGCAGTCCTGATCGACTGCGGGCTGTACTCAACACAGCGGACGGATCAGTCCTTGCGTTCGGGGTGAAGCAGGCGCTCCATACCGATGAGCTTCATCATGTATTTTTCGTAGATCGGCTCGGAATTGCCCTTCTTCATCTTGCGGATGAAGTATTTCTCGAACGCAATCTTCGCCAGATGCACCCACTTGCCTTCGCCGAACCAGTTGACGTTGCGCGGCGGAATCTGCGGAATGGCGACGAAGGCCGCACCCGTGTTGCCGAAGTCGGCCAGGCAGATGGCCTGCCAGGAGCCGCGGTGCGTGGGTTGCTTGCCCGCGAGTTCTTCCTCGATGTTGTGCACGATGGCGGTGACCATCGACTCGATCATGTAGCCGGTCTTGGGCACGCCGCAGGGCACCGGGGTGGGGCCGGTGGGCGGAATGGCGATGCACACGCCGGCCGAGTAGATGTTCTTGTACTTCGGGCTGCGCTGGTTCTGGTCGACGATGACGAAGCCGCGCGGATTGCACAGACCTTCCACCGCCGCCACCGCGTCCACGCCCTTGAAGGCGGGGAGCATCATCGAGTGCTTGAACGGCAGTTCGTGCTGCTTGACTACGTTGCCCTGCATGTCCAGCTCATCGACGAACATCTTGCCGTCTTCGACCTTGGTGGTCTTGGCATTGGTGATCCAGCGGATGTCGTGGCTGCGGAACGCGCTTTCCATGATGCCCTTGGAGTCGCCCACGCCATCGAGCCCGAGGTGGCCGATGTAAGGCTCGGAGGTCACATAGGTGATGGGCACCTTGTTGCGGATCTTCTTCTTGCGCAGCGCGGTGTCGAGCACCATGGTGTACTCGTAGGCTGGGCCGAAGCAGCTCGCACCGGGCATCGCACCGATGATCACCGGGCCAGGGTTGGCCACCAGCTTTTCATAGTCGGCGTAGCACTTCTCGGCGTGGTCGATGCTGCAGATTGACTGGGTGTACCCCCCGTGTGGCCCAGCGCCCGGCACTTCCTCAAAGGAGAGTTTGGGGCCCGTCGTGATGACCAGGTAGTCGTAGTTGACCTTGGCGCCGTCCTGCAATGTCAGCGTATTGCTCTCGGGCTCGATCTTGGTCACCGCCTTGGGAATGAAATCGATGCCCTTGCGCTCGAGATAGGGCTTGATGGCGAAGATCACCTCGTCGCGGCTGCGCCAGCCCACGGCCACCCACGGATTGGAAGGAACAAACTGGAAATAATCCACGGTGTTGATCACCGTGACCTTGTGGGCTTTGCCGAGCGCTTCGCGCAACTCGTAGGCGGCCGGCATGCCGCCGATGCCAGCGCCCATAACAACGATATGTGCCATACCCTGGTCTCCTGTGTGCAAATCTAAGCAATGCCCGAATGCGCTCGGGCGGCGTTCTCAAAGGCTGAGGGCCGAAGCCTGTCTTCCAGATCTCGGCCGAACACCCCCAAAACCCCTGTGACTCGCAATCCGCCCCCTTCGACGACCGGGATCGCCGATTTCCGCATGATTACGCCCACGAATTCAAGCATATCTATACCGCCCTACACTTTCCGGGGATTCCAGAGAGCCGACCGGAATTCCTTGATTAAACGCAAATTTCAAATTCATGCATCGGTGTTAGTCCTAGTCTGGTTAAACCCTAATACTCCCGGAAGCATTGCGTAATCCTTTCTATACTTGATTTGAGACAAGCCTGATCATCCGATCGGGCAAGCGGATGTCCCGTCAGAGGCCGCCGCACTTCACCTGGAGGATGCCTACCCATGCGCAATACCCCTCGTCCACTCTGGAACCCGTATGTGGCCGGAGTGCTGCTCGGATTGGGCCTTCTGGCCACCTTTCTCGTCACCGGCAACGGCTACGGCGTGACCGGCGCCACCACGCTGGCGACGGCGGCCGTGGCTGGCAAGGTCGACCCCAACACGGTCGCCGCCCACACCTACCTGCACAACCTGTTCGAAGTCGGCCTCGACCGCTGGATCGTCTGGGAAGTCGTCGGCCTGGCCATCGGCGCGCTGATCGGCAGCGTGCTGGCAGGCCGCTTCAAGTTTCAAGTTGACGGTCCCACCCAGGCTGGCCGTAGCCTGCGACTGGTGCTCGCCGTGATCGGGGGCATCGCCGCCGGTTTCGGTGCCCGCCTGGCACTGGGTTGCACCAGCGGCATGGGCCTGTCCGGCTCGGCCACGCTGGCAGCTGCCGGTTTTCTGTTCCTCATCGGCTTTTTCATCGCTGGCATCGTCTTCGGCCAACTGACGAAAGGACTCTGGAAATGAGCTTCCCTCTTGGATACACCGGCCCGGTATCGGGCATCATTCTTGGCCTGATCTTCGGCTACGTCCTTGAAAACGCCGGCTTCGGCAGTGGCTGCAAGCTCACCGCCCAGCTTCGGTTCAAGGACTGGGCCGTGTTCAAGGTCATGTTCACCGCCATTCTGGTGTCCGCCGGTGGCCTCTACCTGCTTCAGGGTCTGGGCGTCATTCAGGTCAGCGACATGTTCGTGCCCTCGGTCTTCATCTGGGGCAGCTCGCTCGGCGGCGTGCTGATCGGTGTGGGCATGGCCGTCGGCGGCTATTGCCCCGGAACCTCGATCGTGGCCCTGTTCTCGGGCAAGCTCGACGGTCTGGTCTTCCTGCTGGGCATCGCCATCGGCACCCTGGGCTTCAATTCGGTGTTCAGTTCAATCGAAAGCTGGGCCTGGAAGCAGGTCGGACCGGACGGCCTCACCCTGCCGCAACTGCTGCACCTGCCGGCCTGGGCCGTATGGGGCCTGCTGTTCGCCGTGCTGGTCATCGTGGGCTATCTCACCCGCACAGGCATGTCCACGCGCAAGGCGGGCAAGGCATCTGGCTCATTTGCCGCACAAAACGGTTAAATTGACCCGCGTTGTCAGCGGCAAACCCTGTCCGTACGTTGTTCACGGACAGGGCCGCATCTGAACAGCGTCTCTGTATTTCAACCACTCTTCAGGAGTTACACATGGCTAAAGCCCGCATCATCAAACTGTCTCAAGCCCTTCCCGCCCTGGCCCTGGCTGCTGCCGTCGTCGCCCCCATGCCCCAGGCCCTGTCGAGCCTGTCGGCCACCGGCGTTGCACACGCTTCGAGCAATCCTTGCGCACCCAGCAACCCCTGCGCACCGTCCAAGAAAATGGAAAAAAAAATGGAGAAGAAGAGCAGCAACCCCTGCGCTCCCTCCAAGGGCAGCAACCCCTGCGCGCCTTCCAAGTAAGCTGATCCCCACCATGGCGCCGCATGCCGAACATCGGCAGCGGCGCCACACCAGCCCATGATCCAGTCCACTTCCCTTTTGTCCGGTCATGCCCCCAAGGGTCGGCGCCACACTGCCGAACTGCTGCGCGATCTGACCGAGCAAGAGCGAAGCGATCTGTATGCCGCAGGTCAGCGCGCCCTGGAGGCGACGCAGGCCATGCTGCAAAAGGGCAAGACGGTGATCTCCGAGATCATCGGCTCCACGCCCTATGTGGAGTGGGAGCACTATCCCAAGCGCGATGCCAAGAGCCGCAGCGGCGCCCTGTTCTACTACCACGCGCACGCTGCCTCGCAGCGCATGAAGGGCGAGCACGGCCATTTTCACGTGTTTGCCCCTAACGACCGTGCCACCTGCCCGCATGAGCAGCGCTACACCCACATTGCCGGGCTCTCGGTGGACGCGCGTGGCATGCCGCTGCGCGTCTTTACGACCAACCAGTGGGTGACAGCCGAATGCTGGGAAGACGCCGATCGCGTCTGCGCCATGGCGCGGCAGACCGAGTTGAAAGACGCCAGGCCCCACAAGGTCGGTCTCTGGCTCGATGCCGTGTTTGCTTTTTTTCGTCCGCAGATCGATCTGGTGATCCATCTGCGAGACGCCCGCATCAAGGCTCTGGAATCAGGTGGACGCACGCATTGGTCGGAAGACCGGCGCACCCACATCCTGAGCCAGTGCCGTATCGATTTTTCAACGCAGATTCTTGCGTTGGAGGAACTGGGTGCAAGCGCCCAGAAGTAAGGTCAGGCGCGCAAGCGCCCTGAAGTGAGCCGGGCGGGTACACGCCCTGAAAATGCAGTTCCACCATCTCAGACGAGGAGCCAACATGAAACTGAAGCATCTGATCGGCATGAGCGTCATCGCCGTTGCCGCCGCCCAAACCGCCGGTGCAGCCACCCTGCCCGGCCCGCTGGTCACCCCGCAATGGCTCAACGAGCACAAGAGCGAAGTCGTCATCGTCGATATCCGCGATGACCTCAAAACGCTGACCGAAGAGCCCAAGTTCGAGGTCGACAAGAAGACCAACAAGAAAGACCTGGTGAAGGTCGGCGGCTACATTGCCGGAACGACGGCCTTCGTCGACTTCGGCAAGATTCGCGAAGAAAAGACCATCGACGGCGTCAAGATCAAGGCCCAACTGCCCACCGCCGACTTTTTCACCAAGGCAATGGACACCGCAGGTCTGAACAAGGTCGACAAGCCCCTGGTCATCGTGCCCGAGGGCAACAGCGTGGACTCGATGGACATGGCGACCCGCCTGTACTTCCAACTGCGCTACTTCGGCGAACCGCGTGACAAAGTGGCCATCCTGAACGGCGGTGTAGCGTCCTGGCTGCAGGCTGGCATGCCCGTCTCGACCGACAAGCCGACCATGACCAAGGGCGACTGGACCGCTGGCGCTGAAGACAAGGCCATTCTGGCCACCATGCAGCAAGTCAAGGAAGGCCTGCAAGGCGGCAAGGATCAGTTCGTCGATGCCCGCCCCACCGCTCAGTTCCTCGGCATTGTGAAAAAGCCGATCAACAAGACGGGTGGTCACCTGCCAGGCGCGCGTTCCTTCCCGACGGATGCCATCGTCAAGCCGGTTGGCGTCGCGCATGAGTTCATGAGCGCCGACGACTACAAGAAGATCTACGCCGAGTTCAACATCCAGCCGGATGCTCAGACCATCACCTACTGCAACACCGGCCACCTGGCTTCCGGTGCATGGTTCGTCACCCACGAAATCCTGGGCAACAAGAACTCCAAGCTCTACACCGGCTCGATGATCGAGTGGACCAACCTCGGCAACCCGACGGTCGGCCTGCCGCAGTAAGCAATCTGCAACCTTTGACGCACACCGGCACTCAGGCGCACGCCTGGGTTGAGCCGATTGTTGCGACGCAGCATCAAACGCCCGGACTTGTTCCGGGCGTTGTCGTTTGTGGCAGCCTGCCCCCCGCATTTGGGTGGTAAAGCGCAACGATGGAGGCATCCGCCTGGGCAGTGGCAAGTCAATCCCCCAGAGGACGTGAGAAATTTCACAGCGCCAGATGGGTGAAACCCGATCAAATAAGGGCTTGTTCCTTCGACACTGGCCTTTGACAATCTGGCGGTGTTACACACTTCTCCACCGACATTACCGAGGACGAGCATGTTCCATCGCAATCCCTTTAGCAGTTTCTGGCGTCTGGCCCTGGCTTCGTTTGCCGCGCTGCTGCTCGGCGCGTGCGCCGCCAACAACTACCCGCCCGCACCGCAAAAGATCACCCAGGGCGCCTATCACTACAAGGTCGGCGCCGGCGACACGCTCAACGTCAACGTCTGGCGCAACCCCGATCTGTCCATGTCCATCCAGGTGCGCCCTGACGGCCGGATTTCCACGCCTCTGGCCGCCGATGTGCAAGCCGCGGGCAAGACTCCGGGCGAAATCGCCAAGGAGGTCGAGGAACGCCTGTCCAAATACGTGCGTGATCCTGTCGTGTCGGTGGTGGTGACCGGCTTTCATGGCCCGTACAGCCAGCAGATCCGCATCGTCGGCCAGGCCGTGCGCCCCATCGCCATTCCCTACCGCGAGAACATGACCCTGCTCGACGTGATGATCGCCGCAGGAGGCCTTACCGAGTTCGCCGACGGCAATGCTGCCGTGCTCGAGCGCCACGGCAAGACCTACAGCATCAAGCTCGGCAATCTGCTCAAGCGCGGTGAGATGTCGGCCAACGTGCCGGTCGAGCCGGGTGATGTCATCATCATTCCGCAAAGCATGTTCTGAACCGCCACGCAGCGCTTACCTCCAATCCGACACCCACCATGCAAACAGCCCTTCGCCACAGAGTCCTTTTCGCGCTGACCCCGCTGGCCCTGTGCCTGTTGCATGCCGGTGCGGCCTCGGCGCAGACGGTGCCCGGAGCCATTCCGGGTCTCAATACCGCCGTGCCTGGTGGCCTGGGTCTGCCGGAGGCCTTTCAGGGCAATGAAACGGGCGGCGCACTGGCCGCCCCGCTGGATGCGGCCAGCGCGCCAGTGCCGCGCGGCAACTTCGTGCAACCGTCACTTGGCATGTCGGTGGTGCAGACGAGCAATGCGTATTTCGGCACTTCCACCCCGGCGAAGTCGGACACCATCATCAGTATCACGCCCGGCATCGCCTTCCAGACCGAAGGCCCCGATCTGCGCACCTTCGGCAACTTCGCCCTCAATGCCCAGTACTACGCCCGCGGCTCCTACAGCAACACGGTGCTGCCGTCGGGTGTGCTGGGGCTGAGTGCGCGGCTGGTCGATCAGTGGCTGTATTTCGATGCCGGCATCACCTCGCAGCAAAACGCCCTGCTCACCATTCCGGCGCAGGGCACCGGCACCGCCACCTACACCACAACCCAATATCGCGTCAGCCCCTACATCGACCACCGCTTCGACGACAACCTTCGACTGCGCGCACGCAGCGACAACACCTGGACGCACATCAGCGGCAACCAGACCGGACAAGCGCTGAGCAACGGCCGTTACAGCGTGCAATCGGTCCAGCTCGACCGTCGTCCCACACCCTTCGGCTGGGGTCTCGACGCGCGGCAGGAGGAAACCGTCTACACCACCAGCGGCTCGCTCACCGTGCGTGACGAGATCGCGCGGGCCCGTGCGCTCTTTGCCTTCACACCGCATTTCGAGGCCGGGTTGATCGGCGGCTACGAGCATTACTCCACGTCTTACGACAGCCTGGGGCACAGCATCTACGGCGTGCAGGCCCGCTGGCAGCCCAATGTGTTCACCCGTGTGGACGGCGTGGTGGAGCGTCGTTTCTTTGGCACCGGCTGGAATGTCAATGCCTCGCAGCAGATTGCGCGCCTCAGCCTGCGGCTGAACTGGAACCGCGCGCCCTCCAGCTTCCTGGCCGGGTTGCAGACCATTCCGTCCGGAGTAAGCCTGTCCAATTTGCTCGATGGCATGCTGGCCTCGCAATATCCCGACCCCGCGGCCCGCGCCCGCGCGGTGCAGAACCTGCTGTCGGTCACCGGGCTGCCGTCCACCCTGCCCAACGCGATCAACTACTACACCCAGTCGGCCACGCTGCAGGACACGCTCACCGCCACCGCCGTATTGCTCGACCAGCGCAACAGCTATGCGGCCAGCCTGTTCCACACCAAGACCCAAGACCTGATCCTGCCGGGCTCCAAGCCGCTGAACTATCTGTTGCTGGCCTCGGCCGATTATGTGCAGAACGGCGTCGGCCTCAGCTACGGCCGCAGGCTCACTCCGGTAATGAGCCTGAATGTCGGCGTGTTGCGGGCGCTGAACACGGGCTTCGGCCTGAACACCGGCGTGAGCATCCGTCAGACCACTTTCATCGTGCAGGTCTCACGCCGCCTGTCGCCCAAGACCCTGCTGGTGGTGGGTGCCCGCAGGCAACTGCTCGACACCGCCAATACCGGCATTCTCAATGCTAACGAGTCGGCCATCTACGCCGGGTTGACCCATCAGTTCTGATCTCCGGCCCATGTACGCAGCCCACTTTGGCCTGAGCGCCCCTCCGTTCCAGCTCAATCCCGACCCGAGCTTTCTGTTCGAGAGCAAGGGCCACAACTACGCGCATCAATACCTGCGCTACGGCGCGATGCAAGGCGAGGGTTTCATCATCGTCACCGGCGAGATCGGCGCGGGCAAGACCACCCTGGTGCGCGCCTTGCTCAATGAACTCGACCCGACCAAGGTCGCTGCTGCGCAGATCGTCAGCACCCAGCTCGAAGCCGACGACCTGCTGCGCGCGGTCGCCAATGCCTTCGGGGTTCCGTCGAAAAACGCCTCCAAGGCCGAGCTGCTGGCCGCCATCGAGGCGCACTTCACCACGCTGATGCTGCAGAACCGGCGCGCCCTGCTGGTCATCGACGAGGCACAAAACCTCAACCCGGCCGCGATCGAAGAATTGCGCATGCTGTCCAATTTCCAGTACGGCAACCGCGCCCTGCTGCAGAGTTATCTCGTCGGTCAGCCCGAGTTGCGCGAGGTGCTGCGCGCGCCCAATCTGGAGCAACTGCGCCAGCGCATCATCGCCAGTTGCCACATCGGCCCGATGGACGCAGACGAAACCCGCGCTTACATCATCCACCGCCTCAAGCGGGTGGGATGGACCGGCCGTCCGCAGTTCGACGACGCCGCCTTTGCCACCATCCACGACTGGACGGGAGGACTGCCGCGCCGCATCAACATGCTTTGCAACCGGCTGCTGCTCTCGGCCTTTCTCGACAACATCGAGCAGATCGACGCGACCCGCGTCGATACCGTGGCCCGCGAGATTCGCGAAGAAATCGGCGGCCTGATGCGCCCGGCCGACCCCGTGGAGCCCCACGCGCCCACGATCACCGCGCCGGTGCACACCCCCGCGCCTGCGGCCAAGCCCAATGCACCGCCGTCGCAAGCCCCGCAAGGTCTGGCCGAACTGCCCATCCTGCGTGATGTCGCCGAAGCGATGACCCGTGCGCCCGCGCCGCCCAAACCCGGCGAACCCGGGCCCTTGATCTGCATCGCCCAGACGCAGGAAGACCGCATTGCCCTGCACCCGCTGATGCAGAAGATGAAGGTCTACGTCGGCCTGCCAGCGCCCCTGCTCGTCGGCCTTGAACACCTCGCCACATCGGCGGTTGCCAACGACCCGGCCCTGGCGGAAATCGATCTCGCCCTGCTGCCCGATGCACAGGAAGAACAGCCCGGCCTGGCCGTGTGGACGAACTGGCTCGATCAGATCTTCGAGACCTACCGGCCCACCGCCGTGCTGACCTTCTCTCACGGCGATGCCGCACTGGCCGCGGCGCTGATGGCCAAGCGTCGGCGCCTGTCGCACATGCACATCGAGTCGGGGCTGCGCCACGGCGACCGCGCCGATCCGCAAGAGATCGACCGCATCCTGATCGACCAGCTGACCGACCTGCATCTCACGCTCGATCCGGGAGGTGCCGATTTGCTGACGCACGACGGCATCGCGCCCGAGTCCATCCGCGTCGTCGGCAATCTGCGCATCGATGCCACGCTTGGCGCCATCGCCCAGGCCCCAGACCCCAAACAATTCGCGCCCGACATCGGCGTGCCCAAGACCTACCTTTCCAACGCGCAGGGCTACGCGCTGCTCGTGCTCGAAGACGCCGAATGGTCGGCCTCGCGCGAAAAGATGATCGACATGCTGGCCAACGCCAAGCGCCTGAGTCGCATCCTTCCCGTGATCTGGCCCATGCCCGCCGCCACCCACAGCCGCATGCTGCAATACGGGCTGAGCAATGCCCTGCGTGGTGCCCGCGTCGCCTGCGTGCCCGAACGGCCCTATGGTCAGACCCTCGCCCTGCTCAGGCAGGCCACCTGCCTCTTGACCGATCGCGCCAACCTGCAAGACGCCAGCTCGCACCTGGGCATACCCTGCCTGACCCTGCAAGACCATTGCGCCCGCACGCACACCCTCCGCCAAGGCAGTAATCAAGTTGTCGGGCGAGACTTCCGCCGCATCTTCCAGGCGATGGGCGACATTCTCGAGGGCGATCGAAAGGCGCGTCCCAACCCTTTCAACTGCGACGGCAAGGCTTCCGACCGCATCGCGCAGGCGCTGGAGACCTGGCTCATGACCCAGTGGGAAAACCAGGTGCTCGAAACCCTGGAGACCCACGCATGAACGGCGCACCCTCCGGCAGCCCTGCCCCCACATTTCTCTGAGACGTCACACCATGAACGACTTACTGCGTCCTCTGTTCAACCTCCTGCCCGGCATGTGGGACAGGCGATGGGTGGGCCTGCTCACCGCCTGGGTCATCATGGTGCTCGGAGGCGTCGGCGTGGCGCTGTTCCACGAGCGCTACATGGCCTCCGCCCGCGTCTATGTCGATACCCAGACGCTGCTCAAACCGCTGATGCAGGGCCTGACCGTGCAACCCAATATCGACGATCAGGTCGCCATGGTGGCCCGCACCCTGCTGGCGCGGCCGAATATCGAAAGATTGGTCCGCGAAAACCATCTCGCCCCCGACAACGCCAGTCCCGACGTCATGAGCCGTGCGGTCGATGCGCTCAACAAGAATCTCAAGCTCAACATCAACGCCCGCGAAAACCTCTACGGCGTCAGCTACGCCAACCCCGACCCTAAGGTCGCACTCAAGGTGGTCACCGATCTGGTCAACATGTTCCTCGCCTCGGGCATAGGCGGCAAGCAGCAGGATACCGAGCAGGCACTCAAGTTTCTCGACGCGCAAGTGGCCGACTACGGCCGCAGGCTCACCGCGGCCGAGCAGAAGCTCAAGGATTTCAAGACCCAGCATCCGGGCTATTCCGGTGCCGCCAACGTCGATTACTACACCCGCGTCAACCAGACTTCCGATCTGCTCTCCCAGTTGCAAGGTCAACTCAGCGCCGCGATTGCCGCGCGCAATGCCATCAGCGCGCAAATGCGCGGCGAGTCCCCGACCATCAGCGTCACCGCGCCCTACATGGCGCCCGCTACCGCGCCAGCGGCGCCCGGAGTTCCCGCCGCGGTTCTCGATGTCGAACGACGCATTCAGGAGCAGCGCAACCGGCTGGACGATCTGCTGCAGCGCTACACCAACGACTATCCCGATGTCATCACCGCCCGCCAGACCCTGGCCCGACTGGAGGCCGAAAAGAAGGCGCGCCTGAAAGCTGCGGCAGAACAGCCCGCCCATACCGGCGAGCCCGTCCCGACCCTCAACACCATCAGCGCCGCCAATCCCGCCTATCAGCAGTTGCGGGTGCAGGTCGCCCAGGCCGACGCCAATGTCGCCTCTCTGCAGGCCCAGGTGGCCGAAGCGCAGAGCCGCCTGAGCCAGTTGCGCAGCCAGGCCGGCAAGATGCCCGAGCTCGATCAGCAATACGCCGAGCTGATGCGCGGCTACGACGTCATCCGCAAGAGCTATGACGACCTGGTGGCGCGACGCCAGTCGGCCGGGCTCACGCAGAAGGTGGATGCGTCCTCGCAACTCGCCGTATTCCGCGTGGTCGATCCGCCGCGCGTGGAAAACCATCCGCTGTTCCCGAGCAAACCCATGCTCATCGCCCTGCTGGTGCTCTTTGCGCTGATCTGTGGCGTTGCCGCGAGCTTCATCGTCTCCCAGGTCATGCCGACCTTTCACAGCCCGCGCCACCTGCGGGAATCCATCGACCGCCCTGTGCTTGGCAGCATATCCATGCTGAATTCACCCGACATCCTCGCGCACGACAAACGCAACAACCTGAACCTCGCCCTGGGCGTGGGTGGGATGGTCCTGATCGGCCTGCTCTGGGCCATCTGGGCGCATTTCACACGGCAGGTCGGCGTCTAAGGAAACACCATGAGCACCATCGAACAAGCCGTCAAACGTCTGGAAGAGCTGCGCACCGCAGGCGTGGACGTGCCCTGGACTCCCGCGCCGCCCACCGAAGCCACGGCACCCGCACCGTCGCCCTTTGTGTCCGGCGCACCCGCCGCCAGCCCAGCGGCAGCGCCCAGCGTGCACCCGCTGCCGCCCCAGCCCGCCAGTCCTGCGGCGCGCAGCGCCAAGCCGCAAGACATGGGCACCCGCTCGAAGCAGGTCGAGATCGACCTCAGCCGGCTCGCGGCCCAAGGCTATATCGTGCCGCATGCCACGCGCTCTCTGCTGGTCGACGAGTTTCGCGTCATCAAGCGACCGCTGCTGGGCAACATCACCGGCGCAGCCTCGACCAAGATCGACCGGCCCAACCTCATCATGGTGACCAGTTCGCTGCCCGGCGAAGGCAAGACCTTCGTCGCGGCCAACCTCGCCATGAGCATCGCCGCCGAGCTCAATCACACCGTGCTGCTGGTCGACGCCGACCCCTCGCGCAGCACCCTGCTCGAACGTCTGGGCATCGCCCCCGCGCAGGGCCTGATCGACAAGCTGCTGCATCCCGAGCTCGACCTGTCCGACCTCATCCTCGCCACCAACGTGCCCAAGCTGGCCGTGCTGCCCGTGGGCACGCCCAGCGCCCAGGCCACCGAGCTGTTCGCCAGCGCCACCATGGACCTGCTGCTCGAAGAAATGGCCCATCGTTACCGCGACCGCGTCATCATCCTCGACGCGCCCCCGCTGCTGCCTTCCGCCGAAGCCCGCGCGCTGTCGCTGCATGCCGGCCAGATTCTGTTCGTCGTACAGGCCGGGCGCACCCACCAGGGCACGGTACAGCAATCGCTCACCATGCTGCAGGACCACCCGATGGTCTACACCCTGCTCAACCAGAGCCGCGGACCGAAAGCGGGTTCGCCTTACGGCTACTACGCCTATTGAACCGCCCCCATGCCGCGCTGCGGCAGCCTGGACGGGGCCGAACCCAAGCGGCCTAACTGATGGCATAGGTTTGCACCGTCATCTTTTCTGGCGAATTCGGTGAGAAATTCCCGGAAATCGCAACGGGATCGCCCCTCTCCCCTGCTTGAGGCCTAGTCAAACCGCCGCCGACGCTGTGCAATGCCCTCATGGCCGGAGGCTGCCGAACGGGGGGTTCGGACGAGTGCCGACCCAAGCCTTCGGTGGTGGCAGCCATGCACAGTCCTACAAACAGCAGCAGTGTCCAGTCCCGTCTCGGCGATTTCGCCCAGCTCGCGCCTGAAGCACATCGCACGCCTTATCGAGTCGAGCTTGAAGTGGGTCACGCATCGGCCCATCACCTGCTCGCGGCGGCCGCGATCACCCTGCAAAGGCTTTGCGGCCCCGATGCGCCGCTACGGGTGCTGGTGCGACCGGGTCAGTCGTTCCCGGTGGTGGCCGCGCCCGGCGAGACGGCTCAAGGCCTCATCGACCGCCTGCGCGAACATCTGGCTCATCCGCCCACTGAGACGCCTGACGATGCATCCACCGATCTGATCTGGCTTTTCGACCCTACTCAGGCCAACGACGCCCCGGCGCTGCTCCCCGAAGCCCTGCTGCTCATTCATGACCCGCAGCGGCAAACCCTCGCTGTTCTCTCCTCCGGGTTTTATCCGGCGTCCTGGGCCGAATCGCTGTTGCGCGCGGTGCTCACCGTCGCCCGCGCCATCGAGCGCGATCCCATGCGGCCAGTCGAACAGTTCGATCTGGTCGATGCCGAACAGCGAGCCGCCCTTCTTGCGCTCAACCCGCCCAGGCGCCCCGCGCCGACCGCACTCAGCGTGCCTGCACGCTTTGGCAAGATATGCGCCCAGCACGGCGACGCTCCGGCGCTGCGCTGGCAAGATGGTCAGTGGAGCTACGCCCAGCTCGACGCCAAGGCGCGGGCCGTGGCGGCGACGTTGCAGGCGCATGGTGTGGCGCCAGGTGACGTGGTTGCGCTGTGTGTCGATCGCTCACCCGCTGCCATCGCCACGGTGCTCGGCATACTCATGCTTGGTGCCGCTTATCTGCCCATCGACCCGAAGTTTCCACCCGAGCGCGTGGCCTATATGGTGCGGGATGCGGCTGCCCGCCTCGCGCTCGTTCAGGCCGAGACGGCCGCGTTGTTTCCCGCCGGGCTCCAGACCCTCGACCTCCAGAACTTGTTGAACGACGCCGATGCGCCGCCCTTGCTCGACGAGGTGCCGTGCTCGCCAGAGGGGACGGCTTATGTGATGTACACCTCCGGCTCCACCGGAGAACCCAAGGGCATCGCCATTCCCCACCGCGCCATCCTGCGCCTGGTCGTCGATGCCACCTTCATGCCGCTCGACGCCTCGACCGTCATGCTGCACGCCGCGCCGCTGGGTTTCGACGCCTCCACGCTCGAAATCTGGGGCCCGCTGCTCAACGGCGGCTGCTGCGTGCTGCACGACGAGTCGATCCCCACCGGCCCCGGCATCGCCCGCAGCATCGCGCGCCACGGTGTGCGCAGCGCGTGGCTGACCGCGGCGCTGTTCAACGCCATCGTCGATGACGACCCGCACTGGTTCCAGGGCCTCGATCATCTGCTCACCGGGGGCGAGGCCCTGTCGGTCGCCCACGTTCGTCGCGCGCTGCAGGCGCTGCCGCAAACCGCCCTGATCAACGGTTACGGCCCGACCGAGTGCACCACCTTCACGGCCACCTACCGTATTCCGCATGCGCTGCCCCCCGACGCCCTGGCCATTCCCATCGGCTACCCCATTCAGGACACGCAGGTGTTCGTCCGTTCAGGTACCACAGGCGCGCTGCTGCCGCGCGGCATGGTGGGCGAGCTGTGCGTGGGCGGGCGGGGCGTGGCCAAGGGCTATCTGAACCGCCCCGAACTGAGCGCCGAGCGCTTCGTGGCCGACCCGCTCGACGCCGACGGCCTGCTCTACCGCACCGGCGATCTGGTGCGCTGGCGCGATGATGGCGCGCTCGACTACATCGGCCGCGCCGACGGACAGATCAAGATTCGCGGCTATCGCATCGAGCTGGGCGAGATCGAGGCCAAGCTGGCTGCACAGCCCGGCGTGCAGGCCTGCGCCGTCAACCTGCACCGCGACGCCGCGCTGGGTCCGCAACTCTTTGGTTATGTCGTGGCGCAAAGCGGCGCGGTGCTCGACCTCAGCGCCATGCGCAGCGCCCTGGCTGCGCTTCTGCCCGACTACATGGTGCCCGCCCACCTCATTGCCCTAGACCGCCTGCCCGTCACCCTCAACGGCAAGCTCGACCGCAAGGCCCTGCCCGCGCCGACGCGCATCTCCAAAACCGGCGCTGCCGTCTCCGATCCATCGGCAGGTCTGTCGCAGGAAGTGGCCGCGGTGTTCGCCGAGGTGCTCGGTCTGGATCACGTAGGCCCATCGGACAACTTCTTCACCCTCGGCGGCAATTCCCTGCTGGTGCTACGCGCCCTGACTGCGCTGCGCCAGCGCGGCCAGGGCCAGCTCAGCGTCGCCGCGTTTTTTGGCGACCCCACCCCGCGAGGCATCGCCGCGCAGATCGGCGGTCAGGTTGGCGTCGCCGCCAACCGCCTCACCGCCGCCCACCGCGCCGATCACAGGGCAGACGCCTTGCGCGACGAGCCCATCGCCATCATCGGCATGGCCGGGCGCTTCCCCGGCGCGCCCAGCGTGGAGGATTTCTGGCGCATGCTCACCGAAGGCCGCGAAGGCATACGCTTTTTCCGCCCCGACGAGCTCGACCCGGCCATTCCCGCCGACTTGCGCGCCGATCCGGCCTATGTCGCGGCGCGCGGCGTGCTCGACGGCGTGGCCGATTTCGACGCTGCCTTCTTCGGCATCAGCCCGCTCGAAGCCGAGCTGATGGACCCGCAGCAGCGCGTGTTCCTCGAACTGTGCTGGGAGTGCATGGAGCGCGCAGGCCATGTGCCCGGCCAGACCGCCACGCCGGTGGGCGTGTTTGCCGGCATGTACAACGCCACCTACTTTCAGCGCCATGTCAGCGCCCATCCCGACAAGGTGCGGCGCCTGGGCGAGTTCCAGGTCATGCTCGCCAACGAGAAGGACTACATCGCCACCCGCACCGCCAACCGCCTCGACCTCACCGGCCCGGCGGTGAGCGTGCACACCGCCTGCTCCACCTCGCTGGTCGCCATCGGCCAGGCCGTGGACAGTCTGCGCAGCGGCCAGTGCGGCATGGCCCTGGCCGGTGGCGTCTCCATCACCTGCCCGCCCGACAGCGGCTATCTCTACCAAGAGGGCGCGATGCTCTCGCCCGACGGCCACACCCGCACCTTCGACGCCAACGCGCAGGGCACGGTGTTTTCCGACGGCGCCGCCGTGGTGCTGCTCAAGCCTCTGGCCGATGCCCTGGCCGATGGCGACACCATCCACGCCCTGATCCGCAGCGTCGCCATCAACAACGACGGCGGCGGCAAGGCCAGCTTCACCGCCCCCAGCGTGGACGGGCAGTCCGCCGTGGTGGCTGCGGCGCTGGCCGCCGCAGGCGTCGGCGCAGAGGCCATCGGCTACGTCGAGGCCCACGGCACCGCCACCCCGCTGGGCGACCCGGTGGAAATCGAGGCGCTCACCCGAGCCTACCGCCAGACCACCGCCCGCACCCAGTTCTGCCGCATCGGCTCGGCCAAGAGCAATATCGGCCACACGGTCATCGCCGCCGGGGCCACCGGGGTGATCAAGATCGCGCTGGCGCTGCAAACCGGCACCATCCCGCCCACCCTGCACTTCCACGCGCCCAACCCCAGGCTCGGGCTGGAGCAGACTCCCTTCATCGTCAACGCCGACCTTTCCCCCTGGCCGCGCGACGCGCAGCCGCGCCTGGCCGGGGTCAGCAGCTTCGGCGTCGGCGGCACCAACGCCCACGCCATTCTGGAAGAAGCGCCACTGCCTGCACCGAGCACCCCTGCTCAAGGGCCGTTCATCCTGCGGCTTTCAGCGCGCAGCGCCAGCGCCCTTGCCGAGCGCGCCACCCAGCTTGCCGCCCATCTCGGCGCTCACCCCGACACCCCGCTGGGCGATGCCGCGTACACCCTGCGGGTCGGCCGCAAGGCCTTTGCCCATCGCCTCACCGTCGTAGCCGACGATGCCGCCGACGCCGTGCGCGCCCTCGGCGAAGCGCAGGCACCGTTGCGCGCGCAGCGCCAGGCACCGGCCACGCCCCCGCCCGTCGCCCTGCTGTTTCCGGGTCAGGGGGCGCAATATGCGGCCATGGGCAGCGGCCTTTACGACGCATTGCCCGAGTTCCGCGAAGCGCTCGATGCTGCCCTTGCCGCATTCGCCCCGCACACCGAGTACGACCTCAGAGCCCTGCTGTTCGGCAGCGATGCCACGGCGCTGCAACCCACCGCCGTCACCCAGCCCGCCACCTTCTGCGTCGAGTACGCCGTGGCGCAGTGGTGGCTTCAGCGCGGCCTGCAGCCCAGCGTGCTCATCGGCCACTCGGTCGGTGAATTCGTCGCCGCCGTGCTGGCCGGGGTGTTCTCGCTCGAAGACGCCGCCGCCCTGGTGGCCCTGCGCGGCCAGCTCATGCAGGCGCAGCCGCCGGGCGCCATGCTGTCGGTGCGGCTTGCGGCCAGCGCGCTCTCGCCCTATCTTGACGCCGATCTCGACCTCGCGGCAGAAAACGGCCCGCAGGCCAGCGTGGTGGCCGGGCCGTTCGACGCCATCGCCCGGCTGCTGACGCGGCTCGACGCCGAGGGCATCGTCAACCGCCCGCTGCAGACCTCGCACGCCTTCCACTCCGCGATGATGGATGCGGCCCTGCCACCGTTCGAGGCAGCGGTACGGCAGGTTGCACTGCAAGCGCCACAGCGCACCATCATCTCCACCCGCACCGGCCTGGTGCTCAGCGCCGAGCAGGCCACCGACCCCGGTTACTGGGCCAGGCATCTGCGCGATACCGTGCGCTTTTCCAGCGCAGTGCGCACGGCGCAGGCGCTGCATGCCGGGCTGGTCGGCGTCGAATGCGGGCCGCGCGGCAGCCTGAGCGCCTTGATGCGGCAACACGGCACCGCAGGTCAAAGCGCACCCATCGCCCTGCCCAGCCTGCACGACGCGGCTGCCAGCGAGCTGCGCCAACTCGCCAGCGCCGTGGGCCAGCTCTGGACGCTGGGTCACGACGTGCCCTGGTTCGACGCCGCAGAAAGGCGCCAGCGCATCCTCCTGCCCACCTACCCCTTCGAGCGCAAGCGCTACTGGCTGGATGCCGCCGTGGCGCCCCAGCCCGCCCTGCCCCAACCCACCGCATTGCAGCCCAACGCAGCACCTGCAAGCGCTGCAACCAGCACCCCGCCTGCCGCCTCCATCGTTGCCGCCTCTTCCATTTCCATTCCGACGACTGCCGCCATGACCCAAGCCGCCTCGCGCCTGCCTACGCTCATCGCCCGCCTCAACACCCTGTTCGAAGACAGCTCTGGCGTCGAGCTGGCCGACACCGACCCGACCGCCGCCTTCGTCGAACTCGGGCTCGATTCGCTCACCCTCACCCAGGCCGCGCTGCAGATCAAAAAAGACTTCGCCCTGCCCATCACCTTCCGCGACCTGATGGAACGGTACCGCAGCGTCGACGCCCTGGCGCGGCACATCGACAGCCAGCTTCCGCCCGAAGCGCCCCAAACCGCACCTCAGTCCACGCCCCAACCCGCAGCCCAGCCCGCCGTCGCGCCGCACGCCCCCCTCGCACCACCCGCAGGAGCCTTCGCCATGCCCCAGCCTGCCGCCTTCGTCCCGCAAGCCATGCCCGTCTCCCCGGCTGCGGCTGCGAACACCCCCTTCATGCAGCAGCTCATCGCCCAGCAGATGCAACTGATGGCGCAGCAGCTCGCCCTTCTTGGCGGCTTGCCCAGCGGCGCACCCGGGGCATTCGCCCAGCCGGTCGTGGCCGATGCGCAGGCTGCACCGCAGGCGCAGCAAGCCGTCACGGTTGCTCCAGCCGCCCCGGCGGCGCCCGCGCCATCGCCAGAAGCGCCCGCCGCAGCCAGCGCCCCGCCCGCCGATGACGAAAGCCCCAACGCCAACGCCAAGTACGACGTGAAAAAGGCCTTCGGCGCCATCGCCCGCATCCACACCGCGCCCACCGGCGAACTCAGCGCCCGACAGCAGGCGCGGCTCGACGCCTTCATGCGCCGCTACATCGAGCGCACCAAGGCCTCCAAGGCTTACACCGTACGCCACCGCCCGCATCTGGCGGACCCGCGCGTGGTCAACGGCTTCCGCCCGCAGCTCAAGGAAATCATCTACCAGATCGTCATCGCCCGCTCCGCCGGTTGCCACATGTGGGATCTCGACGGCAACGAGTACGTCGACGCCCTCAGCGGCTTCGGCATGAGCCTGTTCGGCTGGCAACCGCCCTTCATCGTCGACGCCGTGCGCAAGCAGCTCGACGACGGCTACGACATCGGCCCCCAGCACCCGCTGGCGGGCGAAGTGGCCGAGCTCATCTGCGAGCTCACCGGCGCCGACCGCGCCGCGCTGTGCAACACCGGCTCGGAGGCCGTCATGGGCGCCGTGCGCGTGGCCCGCACCGTCACCGGCCGCAGCAAGATCGCCATTTTCGCCGGGGCCTATCACGGCATCTTCGACGAAGTCATCGTGCGCGGCACCAAGAAGGGCCGCTCCATTCCCGCGGCGCCGGGCATCATGCCCAACACCTCGGAAAACGTCGTCGTGTTCGACTACGGCACCCCCGAAACCCTGGCCGCCCTCAAGGAACGCATGGACGAGTTCGCCGCCATCGTGGTCGAGCCGGTACAGAGCCGCCGCCCCGACTTCCAGCCGCGCGAATTCCTCCACGCCCTGCGCGACCTCACCGCGCAGGCCGGCACCCTGCTCATCTTCGACGAAGTGGTCACGGGCTTTCGCTCGCATCCCGGCGGCATCCAGGCGCTGTTCGACATCCGCGCCGATCTGGTGAGCTACGGCAAGGTCGTGGGCGGCGGCTTCCCCATCGGCGTCATCGCCGGCAAGCGCCAGTTCATGGACGCGCTCGACGGCGGCCAGTGGCAATACGGCGACGACTCCGTGCCCACCGTGGGCGTGACCTACTTTGCCGGCACCTTCGTGCGCCACCCCCTAGCCCTGGCCGCGGCCAAGGCCGTGCTCCTGCACCTCAAGGCCGCAGGCCCCGAACTGCAGCACACCCTCACCACCTCCACCGCCGCCATGGTGGACGAACTCAACGCCTACTGCCGCCAAGTGGGCGCCCCCATCGTTCTCAAATCGTTCTCCTCGGTGTGGAAAATCTTTTTCACCGAAGACCACCCCATGCAAGACCTGCTGTTTGCCATGATGCGCAGCCGCGGCGTGCACATCCTCGACAACTTCCCCTGCTTCCTCACCACCGCCCACACCCCGCAGGACATCGCCGTCATCAAGACCGCATTCAAGGAAGCCGTGGCCGAGTTGCAGGAAGCCGACTTCATTCCCCGCCACGCCGATGCGGCCCCCGCCGCCTTTGATGCCAGCCGCCCGCCCGTGCCCGGCGCGCGCATCGGCAAAGACCCCAGCGGCAACCCCGCCTGGTTCGTCCCCAACCCCGATCAACCCGGCAAGTATCTCCGCCTGGACGCATGATGAACGACCTCTCCCACGCCTCGTCCGCTACAGCGGTCGACTATGACCCCTTCGCCGACGCCGCGCCCGTCGCCCGCGTGGTGCCCACCACCGAAGCCCAGCGCGAAATCTGGCTGGCCTGCCAGCTCGGCGGGGATGCCACGCTGGCGTACAACGAGTCGATCACCCTCCATCTTCATGGCGCCTTCGATCTGCAACCCCTCAGCGCCGCAGTGCGCAACCTGACCGACAGACACGACGCTCTGCGCGCCACCTTGAGCGCCGATGGCCAGCAATTGCTCATCGCCGCGCATCTGGCGCTCGACATCCCCGTGGACGATCTGCGCGGGCTTGCGCCCGATCAGCGCGACGCCGCCCTGAGCCAGGCCGCAGCCCAGGCCGTTTCCACGCCCTTCGATCTGCAGCAAGGCCCGCTTTTCCGCGCCCGCCTGCTGCGGCTGGCCGACGATCACGTCGCCCTGCTGCTCAGCGCGCATCACATCGTCTGTGACGGCTGGTCGTTCGGCGTGCTGGTCAGCGAGATCGGCGCGCTCTACGCAGCCCAGCGGGGCGAAGCGCCAGAACCCGATGCGCCCGCCAGCTTCGCTTCCTTCGCCCAGGCGCTGGCCGAGCGGGAGGGCACAGAAGCCCATCGCGCCGACGAGGCCTACTGGCTCGGCCGATACGCCACCGTGCCCGCCGTGCTGGAACTGCCCTGCGACCACACCCGCCCGGCCACGCGCGTGTTCAGCTCCAGGCGCATCGATCATGTCCTGCCCGCAAACCTGGTCTCGGGCGTGCGCCAACTCGGGGCCAAATCCGGCGCCAGCCTGTTCTCGACCCTGCTCTGCACCTTCGGCGCCCTGCTGCAACGGCTCTCCGGCAATGACGACGTGGTGGTCGGCGTGCCCGCTGCGGGGCAAACCCTGCCGGGCTTCGAGACGGTCGTCGGCCACGGCGTCAACCTGCTGCCCCTGCGCCTCATGCCCGATGCCGCCGCGCCGCTGGCGCAGTCGCTGCCCGCGGTGCAATCGGCCGTACTCGATGCCTTCGAGCACCAGCACTACACCTTCGGCACCCTGTTGCAGAAGCTGCTGATCGAGCGCGACGCCTCGCGCGTGCCGCTCGCGCCGGTCATGTTCAACCTCGATCAGGCCATCGACCTGCGCAGCTTCGGCGAACTGCGGGTGAACGTCTCGTCCAACCCGCGGCAGGCCGAGAATTTCGAGCTGTTCGTCAACGCCGTGCCTCTGCCCGATGGCGGCCTGCAGCTCGAATGCCAATATGCCGCCGCCCTGTTCGACGACATCACCGTGCGCCGCTGGCTGGCGAGCTATCAGACCTTGCTGAGCCGACTCTGCGCCGCGCCCGAGCAAGCCCTGGGCAGCATCGACATCGTCACCGAGGCCGACCGTCAGCAGCTCGCGCAACTCAACGCCACCGCGGTGCCGCTGCCCCCCGGCCTGATGCTGCACCAGCTCCTGCACGCCCAGGCCCTGCGCACGCCCGAGGCCACTGCGCAGATCGCAGGCGGCGTGCCGCAGTCCTACGCCCAGCTCTGGGCGCAGGCCCATCGCATCGCCCATGCCTTGCGCGCACGCGGCGTGCAGCGCGGCAGCCGCGTGGGCCTGTGCCTGCCGCGCGACGCCGACATGCTGCCCGCGTTGCTGGGCGTGCTCGTCGCGGGCGCGGGCTATGTGCCGCTCGACCCTAGCTTTCCAACGTCGCGGCTGGCCGACATGGCCGAAGATGCCGAACTCGCCCTGCTCATCGCCAAATCCACCTCGGCCGAAGCCCTGCCCTGGCCGCGCGAGCAAAGCCTCTGGCTCGATGCCGACGCCGCCATCATCGCCGCCCAGCCCGACACCGCGCCACAGCCCGATGCCGAGCGCGACGCCACCCCCGAGTCACTGGCCTACATGATCTACACCTCGGGGTCCACCGGCAAACCCAAGGGCGTCATGCTGCCGCACCGCGCCGTGGTGAACTTTCTGCTGGCCGTCACCCAAAGGCCCGGGCTCAAGGCTGGCGACATGCTCCTGGCCGTGACCACGCTGTCGTTCGACATCGCCGTGCTCGAACTCCTGCTGCCGCTCGCCAACGGCGCCACCGTGTTGCTGGCCAGCCGCGAACAGGCCGCCGACGGCTTCGCCCTGCGCGACCTGCTCGAACGCCATCCAGTCACTGCACTGCAAGCCACCCCCAGCACCTGGCGCCTGCTGCTCAGTGCGGGTTGGTCAGGGAATCGACAGCTCAAGGCCCTGGTGGGCGGCGAGCCCCTGCCCGCCGACCTCGCCGCGCAGCTGCTGCGCAGCAGCGGCGAAGTTTGGAATATGTACGGCCCGACGGAAACCACCGTGTGGTCCACCTGCTGGCGGGTCCAGGAAGACCCCGCAGGCATCGCCATCGGCACCCCCTTGGCCAATACCCAGGTCTGGGTGCTCGATCAGCGCGGACAGCTCTGCCCCATCGGCGTACCGGGTGAAATCCACATCGGCGGCGCCAGCGTCGCGCTCGGCTACTGGCGGCGCGAGACGCTGACCGCAGAGCGCTTCATCCCCGACGCCTTTTCCACCGAACCCGGCGCGCGCCTTTACCGCACCGGCGACCGTGGCCGCTGGCGTAACGACGGCCAGCTCGAACATCTCGGGCGGCTGGACTTCCAGGTCAAACTGCGCGGCTTTCGCATCGAGCTGGGCGACATCGAATCGCACCTGACGCAGCACCCCGACGTGGCCCAGGCCGTCGCCCTGGTGCGCGAAGACACCCCGGGCGACGCCCGCCTGGTCGCCTACGTCGTGCCGCCGCAGGGCCACACCGCCCCCACCGCCGCCGCGCTGCGCGCCCATCTGTCCGCCAGCCTGCCCGCCTACATGATGCCGCAGCATTTCGTCGCCCTCGACAAACTGCCCCTGCTGCCCAACGGCAAGATCGACCGCAAGCGTCTGCCAGCCCCACAGCCCGACCAGACCGTGGCCGCACCGAGCCGCGTTGCAGCTCGCAACGATGTTGAGCAAACCGTCATGACCGTCATGGAGAAGGTGCTCAAGCTACCCGCGCTGAGTGTGCATGACGACTTTTTCGCCCTGGGCGGACATTCGCTGCTGGCCGCGCAACTGATCGCACAACTCAACAATGCCTTTCAGTTGCATCTTCCCTTCCGCTTGGTCTTTGAAGCGCCGACAGCCGAGCGCATGGCGCACGAGATTGCGCAACGGCTCGGCGATGGCAAGGCCAGATACCCCGTATTCCGGCATGACCCAACGCGCAAGACTGCTCCCCTGACTGCACAGCAGGAGCGCATCGCATTCATGGAGGAGCTTCATCCGGGACGGGTGACCTACAACACGCCATCGGCGCACCGATTGCGTGGCCCGTTCGACCTTGCGGCCTTTGAGCGTGCGTTTCATGCCATGGTGCAAAGGCAACCCGCCCTGCGCACCTTCATTCAGAAGGAGGCTGATGGCAGCCGCACTCAGGTCATTCAGGACGAACTGAAGATTGCAATCCCGTTCACCGATCTCAGCGGCATTGCGGAAAAACAGCGCGAAGCCGAGTTGATGCGTCAGATGCAGGCCATCGTCGATCAGCCCATGGACATTCATCAGGCCCCACTGTTTCGCGCCGCCCTGTTCAAGCTAGGCCCGTCAGAGCATGCGTTCCTGTTCATGCCGCACCACATCATCTGGGACGGCTGGTCTTTCGATCTGCTGTATGAGGAATTAGCGTCGGAATACACCGCCATGGTTGCAAATACGCCCCCCGCACCGCGCCCATTGCCGGGAACGTATGCCGACTATGCGCAGTGGCAGGCCGAATGGATGCAAAGCGAAGCCTTCGCCCAGCAACTCCATGCCTGGAACGCCCACATCAACAGCCTGCCAACACCCAAGGCGCCCAGCACCGACAAGCCGCGCACGGCAGGCATGACGGGCGAGGGTGCATCTGCATGGGTACGCATCGACAAGACCTCGACGGAATCGCTGCGCGCGATCAGCTGCAAGGCCGACGTGACCATGACCACCCTCGCCCTTGCCGTCTATGCCGCAATGATGGCGCAGACGGCTGGCAGTGAAACCATTTCCGTGGGGGTACCGGTGCGGGGACGCACCCTTGCTCAAATCGAATCGGTGATGGGATTCTTCAATAACCTCATCCCCATTCAACTGCGTCTCGATCCCGACGAAACTGTGACCGCCTTGCTGCGCCGGGTCAAGCAGGAATTCCTCAACGCCCTCAACTACCAGGACATTCCCTTCGAGCGCCTCGCCATGGAGCCTGAGATGCTGGCACGCTCCAAACAGGCCGGGCTGTATCAGGTGTTGTTTTCCTTCCAGGATGCACGCGAACGTCCACGTCAATGGGGGGAACTGATTCAGAGCAGCATCCTCATCTTCCAGAAGGGCGCCACCGAAGACCTCGGCCTGTGGCTCATGGAAGTACCGAGCGGCCTGGAAGGCGGGATGACCTATAACGCCGACATCTACACCGAAACCACGGCGACCCATCTTCGCGAGCGCTTCCTCGAACTCGTGCAAAGGTTGATCGCTGCGCCCGATCAAACCGTCGGTCAACTGCTCGACTCGGCCGCGTCGCCCTCCGCTCGCGCCCTGGCTCATCTGGCAGCCGCTGCCATCCCCGATCAAACGCCGCCGCCGAACGTCAAACCGCGGCAACAGCGCCGCGCCTTGACTGCAAGCGAGCAACTGCTGGCGGAAATCTGGAGTCCGCTGCTGGGCATCCCCGCTGGCGACATCCAGCCCCAGGACAATTACTTCGATCTGGGCGGGGATTCACTCTCAGCGCTGCAAGTCATCGCGCAATTGCATGCGCGCACCGGTCGGCGTGTCGACGCCCGATTGCTGGTGTTCGAGTCCTTCGAGCAATTCGCTCGCAAGCTCGATACCAGCAAGATCGAGGCGCCCGTGGCCGCGGCGCGCAAGGGCGGTCTCGTCAAGCGACTATTCGGCGGCCTTTCGCGCGGCGGCTGACGAAGCAGCTCCCCCTACCCTCGCCCCGCCGCCTCCACGCCCTGGTTCGCCAGGGCGTCGGCCCGTTCGTTGCCGGGGTCGCCGGTGTGGCCGCGCACCCAGACCCAGCGCAGCGCGTGCGGGGCGGCGGCTTTTTCCAGGCGCTGCCAGAGATCGACGTTTTTCACCGGCTTTTTATCGGCCGTGGTCCAACCCCGGCGCTTCCAGCCGGCGATCCACTCGGTCATGCCCTTGAGCACGTATTGCGAGTCGGTGTGCAGCAGCACCCGGCTGGGGCGTTTGAGGGTTTCGAGGGCTTGAATAGCGGCCATGAGTTCCATGCGGTTGTTGGTGGTCTGCGCCTCGCCGCCGTGTAGGGTTTTTTCATGCGCGCCGCTGCGCAGCACCACGCCCCAGCCGCCAGGGCCGGGGTTGCCTTTGCAGGCGCCGTCGGTGTAGATGATGATTTCAGGGTCGGTCTCGTTCGTCATGTCGTTCAGATTTTTCTGGCTTGTCGCTGCGCCACGGGTTGCAGCGCCACGGCGCGGCGCTTGGTGCGCATCTCCACCTTGCCGACCAGGCGCATGGCGGGTACGCGCTTGATCGCGGCGAGAAAATACACCGCGCCGAACACGGGCCACCAGCGGTCGCCCGCCTTGTCCATGAAGCGCCAGCGGTGCAGCCACAGCGGCGAGCACAGCGCCGGGCGGTAGCAGCCGAAGCGGCCCTGCGTCACCTCGAAGCTGAGCAGCCGCAGCCAGTCGCGCACGCGGCGGGGGGCGAGAAATTCGCCTTGCTGCGGCAGGTACCAGCCGCCGCCGACGCGGCCGACGAGCTGCCGCATGCCCCACAGGCTCCAGGTGTTGAAGCCGCTGATGACGACCTGCCCGCCGGGCACCAGCACGCGCTCAACCTCGCGCAGGCAGGCGTGGGGGTCGTCCACGCCTTCAAGCGTGTGCGGCAGCACCACCAGATCGAGCGACTGCGCGGGAAACGGCAGGGCGGTGAAGTCGCATTGCAGGTGTTCGGTGTGGATGGCGTGCAAATCGGACGGCGACGACTCGGGCTGGGCCTGGGCATTTTCTGCGGCCACACCCACCGCATCGACCAGACCCGGCTCGGCATACACCGGCTCGCCGCCGTAATGCTCGGGCAGCAGGCAGACTGGGCGCACGCTCGGCCCGTCGAAGGTGGCCTGCGGGGCGCCATCGAGGGCCAGCCAGCGATGCGGCATGCGGTTGTGCGCCAGGCCCTGCAGCGCCGGGTTGCCGAGTTGCAGGGCGTGATAGCCGAAAATATCGCTCACCACACGGTCGATCTGGCTCTGTTCCCAAGCCAGCGCATAGCGACCGGGCGGCGTCTGCAGCCAGTGCTGCAGGCTCATCGAAGGCCACAGATCGGAGTCACCATGCATACAGAAGCGCTTGCAGCCTTTCGGGATAACTACATCTGGTTGATCCGGCCCGACGCGAACGATCCGCGCACGCTGGTTGTGGACCCGGGCGACGCCGCGCCGGTGATCGATGCCTTCGAGCGGCGCGGCCTGGAACTGCGCGGCATTCTAGTCACCCACCATCACAGCGACCACGTGGGCGGCATCACCGACCTGCTGCAGTGGTGGCAGGCGAGGCACCCTGCCGATGCGGCGCCCGTCTGGGGGCCGGCAGGCGAGGCCATCCCGCATCGCACCCAGCCCCTGCGCGAGGGCGATACGTTCACGCCGCAGGGCTGGCCGGTGCGGTTCGAGGTGCTCGAAGTGCCGGGTCATACCCTGGGGCATATCGCCTATGTGGCCCGCCCGCTGCAGGGCGATCAGGCGGCGCTGTTCTGCGGCGACACGCTGTTTTCCGCGGGCTGCGGCCGCCTGTTCGAAGGAACCCCGGCCCAAATGCATCATTCTTTGAACAAACTGATGCAACTCCCTGAAAATACGACCGTAAATTGTGCCCACGAGTACACCCTCTCTAATCTACAATTCGCCCGGTCTGCAGACCCCATGAACGAGGCGGTGGTGGCGCACCAGCAACGGTGCCTGGCCTTGCGCGCCAACGGGCAGCCCACCTTGCCCAGTTCCATCGGTCTGGAGAAAAGCATCAACCCGTTTGTGCGCACCGGCGAACCCGGCGTGTTGCAGGCGCTGGAGCGTTACAGGGGCCAAAGGCCGCAAGATGCATTGCAGGCACTGGCCTGGTTGCGAGAGTGGAAAAACGATTTCTAGGGGTGAGTACCGATGCAGCAACTGAGACGACTGCGATTCTGGGCGCTGGGTGCAATGGTCGCAATGGCCGCCGGATGCGCCGCCGTCCCTCCCGCCGCCAAGACCTCCGCCGCATCGCCTCCCCCCAGTCCCTCTCCCCAGACCGCCTCCGTCACCGAACCCCCCGCTGCTCCCGAAACCCCGCTGCAGGCCGAGACGCTCGCCAGTGCGCCGGTCACACCCACCGAGCAGACAGCGCTGCAGGACGACACCAAGGACATCACCCCGCAATACGCCGACATCTGGCAGCGCATCCGCGCCGGGTTCGCCATTCCTGATATGGACAGCCCACTGGTGGACCAGGCCGCGCAGTGGTACGTCTCTCGGCCCGACTATGTGGCCCGCATGACCGAGCGTGCTCGCAAGTATCTCTACTACACCGTGCAGGAAGTGCAAAAGCGCGGCATGCCCACCGAGCTGGCGCTGCTGCCTTTCATCGAGAGCGCCTACAACCCCGACGCGCGCTCAGTGGCGCATGCGGTGGGCATGTGGCAGTTCATTCCCTCCACCGGCAAGCACTACAACCTGAAGCAGAACCTGTTCCAGGACGACCGCCGCAGCGTGCTGGCCTCCACCAACGCCGCGCTCGACTATCTGCAGAACCTCTACAACATGTTCGGCAACTGGCAGATCGCCCTGGCCGCCTACAACTGGGGCGAGGGCAGCGTACAGCGCGCCATTGCCTACAACAAGGCGCATAACCTGCCGGTGGACTATCAAGACCTGCGCATGCCCAATGAAACGCGCAATTACTATCCCAAGCTGCAGGCGGTGAAAGACATCATCTCCGATCCCGCCAAGTACGGCATCACCCTGCCCGACATTCCCGATCATCCGTACTTCAAAGCCGTCACCATCACCCGCGACATCGACGTGTCGCTTGCAGCCAAGCTCGCGGGCATGACCGTTGAAGAATTCCGCTCGCTCAACCCGGCCTACACCAAGCCGGTCATTCTCGGGGCGACCAATCCGCGCATTCTCATGCCGTATGACAACGCCACGCATTTCGCCCAGGCGCTGCAGGCCTACAACGGCCCGCTGTCTACCTGGACGGCCTACACGGTGAAGTCCACGCAGTCGCCGGTGCAACTGGCCCGCACGCTCGACATCAGCGAAGCCATGCTGCGCGACACCAACGACATTCCGGCGCGGCAGCTCATCAAGGCGGGTTCGACCGTGCTGATCCCCAAGGCCGACGATCAGGCCAACAAGAACGTCAGCGCCGCCATCGCCGAAAACGCCGTGCTGGCCTTCGCCCCCGAGGCGCCGCCGGGGCGCCGCATGGTGTTGCGCGTGGGCAAGTATGGTGATTCGGTGGAACGGGTCGCGCACCGCTATCACCTCAGCCCGCTGCAGGTGGCTCAGTGGAACCGCACCACGGAGCGCGGCATTTTCCGCAAGGGTCAGTTCGTGACCATTTACGTCACCCACACGCCGCGCATTTTCGTGGCCGAGCGCAAGGCTGACCAGCGCCGGGTGGTGGCCGAGCGCAAGACCGAGAAACGGCGTGTGGTGGCCGAGCGCAAACCGCAGATCAAGCGCCGCAACATCGTGCGCAAACCCGTCAAGGTCGCCGAACGTCAGCGCACAGAGCGCAAGGATCTGCGCTACAGCGTGCAGACGCGCGACAAGCGCCTGATCGACGTCGCGCAGCAGTAAACGTGCGGTACGGCGCGCTCGCGCCGATTGATACTGACAGACCGCTAGACCGCGCCGCTCTCGCGCAGGGCCGCGATCTGCGCCGCATCCAGCCCCAGTTCGGCGAGCACTTCGTCGGTATGCGCGCCCAGGGCCGGGCCGAGCCAGCGCGTGGCACCGGGGGTCTGGGACAGCCGCGGCGCCGGGGCGGGCAGATCGACCGGGGTGCCGTCGGCCAGGGTGTGCGCCTCTATCATGCCGCGCGCCTGAAACTGCGGGTCGGCCACGACATCGGCAATGCTGTAAATGCGCGTGGCGGGCACCTCTGCCGCGCGCATGGCCTGCACGATGGCGTCGGGCTGCTGTGTCGCGGCCCATTGCTGGATGGCCGCGTCGATCTCGTCGGCACGCGCCATGCGGCCCGGATTGCGCGCCAAGCCGGGATCGTCGGCCATGTCGGCGCGGCCGATGGCCAGCATCAGGCGGCGGAAGATCGCGTCGCCATTGCCCGAAATCTGCACCCACTCGCCCCCCTTGCTGCGGTAGACATTCGACGGCGTGATGCCCGGAATACTGGTGCCGGTGCGCTGCCGCACGGTGCCGTCGTAGCTGTATTCCATCAGCGTGCTCTCCAGCATGTTGAACACACTCTCGGTCAGCGCCACATCGACCACTTGTCCCTCGCCGCCGGTGTGGCCATTCCAGCGCCCGCCAGTGGCGTCGCGGTGGCGCAGCGCGGCCAGCGCGCCAAACGCGGCGTGCAGGGCGGCGATCGAGTCGCCCAGCGACAGATTGGCGCGCATCGGCGGGCGGTCGGGGTCGCCCGTCACGTAGCGCATACCGCCCATGGCCTCAGCAATCGCGCCGAAGCCCGGCTGCGAGCGCATCGGCCCGCTCTGGCCGAAGCCGGAGATACGCACCATCACCAGACTGGGGTTGACCGCACGCAGTGCTTCCCAGCCGAGGCCGAGTTTTTCCAGTGCGCCCGGGCGCATGTTCTCCACCACCACGTCGGCGCGCTCGACGAGCCTCAGCACGATGTCGCGCCCTTCGGGATGCTTGAGGTTGACGGTGATGCAGCGCTTGTTGCGCGCCTGCGCCGCCCACCAGAGCGATTCGCCCTTGTGCAGCTTGCGCCAACTGCGCAAGGGGTCGCCACCCGGATCGTCGCCCTGCGCGGGCGATTCGATTTTGATCACATCGGCGCCGAACTCGGCCATCAGCCGGGTGGCGAAAGGGCCGGCGATCAGGCTGCCCAGCTCGATCACGCGCAGGCCGTCGAGCGCACCGCGCGGCACTGAAGAGGTCGACTCATCCATAAAACGGGGCAAACAGCAATGCGATATTGACCAGCAGGGCCAGCCCCCATACCGCGGAGCGCAGCGAGGCCTTGTCGTTCAGATAGCACCACAGATAGAAGGCGCGCAGCACCAGCCAGGCGATGAGCAGGCCATTGACCAGCGGCAGCGGCGCCTTCAGGTACAGCGCGAACAAGGCCGCCGCAAACAGGAAAGGCAGCGCCTCGAAGCTGTTGGCCTGCGCCGCATTGGCACGGCGTCTGCGCGGGTCGGTCTGGCGTTCCAGCCATAGCCTGGGCTCGTTGTTGTCGTAGCGGTTGTCCTGCGAACGAAAGGTGCCCGCCTTGGCCTTGCCCGCGGCGACGATGGGCAGTTGCGAGGCGATGAGCAGCAAGATGGCTGTGAGCAGCATGGGCGTTCTCCGTAGAGGAATGTGCAGCATACAAAAACCAAGGGCCGACGATGTCGGCCCTTGGCACTGCCGTCGCGTTCGAACGCGATCTTCAGGGAGCTAAACCCAGCAGCCAGTCGCAACTGACGTGATACTCGCCATCATCCCGCGCCCTCATGGACAATCTGGGTTAAACCTAACCCGCGTAGTCCGCAGCCACGGTGGCGTCCTGCGGGTTCGCCATGCCCAGCGCCCGTATGACCACCGTCGCCACCACGGCCACGACGAAATTGAGCACCAGGGCGTACAGCCCGATGTAGGCCGGAATCACCATGCCTGCGAGGTGCAGCGCATAACCCGACGACTTGAAGCCGCTGAGCGAAGCCGCCCAGATACCCCAGACCAGGCCGACGGCCCAACCCAGCAGCAGCGCCTTGGCGTCGAACCAGCGGGTGTAGATGCCCGAGACGATGGCCGGCAGGGTCTGCAGAATCAGGATGCCGCCCAGCAGTTGCAACTGGATGGCGTAAGTCAGCGGCAGGAACACGATGAACAGCAGCGCGCCGAACTTCACGATCAGCGACACCAGCTTGGCCATGTCGGTTTCCTTCTGCGGCGTGCAGTTGGGATTGAGATAGGCCTTGTAGATGTTGCGGGTGAAAAGATTCGCCGCCGCGATCGACATGATGGCCGCGGGCACCAGCGCACCGATCGCCACCGCCGCGAAGCCCACGCCCACGAACCAGCTCGGGAAGAAATGCAGCAGCAGGCCAGGCATGGCGAACTGCGGGCCGTACTGCTTGAAGTACGGCGCCAGATCAGGCAGCTTGGCAATACCCGAGGCGTAGGCCATATAGCCCAGCAAGGCAATCAGCCCCAGCATGAACGAATAGGCCGGCAGAAACACCCAGTTGCGGCGCAGGGTGTTGGGGCCCTTCGCGGAAAGCACCGCGGTGGTCGCGTGGGGATACAGCATCAGCGCCAGCGCCGAGCCGAAAGCCAGCGTGGGATAGAACGACTGCAGGCCCAGATTGCCCTCCTTCACCGGCGGCAGCAGCAGGTGCTCCTTGGGGATGGCGGCGAAGATGCTGCCGAAGCCGCCGAGCTTGTAAGGCACGACGATGATCAGCGCAATGACCGTGATGTAGACCAGCAGATCCTTGACCACCGCGATCGACGCCGGAGCGCGCAGCCCGCTGGTGTAGGTGAAGGCGGCCAGAATGACAAAAGCGATGATCAGCGGCAGGTCACCCATCAGCCCATGCGTGGAAAAACCCAGCCCGCCGATCACCACCTGAATGCCCACGAGCTGCAGCGCGATGTAAGGCATGGTGGCGACGATACCGGTCACCGCGATGGCCAGAGCCAGACCCGGGCTGCCGTAGCGGCCGGCGACGAAGTCGGACGCGGTGATGAAGTTGTGCTTCCTTGCGACGATCCACAGCCGCGGCAGGATGGCGAACACCATCGGATAGACCAGCACGGTGTAGGGCAGCGCGAAGAAGCCCAGCGCCCCGGCACCGAACACCAGCGCGGGAACCGCGACGAAGGTGTAGGCGGTGTAGAGGTCGCCGCCGATCAGAAACCAGGTGATCCACGAGCCGAAGCGGCGGCCGCCCAGGCCCCACTCGTGCAGATGGTTCAGATCACCTTTGCGCCAATGCGCCGAGACGAAGCCGAGGATGGTGATGAACAGGAACAGCGCGATGAAGACGACGGTAGCGACGATGTTCATGGCTTTAGTCTCCGCTTCCGCTGGGCACGACCATCTTGTAGACGATGGCGATGAACACCCCCGACAGCGGCACCCAGACCAGCTGCCACCAATAGAAGAAGGGAATGCCGAACACGCTGGGCTCCAGGGTGTTGTAGAACGGCACGACGAGCACGGCGATGCAGGGAATCGCCAGCAGGATGAACTGCAGCGGCCCCAGTTTTTTGGGTGTGGACATGGAACGGTCTCCGAAAAGATGCGGCGCGTTCGTGGCGGCCGCCCTTGGTTTTGCTCATCGGTGGTCGATACCGATGCACTGACCGTCGCAGATTAGTCCAAGGCTTTACAGATTCGTGTTTCCAGATGCGACAGACGAAAACAAACGCAAACGAACGACCGTTCGTGCGGGTTTTTCCTGAGCCTGCGCAAAAATGGGCCTGAGCGGCCCGCGCCTGCGATCAGGCGGCGTTGTCTGACGCCACGCCCCATCGGCGCAGCGCGGCGTCGTCGGATTCGCGCGCATCGACCCAGTGGCCGCCCTCGGGCGTAGTCTCCTTCTTCCAGAACGGTGCCTGGGTCTTGAGATAGTCCATGAGAAATTCGCAGGCGGCGAACGCTGCGGCGCGGTGGGCGCTGGCCACGGCCACCAGCACGATGTCGTCGCCCGGCAGCAGCGGGCCGACGCGGTGGATCACCGTCACGCCCAGCAGCGGCCAGCGCGCCTGAGCCTGCGCGACCATGCCCTGAATGGCCTGCTCGGTCATGCCCGGATAGTGCTCCAGCTCCATCGCCTGCACATGGCCCGGAGCACATGCACCCGGATGATGATCGCGGCACAGGCCGACGAAGCTGGCGATCGCGCCCACGTCATGCCGCCCGGCGCGCAAGGCCTGCAGTTCGGCGGCCTGATCGAACGGCGCGGTCTGAATGCGAACGGTGATCGGCACCATGGATCAGCCCCCGGTCACGGGCGGGAAGAACGCGACTTCGCAGCCGGGTGAAAGCGGCGTCTGTGCGTCGCACATGACCTGGTTGCAAGCCATGCGCAGGGGCTTGTCGGCAGCCATTGCCACGGCGTAGCGCCCGCCCTGCGCGCGCAGCCAGTCGCGCGCCTGACCCACGGTCTGCACCGTCTCCGGCAGGTCGTGGATCTCCTGCGACAGCCCGACGATCTCGCGGACGCTGGCGAAATAACGGATGTGCACGCGCATGTTTCAGCCCTGCAGCAAAGCGGAAAGCGGGAGATAGCGCACCACATCGCCACGGGCGATGGCCTGCTGCGGCGGGTTGTCCACCAGGCCGTCGGCCCAGACGGTGGAGGTGAGCACGGCGGAATTCTGCGACGGGTACAGCTCGGCCTCGCCCTGGGCGTTGAGCTTCACCCGAAGGTATTCGCGGCGCTTGTCGGGCTTGGGCCAGTCGAACGCGGCGCGCACCGGCAGCGCCTGCACCGCGGTCTGCGTCGCCCCCTGCATGGCCAGCAGAAAAGGCCGTACGAACAGCAGATAAGTGATGAAGCTCGACACCGGATTACCCGGCAGGCCGATGAACGCCGCCTCGCCCTGCCCCGCTTCGCGGCGCACATGGCCGAAGGCCAGCGGCTTGCCCGGCTTCATGGCGATCTGCCACAGATCGAGCGCGCCTTCGGCCTGCACTGCGGGCTTGACATGATCTTCCTCGCCCACCGACATGCCGCCGGTGGAAACAATGAGGTCGTGCCCCAGCGCGGCCCGCCGCATCATGGCGCGCGTGGCGTCGAGCCAGTCCGGGACGATGCCGAAATCGGTGACCTCGCAGCCCGCAGCCTGCAGCAGCGCCTGAATGACAAAGCGGTTGGAGTTGTAGATGGCACCTGGTCGTAGCGGCTCTCCGGGCATGGCGAGTTCGTCGCCGGTAAACAGTATGGCCACGCGCGGCTTGCGGCGCACGCTCAGCGTGGCCACGCCGACCGATGCCGCCAGGCCCAGGTCTTGCGGGCGCAGACGCTGCCCCGCGTGCAGCACCACGCCGCCCGCCTGCACATCGAGGCCGCGGCGCCGCACCCAGTCGCCCGCCTTGGGCTGGTGGTTGACCTGCACCGCATCGCCGTCGGCCGTGCATTGCTCCTGCATCACCACGGCATCGGCTCCGGGAGGCATAAGTCCGCCGGTGAAAATGCGCGCCGCGGTGCCCGGCTGCAGCGGCTGCGGCACGGCGCCAGCAGGAATGCGCTGGCTGACCGGCAGGCGCTGGCCCGGCGCGGACACGTCGGCGCTGCGCAGGGCGTAGCCATCCATCGCGGTGTTGTCGGCCGGCGGCACGTCCATGGTGGAGCGCACGTCCTGCGCCAGTACGCGGCCCAGCGCGGCCGACGTGGGCAGGGTTTCGACATCGGGGAGCACGCGGGCTGCGGCAAGCAAACGTTGCAAGGCGATGTCGGGGTCGATCAGGGGGGGCGGTTGCGCTGTCATGGCTGGTACTCGAACGCTATGGCATTGTCCATCAACCAGTCGGCCACGGCGGGCGGCGTGTTGATGTCGAGGACATGGGTAGGGGCAGGTGGCGGAAGCTGCCCCGGCGAATCGGTGGCGATGGCGCGGATCAACGGGTCTTGCGGGTAACACACCGGCCGACCGGTGCTGGCACGCCAGATTTCGATCTTGGGCAGACGGGCCGTCTTGAAGCCTTCGACGAACACCCAATCGACGCTCGGATCGAGCATGGGCAGCAGATCGGGCACATCGAGTTCCACCGGCTGCGGCAGGCGCCGCTGCAGCGCGATCAGGCTGTCGGAGGCGGCGAGCACCTCGTAGGCGCCGGCTTGGCGATGGCGCCAGGTGTCCTTGCCCGGATGATCGATCTCGAAGCGGTGATGCGCGTGCTTGAGCACCGAAACACGCAGCCCGCGCTGCACGAACAGCGCGACCAGCGTCTCGACCAGGGTGGTCTTGCCACTGCCGGAAAAACCAGCGAACCCGACGACTTTCATCAGGCCACCGCAGCCCCTGTCGCGCAGTGCATCGCGATGTACGACTTCACCGCATCCACCTCTACCGGCATGACCGCAAAGCGCTGTGGGCGACGTTCGAGGTCTTCCAGACCGGCAGGCCGCGCGGGCTCGACACCGACCGCCTCTTGCAGGGTTTCGGGGAACTTGGCCGCCAGCGCGGTTTCCAGCACCAGCATGGGGACGCCGGGCTCGCGATGTTCGCGTGCGACCTTCACGCCATCGGCGGTATGCGTATCGATCAGGCGCTCGCTGCCCTGCCACACGCTGCGGATGGTGGCGAGCCGGTCGGCGTGGGTGCTGCTGCCCGAGGCAAAGCCGTAATCGGGGCCGATGCGGGAAAAGGCCGGGTCGGACGACAGGTCGAAGAAGCCCTCGCGGCCCAGCGCGTTGGCGAACAGATCGTGCACCCGTGCGGCGTCGCGCCCGAGCAGATCGAAGATGAAGCGCTCGAAGTTCGAGGCCTTCGAGATGTCCATCGAAGGACTGGAGGTGTGATGCGTCTCGGCCGATTTGCGCGGGCGGTAGACGCCGGTGCGGAAAAACTCGTCGAGCACGTTGTTCTCGTTGGTGGCCAGCACCAGCTTGCGGATCGGCAGACCCATCATGCGCGCCACGTGCCCGGCGCAGATATTGCCGAAGTTGCCCGACGGCACGGTGAAGCTCACCTGCTCGTCGTTGCTGCGCGTGGCGGCGAAGTAGCCGGCGAAGTAGTAGACGATCTGCGCCGCCAGCCGCGCCCAGTTGATCGAGTTGACCGTGCCGATGCGCCAGCGGCGCTTGAAGTCGAGATCGTTGGACACGGCCTTGACCATGTCCTGCGCATCGTCGAACACGCCCTGCACCGCGATGTTGTGGATGTTGGCGTCGGCCAGCGAATACATCTGCGCCGTCTGGAACGCGCTCATCTTGCCGAAGGGCGAGAGCATGAAGACGCGAATGCCACGTTTGCCGCGCATGGCGTATTCGGCGGCGCTGCCGGTATCGCCCGAAGTCGCACCCAGAATGTTGAGCTCGCTGCGCTGGCGGGCCAGCGCGTACTCGAACAGGTTGCCCAGCAGTTGCATGGCCATGTCCTTGAAGGCCAGCGTGGGCCCCTCGGACAGCCCGAGCAGAGCCATGCCCGGCTCGCTCTTGAGCGGCTTGAGCGGCACGATCTCGGCATGGCCGCCGAACACCTCGGACGTGTAGGTCTTGGCAATCAAGCCGCGCAGATCGTCGGCAGGAATGTCGGTGATGAAGCGCGACAGGATTGCGAACGCCAGATCGGCATAGGGCAGCCCGCGCCACTGCGCCAGCGTGGCCGCGTCGATCTGCGGATACTGCTCGGGCAGGTAGAGCCCGCCATCGGGCGCCAGGCCTTCGAGCAGGATGTCGGAAAAACCTCGGGTCGCGGACTCGCCGCGGGTACTCAGATAACGCATCAGCGCAACTCCTCTTTGCGAATGCGCACGATCGGTGCGTGCACGCTGGGCAGGGTCTGCATGCGCGCGATGGCGGTGTTCATGCGCGCCTCGACGGTGTCATGCGTGAGGATGATGACGTCGGTCTGATGCTCGCCCTCCCCCGCCTCGCGCTGGATCAGGCCGTCGATGGAAATGTCTTCCTCGGCCAGGATGCGGGTGAGCTCGGCCAGCACACCGGCCTGATCGGCCACTCTCAGCCGCAGGTAATACGCGGTGACCACCTGGTCCATCGGCAGGATGGGCTGGTCGCTGATGGCATCGGGCTGGAAGGCCAGATGCGGCACGCGGTGCTCGGGATCGGCGGTATGCAGCCGGGTCACGTCCACCAGGTCGGCGATAACGGCCGAAGCCGTCGGCTCCGAACCCGCGCCCTTGCCGTAATACAGCGTCGGCCCCACGGCGTCGCCCTGCACCACCACTGCGTTCATCGCCCCCTCGACGTTGGCGATCAGGCGGGTAGCCGGTATCAGGGTGGGATGCACCCGCAGCTCGATGCCCTGGGCGGTCTGCCGGGTGATGCCCAGCAGCTTGATGCGGTAGCCGAGCTGCTCGGCGTAGCGAATGTCGGCGGCCTGCAGCGCAGTGATGCCCTCCACATAGGCCTTGTCGAACTGTACCGGCACGCCGAAGGCAATGGCGCAGAGGATGGTCGCCTTGTGCGCCGCGTCCACGCCCTCGATGTCGAAGGTCGGATCGGCCTCGGCGTAGCCCAGCGCCTGCGCCTGTTTCAGCACGGTGGCGAAGTCCAGCCCCTTGTCGCGCATCTCGGTCAGGATGAAGTTGGTGGTACCGTTGATGATGCCGGCGATCCACTCGATGCGGTTGCCCGCCAGCCCTTCGCGCACCGCTTTGATGATGGGAATGCCACCGGCCACCGCGGCCTCGAAGGCCACCATCACGCCCTTGGCCTGCGCGGCGGCGAAGATCTCGTTGCCATGCAGCGCGAGAAGCGCCTTGTTGGCCGTGACCACATGCTTGCCCGCAGCGATAGCGGCCATCACCAGCTCGCGCGCGGGGCTGATGCCGCCCATGAGTTCGACCACGATGTCGATGTCAGGCCGGGTCGCCAGGGCCATGAAATCGGTGGTGATGGGCAGCGCATCGCCCAGAGCGGCACGCGCCTTGTCGGGGTTGCGCGCGGCAATGGCGGCAATCGCAATGCCGCGCCCGGCCCGGCGCTGCAGTTCTTCCTGGTTGCGCGCCAGCACCTTGACCACACCGCTGGCGACGGTACCCGCGCCGAGAAGGGCAATCTGTAAAGGTTTCATAGAGAACGGAAGTGGGAATCAGGCCGCGACCGCGGCAACAGAGCGATGGCGCTTGCGGAGGTGTTCGAGAAAGCGGGCGATGCGGCCGATGGCCTCGGTGAGATCGTCGGCATTGGGCAGGAAGACCAGCCGGAAATGATCGGGCTGCGGCCAGTTGAAGCCCGTGCCCTGCACGATCAGCACCTTCTCCTGCGCCAGCAGGTCGTAGGCGAACTGCTGGTCGTCGGCGATCGGGTAGATCTTGGGGTCGAGCCGCGGGAACATGTACAGCGCGGCCTTCGGCTTGACCACGCTGACGCCCGGAATCTGCGTGAGCAGGTCGTAGGCCAGATCGCGCTGCTTGGTCAGACGCCCTTGCGGCGCGACCAGATCCTTGATGCTCTGATAGCCGCCCAGCGCGGTCTGGATGGCCAACTGGCCTGGCGTGTTGGCACACAGACGCATCGAGGCCAGCATGGTCAGCCCCTCGATGTAATCGCGCGCATGCCGCTTGTCGCCCGACACCACCATCCAACCCGAGCGATAGCCGCAGGAACGGTAATTCTTCGACAGACCGTTGAAGGTGATGAACAGCACGTCGTCGGCCAGCGAGGCGATGCTGGTGTGGGTGTTGCCGTCGTACAAGGTCTTGTCGTAGATTTCGTCGGCGAACACGATCAGCTCATGCTCACGCGCCACCTGCACGATTTCCTCGAGCAACTCGCGCGGGTACAGCGCCCCGGTCGGATTGTTGGGGTTGATCACCACGATGGCCCGGGTGTTGGGCGTGATCTTGCTGCGGATGTCGGCAATGTCCGGGTACCAGTCCGACTGCTCGTCGCAGACGTAGTGCACCGGCTTGCCGCCCGACAACGCCACCGAGGCGGTATAGAGCGGATAGTCCGGCGCGGGAATCAACACTTCGTCGCCATTGTTGAGCAGGGCATTCATGCTCATGTTGATGAGTTCGGAAGCACCGTTGCCGATGAACACATCGTCGATGCCCACCCCGGCAATGCCCTTTTCCTGCGTGTAATGCACGATGGATTTGCGCGGCGCGAACAAGCCCTTCGAGTCGGTGTAGCCGGCCGCGCTGGGTAGGTTGTGAATCATGTCCTGCACGATCTCATCGGGCGGCTCGAAGCCGAACACGGCCAGATTGCCGATGTTGAGCTTGATGATGCGCTGGCCGTCTTCTTCCATCTGCCGCGCCTTGTCGAGCACGGGACCACGGATGTCGTAACAGACATCGGCCAATTTGTCGGATTTTCGGAATTCGCGCACAACCACCTCACTCAATCGGCCCGGGAAAGCACTCCTGTAACGCGCGGCTTGCCACTTCACCCCTTCAAGCAGCCAGGGGTTTCGGCGCAAGCCACGCCCGTCATACGGAGGGCGAACCCTATAATTTACTTGGTTTACGGGCGCGGCTCCTCTCTTGTCGATGATCCAGCCGCGCAGCACCATGAAACTCCAGCCCGACTTCGCCCCCGACACGCAAATGGTCTCGGCCTACGGGCCAGGCTATGTCGAGGTCAACGGCGTGCGTCACACCCAGGCCTGCGTTTTTGCACCACAGCAAGCGCCGAAGCCCTGGGGCGTTGACCGCATCACCTCGCTGCAGACCTCGCACATCGACGCGCTGCTGCTCGATCCCCTGCCCGAAGTCGTGCTGATCGGTACCGGACAGCGCCAGCACATGCTGGCGCCCGCGCTGATGCGGCAGTTGATGGCCAGGCGCATCGGCTGGGAAGTCATGGACACCGCGGCGGCCTGCCGCACCTACAACATCTTGGCGGGTGAAGGCCGTCAGGTTCTCGCAGCGCTGATGATCGAATGAGTCGAGTTTTGCGGCGCAAGATAAAATAAGGTTTTACGTCCTTCCGCTTCCCTCGACAGTACGCATAACTGAACATCACGAGGAGAAGCGATGCAGCAGCCCAGCAGGAGACTTCATGGCTTTGGTCTTGAATAAAGTGGTTCCCGATTTTGAAGCCGCCGCCACCAGTGGCGTGCAGTTCAGCCCGAAAAACTATCTGGGCAAAAAAATTGTTCTCTACTTCTATCCCAAGGACATGACACCCGGTTGCACCACCGAGTCCATGCACTTTCGCGACACCTACCCCGAGTTCGAAGCGGCCAATGCAGTGATTTTCGGCATCTCACGCGACAACCTGCTGTCGCACGAGAAGTTCAAGGCCCACCTCGAACTGCCCTTCGACCTGATCGCCGACACCGAAGAAAAGCTCTGCCACATGTTCGGCGTGGTGAAGAACAAGATCATGTACGGCAAGAAGGTCAAGGGCATCGAGCGCAGCACCTTCGTCATAGACGCCGACGGCGTCCTGCGCCAGGAATGGCGCGGGGTCAAGGTGGCGGGCCATGTCGACGAAGTGCTCGAAGTCGTCCGCAAACTCTGAGATCAGCCTCCCCACCCGCGGCGCCTTGTCTTGAACATCAGACCCCGCAGCACACCGCCCCACCACCGTGGCATGCGTCTGCCCTGCAGCTTGTGCAGGCGACGCGTTCCACCTGATTCAGTGCTACCTCCTGCAGCCGCTGAGCCATCTTCGGATGGTCAGCGGCTTTTTGTTGCCTGACCATACGCCACCCCATCTCCGCCCGCCCATCCCTCGCCCCATGCCACTGCCTCCCCCACCCAAGTCCATGGGCAGCCTGCTGAGCCAGGCTGCCGTCACACCTCCTTCGGCCCCTGCGGCAACGCGAAAGACCTCCCGCCCCAAGAACGGCAAGGCATCCTCCGCCTCGCTCGCATCCCATGCCGTCATGGCCGAGCCGGCAGTCGCACCCCCAGCGCCCATCACGGCGCAGCAAACGCGCAAGGCCCCTGCCGGTGAGCCCGGATCGACGACGATCGATCGCGCCCAGAAGGTGGCCGCGCCAGCCAAGCGTGCCGCGGCGCGTCAAGAGCCCGCCAAGCTCTTCGTCCTCGACACCAATGTGCTGCTGCACGATCCGATGTCTCTCTACCGGTTCGAAGAGCATGACATCTATCTGCCGATGGTCACGCTGGAAGAACTGGACGCGCACAAGAAAGGCCTGTCGGAAGTGGCGCGAAACGGGCGCCAGGTCAGCCGCGAACTCGATGCGCTGGTGGCCGATATCGGCAGCGGCATCGATCAGGGCATCGCCCTGAGCCGCACAGGCCATGCCGAGGCCAGAGGCCGCCTGTTCTTCCAGACCCGTGCCCACGATGTCGAGTTGCCCATCGCCCTGCCCCAGGGCAAGGCCGACAATCAGATCCTGGCGGTGCTGCAGGATCTCACGCACATCCACACCGAACGCCCTGTGGTGCTGGTGTCCAAGGACATCAATATGCGCGTCAAGGCCCGCGCTCTGGGCCTGCACGCCGAAGACTACGCCAACGACAAGACGCTCGACGACGCCGATCTGCTCTACACCGGCATGCTGGTGCTGCCGCCCGATTTCTGGGATCGGCAGGCCAAGTCGGTCGAGAGCTGGCAGCAAGGCGGCAACACTTTCTACCGGGTGCAAGGCAAGTTCGTGGCTCAGATGCTCGTCAATCAGGCGGTGTACTGGGAGAGTGGCAGCGCGCCGCCGCTGTATGCGCGCGTGAAGGAAATCCGCGCCAACACGGCCGTGCTCCAGGTCATGCGCGACCACACCCACCAGAAGAACGCGGTCTGGGGTGTCACCGCACGCAACCGCGAACAGAACTTTGCGCTGAACCTGCTGATGGACCCGGAGGTTGATTTCGTCACCCTGGCCGGGCAGGCGGGCACCGGCAAGACGCTGCTGGCCCTGGCCGCCGGCCTGTCGCAAGTGCTCGATGCGCGGCGGTACAACGAGATCATCGTGACCCGCGTGACCGTTCCGGTGGGTGAAGACATCGGTTACCTGCCGGGCACCGAGGAAGAGAAGATGGGCCCGTGGATGGGTGCGCTCGACGACAACCTCGAGGTGCTGAACCAGAGCGAGGGTGGCAACTCCGGCGGCGAATGGGGCCGCGCCGCCACCCAAGACCTGATCCGCTCCAAGATCAAGATCAAGAGTCTGAACTTCATGCGGGGCCGTACCTTCCTCAACAAATACGTCATCATCGACGAGGCCCAGAACCTCACGCCCAAGCAGATGAAGACCCTCATCACCCGCGCGGGCCCCGGCACCAAGCTGGTGTGCATGGGCAATATCGCCCAGATCGACACGCCCTATCTCACCGAGGGGAGCTCGGGCATGACCTATGTGGTCGATCGCTTCAAAGGCTGGAGCCACAGCGGCCACGTCACCCTGGCTCGCGGCGAGCGCAGCCGACTGGCCGACTACGCCAGCGAAGTGCTCTGACCCCAATCTGCTGACCTGACGCGCAATCAGAACTCGCGCGTCAGGTTCTCGAACCGCGTCAGCGGTTTGAGGAAGGCCAGATGGACGGTGCCGATCGGCCCGTTACGCTGCTTGCCGATGATGACTTCGGCCACCCCGGCGTCCTTCGAGTCTTTGTTGTAGACCTCGTCGCGGTAGATGAACAAGATGACATCGGCATCCTGCTCGATGGCGCCCGATTCCCGCAGATCGCTCATCACCGGGCGTTTGTCGGTGCGTTTTTCCAGATCGCGGTTGAGCTGTGACAGCGCGATCACCGGGCAATGCAGTTCCTTGGCCAGCGCCTTGAGCGAACGCGAAATCTCGGAGATTTCGGTCGCGCGGTTCTCGCCGTCGCGCGAGGACGACATGAGCTGCAAATAGTCCACCACGATAAGCCCGAGTCGCCCGCCATACTGCCGGGCCAGACGGCGAGCGCGGGCGCGCAACTCCAGCGGATTGAGCGCCGGAGTTTCGTCGATGTGCATGTGCACGTCCTGAAGTCGCTCGATGGTCTCGGGCAGCCGGGTCCATTCGTCCTCGGTGAGCTGCCCGGTACGCAGATGGCTCTGGTCGATCCGCCCCATCGAACCCACCACGCGCAGCACCAGTTGCGATGCACCCATTTCCATACTGAACACCGCCACGGGCAATTGCTCGTTCAGGGCCACATGCTCGGCGATGTTGATCGAAAAAGCTGTCTTGCCCATCGATGGACGTCCCGCCACGATGACCAGATCGCCGGGCTGCAGGCCGGCCGTCATGCGGTCGAGGTCGGCAAAACCCGTGGGCACGCCAGTGGTGTCTGCGCCGCCGCGCTCGGATAGATGGGTGACGCGCTCCAGCAGTTCACCCAGCAGACTCTTCATCGACTGGAATCCCGCCGCCGATTTCGCCCCCTCTTCCGAAATGGCGAAGATGCGCGATTCTGCCTCGTCGAGAATCTGCTGCACGCCCCGCCCTTGCGGGTTCAGGGCATTCTGCGCAATATCGTCGCTGATGGTCACGAGCTGGCGCAGCACTGCGCGCTCGCGCACGATCTCGGCGTAACGGCGGATATTGGCCGCACTGGGCACGGATTGGGCCAGTGCGTTTAGGTAAGGCAGACCACCGCATTCCTCGTGCTTGCCGATCGATTGCAGCGCCTCCAGCACCGTGATCACGTCGGCGGGCTTGCTCAGGTTGATCAGATCGGCGATCGCCTGAAAGATGGCCCTGTGCTCAAAGCGGTAGAACTGCGCGGCCACCAACAGGTCGGCCACTTTGTCGAAGGCCTGGTTGTCGAGCAACAGACCGCCCAGCACCGACTGCTCGGCCTCGATGGAGTGCGGCGGCGTGCGAATCGCGTCAAGGGCTTGGTCTTGCATGGTGGTGGATGACTCGGGCCAAGGGCCGTGCGTCAGGTAGGAAACGACTTGGCATTGTGCCGCACGAGACGGTCATGCTGACGGTGAAGAAGCAGAGACGACAAGGGCCGCATGAGCGGCCCTTGTTCGGTTCGGCAGCAAGCTGCCAAGACATCGCCGTGATTACATCGCCTCGGCCTTGACCTGCAGGGTGATGTCGGCAACGACATCGGTATGCAGGGCGATCGAAACCGGATGCTCGCCCGTAGTCTTGACGTGGCCCGCGGGGAAGCGAACCTGAGACTTGTTCACTTCGATGCCCTGCTTGGCAAGGGCGTCTGCCACGTCGCCATGGGTCACGGAGCCAAACAGACGACCGTCCACGCCGGCTTTCTGCACCAGGGTGATGACCAGGCCATTCAGCTTTTCGCCCGAGGCTTGCGCCTGGGCCAGCTTTTCGGCGGCGAGCTTTTCCATCTCGGCACGGCGCGCCTCGAATTCCGCCATGGCGGCAGCGGTGGCACGGCGGGCCATTTTCTTGGGGATCAGGAAGTTGCGGGCATAGCCGTCCTTGACCTTGACCACGTCACCCAGGTTGCCGACGTTCAGAACTTTTTCGAGAAGAATGATTTGCATGATGTCGTCCCCGGTTTAGCCCTTGTGCAGGTCGGTGTAGGGCAGCAGCGCCAGGAAGCGGGCGCGCTTGATGGCGGTGTTGAGCTGGCGCTGATAGTGCGCGCTGGTGCCGGTCAGGCGGGCGGGGATGATGCGGGCGTTTTCCGCGATCAGATCCTTGAGCACGTCGACATCCTTGTAGTCGATCTGCTCGACCTTGGCGACGGTGAAGCGGCAGAAGCGCTTGCGCTTGAACAGCGAAGACTGCTGGTTGCGACGAGCGCGCTTCGGGTCGTTCTTTTTATCGAATTTGCGTGGTGGTGCCATGATTTAAACCTCGATGTATTGTGTGACGTGCAACTTCATCTGGCGCGAGCCGCGACGCGATGCACGCAAGAAACCGGATACGTGAAGCTGGACTCCCGGGCTTAGGCGATGCATGTCGCGAGCGATCTTTCCGAACCCGACGCAAGCGATCTGAAGCTGCGTCTCGCAAGGCATGCCTGCCTCGGTCTGGGTCGATTGATGCTGCAGCACGAAATCCAGCGCTTCGATTCCCGCCGGGGTGAACCGCAGTTCGCCACGCTCGGCAAGAATGCCCTGTAGCTCAATCCGATTGATCAGGCCGTTTGCTCCTGTTGCGCCTTGCGAGCTTCTTCGCGCTCGACCTGCTTCATCATGATGGACGGCGCGGTTTCGGCCTTGTCTGTCTTGATCACCAGGCTGCGCAGCACGGCGTCGTTGAACTTGAAGCTGTGTTCGAGTTCACGCAGGGTTTCCAGATCGCACTCGATGTTCATGCAGGCGTAGTGCGCCTTGGCAAGCTTCTGGATGGGATAGGCCAGTTGGCGGCGACCCCAGTCTTCGACCCGGTGAATCTGGCCCGCCTTGGCGGTCACGGCGCTTTTGTAGCGCTCGATCATTGCGGGAACTTGCTCGCTTTGATCGGGGTGGAAGATCAACACAATCTCGTAATGACGCATGTAGTTTCCTTCGGTAATGGCGGCGCGCGGCCTGCACTTGGAAAAGAGGCCGACGTGCTGTCCTTGTGGATAGAAGCCGCCCGACGGCGCATGAAGCGTCGATTCATGCAAACGATCGGTGCGGCAAGGAACCCAGCATTATAGACAGGATGCGAGAGCACCACAAGAAAACGCCGGAAGCTTTCTATAAAGCTTGCCGCCACCAAGGGCCGGTGCGGCAAAGCCATGCAGTCGCTCAATGCTTGGCCAGTTGTTGCCAGGTCGCGATCACGGTGTCGGGATTGAGCGAGATCGACGAGATGCCCTGCTCCATCAGCCACTGCGCCAGATCGGGGTGATCGGACGGCCCCTGGCCGCAGATGCCCACGTACTTGCCTTCGGCGCGGCAAGCCGCGATAGCCTGCGCCAGTAACACCTTCACGGCCGGATCGCGCTCGTCGAAGGCTTGCGCCACCAACCCGGAGTCGCGGTCAAGACCCAGGGTGAGTTGGGTCAGGTCGTTGGAGCCGATGGAGAAGCCGTCGAAATACTGCAGGAACTCCTTGGCGAGCACGGCGTTCGACGGCACCTCGCACATCATGATGACCCGCAAGCCGTTTTCACCACGCTTGAGGCCGTGACGGCCCAGCAGATTGATGACACCCTCGGCCTCGCCTAGGGTGCGAACGAAGGGCACCATGATCTCGACGTTGTCCAAACCCATCTGCTCGCGCACCCGCTTCAGCGCCAGGCACTCCATCTCGAAGCTCTGGGCGAAATCCGCCGAGACATAGCGCGACGCCCCGCGAAAACCCAGCATGGGATTTTCCTCGTCCGGCTCGTAGCGCGAGCCGCCGATGAGCTTCTTGTACTCGTTGGACTTGAAGTCGGACAGACGCACAATGACCGGCTTGGGAAAGAACGCCGCGGCAATCGTGGCCACGCCTTCGGCCAGCTTGTCCACATAGAACGCGCGCGGGCTGACGTGGCCGCGCGCCACGCTCTCCACCGCCTTTTTCAGGTCGCTGTCGATGTTGGGATATTCGAGCACCGCGCGGGGATGCACGCCGATGTTGTTGTTGATGATGAACTCCAGCCGGGCCAGGCCGACCCCCTGATTGGGCACCTGCGAAAAATCGAAGGCCAGAGTGGGATTGCCCACATTCATCATGATCTTGGTCGGTACTTCGGGCATGGCGCCGCGCTGGACTTCCGTGACCTCGGTTTCGAGCAGACCGTCGTAGATCTTGCCGGTATCGCCCTCGGCGCATGACACCGTGACCAGCATGTCGTCCTTGAGCAAGTCGGTGGCGTGGCCACAGCCGACCACGGCGGGAATGCCGAGTTCGCGGGCGATGATGGCCGCGTGGCAGGTACGACCTCCGCGATTGGTGACGATGGCCGACGCCTTTTTCATGACCGGCTCCCAGTTCGGGTCGGTCATGTCGGTCACCAGCACGTCGCCCGCCTGCACGAGATGCATGTCCGCGATGGAATGCACCACACGCACCGGCCCCGCGCCGATCTTCTGGCCGATGGCACGCCCGGTGACAAGCACGGCGCCCTTGCCCTTGAGGGTGTAGCGCTGCTCGGTGCGCTTGTGTCCGTTGGACTTCACCGTTTCGGGTCGGGCCTGCAGGATGTAGAGGTGGCCGTCGATGCCGTCCTTGCCCCACTCGATGTCCATGGGACGCTGGTAATGCGCCTCGATGGTCATCGCAAATCGTGCCAGTTCCTGCGCTTCGGCATCGGTCAGGCAGTAGCGGTTGCGCAGCTCGGACGGGGTGTCGACCGTTTGCACCAGATGCGGCGAACCCGCGGGTGCAAACTCCATGCGAATAAGCTTGGAGCCCAGATTGCGGCGGATCACCGCCTCCTTGCCCGCCTTCAGGGTCGGTTTGAACACATAGAACTCGTCCGGATTCACCGCGCCCTGCACCACCGTCTCGCCCAGCCCGTAAGACGCGGTGATGAACACCACGTCGGGGAAGCCCGACTCCGTGTCGAGGGTGAACATCACCCCGGACACCGCCTTGTCGCTTCGCACCATGCGCTGAATGCCGGCCGACAGCGCCACATCGCTGTGCACAAAGCCCTTGTGCACCCGGTAGGAGATCGCCCGGTCGTTGTAGAGCGAGGCGAATACATGCTTGATCTTCTCCAGCACCGCGTCGATGCCACTCACGTTCAGATAGCTCTCCTGCTGACCGGCGAACGAAGCGTCGGGCAAGTCTTCTGCCGTGGCGGACGACCGTACCGCGAACGATGCCTCGGGAGCGCCTGCGGTGAGATCGGCGTAGGCGCTACGGATGGCCTGCTCCAGATCGGCCGGGAACGGTGTTTCGAGCACCCACTGGCGAATCTGCGCGCCGCAGCGCTCCAGGGCACGCACATCGTCGGCGTCGAGTTCGGTCAGGGCTGCATGGATGCGATGATCCAGCCCGCCGGTACGCAGAAATTGGCGAAAGGCATGCGCCGTGGTGGCGAACCCGCCTGGAACCCGCACCCCGCTGCCCGAAAGCTGACTGATCATCTCGCCGAGCGAGGCGTTCTTGCCGCCGACCTGATCGATGTCGCTCATGCGCACATCATCGAGCCGCAAAATGAGCTCATTGCCGCCGTGGGCGGTGTTTTGTTGGGTCATGATGAAAGTCCTTCATAGAATGAAAAAACGGGGCTCGGGGGAGTTGTGGCGAAAATGACATGTCTTGTTCGGGTTGTAGTCGTCGTCTTCGCAAGTCCCACCGACAATGAAGACCATTCTAGGTTTCGAAGGCTGACACATGCCTAACCGCTCGGTTTTTTTCGTCTCGGACGGCACCGGCATCGCCGCCGAGACCTTCGGCAATTCCATCCTGGCGCAGTTCGACCTGCAGCCGCACCGCATCCGACTGCCGTTCGTCGACACGGTGGAGAAGGCCGTGCACGCGGTCGAACGCATCAACGAGGTCGAACGCGCCGAAGGTAAGCCGCCGATCGTTTTTGTCACCCTGGTGCATCCGGACGTACTCGACATCATTCAGGGCGCTCGCGCGCTGGTGCTCGACATGTTCAACAGCTTCGTGCAGCCGCTCGAAGTCGCTTTCGGCGCCAAGTCCAACCACCGGATCGGGCGTTTTTCCGACGCGGCGTACAGCCCGCAGTACCACAACCGGATCGACGCCATCAATTTCTCGCTCATGCACGACGACGGCCAGTCCACCCGCAACCTCACCGAAGCCGAGGTGATTCTGGTGGGCGTGTCGCGCTGCGGAAAAACACCGACTTCGCTCTATCTCGCCATGCAACATGGCGTGAGGGCTGCGAACTATCCCCTCATCCCCGATGACTTCGAGCGCATGCAGCTGCCCGACGCACTGAACGGATTGCGGCACAAGCTGTTCGGGCTGTCCATCACCCCCGAGCGGCTGAGCGAAATCCGCACCGAGCGACGTCCCAACAGTCGCTATGCGGCGCTCGACAACTGTCGCTACGAAGTGAATGAGGCCGAGAAACTCATGCGGCGCGAAGGCATCCGCTGGCTGTCGTCTACACATAAGTCCATCGAAGAAATTGCCACCACCATCCTGCAGCAAATCCGCCCGGATCGCCTGGAGTATTGAGACACCATGCACGACGACGAAAAGAACGCCTACCTGCTGGGCTTTGCCTCGACCCAGCAGAAACTGCCGGAGCGCGAAGAGGCGCTGCCCATCGATCCCGATCGGGCGCAGATCCCACTGACCGGCTTGATGGTCGATGCCGGCACCGATCTGTCGGGCACCATGGCCGCTGACCGGCGGGTGCGCATTCTGCCGCTGACCATTCAGTGGCCCGGCCGTTCGCTGCTCGACAAGGGCACCGCCGAAATCCGCACGGTGTCGCGCCAGCTCAGCCACGAGCGCATTCGCAGCGCCGAAGTCAGCGCGCCATCGGTCGAAGCCCTGAGCTATCGCATGCACCCGCACCTGGCGCTGAACTTCGACCGGCTGCTGTTGCTCGCCACGCACCCGGCCCTCGTGGACGCCAGCCGCAGCGTGGATCAGATGCTCAAGGATCATCACGACGAGATCACGCATCTGCGCCGCGAGCGCCACCTGCGGCCCGACTATGCCCTGCACGTGATTCCGACCGGCTCGCTGCTGAGCGGTCCGGCCCTGCAGGCTCGGCTGCTGCTGCAGTCTGCCGAAATGCGCATGGGCGACGTGCCGGGCTTGCTCAATCTGGCCAAGTCGTTGGCCGATCGCACCGAGGTCTGGCTGGCACCGGGTCATCCCGGCGATGTCGCCTTCACTCTGGGCCGCCTGGAGCATCCTGACCTGTCGCCCTGGGTCGAGGCGTGCAGCCCGCGGCTGACACAGATCATGCACCGCTATCCGGTGCTGAGCTGCAAGAGCGGGCGGTTCGGGCTCGAATCACGAACCAACAAATGGAAAGCCGCAGCCACCCGGGTCATCGAGACTGCGGCGCAGGCCATCGAACAGGGCACCCTTGCGGCACCGGCCATTCAGCTCAGTTTCGACGGCAGCATTCGTGAACTGCGCGACTGGCCTGAAATGCAGGCTCTGAAGAAGGTTGCGGCCGCCCACGAAGTGAAGCTTCACGTCACCCACATGAGCCTGGGCGGGCGGGTCTGGGCCTCGGCTCAATCGCTCTCGCTGGCACTCATCCGCAAAGCGGCTGATTGAGACGCACTAACTGAACTGCGACTGACGCACGCCCTCAAAAAGGCAGATGGCCGCAGACGCCGCCACGTTGAGCGACTCCACGCCATCGGCCTGGGGAATACGGACCAGGGCGGAGCATTTGGCGACCAGGGCGTCGGAAATGCCCTGACCTTCGTTGCCGAAAATCCAGGTGACCGGCTGCTTCAGATCGAGCTCGTACAGCAGCGTATCGGCCTGCAGGTGTGTGGCGTAGATCGGGCGCGGTACGATGTTGAGCACCTGCTCCCAGGGCGGATCCTCAAAGACCGGAATGACGAAATGCGCCCCCATCGCGGCGCGCAGAACCTTCGGCGACCACACGCCGGCGCAACCCCGCAGCAGATACACCGCACCACAACCGGCGGCGGCGGCGCTGCGCAGCATGGTGCCCACATTGCCGGCATCCTGCACCCGGTCGAGGATGAGCGCACTGCCGGCACGCGGCTTGGAGGACTTGGGGCGGGCAATGAGCATGCCGACCGGTGGGCCGTTCTCCACCGCCGTGATCCAGTTGAACAGCGCCTGATGCAAGACGACGGTCTGGTTGGTGCCGACCCTTTCGACCAGGGCGGCGATTTCCGGGTCGAGCAGGCCGGTGTCGGTGGTCACCAAGGGCTCGGCGGCATGGCCTGCGGCCAGCGCCGCCTCGATGAGGTGAATGCCTTCGAGCCAGACCTGGCCGAGCTTGCGCACCGCGCCGGGCTCGGTCGAGAGACTGCGCAGGGTCTTGATCAGCGTATTTTCAGCCGAGGTAATGCGCTTCACGACAAGACGTCCTTCAACGAGGGAGAGCCGACAAACGGCGGATGGGAGCAAAACTGCGGCGATGTGCCGCGCAGGGCCCCAGTGTAAGCAAAGCCGCACGGTGCACCGCGGTTCCATAGCCGCTGTGTTGCTCGAAACCATAGCCGGGGTACTGCTGCCCCAGTTCGGCCATGAGGCGGTCGCGATAGACCTTGGCGATGATGGAGGCCGCGCTGATCGCCGGGTGCGCCGCATCGCCGCCGACGATGGCACGGCAGGGCATGGCCACGCTGGGCGTGCGGTTGCCATCGACCAGCAACAGATCGATGCGACAGGGCAATGTCGCGACGGCGCGCTGCATGGCCAGCATGGTCGCCTGAAGGATGTTGAGCCGGTCGATCTCCTCGACCGAGCTTTCGGCAATGCTCCAACCCAGGCTTTGCTCCCGGATCTGGGCATCGAGCGCGGCGCGGCGGCGTGGGCTCAAGGCTTTGGAGTCGGCCAGTCCGGCAATGGGCCGGGACGGATCGAGCACGACGGCTGCGGCCACCACCGGCCCGGCCCAGGGCCCGCGGCCGACTTCGTCGCAGCCTGCGACCATCGAGACCTGGCCAGACGCTTGCGCATCGAACAAGTCGGTCTGACTCATGGACGCGCCATGTCGAGAAGCGCCTGCGCGGCCAGCGAGGCGGTATCGCGCCGCAGGCTCAGGTGCATGTCGTGAAACCTGTCCTGCAGTTGCCGCAGGATCGCCGGCTGTTCGAGCAGATCGCCCGCCGCATCGGCCAGGGCCTGCGGCGTGCATTCGTGCTGCAGCAACTCGGGCACCAGGCGCTTGCCGGCGAGGATGTTGGGCAAGCCGACATCGGGCAGATAACCGCGGCCCGACATCAGCCGGTATGACAGCGCAGACAGGCGATAACCGATCACCATCGGACGCTTGAACAAGGCGCATTCCAACGTCGCGGTGCCGCTGGCGACGAGGGCCAGATCGCAGGCCGCCATGACCTGGTGCGACCGGCCATCGACCAAGTGCAGCGGCAAGTCTGGATGCTGAGCCGCAGCCTGCTGCACCATCGGCTTGAGCCCTGGATGCGCAATGGGCACGACCACTTGCGACATCAGGCCTCGTTTCACCAGCAGGGCCGCTGCCTCCAGGAAGGGCGCCATGAGGTGCTTGACCTCGGCCCTGCGGCTTCCCGGCAGCACGGCGAGGCATTGTCCATGCGCGGGAAGACCGAGGGCAAGCCTGGCCGCCTCGCGGTCGGGTTCGAGCGGAATCACCTCGGCCAGAGGGTGGCCGATGTAGGTTGCCTTGACGCCGGTATCCGCATAAATCGCGGGCTCGAAGGGAAAGACGCAGAGCATGTGATCGACCGCCTGGCGGATCAGGTCGATGCGCTCGCGCCGCCAGGCCCAGATCGAGGGGCTGACCAGATGCGCCACGGGAATGCCGACCTGCCGCAGGCGACGCTCGAGTTGCAGGTTGAAATCAGGCGCGTCCACCCCGACGAATACTGCGGGCGGGTCGGCCAGCAGGCGCTGGCGCAGGCGCCTGCGCATCCACAAAAGCTCGGGCAGGCGTGCCAGCACGTCGGCATAGCCATTCACCGCGAGCCGCTCGCTCTGCCACCAGGCTTCGAGGCCCGCCTCCTGCATGCGCGGGCCGCCTATGCCCACGGTACGCAGCAGGGGCGCCCGATGGTGCAGGGCCCGCAGCACATGCCCGGCCAAGAGATCGCCGGAGGACTCTCCGGCGACAAAGGCCCATGTATCGCCCTTCATCGCCCGATCAGGGACGAACGATGCCGCGACCGGTGTCGGCCAGAAAGGTCTGCATCACGGCCAGCGCATCGGCGGCGTGCGGCCGCGCAGCCATGAGATCGGACACGGCCGCTCGGGCCTGCTCCAGGGTCAGGCCCTGACGATAGAGGAAGCGATACGCCGCGCGCAGCGCCGTGATCTGATCGGGCGTGAACCCCCTGCGGCGCAGACCTTCCGAATTGATGCCGTGCGGAGCGGCGGGATTGCCTGCCACCAGGGTGTAGGGCGGCACGTCCTGCAGGATGACCGAGCTGATGCCGGTCATCACATGGGCGCCGATGCGCACGAACTGGTGCGCGCCGGTGTAGCCGCCCAGCACCGCCCAGTCGCCGACATGGACGTGACCCGCCAGTTGAGCATTGTTGGCGAAGGTGGTGTGGTTGCCCACCTGACAGTCGTGCGCGATGTGCACGTAGGCCATGATCCAGTTGTCGCTGCCGACCCGGGTGACGCCTCCGTCCTGCACTGTGCCCACATGCAGGGTGCAATACTCGCGGATCACATTGCGGTCGCCGATCTCCAGCGCCGTGTCTTCGCCCTTGTATTTCTTGTCCTGAGGCTCGCCTCCGATCACACTGAATGGGTGCAGCCGGTTGTCGGCACCGATATGGGTTCGTCCCTCGACGATGACATGGGCGCCCACCCGGGTGCCGGGCCCGATGCGCACCTTGGGGCCGATCAGCGCGTAGGGGCCGATCTCGACATCGTCGGCAAGTTCCGCGCCCGGATCGACCTGGGCTGTGGCGTGAATCTTGGGCATGTCGGCTTCAGGACACGCTGCGCTCGGTGCACATCAGTTCGGCCTGGGCGACCACGCGCCCCTCGACCGATGCTTCCGCCGTGAACTTGTAGATGCCGCGCATGTTGCGGGTCATCTCCACATAGAGGTGAAGCTGATCGCCGGGAACGACCGGTTGCTTGAAGCGCGCGTTGTCGATGCCCACGAGGTAGTACAGCGAGCCTTGCGCCGGCGTCTTGCCCACCGACCCGAAGGCCAGAATGCCCGAGGCCTGCGCCAGCGCCTCGAGAATCAGCACGCCGGGCATGATGGGCTTCTGCGGAAAATGGCCGGTGAAGAACGGCTCGTTGATGGTGACGTTCTTGTAGGCCTTGATGTACTTGCCATTGACCTGCTCGACCACGCGATCGACCAGCAGCATGGGGTAGCGATGCGGAAGCAGTTCGAGAATCTGGCTGATGTCTTGCGTGGTCGTCATGTCGAAGGTTCTGATTTCAAGGACTCAATGTGTTGTTCAAGATGGCGAACGCGGTCTCGCAGTTGATGCAACTGCCTCACCGTCGCCGCGTTGCGCTCCCAGTTGGCATGGGTATCCAAAGGAAATGCGCCGGTATACATGCCGGGCTGCCGCACCGAACGCGAGACTAGCGACATGCCGCCGATGACCACGCCGTCCACAATGCTCAGGTGACCCGCGATGCCGACCCCGCCGCCGATGAAGCAATAGGCACCGATCTCCGCACTGCCCGACACGCCGACGCAACCGGCGAGCGCGGTATGCGCACCGATGCGCACGTTGTGCGCGATCTGCACCAGATTGTCGATTTTCACCCCTGTGCCGATCTCGGTGTTGTCGAGCGCGCCGCGGTCGATGGTGCTGTTGGCGCCCACTTCCACATCGTCTTCCAGCACGGCGATACCGACCTGGGCGATTTTCACGCCGGCACCGCTGGCGTCGCGCGCATAGCCAAAGCCATCGCTTCCGACCACGGCCCCAGACTGCAGCACGCAACGCGCCCCCAGACGGCACCCCCATGCCACGCTGCTGCGTGGGTGCAGCACGGTGCCAGGCCCGATGACCGCGTCGCGCCCGACGAAGCACCCCGCCCCTATGTGCGCGCCCTCGGCAATCTCGGCCCCGGCCTCGACGACGGCGAAGGCATCGACACGGGCCTGCGGCGAAACCCGGGCCGCAGGATCGATCTGCGCCGTGACATGACAGCCGGGTTCAAAAGCCGGTTGGGCCAAGGCCCAGAACCACTGCGACAGTCGCGCGTAGTACAGGTAGGGATCTGCGGTGAAGATGGCGTTGCCCGATTTCGGCAAGCTCCCCCGCAGCGACTCCGGCAGGATGACCGCCGCGGCATCGGTCTGGGCCAGTAGCGGGCGCAGCTTCTCCCGGTTCAGGAAGGTGATGTCTGCACGCGTTGCCGAGGCCAGGGGCCGAAGCCGCCGAACGACGACCTGCCCGCTGCCGACAAGTTCACCCCCGAGACGATTCGCGATCTGCTCGAGCGTCAGGCCTTCCATGCTTTCGCCGGGAGCCGACATGACCGACAGGCTCACTTGCCCGACTGCGCATCCAGTGCCTTGAGCACCTTGTCGGTGATGTCGATGCGCGGATTCACGTACACCGCTTCCTGGAAGATGATGTCGTAGTGATCCTTCTGCGCAATGTCGCGCACAACCTTGTTGGCCTTGTCGAGCACCGAAGCCAGCGCCTCGTTGCGACGGGCGTTGAGGTCTTCGGAAAACTCACGCTGCTTGCGCTGGAATTCGCGGTTCATGTCCACGAGGTTCTGTTGCGCCTTGATGCGATCGGCGTCCGACATCACCGGACCGTTCTTCTCCAGGTTGTCATTGGCGGCCTTGATCTTGGCGGCCATGTCCTGCAGTTCCTTGTCGCGCTTGGAGAACTCGGACTCCAGCTTTTGCTGCGCGGCCTTGGCCAGGGCCGAATCCTTCAACACCCGCTCGGTGTTGATGAAGCCGATCTTGATGGGCGCATTGGTCGAAGCCCCCGCCGCCGGTGATGCCGCCGTCTGGGCCATCACCGGCGAACAAGCGAAAAAGGCCGTAGCGCAAACTGCAGCCAGAAGAGTGCGAGAAAGGGTGTGGAATTTCATGGAAATCGAATGAGGTTAGAAGCCGGCGCCCACCGTGAACTGGAAGCGCTGGAGTTTATCGGTGGACTTGTAGCGAACCGCCTTGGCCACGCTGAACTTCAACGGACCAATGGGCGAAATCCAGGACACCCCGATGCCGACGGACGAACGCATATCGCTGAGACTGACTTTCTGGTTCTCACCCCAGACATAGCCGTTGTCATTGAAAATCGACATCCGCAATGACTTGTCGGCCCCGGTACCCGGGAAGGGGAACTGGTACTCGAAATCGGCGATCAGCATCTTGGCGCCGCCCAAGGCGTTGCCCTGTGCATCCTGCGGGCCCAGCGAGCTTTGCTCGAAACCGCGCACGGTACCGATGCCGCCAGCATACAGATTCTTGAACACCGGCAACGGGCGGCCGTTCAGGCCATGGGCGTAGCCCACCAGGCCGTTGAAGGCGAGGTTGGTGGTGCGCGTAAGTGGCAGATATTGCTGGTACTGATAGGTCACGCGGTCATAGCGCAGGGTGCTGAACGGGCTGATCTCGAAGCTGAGCCGCTGATAGCGGCCGTCGGTCGGCACCAGGGCGCTGTTGCGGCTGTCGCGCTGCCAGCCTATGGTCAGCGGAACGCCGCTGGACGTCTTGCCGAACTGGTTGACATAGGCGATGTAGGACGCAGGTGCGCCCGGGGCAAGATCGAGGGTGTAGCGCTCGAAACCGACGCCGAAGAACACCCGGTCGACCTCGGTGAACGGCACGCCGAACTGCAGGTTGAAGCCCGGCGTGACGATCTTGTAGTTGCTGCCCTGACTGGTGTAGGGCTGGATCGTGCGGTAATAGGCGTTGACCGTGCGGCTGATGCCGTCTTCGGTGAAATACGGATTCGTGCTCGACACCGATAGCGTGCGGTAGTAGCTCGACGTGTTGAAATCGACCGCGAGGTTGTTGCCGCTGCCGAAAATATTGTCCTGGCTGATGCCGGCGTTGAACGACAGCTTGTCCGCGCTCGAAAAACCCACGCCCAGAGACAGGCTGCCCGTGGGCTTCTCCTGCACGTTCATGTCGAGATCGACCTGATCGTTGGTACCCGGCACTTCGCGCGGCTGCAGCGTCACGTCCTTGAAATAGCCGAGTCGGTCCACCCGATCGCGCGAGAGCTTGATGCGGTCGGCGTCGTACCAGGAATCTTCATACTGCCGAAATTCGCGGCGTATGACTTCGTCGCGCGTACGGGTGTTGCCCGCGATGTCGATACGGCGAACATAGATGCGCTTGCCCGGATCGGCCGTGATGGTGAAGGCGACCTGATCGGTCTGGCGGTCGATCACCGGCTTGGCCTCCACCCGGGCGAAGGCGTAGCCATAGACGCCGAACTGATTGGTCATGGCCTTGACACTGTCGTTCAGGGCCTGGGCGCTGTAGGTCTGGCCCGGCTTGAGCTTGACCAGGGCGCGGAACTCGTTGTCCTGGCCCAGATAATTGCCCGCGAGCTGGTAGCTGGAAACCGTGAATTTCGGCCCCTCATGCACATTGACCGTGATGTAGATGCCGTCCTTGTTGGGCGACAGGGCCACCTGCGTGGAATCGATGCGGAAGTCGAGATAACCCCGATCCTGGTAATACGAGCGCAGGGTTTCCAGGTCGGTGTTGAGCTTGGCCTTGGAATACTGATCGTCCTTGGTGTACCAGCTCAGCCAGCCGGGGGTGCTCAAGGTGAACAGGCCGAGCAGCGTGCCCTCACTGAACACCTTGTTGCCGACGACGCGAATGGCGCGGATTTTCGCAATCTGCCCTTCGACCACGGTGAAAAGCACATTGACCCGATTGCGTGGCAACGGCGTGGTCGTGACGTTGACCTCGGTGCCGTAAAAGCCCTTGGCGAGATATTGCTGCTTGAGCTCCTGCACGGCCTGGTCGATCAGCGCCTGGTCGTATGGACGGGCCTCAGCAAGGCCGACCGAGGCCAGTGCCGTGGTCAGCGCCTTCTTGTCGAATTCCTTGGTGCCGGCGAATTCGACACCGGCGATGGTCGGACGCTCCTCGACGATGATGGTCACCACATCGTCGTTGGTCTCGATGCGCACGTTCTTGAACAGACCCGTGGCGAACAGCGCGCGAATGGCAGCGGCCCCGCTCTCAGGCGTATAGGTCTCACCGACACGGAACGGCAGATAGCTGAATACGGTACCCGGCTCGGTTCTCTGCAGACCGTCGACCCGGATGTCCTTGATGGTGAAAGTGTCAGCTGCGTGTGCTTGCACGCCTGCAACAGCGATCACGACCGCCGTCGCACAACGAAGTGCGGGAGAAAACCTCAAATTGACCTCGAGCTGGATTAGTGCATCTGGCCGAGCAAGCGTGCCAGATCGTTGTAGAGGGCAATGGCCATCATCATGGCGATGACCACGAGACCGCCTTGCTGCAGCCTTTCCTGCCAGCGCTGCGAGACGCTGCGGCGGGTCAACCCCTCATACGCATAATACAGGAGATGCCCTCCATCCAGAATGGGCAAAGGCAGCAGATTGAGCACGCCCAGGCTCACGCTGACGACGGCCAAAAAGCTCAGGTAAGCCACCCACCCCAGCTCGGCGCTCTTGCCCGCGTAATCGGCAATCGTCACCGGGCCGCTGAGGTTCTGCAGCGAGGCCTGACCGACCACCATGCGCCCCAGCGTCTTCAGGGTGAGAACCGAAAGATCCCAGGTGCGCTGCACCCCGTCCTGCATGGCCTGCAGCGGGTTGCGCTCGATTTTCACCATGGGCACTTCGCCTCCCAGCATGGCCTCGATGCGCCAGACGGACTTGCCATCGACGACGACTGCCTTGGGTTGAAGCCGGGCCTGAAACACACTGCCATCGCGCCGGACTTCCAGCACCAGGGTCTTGCCCCCCGAGGCCTGGATGGCCTGCATCAACGCGTCGGCCGTGGTGATGGTCCGGCCATCCACCGCTAGGACGCGGTCGCCCGCCTGCAGACCGCTGCGCTGCGCCGGGCCGCCGCTGACGACTTCGCGAATCTCGGCAGGCGGGCTCTGCAGATGCAAGCCGTAGGTGCGCAGAAAACCGGCGCTTTCCGCTGCCTGCATGCTGGAAGAGAAATCCAGCGAGATGTCGTGCCGAGGTCCGCCCGAGGCAGGCTCGACGACGAGACCGATGCGCTCGCCGTTCATGGCGGCATTCAGCAGAGTCCAGCGCAGGCCGGTCCAGCTTTGCACCGCCTCCTGCTGGCCGCCTTGCACGGTGGCCACGACGCGCTCGCCTCCCCGCACGCCCGCGATGGCCGCGGCCGACTGGGCCGGTGGCGCCCCCAATACGGCGACCGGCTCCCGAACCCCCACCAGCGCAACCACGGCGAACAGCACCACGGCCAAAAGCAGATTGGCGGCAGGCCCGGCTGCGACGATGGCCGCGCGCTTGGCCAGGCTCTGCCGGTTGAACGCTCGCGGCAGATCACGCTCGGCCACCTCGCCTTCACGTTCGTCGACCATCTTGACGTAGCCGCCCAGGGGAATCGACGACAGGGTGAATTCGGTCTTGTCGGCGCCCCATGTCCAGCGCAGAAGCGGCTTGCCGAAGCCGATGGAAAACCGCAGCACCTTGACCCCGCAGGCCACGGCGACGCGGTAATGCCCGTACTCATGGATGGTGATGAGCACGCCGAGTGCGAAGGCGAAGGCCAGCAGGGTGATGAGCAGGTTCATGGTCTCGGATCAAGCGAGTTGCGCCACATGCTGCTGCGCCCGAAGCCGCGTCTGAGCGTCGAGTTGGTGCAGGGCCTCGAGTGAATTACAGCCTGTGCATTGTGCGCTTGCGAGCAATTCCGCATTGATGCGGTGAATATCGGTGAATCGGATGCGCCGCTGAAGAAAAGCCTCCACCGCGATTTCGTTGGCGGCATTGAGCACGGCGCATGCCCCCACCGGCATGCGCAGGGCCTCGAAAGCAAGGGCTAGCCCCGGAAAGCGCTGCGGATCGGGTTGTTCGAAATCGAGCTGCCCCACGCGGGCAAGGTCGAGCCAGGGCGCGCCCGATGCGATGCGCGCGGGATACGACAGCCCGTAGGCGATGGGCGTGCGCATATCGGGCTGACCGAGCTGCGCGATCACCGAGCCGTCGTGATAGCTGACCATCGAATGCACGATGCTCTGCGGATGAATCAGCACCTCGATTTGTTCGGGACGCATGCCGAACAGGTAGTGCGCCTCGATGACCTCAAGCGCCTTGTTCATCATAGTCGCGGAATCGACCGAGATCTTCGCGCCCATACTCCAGTTCGGATGAGCGCAGGCTTCCTCCGGCGTGGCCTCACGCAGTGAAGCTACCTCGCGCCGACGAAACGGCCCGCCCGAAGCCGTCAGCACGATGTTGCGCACATCGGTCGGCCAGTGGCGGCGATCGTCGGGCAGGCTCTGCTGAATCGCGCTGTGCTCGCTGTCGATGGGGATAAGATCGCCACCACCTTGCGCCAGGGCCTGCAACAACAGGTCGCCCGCCACGACCAGCGACTCTTTGTTCGCTAGCAGCAGGCGTTTGCCGGCCCGTGCCGCGGCAAGACTGGCCGACAGACCCGCCGCGCCCACGATGGCGGCCATGACCAGATCCACTTCGTTCGCGGCAGCCACGTCGTCCAGCGCCCTGGGGCCGCTCAGCACCTCGGTGGGGCAGCCCGCTGCGCGCAGGCGATGCTGCAGGCGCATGGCCGCATCCGCGCTGGCGAGTACCGCGTAGGTCGGGCGAAATTCGACGCACTGTTCGAACAGCTTGTCAGCGTTGCGGTGCGCGGCCAAGGCAAACACGCGGAACTGCTCGCGGTGGAGAGCGAGCACGGCCAGGGTGTTGGTGCCGATCGACCCGGTCGATCCGAGAACGGTGACCGCCTTCATAGGGCCAGCAGCAAGAGCGCAAGCGGCAGAACGGGAAGGAGCGCGTCAATCCGGTCGAGCACGCCGCCGTGTCCGGGCAACAGCCGCCCGCTGTCCTTCACGCCCGCCGCGCGTTTGAGCAGCGATTCGAACAAGTCGCCTGCAATCGCGAAGATCAGCAGGACGACGACCAGAGTCGCCGATCCAGCCCAACCGAATCGCGCACTCAACTGCGAGAAGTAATTGGGATGAATCGCAGTCAGGCCTGCGCAGAGCGCGGCGTAGCAAAGGGTTGCGACCAGCGCCGTCCATGCCCCCGCGCGGGTCTTGCCAGGGCTGATGGCTGGTGCCAGCTTGGCATGCCCCCAGGCTCTGCCACCAAAATAGGCCGCGATGTCCGCGACCCAGACCAGGGCCAGCAAGGACAGCATGAACACCGAGCCCTCGACGCGCAAAGCCACCAGCGCGAGCCACGCAGCCTGCAACAGCGCAAAACCCAGCAAAGCAAGCACGATGGGCGCGCGCAATACGGCAGGCACACGCGCCAGCGGCAGACTCGAACCCAGCAACACCAGCCAGGCCAGACTGCACACCGCCCAGAAGCCACCCCATTGCGCAGTGATCTGCCACCCGCGCATTTGCATCAGCCAGAGCAGGACGGCGGAGCAGACCACCCAGGCCAGCGTCCACAGCAAAAGCGAGAAGCGCCCTTGGAACCCCGCCAGACGCGCCCACTCCCCCATGCCGACCGCGCAGAAGATCAGTGCAAGAAGCGCAAAGGGCAGCGGACTTTGCAGAAACAGGGTCGGCAGCAGCAGCGCCACCAACACCAGAGCGGTCAGAACGCGCTGTCGCAACATGACGCTGGGCGCAGCCGCTTCATGCGGCCGCGGGCGATTTGGGCTCTGGAACGCCACCGAAGCGGCGCTGGCGGCTGGCATAGTCGGCCAGGGCGAGATCGAACGCGTCGGGACCAAAATCGGGCCAGAGCACGTCAGTGAAATACAGCTCGGTGTAGGCCAGTTGCCAGAGCAGGAAATTGCTGATGCGATGCTCGCCGCCGGTGCGAATCAGCAGATCGGGGTCGGGGGAATGCGCCAGCGCCATGTGCCGCGCCAGCGCCTCGGCGGTGGGCTGATCCTGAGTTGCCCATACCGCTTGCGCCGCCTGCAAGATATCCCACCGGCCGCCGTAGTTCAGCGCGACATTGAGAACGAGCTTGCGGTTCTCGGCCGTCAGGGCTTCGGCCTGGTCGATCAAGGCTCGCATCTCGGCGGAAAAAGCCGAAAGATCGCCCACCACATGCAAGCGCACGCCCTGACGCGCCAGCTCCGGCGACTCCTTTTGCAGCGCCTTGACGAACAGGTCCATCAAGGTCTGCACTTCCTCGGCCGGACGCGTCCAATTCTCGGATGAAAACGCAAACACCGTGAGGTGCGCCACGCCGATCTCGGCGCAGTGACGAACGATTTTCTTCAGCGCATCCACGCCGAACTTGTGCCCGGACGACCGCGGCAGAAAACGACGCTGTGCCCAGCGCCCGTTACCGTCCATCACCACCGCCACATGTTGGGGCAGCGTTGCGGGGTCGCGTTTGGCTGCGGGTTTCTTGGTCATGCCGTCGAGGTGAGTAGCTTCACGTTTGGCAGCGGTGAGCGATGCTTCTTGTCATGGCGTCATCTCAGACAGCCATGATCTCCGCTTCCTTCTGCGCCAGCTGCTTGTCGATATCGGCGATGCAGCGATCGGTGATCTTCTGCACTTCGTCCTGCGCCCGGCGCTCGTCGTCTTCGGAGATTTCCTTGGCTTTGACCAGATCCTTGAGGCTTTGGTTCGCATCCCGGCGCAGATTGCGTACAGCCACCTTGGCGCCTTCACCCTCCTGCTTGATGACCTTGACCAGATCACGACGGCGCTCTTCGGTCAACGCAGGCATGGGCACACGAATGATGTCGCCCTGGGTCTGGGGATTGAGCCCCAGATCGGACTCGCGGATGGCCTTCTCGACCGCCTGCACCATCTTCTTTTCCCAAGGCTGCACGCTGATGGTGCGGGCATCGACCAGGTTCATGTTGGCCACCTGATTGATCGCCATCATCGTGCCGTAGTAGTCCACCATCACATGGTCGAGCAGGCCGGTATGTGCGCGTCCGGTGCGAACCTTGGCCAGATCGAGCTTCAACGACTCGATCGACTTGTGCATTTTTTCTTCGGTGGTCTTCTTGATCTCTGCGATTCCCATGTTGCACTCCACAAACTGATCGGGAAAAAACAAAACCCGCTGCGCGGAAAGCGGCGCGGGTCTCAACGACTGCGATGGTACTCAGACGAAGACGTCGGTGCCCTCGTCTTCGCCCTGAACCACGCGCATCAGCGCTCCCGGCTTGAAGATGCTGAACACGCGGATGGGCATTTTCTGCTCGCGGCAAAGGGCGAAGGCGGTCGCGTCCATCACCTGCAGGCGCTGGGCGATGGCGTCATCGAAGCTGATGCGGGCATAGCGTTCGGCAGTCGGGTCTTTCGCCGGGTCGGCGGTATAGATGCCATCGACCTTGGTAGCCTTGAGCATCACTTCGGCGCCGATCTCGGCGGCACGCAGCGCGGCGGCGGTGTCGGTGGTGAAAAACGGATTGCCGGTGCCGCCGGCGAAGATCACCGACTTGCCTTCTTCCAGGTATTGCAGCGCCTTGGGCCGCACGTAGGACTCGACCACCTGATCGATGGCAATGGCCGACATCACCCGCGGGTTCAGACCGGCGTTCTTCATGGCGTCGCCCAAGGCGAGCGAATTCATGACCGTGGCCAGCATGCCCATGTAGTCTGCCGTCGCGCGGTCCATGCCCACGGCGCCACCGGCCACGCCCCGGAAGATATTGCCCCCGCCGATGACCATGGCCAGTTGCACGCCGGAGTTCACCACTTCGGCAATGTCTTGCACCATGGCCTCGATGGTGGCGCGGTTGATGCCGTAGGCATCATCCCCCATGAGGGCCTCACCCGAGAGTTTGAGCAGCACACGTTTGTATCCGGACATGATGACTCCTGGGAGAGCAGAGAAGCGGCGAAGGCTGGACTTGGAGAAAACAACGAAAGGACGCTGAACCCGCGGTCAGGCTGCCGGGTGCCGGTCGGCCCCGGTCAGTCTCGCGACGGCGTTCAGCCTTGCTTGGCTGCAGCCATCTGCGCCGCCACTTCCTCCGCAAAATTCTCCGACTTTTTTTCGATGCCCTCGCCGACCACGTACATGGTGAAAGCATGGACGGTGGTGTTGGCGCCCTTGAGCATCTGCTCGACCGTCTGCTTGTCGTTCTTGACGAACGGTTGATCGAACAGCGAGACCTCCTTGAGGTACTTCTGCACCGAACCCTCAACCATCTTGCCGATGATTTCAGCGGGCTTGCCCGATTCGGCCGCCTTCTGCGTCGCGATGGAGCGCTCCTTCTCGATCAGGTCGGCAGGCACCTGCGACGACGACAGCGCCACCGGCTTCATCGCGGCGATGTGCATGGCCACGTCCTTGGCCGCGACATCGTCACCGGAGAACTCGACCATCACGCCGATGCGCGTCCCGTGCAGGTAGCTCACCAGCTTGTGGTCGCCTGCAAAGCGCTTGAAGCGGCGAATGGTCATATTCTCGCCGATCTTGCCGATCAGCTTGCTGCGGCGGTCTTCGATGGTTTCGCCGTCGAGCGTCAGCGCGGACAGCGCGGCCACGTCGGCGGGGTTCTGGGCGGCGATCAACTCGGCGAGGGCTTTGCCGAACGCGAGGAAGTCGTCATTCTTGGCGACGAAATCGGTTTCGCAGTTCAGTTCGATCAGGGCACCGGTGGTGCCGTTGATGTAGGCCGTCACAATGCCTTCGGCGGTCACGCGCGACGCCGCCTTGCTGGCCTTGCTGCCCAGCTTGACGCGAAGAATCTCTTCGGCACGATCCATCTGGCCATCAGCCTCGGTGAGCGCTTTTTTGCACTCCATCATCGGGGCGTCGGTCTTGGCACGCAGTTCTGCCACCATGCTTGCGGTAATCGCAGCCATCGTTGAACTCCTTGAAGTCGAATACGAGAAATACGGTTGAAAAAAAGGGGCTGTTCATCGCAGCCCCGGGTCGGAATCAGGCCAGTGAATCGGGCCGTTGCCGCAAGGTCATTCTGAGGATCTCAGGCGGCGGGGGAGTCTTCCTGGACCTCGACGAACTCTTCCTCGCCTTCGGCGACGGCTTGAACGACCTCATTGACCGCATCGTTCTTACCTTCCAGAATCGCATCGGCCATGCCTTGCGCGTACAAGGTCACGGCCTTGGCGGAGTCGTCATTGCCCGGAATGACATGGGTCACGCCGACCGGAGAGTGGTTGGTGTCGACCACGCCGATCACCGGAATGCCCAGAGTCTTCGCTTCGGAAATGGCGATCTTGTGGTAGCCCACGTCGATGACAAAAAGCGCATCGGGCAGAGCCGCCATGTCTTGGATGCCGCCGATGGACTTTTCCAGCTTTTCCATTTCACGCTGGAAGGTCAGCGCTTCTTTTTTGCTCATCTGCTCGAGCACGCCTTCGGCAGCCTGGGCCTGCATGTCCTTGAGCTTCTTGATCGAAGTCTTGACCGTCTTGAAGTTGGTCAGCATGCCGCCGAGCCAGCGCTGGTCGACATAAGGCATGCCGCAACGCTCGGCCTGTTCGCGCACGATTTCGCCGGCCTGGCGCTTGGTGCCGACGAACAGAATGGTGCCACGGCGCGCAGCGAGCTGGCGCGCGAACTTGAGGGCATCCAGGTACATCGGCAACGTCTTTTCGAGGTTGACGATGTGGATCTTGTTGCGATGGCCGTAAATGAACGGGGCCATCTTGGGGTTCCAGAAGCGGGTTTGGTGACCGAAGTGCACCCCGGCTTCCAGCATTTGACGCATCGATACTGACATGTTGTTTCCAATCCAAGTTGGGTCTGAAATCCGGCCCCGATCAGCACGTCGCCAAGTCGCCTTGAGCAACTTGACGGCGGCCAACACCTGGTTGAGCCGGTTTGCGAGTTGGCACCTTCGCACGCATCGCCGCGCACGACTTCGGTACCATCGAACGTGTTTCGTGCCTGCGCTGACCTACGCCACGACAGCCACGTCTCACGACTCAAGGCTGCAAAACGAGGCGAAGACATTCTGCGCTGCACAAAACCTGAACATCATAGCAGCTTCGCGACATCTCGGCCATCGCGCCGCTGCTCGAATCAACCCCAATCTTCTCCCTTCATGCTCGAACATCCTCTGCGTCAGCAGCTTCACAATGAGATCCATGCCCGCCCCTTCGAACGGGTTGGCGCACCTGCGCAGGTCAGTCATCTGGTCATGCTGGTCGATCCGGCCGAGTCGCAGCTGGCTTTCGAACACCTGTGCGAGCTGCTCGGCAATCTGCACCTGCCACAACCTTCGCCCGCAAGCATGTTCCACACCGAACAGATCGGGCCGGTGCGCTTGAGGTGGGAGCGCCACGGTGAGTTCGTCAGCTACACCTTCATCACCCATGAACAGCTCGGCGCGGAAGATCCGATGTTTGATCGCTGCGCGTGCGACCGCATTTCCGCCGAGTGGCGCGCGCGGATTCCGGGGCAGAGACTCTGTGCGAATCATGTTGCCGTCATGCCCGAAGGCGAAATCGCCTGCGACGCGGTTCCTGATTTCTCGGCGGTACTGGACATCGATGCCCTGGTCGGATCGGATGTGGCCGACGGCAACGCCCAGGTGTTCACCGATCTGCGCATGGCCCCGGATGGCTTCACCCGGTTCATCGTGCTGAGCAAATCCATGTCCGAGCGCCGCCGCGGGCGTCTGGTGCAGCGCCTGCTCGAAATCGAGACCTATCGCATGCTGTCCTTGTTGACCCTGCCGGTGGCACGGCAGCTCACGCCTCAACTCAATCAGTACGAACAGGATCTGGTGAGCATCATGGACGCGATCGGCCGCAACGACGACGCCGACCCGCAGCGCGATCACCGCACCCTCGACCGACTGACCCAACTGGCGTCGAGCGTGGAAGGCCTTTATGCCGCCTCACATGGACGGTTCACTGCGGCGAACGCCTACTACGACCTGGTCAACCGTCGCGTCGGGGAGTTGCACGAAAAGCAGATTTTCGGCCTGCAGACCATCGGGCAGTTCCTCGAACGCCGTCTGGCCCCGGCGATGCAGACCTGCGCCTGGGCGGCGCGGCGGCAACAAGCCTTGTCCGAGCGGGTGTCGCGTTGCAGCAACCTGCTAAGAACGCGCGTGGAAGTGGCCATGCAGCAGCAGAATCGCGGCCTACTCGCTTCGATGAACCGCAGGCAGTATCTGCAGCTTCGGCTGCAACAGACGGTAGAGGGCCTGTCCGTTGCGGCCATCACGTATTACATGGCCTCGCTGGTGGGCCATCTGTTCGAAGCCGCCGAACCGTGGCTGCATATCAAGCCCAAACTGGCCGAGGGTGTGTCCATTCCCGTCATCGCGCTGCTCGTCTGGCTGGGCTTGCAGCGCATGCACCACAGGCTGGAGCGCGCAGGCGAAGGGCGCTGACCGAGGTTGCCCTTCAAAGACGTCGCTGGCGCACGGCCTCGTAAAGGCAAACGCCGGCAGCGACCGAAACATTGAGGCTCTCGACCGCGCCCAGCATGGGAATCTGCAGCAATTGATCGCAGGTCTCTCGCACCAGGCGCCGCATGCCCGAGCCTTCGGCCCCCATCACGAGCACCGCCGGCTGCTTCCAGTTGGCGGCAAACACTTCATCGGTGCCCGTTTCGTCGGTACCCATGACCCACAGGCCACGATCCTGCAACTCACCCAGGCTTCGAACCAGGTTGGTCACCATCAGGTAAGGCACGGTTTCGGCCGCGCCGCTGGCGACCCGTGCCACCGTGGGATTGATCCCAACCGCACGGTCCTTGGGCGCGATGACGAGGTGCACGCCAGCCGCATCGGCGGTGCGCAGCATGGCGCCGAGGTTGTGCGGATCGGTCACGCCGTCGAGCGCCAGAACCAGCGGCGGCCCTTGCACCGCATCGAGCACGGCGTGCATATCGTGCTTGCTCGGCAGGTCATCCACCTGCGCCACCACGCCCTGATGACGATCGGTGCCGGCCAGGGCGTCCAGACGCTCGGCGCTGAGGGTCTTGAGCGTCACGCCCGACGCCTCGACCTTGCGCAGAAACTGCTGCATGCGCGCATCGCGGCGGCTGGCATCGACGTACACCGCGTGCACCGATCCGGGCGCCGCGCGCAGCCGCGCGCCGACGGCATGAAAACCATAGAGCGGCTTCATGCCAGCACCGCCTGTGGTTGTTCGATTAGATGCCCCGCCTGCAGCAGACAGACCCGATCACAGCGCGCGGCCAGAGCCGGGTCGTGCGTGACCAGCACCAGCGTTGCCCCGGCTTCAGCACGCAGGCTAAACATCAGATCCATAATGCGCTGGCCCGTCACGGCATCGAGGTTGCCCGTCGGCTCATCGGCAAGAACCAGCTTGGGCCGACCGACGAAAGCACGGGCCAGGGCCACGCGCTGCTGCTCCCCACCCGAGAGCAAGGTCGGCCGATGATGCATGCGCTGCCCCAGTCCGACCGCATGCAGCAGAGCCGTTGCCGCGTCCACTGCGCCCTGCGAACGTCCGGCAATCTCCAGGGGCAGCACCACGTTCTCCAGCGCGGTGTAGTGGTCGATGAGCTGAAAATTCTGGAACACAAAGCCGATCTTCTGCGCACGCAGGTCGGCCCGGCCGTTTTCGTCGAGACTGTCGAGATCGACGCCATCGATCCTCACCTGTCCGGTGCTGGGCCGGTCCATGCCGGCGAGCAGAGCCAGGAGCGTGGACTTGCCCGAGCCCGAGGCGCCCGTGATGGCCACACTTTGCCCAGCAGGAACCCGCAGTTGTACCGAATGCAGAATGGTCAGAGCGTCGCCGACATCATCAACGGTCTTGCCCAGATCTTGCGCGACAATCACATCGACCGTCATGGAAGCCTTGTAGGAAAGATGGAATGCAGCCGATTGTAGGAAGCCCGCTCTCGTTGTCGCGGCGCAAGGTCTTGGCGCTGGCCGCCTGCCTGGGTTTCGCCGCTTATGCGCAGGCGGCGTCCCCCGGCCGCCCTGCCCTGCTGGTGGTCGGAGACAGCCTGTCCGCAGGTTATGGCCTTGAAACGGGCAAAGGCTGGGTAGACCTGTTGCGCCAGCGGCTTGACGCAGGTCGGCCGCGCTGGAACGTGATCAACGCCAGCGTCAGCGGCGACACGACGGCAGGCGGCCTCGCGCGCCTGCCCGCGCTTCTGGCGCGCGACAAGCCGGCCGTGGTGATCATCGAACTGGGCGGCAACGACGCCCTGCGCGGGCTGTCGCTGCAGCAGACCAAGAACAACCTCACCAAGATGGTCACCCTCTGCAAGAAGGCTGGCGCAGCGGTTCTGTTGATCGGCATGCAGATCCCGCCCAACTACGGCGCGGCCTACACCGAGCGTTTCGCGGCCCTCTTTCCCGCCGTTGCACTATCGACGCATGCGGCACTCGTGCCGTTCTTGTTGTCGGGCGTCGTCTCGCACCCTGACTGGTTTCAGTCCGACAACATCCACCCCACCGCGCAAGCGCAACCCACCATGCTCGATACGGTCTGGCCCCATCTCAAACCTCTTCTTGCTCGGTCTGCCGAGAAGCGCGCGCCATGAACCCTCGCGTCATCGACGCTGCCGAGGCGCTGCAGAAGCTGTCCACCTTCAGCGCCGTGATCGATGTCCGCAGCCCATCGGAGTTCGCACTCGATCACATGCCCGGCGCTCTGAGCTGGCCCGTCCTCGACGACGCCGAACGTGCCGAGGTTGGCACGTTGTACACCCAGGTCGATCCCTTCATGGCCAACAAGCGCGGCGCGGCGCTGATTGCGCGCAACATCGCCAACCACATCGAAGCACATGCGCAAGACTTGCCGAAGTCGTGGGCGCCGCTCATCTATTGCTGGCGAGGCGGCAACCGCTCGGGCGCGATGGCCCACATTCTGGCGCGCATCGGCTTTTCGGTGGTCCTGGTGCAAGGCGGTTATCGCGCTTTGCGCAGAGACCTTCGCGCCGATCTGGAGCGACTTCCCGGGCAATTGCCATTTCACGTCATCTGCGGTCGAACGGGCAGCGGCAAGAGCCGCTTGCTGCAGGCCTTGCAGGCCGCGGGTGAGCAGGTACTCGATCTCGAAGCGCTGGCTCGGCACCGAGGCTCGGTACTCGGGCTGGAGCCTGGCCAGACACAACCGTCGCAGAAGCTGTTCGAAACCGGTATCTGGGCTGCGCTGAGCAGCTTCGACCCTCGGCGTCCGGTGTTTGTGGAAGCGGAAAGCAAGAAAATCGGCTCGCTCCATGTCCCCGATGTGCTGATGACGCGGATGCGCCAGGGAAGGTGCATTCATCTGGAACTCGACACGCCCCTGCGAGTCGAGTTGCTGCTGGCCGATTACGCCAGGCTTTCCCTCGACCCGCCCTTATTGCTCGAACGTCTGGCCAGTCTGCGCGCCTTGCGAGGTGCAGAGACGATATCGCGCTGGCAGGAGCAGATCGATCAGGGCGATCTCGCCACATTCACAACCGACATCCTGCGGCACCACTACGACCCGAGCTATCTCAGGTCGATGTCCAACAACTTCGAACATTTTCCTGCGGCACCCGTGGTCCGTTTGCAAGGCATCGACGCGCTAGCGTTTGATCGCGCTGCCGAACAGGTGATTGCAGCGGCGTACGGCCCAGCTCAGGCTTCGTCGCCGCCTGCTGCTCAGACGCAGGCCGATGTCGTCAGCGGCTGATCTTCGGAGGCGTGCTCGTCGATTTCGGCCGAAAGCCGAGCCCGACGCGCGGTGGCAAACAACTCAGCGACCGAGAGGCTTGCCAGCAGCCTGGCATCGCTCAAGACCTGCCGCCATCGGCGCCCTCCGGGCTGTCCCTTCCACAGATTGAGCATGTGCCGGGTGATGGCCTGCGGGTGCAGACCCTTGCCCTTCCACTCGGCGATATAACGGGCCATGCTGTCTTCGACGGCTTCGCGCTCAGGCAGGGCGCGCTGTGACTGCCCCAGATAATCACGATCCCAGTGCGCCATGCTCCAGGGGTCTTGATAGGCGGTGCGCCCCACCATGACGCCGTCCACCCGAGGTAACCACTCTCGCAGTTGCTCATCGGTCTTGATGCCGCCGTTCAAGACGAACGACAGTTCGGGAAAGTCGGCCCGAAGCTGCGAGACGAACTCAGGTCGCAACGGCGGAACATCCCGGTTCTCCTTCGGACTCAGGCCGTCCAACCACGCCGCGCGTGCATGAACGATGAAAGTTCTGCAGCCGCCTTCGGCCACGGTTCCGACGAAATCGCGCACGAAGCCGTAACTATCCTCGTGGTCTATGCCGATACGGTGTTTCACGGTGATGGGGATGGCGCCCGACACCACATCCCGCATGGCCGCCACGGCATCCCGCACCAGGGTCGGCTCGGCCATCAGACAGGCACCGAAAGCACCGCGCTGCACGCGCGGACTCGGGCATCCGCAATTCAGATTGACCTCGTCGTAGCCCCATTCCAGCGCCAGCCTGGCGCACCTAGCCAGGTCGGCGGGCTCACTCCCGCCTAACTGAAGCGCAACGGGATGTTCCTGAGCGTCGAAATCGAGGTGGCGCGGCACATCGCCGAAGAGCAAGGCCCCCGTCGTCACCATTTCGGTGTAGAGAAGGGTCTCTTGTGTGATCAGACGGTGAAAGAAGCGGCAATGTCGATCCGTCCAATCGAGCATGGGCGCCACAGATAGTGCAAACGGCATACGGGAGCAAAAGATCGATTGGGCTGCACTCGGCGCGCCGACGCAAAGGAGCCCCCAAGCAGGATGAGGTCGAAAAGGAACGCCGCTCAGCCCGCGCACCATTCATAGAAGGTGCCGAAAGGGAGCAAGTCACCAACTCAGAATCAAAGGAGCCCGATTGTATTCAACCTCACTGCCGCCACGCGGGCTCAGTCGGCTCCTCGCAGCTTGGCAAGGCCCTTCTGCAACAGACCTCGAATTTCCTTATCGAAAATCGAAATCAAAATACCGTAAATCAAGGCTCCTACTGCCATCTGCGAGAAAATCCTCACTACAAGGTCGGCAGGGCTCACCCTGATCACCACTGCATACATGATCAATGTAAAGATTCCGAACTTCGTCAAATCTACCCATGGGATGGTGATCTTGACAACCTTACGGCCATAATACGCCGCCAGTACGGTATAAACCAGATAGCTCACAAGCGCCGCAAAGGCCGCGCCTTCGATACCGTATGGCCCGACCAGAACGAGTGTCAGACCAATGTTAACGGCTGCTGCGGTCAAAACCGAATACATCACAACCTTGGTCAGCTTGTTGATGTAGATGCCCGCGCTGAAAATCGGCGTACCGCCGGAAATCAGCATGCCGGCAACGATGAAAACAATCAGCGAAGCGCTGACTTCATATTTGGATGACGCCAGCAACCTGAGCAGCTCGGGCCCCACGGCAGCCATGCCTCCCAAGACAGGCAACGCGAGCGCAATGTAGTATTTGAGAGCCTGTTGAATGAAGGCCACAGTTTTTTCACGGCCCTGCTGCTCCCACATTCTGAAATACATCGGCACGACAGCCTGAGCAAAAGATGCCGTAAGTACTCCTTGCAAATAATCACTGAAATTGAAGGCCGCCGAAAACGCACCCAGAGGTTCCGGCCCCAGCTTGTAGTTGATGATATAGCGTCCACTCATGTTCAAAAGAAGCATGGAAAGCTCGCTCGCCAGCAGCGGCAAGCCAAAAACAAGCATGGATATGAACAGCGGCTTGCTGAATTCGCCAACTGCAAAGACGCGCTGGCGAGCGTAATAAAAAATGATCACCGATACGGCGATCAGCTCGCCCGCCATGGACGACAGAAAGAATCCTTCAAGCGTGCGCGAGACGTAAAACAGCACGAAAAAAATGAGTGCAAGACCCAGGTATTTTCTGACTGTAAAATAGGCGCTGTAAATGCCACTCTTTTGCTGTGCCCGCAAAAGATTATACATGGCACTATCCACAACCCGAATGAATATGAGCGGCGACGCCAAGACAATGAGATATTTTGTTTGCTCATTGGCCAGCCATGCAGTGGGCGTTAAGTACACACCTACGATACTCAGCAGGGTTACGACCAGTCCCACCGCAATCATTCCGAACAGAACGGTCGAAAAAAATTGTTTGATCGTGTTCGACCGCGTTCCCGCCTCGACTTCACTGTAATAACGCACGACGGAATGCTGCAAACCCAACTTGCCCACGCCGACCAGAAACAGAATCGTCGAAGTCACCAGGGCCATGGTGCCGTATTCGGCCACCGTGAAAATACGCGTCAGAATCGGAAAAGAAATGATGCTAGCCAGCATCACGAGCACACTGCCAATCGAATAATTCGATGTGTGCTGAAACAAACGAGCCAGAACGCCTCGTTTCTCCGATTTAGTGGCAATCACGGCTTGTTTACTGACTTGCATGGATATTCAGGCCCGGATGCTGAGGAATCGAAGCACTATCTCGACGGTAAACCGCGAGAAGCGACTCCATGACGGACTCCGTGGAATATTTCTGTTCGACAAAATGCCTCGCAGCAGCCCCCATGGTCTGTCTGGCATCGGGCTCGCCTGCGAGTTTTGACAAAGCCTGCTCAAGCGCATCGACCTGATTGGCCGGAACCAGCAGGCCCGTGACGCCATCGGTAACGACGTCCTCGTGCCCACTGATGCGCGTGGCGATTGTGGGCAAACCATTGGCCATGGCCTCCAGCACCGCATTGGGCAATCCCTCCTGGTGCGAGGCCTGGACATACAGATTGTGGGCGCGCAGCAGTGTCGGCACGTCATGCACCAGCCCGGGGAAAGCCACGCTTTGGGCAATACCCAGTTGATTCGCCAGCGCCACCAATCGGTTCCTCTCTGGGCCGTCGCCGGCCACGGTCAATTGTGCGCCAGCGGGCAGCGCTGCCTTAGCCCAGGCCGCCAGCAGCACATTCAGGCCCTTCACCGGAACATGGCGCCCAACGAAGACGGCGCGCAATGTGGACTGATCTCTCGATGGCGGTGGAGCAAATCGGGCCAGATCGACGGCGTTAGGCAATAAATACAGGCGGCTCTTCTCAAAACCCGCTTGCTCCATGATCTGGGCGGTTCTTTGGCTGATGCACTGATAGCCGTCGAGACGCTGAGCACCTCCACGCAAGACTCGGTGTACGAGATTGCCGCTCAGAGAGGGATCCAGGATACCTCCCTGAAACTCTGCCGCACCGGAGACCTTGACGATCACGGTCGGTTTCAGCCAGCGTTTGATCCAACCCGCGGCGCCAGCGAGGTTATGCATCATGTGGATGTGGACGGCGTCGAATTCGCCCTGATGGCGCAGCAACCAGAAAGCGAAGCGAAGGTTGAGCAGGATAGCGCCTGCACCCTTGATGCGCGGATAGCCCAGACGAACTACGGGCACCCCGTCAACGTCATCGACTGTGGGCAACGAGCGATCGAGGCGGGGCACGAGCACGCGCACATGATGCCCCGCCGCAGCAAACGAACGGCTCAGCAGCCGAGCTTGCATTTCGGCGCCGCCGGTGGCCGGGTAGCGACCATCCACCACCATCAGGATACGCGCAGGGGAAGACATCTTGAAATCAATACTCTCTTACCATGGCCCAATCAGCAAGCTCTTGGTTCCATGACCCATTTGCCAACGAATGACGACATTCTCTCAAGAAAACGCAGGGCCGCCCCAAGTTTTCTTGACTGAACCGCACCGGGTTTCGAGGAGGCTTGTTGGCTTGAGTCGGGCCGTGTTGGCCTGACAGTCAAGCGGATGGTTGGTTTTCAGATTCTCTCTCATTCAGCCCCCCCGCAGGGGCCGCCGGAGGCGCCCCCTGGTTGGGCCATGTTCCATGGCTCAATCCTCCTGTTGCGCTGTCGCGTGGGCAGCCGTGATGGCGGGCACGGTCTGGTCTTGGCCTCGCCAGTAGTTGGCCTCGGCCTCGGCTGGCAGGATGTAGCCGATGGGCTCGAGCAGCCGGTGGTGGTTGAACCATGCCACCCATTCGAGCGTGGCCA
>NZ_LIPV01000008.1 GCF_001418255.1 Thiomonas bhubaneswarensis
CAGCGCCAGCATGTTCGTCTGATACGCGATGTCATCGATGATCGAGATGCGCTCGGCAATACTCTGCATCGCCGAGACCGTGCCCTGCACCGCGGCCCCGCCTTCGGAGGCTTGCGAGGCCGCCTGCTGCGCCATCGCATCCGTCAAGCGCGCGTTGTCCGCGTTCTGGCGGATCGACGCCGTGGCCTGCTCCAGCGTGGCCGAAGTTTCCTCCACCGAAGCCGCCTGCTCCGAAGACGACTGCGACAGGCTCTGCGACGTGGCCGAGACCTGGGTGGAGGCCGAGAGCAGTTGCTCGGCCGATGAACGCACCGAACCGATGACCGAGGTGAGCTGCGCCACCATCTGCCCCATGGCGGCGAGCAGCTGACCGGTCTCATCCTTGGATACGGACACTACTCGCACCGACAGATCGCCTTCGGCCACCCGCTGCGCCACGTGCACGGCTTCGCTCAAGGGGCGGGTGATGGAGCGGGTGATGAGCAGCGCGGCTGCGACCGCGAGCAACAAAGCGATGGAGGCCAGGGCCAGACTGGCGTTTCGGGCCTTGGCATAGTCGGCCACACTCTGGGCATAAAGTGCGTCGGTCTGCTCGTGCAGCATCTGCTCGATGGCGGCGGTTTCCTTGCGGACCTGCCGCGAGGCGACGAGGCCTGACTTGAGATAGTCGGCCGCGGCGGTGCCGAAGTTGTTTTGCTCCATGGCCGCGATGGCTGCCTGCTGCGCCTCCCGGCCGTGGATGATGCTGGCACGCAGCGCGTCGAGGCGGCTCTGGAGCTGGGGTGTGGGGTGCAGGGAGGCTAGGGTCTTGAAGGCGTTGTCTGTGTTTGCGCGCTGCTCGGCGAGCGTGGCCTTGTCAGCATCGCCGAACTTCTGCGAGAGCAGGCTGCGCAGCACGACCCGGGAGGTGTTCTGGTTGCTGGTGGCGATGGTGACGACGGCGCGCTCCTTGGCCAGCCGGTTCTGCACCACGGTCGTCATGTGATCGTGCATGCGCGAGGCTTCGTAGAGGCCGAAACCGGCGTTGGCAAGAAGAAGCACGATCAGCAGGCCAAATGCGAGGCCGAGGCGCTTGCCGATGCGGAGGTTGTTGAACATGGGGAGTTTCTCGAAGTGAGGGGCGGTCAATGGGTCAGCGCGGGAGCCGAGCGACCTTGTGCGGTGCGGCTGGCGCGACCGATGAGGGTGGCGGCATCGAGAATGAGCGCCACTTCGCCGTTGCCCAGAATGGTGGAGCCGCTGATGCCCTGCAGATGCGCGAACAGGGCTCCCAGGGGCTTGATGACGGTCTGGTATTCACCGAGCAGCGCATCGACGACGATGCCTGCACGCTGGCCGCCGATCTGCGCCACCACGACGTTGCGGCGGGTATTTCCGGCTTCGTCGCCCGAAGTCGGCAAACCCAGCGCCTGAGAGAGATGCAGCAACGGCAGCACCTCGCCGCGCAGGTTGATGTAGCCCTGCTGCGGCTGCCCGGGCTGAAATTCCATGCACTCGATCACGGCGTCGAGCGGGAGCACGAAGGTGCGCTCTGCGGCCTGCACCAGGAAGCCGTCGATGATGGCCAGCGTCAGGGGCAGACGCAGGTGCATCTGCGTGCCTGCGCCCGCGCTGCTCTGGATGTCGATGCTGCCGCGAATGGCTTCGATATTGCGTTTGACCACGTCCATGCCCACGCCGCGTCCTGAAAGGTCGGTGATGGCATCGGCCGTGGAGAAGCCGGGCTCGAAAATCAGGGTCCAGACCTCGGCGTCGGGCAGCGCGGCGGCGCTTTCGGGCGTGACCAGGCCGCGCTCGATGGCTTTGGCCAGGATGCGCTCGCGGTTCAGGCCGCCGCCGTCATCCGCCACGGTGATGAGAATGCTGCCCGAGTCGTGCCGGGCGGCGAGCTTGAGCGTGCCCTGAGCCGGTTTGCCGCGAGCGACGCGAATGTCGGGGGACTCGATGCCGTGGTCCATGGAATTGCGCACCAGATGCATCAGCGGATCGGCGATGCGCTCCACCAGGGTCTTGTCCATCTCGGTGTCAGCGCCCTCGATGACCAGGGCGATGTCTTTGCCGAGCTCGCGCGACACGTCGCGTACCACGCGCTGGAAGCGGGCAAAGGTTTCACCGATTTCGACCATGCGCAGCTTCAGCGCGCGTTCGCGGATGTCCTCGACCAGACGGGTGACCTGCGCGGCCGCCTCGGTCTGCGTCGCATTTTGAGCATGCAGCGCGTTGCCTGCACTGGCGATGACCAGTTCGCCCACGAGGTTGATCAGGGCATCGAGCTTGTCGGCGGCCACGCGCAGCATCTGGCTGTCGCGGCTGCGTTTGTCCTTGACCTGTTTTTGCTTGTCGAGCGCAGCCTGCACGATGGGCTGATGCGTCGCGCCTTCGCGAACCAGGATCTCGCCCAGCGGCGCGGCCGGGGAGCCCGTCGCCTGGGCGTCCTGCTGGGTGCTCAGCGCGTCGGCGAGTTCCTTCTGCGTGAGCGTGCCGATCTGCACCAGGATGTCTCCGAGTCGCAGGTCGTCTTCGGGCAGGGTGCGGATCAGTTCCACATAATCGGCAATGCGGCTGTGCGCGGGCAGGATGCGGACGATGCTGTCTTCCTGCACGAACTCGAACACCGCGGCAATGTCTTCCTTGCTGGCCTCGCTCTTGAAGTTGATCTCGAAGCCGAGGTAGCTGGTTTCGGCGTCCATCACGTCCAGCGGGGGCAGGGCGTCGGTCAGGGTCACGAGCCCGACGATCTCGCCCAGGCCGCGCAGATAGCGGATGAAGGCCAGCGGGTCCATGCCGTTGCGCAGGCTGTCGGGCCCGAAGCGCAGCGACAGATGCCAGGACGCCGTCAGGGCAGATCCATGCGCCAGGACGGTGACGGGCGGCACGCCGTCGGCTGCCGGTGCCGCGGGAACGACCGCCTCCGCGGCGACCACCAGCGCGCCCCCTTCGGCCTGCTGCGCGGCCTGCAGTCGGGCGACCAGTGCCTGTTCCTGCGGCGTGTCGCTGATGCACGAGCCTTGGCTGTCGACCTGATCGATCAGTTGCGCCAGATGGTCGCGTCCCTGCAGCAGCAGCGCCACCAGCTCGGGGCTGGCGGCGAGCTTGTCGGCGCGCATCTGGTCGAGCACGCTTTCGAGGTGATGGGTGAAGCGCACGATGCCGTCGAGGCCGAACAGACCGGCCGAGCCCTTGATGGTGTGGGCCGCGCGGAACAGGGCATTGATGCGCTCGCCATCGTCCTGCGCAGCCGGATCGCCCTGGGGCTGGTCCAATTCCATCAGGCCGTGTTCCATGCCTTCGAGCAGTTCCTGCGCCTCGACGATGAAGGAACGCATGGCCTGCTGCATCTGTTGCTCGAAACTCATGCGTGCTCCTTGGGGGATGGGGTGTGGCCGAACTCGACCACCGGATCGCCGAAATAGGCCAGCAGACCGCAGAGTTCGAGCGCGTCGATGACGGCCGGGCTGTGGGCGCTGAGCTTGAGGCTGTGTTCCAGATTGCTGGCCTGCTGCTTGGCCGCCAGGAGGATTTGCACGCCCGCGGTGTCGATCTCGTCGACGGCGGCCAACTGCAGCTCGACCAGCGGATGCCGGGCGATCAGCTCGGCCAGGCGGGTGCGCACGTCGGCTGCGGCGTAGATGTCCAGCGCCCCCTGCAGCACCACGCTGCAAGCCGGGCCGGCTTGGTGTTCGAGGATGTCCACGGAGGTCTCCTGCTCGGACGTTGGGCGCGATCAGGGCGCGATGAGTTTGGATACGGCGGCCAGCATCTGCGCGGGCTGGAAGGGCTTGACCACCCAGGCGCGGGCGCCGGCGGCCTGACCCTTCGACTTCATGTCATCCTGGCTCTCGGTGGTGAGCATGATGATGGGCGTGAACTTGTAGTCGGGCTTCTGCTTGATCTCCTTGACCAGGGTGATGCCGTCCATATTGGGCATGTTCACGTCGCTGATGATGAGGTGGATCTTGCGACCGTCGAGCTTGGTCAGCGCGTCCACGCCGTCGCAGGCTTCGATGACCTCGTAGCCCGCGCTGGCGAGGGCGATGTTGACCACCTGGCGCAGCGAGGCGGAGTCGTCGACGATGAGAATGGTTTTGGCCATGGCTATGTGCAAAAAAAGGAGTTGAACGAGAGGCTGAGACTTGGCTGTTTCAGAAAAAGGTGATGTCGCCGCCGTCCTGGGCAACGACCGTGGTCTGTCCATCGTGATTGAGGCGCTGTTCCTGCGTGGTGTAGCCGTTGGCGATGCGTTGCATGAACGCGGGCGCGTCAAGTGCGGCATCGGGGTTGGCGGCGCGGCGGGACCGATAGCCCTGCAGTTCGACCACCAGAGTGTCGAGGCTGTCGCGGGTGTGGGTGAGAATCTGGCTGACCCGGTCCTGGAATTGCAGGGAGACGAGCACGTCGCCGATCTCCTCCCGGATGCCGCCGCTCTCGCGCTGCAGCAGATCGGAAGATTCCGATAGCCCCGTGGCCACGTCGCGCAAGCGACCCAGCACCTGATCGATGGATGATTCGGAGCGGGTAAGGAACTGCTGTTCCTCGTTCTGCGATTGCTCGGCCGAGCGCGTCAAGGTTTGAATTGCGCCGGTGATGATCTTCACCTGCTCGCCCATCTTGCGGCCGGTATCGCGCGATTGCGCCGAGAGCTTGCGCACCTCGTCGGCTACGACGGCAAAGCCGCGACCGTTCTCACCCGCACGGGCGGCTTCGATGGCCGCGTTGAGGGCGAGCAGATTGGTCTTGGCGGCGAGTGAGGCCACCTCGGCGGCCATCTTCTCCAGCGCATCGGTGTAGCGCGACATGCCCAGCACTTCGCCGACCATGGCCGCACGCTTGTCCAGCGCCGCGCGCAACTGCTCGAGCACCGCGCCGAGTTCGCCCTCGCTGCGCTGGAACACGGCCACCACGCCTTCGCCGCCGTCCATGCCGGCAGCCGCCTGCTGCGAGGCCTTGACGGCGTTCTCCAGGCGGCTGTGCAGACTGGAGAAGCGCTGGCTCAGCGCCAGGATGGCCGTTTCCATCTGCGCGCGTCCGGCGTCGATCTGCTGGCCGAGCACCGGGAGCGCCTGGGCGCACAGACTGTCGATCTGCTGAGCGGCGTCGGTTTGCTGAGGGGTTTGGGGTTCGATCGCGGCTTGGGTCATGGCGAGGTCCAGTGCGGAGTCAGGGTGGGTTCAGTGAGGCTGCGCGGCCAGCTGGCGCACGATGGTTTCGAGCCGATCGATGTCGGAGCTCTTGTCGAAGAAGAAATCGGCGCCGCCGTCGAGGCTGCGCGCGCGATGCTGCGAGTTGGCGTGCTGGGTGAACATCGCGATGCAGATGTCGCGCCGACTGGACTTGATGCGCTGGAGCAACTGCAGCCCGTTCTCGCCGGGCATCTCGATGTCGAGCACGATGAAGCGCACCGCACCCGAGGTGTCGTCACGCAGGAGATCCAGTGCCTGCTTGCCGCTGTCGGCTTGCAGCACGGCTTGTACGCCCGCGATGCCACAGAGCAGGTTTGCCAGGCGCTCGCGCACCAGCGAGGAATCGTCGACCACCATCAGTTGCATGAATCTGCTCTCGAAGATTGGGAGAAAGGTGCTGGCATTGTTGAAGAGCGACCGGCTTGCGACCATCGGTCAGCGGCGTGGCGACGACTCAGACGAAGCCGCAGTTCGTTGTCGGAAAATGCTGACGCCTGAAACATGTCTCACAGCAAGTCATGGTCGAGGACGTAGCGCACCAGTTCGGCGTCGCGGGTGAGGCCCATCTTCTGCATCAGACGGGTCTTGTGCGCGCTGATGGTCTTGACGCTCAGGTGCAGCTCCTGCGCGACTTCGCCCACAGTGCGCCCTGCGCCGATGCGCCGCAGCACTTGCAGCTCGCGGTCGCTCAGCGCCTCGTGTGCCGAGGCGTCGGACGCGGCGCCATCCTGAAAGTGATGGGCCAGTTGCTCGGCGACTGGCGGGGTGAGATAGCGCTTGCCCTGGGTTACGGTGCGAATGGCATCGACCAGAATGTCCGGGGCGCTGTCTTTGGTGAGGTAGCCCGCAGCGCCGCCTCGCAGAGCCCGTAGCGCGAACAGGTGCTCGCCGTGCATGCTCAGCATCAGCACGGGAAGCTGTGCGTGGGTGGTCTTGATGCGCTTGAGCAGGTCCAGGCCATCATTGCCCGGCATGGAGACATCGAGCAGCACCGCGTGCCACGAAGATTGACGCAGGGCGTCGAGCGCCGAAGCGGCGTCGCCGCACCAGTGCGGCTGCAAGCCCTCGGCTTCGAGCATGCGCGCCAGCCCCGCACCCACGAGGGCGTGGTCGTCGACGATGAGGATGCGCGCCGCGTCCATGCTCGGATCAGGACAAGGCCCGGCTTGCGGCAGCGTCGGGCATATCGTCTTCATGCTGCTCGGCGCAGGGAACGCGCAGACGCAGGGTGGTGCCGTGGTTGGGCAGACTGGCGCAGTCGAGCGTGCCGCCGAGCAGGTGGGCGCGCTCGCGCATGCCGCGCAGGCCGAAGGACGGAACGCTGCTTTGCGTCTGCGGCGTGAAGCCGAGGCCGTCGTCGGCGATGTCCAGCGCGATCAGACCGGGCGTGCGGCTCACGGTCAGCCGTACCGATTTGGCCTGCGCGTGGCGGGCGATGTTGGTGAAGGCTTCCTGGGCGATGCGAAAAATCTGCATGGCCGTGAGGTCGTCGAGTTCGCCGACGGCCTCGATCTGATGCGTCACGGGTATGTCGTAGCGCTTGGTGAATTCTTCGGCGAGCCAGAGCAGGCCTTCGGTCAGCCCGAGATCGAGCACGGCAGGGCGCAGTTGCGCCGCCACGCGGCGGCCGGCAGCCGTGGCTGCGTCCACCAGGCTGCTCATGCTGTTGAGCTGGGCGTCGTCGGGGCCGAGGCGCCGTCGCAGCAGGCTGATGTCCATTTTCAGCGCGGTCAGCAGTTGCCCGAGTTCGTCGTGCAGGTCACGGGCGAGGCGGGCGCGCTCCTGCTCACGGGCGCGCTCCATGTGGGCGGCCATGTCGCGCAGGTCGGATTCGCGGCGGCGCGCATGGCTGATGTTGATCATGATGCCGTTCCACTGCACATGACCCGCATCCAGGCGCTTCACCGCGGCGCGAATATTGATCCACTTGATCTCACCTTCGGTGAGGATGCGGCCTTCCCAGTTCCACGGCTCGAGATGCAGGGCGCTGGCTTGCAGCGAGGCCTGAAAATCGGGCTGATCGGCCGCATGCAGCCGCCCGACAAAGGCGCTGCTCGATTTCAGCAGCGCCTGCGCGCTCAGCCCGCAGACCATTTGTGCCGACTCGCTGGCCTGGGTGAACTGCAGTTGCCCCGAGCGCTGGCTGAGCTGGAAGACAAGCCCGAAGCCGGACAGCGGATGCGCGTCTTCAGGCGAGACGGCCGGGTGGGCTTCCTGGGCGGACTGTTGGGGTGGTTGGAACGGAGTCACGAACGGGCGGGGTCAAATGGGCTTTACAGTCCCATTAACGGCGCCGCGTCAGAAAACTTGAATCTGCAGGGGCTTGAGGCAGTCGTGAATCTCGCGCTGGGGCATGGAGCGCAGCCAGGTGATCTGGCGCTTGGCGAGCTGGCGGGTGGCGGCGATGGCCTGATCGCGGAACTGCGCGGCGTCGATGGAGCCGTCGAGAAATTGCCAGGCCTGGCGATAGCCCACGGCACGGATCGAGGGCAGGGCGGGGCTGAGGTCGCCGCGCTGACGCAGGCTTTGCACTTCGTCGAGAAAGCCCGCGGCCAGCATCTGATCGAAACGCCGCGCGATGCGCTCATGCAGCACGCCGCGGTCCGAGGGTTCGAGCGACAGCAGGCGCAGGGGCGGGCCGCCCGATGGGGCTTGCGGCGGCTGCGCAGACGGGCCGTCGGCGAAATGGGCGGAGAGGGGCTTGCCGCTGAGTCGCCACACTTCCAGCGCGCGCTGGATGCGCTGGGCATCATGGGGCGCGAGCCTTGCGGCGGTGACGGGATCGACCTCGGCCAGGCGGACATGCAGCGCGGGCCAACCGAGCCGCGCCGCCTCGGCGTCGATCTCGGCGCGCACAGTGGGGTCGGCCTGGGGCAGTTCTGCCAGGCCGGATTGCAGCGCCTTGAGGTAAAGCATGGTGCCGCCGACGATCACCGGCCGGGCGCCGCGGCGGCGGATGTCGTCGATCAGGCGGCGCGCATCGGCGGCGAACTGCGCTGCGCTGTAGGGCTGCGCGGGATCGAGGATGTCGAGCAGATGGTGCGGCACCTGCGCGCGCTCCTCAAGACTGGGCTTGGCCGTGCCAATGTTCATGCCGCGATACACCAGCGCCGAGTCCATGCTGATCAGCTCGACGGATTCGCCCTGGCGCCGGGCCTGCTCTGCGATCTGCAGGGCTGCTGCGGTCTTGCCGCTGGCGGTCGGCCCGGCGATGCATAGTACCGGCTGGTCGGCTTGCGGCGGCGCCTTCATCGTCCGCGCAGAAACAGCGCGTCGAGATCGGCCAGGCCGATCTGACGCCAGGTGGGGCGGCCGTGGTTGCATTGGTCGGCGCGCTCGGTGCGCTCCATGTCGCGCAGCAGGGCGTTCATCTCGGCGAGGGTGAGCTGGCGGTTCGCGCGAATGGCGCCATGACACGCCATGCTGGCGAGCAGGGCGTTGCGCCGCTCTTGGAGACGGTCGCTGGTGCCCTGCATGACCAGATCGGCGAGCACGCCCCTGGCCAGTCGAATCGGGTCGGCGTGGGCCAGCAGGGTGGGCGTGGCGCGCACCACCAGGCTGCCCGGCCCGGCCTGGTCGAGCTCGATGCCGAGCGAGCGCAAGGTGTCGGCGTGATCTTGGGCGGCGCCGATCTCGGCGTCGGTGGCGGCGAAGGCGGCGGGGATGAGCAGGGGCTGCACGGCCACGGCGGTGTCCCCCGGCTCTGCGGCCTTCAGGCGCTCGTACACGATGCGCTCGTGTGCGGCGTGCATGTCCACGATGACCAGGCCATGGCGGTTCTGCGCCAGGATGTAGATGCCGAGCAACTGAGCCAGGGCGAAACCGAGCGGAAAGTCGTCGGCGTGCGGCTCGGGCGACACGGACGAGGAGGAGGGGATGTAGTTGGCGGGCGCAGCCGCATCGCGGGCCTGCAGCGGCGAAGACGGCTGTGCCTCGGCAGCGGGCAGAGGCGCGTAGGCCCGCGCGAGCGAGTCCCAGGGGGGCAGATTCGCGCCCTCGCGTCTGAAAGGCAGAGCGGCTGTGGCCGGATACTGAGTCGGCGCCGCGACGGCGTCAGCCTGATGGGGCGCGAGCAGAGCAAGGTCGCCCACGGCCCTGGCCAGCACTTTTTCGACGGCATGGCGCACGGCCTGATGGACGGCGGAACTGTCCCGGAACCGAACCTCGGACTTGGCCGGGTGCACATTCACATCCACCAGCTCTGACGGCAGGTCGATCAACAGGGCGTACTGCGGCTGCAGCGCACCATGCAGCACGTCGGCATAGGCGGCGCGCACTCCGTGGGCCACGGTGCGGTCGCGCACCCAGCGGTTGTTCACGATGATGTGCTGCACGTCCGCGCGCGCCCGGGCGGCCGTGGGCTTGCAGACCAGGCCGCGCACGGTGAGCGGCCCGATCTGAGCCGTCAGGGGCAGGGCATGCGCACTGAACGACTCGCCCAGCACCGCAGCCAGGCGGTCCAGGCCATGAGGCGAAGGATCGCGGTCGAACTGCAGCTTGAGTTGCCCGTCGTGCCACAAGCGCAGCGCAAGATGCGGGTGCGCGATGGCGGCGCGCTTGAACACGTCGGCACACCAGGCGTACTCGGTCTGCGGCGATTTGAGAAATTTTCGGCGAGCCGGCAGGTTGAAGAACAACTGCCGCAGGGTCACGCGCGTTCCAGGCTGCGCGGCCGTGGGCTGCACCGGCCCGAGCTGACCTGCGCTGGCCTGAATGCGGGCGCCATCGTGCCCGGCGCGACGGCTGATGATCTCGATCTCGGCGACGGCCGCCATGGCCGCGAGCGCCTCGCCGCGGAAGCCGAGATGCGCCGCATGATGCAGTTCGTCGAGATCGGCAATCTTGCTGGTGGCGTGGCGCAGCAGGGCCAGGGGCAGTTCTTCGGCGGGAATGCCGCAGCCGTCATCTTCGACCTGAACGTAGCCCATGCCGCCTTGTTCCAGCCGCACGGTGATGGCGCGGGCTCCGGCGTCGATGGCGTTGTCGAGCAGCTCGCGCAGGGCAGACGCCGGACGCTCGATGACTTCGCCAGCGGCGATCTGGCTGATGAGCACGTCCGGCAGGGGACGAATCGGGCGTTGGGGTTGCAGCAAGGCGGGAGGCGTTGCCGGTGCGGGGCGCACGGGCGTGGGGCGTCAAATCGGCTGAGTATACTTTTCGCTCTTTTTTCGCCGCTGCGCAGAAGAAGGCAGCAGCGACGCTCCTCAGCCTCAGGTAGCTCATTTTCCGCTCAGTCGAGGCCTGCATTATTCGGCGTTCGGGCGTGAGCACGCCCCGCAATCCTCTTCCACCCCACCGTTGTCTTGCCCTATGGAACTGCACGCGCTTGTCGATCTCATCCTGCACTTCGATGTGCATCTGGCCCAGTTCATTGCGGTTTATGGTCCCTGGGTCTATGGGCTGCTCTTCGGTATCGTCTTTGTCGAGACCGGGTTGGTCATCATGCCCTTCCTGCCGGGCGATTCGATGTTGTTCGTGGTGGGTGCGTTTGCCGCCTCCGGCGCATTGAGCCTGCCGGGCGTCATGGCCGTGCTCTGGCTGGGCGCCATCTTGGGAGACAGTCTGAATTACCAGATCGGCAAGGCCATCGGCCACAAGGTTTTCGCCTGGCCCGACTCGCGGTGGTTCAACCGCAGGGCGTTCGACAAGGCGCACGCCTTCTACGAAAAATATGGCGGCATCACCATCGTCGCGGCGCGGTTCATGCCCTTCATCCGCACTTTCGCCCCTTTTGTTGCGGGGGTCGCCGAGATGTCTTACGGCAAGTTCCTGGCCTACAACGTTCTCGGGGCCACGCTCTGGGTGGGCCTGCTGGTCATGGCGGGCTATCTGTTTGGCAACATCCCGTGGATCAAGCACAACTTGGGGCTAATGACCATCGGCATCATCGTGGTTTCGCTGCTGCCCGCGGTATGGGGATGGTGGAAGTCGCGCCGGCAGTCGGTCGCCGCCTGAGGACGCGCCTTCTTTATTGCAAGGCACCCCGAAGCAGGCCAACGGCCAGCCCTTCTATGGCGAAGGGCTGATCGGCATCGACCCGGATGGGCGCGAAGTCGGGATTGGCTGGAAGAAGTTCGATGTGATCGGTATGGGTCTTCAGGCGCTTGACCGTGACCTCATCGCCGATGCGGGCGACCACGATCTGGCCGTTTTGCGCCGTCTGGCTGCTTTTCACGGCGAGCATGTCGCCATCGAGAATGCCAGCGTCGCGCATGCTCATGCCACGCACCTTGAGCAGGTAATCGGGGCGAACCAAGAAGGCGGATGGGTCGAGGTTCAACGTTTGCTCGATGTGCTCTTGCGCCAGGATGGGATGCCCCGCGGCGACGCGGCCGATCAGCGGCAGACAAAGCTGTTCTGCGCCCGGCAGGGCGAGTTGCAGCCCGTGGCGCAAGCTCGACACCGCCGAGCCCCTGCCGACACCCGAGGCGCGCTCGCGTGAGGGCTCGGTGATGCGGATGCCGCGCGAAGCGCCCGGCGTCAACTCGATCACGCCTTTGCGCGCCAGGGCCTGCAGATGATCTTCGGCGGCATTGGCCGAGCGAAAACCGAGTTTGGCCGCGATTTCGGCCCTGGTGGGCGGGTAACCGAGTTCGCGCACCGAGGCGGTGATGAGATCGAGGATTTCCTGCTGGCGCGGGGTGAGCTTGGAGACGAGTTGACGCATGCGTAGGCTCCGGCAGTAGCACAATGATTCGGCAGCGCGATCAGACGTCCAACATGGGTGGGTAGCGACTCGATGTGCTTCACCTTGCAAATCCTGATCGGGCTTCCAGCTTGATGATTTTTACAGCACTGTAAATCAAAACAGCTTATCCGCAAAGCATTTCCGACATGATGGCTCCATCTTCCACGCGTTTCTTGCCGCAGATCGCCGTTCTGGGCACGGGCGGCACCATCGCGGGTACGGCTACCGGCGACCCCAGTCTGCCCGGCTACACCGCAGGGGTTCTGGGGGTCGACGCCTTGATCCAGGCCGTGCCTGCGCTGGGCGACATCGCGCAGATGCAGACCGAGCAGGTCGCGAATGTGGACAGCAAGGACATGAGCTTTGCGGTCTGGACCCGCCTGGCCGAGCGCGTGATGCACTGGCTGGCGCAGCCGCAGATTCGGGCCTGCGTCATCACCCACGGTACCGATAGCCTGGAAGAAACGGCGTATTTTCTGAGTCTGGTGGTGCCCCCGGACAAGCCGGTCGTGCTGACAGCGGCGATGCGCCCTGCGACCGCGCTGAACGCCGACGGCCCGCAGAATCTGCTCGATGCTGTGCGCGTTGCGCTCGACCCGGATGCCCGGCACATCGGCGTGGTGTGCGTGCTGCACGGCGTGGTGCATGCAGCCCACGATGTCGCCAAAGTCAGCACGCATGCCATTGAGGCGTTCTCGTCGGGCGAGCGCGGGCCTATCGGAGAAATCGACGGCCAGGAACTCAGACTCTGGCGCAAGGTGCCCCCTGAGGCTGGTGCGCCCTTCGCCCTGCCGGCGAAAGACTGCTGGCCTCGGGTGGAGCTGCTGATGAATGCGGCCGGGGTCGATGGCGCCGTCGTGCGAAGCCTGCTTGAAAGTCGCAGCCTTCAGCCGCCCCTGCGTGGCCTGGTGATCGCGGGGACGGGAGGCGGTACGGTGAACCGCGAACTCGAAGCTGCGCTGCAGGAGGCCGAGGCCCGAGGCGTGGCCGTCAAGGTGGCATCCCGCGTCGGCCCCGTCAGAGGCGGGGATGACGACGGTCTGAGCGCCGTGAAGCTGCGGGTGCGGCTGTTGCTGGAGCTGGCGGCCGCCGACGCAACGCAGCCGTCCCGAACAGACTAGAAATCGTGAAAACTCGTGCCGACCGCGCGATCAGATGGATGCGCTGCCTTCGAGTGGCAACCAGATCTGCACTTGCAGGCCGCTAGGCGCGGCGTTTCGCAGCTCCAGCCGCCCACCCATGGCTGTGATGGTTTTCTCGACGATGGACAGACCCAGGCCGGTGCCTTTGGCCGAGGTTCTGGCGGCATCGCCGCGGAAGAACGGGCGGGTGAGCTGCGCCAGCTGTTCGTCGGGCACGCCGGGGCCGTGGTCGCGCACCGTCAGCAGCACCGAATCGATACCGGGCTGAAGGCTGATGTCCAGATCGGTGTGCACTTCGCCGGGCGTCAAGGCATAGCGCTTGGCGTTTTCCACCAGATTGACCACGACGCGTTGCAGCTCAAGGGTGTTGGCCTTCACGGGCGGGACTGGCGGTGTCTGCAAGCGCAGCACCACGGTCTCGTCTTTCTGATAGCGGTCGCGGATGAAGTCGATCAGGGCATTGAGATCGACCGATTCCAGCTTGGGCGTCGTGCTTCGGGCGTATTCGAGGAACTTGCTGATGATGCGGTCGGCCTGCTCGATGTCGTCGATGATGTGTTCACGCGCCTGCTCGTCGGGCACACTCAACTCGGCCTCCAGCCTCAGGCGGGCCAGCGGCGTGCGGATGTCGTGTGAAATGCCGGCCAGCATCAGCGCGCGTTCTTCTTCCACTTCCTGAAGACTGCGGGCCATGCGGTTGAAGCCGCGGTTGACCTCGCGGATTTCACGCATGCCGGACACTTCGTCGAGCATCTGCGAGTAATTACCAGCACCGACCCGGGCTGTTGCCAGGCGCAGGTCGCGCAGCGGCTTGTTGACAAAACTGGCGATGACCGCCGCGCCGATCAGGGCCAGCAGCGTGGCGATGGCACCCCATGTGGCCCAGGTCTCGCTCAGCGAGGGGTCGATGCGGGAACGATCGAGCAGCAGCCAATAGGGGTCACCCTCGATCTGGAAGCCGATCCACAGTCCGGGACGGTCGTTCACCACGTCGGCGAAATCGAGCTGTTCGTTCAGCCGGGTGTCGACGGCGGTTTCGAGCCGCTTGGTGAACTCGGTGTGATTCATCGGCGTCCACGCATCGCCAGCGTTGCGCGGGTAGATGTAGATGCCTTCCTTTTTGGCCAGATCGTCGAGCAGGGAGACCCGGTATTGCGGGTCGGAGTGAATCAGCGCCAGCCGCGTGAGGTCGATGAGACTGGTGATCTGGCGCGAGGTCTGCTCGACCTGAGGCCCGAGTTCGAGCAGGCGAAAGCTCTGGAACCAGGTCGCCAGGCTGGCGCTGACCAGCAGCACGATGAGCAGGAAGGTGCGCCAGTACAGGCGGCCGAAAAGACCGCGGAGCCAGTGTATCGGGCGCAGCTTGCGGCCGCCGCCGGGGGCGGTTGCCGCGGCGGGGGCGTCGTCACCGCCGCTGGTCTCAGCCCTCGGCGTTGTCGGGGACGAAGACATAGCCCACGCCCCAGACCGTCTGGATGTACCGCGGATGCGCCGGATCGGTTTCGATGATCTTGCGCAAGCGCGAGATGGCCACATCGAGGCTGCGGTCGAAGGCTTCGTAGTCGCGGCCGCGAGCCAGTTCGGCCAGACGATCGCGCGAAAGCGGTTGGCGGGGATGGCGCACCAGCGCCTTGAGCATGGCGAACTCGCCCGTGGTCAGGCTGATGGCTTCGCCGTTCTTGCTCAGTTCGCGCCGCGCCAGGTCGAGGCTGAAGGGGCCGAAGAGCACGGTTTCATCTTCGCGCGACGGCGCACCGGGAAGCTCGGGGGAGGGCTGTCGACGCAGCACCGCGCTGATGCGGGCGAGCAGTTCGCGCGGGTTGAACGGCTTGGGCAGGTAATCGTCGGCACCGACCTCCAGACCGATGATGCGGTCGACGTCTTCCCCCTTGGCGGTCAGCATGATGATGGGGGTCTGGTCCTTGGATGCGCGTAGACGCTTGCAGATGGACAGGCCGTCTTCTCCGGGGAGCATCAGGTCGAGCACGATCAAGTCGAAACGCTCCTTCACCATGATGCGCGACATCGCCTTGGAGTCTTCGGCGACGAAGACCTCATAGCCCTCCTGCGAGAGATAGCGACGCAACAGGTCGCGGATGCGCGCGTCGTCGTCGACGACCATCAGCTTCTTCGGTTTTTCGTGGTCCATAGAGGCGTCATTCCTGAATGAAAACAAGGCAGACCTGTCTGCCGACCTTCCTTGCAGCGATATGTCAGCTAAAGGCTTGTTACAGAGTTTACTGCGAGAGTCGGGTCATTCGGGCTCGTTCGATTCGATAATTTCAATTGCAAACTTTGGATACGCCCTTGCCTCGATTCCCCGTCTCTTTTCTGCTCAGCGCCAGCCTTGTCGTCTCGATGGCCCAGGTGGCGGCGTCTGCCGCACTGACGCCGGATCGGACGCCAAGACAGCCTGCGCCCGTGGAGACCAACCTGTCTCAGGCTACGAACGGCAATCCGGGCGGCAAACAGCTTGCGGCATCGCACTTCCTCAGCCCGACCTCATCGACACCGGTCAAGTCCCATCTGCTCACGCTGCATGATCGCGAAGTCCTGCGACAGCAAATCCAGGGCATGGCGCATCACGCACAGGCCGCATCGGACGTATCGCTGCATACTTCGCAGCCCTGAAGAACCGCTGAGCGCGGTTTGCCAGATTGCCGCCTGCCTGCCGGCGATCGCTTCAGCTCAGGCGCCGCCATTCGACTCAGGCTTCATGCAGCGCGCGTGGGTTCGCTGGGATCACTCAGTATGATGCCCTATCCGTTGTGAATTCCAGCTCTGAACATCGTGGATCGTCAGCCCCGTCTCTGCACTGTGCAATGCCTGCATCCGGGTGGCCTGCACCGAATGGCCTACTGGGAATGGGGCTCGCCGCAGTGTGACGATGTGGTGGTCTGCGTCCATGGCTTGACGCGACAGGGACGCGATTTCGATGTTCTCGCGCAAGCCCTTCAGGCAGAGCGCCGCGTGGTGTGCCCGGATTTGCCGGGGCGCGGCGAGTCTGAATGGTTGAGCAACCCCGCGCTGTATCAGGTGCCGCAATACCTCGCCGATGTGGTGACGCTGCTGGCCCGTCTGAATGCGCGCCGTCTCGCCTGGGTCGGCACCTCCCTGGGGGGGCTCATCGGCATCGCTCTGGCCGGCATGCCCAACAGTCCCATCGACCGTCTCGTGCTCAACGATGTCGGGCCCGCCCTGGACCCTCGGGGTCTGATGCGCATCGCTAGTTATGTGGGACGACAGATGCGTTTCGACACCCCGGAGCAGGCTGCCGATTCTCTGCGCGAGATTTCGGAGGGCTTCGGCCCGCACACCGACGAACAGTGGATGGCACTGACCCGCCCGATGCTGCGCCCCGACGGCCATGGCTGGCGCCTGCACTACGACCCCGCGCTTGCCCAGCCCTTCTCGGCCGCCACGGCGCAGGCCGTTGCCGCCGGTGAAGTCGCCCTCTGGCAGGCCTACGACCAGATCAAAGCGCCGACCCTGGTGTTGAGGGGGGAAGATTCGGACATCCTCCATCCGCAGACGGCTCAGGTTATGACGCAGCGTGGGCCGAAAGCCCGTGTGGTCGAGCTTGCCGGCGTTGGGCATGCGCCGACGCTGGTGCAGCCGAACCAGGTCGATCTGATCCGCGATTTCCTGCTGTCGTGAGCCCGAGCCTTTCCGAGTCTGCGCGCGTCTCTGAATCGACGCCGGTAGATCCCCGCATCGCTCAGGCGCGTGCCTACTCGCTTGCCCTCATCGACAAGGTCGTGCTGGAAACCGGCGAGTCGGCGCTCGAACATGCCGACGGTGTGAGGACTATCCTGTGCGAAATGGGCGCGGACGCCGACGCGCAGGCCGCGGCCTATCTCAACTTGGTGGTGCCTCAGTTGGCCCATCCGCAGGATCAGCTGCGCAAGCATTTCGGCGAGCCGCTTGCGGCATTGGCGGTGGAGACGCGCAAGCTGGTCGAGGTGTCGCGCATGGCGCGGGGCGGCCCAGACGAGGCCGAGCTGCGGCGCCGCCACATCGAGCTGGTTCGTCGTTTGCTGCTCGGCTTTTCCCGAGATCTGCGGGTCGCGCTATTGCGCCTCGCGTCGCGTCTGCAGTCTCTCAGGTATTTCACCCGCACCAAGCAGCCGGCGCCCGGCGCGTTTCTCGCTGAGAGCATGGAGGTCTATGCACCTCTGGCCAACCGTCTCGGCATTTGGCAAGTCAAGTGGGAGCTGGAAGATCTCTCCTTCCGCCTGCTCCAGCCGGAGGTCTATAAGGACATCGCACGCAAGCTCGATGAGCGGCGTGTCGAGCGCGAGCAGGGCATCAGCGCAGCGATCGCCATGCTCCAAGCCGAATTGCGCCGCCAGCGCATCGAGGCGGAGGTGGTGGGGCGTCCCAAGCACATCTACAGCATCTGGCGAAAGATGCAGGGCAAGCAACTGCGCTTCGACCAGGTGATGGACCTGCGCGCCCTGCGCATCATCGTGCAGGACGTCAGCGCCTGCTACGCAGCCCTGAGCGTGGTGCACGCCATGTGGTCGTCGCTGCCCGACGAATTCGACGACTACATTGCCAAACCGAAGCCCAACGGGTATCAGTCTCTGCATACAGTGGTGCGAACGGAGTCTGGACAGATCTTCGAGATCCAGATCCGGACGGCCGCCATGCACGCGCACGCCGAACAAGGCAGCGCGGCGCACTGGGCCTACAAAGAGGCGGGCGCCAAGGGCTACCAGGGGCAGGCGCAGGCGGGTGACTATCAGTCGCGCATTGCTCTGGCTCGACAACTGCTCGCGCTCCAGCAGGAGCTCGCCAGTGCCGACACGACTCCGCCCGCCGGAGCTTCACGCGAGTTGGCGACCGACCCGGACGCAGACGACCGCATCTTCGTCCTCACGCCGCAGGCGCGCATCGTCGAGCTGTCCAAGGGCTCCACGCCGGTGGACTTTGCCTATGCGCTGCATACCGACCTGGGCCATCGCTGCCGCGGCGCTCGTGTCGATGGCGCCCTGATTCCGCTGACCACGCCCTTGCGCAGCGGTCAGACCGTGGAAATCGTCGCGGCCAAGGAAGGCGGACCGTCGCGAGACTGGCTCAATCCCGAGCTTGGGTATCTACGAAGCCCGCGGGCCCGTGCCAAGGTGCGCGCCTGGTTCAACCAGCTTGCCCAGGAACAGACCATCGCTAAGGGCCGGGGGCAGGTCGAACGCCTGCTGCAGCGCGAAGGCAAGACCAGTTTCAACCTGCAGAGCCTGGCCGAGGGGCTGGGCTTTCGCTCGGCCGACGAGTTGTTCGAGCGTGTCGGCAAGGACGAGTTTTCGCAGCGCCAGATCGAGGCCTATCTGCGAGCAGACCCCAATGCGCCGGTGGTGGAGGAGCCTGTCGCTCCGCCCAGCAGCACGACGCCCAGGAAGCAGAGCGGTCAGGTCTTGGTGGTGGGCATGGGATCGTTGCTCACGCAACTGGCGCCTTGCTGCAAACCCGCACCGCCCGATGCCATCGGCGGCTTTGTCACGCGAGAGAAGGGGGTGACGGTTCACCGGGCGAGTTGCCAGAATTTCCGCAACATCGCCCGTCAACATCCCGAGCGCGTCATCGCAGTCACCTGGTCGGGGCAAAGCGAGAACGAAGCCCTCTACCCCGTCGATCTGGAGGTGAGTGCCAACGACAGACAGGGGCTTCTGCGAGACATCTCAGACGTGCTGACCAAGGAGCGGATCAACGTCATCGCGGTGAGCACGCGCTCGGTGGGTGATCTGGCGCAGATGCGATTCACCGTGCAGTTGGCCAACAGCGCCAAACTAAAGCGGGCGCTGGGTTTGATGGCCGATGTGCCCGGGGTTTTGAAAGCCTCTAGGAAGTGAAGTGGTGCGTCACGCCAAACGCGTGCTATGATTTCAGGCTCTTTAGGCGGTTAGCTCAGATGGTTAGAGCGCTTGCTTGACATGCAAGAGGTCGTTGGTTCGATTCCAATACCGCCTACCAGATTTCAACAGATTCACAGGCCTGCCCCAGGCGGCCGATTTGTCGCTGTAGCGACCTGCGAATTGACACTGTTGTGTTTTTAGACGCTTGCTCATGCTCTTACTTGCCATGTCCATGTTCCGAACTAGCTTGCTGACCTCCTGAGATCCAGAGGCCCGCACGCACGTGCATTGCGACAGAAAGGTGCGGTCCAGCCGCACCTTTTTTCATTTGAGCGAGACACAACATGTTCCACATCACCCTGCCTGACGGTTCCAAACGCGCTTTCGAGGCACCCCTCACGGTTGCCGAGCTTGCGCAATCGATCGGCTCTGGGTTGGCCAAGGCGGCCCTGGCCGCCAAAGTTGACGGCAGGCTGGTCGATACCAGTTATACCCTGTCAAAGGACGCCGAGGTGGCCATCGTTACCGACAAAGACCCGGAGGGTCTGGAGGTGCTGCGCCATTCCACGGCCCACCTTCTGGCCTATGCCGTCAAGGATCTCTACCCGGATGCGCAGGTCACCATCGGCCCGGTGATTGACAACGGCTTCTACTACGACTTCGCCTACAAGCGTCCTTTCACCCCCGAGGATCTCGAGCAAATCGAACTGCGTATGGCCGAACTCGCGCGCAAGGACGAGCCGGTCAAGCGCCAGGTGGTGCCGCGGGACGACGCGGTGGCGTACTTCAAGTCGCTCGGCGAGCATTACAAGGCCGAGATCATCGCCAGCATCCCCGCGGGCGAAGATGTGTCGCTGTATTCCGAAGGTGGCTTCACCGATCTCTGCCGTGGGCCGCATGTGCCTTCGACGGGGCGCCTCAAGGTGTTCAAGTTGATGAAGGTGGCGGGGGCGTACTGGCGGGGAGATCACCGCAATGCGCAACTGCAACGCATTTATGGAACGGCCTGGGCGAAGAAGGAAGACCAGGACGCCTATCTGCATGCCCTTGCCGAAGCTGAGAAGCGCGACCATCGCAAGCTCGGCAAGGAACTCGATCTCTTCCATTTCCAAGAAGAGGCGCCCGGACTGGCATTCTGGCACCCGAAGGGGTGGGCCATTTGGCAGGCCGTCGAGCAGTACATGCGACAGGTTTACCGCGACAGTGGCTATCAGGAGGTGCGAGGGCCGCAGATTCTGGATGTGAGCCTGTGGAAGCGCTCGGGGCACTGGGACAATTACTCGGAGAACATGTTCTTCACCGAGTCGGAAAAGCGCCAGTTTGCGGTCAAGCCGATGAACTGCCCCGGTCATATCCAGATCTTCAATTCAGGTCTGCGCAGCTATCGCGACCTCCCCATCCGCTACGGTGAGTTCGGCTCCTGTCATCGCAATGAACCCTCGGGCGCCTTGCACGGCCTGCTGCGGGTGCGCGGTTTCACGCAGGACGATGGTCATATTTTCTGCACCGAAGACCAGATCGAAGCCGAAGTGACCGCTTTTCACCGTCAGGCGATGCAGGTGTACACCGATTTCGGCTTCTCGGACATCGCGCTAAAGATCGCGCTGCGTCCCGAAAAGCGCATCGGCGAAGAGGCCGTCTGGGACAAGGCCGAGGCTGCGCTGCGCGCCGCGCTGCAGGCCTGCGGTGTGGCCTGGCAGGAACTGCCGGGAGAGGGCGCCTTTTACGGCCCGAAGATCGAATATCACATGAAGGATTCGATCGGACGCGCCTGGCAGGTCGGCACCATGCAGGTCGATTTCATGATGCCCGAGCGGCTGGATGCGGAATACGTCGACGAGCATTCGCAGCGCGTGCGGCCCGTCATGTTGCACCGCGCCATCGTCGGGTCGATGGAGCGTTTCATCGGCGTGCTGATCGAGCACTACGCAGGTGCCATGCCTTTGTGGCTGGCGCCGGTTCAGGCGGTGGTGATGAACATCACCGATGCGCAATCGGATTACGCCCGCTCCGTTGCACAAGCGCTGACAAAACAAGGCTTTAGAGTCGAGTTGGATTTGCGCAACGAAAAAATCAACTATAAAATACGCGAAAATGCATTGAGCAAAGTGCCTTATCTGCTCGTGGTCGGTGATCAAGAGCGAGCCGCTGGAACCATCGCGGTCAGGGCGCGAGGCAATGTCAACCTCGGGGTGCTGTCCCTGGAGGCGCTGACGCAGAAACTTTCCCAGGAAGTGCAGTCGCGCGGACACGACCGTCAGTAGGCATGCGGTTCTGGCAGCACATTGTTTGTATGAATTGAAAGGTTTGAGCCATCGCTACGTTCCAAAGCCGTAACACACCTGAGAAACGCGCCCATCGTCTGAATCGCGAAATCACGCTCTCCGAGCTTCGTCTCATAGGGCCTGAGGGCGAAGCCATCGGGGTGGTTTCTCTTGCCGAGGCGCTCAAGTTGGCTGAGCAGCATGATGTGGATCTGGTGGAAATTGCGCCGACCGCATCGCCTCCGGTCTGTCGCCTGATGGATTACGGCAAGTTCAAGTACGAAGAACAGAAGAAGAACCACGAAGCGCGGCTCAAGCAAAAGCAGATCCAGATCAAAGAAGTCAAATTTCGTCCGGCAACGGATGATGGCGACTACCAGATCAAGCTGCGTAACCTCCGCAGATTTCTGGAAGACGGCGACAAGGGCAAAGTCAGCCTCCGCTTCCGCGGGCGGGAGATTACGCACCAGGACATCGGTATGCGTGTGCTCGAACGTGTGAAGGCCGACGTGGAAGACGTCGGTCAGGTCGAGCAGATGCCGAAGCTCGAAGGGCGTCAGATGATCATGGTCATCTCGCCGAAGAAGAAAAAGTAAGAGGCGTGGCGTGTCGCCCCAAGTGGGCGGCGCGGCACACCGTGAGAAGTACGTTCCCGTCCCTTGTGGTGGTGAACAAACCTGCGGCGCAAGCCGTAGTGGCGAGTGTTTGTCTCAGATGGGCGAATGCCGCAAAACTCGTGTGCGTGGGCTTGAAAGTGACTGGTTCATCGCCAGGCCGCCTGCGGATATGTCATATTTAACGGAGCAATCATGCCCAAGATGAAAACCAAAAAGAGTGCCGCAAAGCGATTCCGCGTGCGTCCGGGCGGCACTGTCAAACGTGGTCAAGCGTTCAAGCGCCACATCCTGACCAAGAAGACCACCAAGAACAAGCGTCACTTGCGTGGAGCCACGGCGGTGCATGACAGCGATCTGAAACAGATTGCCGCCATGATGCCTTTCGCCTGAAGCGCATCACGTTTCAGCCCGAACATTCAATCAGGATAAGGAGTCTTAAATGCCTCGCGTCAAACGTGGTGTGACTGCTCGCGCACGTCACAAGAAAGTTCTCGACCTTGCCAAGGGTTTCCGCGGCCGTCGTAAAAACGTCTATCGCATCGCCAAAGAGGCGGTGATGAAGGCTGGGCAGTACGCCTATCGCGACCGCCGTGCCAAAAAGCGTGAATTCCGCTCGCTGTGGATCACCCGGATCAACGCAGCAGTGCGTCAGTCGGGCATGACTTACAGCGTGTTCATGAACGGTATGAAAAAGGCTCAGATCGAAATCGACCGCAAGGTGCTCGCCGACATGGCCGTGCACGATGCCGCCGCATTTGCCAAGATCGTCGCCCAAGTCAAGGCTGCCATGGCCTGACACCTTGCCGCCTCGTGCGGCGGTGTCACGCGGTGCAAAGGCCTGTTTTCACAGGCCTTTGTTCTTTGTCGGTCGTGGCGCACAACGTCTTGTCCCCATCCTTTCGTCGTTACCAGTCCATGAATCCTTTGCAAACGCTCATCGAACAAGCCGAGGCCGAGTTTGCGCACGCGGTCGATTCTGCCTCGTTGGAGAACGCCAAGGCGCGCTATCTGGGCAAGAGCGGTCTTGTCACCATGGAAATGAAGAGCCTGGCAGCCTTGCCCGCCGACGAGAAAAAGGCGCGCGGCGCCGAGATCAACCTCGCCAAGCAGGCCATCGAGAGGGCGCTGCAACTGCGTCGTGAGGCGATCGAGCAGGCGGCGTTGCAGGCGCAGCTGCAGGCGCAGGCGATCGACGTGACCTTGCCCGGCCGCGTCGGCAACCAGGGGGGGCTGCATCCTCTGACCCGCAGCTGGATGCGGATGGAGCAAATCTTTCGCTCGATGGGGTTCGAGGTGGCGGACGGCCCGGAAATCGAGGACGACTGGACCAACTTCACCGCGCTGAATTCCCCCCAAAATCATCCCGCGCGCTCGATGCAGGACACCTTCTACGTCGACGCCAAAGACGGGCAGGGTCAGGCGCTGTTGCTGCGCACCCATACCTCGCCGATGCAGGTCCGGCACGCCCGCGCTCATGTGCAACGGTACGCCGGGGATGCGGAAATGCCCCCGATCAAAGTCATCGCGCCTGGGCGAACCTATCGTGTCGACAGCGACGCGACGCATTCGCCGATGTTCCACCAGTTCGAAGGCCTGTGGATCGACGAGAACGTCTCCATGGCCGATCTGAAGGGTACGTTCACGGGCTTTCTGAAGGCGTTTTTCGAGCGCGACGATATTTTGGTGCGGTTTCGTCCGTCCTATTTCCCGTTCACCGAACCTTCGGCCGAGATCGACATGATGTTCGAAAGCGGGCCGCTCAAGGGCCGCTGGCTCGAACTGGCTGGTTCGGGCCAGGTGCATCCCCATGTCGTGCGCAATTTTGGCCTCGACCCGGAGCGCTACATCGGTTTCGCCTTCGGCAGCGGGCTGGATCGCATCACCATGCTGCGCTACGGCATCTCGGATCTTCGCCTGTTCTACGAAAACGACCTTCGTTTCCTCCAGCAGTTTGCCTGAGCAGAGCCTTTCTCCTCGGCTTGCGTCGTGCGGCTCGGCCGCTGATCTGAACATCACAAAGAGTTGACCATGCAGTTTCCGGAATCCTGGTTGCGCCACTTCTGCAATCCCGAGCTCACCACAGAGGCCCTGGCCGAGACCTTGACCATGGCGGGTCTGGAGGTGGAAGAGGTGCAGGCCGCCGCACCGGCATTCTCGGGTGTGGTGGTGGGCCGGGTGCTTGAAGTCCAGCCCCATCCCAATGCGGACAAGCTGCGTGTCTGTCAGGTCGACGCCGGTCAATCTCAACCGCTGCAAATCGTCTGCGGCGCACCCAATGTCGTGGCAGGCATGACTGCGCCTTGCGCGCTCATCGGGGCCGAATTGCCGCAAGAGGGACAAGGCGTCTGGCGTATCGGGGCGGCCAAGATGCGGGGCGTGGATTCACAAGGCATGTTGTGCTCGGCGAGTGAACTCGGACTGTCATCTGATCACGGTGGACTGCTTGCGCTGCCTGACGATCTCGAACCCGGTGCCGATCTGCGCAAGGCGCTGGCGCTGGACGAGTCGGTGTTCACCATCAAGCTCACTCCCAATCTGGGGCATTGCCTGAGTGTGATGGGTGTCGCCCGTGAGGTGTCGGCGGTGACTGGGGCCGTTTTCAACAAGCCGGTTTTCAAGCCCGTGGTGCCGACGATTTCGGACCGGCTGCCGGTGCGCATCGAGGCACCCGACCTGTGTGGTCGCTTTTCCGGCCGAATCATCCGAGGCGTGAATGCTCGTGCCGAGACGCCGCAGTGGATGAAGACGCGCCTGGAGCGCAGCGGCCAGCGCAGTATTTCGGCCTTGGTCGACATCTCCAACTATGTCATGCTCGAACTGGGGCGGCCGAGCCATGTGTTCGATCTGGCCAAGATTCGTGGAGCGCTCACCGTGCGCTGGGCTCGCGAGGGCGAGCAGCTCGAGTTGTTGAACGGACAGGCGGTCACGTTGAGCGCCGACATGGGCGTGATCGCCGCGGAGAACGGCGTCGAGTCGCTGGCCGGCATCATGGGGGGCGAGTCGACGGCGGTGACGCTGGACACCACCGACATCTATCTCGAAGCCGCCTTCTGGTGGCCCGATGCGATCCGCGGCCGGGCGCGCAAACTGAATTTTTCGACGGACGCCGCAGCGCGCTTCGAACGCGGTGTCGACTATGCCACCACGGTCGAGCATCTCGATGCGATCACGGCGCTGATTCTGGACATCTGCGGCGGCCAGGCCGGTCCGGCCGACGACCAGATCACCCGACTGCCCCAGCGCCTGCCTGTGCGCATGCGCGTGGCGCGCTGCGAGAAGGTCATCGGCATTCCGATCGGCACCCAGCGCATGGGTGAGATTTTCACCCGCCTGGGCCTGAAGGCCGAACTGGAGCAGGGCCGCGACGGTCCGGTTTGGACCGTGACGCCGGGCAGCGAACGGTTCGACCTCGAAATCGAGGAAGACCTGATCGAGGAGGTCGCGCGCATTCACGGGTATCAGCACATTCCGGTGCAGGCGCCTGTGGCGCGGCTCAGTCCGCTCCCCGTGCCTGAAGGCCGGCGCAGCCTGCACAGCCTGCGCTTGAAGGCGGCCGCGCTGGGTTACCAGGAAACCATCAACTTCTCGTTTGTCGATGCGCATTGGGAGCAGGACTTCGCCGGGCAGGCCGAGCCCATCCGACTGCTCAACCCCATCGTCTCGCAAATGTCGGTGATGCGCTCCACGCTGATTGGCTCTCTGGTCAACGTGCTGGCGGAGAACCTCAATCATCGCGCCAAACGCCTGAGGGTGTTCGAACTCGGGCGCGTCTTCATCCGCGACGCTGCGGCGCTCGACGGCCCGCTGCAGGTTGTCGGCGTGCGGCAACCCATGCGGCTGGCCGGTCTGGCCTACGGCGCGGTCGTGCCGGTGCAATGGGGCACTCAGGAGCGACGTGTCGATTTCTACGACGTGAAAGGCGATGTGCAGGCGCTGTGCGAAGGCGCGGGCAGGGTGGAATGGCGAACCGTTGAGCATCCGGCGCTCCACCCAGGTCGCAGTGCCGAGGTGTTGCTCGACGGGCAAAGCCTGGGGGTTGTGGGCGAACTGCATCCGCAGTGGGTTCAGCGGTATCACCTCCAGTTCGCACCCGTCGTCTTTGAGCTCGACGCGAGCGCGCTCCAGAATCAACGTCTGCCGATGTTCGAGGCCATTCTTCGCGTTCCCGCCGTGCAGCGCGATCTCGCGTTTCAGGTTCCGGCGGCGATCACGTTTGCGCAAATGCAGGAAGCGGTACAAACCGCCATTCGGAACATCCCTGTTTGCGGCATCATCCGGGAGGCGAATCTCTTCGATGTTTTCTGTCCGCCGGGAGAATCGACGACGCGAAGCATGGCGTTCCGGTTGCAATTGCAGGACAAGCAGACCTTGACCGACGAGCGCGTCGATGCCGCCTGCCAGGCCTTAGTCGCTGCGGTCGCCAAGGCCACCGGCGCTGAACTCAGGGGCTGAGCGCAGAGGCCAACACAAAAATATTGCCAACAGGAAGACACATGGGGCGCATACAGATCGAATCGGTGCAGACACCGACACTGACCAAGGCTGAACTCGCCGAACAGCTTTACGAACGCATCGGCCTGAACAAGCGCGAGTCCAAGGATATGGTCGATGCCTTCTTCGACCAGATCCGGGACGCATTGGGGCGTGGGGAAGACGTCAAGCTGTCCGGTTTCGGACATTTCCAGCTGCGTGAAAAGGCGCAGCGACCTGGCCGCAATCCCCGCACGGGAGAAATCATCCCGATCGCTGCGCGGCGAGTGGTCATCTTTCACGCCAGCCACAAATTCAAGCACCAACTGCAAAGCGATGTTCCCAACGCGGCGGCTGCGACCGAGTCGTGATGCGCGCATCCTCATGATCTCGACGTCTGCAGTGCGCCTGTCTGGTCCGGCGCGTCGGCCATGCGGCAAAATGTCGAGCTGAATCGATTGCACCTCTTTCTGCCCTTCGCCTCACGCCATGAGCGCCGTCCCGGCTTTGCCACCCATCCCTGCGAAACGCTACTTCACCATCGGCGAAGTCAGCGAACTGTGCGGTGTCAAATCGCATGTGCTGCGCTACTGGGAACAGGAGTTTGCGCAACTGCGTCCCATGAAACGCCGGGGCAACCGGCGCTACTACCAGCATCACGAAGTTCTGCTGATTCGACGCATTCGTGAACTGCTGTACGAGCAGGGCTTCACCATCAGCGGCGCGCGTGCGCGGCTCGGCAACGTCGGCGACGATGTTCACGACAGCGGTTCTGCCGAGATCGCCACCGTCCCGCAGGGGCATACATTGCTGCCCGCCATTCGAAGCATCGATGAACTCCGTTCGGAGCTTCTCGCGATTCGAAGAAGTTTGATTGAACATTGAAAGTTGGTGTAAGATTATGAGCTTTGGTCGTCGGGGCGTAGCGCAGCCTGGTAGCGCACCTGCATGGGGTGCAGGGGGTCGGAAGTTCGAATCTTCTCGCCCCGACCAAATCAGTTATCGGAACAAAAGCTTCAAGGCGCTCAAGCAAAAAGACTTGAGCGGCAATTGAGCACAGAGACCCTGGGCCACGAGCCCTGCAGAGCAAGCCCGGACATGTGTGCCGGGCTTTTCTGTTTGAGCCTCACCAACGCCCTTCTCAGCTCTCTGCGGGAGCGTGATGACGGGCGTCTGCCCGTGTGAGGTGGCAGGTCAACAAAGCGCAGGGCGCCCGCGTTCACCGAAGCTGCGTCAATCGCCTCGGCTGTAATACACCACGCTGTTCTTGAAGGCTTTGCTGCTCAGCCCTTTGGAAAGACCGCTGCGCAGCCAGCCCGGCAGTCTATCGCGCGCCACCCAGACGGCGACGGGCAGCCCCTTGTCGCGTGCTTGCAGCAAGACTTGAGGTGTCACACAGGTGGATTGCCGGGCTTGCTGGCAGCCGAACCAGAGGTCTTTGCTGGTGCTGTCGACGATCTGCAGATGGTTCACGCCATACAGCAGCAATGAGGCATCATGGTCCTCGAAGGTCTGCCAGGAAAACCACCGCGTGTGCGGCGGCAGTTCGCGCAGCATGTCGGCAGCCACCTGCTTTTGCGAAAGGTCTGCGGTTTTCGCCTCCGCCAGGCGCACTGAAAACTGCACCATGACCAGGGCACTGAGGGCGAAGACCGCCATGCCCATGTGCAACTTCGCTGAGCGCAGAAGCACGGCGCCGGCAAGCGATGTGAGTGCCAGGCCTGCGATCATCGGCAGCAGCCATGCAGTGTCTGCGGATGGCAGGCCGGAGTGCAGCAGGTCCCTATGCAGCTGCGGGGTAAACGTGGCGGCCCATAGCGCGACCGCGGCAACCCCGAAGGCGGCTGCGGCCAGACCCAGGCGTGCCGGCAGCGCGGCTGCGGCCTGATCGCTTTGCTCCATCGCCTGCTGAAGCTTGACCCCCAGCCACCAGGCCACCAGCGGTATCACCGGCAACAGGTAGTAGGCACCCTTGTCGCCGGCTGAGGAGTAGAAAAGCGTCAGAACGATGGCCGCATTGCGCCCCCAGCGGGCCGATAGCGTCGCAGACTTCGAGTCGTTCAGTCGCGGGCCGAACCAGGCGAGCACGACGATCCACGGCGCCCACTGAAAGAAACCGATCAGCAGCTTGGGGCCGTAATACCACCAGGGGCCGTGGTGAAAATCGTCCGGGATGCGCGTGCCGAGAAAGCGGCCGATGGTTTCATTGAAGAAGTAGAACCAGGCGAACCCGTGCTGCGCCTCCATCGCTGCCAGATGCCAAGGGGCCGCGACCAGCAGGAAAATGGCGACGGCCCAGGGATCGAGATAAAAGCGCAGCAGTGCCCCGCGTTTCCAGGTGCCGGGCGCGAAGAGCAGTTGCACCACGGCGATCAGGCCGAGCAGAAGCAAGGCCACCGGCCCCTTGGTCAATGTGGCCAGGGCAACAGCCACAGCCGCCGCTCGCAGCCAGAAGCGCTGCCTCCTCTGCACCGCAAGGGTCACCATGGCGAGGGCGATCAGCCAGAAAAACACCATCAACGGGTCGAACAGAATGGTGCGGGCGATCAGCACATAGCCGAGCGCGGTACCGGTGAGCAGGGCGGCAAAGCGCCCCGCAACTGGCGCCGCCAGCATTCGGCCGAAGACCATGCAACCGAACGAGGTCATCCAGGCGGCCAGGGCATCAGGCAGCCGGGCCTGCCATGCTCCCACGCCTATGGCCTTGAAGCTCAGAGCCATCAACCAGTACAGCAGTGGCGGTTTCTCGATATAGGGCACGCCGTCGAGGTGCGGAATGAGCCAAGACCCGCCATGCGCCATCGACAGTGCAATGGCGGCGTAAAGCGCTTCGTCCGTATCGCGGATGGGCGCCGAGCCCAACCCCCAAAAAAGGGCCAGGCCCACGATCAGCAGCACCACAGCGTCGAGCCCTAGCAGATGGTGCCGCGCCCAGAGCCGCGCCGGGCCGGAACTGTCGGCGCCGGGATCGGCTGCTACGGGCTGCGGCAATGCGTAGGGTTCCATGGTTCACCCAAGACCTCGAAGATGAGGACGGTCATCGGCTGCGTCGCCTAAGGGCGAAAGCATACAGATGTGAAGAAAGATGAGTGTATTGTTGACGCTACGGATGTAGGTCAACACGAAGCACGCAATAAAGCTCAACCAGCCTCGGCGTGGTCGCAGGCATCCCGTCGCGTCACGCGACTCTACGGGTCAGGAAAATCAAAAGGGTGCTCAGGGATACACCAATGCAACGCGCTCTCAAGGAAACGCCGGGCCGCCCCATGTCTCCTTGACCCCCTCGGGGGGGCGGGCTGGACACAGCCCAGCCCTGGGGGCGCTCAATGGTCGCCTTCATCGTCTTCGTGACGATGACCGTGATCGTGGCGTCGCCATTCCCTGCGATCACGCGGGCCGTAGACAGGGGCTGGGTAGACGTAGACAGGGGCCGGAACGTATTGCACGGGCGGGGCTACATAGACGGGCTGCGGCGCGACGGGGTAGACATTACCGACGCTGCCCACCAGCCCTGGAACACCGATGGACAGAGACCACAGCGGGTCGTCGCCCGCATGCGCAGGGGAAAGGGCAGCAGCACTCAAAGCTGCTACGAGGAGGGTTCTGACTGAGAGTTTGTTCATGGAGGTATTGACCGTCATGGCTGGCTGTCACGGCGCAGGATTGGAAAAGGAGATCAAAAAAGAGCAGTTGTCGAGGTGGCACGGTCAGGTCGAGTCCAGAAGAAGCCCTGGCCCCAGTGCACGCCGATGTCCTGCATCCAGCGCAACGTCGTCGTGTCTTGGATGCCCTCGGCGATGGTGATGAGGCGCATGTCCTGCGCCAGGTGCAACAGATGGCGCAGGATCAACTCACTTCGAGGTATGGTCATGCTGGCCTGTACCAGCCCGCGGTCGATCTTGAGATAGCGAATGGGCAGGGCGGCGAGATAGGGGTAGGCGCTGTGATTGCTGCCGAAGTCATCGAGCGCCAACTCGAAGCCGAGATCGAGGAGCGGCTCCAGATTGTCACGAAGCCGCACGGGGTCGGTATGGAGGTTGCGTTCGGTGATTTCGAGCACCCACGGAGTAAACCGCTGCGCGCTGCCGAGCTGCTGCTCCAGCCATTGGCGGTGTTGCAGTTGCAGCTTATCGACGCAGGAAGGCTCTGCCAGAAACGCACTGGAGCAGTTCATGAACATCTTGCCCTGGAAGGACCCTTCGGCCATGGCCTGTGCCGTGATGTCGGCGTCGATGCGGGGTTCCAGGCCGATGGCCGAGGCTGTGTCGATGAAGGCCTGCGCGTCCACCACGCGCCCTTGCGGAGTGAGTAAGCGCGCCAGGGCTTCCTGCCCCACGGGCTGCTGATCGTGCAGGCGGAAGATGGTCTGGTACGCCGCGCGCAGACGCTGCTCTTGCAGCGCGAGGCGCAGTTGCGCGCGCGGAAAGGCGTCGCTGCCACGCAAGTTCGCCCCGGCGGACAGCCAGGGGCCCGTGGGGCGGCAAATGTGCGGTGCCGCCGTGGTCAGCAGACCGGGCGAGTCCACGTTCAGTGATCCTGTCCGTTGTGGCTTTCCTGCAGCGTGTCGAGTGGGTTTTCGTTCATCACGAACAGCCCGTTGGACACACTGCTGCTCGAACCCGTGCTGTAGATCATGTCCTTGGCGCCGAGGACGTAGAACATCTGGCCGTTCAAGGTGCTGGTCTTGCCCGAAGGGTTGGACTGGTTGATGGAGATGACTGCAGACGCGCTGAGGATGTAAGGCGTGCTGCTGGTGTTGTTCAGAGAGAAGCTGGTGAAGCTCACGCTGGCACCGGGTTTGAGGTCGTCGTCACCATACTCGTGGCCACTGCCGCCTTGCGTGGCAGGGCTCAGATCCAGCCCGGCAGTCTGCGGCATGACGCAGGCACCCAGCACCAGCCCGCCCACGGTGGCGCCGGTGCCCATCAGCCGCACGCCGAACATGCCGCTGCTGCTGCCGCAGTTGATCCCGTTGTCGTACGATCTGCCGCTCTGTCCAAGTTGCGTCCAGACCGGCTGGCTGTTCTGCGGCACCAGCACCGCGTCGAAGCGGGTCAACACACCGCCGGACTGGGTACGGCCGCCCATGCGCAGACCGTAACCAGTGGTAGCCACGTTGCTGCTGCCAGCAGACGACGCGCTGCTGGCCGGCATGCTGGGTGCGGGGGCGGGAGGCGTGCCGCCGAGCACAAGTCCAATGGGCAGCATCCCGGCCTTGCCGGCCAGAGTGTAGGTGTGGCCCTGGCCATCATTGACGGTCAGGGTGATGAGATTGCCCACGATGACCCCGGTGATGCTGCCATCGCTCGAGCTGAGATTGCCCGCGGCATCCACGGTCACCACGCTGTTGAGAATGCCAGGTGGCAGTGTGGCGACGGGCGCTGGCATGGACGCGGCCGACGCCGTGGAGGCGGGTGGCGAGGGCAACTGGGGCAGGGCGCTCATGCCTGACTGCGCCAACACGCCCTGCAGGCTATAGGTGCCAGCCGACACGACAGGGGCACCTTGCTCGAGGACGTCACCGAGATCGAGTTCGGGCGCCCAGCGATCATCGGAAGAGATGTATTGCATCAGCGCCTTGAGGTTGCCGTCGCAACTCGATCCCAGGGTGGTGGAGGCGGAGCTGAGCGCGCTCGACGTGGCACTCGCCATGCCTTTTTTGGCGATGTCGTGCGCCATGTCATCGGTATCGCGGTAGCCAGCGGGACGGGCGCAATAGCCATCGGCCACAGCCTTGATGGCGGCAGACAGCGCCAGAATGTCGTCGTGGTGCTGCGACAGCAGCGCAGCGTACAACGTAGGGGTGAGGCTGGCGTAGCTGCCACCCGAGGCGATGTAGACCGCCAGCGCCGCGGTCGTCACCTGACTGATGACCAGATTGGGCAGATTGGCCGAAGTGAGTGAGCCGGCCGCGAGTACGGTGTTGCTGGCGCCCATGTAGGCGGTGAGCACCACCTTGCCATCTGGCGATGTGGCGTTGGCGAACAGCGGAACCCCCGTATTGGGCAGCGTGGCTTGCACCGTGTAGTTGCCACTGGTGTCGGCCGTTGCTGTGCCAACGACGATGGCCCCCGGCTGCCCCATGGGCGCAACCGTGGTGAAAGTGACCGTGGCGTTGGCGATCGGGGCGTCGATCACCGCACCCTTGAGCGTGGTGTTGGCTGCCGTGGGGTTGACCGAGGCCGTACTGCCGCCGCCACCGCCGCAGGCGCTGAGGGCGAGCGCCAGCGCTGCGGCCAGAGGAAGGAGGGTGCGTGTGGCGCGTGCGCCGTGGTGGATAGGCTGCATGTGGGACTCCATGAAGTGGCTGAGCGGTCAAGAGACGGTGCGCGTCTGACCACATAATAGATGGGAAAATATCACATGCAATAAAAATTTTTGCGATACACTTTCGTCCAGTTCCTCCTGGCCGTTTTCTTCCTTTTCAAATCATCATGGGGCGCCCCCCGCGACATCTGCCAGCTGCGCGTTCAGTTGAGCATCCGCTTCCGTCGACGGAGGACGTGCTGCGTGCGCTGGTACAGGTCATGGGGCCACTGGCGCGACTTCTGTTGGCCAGCGGGGTCGACTACACGCGGCTGGCGGCCGAACTCAAGCCTTTGTTCATCGAGCAGGCTCGACTCGAGTTGCTGCGCTCGGGGCAAAACGCAACCGATTCGGCCATCAGCCTGCTCAGCGGCGTGCACCGCAAGGATGTGCGCGCCTGGCGCATGCAAGGCTTGAGCAGCCGCATCGAGAAGGAAGTGTCGATCAGTTCGCGGATATTCGCGCGTTGGGTGCAAGACCCGTTGTATCGCGACCGCCGCAGGCGTCCGCGCCCCTTGCCGCGGCTGGGGCCTGCGCCCTCGTTCGACACTTTGGCGCGCAGCGTGACGCAGGACGTCCATCCCTACACGGCCCTGACCGAGTTGTTGCGCCTGGGACTGGTGACTGTCAAGACCGTGAAGGGCCGGGACATCATCGTGCCGCATCAGGAAGGCTTCGTGCCACCCGCGGGCTCGCGCGACCTGCTCGACTTGTTCGGCGCCAATCTGGCTGACCACGCCTCGGCAGCGGTGGCCAATCTGCTCGGGCAGCCTCCAAGGCTGGAGCAAAGCGTGTTTGCAGAGGGGGTTACGCCCGAAACAGCCAAAGAACTTGGGGAATTGGCGCGCAAGCTCTGGGCCCAGGCTCGCAGCGAGATGATTGCCGAAGCCACGCGACGGTATGAGGCTGACAAGGACCGGAGCGATGCCAACTGCCGTGTGCGGTTTGGCGCGTACTACTGGGCAGAGGATGAGGCAAAAGACGGCTCACGAAGTGAGGGTGGCGCTGCCGTCCCGCGGAATCACGCCGGGGAGTCTGCGGCAAATGGAGGCGGGGATGAGGATTAGGCGATGGATTGCTGGTTTGGGCGCTTTGGCGCTTGTAGCGCTGCTCGCATCCTTGGCATCATGCGGCGGCGGCAGCACTGTGGCGATAAACGGAGGCGTAGGCACGGGCGGTACGGGCATTTCTACCGGCACCGTGACGGGGTTCGGCAGCGTAGTGCTTGACGGCACGCCCTACAACAGCGCCTCATCGCTTTATTACGCGGGTACCGACCAGGACGCCGAGGAGCAGACCACGTCGACGGCAGTCGGTCTTGGAGACAGGCTGGAAATCCGCCTCGACGCAAATGGTCAGCCGACGAAGGTGGTGATCGATCCCGAACTCATGGGGCCGGTGTCCGATCTCAGCGCAAACGGGTTCACCATCAACGGTGTCAGGGTACAGATCAACACCAACCCCGCTGCAGGCCCCATAACGTATTACTCGGGCTTGAATGGATTTTCCAGCTTGAGCAACGGCATGCAGCTCGAAGTGCACGGAGCGTTTGGTCTCGACTCGTCAGGGCAAGGTTATGTCCAAGCCACACGCATCGAGCAACTGCCGTCCAGCAACCCTGTAACGCGATTGACCGGCCTGGTAACTCATCTTGACGGCGCTAGCAACATCTTCCAGATCGGCAACCGCACGGTTCAATTCAGCGCTGCCACTCAGATTTCACCGGCTGGACAGGCGCTGGCGAACGGCCAGTTGGTCAACGTGTGGAGCAACGTGCCGCCGACCGCCAATGGGGTCATCCTGGCGGGGGCGATCGGCGTGCGCACCCTGCAGGGCAGTTCCGGTCAGACGCAGATCGGCGGTCTGGTGGCGCAATTGACGGGCAATCACTTCACGGTGTCGGGTATTCCAGTTGATGCCAGCGCGCCCACCCTTGTCAGTGCGGTACAGGGACTGTTCAACGGAGCCTATGTCGTAGTTCAGGGTAACGCCATAGCGACCACGGGGATGCTCGTCGCCACGGGTCTGCGCGCCTATGCGGTCGATCCATCGCAGGTTGAACTGCGCGGCACCATCACCGGCTTTGTGAGTCCCGGTAACTTCCTGGTGCGCGGGGTGCCAGTTGATGCCTCTTCTGCGAACGTGGTGTTCTCGAACGGCTCGGCTGCGTCCTTGCGCAACGGCGCCTTCGTGGATGTGGTGGGTCATCTGGCTGCAGGCCCCGGCAATGTTGTTACCGCAAGCAGTGTCAACGTCCATGGCGCCGCGCCTGATGGCTCCACTGTGGACTATCAGGGTTCGGTCAGCGCGGTCAATCTGGCGAGCGGCGTGTTCACGCTGACGGCAGTGGACGATGGTGTCACGCAGACTTTTCAGGTGACGCTGGCACCCAACGTGGTGTTCAGCAATGGCAGCCAGGCACAACTGATCAACGGTGCCAATGTCGAGGTCGAAGCCACCAAGACGGCCGCAGGCTTGCAGGCCTACACCGTGTCGTACCAGGGAGTGGCTGACGCATCGGATGGTGGCGATGGCGCATCCACCCCGATGTTCGAGACCCAGGGCATTCTCTACAACCTGAACACGACCAGCTTCGAGGTCAACGCGCTGACCATCCAGATCAACAACGTCGTTCCCAAGGGGGGCACACTGGCCAATGGCGCCAAGGTCGAGGTCAGGTTCACCCAGTCCGGCGGCCAGAATCTGGCGCAGGCCATCAGCGTGGACTGAACCGAGGACAGATCACCGCAGCGCTCTACGGTTGCGCCAGCCGCTGAGCCGCCTCGCGCAGTGTTTGAATGAAGTTGTCGCGCATGGGGTTGGTGGTCTGCGTGGCGTGAAGAATGCCGAGTTCGATGGTGGCGGGTTGGCCGAGCAGTGGGCGGTACTGCACGCCGGAGCGCTTGAGGTTGCGCAGGGAAGCCGGCACGAGGGCCACGCCCATGCCGCAGGACACCAGGCCGATGACGGTCTGCATCTGCCGGGCGTGCTGGGTGATGCGGGGGGCGAAGCCTGCGGCCTGGCACAGGCTGAGGGTGAGGTCGTACAGACCCGGGCCGATGTTGCGCGGTGGCACGATGAACGGCTCTTTGGCCAGGGCGCGCAGATCGACGGCGCCTTCGCCACGCAGGATGGGGTGGGTGGTCGGCGCGGCGAGCATCAGCGGTTCGTGCTGCAGGCTGGTGAAGGTCAGGCCGGGTTCGTCCACAGGCGCCAGGCCGATGCCGAGATCGAGCTCGGCGGCGCGAAGCTCGCGGATCTGGGCGTCGGTGGTGAGTTCGTGCAACTGCACGTCCACCTGCGGATACCGCGTGCGAAAGCTCTTGAGGGTGGGCGGGAGGATGCCGAAGTCGGCGATGGATACGAAGCCGATGGACAGGGTGCCGGCATCGCCGTTCTCGATACTCCTTGTGCGCTCGACGGCGTGTTCGAGCTGACCGAGGAGGGAACGAATGTCTTCGAGGAAGGCCGCGCCAGCGGTGGTGAGCACCACGCCGCGGTTGCTGCGCGCTAGCAACTGCACGCCGATCTCGTCTTCGAGCGCCTTGATCTGGGTGGACAGCGGCGGCTGCGAGACGTGCAGCCGTTCGGCCGCGCGCGAGAAGCTGCCCTGTTCTGCAATGGCGACGAAATACCGAAGCTGCCGTAGTTCCATGATTCGTCTGGCATATGGCGCCACCCTCAAAAATGTATTGTTCAATATAGCCGAGGGTTTGGACAATTCAGGTTCAAGCCATCCATCATGTTCAATCAGGAGAGTCGTTTCATGCCCGCCTACCGTTCCCGTACCAGCACTGCCGGCCGCAACATGGCCGGTGCCCGCGCACTGTGGCGCGCCACCGGCATGCAGGATGGCGATTTCGGCAAGCCCATCATCGCCGTGGCCAATTCGTTCACGCAGTTCGTGCCCGGCCATGTGCACCTGCAGAACCTTGGACAACTGGTGATCGAGGAAATCGAGAAGGCCGGGGGCGTGGGCAAGGAGTTCAACACCATCGCGGTGGATGACGGCATCGCCATGGGGCATGACGGCATGCTCTACAGCCTGCCCTCGCGCGACATCATTGCCGACAGCGTGGAGTACATGTGCAACGCGCACACGGCCGACGCGCTGGTGTGCATTTCCAACTGCGACAAGATCACCCCGGGCATGCTGATGGCGGCGCTGCGGCTGAACATTCCGGTGGTGTTCGTCTCGGGTGGGCCGATGGAAGCCGGCAAGACGCGGCTGGCCGGCAAGGTGATCTCGCTCGATCTGATCGACGCCATGGTGGCCGCCGCCGACGACAAGGTGTCGGATGCCGACGTGCAGGACATCGAGCGTTCGGCCTGCCCGACCTGCGGCTCGTGCTCGGGCATGTTCACCGCCAACTCGATGAACTGCCTCACCGAGGCGCTCGGCCTGTCGCTGCCGGGCAATGGATCGCTGGTGGCCACCCATGCCGACCGTGAGCAATTGTTCCGCCGGGCGGGGCGCACCATCGTCGATCTGGCCCGCCGTTATTACGAGGGCAATGACGACAGCGTGCTGCCGCGCCGCATCGCTTGCAAGGCGGCGTTCGAGAACGCCATGTCGCTCGATATCGCCATGGGCGGATCGACCAACACCGTACTGCACCTGCTGGCGGCGGCGCAGGAAGGCGGCGTCGATTTCGGCATGAGCGACATCGACCGCCTGTCGCGCAAGGTGCCTACGCTGTGCAAGGTGGCGCCGTCGAGCCACTACCACCTCGAAGACGTGCACCGCGCCGGTGGCGTGATGGCCATTCTGGGCGAACTCGACCGCGCCAGGCTGCTCGACACCAGCGTGCCGACGGTGCATTCGCCCTCGTTGGCCGCCGCACTCGAGGCCTGGGACATCGCGCGCCAGCCCGACGCCGATGTGCAGACCTTCTACCGGGCCGGCCCGGCGGGTGTGCGCAGCACCCAGGCGTTCTCTCAGAGCTGCCGCTACGACACGCTGGACACCGATCGCGCGGCAGGCTGCATCCGCGATGTGGCACATGCCTACAGCGCCGACGGCGGCCTGGCCGTGCTGTTCGGCAACCTGGCCGAACGCGGCTGCATCGTCAAGACGGCCGGGGTGGACAAGAGCATTCTCACCTTCTCCGGCCCTGCTGTGGTGCTGGAGAGCCAGGACGCTGCGGTGGAAGCGATTCTGGGCGGCCAGATCAAGCCGGGTGACGTGGTCGTCATCCGCTACGAAGGTCCGCGCGGCGGCCCGGGCATGCAGGAAATGCTCTACCCGACGAGCTATCTCAAATCGAAGGGGCTGGGCAAGGTCTGCGCCCTCATCACCGACGGCCGCTTCTCGGGTGGAACGGCAGGGCTGTCGATCGGCCATGTCTCGCCGGAAGCGGCCGAAGGCGGCGCCATCGGTCTGGTGCAGACGGGCGACCGCATCGTCATCGACATTCCGAACCGCGTGGTGCGCGTGGACGTGAGCGACGACGAACTGGCCCGCCGCCGCGCCGAGCAGGATGCCCGAGGCTGGAAGCCCGCGGCCCCGCGTGCCCGCAAGGTGAGCCAGGCGCTCAAGGCCTATGCCAAGCTGGTGACCAGCGCCGACAAGGGCGCAGTGCGCAACGCCGATCTGCTGGACGATTGACGGGGAACGGGGCGGAGGCCGATCAACCGATCTGTGCCGCCACCTGCAGCAACTGCGCCGCCACCGAGGCGGCGATCACTTCGGGCTCTTTGCCCTCTATCCCGGGGATGCCCACGGGACAGACCAGGCGCTGCTGCGCAGCTTCAGGAACGCCGCGCTCGGCCCATCTCCGCAGAAACCGGGCGCGCTTGGTGGCCGAACCGATAAGGCCGAACCAGCCGATGTCGTTGCGCCGCAGAATGGTCTCGCCAATGCGGAAATCGAGGTCGTGGCTGTGGGTCATGACCAGATAGAACGCACCGGGCGGCGCCGTGGCGACTTCGGCTTCCGGGACGTCCACGGCCAGGATGTGCAGCGTGGAGGGCCATGAGGTGGCGACGTCGGGTGCAAGCGCGTCGGGCGGGAACGCCTGCTTGCGCTCATCGATCCAGTCAACCGTACACGGCAGGGGACGCAGGGCGCGCACCAGGGCGCGGCCGACATGGCCGGCGCCGAAAAGCAGCAGATGGAACAGCGGCGCAGGTGTGGGCAGCGCGCCGCTGGCCGCGTGCTCGAAGCGCAGCTCGACATGACCGCCGCAGCATTGCCCGAGCGCGGGGCCGAGGGCGTGGCTTTCAAAATGCGGTTCGGCTGTATTTCCGGCGGCCCAGCGTACACGCAGTTGTCGCGCGGTGGCGATGGCTTGGTATTCCAGATGCCCGCCGCCGATGCTGCCGCGGGTTTGCGTGGCTCCGACCAGCATGCAGGTGCCTTGTTCGCGCGGCGCCGAGCCGCGCACGCGGCTGAGGGTGATGCGCACCCAGGGTGCCTGCTCGGCCTCGGCGCTGAGCACGGCTTGAGAGTTCGGTTCGCGATGCATGGCGGGATGTTCAAGCAGCGGCGCGCACCGCGTCGATGGCGTCGAGTATGACCTCGGGCGTGGCCGGCGCACGCAGGGGTGGATCGATGCGATGGTCACCGACGGCTGAGATGGCGTCGCGTATCGCCAACAGGACCGAGAAGGGCAAGAGCAAAGGCGGCTCGCCGACTGCCTTGGAGCGATGGATGGTGGGCTGAGCGTTGGGGTTGGAAAAAAGCGCGGTGCGAAACGTCGGCGGGCAGTCGTTGGCGGTGGGAATTTTGTAGGTGCTGGGGGCGTGGGTGAGCAGCAGGCCGGTTTTCGGATGCCACACCAGTTCTTCCAGCGTGAGCCAGCCCATGCCCTGGATGAAGGCACCCTCGATCTGCCCGATGTCGATGGCCGGATTGAGCGAGTTGCCCGCGTCGTGCAGCAGATCGGCGCGCAGCAGTCGCCATTCGCCGGTCAGGGTATCGACCAGCACTTCGCTGACCGCGGCACCGTAGGCGAAGTAATAGAACGGGTGGCCGGTGAGTGTCTTGGCATCCCAATGCAGGTCGGGTGTGGTGTAGAAACCGTCGCTCCACAGCTGCACCCGCGCAACATAGGCCTGTTGCACCAGGGTGGCAAAGGGCAGGGTGACATCGCCCGTATGCACCATGCCTCCACTGAACCGCACCGTCTCGGGGCGACCGCCGTACCGTTCTGCGGCGAAGGCCGCCAGGCGCTGGCGCAGGGTGCGGGCGGCATCCTGCGCGGCCATGCCATTGAGGTCGGCCCCCGTGGAGGCAGCGGTGGCCGAGGTGTTCGCCACCTTGTGGGTGTCGGTGGCGGTGCAGCGCACGGCGGCGAAGTCCAGCCCCAGTTCGTCGGCGACGACTTGCGCCACCTTGGTGTTCAGCCCTTGCCCCATTTCGGTGCCGCCGTGGTTCACCAGCACGCTGCCATCGGTGTAGATGTGCACGAGCGCACCCGCCTGGTTCAGGTGCACGACATTGAACGAGATGCCGAACTTCACCGGGGTGAGCGCCAGCCCCTTCTTGAGAACGGGGCTGTGGGCGTTGAAGCGGGCGATGTCGGCGCGGCGCGCGGAGTAGTCGGCGCTTTGCGCGAGCTGGTCCACCAGCGGGGTGATGACGTTGTCGGTCACGCCCTGGCCGTAGGGCGTGTGATGATTTTGGCCGATACCGTAGAAGTTGGCACGGCGTACCTGCAGGGCATCGTGCCCCAGTTTGCGGGCGATGGCGTCGAGCACGAACTCGGTGACGAGCGCGCCCTGCGGCCCGCCGAAGCCTCGAAATGCCGTGTTGCTCTGGGTGTTGGTCTTGGCCACGAATCCGTGGATGGCGACGTTGGGCAGCCAGTAGGCGTTGTCCACATGGCAGATGGCACGGGTGAGCACCGCACCCGAGAGGTCGGCGGAATGTCCGGCGTTGGCGATGAGCGTGACCTCGTAGGCGAGGATGCGGCCTTCGTCGTCGAAGCCCACGGCGTAGTCGTACTCGAAGCCGTGGCGGCGGCCGGTGATGAGGAAGTCGTCGTCGCGGTCGAGGCGCAGCTTCACCGGCCGCTGCAGCTTGTGCGCCGCCAGCGCCGCGCAGCAGGCGAACTGCGCCGACTGCGATTCCTTGCCGCCGAAGCCGCCGCCCATGCGCCGACATTCCACCTGCACCTGATGCTGCATCCAGCCCAGCATGTGCGCCACGACATGCTGCATCTCGCTGGGATGCTGGGTGGAACAGAGCACGCGCATGCCGGCGTTCTCAGCGGGCATGGCATAGGCCACCTGGCCTTCAAGGTAGAACTGCTCCTGTCCGCCCACGCTCAGGCTGCCGGTCAATTGGTGCGGGGCCGAGGCCATCGCCTGCTCAAGCGCACCGGGAGCCGTCTCGCGCTTCAGTTGCATGGGGGGCAGCACATACCGGCCCTGGGCATGGGCTTCTCGCGCGGTCAGCACGGCAGGCAAAGCTTCGGCCTGGATCACCTCGCGTGCCAGGGCCGCCGCACGGCGTGCGAGCGTCGGCGTGGTGGCGACGACCAGAAACACCGGCTGGCCGACGTAGCGCAGTTCGCCATCGGCGAGGATGGGGTCGTCGTGCACCACGGGGCCGCAGTCGTTCACGGCCGGGATGTCGGCAGCGGTGAATACGCCGACCACGCCCGGCTGCGCGCGCAGGCGGTCGAGGTCGATGCCCAGCAGCTTGCCGTGCGCGAGCGGCGACAGGCCGAGCGCTGCGTGCAGCGTGCCCTGAAGCTCGGGCGCATCATCGGTGTAGGTGGCCTGACCGCTGACGTGCAGATGCGCTGATTCGTGCGGCGGGCTGACGCCCACACGGGCGCCCTCGCGCAGGGCGGGCCATTCGGACTCGGGCCAGGGGTGCGCGCCGGATCGGGCGAAGTCGGCGATTTCTGGACCCGTCGCGGGGGCCGTCGGCAGGGAATCGAAAGGCTTGTTCATGTGAAGGTCTTCAAACGGCATGCAGCGCAGGCAGCTGGCCAGACCAGACGCTGCTCAGGCTGGAGGGCAGGGGCGCGTCGAGACGGGTTTCCAGCCAGAAACGCCACAGCAGATTGCGCGCAACGCGCTGCCGGTAGGCGCTGCTGGCCCGCAGATCGGTCAAGGGATGAAAATCGGCATCGAGCGCCTGCATGGCCTTGCGCACATTGGCCTCGTCCCACGGTTTGCCGAGCAACGCGGCTTCGGCCCCTGCCGCCCGTTTGACCACCGCGGCCATACCGCCAAAGGCCATACGCACATGCTCGACGCGGCCTTGCGCATCAAGCCGCAGGGCGAGGCCGCAGCTCACCGCCGAAATGTCGCAGTCGTAGCGCTTGGAGAGCTTGTAGGCCCGCAGCCGCAGCGCTTCGGTCTCGGGCATATCGGCGCCGGGCAGCGGTACCTCGATCGCCCGCAGAAACTCGCCGGGCTGCAGGGCGTTCTTCATGTAGTCGAGGTAGAAGTCGGCAAGTGGCAGGCGGCGCAGGGCTGGCCCGCGTTGCAGCAGCAGCACGGCATCGAGCGCGAGCAGCACGGGAGCGCTGTCGCCGATGGGCGAGCCGTTGGCCACATTGCCGCCCAAGGTGCCGGCATGGCGCACGGGCGGACCGGCGAAGCGCAGCGCCATCTCGCGCAGCTCGGGCCGGTGGCGCACCAGCGCGGCCCAGGCATCTTCCAGCGGCACGGCGGCGCCGATGCGAAGCAGGGCGCCATCGTGCTCCACGGCGTGCAGCTCGCGCACGTCGCCCAGGTAGATCAGATCGCCCACGTCGCGGAACTGCTTGTTCGTCCACAGGCCGATGTCCGTCGCACCCGCCAGGAGGGTGGCGTCTGGCCGCTCGGCTCGAACGGTGGCAAACCCTTCGAGCGTGCGCGGGGCGATGAAATGGTCGAGCCGGGAGGCACCCTGCGCCTCGGGGTAGGCCGGATTGGCGGCGGCGTGAACGAAGGGATCGGGCGTCTGCCCGGCGATCTGGCGCAGCAGCGCGGCGATGGGCTCGGCATCGAGCCGGGCCGCGGGCGCCTCGAACATGGCCTGGCCCGCATCGAGAATGGGGCGGTAGCCGGTGCAGCGGCAAAGATTGCCCGCCAGGTCGTCGGCGAGTTGCTGGCGCGTGGGCCGGGTGCCCGCGCCCAGGTGGCGCTCGTAGCTTGCGTACAGCGTCATGGCGAAGCCGGGGGTGCAGAAGCCGCACTGCGAGCCGTGGCAGTCGACCAGGGCCTGCTGCACCGGGTGCAGCCCCCGGCCCGGAGCGAGCGCCTGCAGGTCTTCGACGGTGAGAAGCGCCTTGCCGTGCAGGGTGGGCAGGTAGCGGATGCAGGCGTTGACCGGGCGCAGATGCAGCGGCCCCACGGCAACGGCACTCCCTCGGGCATTTGCGGGGTCGGCCAGTTCGGCCACGACCACGGTGCAGGCGCCGCAATCGCCCTCGGCGCAGCCCTCCTTGGTGCCGCAGTGGTGCGCGTGCTCGCGCAGCCATTGCAGCACGGTGGTGGTGACGGGCAGACCGCTGACCTCGGTGATCTGGCCGCGATGGACGAAGCGGATGGGTTGAGCGTTCATGACGGATTGCGGACCATCAGGCTAGGGAGAGAGAGGCAATGGCAGGGCCAGTTGCAAGTATTGGGCCACGATTCCTTCGCGACTGACATATGCTGAACTGTATACAAAACATGCGAGACGGCTGATGCCGCAAGGGGCTGCACCATGAACAATGCGCTGGACTCCATCGACCTGCACCTTATCCGGATCCTGCATACCGTGCTGACCGAATCGAACGTTTCCCGTGCCGCCATGCGCCTGGGCTCGACCCAGCCCGCCGTGAGCGCAGCGCTGCGCCGCTTGCGCGCCATCACCGGCGATGAACTTCTGGTGCGCAGCGGCAATGCCATGGTGCCGACCGCCTTCGGCGCGAGTCTGATCGAGCCCAGCGCCTGCATTCTGCGCGAGGCGCAGCGCCTGCTCGGCGGCGCGGCGCCGTTCGATGCGATGCACACGACCCGCCTGTTCCGTCTGGCCGCAGCCGACTACATGGACCCGGCCTTTCTGCCGCAACTCATCGCCACGCTCAAGCGCGAAGCGCCGCAGTGCGGCGTGGACGTGCTGCCGCTGTCGGCAACCCTGGATTACCGTCATGCGCTGGCAGCCGGCGATGTCGATGCCGTGCTGGGCAACTGGCTGGAGCCGCCCCAGGATCTGCACCTGGCGCCGCTGATCGAAGACGATATCGTCTGTCTGGTCGCAGCAAACCACCCTGCGCTGCGGCGGGGTCTGGATCTGGAGCAATATCTTCAGGCCGAGCATGTGGCGCCGTCGCCCTTGCGTGCCGCAGGCGAGGGCGTGATCGATCAGCATCTGCACCATCTGGGGCTGCAGCGCAACGTCACGGTGCATTGCGCCTTTTTCAATCTGATTCCGGGGCTGGTGGCACGCAGCCTGCTGGTGCTCACCACGGGACGTCGGTTCTGTCAACGCTATGTGGATGCCGGCATGGCCGTGCGCATCCTGCCTTGTCCGGTGCCGTTTCCCCCGCTGACTTATTACCTGCTGTGGCATGCCCGCGTGCATCTCGACGCGGCGCACCGCTGGCTGCGAGCGCATGTGCGCGAGGCGGCCACCCAGACACACGGCTGAACCGTTCTTGAATCCCGTGTCCGATCTGGCGCGGGGCATCGACTTCGCCACTTTGAGCGAAGCGTGAAAACCCGAGGAGACTGTCCATGAATCTGCGAACCTTGTTCAAGCTCGATGCGCACGGCACCGATGTCCGCACCGAGATCCTGGCGGGGGTGACGACGTTTCTCACCATGTCGTACATCATCTTCGTCAATCCCGACATCCTGTCCACCACCGGCATGGACAAGAGCGCGGTATTCGTGGCCACCTGTCTGGCGGCCGCGCTGGGCACCTTCATCATGGCCTTCGTCGCCAACTGGCCCATCGGTCTGGCGCCGGGTATGGGGCTGAACGCCTTTTTCGCGTTCACTGTGGTCAAGGGCATGGGCTTCACCTGGGAGCAGGCGCTCGGGGCGGTGTTCATCTCGGGGTGCATCTTCATCCTTCTGACCATCACCGGCGTGCGGTCGTGGCTGGTGGCGGGTATTCCCAAGTCGCTTCGCAGCGCCATTGCGGCAGGCATAGGCATGTTCCTGGCGATCATCGCGCTGTCGAACGCGGGCGTGGTGGTGGCCAATCCGGCGACCAAGGTCGGGCTGGGCAATCTGGCCTCGCTGCCCGTGGTGCTGGCGGCATGCGGCTTTCTGCTCATCGCCCTGCTCGACTACTGGCGGGTGCGTGGCGCCATTCTCATCGGCATCGTGGCGGTGACGCTGGCCAGCATGGCGCTCGGGCTGACCCGGTTTCAGGGCATCGTGTCGCTGCCGCCGAGCATCGCGCCGACCTTTCTGAAGCTCGACATCCTGGGCGCGCTGCATGCCGGGTTCTTCCACATCATTCTGGTGTTCGTGCTGGTGGAAATTTTCGACGCCACCGGCACCTTGACCGGCGTGGCGCGCAAGGCCGGGCTGCTCAAGGACGCCGGCAATGGCGCCAAGGACGGCCAGAGCGGTCTGGGTCGCGCGCTGTTCGCCGACAGTCTGGCCATCTTCTCGGGCTCGCTGTTGGGCACGAGCAGCACCACGGCCTATATCGAGAGTGCCTCGGGGGTACAGGCTGGCGGTCGTACCGGGCTGACCGCGCTGACCGTGGGGCTGCTGTTTCTCGCCGCGCTGTTCATCGCGCCGGTGGCCGCCGTGGTGCCGACTTATGCCACGGCACCGGCGCTGCTGTACGTGGCTGGGCTGATGATGCGCGAGTTGCTGGAAATCGACTGGAACGACATCACCGAAGCCGTGCCCTCGGCCGTGGCGGCCTTGATCATGCCTTTCACCTATTCGATCGCCAACGGCCTGGCGTTCGGCTTCATCCTCTACGCTGCGCTCAAACTGCTGACCAGGCGGGCACGCGAAGTGCACCCGGCGCTGTGGGTCGTGGCCGGGTTGTTCTTGCTTCGCTACGCGCTGTTTCCTTCCGACTGAACGCACACGATGACTGTCGATCACGCTCACCCTCCTTCCAACGACGCGCGCACGGCGCTGCGCGGCGACATCCTCTATTTCCTGCGCGATCCCGGCTGGAGCGAAGACGCCACCGGCGCGGTGCGCTTCGAGCCTGACGGCTGGTTGCTGATCGATCAGGGGAGGGTGGTCGCGGTACGCGCGGCCGACGAACCGCCCGATTCGAGCTGGGCGCGGCAAGACTGGCGCGGCCATCTGGTGATGCCGGGTTTCATCGATCCGCATGTGCACGCGCCGCAGCTCGATGTCATCGCCTCCTACGGCGCGGCGCTGCTCGACTGGCTGGAGCGCTACACCTTTCCCGCCGAGGCGCGCTACGCCGACGCCGGGCAGAGTCGCCTGGGCGCCGAGCGTTTTCTTAACGCGCTGCTGGCGCACGGCACCACCTCGGCGCTGGTGTTCGCCACGGTGCACAAGATCAGCAGCGAGGCGCTGTTCGAGGCAGGCCGTCAACTCGGCATGCGGCTCATCATCGGCAAGGTGCTGATGGACAGCAACTGTCCGGCCGATCTGCGCGATGACATCGCCCAAGCCGAGCAGGACTGCATCGAGCTGATCGAGCGCTGGCACGGTGTCGATCGCCTGGCCTATGCCGTGACGCCGCGTTTCGCCGCCACCAGCAGCGACGCGCAACTGGCCATGGCCGGTGGTCTGCTGCAGCGCTATGCAGGGCGCGCAGGTGGCCTCTACATGCAGACGCATGTGGCCGAGAACCGCGACGAAGTGCGGTGGATCGCCGAGCTGTTTCCCGACAGCCGCAGCTACCTCGACGTCTACGACCGCCACGGCCTGCTCACCCGCCGCAGCGTGCTGGCGCACGGCATCTGGCTCGACGACGCGGACCGCGCTCGCATGGCGCAGACCGGCAGCAGCATCGCCTTCTCGCCTTCGTCCAACCTGTTTCTGGGCAGTGGTCTGTTCGACTGGGCCAAGGCCGAAGCCGCCGGGGTGGGCGTGGCCCCGGCGAGCGACGTGGGCGGCGGCACCAGTCTGTGCCAGTTGCGCACCCTGGCCGATGGCTACAAGGTGCTCGCGCTCCAAGGCCAGCGCATGACGGCCTGGCAGGGGCTTTACGCCGCCACCCGGGGCGCGGCACGCGCCCTCGATCTGGAGCACGAGATCGGCCACTTCGCGCCCGGTACCGCGGCGGACGTGGTGGTGTGGCGCTGGGCCGAAGGCGCGGTGCAGCAGCGGCGCCAGGAGATGGCACGCAGCTTGCATGAGCGTTTGTTCGCGTGGATGATGCTGGCGGACGAGCGCAATGTCGCGGCTGCTTACATCGGCGGGCGGTTGCGCTATCGACCGTGAGCCGTTTAGGGGTGGGGCAGCATTCGCGTGCAGTCAGGTGTAGGACAATCCTTCACTTCGTTGCTTCGCATCACACGGCTTCCCTCTGTTTCCCTCATGCGGCTCGCGCTCGAACACATCAGCAAGTCCTATCCCGGCGTCAAGGCGAACGACGACATCAGCCTGAGCGTGCAGCCCGGGGAAATTCACGCCGTGCTGGGCGAAAACGGTGCGGGCAAGTCCACGCTGATGAAAATCATCTATGGCGCGGTGCAGCCCGATGCCGGGAGAATCGTCTGGAACGGCACGCCTGTTCGCATGAAAAACCCCGGCATGGCCCGCGAACTGGGCATCGCCATGGTGTATCAGCACTTCTCGCTGTTCGATACCCTCACGGCGGCCGAGAACATCTGGCTGGGACTGGGGCGCGGCATCAGCCTGTCCGAGGTGGAGACCCGCATCGACGCCATTGCGGCCCGCTACGGCCTGGACTGCGCGCCGCGTCGCCCGGTGCACACCCTGTCGGTCGGCGAGCGTCAGCGGGTGGAGATCATCCGCTGCCTGCTGGCCGATCCCAAGCTGCTCATCCTCGACGAGCCCACTTCGGTGCTCACGCCGCAGGCCGTCGAAAAGCTGTTTGTCGTCTTGCGCCAGCTCGCCGCAGACGGCTGCAGCATTCTCTACATCAGCCACAAGCTCGACGAGATTCGCAACCTTTGTCACAACTGCACCGTGCTGCGCGGCGGGCGGGTGAGCGGCCGGGTCGATCCTGCGCAGGAGACCGAGGCCAGCCTGTCGCGGCTGATGATCGGCGCCGATCCGCCCGCACTCCAGCACCGGCCGTCGCAACTCGGTGAGGTGCTGTTGAAGGTGGATGATCTGAACCTGCCGGGCGATGGCGAATTCAGCGTGGCCATAGCCCAGCTCTCGCTGCAGGTGCGCGGCGGGGAAATCCTGGGCATTGCCGGGGTGTCGGGCAATGGTCAGCAGGAATTGCTCGCCGCGCTGTCGGGTGAGGACACGCGCGCGCGGGCCGCTGCCGTGCAACTGGCGGGCGAGCCCGTGGGCACGCTCGGGCCGGGTGAGCGGCGCAAGCGCGGGTTGCATTTCATTCCGGAAGAACGTCTGGGAAGGGCGACGGTGCCGGTGATGTCGCTGGAGCAGAACATGCTGCTGACCGCGCGTCCCGCCGAGGTGACGCGCCACGGCCTGATCCGGCGCCAGACCCTGCGCGAGCAGGCGCGGGCGGTGATCGAGCGTTTCGGCGTCAAGGCCGCAGGCCCGCAGGCTGCGGCGCGCAGCCTGTCGGGCGGCAATCTGCAGAAATACATCGTGGGGCGAGAAATCCTCGGCAAGCCGCGCGTGCTCATCGTGTCGCAGCCGACCTGGGGGGTGGACGTGGGCGCGGCAGCGCAGATCCGCGCCGAGCTGCTGGCCCTGCGCGATGCGGGGTGCGCCGTGCTGGTCATCTCGGAAGAACTCGACGAACTGTTCGAGATCGCCGACCGTCTTCAGGTCATCGCCCGCGGCAAGCTGTCGCCCTCCATCGCCCGCACCGAGGCGACGGTCGAGCAGATCGGGGTCTGGATGAGCGGGCTGTGGCCGCAGGCGGCCCCCGGCGCAACGCCAGCCAACTCGGAGGTGAGCCATGCTGCGGCTTGAGCCCCGAGGCGTGCCGTCGAGAGTCATGGTGTGGCTGTCGCCGCTGCTGGCGCTGGCGATCACGCTGGCTTTCGGCGTGGCCATCTTTCTGGCCATGGGCAAGAACCCGCTGCACGGCCTGAGCATGTTCTTCTGGGAGCCGATCAAGAGCGCCTACAACCTGTCGGAGCTGGCGCTCAAGGCCAGCCCGCTCATCCTCATCGGCCTGGGGCTGGCGGCCTGCTATCGCAGCAATGTCTGGAACATCGGCGCCGAAGGGCAATACATCGTCGGCGCGATTTTCGGCGGCGGCGTCGCTCTGCTGGCTGGCGACAACACCCCGCACGCCATCGTGCTGCCCATTCTGTTGGCGGGTGTGCTGGGCGGCATGGTGTGGGCGGCGCTGGTGGCTCTGCTGCGCGACTGGTTCAACGCCAACGAAATCCTGGTGAGCCTGATGCTGGTCTATGTCGCGCAATACCTGCTCGACTACTTGGTGTACGGCCCGTGGAAAGACCCCGAGGGCTACAACTTCCCGCAGACCAAGATGTTCGCCGACCCAACCCTGCTGGGCCATCTGATCGAGGGCACGCGGCTGAACTGGGGCTTTCCGATCGCGCTGGTTGCCGTAGGGCTGGTGTGGGTGTTTCTGTTTCGCAGCGTGCAGGGTTTTCGGCTGCAGGTGGGCGGGCTGGCGCCTGGGGCTGCGCGCTACGCCGGGTATTCGTCGCGCAGGGCGCTGTGGACGGTGCTGTTGATGTCGGGCGGCTTCGCCGGTCTGGCCGGCGCTCTCGATGCCATCGGCCCGCTGCAGCAGCTCACGCCTCAGGTGTCGCAGGGCTACGGCTTCGCCGCCATCATCGTGGCCTTCGTCGGTCGCCTCAATCCGGTGGGCATCGTGCTGTCAGGCGCGCTGATGGCGATGTTCTACATCGGCGGCGAGCTGGCGCAGTCGCGCCTGGGTCTGCCCAATGCGATGACGGGCGTGTTTCAGGGCCTGCTGCTGTTCTCGCTGCTGGCCTGCGACACCTTGATCTACCACCGCATCCGCTTCAAACGCTGAAGGACCTCGAGCATGGACATGGCAGCATCGCTGATCGCTACCACCCTGAGTGCAGGCACGCCCTTGGCGCTGGCCTCGCTCGGGCTGTTGATCAACGAAAAATCGGGCGTGGTCAACCTCGGCGCCGAAGGCATGATGCTGATGGCCGCGGTCATCGGCTTTGCCGTAGCCTTGCATACGGGAAATCAGTGGATGGCCTTCGGGGCTGGCGCTCTGGCCGGGGCCTTGCTGGCGGGGGCGCTGGGCCTGCTGGTGATCTGGCTGAACACCAATCAATACGCCACCGGCCTGGCGCTCACGCTGTTCGGCGCAGGGCTGTCCGCCTTCATCGGCATCGACTATGTGGGCAAGACGTTGCCCAACTTCGGGCCGTTGAACATTCCGGTGCTGAGCCAGCTTCCCTTTTTCGGCCCGGCGCTGTTTCACCACCATCTCATGGTGTACCTGACCATCGTGCTGGCAGTCGGCCTGATCTGGTTCTTCGACCGCACCCGTGCCGGGCTGGTGCTGCGCGCGGTGGGCGAATCGCCGGAATCGGCGCATGCGCTGGGCTATCCGGTGCGGCGCATCCGTTTGCTCGCCCTGATGTGCGGCGGGGCGCTGGTGGGCGTGGCCGGGGCCTATCTCTCGGTGATCTACACGCCCCTGTGGGTGCAGGGCATGACGGCCGGACGGGGCTGGATCGCGCTGGCGCTGACCACCTTCGCCACCTGGCGCCCGGCGCGCGTGCTGCTGGGCGCCTATCTTTTCGGCGGCGTGACCATGCTGCAGTTTTTCTTTCAGGGCAGCGGCGTGCAGGTGCCGTCGCAGTTCCTGTCGATGCTGCCCTACATCGCCACCATCGTGGTGCTGGCGCTGATGTCGCGCAACCCGCTGTGGATACGCATCAACATGCCATCGTCCATCGGCAAGCCGTTCACCCCCGGGGGATGAGTCCTCCGGTAGGCACGATTTTTGTATACAGTTTCGTATTACTTTTTAGGAGGACTCCATGTTCAAAACTCTTTTGAAGAAGCCCCTGGTGGCGCTGGCGGCGGTCGCCAGCGTGTTGGCGATGGCGACCGCGCCAGCGCATGCGGCCGATCCGCTGAAGGTCGGCTTTATTTACGTCGGCCCGGTGGGCGATGCCGGCTGGAGCTACGCCCACAACCAGGCGCGACTGGCGCTGCAGGCCAAGTTCGGCGACAAGATCAAGACCCAGTTCGTCGAGAGCGTGCCCGAAGGACCCGACGCGGCGCGCGTGCTCCGCGACCTGGCGCAGCAGGGCGACGGACTGATTTTCGCCACCAGTTTTGGTTACATGGAGTCGGTGCTGCGCGTGGCCAAGGACTTCCCCAACGTCAAGTTCGAGCACGCCACGGGTTACAAGACGGCGAAAAACGTCGGCACCTACGACGCCCGCACCTACGAGGGTGCGTATCTGGCTGGGGTGATCGCCGGTGGCGTGACCAAGACCAATGTGCTCGGCGTGGTCGGCTCGGTGCCCATTCCCGAAGTGATCCGCAACATCGACTCGTTCACCCTGGGTGCGCAGTCGGTCAACCCCAAGATCACGACCAAGGTCGTCTGGGTGAACAAGTGGTTCGATCCGCCGAAGGAAACCGAAGCGGCCACCTCGCTCATCAATCAAGGCGCCGACGTGCTGTTCCAGAACACCGACTCGCCCGCCGTGCTGCAGACCGCGGCGAAAATGGGCAAATACGGCTTCGGCTGGGACAGCAATATGGCCAAGTTCGGCGGCAAGGCGCATTTGGCTTCGGCCACCATCAACTGGGCGCCACTCTATGAAATGCTGACCGACGAGGTGCTCAAGGGAACCTGGAAGCCGGCGCAATACTGGTGGGGCATGAAGCACGACACCATTCAGTTGCAGGACATCAGCCCTGCCGTGCCCGAGTCGCTGAAAAAGACCGTGCTGGAACGCGAGGCGGGTCTGAAGAACGGCACCTTCAACATCTGGAAGGGCCCCATCGTCGATCAGTCGGGCAAGACCGTGGTCGCTGCGGGCCAGGTGGCCGACGACAAGTTCCTCCACGGCATCACCTTCTACGTCAAGGGTGTGGAAGGCAAGGTGCCCGGGCAGTAAGCAGAGTCGACTTCCCCTGAAGCCGGGCCGTTTGCTGCATGCACCGGCCCGGCTTCTTCATTCAGGGCGCTGCATCGACCAGCACGACTTCTGCGTCGTCGATGGCCGTCACGCGCAACACCGTTTCATCGCGAATGGCAGCGCCATCGCGCGGGTTCAGCCCCACGCCGTTGACCTCGACTCTGCCTTTGGCCGGGACGAGATAGGCCATGCGACCCGCGCCCAGGGAGTATTCGGTCGAGTCGCCCGCCTTGAGGGTGGCACCCAGCACTCTGGCCTCGGCGCGGATCGGCAGCGCCTCGGCATCGCCCGGCAGGCCGCTGGCCAGGGCGACGAAACGCCCTGTGCGCTCGCCTTTCGGAAAAGGTTTGGTGCCCCAGGACGGCGGCTCGCCGCGACGGTTGGGCAGAATCCAGATCTGAAAGATCGTGGTGGGTCCAGGTTCATGGTTGTATTCGGCATGGCGGATGCCGGTGCCCGCACTCATCACCTGGACGTCGCCCGCCTCGGTGCGACCGCGATGGCCCAGACTGTCTTCGTGGGTGATGGCGCCTTCGCGCACATAGGTGATGATTTCCATGTCCGCGTGCGGGTGCGGCGCGAAACCGGTCGAAGGAGCAATGGTGTCGTCGTTCCGGACGCGTAGCGCGCCCCAGTTCATCCGCGCAGGGTCGTGATAGCCGGCGAAGGAGAAATGGTGTCGCGTGTCCAGCCAGTCGAGGCGGTCACCGCCGAGTTTTTCAAGCGGTCTGCGTTCGATCATGTCGTGCTCCTGTAGGGAAGGCCAGCCATCGGACGCAACATAGTCCAAGAGTGGGGGTTTTGCTTGGGGCGGGGCGCAGCGGCAACCCCTTCGCGGGCTGCGTCTACACTCATTCAACTGTTTTCAGAGGCCGTCAATATGCTCCGTCCAGACCTTGCCCCCATGCCTGAACAGCGCGTGGCCGAACTGCTTTGCGTCAGCCCCAAGGCCGAGTTGCATGTGCACATCGAGGGCACGTTGGAGCCCGAGCTGATCTTCGCCTTGGCTCGGCGCAACGGCGTGACGCTGCCCTATGCGGATGTGGAGTCGCTGCGACGGGCCTATGCCTTCACCGACCTGCAATCTTTCCTCGACCTGTATTACGCCGGATGCGATGTGCTGCGCACCGAACAGGACTTTTTCGATCTGGCCTGGGCTTACTTTCAGCGTGCCGCGCAGGATCATGTGGTGCGGGTCGAGCCGTTCTTCGATCCGCAGAGTCACATGGCTCGCGGCGTCGGTTTCGAGGTGTTCATGCCGGCCTTCATCCAGGCTGCGCGGCGCGCGCAGGACGAGCTGGGCTTGAGCGTCGGCTGGATCGTGAGCGTGCTGCGCCATCTGCCCGAGGAAGACGCCCTGCAGACCCTCGAAGCGGCCGAAACGTGGCTCGATCATCTCATCGGCATCGGCCTCGATTCATCCGAACGCGGCAACCCGCCCGAGAAGTTTGCGCGGGTCTTCGCCCGAGCCCGCCAGCTTGGCCTGCATGCGGTGGCACATGCCGGCGAGGAGGGGCCGCCAGCCTATGTGCGCGGCGCCCTGGATGTGCTCCATGTCGAGCGCATCGACCACGGCGTGCGCGCCAGCGAAGATCCAGCCCTGATGCAGCGCCTGGCGCGCGAGCAGGTACCGCTCACGGTCTGCCCGCTGTCGAATGTGCGGCTGTGCGTGGTGTCCGATCTGGCTGAGCACAATCTGCCGCAGTTGCTCGATGCGGGGCTGAAGGTCACGGTCAATTCGGACGACCCGGCGTATTTCGGCGGTTATGTGAACGACAACCTCACTCAGTTGTTCGCGGCTCAACCCGCTTTGGGCGCGCCGCAGGCCTATGCCCTGCTGCGCAACAGCCTGGAGGCCAGCTTCGCCGCCGATGGCGACAAGGCGCTCTGGATCGCCCAGCTCGATGCACGGTGGCATGCCGCGGGGAGCGCAGGATGACGGGCGTGGCCACCTCGGAGGATGCGGTCGTCGCCCAGACTCGCGCGTGGGTGGACCGCCTGGTGATCGGGCTGAACCTGTGCCCCTTCGCCAGGGCGCCACAAGTCAAGGGGCGTATCCGTTACGTCCACAGCACAGCAGCGACGCCGGAAGATCTGCTGCATGCGCTCGGTGACGAACTCCGGCTTTTGGCTGGCATCGCCCCGGAAGAAGTGGAGACCACGCTGCTCATCCACCCGAAGACACTCACCCATTTCGCGCACTACAACGCTTTTCTCGACGAGGCCGAGGCGCTGCTGGTGCGTCTGGAACTGCTGGGCACGCTGCAGATCGCGAGTTTTCATCCGCACTATCGATTCAGCGGCACGCGTCCCGACGACGTGACCAACGCCACCAACCGCTCGCCGTTTCCCATGCTGCATCTGATACGCGAATCGAGCATCGACCGCGCCGTGGCGGCATTTGCCGATACCGCCTCGATCTACCGGACCAATCAGGCCACCATGCGCCGCCTCGGCAAACAGGGTGTTGCCGCCTTGCTCGCCGAGTGCCGCGAAACGGGCCGGTAGGGGGTTATCCCCACCTCCATCTAAGGATTGTCGCGCTGTAGCATCTGCTCACATTTCCAAGCGAGGAGACTGTGATGTGGAATGAGAATCTGAAGTCTGAATTCCAGAGCCTCGCCCCGGGCCGCCCGGAGGGCGAGCTTTCCAGGCGCGAGTTCGTGCGCACCGCGCTTGGGGTGGGATTTGCCGCCGCGGCCGGGCCGGTGATGGCGCAGACCGTGGTGCAGACCCCGGCAGACGGACTGCTCGCGGGGGACGTGCAGATCGAATCCGGCGGGGAGAAGATTCCGGTCTATCGTGCACAACCCAAGGGCAAGACCGATCTTCCGGTGGTGCTGGTGGTGTCGGAAATCTTCGGGGTGCACGAGTACATCGCGGACGTCGCGCGGCGTTTCGCGCATCAGGGCTATCTCGCGCTTGCGCCCGATCTGTTCGTGCGGCAGGGCGACCCCATGGCCTACGGCAGCATTGCCGAAGTGATGAGCAAGGTCATCTCCAAGGTGCCTGATGCCCAGGTGCTGCAGGATCTCGATGCCTGCCGTACCTGGGCGCTGGCCAACGGCGGCAAGGCCGGGCATGTGGGCATCACCGGGTTCTGCTGGGGCGGACGGTTCGTCTGGCTCTACTGCGCTCACGCCCCCGTGCAGGCGGGCGTGGCCTGGTATGGCCGACTGGTGGGCACGCCTTCGGAGCTGTCACCCAAGAACCCGGTGGACATCGCCCGCGATCTCAAGGCGCCGGTGCTCGGGCTTTACGGCGGCAAAGACCAGGGCATCACCCAGGAGTCCGTGGAGCAGATGCGCAAGGCGCTCGCCGCAGGCAGCGCCGCGGCCAAGGACTCGGAGATCGTGGTGTACCCCGACGCCGGTCACGGTTTTCACGCCGACTATCGGCCCAGCTACAACGCCAAAGACGCCGAGGACGGCTGGAAGCGTGCGCTGGCCTGGCTGCGCCAGCATCAGGTGTCCACCATCGCCTCCGCCGAAGAACCGCCGCAGGATGGCATGTGCCAGACCGAACGAGGGTTTCCGCAGATCTTTCCGGTGGACAAGTTGCTCAGCGGTTAGCGCCTATTCCTCAAGGCTGTACCTGCGGCTGTCAGCGAACCACGAGCACCGGCAGCTTGGAATGCGACAGCACCCGTGAGGTCTGGCTACCCAGCATGGCCGAGCTGAGGCCGCTGCGCCCGTGCGAGGCGATGATGATGGCGTCGCAACCCCGCTTATCCGCCGCAGCCAGCAGACCTCGCCACGCCTGGGCATCTTCCTCGACAACAGTGTCGCAGCTCAGCCCGGCGGCCTGCAGACGGTCGTGCATGCGTTGCAGAGCCGCGTTGGCTTGTTTGCGCACTTCCTCCTGCCATTGATCCATGCCCACGGGCATGACCTCGATGGCGCCGATGTAGGGGTAGAGGTCGATGACCGAACAAACCGTGATCTTGGACCCGAATTTTTTCCCCAGCTCGATGGCGTAGGGCAAAACCATTTCTGCAAGCTCGGAGCCGTCGGTGGACAGCAGGATGTGGTTGAACATGGGAGTGCTCCTTTTGATGAGTTGATTGCGCAGGGCTGCCTGCCATGCGGCCTCGCAGCCCCGCTGTCTGACTTAGCGCAGTACCAGCACCGGCACGGTGGAATGGGTCAGCAGCTTCTGGGTTTCGCTGCCCAGCAGCAAAGCCTGCACACCGCGGCGGCCATGCGAGGCGATGACCACCAGATCACAGCCCCGATCCTTGGCGACGTCGAGCATGGCCTTCCAGGGATGGATGTCCTCGGCAATGACCGGCTCGAACGGCACGGCGCCTGCGGCGCATGCGTCCTGGAGGGGTTTGAGGGCATCTTCGGCCAGCTTGGTCACGTGAACGCGGTATTGGTCTGCGGTGATGGGCACGCTCTCTGCCAGCCCGGAGTAGGGATAAGGATCGGTGACATTGAGGCCGACGACCGCAGCATTGCAGCTCTTGGCCAGCGCGACGGCATGAGGAATCACCTTGCTGCCGGTTTCAGAACCATCGGTGGGGACGAGAATTTTCTTGTACATGGCGATCTCCTTATCGGGTGGGAAAACGGTTAAGGGATGAGGTTCGTCGAATCTCAACCACTGACCATATGCTGCTCCGCGAATGTATCGCGTGACTTGTTGCAGATCAAAACGCACGGCCCCCCGGAGGGTGGGCAGGTCAGGCTTTGCCTGGGTCGCGGCCGGTGGCGACCGGGCGCTGTGGGTCGGCGCACCATTCGCTCCATGAGCCCGGGTAGAGCTGACTGCCATCCATGCCGGCGTGCATCATGGCCAGCAGGTTGTGGCAGCTCGTGACGCCCGAGCCGCAATGGTGGATCACATCGCGCGGGTCCCAGTCTTCGAGCAACGCTGTGAACTCCGAGCGGAGTTGCTCGCGAGACTTGAACGTGCCGTCGGGCTGCAGATTGGTCTGGAAAAAGCGGTTTCTTGCACCGGGAATGTGGCCGCCGACAGGGTCGATCGGCTCGACCTCGCCGGCATAGCGCTCCGGTGCGCGGGCATCGAGCACCAGATGTCTGGCGCTCTGGAGGTTGTCGAGCACATGGTCGGCCGACACCGCGCCGACCCTTGCCGCGCCGCGTTTGAAGTCGCCAGGCGCGCGCGCGGGGGGCGATTGAACTTCGCTGGCACCGCCAGCCGCCGTCCAGGCTTGCCAGCCGCCGTCGAGTACGGCCACCGCGTCGTGACCGAGCCAGCGCAGCATCCACCAAAGACGCACGGCAAAGCTGCCGCCGGCGCGGTCATAGACGACAACCTGCTGACCTTGACGCAGACCCAGGCGGGCCAGCATCGCGGCGAAAGCGTCGGGATCGGGCAGGGGATGACGACCGTTGCGACCTGTTTTCGGCGCCGAAAGATCGTCGTCGAGATGAAGGAAGATCGCTCCGGGAATGTGGGCTTGTTCATATGCCCGTCGCCCCGCATCGGGCTGGGCGAGGTCGTGGCTACTGTCGACGATGAACGGCTCTTTCAGCTTGGCCAGTTCAGACGCGGAGATCAGGGTGGTGTAGGGATTGGACATGGCGGGGCGTGGTGCTGCAGACAAACGCGATTGGAGAGGTAACCAGAACCATAAAGCAAAAACCCCGCATGGGGTTGCCGATGCGGGGCGAACGGGCAGGGGGGATTGTTCGCAAGCGCTCAGGCCGGAACCTGCAGCTTGTTGCGGTACCAGGCGTGGAAGTGTCGCATGCCGTCTTCCATCGGAGACTGGTAGGGACCGTGCTGGTCGTCGCCGCGCTCGAACAGGGCCTTGCGTCCGGCGTCCATGCGCTCGGCAATCTCGTCGTCCTCGTCACAGGTTTCCATGTAGGCCGCGCGCTCAGCCACGATGAACTCGCGCTCGAACGCCGCGATTTCTTCCGGATAGAAAAATTCGACCATGTTCAGGGTCTTTTGCGGGCCCAGCGGATAGAGCGTGGAGATCACCAGCACATGCGGATACCACTCCAGCATGATGTTGGGGTAGAGGGTGAGCCAGATGGCGCCATGCTCGGGCAGCTTCTTGTCGGAGCGGAAGTTGAGCACGGCCTGGTGCCACTTGCTGTAGACCGCGCTGCCGGGGTGTTGCAGACCTTCGTGAACCCCCACCGTCTGCACGCTCCACTCGGGCGCGAACTGCCATTGCAGCGCGCTGCAATCGACGAACTTGCCCAGCCCGGGATGGAAGGGGACGACGTGATAGTCCTCGAGATAGACCTCGATGAAGGTCTTCCAGTTGTAGTTGCAGACGTGCATTTCCGTGTGGTCGTGCACGAAGCCGGTGAAGTCGAACTCCTTGAGCACGGACAGTTGCTGCATGGTTTCGGCCACGGGGTAGCCGTTGTCCTCGAACAGCATGCCGTTCCAGCGCTGCAGCGGATATTTCTGCAGGTGCAGGCAGGGGTCTTGCTCGAAATGAGGGGCGCCGACGAGCTGGCCGTCGAGGCCGTAGGTCCAGCGATGCAGTGGGCAGACGATGTTCTTGCCCGTACTGCCCATGCCACGAAGCATCACGGCCTGGCGATGGCGGCAGACGTTGGAGAGCAGTTCGATGCCTTCGGACGTGTGGATCAGCGCCCGGCCTTCGCCCTCCTGAGCGAGAGCGGCGTAGTCGCCGATCTTGGGCACCGTGAGTTCATGTCCGAGGTAGCGTGGGCCAGAGCGGAAAATCTGTTCCTGTTCCAGCTTGAACAGGTCGTCATCGAAATAGGTCGAAACCGGCAATTGCAAATGATCTTGCGACAGACGAATGCTCAGATCGGACATGATGGGGATGCACCTCCACAATTCGTTGAAATGGACCACAACCTAATTCGGCTCCCGATTGTAGAGTCCATGCTTGCAGCCAAGACGGGGTGCGGCGCCTAAAATGCAAAGCTTTCCCGTTCCTGCCCCCGGGTTGCCGACAACGCTATCGGCCCCGGCCCGATCCGATGCCAGCCGCGAAATCCGCCCGCCATACCGACGCCGCCCCAGCCAGCTATGAGCAGGCGCTGGTCGAGCTGGAGCAGATCGTGCAGGCGATGGAAGGCGGGCAGCTCAGTCTCGACGATACTCTGGCGGCCTACAAGCGCGGCAACCTGCTGCTGCAATACTGCCGAGACAAGCTGCAGGCCGTCGAGCAGCAGGTGCAGGTTCTCGATGGCGAGCAGCTTCAGCCCCTGCGCACCGAACCGGACGAGGAGGACGACCGTGTCTGATGTCGCCCACCTCGAGGGTGCCGCTGCAGCCCCCAAGCTGGCGGATCGGCCGTCGTTCGACGACTGGCTGCGTCAGCACCAGGAACGCGCGCAGACCTTGATCGAACACTACGTTCCTCAGCAGCATCCCTTGGTGCCGCAGTTGCATGAGGCCATGCACTACGCCGCAGCCATGGGCGGCAAGCGCGTGCGCCCCCTGCTCGTCTGGGCTGCGGGCGAGTGCGTGCAGGGTGAAGCACAGGCTCTCGACCGTGCCGCCTGCGCGGTCGAGCTGGTGCACGCCTATTCGCTGGTTCACGACGATCTGCCCTGCATGGACGACGATGTGCTCAGGCGCGGCCAGCCCACCACCCATGTGCGGTTTGGCGAGGCGCTGGCGCTGCTGGCCGGCGATGCGCTGCAAGCATTGGCCTATGAAGTGCTCACGCCCGAAGATGAGATCGCGCCGCCACTGCAGGCTCGGCTGTGTGCGCTGCTGGCGCGTGCCTCGGGCGCCGATGGCATGGCGGGTGGTCAGACGCTGGACATTCTCGCCACGGGCGGGGCGGTCAGCGGCGACGATCTGATGCACATGCACCGCCGCAAGACCGGCGCCCTGCTCAAGGCCAGCGTGCTGATGGGCGCAGCCTGTGGCGGAGTCCATCCGGCCTCTGCCTCGTCGCCGACGCACAAGGCGCTCGAAATCTACGGCGATGCCGTGGGCCTGGCTTTCCAGGTGGTCGACGACATTCTCGATGTGACCGCCGACTCTCACACCCTGGGCAAGACCGCCGGCAAGGACGCCCAGCAAAACAAGTCCACCTACGTCTCGGCGCTCGGGCTCGATGCCGCGCGCACCCTGGCACACGGTCTGCGCGACAAGGCTCAGGCCGCGCTCGACACCCTTGCGCCGCCGCAGCGCGCGGCCAGCCAGCGCCTGCGCGAGCTGGCCGATCTCATCGTGCTGCGCGGGTATTAAGCGCGGCGTATCTTTCGCAAGGCCGACCTCTTCGAGATGCCCCGATGAACCGAGAACGCGCAACTGCCGCCTTGCCCATGCTCGCCGCCGCGACGGCGCTGGGCGCGCTCGGTGGGGCGCTCTGGCTGCAGCGCAAGGGTTTTGCGCCTTGTCCGCTGTGTATCCTGCAGCGCATGACCTATCTGGCGGTGCTCGTGTTCGCGCTGTTTGCGCGCAGCCTGATGCGGTCGCGCCTGGCGGCGCAAATCGTGCTCGGCCTGGGCGTGGTGAGTGGGCTGGTCGGTCTGGGCTTCGCGGCACGGCATATCTGGCTGGTGCTGCACCCGGGGCAGCTCTGCGGTCTGGACCCGCTGGCTGCCGTCATCAATCATTGGCAGCTCACGCAGTGGGCGCCGTGGATGTTTCGTGCCGATGGCCTTTGCGCCGATACGCCATCGATTTTCGGCCTTGCGCTGCCGTTCTGGTCGGCGGTCGGCTTCGCCCTGACGATGGCCTTGCTGCTGGTCGCGATGCGTCGGCTGGCCTCTTCTTCACACGCTGATCAATAGTGACTGCATCGTTTTCGCTGCTCAACCGCATCGCCTCGCCCGCCGATCTGCGCGGGCTCGATCGCGCGCATCTCCGGCAACTTGCCGCCGAGTTGCGCGAGTTCATCCTGCAATCAGTCTCGCGTACCGGGGGGCATCTTTCCTCCAATCTGGGCACGGTGGAGCTGACCATCGCGTTGCACGCTGTCTTCAACACTCCGCACGACCGGCTGGTGTGGGATGTCGGTCATCAGACCTATGCCCACAAGATTCTGACCGGGCGCCGCGAGGGCATGCGCGGTCTGCGGCAGAAGGGCGGCATTTCCGGCTTTCCCCGCCGGGAAGAATCGTCGTTCGACACTTTCGGCACCGCCCACTCGTCCACGTCCATTTCGGCCGCGCTGGGCATGGCGCTTGCGGCGCAGCGCAAGGGAGAATCGCGCCGCGTGGTCGCCATCATCGGCGATGGCGCGCTGACCGGCGGCATGGCCTTCGAGGCGCTCAATAACGCCGGCGTGCACCCCGAAGCCGATCTGCTCATCGTGCTCAACGACAACGACATGTCGATCTCGCCGCCGGTGGGCGCGCTCAATCGCCACCTCACCGGCCTGCTGTCTGGCGGCCTGTTCACCGCCGCGCGCAGTACCGCCAAACAAGTGCTCAGCGCCGCACCGCCCTTGCTGGGCCTGGCGCGCCGGCTGGAGGAATATGCCAAGGGCCTCGTGGCGCCTTCGCCTTTGTTCGAGGAACTCGGAGTGAAGTATTTTGGGCCGATCGATGGTCACGATCTCGATGCGCTCATCCCGACTCTGCACAACCTGCGCGACATGCACGGGCCCATCCTGCTGCATGTGGTGACCAAGAAGGGGCAGGGCTACAAACTGGCCGAAGCCGACCCGGTGGCCTATCACGGCCCGGGCCGCTTCGACCCAGCCGTGGGACTGGCGCCCGGCAAGCCGGGCAAGGCGCCGACCTTCACCCAGGTGTTCGGCCAGTGGCTTTGCGACATGGCGCAGGCCGACGCGCGTCTGGTGGGCATCACGCCGGCGATGCGCGAGGGCTCGGGCCTGGTCGAATTCGCCGAGCGTTTTCCGCAGCGCTACTTCGATGTCGGCATCGCCGAACAGCATGCGGTGACCTTTGCCGCTGGTCTCGCCTGCGAAGGGCTCAAGCCCGTCGTGGCGATCTATTCGACTTTTCTGCAGCGTGGCTACGATCAGGTGATTCATGACGTGGCCATCCAGAACCTGCCGGTGATGTTTGCGGTGGATCGCGCCGGCGTGGTCGGCGCGGACGGGGCGACCCATACCGGCGCCTTCGACATTCCTTTCCTGCGCTGCGTGCCGAACCTGAGCGTGCTGACCCCGGCCGATGAAAACGAGTGCCGACACATGCTCACCACCGCCTATCGTCACGACGCTCCGGCGGCGGTGCGCTACCCGCGTGGCAGCGGTGCCGGCGTGGCCGTTCAGGCGTCTTTGGTCGTGCTGCCCTGGGGGCAGGCCCAGCCGCGGCGCGCCAGCGGCGCCCAGCCGGGTCAGCGCATCGCCATTCTGGCGTTCGGGCCGGTGCTCTACGCGGCTTTGCAGGCCGCAGAGACCTTCGATGCCAGCGTCATCAATATGCGCTTCGTGAAACCGCTCGACACCGCGGCATTGCTGGCAGCCGCGCGCAGCCATGATGCGCTGGTCACCGTCGAAGAGGGCGTGGTCATGGGCGGCGCCGGCTCGGCCTGTCTGGAGGCTCTACAGCAAGCAGGCGTTCAGATCCCGGTGCTCAACCTCGGTCTGCCCGATGCCTGGATCGAACACGGCGATCCGGCGCAGATCACCACCGACCTCGGGCTGGATGCCGCGGGCATTGCCGCGAGTGTGCGCAAACGCTTCGGCACCATGCTCAGCCCCGCTGGGCGGCAGCGCGCCGCCAACGAATGACGCCTCACCGGGCCGAGAGGCACTGGCTGAGATTCGTGGCCAGTTGCCGCATCAACTGGGTGTAACCCGCAAGCCCCAAAGGCCCTTTCGCACCGAGAGGATCGAGGGTGCCCACGCGCACAGGCGTTCCTTCCACCAGGGTCTGCACCAGCTTGGGCTCGAACTGTGGTTCGGTGAAGACGCAGACCACGCCCAGAGATTGAATCTTGTCGCGCATCTGGCTGACGCGCCGTGCGTTGGCCATGGCCTCCGGGCTGACCAGAAGCGAGCCGACCGCCCGCAGTCCGAAGGCATGCTCGAAATATTGGTAGGCATCGTGAAACACGATGAAGGGCTTGTGCTTCACCGGCTGGAGTTGCAAGGTCAGCTCGGCGGTCATGGCGTCGATAGTCTGCACCGCCTTGTCGGCATTGGCCTGATACTGTGCGGCATGCGCGGGGTCCTTGGCCGCCAGCACGCGTTCGGCCGTGCGCACGATGGTCTTGGCATTGGTCGGCGACAGCCAGAGATGGCCGTCGAAGCTGCCGGTGTGCGCATGCTCCTGTTCATGGTCTTCGCCGTCGTGGTGCAGCTTGGGTGCGGGCCGTTTGCGTTCCCAGTCGCCACCCTGCCGCGCGGGGAGCAGGTTCATGCCGGGCGCTGTCGAGAGCGTGACCACCTCGGTGGATTTGGGCAGCGATCGGGTGACGGGATTCAGCGCCGGTTCGACATCGGGGCCGATCCAGAAGACGACCTGGGCCTGCTCGGCCGCGGCACGCTCCGAGGGCTTGAGCGCGTAGGTGTGGGGCGAGCGACCCGGGGGAATCAGCACGCTCGGTGTGCCCACCCCCTGCATGACCGCGGCGACGAGATCGCCAACGGGTTTGATGCTGACGGCAACCTTCACCGGCTCTGCGCCTGCGAGCGGCGCCCGAAGGATGGCGACCAAGACGGTGCAGAAGACGGCAATTCGGGATAACTTCAGCATGGTTGATCCAGGCAATGAAACGATGGATGTTACTATATAACATATGCAACATACCGCAATGGCCTCGCTCCATACCGAGCCTCTGATCACGCTCGAAAACATTCATCTGACCCGTCACGGCAAGCGCCTGCTCGACGACGTGAGTCTGCTGGTGATGCCGCGCCAGATCGTCACTTTGATCGGACCGAACGGCGCGGGCAAGACCACCCTGGTGCGCGTGGTGCTCGGGCTGCTGCAACCCGACGGTGGCCGTGTCCAGCGGGCGGGTGATCTGCGGGTGGGCTATGTGCCGCAGCGCTTCGTGGTGCCGGCGAATCTGCCGATGGATGTGGACGGTTTTTTGCTGCTCTCGGGCGCCGGTGATGCGAGGCAGCGGCAGCAGGTACTGGTCGACAATGGGGCCGGTGACCTGGTGCGCAGCCCGCTGCGGGCCCTGTCCGGCGGAGAAATGCAGCGTGTTCTGCTCGCCCGCGCCATGCTGCGCCAGCCCGATCTGCTGGTGCTCGACGAGCCCGCGCAAGGGCTCGACGTGCAGGGGCAGGAGGCGTTCTATGCGCTGATCGCACGTCTGCGCGACACCACGGGTTGTGGGGTGCTGCTCGTCTCTCACGATCTGCATCTGGTCATGGCGGCCACCGACGAGGTAATTTGCCTTGAGCGGCACGTCTGCTGTGTCGGTCGCCCCGAAGACGTCGGGGTGCACCCCGAATATCGACGCCTGTTCGGGCGCGATCTGGCGGGCCTGGCCGTCTATCGTCACCATCACGATCACCACCACGACCTGCATGGCAACATCGTTCCCGACAAGGGGCCTGAAGCGGCGGCAGGAGGGCAGCGCGATGAGTGAACTCGGTTTGCCCGAATTCGTCTGGCGTGCCCTGCTGGGCGGGGTGGGCGTGGCGCTGCTGGCTGGGCCTCTGGGCTGCTTCGTGGTGTGGCGGCGCATGGCTTATTTCGGCGAAACCCTGGCGCACTCGGCCTTTCTCGGCGTGGGTTTGGGGCTATTGCTGCATCTCGATCCCGTCCTGGGTGTGCTCGCGGTCAGCGTGGTGGTGGCGCTGATTCTGGCGCGCAGGCAGCCCGCTGATGGCCTGGCCGAAGACACCCTGCTGGGGCTGCTGGCGCATAGCAGTCTGGCGCTGGGACTGGTTGTGCTGGCCTTCATGGAAGACGTGCGGGTCGATCTGTTCGCCTATCTGTTCGGCGACATTCTGGCGCTCAGACCGGCCGACCTCGGCTGGATTGCGCTGCTCGACGTCGTCGCGCTGGGCGTGCTGGCACTGCTGTGGCGCGGTCTGTTGGCGATGACGGTGCACGAAGAACTCGCGGCAGTCGAAGGGCGCAGGGTGAGGGCCTTGCAACTGGCTTTCATGCTGCTGCTGGCGGCGTTCGTCGCGCTGGCGATGAAACTGGTGGGCATTCTGCTCACGGTGGCGATGCTCATCATTCCGGCAGCGGCGGCGCGTCGACTGGCGCGCACCCCGCTGCAGATGGCCTGGGGCGCGGCGGTGATTGGCGCGGCGGCGGTCGGGCTGGGGGTCATGGCCTCGCTGCACTCTGATCTGCCCACGGGCCCGGCCATCGTGGTCGCGGCAGCGGTGCTCTTTTTGCTGTTGCGGGTGCTGCCGCAGCGCGGCTGAGAGCGCCCAATCCCGCAGGCCGGGCAAGGAACAGCGCCATCCGGGATAATCTGAGAACTTTTCTCAACTATGCCCCGGGCGGGCTGCGCTGAAATGCCGCGGCGCAGCCCCACCCGTCATCCCATGAACAAACCCTTTGATGCCATTCCAGATATCCAGAGCACTGTGGACGAGCGCCATATCGCGATCCAGCGGGTCGGGGTCAAGGGTTTGCGCTACCCGGTGAACGTGTGTCTGCGCGATGGCAGCGTGCATCCGAGCATTGCCCAGGTGACGGCCGACGTGGCGCTGCCTGCCGAGAAGAAGGGCACGCATATGTCGCGCTTCGTCGAACTGCTCGAAGCCATGCCCGAGGCGATGGACGCGCAGGCGTTTGCCGCGCTCACCCGGCAGATGCTCCCCAAGCTGAATGCCACGGCGGGTCGGCTGGAGTTTGCCTTCACGCTGTTTTTGCGCAAGACCGCGCCGGTGTCCGGGGTGCAAAGCCTGCTCGATTACGAGGCGGGCTGGATCGCCGAAGCGCGCGGCGATCAGGTCAAGCTCACGGCCAGGGTCATGGTGCCGGTGAAATCGCTGTGCCCGTGCTCGAAGGAGATCTCGGATTACGGCGCGCACAACCAGCGCTCGAACATCACCATCACCGCCGAGTTGCTGCAACCGGTGGCGCTGGAAGAACTCATCCGCATCGCCGAGGAAGAGGCCTCGTGCGAGATATGGGGCCTGCTCAAGCGGCCGGACGAGAAATACGTCACCGAGCACGCTTACGAAAACCCGAAATTCGTTGAGGATCTGGTGCGCGATGTCGCCGCCCGTCTCAACGCCGATGCGCGCATCGGTCATTACGTGGCTGAGGCGGAGAATTTCGAGTCCATCCACAATCACTCGGCCTACGCCCTGATCGAACGAGCCTGAGTTCAGTCGGACGACTGCAGATCCTTGAGACGGTAAAGGGCTTCGAGCGCCTGGCGCGGGGTCAGGGCATCGGGGTCCAGCGTCTCCAGGGCGTCGCGTAGCGCATCGGTTTGCGGCGCAGCTTCAGTTGCTTGCCGTTGCGCCTCGACGGGGGCAGCAAACAGGTCGAGCTGCGCGTCCTGCGCCTGTTGTCTGCGCTCCAGCGCGTCCAGCCGTCGACGGGCGTCGCGTATGACGGCTGACGGCACCCCCGCAAGCTGTGCGACCTGCACGCCGTAGCTTCGGTTGGCCGGTCCTTCGCGCACTTCATGCAGAAACACGATGCCCTGTGGCGTCTCGGTTGCGCCCACATGGACGTTGGCCGCGTGTGGGTGGCGCAGGGGCAGCTCGGTCAGCTCGAAATAATGGGTGGCGAACAGGGTGAGGCTGCGGTTGCGGTCGTGCAGCTGCGCCGCGATGGCGGCGGCCAGCGCCAGGCCGTCGAAGGTGGAGGTGCCGCGCCCGACTTCGTCCATCAGCACCAGGCTTTGCGGTGTGGCCTGACGCAGGATCGCCGCGGTTTCCGCCATTTCGACCATGAAGGTCGATTGCCCGCCTGCCAGATCGTCGGAAGCGCCGATGCGGGTGAAGATGGCGTCCAGCGGGCCGATGCGCGCGCTGCGCGCGGGCACGTAGCTGCCGAGATAGGCGAGCAGGGCGATCAGCGCGGTCTGCCGCATATACGTGGATTTGCCGCCCATGTTCGGCCCGGTGAGGATGAGCAGGCGGCGCTGTTCGTCGAGCTGGCAGTCGTTGGGAATGAAACGGTCGACCCGGCTTTCGATCACCGGATGGCGGCCACCGACGATCTCCAGCCCCGGTGTCTGGGTGAACTCGGGGCAGACCCAGCCGAAGGTGCTCGCGCGCTCGGCCAGGGCAGCCAGCACGTCGAGCAGGGCAATGGCCTGCGCGGCGCGGCGGATGGCGGCGAGACTCGCCTGCAAGACGTCGATGACGCCGTCGAACAGGACCTTCTCGCGGCTCAGCGCCCGGTCTTGTGCCGAGAGTGCCTTGTCCTCGAAGGCCTTCAGCTCGGGGGTGATGTAGCGTTCGGCACCCTTGAGGGTCTGCCGCCTGCGGTAGTCGTCGGGCACCTTGTCGGTCTGCCCGTGGGTGACTTCGATGAAAAACCCGTGAACCTTGTTGTATTGCACCCGCAAATTGGCAATGCCGGTGCGCGCGCGTTCGCGCTGCTCCAGCTCCATGAGAAAGCTGCCGCAGTCGGTGTCGATGGCTCGCAGTTCGTCGAGTTCGGCATCGAAGCCCGCGGCGATCACGCCGCCGTCGCGCAGGTTCAGCGCGGGCTCGGCGGCGATGGCGCGCAGCAGCAAGGCGGCGGGCTCGGGCGGCAGGTCGAGCTGTGCATCGACGGTTTGTAGTAAGTCGCAGCGCTCGAACGCGGCAGCCTGACGGCGCAGCGCAGGCAGGAGCAGCAGGCCGTCGCGCAAGCCGGAAAGCTCGCGCGGCTTGGCCTGCCTGAGGGCGATGCGTGCGGCAATGCGCTCCAGATCGGCCATGCCGCGAAGGCTGCCACACAGGGCAGCCAATCCACCGTCCATCAGGCTCTGCAACGCGGCGTGACGAGTGCGGGCGATGTCGGCATCGCGCGGCGGCGCCTGCAGCCAGTCGCGCAGCAGGCGGCTGCCCGCAGCCGTCTGGCAGGAGTCGAGATGCGAAAAGAGCGTCGGGCTGTCGTCACCGCGCAGAGGCTGGAGGATTTCGAGGTTGCGGCGTGCCACGGCGTCGAGGCGAAGACTCTGCTCGGCGCGCTCGACGCGCAGATCGGCCAGCAAGGGCAGGGCGCCGCCCTGCGTCTGCTCGGCATAGGTCAGCAGCGCGGCGGCAGCGGCGTGGGCGCTGCCCAGACCCTGGGCGCCAAATCCGTCGAGATGCGCCACCTGCAACTGGGCGCAGAGCTTGCGCAGGCCGAGCGCCGAATCGAAATGCCAGTCGGGCCGCTCCGTCGTGAAGGGCAAGGTTAACTCTTGAGGCACAACATGGCTTTGCGGCCAGAGGATTTCGGCCGGGCCGATGCGCGCCAGCCAGTCGGGCAGCGCCGTCGGGTCGCACTGCGCCAGGGTGACGCTGCCGCCGGTCAGGGCCATCCACGCCAGTCCCCAGACGCCGCGGGCCGACTTCGCCGGGGCGATGGCCAGCAGGATGGCGTCGCGCTTGTCGTCGAGCAGCGCCTGCTCGGTGAGCGTGCCGGGCGTGACGACGCGCACCACTCGCCGCTCGACCAGCCCCTTGGCCTGCGACGGATCACCGATCTGCTCGCAGATTGCTGCCGATTCGCCCAACCTGACCAGCTTGGCCAGGTAGCCGTCCAGAGCCTGCGCCGGTACGCCGGCCATGATGACTGGCTCGCCCGCCGACTGGCCTCGCCGCGTCAGGGTGATGTCGAGCAACCGCGCTGCCTTTTCCGCGTCGTCATAGAACAGCTCATAAAAATCGCCCATGCGGCAAAGCAGCAGACTGCCAGGATGATCGGCCTTCATGCGCAGGTACTGCTGCATCAAGGGCGTGTGGGCACTGAGGTTGGACGGTTGAGGCATGGATAAGGGGCGCGAAACGACGCGCTATTTTGCCTGCGTCGTCCTGCCTTGAGCGCGAGCGTCCGGAGCGTTGCCTTGGCGTTTGCGCGTTACAAGAAGACATGCTTGACACAATCATCCATAAAAATAAAAATGCGAACCGTTCGTATTTATGGAGATTGAATTGACTTATCGATTTCACCTGACACTGGCCACGCTCGCTGGCTTGACCTTCGCTGCGCTGCCGATGAGCGCCGCGGCAGACGAGAACCTGCTCGGTTATACCGTGGGGGCTGAGACACTGCCAAAAGGCGCATCCGAGGCCTATTTCTGGCTCACCGATCACAGCGGCAAAAGGCGTGGCAGTTACTCGGCGCAGTACCTCCGCGCCGAGTACGAATACGGTATCACCAACAGTCTGAGTGGCGCGATCTATCTCAATGGCTACCGGCACAGCTACGACTGCGGCACGGTCGGTTGCGCCGGCCCGGTGGGGCAGGGCGAAATCACCGGCAGCCTGCACCGAACTCAGCTCAGCGGTTTTTCGCTGGAGCTGAAAAAAATGCTTCTGTCGCCGTACAAGGACGATCTGGGCGTGGCTCTGTATGGCGAGGTGACCTATGACACAGTCGATCCGATCACCGGCGAAAAGGGCCAAGGCTACGAGGTGGAAGCCAAGCTCATCCTTCAACGTCCCTATCTGGATGGCCAATTGCAGTGGGTGACCAACCTTGAACTCGAGGCAGAGTCGTGGCGACCGCAGGCTGGTGGCGGAACGGAGTTTGCTGTTGCGCCGCGGTTACGCAGTGGCGTGTCGTATCGGTTCGCCCCGAATTGGTCCATCGGCGCAGAGGGCTGGATCGACGCCGAAATCCTGCGTCCGGCGGGAGAGTCGTGGCAGTTCGATCACTGGGACTTTTTCGCTGGCCCGTCGCTCCATTACGGCGGCAAGACCTGGTGGGCCACGCTGACCTGGGCGCAGCAACTGCGCGGCTCCAACGAAGCGGCCGACAACGTCAGCGGTCTGCATCTGGCCGATCACGAGCGGCGCGAAATCCGGCTGAAGCTCGGATACAACTTCTGAGGCTTGGCTATGCGAAGATGGCATCCGATTCTGTTCATGCCGGTGGCGGCCCTGGTGGCGGCGCCGGTGGGAGCGACTGAATATCTCACCGTCGAGCAGGCGCAGAAGGCGCTGTTCCCCGATGCCGAGCGCTTTGTTGCCGCACCGGTGCAACTCAGTGCGGCCCAGAAAGCCGCTATCGAGGAGCGCTCCGGTCTGAAACAGCGCTGGGACCGGCAGGAGGTCTGGCGGGCCGAGCGTGGCGGCAAGCTGCTGGGCTGGTTCATAGTCGATGATGTGGTGGGCAAGCACGAATTCATCCGCTACGGCACGGCCCTGCTGCCCCAAGGGAAGGTGCGCGGCATCGAGGTGATGATCTATCGCGAGACCCACGGCGATCAGATCCGCCAGGCGAGTTGGCGCAAGTCGCTCGAAGGCAAGACACTGGCCGATCCGTTCAAGCTCGATCAAGACGTGCCCAACATCAGCGGCGCTACGCTGTCGTGCCGCAACGTCATGAACGGTGTGAAGCGCCTTTTGGTGCTGCAACAAGTCGCGCTGCAGGGGGACAAATGAGACGGCGAGAGGCTGAAGTCGTGTCCATTCGCCGCATGCAACCGCTTTTGGGTACCTGGGTGGAGATTCGCGCCCGCGGCCGCGCAGGTAGGGTGGAAAGGGCCGTGCGAAGTGCATTTCTGCACATCGCCCGGGCGCAGCGGCGCATGAGTTTTCACGATCCTGACAGCACGCTCAGTCGCATCAACCTGTGCGCGCACCATTCTGCGCAGCAGGTCGATGTCTGGACCTGGGACGTACTGCGCAAGGCCTTGCATCTGGCGCGTGCCAGCGACGGCTTCTTCGACGTTACGGTGGGCGCTCGACTGGTGGCCTGTGGCGCGCTTCCCGATCACGGCTACGCCTCGCTTCACGCGCCGACCGGCAGTGATGCGGTGGAGCTGCTGCCGGGGCGTCGGGTGCGATTGCATCGCCCCGTGGTGCTGACCCTGGACGGCATCGCCAAGGGCTATGCGGTCGATCTGGCCACGGCTTGCCTTCAGCGCGCCGGAGTGCATCAGGCTGTGGTCAATGCCGGAGGCGATTTGCGTGTTTTCGGCCCTGAGCCTGTTCCGATCGCCGTGCGCAATGCCCACGGCGCCCTGAACGATGCGGGGCAACTGTTCAACGCAGCCGTGGCGTCGTCCATCGTCGCGCCTGATGCCCAGCAGCGGCAGCGGTTTACCGCGAGGTTGATCCATCCCAAGGGCCATGCGGTGCCGTCCATCCCGCAGATCTGGACGGTGCGGGCCGACCAGGCATGGCTCGCCGATGCGCTCACCAAGGTGGCAGCCCTGGCCAAACCCGGGCAGCGTGCTGCATGGGTGGCACGCCTGGGTGGGCATCTGATGACACCGGAGGACGCCACCGGTTTGGAGGCCGCAGCATGAAGACGTATCCACGCGCTTTCGGGCCGACGCTACACCTCGCCGCCGTTGCGCTGCTGGGAACGGGGTTGCTCCTCGTCCCCGGGGCGCTGCAGATGCGCCTCGACTGGGATCTGCCCTGGGTGTTGCCCGGCGGCCTGCGGGTCTGGGTGGCGATGCTGCATGCCCTGAGTTTTCTGCTGATCGCCGGACTCATCGGTGCGGTGTGGGCGGTGCATGTACGCGCCGGTTGGGCGCGGCGCGAAAACATGGTCAGCGGTCTGTCGCTGCTGGCGGCTTTCGGGCTGCTGGGCCTAAGCGGCCTGGGTCTGTACTACGCCGCGGGTGAAGCGCTGCCGAAGTGGAGTGCGGTCGCGCATCTCCTGGCCGGTGGGCTTTTGCCGCTCCTCTATGGCGCGCATCGGCTGGGAGCGCGCGCCGCCGCTGCGCGCGCCTGGCCCCGCTGGGCGAGGCTGGCCCGGGATCAGACGGCGCGGGCCAGCACGGCGCGTACCGCGCCCTGAGCATCGACGATGGTTTCGACTTGGTCGTAAGCCGGGCTTTTCTCCAGAAGTTGTGTCATGGCCGGGCCTTGCCCAAGGCCGACTTCCATGCCCAGCCAGCCCCCGGGACGCAGCAAAGGTGGGGCCTCGCGGATCAGACGCATCAGAATGCGCACGCCGAACGGCCCGCCGTCGAAGGCGAGATGGGGTTCGTGTCCCACGATTTCTCGCGGCATGGTGTCCATCTTGGTCGTCGAAATGTAGGGCGGAAGCGATACCAGCAGGTCGACCTGGCGATGAAACGCTTCGCCGAACGGAGCCAGCAGATCGCCGGTGTGCAGTTGAACCCGAGAGTTCAAGCCGAGCTGCTGGGTGTTGGCTCTGGCCAGGTCGATCGCCGTCGGGGAAATGTCCGCGCCATGTACCTGCGCCTGGGGTACGGCGTGCGCCAGCGCCAAGGCGAGATTGCCCGAGCCGCAGCACACATCGATGGCAAGGGGCGGCGCTGACCGGTTGGCCGCGACATCTCGCAGTTTCTCGATGGCGACGCGGGCCAGCATTTCACTCTCGGCGCGGGGAATCAGCGCCTCGGGTGAGGCGAGGAGCTCCAGCCCCATGAAGCGCTGGCGACCCGTGAGATAGGCGACCGGCTCGCCGTCGATGCGCCGTGCGATCAGGGCGTCGAGGGCGTCGAGTTGCTGTGTGTCGAGCGCGGGCAGGTCGGTTTCGCTGGCGGCATGGAGCGAAAGCGGCTGTCCTGCGGCCAAGAGCCAGAGCGCGCGCAGGGCGGATGACGGAGTTTCCTCAGGCTTGTCGGGAAGGATGTCGAGCGCCTTGGTGAGGTGGATCAAGCGCTGTGCGAAGGCGGCGTGGCTGTGTGCATTAAGCATCGGGCTGTCGGCAGGGTCGAGGGCGATGGCCTCGTCGAGTCGTGAGTTCAAGCGTCATCTCCGAGAAAAACCGGCTCGACCAGTGCGGGCCGGGCGTGCAGATAGCGTGTGGTGCGGCGTTTGGCGTCGATGTCGGCCAACACCGAGGCGGCCACCTGCGGCGTGGTGCCGAGAGCCTGGGCCAGCTCGTCAGCGGTGTAGTCGTGGTTGCGTGCCCAAAGTGCAAGATCCATCTGATGCCAGGGCAGGGCGAAATAGAACTCGTCCTGCCCCTGCGGCAGGCTGTAGGTGTCGGTGGTCGGTGCCGCGTTGCACACGGCTTCGGGCAGACCGAGGTGGCGGGCGAGCGCGTACACCTGAGTCTTGTAGAGGTGCGCGATGGGTTTGAGATCGGCGGAACCGTCGCCGTTTTTCACAAAAAAGCCTTGGTCGTATTCCAGCCGGTTGGGTGTGCCGATCACGGCGTAATTCAGGCGGTCGGCGTGGAAGTATTCGAGCGTCTTGCGCAGGCGCTGCTTGTGGTTGGTCGCGGCGACGATCTGCAGATAGGCGCGCAGTGGCAGCCGGGTTTCCGACAGCACGCCGTCCGGGGCCTGGGCAATGAGTTTGAAGTGATTGATGCCGCCGGCGAGTCCGCCCGAGATCGCGAGCTTGATTTTCCACTCCGGGGTGTAGTCGGGCAGCACGCTGCGCACCGCCTCGTCGCGCCAGCGGTAGCAGCCGATGGCATCGAGGGCCGGGGCGATGTCTTCCACCGCATGCTCGATGCCCAGTTGCTGCGCGACCTGAGCACCCAGGCTGGCGCTGGCCTGCGAGGAATCGCGCTCCGGCATGAGCAGGCCGAACACGCGCTGTGGCCCCAGAGCGCGCACCGCTAGCGCCGCGCACACCGAGCTGTCGACGCCGCCGGAGAGGCCGAGCACCACGCCGCGCTTGTTCAGGCCGCGCAGAGTCTGGAGAAAGAATTCGCCAATGCGGGCGGTCTCGGCCTCGCAATCGAGTGCGAGAACTTCGGCGTCGAGGGCGGGGCGTTTCATGGTGGATGTGTTCACAACCTCTTAGGCAGCCTGTTTGCGCTGCACATAGGCCGCGATGGCGGCAATGCTGTCGAGGTTCTCCGGCACCATCTCGGTATCGGCGACCTGGATGCCCCAGGTCTCCTCCAGGAACAGGATGAGTTCGAGCACGCCGGTCGAGTCCAGGATGTGCAGATCCAGCAGGGAATCGGTGTCGCTGTAGTTGGTGTCGCGCGCGCCGAGCAGAAAGTTGCTGTCGATGTAGTCGCGGATTTGCCGGTGCATGTCAGTCACGGGATCGAGACCTTGGTGATGGAAAGGACAGATGGGAAGGGCAGACGGGAAAGCGGCATCAGCGCAAGCCCGTTTTTTTGATCTTTCCGGTGTCGGTGCGGGGCAGGGCGTCGACGAACTCGACGTACTTGGGCGCCATGAAATTTTCGATGTTGGCCAGGCAATGCTTGATGACCTCGCGCTCGCTGAGGCTGACGCCGGGCTTGCACACCACGAAGGCTTTGACGGCCTGGCCCAGCAGCGGGTCATCCACGCCGATGACCGCCGCTTCGAGCACGCCTTCGAGCGCATGCAGCACGTTTTCGACTTCGCGCGGGCTGACCTTTTCGCCCCGGCTCTTGATGATGTCGTCGCGCCTGGCGACGAAGTACAGCCAGCCCTCATCGTCGGTACGGAACAGGTCGCCCGAATACAGCACCATTTCGCCGGGAATCGGCCCTGGGCGCAGGCGCTGCGCGGTCTGCTCGGGCTTGCGCCAGTAGCCGCGCATCACATGGCTGCCGCGAATGACCAGTTCGCCCGTCGAACCCCAGGGCAGGCGGCGTCCTTCGTCATCGACCAGCCAGACTTCTTCGTTGGGCATGCCGCGTCCCACACTGGCGGGGCGGATGTCGAGTTGCTCGGGCGGCAGGTAGGTGACGCGCTTGCACTCGGTCAGCCCGTACATCGAGAACAGCGTGGCCTGAGGAAACAGGGCGCGGATCTGCGCAATCTGCGTCTGTGGCAGCGCTGCGGCGGTATTGGTGATCAGGCGCAGCGCGGAAAGATCGAACTCATGCAGCGTCTTGAGATTGGTCAGCAGGGTGAACATGGTGGGCACACCCGGGAACACGGTGGCCCGCTCCTGCGCCATGCGTTCGAGCACTTTCACCGGGAAGGTGAACGAACGCTCCAGCAGCACGGTGGCGCCCAGGCTAAAGGCCATGAGCACCTGATAAAGCCCGTAGTCGAAGGCCAGAGGCAGGGCGCAGACGATGATGTCGTCCTGCCGCAGGCCCAGATAGCTGCGCACCGAATGCAGCGCGGTGAGCATGTTCAGGTGGGTGAGCATCACGCCCTTGGCGTCGCCGGTGGAGCCCGAGGTGTAGATGATGGCGGCCAGATCCTGGTCGATCAGATCGGGATGCGTGGGCGAGCAGGCGGCTTGGGGCAGAGCCGGCGGGAATGGCCGTTCGCGCGCATCGGCCGTGCCGGTATCCGCCTTGCCTTGTGCGTAGGCCGTCAGCATGTAGCAATGACGCACGCTGCGGTTCTGCGCCAGTGCGGCGCGGCTGGTTTCGGCCAGTTCCTGCTGTGTGAGCAGGGCGCTGGCCTCGGCATCGTTGAGGATGTAGGCCAGCTTGTCGGCCTTGGTCAGGGTGTTGACCGGCATGAACACGGCGCCGATCTTGAGCACGGCGTACATCGCCGCGATCATTTCGACGCAGTTGTCGAGGAAGAGCGCTACCCGCTCGCCGCGCTGGATGCCGTCGGCGCGCAGCGCGGCGGCAATGCCTTCCACATGGTCGGCCAGGTCGGCGTAGCGAGTCGTCACGCCCTCGCGCACGAGGGCGCGATGATCGGCATGGGAGGAGACCGTCGTCTCGAACGTCTGGTGAAGAAGCATGATCGGTTTGTCGATGGAGTAGTCAAGCATACGAGCGGTGCGGGCGCTCGAAACCCTCCCACGCCGCAACAAAAGCGCTAGTTTGTGACTTATTTGGAACCGAGGCGCCCGCTATCCTTACCATTTCAAAAGGATGCGTATATGGGACTGGGGCTTTACATCATCGGCGACGAAATCCTCTCGGGAAAACGTCAGGACAAACATTTTCCCCATTTGCTCGGGATGCTCAGGGCGAGGCAGATGCGGCTGGACTGGGTGCAGTATCTGGGGGACGACCCGACGCTGCTGACTGCAGCCTTCGCCGCCAGCTTCCAGCGTGGCGATGTGGCACTGAGCTGTGGCGGCATCGGCGCCACACCGGACGATCACACCCGGCAAAGCGCCGCTGCGGCATTGGGCGTGCCGCTTAAGCTCCATCCTGAAGCCAAGGCGCTGATTCAGCAGCGGGTGATCGAAGCCGGGCTGGGCGAACTGGATTCCGCAGCGAACCAGCAGCGCCTGCAAATGGGGTACTTCCCCCAGGGCAGCGCCATCATCCCCAATCCTTACAACAAGATTCCGGGCTTTTCCATCCGCCAGCACTACTTCGTGCCCGGGTTTCCGGTGATGGCCTGGCCGATGCTCGAATGGGCGCTCGATGGTCCGCTTGCCGGGCTTCATGGGCAAGGGCATCAGGTCGAAAAGGCTGTCATCGTCCGCAAGGCGATGGAGTCGGATCTGACGCCTTTGATGGAAGACATCGAGCAGCGCTTCCCCGGCGTGAAGGTCTTCAGCCTGCCGAGTGTGGATCATCCGGTCTGGGGGCGGCACATCGAACTGGGGGTCAAAGGCGCCGAAGTTGGGGCAGCGTTTGACTATCTCTGCACACATTTGCCTCCTGGGAGTTGGGAAAATGCACCAAAATAAGGCGTTACGCATTGTTGTGGTGCGCACAGAATCTGTGCACCAGAATGAGGCCTTCCAGAGCCCGACGCTGTCCCGCTAAACGCGCCCTCTGCGAGGGCTGGCCCAAGAGGGCGACGACCGGTCGATGCAGGCACGCTTTCTGCTAGATTGCGCGTACTGCGCAGAGCATCGCAGCAACCGATGTTGAGTGCCACCTTTGCACCTAAGATGGTCCCTCACACGCATTTCAACCTGACAGGAGATTTTCATGAGCAAAACAGTCGCCGACGTGATGGGCATGGTGAAGGAACACGACGTCAAGTTCGTGGATTTCCGTTTCACCGACACTCGCGGCAAGGAGCAACACGTGTCGGTGCCGATTTCCGCCTTCGACGAAGGCAAGTTCACCGACGGCCATGCGTTCGACGGTTCCTCCATCGCCGGCTGGAAAGGCATCGAAGCCTCGGACATGCTGCTCATGCCCGATCCCAACACCGCCAACATCGACCCGTTCTATGAAGAAACCACGCTGCTGCTGAGCTGCGACGTGCTCGAACCCGGCGACGGCAAGCCCTACGACCGCGATCCGCGTTCCATCGCCAAGAAGGCCGAGGCGTATCTCAAGGCCTCGGGCATCGGCGACACCGCCTACTTCGGTCCCGAGCCCGAGTTCTTCATCTTCGATCAGGTCCGCTGGAATGTCGACATGTCGGGCAGCTTCGTCAAGATCGATTCCAACGAGGCCGCATGGGCCACCGGTGACAAGATGGAAGGCGGCAACATGGGCCACCGGCCGTCGGTGAAGGGCGGCTACTTCCCGGTTCCCCCGGTCGACAGCCTGCAGGACATCCGCTCGGAAATGTGCCTGCTGCTCGAACAGATGGGCGTGCCCGTCGAAGTGCATCACCACGAAGTGGCCAACGCAGGCCAGTGCGAAATCGGCACCAAGTTCTCCACCCTGGTGCAGCGTGCTGACTGGACGCAAATCCTCAAGTATGTGGTGCACAACGTGTCGCACGCCTACGGCAAGACTGCGACCTTCATGCCCAAGCCCGTGGTCGGCGACAACGGTTCGGGCATGCATGTGCACCAGTCGATCTGGAAGGACGGCAAGAACCTGTTCGCCGGTAACGGCTATGCCGGCCTGAGCGAGTTCGCGCTGTACTACATCGGCGGCATCATCAAGCATGCCCGCGCGCTCAATGCCATCACTAACCCCGGCACCAACTCCTACAAGCGCCTGGTGCCTGGCTTCGAGGCCCCGGTCATGCTGGCCTACTCGGCCCGCAACCGCTCGGCATCGATCCGCGTACCGTTCGTGCAGAGCGACAAGGCCCGCCGCATCGAGGTGCGCTTCCCCGATCCCACCGCCAACCCCTACCTGGCCTTCTCCGCCATGATGATGGCCGGTCTGGACGGCGTGGAAAACAAGATCCACCCGGGCGAAGCCGCGAGCAAGAATCTGTACGACCTGCCGCCCGAAGAAGAAGCCAAGATCCCCACCGTCTGCTCCAGCCTCGACCAGGCGCTGGACTACCTCGACAAGGATCGCGGCTTCCTGACCAAGGGCGGCGTGTTCAGCGACGACTTCATCAGCGCCTACATCGACCTGAAAATGGAGGAAGTCACCCGCTTCCGCATGACCACCCATCCGGTCGAGTTCGACATGTACTACTCGCTGTAATTTGCTGCGATGGAAAAAAGCGGCCTGTGGGCCGCTTTTTTTGCGTCACGTTGGCAATTTCGCGACGCCGTGTCGGCTGCGAGGGCGGCTGGGACGTTGCCAGACTTACACTTCTGCACTTTCAACCCAGATTGTTCATGAGGGCACGGGATGATGGCGAGGCGGGTTGGGGATGGATTTGGCTCCGTGCTACAAGCTCATAGCCCAAGCTATGGGCGCGAAGCACGGGGGCAAAAACGCCCCAAACAGACCGCCAGCGCCCGTGCAGGCGCAAAGCGCCGCCTCATGGACAATCTGGGTTCAACGCCAGCATCGTTGCCATGACTCTGCTCAACCGTCTGACCGCCCGATATGCCGCGCCTGCGGCCCTTGCCATGCTCGCGCTGGCTTCGGCTGCACAGGCCCAGACCGATCCGCAAAGGGTGTATCGCTGCCCCGACAATTCCTACACCAACGACCTCTCCGAGGTGAAGCAGAAGAACTGCAAGCTCATCGACAACGCCAATGTGAGCATTCTGTCGAGCCCGGGCATGCCGCCCAAGGTCATCGGTTCCGGCAGCAAGCCCAATGAGCCGGGAGCCGCGCCCAGCGGCAACCAGGCCGCGCGCGTGGCGCCATCGACGCAGAAGGAACGCGATGCCGAGGCGCGTCGCATTCTGGAGCAGGAGTTGCAGCAGCAGCAGGCCCGCCTAGAGCAGCAGCTCAAGGAATACAACAACGGCCAGCCGCCCTATCTGCCGAGCGAGCGCATCGTCGGGGGTGGCATCAAGGGCGGCGAATACGCCCAGCGTGTCGCAGCGATGAAAGACCAGATTGCCATGACTCAGGCCAACATCGCCGCGCTGCAGCGCGAATTGCAGAAATATCCCCAATGAACGAGGGCGCGGCCGGGTCGCAGAGCACGCCCGACTACCCCGGCCTGGAATGGCTGGCCTCCATGGCGGCATTGGTGGATGAAGGCGGTCTGATTCAATACGCCAACCCCGCCCTCGAAAACGGCCTTGGCGTCTCCCGCCGGATGCTACAGGCGCAGAACCTGGGGCATTGGCTGGATTGCGCGGATCTGTGGCAGGAAGCGCTGCTGCAAGTGCGCGGCAACGTGTTCAGCAGCAAGCGCTTCGATTGCATGATGCGTCTGCGCGATGCCGTGCAGGTTCAGGTGATTGTGACGCGAACCGATCATCCCGAGGGGCTGTTGCTCGTCGAAGTAGTCGAGATCAGCCAGCAGTCGCGGCTGGAGCGCGAGGAGCAGTGGCACAACCAGGCGCAGGCGAACAAGGAACTGATCCGCAATCTGGCGCACGAGATCAAGAACCCGCTCGGGGGCATACGCGGAGCTGCGCAATTGCTCCATGCCGAGCTGCCCTCGGCCGAACTGCAGGAATACACCCAGGTCATCATCGCGGAGGCCGATCGCCTGCAAACCCTGGTGGACAGGCTGCTGGCGCCGCATCGCAAGCCGCATGTCGTGGGCGATGTGAACATTCACGAAGTCTGCGAGCATGTGCGCACCTTGCTGCAGGCCGAGTTCCCTCAAGGTCTGACCATCGAGCAGGATTACGACGCCAGCCTGCCCGAATTTCGCGGCGACAAGGAGCAGCTCATCCAGGCCGTGCTCAACATCGCGCACAACGCGGCGCAGGCCTTGCAGGGCCGTATCGCCACGGGTGACGCACGCATCGTCTTCCGCACCCGCGTGGCGCGGCAGACGACGGTGGCTCGCCAGCGCTACAAGCTGGCACTGGTCTTGCATATCGTGGACAACGGCCCAGGGGTGCCTGCGGAACTGAAAGATCGCATCTTCTTTCCGCTGATCTCGGGCCGCGAAGGAGGCAGTGGACTGGGGCTCACGCTGGCCCAGACCTTCGTCCAGCAACATCAGGGAACCATCGAATGCGACAGCCAGCCAGGCCATACCGACTTCCGTATCACCCTTCCACTGCCTTGAAAGGGCTGCTCGCGCGGGAGGGCCGGCGATGAAACCGATCTGGGTGGTCGATGACGATGCCTCCATCCGCTTCGTGCTGGAGAAGGCGTTGCAGAAGGCGGGCATGGAGGTGCGCAGCTTCTCCAACCCGCGCGACGTACTGAGTGCCTTAGCCGACGCCTGCCCGCAGGTGCTCATCAGCGACATTCGCATGCCAGGGGGCAACGGCATCGACCTGTTGCAGCAGATCCGCCAGTCGCACCCCGGCCTGCCCGTCATCATCATGACGGCCTATTCCGATCTCGACAGCGCCGTGGCTTCGCTTCAGGGCGGAGCGTTCGACTATCTGAGCAAGCCTTTCGATGTGGAAAAGGCCGTCGAGCTGATCCAGCGGGCGGTCGATGAAAGCCTGCGCGAAGAGCAGGCCGACGAAGCGCACAACGAAACCCCGGAACTGCTCGGTCAGGCCCCGGCCATGCAGGACGTGTTCCGCGCCATCGGTCGGCTGGCACATTCTCAGGTCACCGTGCTGATCACGGGCGAATCCGGCTCGGGCAAGGAGCTGGTCGCGCGCGCCCTGCACAAGCACAGCCCGCGGTCGGGCGGGCCGTTCGTTGCCATCAACACCGCGGCCATCCCCAAAGACCTGCTCGAGAGCGAGCTGTTCGGCCACGAGCGCGGCGCCTTCACCGGCGCGCAGACCATGCGGCGCGGTCGCTTCGAGCAGGCCGAGGGCGGCACCTTGTTCCTCGACGAAATCGGAGACATGCCGCTCGAACTTCAGACCCGGCTGCTGCGTGTGCTCTCCGATGGCCACTATTACCGGGTGGGCGGGCACAGCGCGATCAAGGCCCATGTTCGCGTCATCGCCGCGACGCACCAGAACCTGGAGCAGCGCGTCGCGCAGGGGCAGTTCCGCGAGGATCTGTTCCACCGGCTCAACGTCATCCGTCTGCGCCTTCCGCCCTTGCGTGAGCGCAGTGAAGACATCGCGCCGCTCACCCGGCACTTCCTGCAGCGCAGCGCGCAGGAGCTCGGCGTCGAGCCCAAACGCATCTCCACCGAAGCCCTGCACGTGCTGCAGCAGTTTCCTTTCCCGGGCAATGTGCGGCAGCTGGAGAATCTGTGTCAGTGGCTCACTGTCATGGCCCCGGCGCAGACGATTCAGGTCAAGGATCTGCCTGATGAGTTGCGTCCCGGCGCAGCCTCGGCGGATGCCGTTTCTAGGCCCGCCACAGCACCTGCACCTGCCCCGACCTCGCCGCCCGTGCCAGCGGCGCCGACCGATCTGCCTGCCGAAGTCGCGCAGCTACCCCACGACGACTGGGAACGCAGCGTGGAGCAGGTGGCGCTGGGCCTGATCCGCAACGGCGAGCCCGACGTCATGCACCAACTCACCCAGCGTTTCGAGCGCGCGGTCATCAGCGCCGCGCTGACGCAGACCCACGGAAGGCGCATCGAAGCCGCACATAAGCTGGGGATCGGGCGCAACACCATCACGCGCAAGATTCAGGAACTCGGCATGGAAGACTGAGCGTCAGGTCTCCAACTCGGCCACGACCGGGGCGTGATCGCTGGGCCTTTCGTTCTTGCGCGGTGCCTTGTCGATGAAGCATTGCCGCAACGAGGCACGCAACGATTCGCTCAACAGAATGTGATCGATGCGCAGGCCCTGGTTCTTGCGAAAGGCCAGATTGCGATAGTCCCACCAGCTCCAGCTTTTGGGCGGCTGCTCGAAAGCGCGAAAAGCGTCGAACATACCCAGGTCCAGCAGGCTGCGGAAATGAGCGCGCTCTTCCGGCGTGCAGTGAATCTGGCCCTCCCAAGCGACCGGGTCATAGACGTCGCGGTCTTCCGGGGCGATGTTGAAGTCACCGACCAGAGCCACCTTCGCGTCTTGCGCCAGCTCCTTGGCCAGCCAGGCCTGCAAGGCGTCGAGCCACTGCATCTTGTAGGCAAATTTGTCGCTGCCAGGCGCCTGACCGTTGGGGAAGTAGGCGCCGATCACCCGAATCTCCCCGAACGTCGCGGCGATCACGCGCGCCTGTGGGTCGTCCAGCCCTGGAATGCCGCGCTGAACCTGCTGCGCCGGTTCGCGGCTGAGCAAGGCCACCCCGTTGTAGGTAGGCTGGCCCAGCCAGACGCTGTGATAGCCCGCCGCGAGCAGGTCGGCATGCGGAAAGCGGTCATCGGTCAGCTTGGTCTCCTGCAACGCCAGCACATCGGGCGACTGGGCATGCAGCCAGTCGAGCACCTGCGGCAGGCGCACGGAGAGGGAGTTGACGTTCCAGGTCGCTATTTTCATGGTCGTGGCGTGCAAATAGCCGCATTTTGCCTGTCGCACCACGGTGTTCGCGTTGCCGATCGTTACATGGGCCGTTTGCGAGACGTTATACAGTAACGAAACGGATTCGATTCATTGTCATGAAACTTCAAACCTTTTTGTCTGGCCTTGCGACCTTCCTGATCCTGGTGGTTGCGCCGAGCCATGCGGCGCAGGCAGAGCCGATTGCCATCGTGGCGGCCGAGAGCACCTACGGCGTGATCGCACAGGCCATAGGCGGGACGCAGGTGAAGGTGGACAGCATCATCAACAATCCGAACGTCGACCCCCATAGCTTCGAGGTCACGCCCGCCGTGGCGCGCAAGGTGGCCAAGGCGCAGATCGTCCTGCTCAACGGCATCGGCTATGACGACTGGATGAGCAAGCTGCTGGCGGCCAATCCCGCGCCGCATCGGCAGGTGATCGTAGCCGCGGAGCTCGATCCCACCCTGATCATGCCTGATCGCAACCCGCATGTGTTTTACGACCCGTTGGTGGCCCTCAAGGTGGCCGTGAAGCTGACCCAACTGCTGCAGCAAGCCGACCCGACCCATCGCGAGGTGTTCGCCGCCCGCCTTCGGCAATTCGAAGCGCAACTGGACCGGCTGACTGCAGCGCAGACGGCGCTGGCCAAACGCCATCCGGGGCTCAAGGTCACGGCGACCGAGCCTGTCGTAGGCTATCTGCTGCGACAACTGGGATGGACCAGCCTGGGCGAGAAATTTCAATTCGACGTGATGAACGATACCGAGCCATCCCCCGCCGAAGTGGCGCGCTATGAGGACAACCTGCGCGAGCACAAGGTGGCCCTGCTGTTCTACAACCGCCAGGTGACCGACCCACTGACCGACCGGCTGCGCGAGTTGGCGCGTCGTTCTGGGGTGCCGGTCGTGGGCGTCGATGAATTCGTGCCACCGAACACAGGCTACGTCCCATGGCAAATGCAGACGCTATCGGCCATCGAGCAGGCGCTGGGCAAAGCCCACTGATCGTGGCGAGCGATTCATCGACGGCGAGCAAAGGCGGCGGCTGGGCCATCCAGACGCAAGGTCTGCGCTGCTCGCTCGGCGGGCGCGTCGTGCTCGACGGTCTGGATCTCGCCATCCGCCCCGGGCAGTTCGTCGGCGTGTTCGGAGCCAATGGTGCGGGCAAGACCACCTTGCTTCGCGCCTTGCTCGGATTGCAACCTCTACAGGCGGGCCAGTTGCGGCTGCTCGGGCAGGACGGCGTCTCAAAGCGCAGGCTGATCGGCTACGTCTCGCAGCGCGACCCCGTCGGCGCCGACAGCTTTCTGCGGGTGCGCAGCTATGTGGCCGCGGCGTGGCAAGGCGAACGCTGGGGCCTGGGGCTGCGCCATGCCGCCCAGCGCATGCAGGCCGTCGAAGCCGCGCTGCAGGCCGTGGACATGGCAAGTCTTGCCGAACGTGGCATGGACAGCCTCTCCGGTGGGCAGCGCCAGAGGGCGCGCATCGCCCAGGCGCTGGTCAACCCGGTGCGCATTCTGCTGCTCGATGAGCCGCTCTCCAATCTCGACCCCCAGGCCCAGCAGCGCATCCTGCAGACGGCGCGCAGGCTCTGCACCGAACAGGGCCTGACCGTGCTGATGACCGCGCACGACATCAATCCGCTGCTTCCCCACATGGATCAGGTGCTGTATCTCGCGGGCGGGCGAGGGCGTCTGGGCACGGTCGATGAGGTGGTCAACGGGCCGACGCTGTCGGCGCTCTACGGCATGCCCATGGCCGTAGCGCGAGACGGCGGATATCGGTTCATCCATCCTGTGGGCGGCTTCATACCCGAAGAGGCCAGCCATTGCGGGCACGATCACGGTCACGGGGAAGTCGACCCATCGGACCTTGGAGACGGGGCATGATGCTCGGACTGGAGTACGGCTTCATGCGCCACGCGCTCGTGGCGGGCAGCGCGATCGCCGTTCTGAGCGCCGCAGTGGGCTATTTCATCACCCTGAGGCGGCAGGCTTTTGCCGCGCATGCGCTCTCGCATGTCGGCTTCACCGGCGCGGCCGGCGCCATTCTTCTGGGGCTGAGTCCGTATCTAGGCCTGTTCGCCTTCACCCTGGCCAGCGGCGTGGCGCTGGCGCTGACGGGCGGTCGCCTGCGTCAGCGCGATATCGGCATCGGCATGGTGCTCATGTTCGCGCTAGGGCTGGGGGTGCTATTTCTCAACCTCTACACCGCCAACGCGCAGTCGGCGATGAGCATTCTGTTCGGCAGCATCGTGGGTATCACCGGCGGGCAGGCGCTGCTGTCGGTGCTGGTCTGCGTGGCAGGGCTGGCCGCGTTGGCGCTGCTGTATCGGCCGCTGTGTTTCGCCAGCTTCAACCCCGAAGGCGCCCAGGCGCGTGGGGTGAACACGCGGCGGCTCGACGTGCTGTTCATCCTGCTCGTTGCCGCTACCGTGGCCATCGCCGTGCCGGTAATCGGCGCCTTGCTCATCTTCGCCTTGCTGATCGGGCCTGCGGCCACGGCGCAGACCCTCAGCCGCAGCGTGGCCTCGGGCCTGGGCCTGTCGGTGGCGCTGGGGCTGGGGGTGACCTGGGGTGGGCTGGCGGCGGCGTATTACATCGGCTTTCCGGCCAGCACCTGGATTGCTTCGCTGAGCTTCGGCTCTTATCTGATCGGCCATGCGTGGCGCGCCTGGCGGCGCGGCTCAGCCCAGATCGGCGTCGAGCACGGCACCCCGGTGTGAGCTGCCGACCAGAGTGGCGAACTTGGCCATGACCCCACGGGTGTAGCGTTGGCTCGGCGGCGTCCAGGCCGCGCGACGCCGGGCCAGTTCATCGTCGTTGACGTGCAGGGTCAGGCTCAGCGAGGGCGCGTCGATGGTGATGCTGTCGCCCTCTTGGACCAGGGCGATGGGGCCTCCGACCATGGCTTCGGGTGCGACATGCCCGACCACCATGCCCCAGGTTCCACCCGAGAACCGCCCATCGGTGATCAGCCCGACCGACTCTCCCAACCCCGCGCCTACCAGCGCCGAGGTCGGAGCGAGCATTTCGGGCATGCCCGGGCCGCCCTTCGGGCCGAGGTAGCGCAGCACCATGATGTCGCCGGCCTTGATGGCCCCGGCCAGAATCGCTTCCAGGGCGCTCTGCTCGTCGTCGAAGACCCGCGCCGGGCCGGTCATGCTGGGCTTCTTCAAGCCGGTGATCTTGGCCACGCAGCCGTCCGCGGCGAGATTGCCCTTGAGGATGGCGAGGTGGCCGTGGGCATACATGGGTTTGTCGATCGGCCGGATCACGTCCTGCTCGGCACTGGGGCGGGCGGGAACGTCCGCGAGATTTTCGGCCACCGTCTTGCCGTTGATGGTGATGCAGTCGCCATGCAGCAGCCCGGCTTCGAGCAACACCCTCATGACCTGCGGAATGCCCCCCGCGCGGTGCAGATCGGTGGCGACATACTTGCCAGAAGGCTTCATGTCGCAGAGTACCGGGGTGCGTTGGCGGATCACCTCGAAGTCTTCGATGGAGAAAGGCACTCCGGCCGCGTGGGCGATGGCCAGAATGTGCAGCACGGCATTGGTCGAGCCGCCAGTGGCCATGACCACGGCCACCGCGTTTTCCAGCGCCTTGCGGGTGACGATGTCCCGTGGCTTGAGTCCGGCGCGTACCGCGGCAAGCAGCGCCTGGCCGGAGTCCCGCGCGGATTGCACCTTTTCCTCGTGGACGTTCGCCATGGTGCTTGAATAGGGCAGCGACATGCCCATGGCCTCGATGGCGCTGGACATGGTGTTGGCGGTGTACATGCCTCCGCAGGAACCGCTGGTGGGCACGGAGCATTGCTCGATGGCGTCGAAATCGGCATCGCTCATCCGCCCGGCGGCGTGCTCGCCGACGGCCTCGAAGACCGAGACGATGTTCAGATCGCGGCCCTTGTAATGGCCCGGCAGGATGGTGCCGCCATAGATGAAGATGCCCGGCACATTGCAGCGGAGCATGCCGATCATGGCGCCGGGCATGTTCTTGTCGCAACCGCCCACGGTGACCACGCCGTCCATCCACTGCCCCTGCACACAGGTCTCGATGCAGTCAGCAATGACCTCGCGCGACACCAGCGAGTACTTCATGCCCTCGGTGCCCATGGACATGCCGTCGGCAATCGTCGGCGTGCCGAACATCTGCGGATTGCCGCCCGCCGCGCGCACGCCCTCGATGGCGGCGTCGGCCAGGCGCTGCAAGCCGGAGTTGCAGGGCGTGATGGTCGAGTGGGCGTTGGCGATGCCGATCATCGGATTGCTGAAATCCGACTTCTTGTAACCCATGGCGTAGAACATGGAACGATTGGGTGCGCGGGACGCGCCCACGGTGATGTTTTCGGAACGCAGTTTCTGGCTCATGGCAGGCATAGGGTGCGAATCAACGTACGGTCATTGTCGCGCGGTAAGCCGCCACCGTCGCGGGCTGGGCACCCGCGCAGAGGTATCCAAAGGTAAATGTTGAGCCGCGCGGCGGGCGCCTGAAAGGAATGCCGCAGCCGACCCCGTACACTTCACGCCCATGCTGATCCACCCCGACTTCAACCCCATCGCCCTGCAGCTTGGCCCGATCAAGGTGCACTGGTACGGCATCATGTATCTGCTGGGCTTCATCACCTTCTGGCTGCTGGCGCAAAAGCGTCTCAAGGACCAGCCCTATGCGCGTCAGGGCTGGACTTCGCGCGACATCGAGGATTTGTTGTTTGCCGGAGTGCTGGGGGTCATCCTTGGGGGGCGCACCGGCTATGTGCTGTTCTATCAGCCCGATTACTACTTCACCCATCCGGCGCAGATCGTCGCGGTATGGGACGGCGGCATGTCGTTTCATGGCGGGCTGCTCGGCGTCATGGTCGCGGCCTACTGGTTTGCGCGCACTCGCCGCTACTCCTGGTTGCAGATCATGGACTTTGTCGCGCCGCTCATCCCCCCGGGGCTGGCGTTCGGCCGCATCGGCAACTTCATCAACGGTGAACTTTGGGGCCGGGCGGCACCCGCATGGTGGCCGGGAGCGATGATCTATCCCGAGTCCGGTAGCATGGTTCCGCGCTTTCCATCCGAGCTGTACGAGATGTTTCTCGAAGGCGTGGTGTTGTTCACCGTGCTGTGGTGGCTGTCGCGCAAGGAACGGCCGCGCGGCTTCATCGCCGGGTGTTTTGCGCTGGGCTACGGCTTGGCGCGCTTCACCGCCGAATTTTTCCGTCAGCCCGATGCCTTCCTCGGCTATCTGTGGTTTCACCTCACCATGGGCCAGTTGCTGTCGATCCCGCTCATCCTTCTGGGCAGCTTGATGATCTGGTGGTCGCTGCGGCGCAGAGACCGTCTGGCTGCGCAGGGACAGTCAGCCGCCTGAACCGCAAGGCGCGTCGATGTGTTCCGGCGCGCCGATCATCAGGCCCAGCGGTCTGGCGCTGCGCGCCAACTTCAGGACGGCGCGGTCGCGGCTCAGAAGCGCGATGGCGGCCTGCACCAGCGCCAGGTCGAGAAACATCTGATCGTTAGGGTCGGCGCAGATCAGTCGGCGTTGACCCGGAGGACTTGCGCAGCATCGGCCCCAGCGATCGAAACAGGCGTCGATCTTCGCGGCTGAATCGGCGGGGTCGAAACGCCGGGCCAGCGCCGGGTAATGGATCACGCGCAAGGCTTCGTCCCGCATCGACGGGCAATAGACCCATGCCACATGGCTCTGTCGAATGGACTGTGCCCAGGCCTGCGTTCGCGCATCGTCGAACAACACCCAGTCGAGCAGCACCTGCGTGTCAAGCACGCAGCGAGGCATCGAAACAGGGGGAAGGGTCATGCGGGAGAGGTGTCTGCCGGAACCGGATTGAGCGTTGATCCCTGAACCCTACTGGGACAGGTGGGCAAGGTCACTGCGCTTTGGGGACGTCTGCGCGAGACGTCACGCGCACACACAGAATTTCCAAGCCCGAGGCACAAATTTATCGGTTCAGGAAATGCCGACCCAAGCCAGTCCGACAGACGAAACCATTGTAGGGCGCCCTCATGCGAGGGCAAGACGTCAGAGCAATTTACCCTCGGCCCCCAAGGCTTCGTCGAGCTGGCGGGTGAGCTGGGCGACGGCCTGAGCATCTTCTTCAAAGGCCAGGGAGGACTGCACGGACTCACCCCCGGCTTTCGCAGCCTGGCGTGCCTCGATCAGGCTGTGGGCCAGATTGAGCGCGGCGAGCACCGCGATGCGTTCGCGGGCGCGCACCTTGCCCATGTCGCGAATGGCGCACATTTCCGTGTCGACTTCGCGCACGGCGGCCAGCAGCGCCGCCTGCTCGTCCGCGGGGCAGGCCAGGGTGTAGATCTGGCCCATGATGTTCACATCCAGCGTGGTCGTGCTCATGCTTGAGAGTCGGGCTCGCCCGAAAGGGAAGGGGTCTGATCCAGCCTGGCCAGCAGTTTATCGATCCGCTGTGTGGCGTCATGCAGGCGCTGTCGCAACTGGTCGCGCTCGGCTTCGAGGCCCTGGAGGCGCTCGGTCAGCAGAGCGTTGGTGCGCAGCAGCTCGTTGTGTCGCAGCAGCAACCGCTCGACGCGCGCATGCAGCTGGGCGATGGCGGGGGAGGGCTGTCGTTCGTCCATACGGCTGATTCTAAGGCGGCACCGACCTCGACCAGACTCGACTTGCGCCCAGCTAAGATGTCGTGCGTTGGTGCTCGCGTGGCGGTTCACGCCTCGCAGTTAAACGGGAAACAGGAAGAGACATGCCTGCGGCAAACGCTCCAGCCTGTGCTGCCCCCGCAACGGTCAGCGACCGAAGGCTCTGCCTTCTGTTCGGACGCTTCATCCACTGAATCCGCGGATTTGGGAAGGATGTCCGGATCGCGTCGCCAGCCCGGATACCGGCCAACGACGAGGGAACGCGCAGCCTCGGGGCGACGCAGCGCATCAAGGCCGGAGAGGGGCTTCGCCCCGCCAGTGCAGGGCCGTGATGCGTTCGCCAACGCGAGGCGGCGCTTCTCAGCCGCGCCAGCCGTGCGGGGGAACACGGCAGCGCTTTTCTCTCCGAACTCATCAGCCATGACTTTCAAGTCTTCATTCCTGGGCGTCGCGCCCGTCCCGTCCTTGCGTCGCCGTGCCGCGGCGACCCTTCCGTCCAGTTTGTTCGCGCGTTCCATGCTGGCTACCGCGCTGGGCTCCACCACGCTTGCCGCGCATGCGCAGACAGCTGTGCCCGATGCCACGGCGCTGCCTCCCGTGGTGGTGTCGGCCACAGGCTACCCTCAGGCGCTCTCGCAGGCGCTGCCCAGCGTGAGCGTGATCACCCGAGAGCAGATCGAAGCCTCGGGCGCGCAGAACCTCACCACCCTGCTGCAACAGGTGGCCGGCGTGCAGGTCACGAGCAACGGCGGCCCGGGGCAGTCGGGGAACGTTTTTCTGCGCGGCTTTGGCGGACCGGATGTGCTGGTGCTGCTCGACGGGGTGCCGATGAACGCGCAGGACGCCACTGGCGTCGCCTATCTCAACAACTTCACCACCGACCAGATCCAGCGCATCGAGATCATCCGCGGCAACGTCTCGGCCATCTACGGCTCGGGCGCGATCGGCGGCGTGGTACTCATCACCACGCGTCAGGGCAGCAAGACGCCGCAGGCTTCGGTATCGGTCACGGCGGGCAGCCGCAACACCGCGACGGTCTCGGCCAACGCCAGTGGACAGGTGGGCCACACCGCCTTGCAGGCGGGCATCAGCCGCTACACCACCCAGGGCATCAGCGCCATCAATCCCGCGCAGCTCGGCAACGCCAACCCCAACGCCAACGGCTATCGCAACACCACGATGAACGGCTCCATCGTGCAGACCCTGGCGCCCGGACAGTCGCTGGGACTTCGCGCATTCCGCAGTGAAGGCCGCGCCAGCTTTGATAGCTATGGCTCCTACGCCAGCCCAACGGACACCAATCTGAGCCGTACCACGCAAGACCTTTACCAACTGTTCAGCGACAACCAGATCACCGCAGCATGGCAGTCTCATCTGAACGCCTCGCAGCAGAGCACGACCAACACCACGCAGAACTTCAGCGCCTTCCCCTACAGCAGCACCTATCGCACGAGGGTGCAGCAGTTGCAGTGGCGCAATGTGGTGGCTCTCGGCGCCGGATGGACGGCAACCGGCGGACTGGAACTTCAGCGACAGTCGATTGCCTCGATCACCGGCTCGATTCCGGGCAAGGAGCGCAATGCGAAGGCTGCCTTCATCGGTCTGGACGGCAGTTTCAGCGGCAATGAAGTGCAGTTGAACCTGCGCCACGACGCCATCGACGGGTATTCCGGCGAGAACACCGGCTATCTGGGCTACGGCAGAGAACTCGGCGCAGGCTTCAAGGCCATCGCCAGCTATTCCACCGCCTTCAATGCCGCGCCGCTGGGCTATCTCTATGCGCCGTATTACGGCAACCCGAACCTGCGCCCTGAGAAGGCGCACTCTGTGGAAGCCGGGTTGCAGTGGTCGCAAGGGCCGAACGTGTGGCGTGCCACGCTGTTCCAGACCAAGGCGACCGATCAGTGGCAATACGACTTCACCACCAGCACCTTCCAGAACATCGCCAGCAGTCGCACCCGTGGGCTGGAATTGAGTGGGCGCGGCAACTGGAACGGCTGGACTTACGACGCCAACCTCACCCTGCAACAGCCGGTCAACACCAGCCAGCCGGGGGATCCAACCCTGCAACGTCGTGCCCGCAGCATGGCCAACGTTTCGGTTCAGCGCGAGTTCGCCTCGGTGCTGTATGGCGCGAGCGTGCATTACAGCGGTCCGCGTTGGGACAACGGCCCGTCAGGCAGGGTGACGCTGGGCGCCTACAGCACTGTCGACCTCACCGCCAGCGGCGCCTTGTCCAAAGACTGGAGCTGGAACGCGCGGGTGCAGAACCTGTTCGACAAGAAGTACCAGACCGTCTATGGCTACAACCGCGAACCCCTCGGCGTGTTTCTGGGTCTGACCTGGCGGCCCGCACTCTGATACTCCTCGCATCCGCCATCACCATGTCCGCCGATTCTTCGATGCGCCTTGTCGATCGGAGCGCCGCGCGCCTGCGCTGGGGCTTGCCTGTGCTGCTGGCGGTGGTGGTGGCGGTGGCGGTGTCGGTGGGTGAGGGCGGCTGGAATGCGGACATCATCTGGCAGCTCAGGCTGCCACGCGTGCTCGCCGGGATGGGGGTCGGCGCGCTGCTGGCCCAGGCGGGGCTGAGCATGCAGATTCTGCTGCGCAATCCGCTGGCCGATCCCTACGTGCTGGGCGCTTCGGGCGGCGCCGGGCTGGGCGCCATCGCGGCGCTTCTTTTCGGGGCGGCGCTGTGGCTGGGCAGTGTGATCGGTGCGGGTCTGGTCCTGCTGCTGCTTCTGCTCATGGGGAGTCGCTTCATGGCCAGCCGCGATGACGAGGCCTCGGCGCAACTCATTCTGATCGGCGCCATGCTCGCGGCCATTGCCGGGGCGCTCTCGACCCTGTTGTTGAGTCTGGTGCCCGATCAACAGCTTCGCGGCGCCATGTTCTGGCTGGTGGGCAATCTCTCCGGCGCCGAGCATGGGCTGGCCCTGTGTGTGCTGGCGGTGCTGGCCGCGGGCTGGCTGGCATGGCGGCAGCGGGCCTACGACCGTCTGCTGCTCGGCAGCGAGGCAGCCTGGCTGCTCGGCGAGCCGGTGGCCCGCATACGTCTGGAACTGGTGCTCCTCGCGGCAGTGGCGACTGGGGCCTCGGTGGCCGTGGCGGGCGCGGTGGGCTTCGTCGGCCTGGTCGTGCCGCAGGCTCTGCGGCTGCTCGGTTTGCACCGCATGCGCGATCTGGCCTGGGCTGTGCCCCTGGCGGGGGCAGCCCTCGTGGTTGCGGCGGACACCCTGGCGCGCGGCATCATCATGCCCTACGAATTGCCAGTGGGGGCGGTGACGGCTCTGGTGGGCGCTCCGATATTCATTCTGATGCTCAGGCGGAGCTGATGCGGGACGAACGCCCCCTTGCTCAAGACGCGGCCATGCTGCAAGTCGGGCATCTTGATGTGCTGGCGGGGCCGCATTTGCCCATCCTGGCGCACGGCGTGCAGTTCAAGCTCGGACGGGGAGAGCGCCTGGGTCTGATCGGACGCAACGGCGCCGGAAAGTCCACCCTGCTGCGTCAGCTCGGCGGGCTACTGCCGCTGGCCGGCGCCGATGCCGAACTGATGCTGGACGGCCATTCCTGGCATAGCATGGATGTCGAGACCTTCGCCCGGCTCAGGGCGCTCATGCCCTCGCAGACGCGCGACCGCTTCAATCTGCCGGTGCTGGCGCTGCTCGAATTGGCCCAGCCGCGCCTCGATCTGCCATCGGCCCGGGAGGCTCTGCTTAGCGTCGACGCCTGGGCGCTGCGCGACCGCAATCTGCTCTCCCTGTCCGCCGGGGAGCGCCAGCGTGTCGCGCTTGCGCAGGCCCTAGTACAGGGCGGCCCCTTGCTGCTGCTCGATGAACCCGTCGCATTCCAGGATCCGGGCCACCAGCGCCTTGTCGGCAGCTTGCTGGAAACCCTGAAAGACCGCATCGTGGTGTTTTGCGCACACGACATCAACTGGGTGGCGCAACATGCCACGCATGTGCTGGGACTCGGGCTGCGCCGCGCGCCACAAGACTGGTTTTTCGACCCGACCGAACAGGCTTTGCAGCCGCAGCGGCTGCACGATTTATACGACTGCGACTGGACGCTGCTGCGCGACGCTGGCGGTCGAAGCGCCTGGTTCACTCCATAGCGTTAACAGGCCCTAGAGCCTGTCGGGTTTGCCTCCCAGCAAGCCGTGCGCAGATGCGATCAGCGATACTCCCGCCATGGCATCGTCGAACGATACGTCCCAAGACCCTGGCAGCAAAACCAGCGGCCAGCCCGGCCCCTGGCGCCGTCTCAAGCCTAGCCTCATGACCTTCGGCCGCAGGCTTTGGGGCTTGTGGCAGCACCAAGGGCCGCCTTGGCTTGCGTCCGGCCTGGCATTGTTCTGCGGTGCGTTGCAGATCCTGCCGCAGTTCACCCATATTCGCGCGGCGGTGTCGAATATCGCCAATCATGGCGCAAGCGGGTTGACGGCGCTGGCCGATCTGGCCGCGCTGCCGCATGTCATCATCGGCGTGGGCCTCGTCCTGATGGCCGCTGGGCTCGCGCTGCGCGCCCGGGTTGCGTGGGTGCTGGCGTTGCTGCTGGGGCTGCTTTCGGCAGGACTGGGCTACTGGGCGGCGCAACGTCTGGACAGCGTGGTCATCGCCTCGGGCGCGCTGGTGCTGTTGCTGCTTCTGTACGCGAGGGATTTTGCGCGCAGCAGTCTGGCGGCCAGTTCGCTGTTTGCACTGCTCGGTGTGGGCAGCCTGCTGGTCTATGGCACCTTGGGCAGCCTGTGGTTCGGGCAAGGATACGACCCGCCGATTCACTCCCTGCCCACCGCCTTTTATTACACCATCGAGACCATGTCCACGGTGGGATACGGCGACATCGTTCCGCATACCACGGTGGCGCGGATGTTTACGGTATCGATGATCGTGCTGGGCATCTCGGTGTTTGCCACCACGCTGTCAGTGGTCATCGGCCCGCTGGTCGGGGGCAGTCTCAAACGCGCGCTGGAGGGCAAGATGCAGAAGGAGCAACGCAAGAATCACTACGTCATCATCGGCACGTCCAGTCTGGCTTACGCCATGTGGAAAGAACTCACAAGCCGGGGCATGGCGGTCACGGTGATTGCACCCGTCGGCCATGCGTCGCCCTATCCGCCCAACGCTGACGTTATCGTCGCCGATGCCACGCGCAACGAAGTGTTGGAGCAGGCAGGAGTGCCCAGGGCCAAGGCGGTGCTGACCCTGCGCGATGACGACGCGGAAAACGCCTTCGCCGTGCTTGCGGTCAAGGAACTGGCACCCACTGTCAAGACCATCGCCGGGGTCAATGATGTAAGGCATGTGAACAAGATCCGGCGCGTTCAACCCGACGTGCTGTTTGCCCCGCAATTACTGGGCAGCCAGCTTCTGGCGCGTGATCTGTTCGACGAGCCGATCGACAACGATACGGTGCACAAGCTGCTGTTCCCCAAGGAGTGACTTCGCGCCAAGATGGGCGACTTGGCGCGCGATAGCGCACACATTCACTCGACCTGATGTAAGTCAAGCCGATGCCGTAGCGCCAGGAGCACACTGAAAAGCCCGATTCACACTTTGGAGGTGTGCGATGTCAACGAAAGATCCCCTGCGCGCGCAGCAGAAAGCCGAACTGGAAGCTGCCTTCGCGTTGAGCCAGACCCTGTTTCGAGGGTTTGAGCAAACGACTCAGCTCCAGTTGCAGATGATGCGCGACATGTCGCAGCATGCAGCAGCGGCTGTGGAGGCGGCACTCTCGGCACGCGACTTGCAGCAGGCATGGAACGCCCAGGCTCAGGCGGCGCCAAAGACCGGGGGTGAGGAGATGTTGACCTATTTTCAGAAGCTCGCGCAGATCATCTCGGCCACTCAGGCCGAGATGGTGCAGACCATGAACAGTCGCCTCAGCCGCATGCAAGCCGAGATACAGGAGACCGCCCAGCAGGGTGCAAGTGGCTTGCCTGTCAATGTCGAACCTGTGCAGGCACTGTTTCAGAGCGCGACGACCTTTGCCAACCAGGCGATCGAGGCCGTCCAGAATGCCCAGCAGCAGGCGCTCAAGTTGATGAGCGAGCAGGCCAAGGGCTTGTCGCCGACCGCTCAAAAAACGACGGTCGCGCGCAAGCGTGGCAGTTGAACCTCCGGCTTTGGACTGAAGGGAAACGAAAATGGCACAAACCCCCATGCACGACCGCCTGCACGAAATTGAGGCGTTGCTTTCCACGCTTGGCAAAAGTCACCCCAGCGAGGTGCAGGCTTTCATGAATTTCATGGGCAAGGCCGAGGCCGGGCCTGCGTTGTCGCTCAAGCAGAAGGAATTGGTGAACGTCGCGCTATCGGTCGCGGCGCAATGCGAGTGGTGTATCGCATTTCACGTCAAGCAAGCGGTCCATGCAGGCGCAAAGCGCGACGAGCTCATCGAGGCCGGTTTTCTCGCCGTGCTGATGCACGGTGGCCCGGCGATGATGTACATGACGCCGCTGCTGAATGCGATCGATGAATTCGGCCTTCCTGAAACCGTCAAAGCGTAAGGGGCTCGGGATCGCATCAAGGCAACATACGTCGACACCTGACGGATCGGCTCGGCACGACCCATGGCGGAGAGGGTTGACCTGCCACCGCCCGAGTGCTGCAAGGCGAATGACGCGGCCCTGCTCAGGGCTTTGCCAGCAGAGCGTTCAGGGCCTCGACGTCGCTGGGTGACAGCACACCGGCGGCGTCTTTCAAGCGCAAGGCGTTGACCACCACGTCATATCGTGCCCTGTCGGCCTGGCGCTGCGTCTCAAAGAGCTGGGACAAGGCATTGAGCACGTCGATGTTCACCCGCATGCCCACCTTGAACCCGGTTTCGTTGGCTTGCAGCGAACTGCGGCTGGACGCAATGGCCGCGTCCAGCGCCTTGACCTGGGCCAGACTGGACTGGAGATTCAAATAGGCTGCACGCGCCTGCTGGGCCGCCCCCAGGCGTGCGGCATCGAGATCGGCCTGGGATTTGTCGAGCAGCTGGGCGGTCTGCTCCACATCGCTTTGCACCGCGCCACCCGTCACCAAGGCCCAACGAAGCTGCACACCGATGCTCGCCATATTGGCGCGGTTGCCAAAGGGAAACAGCGGCCCACCGACTGAAGTGGCGTCATGATCAACCCGGGCATAGGCTGAGATGGTGGGCAAATCGCCCGTACGGGCCTTTTTCGCGCTCAGCCGGGCCAGTTGCACGCCGAGCCTGGCTTGATCGACACCGAGGTTGTGTTCCTCTGCCTTGCGCACCCAGTCGTGCAGGTCGCCCGCCGGGGGGCGCAAGGAGGCATCGGGGGAAAGGGGCGCGAGCGCACCCTGCAGCGAAGCCCCCACGACCTGCCCCAGATTGGTCTGGGCGAGTTGCAACTGATTCTTTGCAGCAAGAGTCTGGGCTGAGGTGAGATCGACGCGTGCCTGGGCGTCGCGCACATCGACGATGGTGCCGTTGCCGGCGTCGAAATTGGCCTGTGCAGCAGCGCGCTGCTGCACCACAGCCTTCTGCTGTTCTTCGAGCGAGCGCAGAGTGTCCTGCGCGGCCAGTACATCGAAGTAGCGCGATGCGACTTGCAGCATCAGGGTCTGGTTTTGCTGTACGAATTTGAGGTAGGCGATGCGCGCAGCCAGCTCGGCCTGTTCAACGCCGATGCGGTCGCCCGGCTGGTAGAGCGACTGCGTGGCGACCAGATTGATGTCGCGCTCGGTGTAGTTCCAGCTCGTCGGCATGCCGAATTTGGTCAGCAGTGGATTCTCGCTGTTGTCGTGCGCATTGGCGCTGATCCCGGCGCCTGCGACGAGTTGCGGCAAAAGACGAGAACGGGCCAGCCCAATGCCCGACAACGCGGCCTGATAGTCGGCCTGGGCGCTGCGCAGGGCGGGGTTGTGCTGTTGCGCCAGCGCAAAGGTCTGCGCCAGCGTCTCGGCGTGAGCAGCACTCATCAGGCCGAGGCCACAACAAGCCAGGCATACGGCCCGCGTCAGGCGGCGAATGGTCAAACCAGGCGTTGCCATCGGAGTTCTTCAAGAGTGAAATGCAGTCATGGATGCTAAGCCCTGACGCTTGCGTATCGTTGCCGCAGATCAAGAGCAGGCCGCAGGCTGGCGAGACAATTGACTCTCGACTTTGACGGCTTTTTCGCCGCATGATTGACACATCCCATGAAAAATAAAAAGCGGCCCTTGATCGTTCTGTTCCTGCTGCTCGTACTCGGGCTTGCAGGTGCTGCTTATTGGTGGAGCCACCGTGCGCCACCGACAACCCATGAGCTGACGCTGTACGGCAACATCGACATCCGACAGGTGCAGCTTGCTTTCAACGATGCCGGACGCGTGGTCGAGCTGGCCGTGCAGGAAGGCGATGCGGTGCGCAAGGGGCAAGTGGTGGCGCGCATCGACGCCGTGCGCTATCAAGACACCGTGGACCGCGCGCAGGCGGCCCTGCTGGCGCAGCAAAGCGAGCTTGCCAAGCTGCGCGCCGGCAGTCGCCCGCAAGAAATTGCCCAGGCGCGCGCGGCAGTGTCCGCGGCTTTGGCAGCGCAAGCCAATGCCGAGGCCACCTATGCAAGACAGAAAACCCTGGTGGATTCGGGTTTCCTGCCCAAACAGAGCCTGGACAACATCACCCAACAACGCAAGACCGCGGCAGCAGACGTGCAGCGCGCCCAGCAAGCTCTGAGTCTGGCCCTGCAGGGGCCGCGCAAGGAAGACATCGAAGCGGCGCAGGCTCTGGTGCAAGCCGACAAATCCGCACTGGCGCTGGCGCAGCGGCAGCTTGCCGATACCGTGCTGCGCGCGCCGGATGACGGCGTGGTGGAAAACCGCATTCTGGAGGTTGGTGACATGGCTGCGCCGCAAACGCCGGTCATCACCATCGCCCTCAACAACCCGGTATGGGTGCGTGCGTATGTGCCCGAAACCGAGCTCGGAAAGCTGGCACCAGGCATGCACGCCAGCATCGAGAGCGACAGCTTTCCAGGGCAATCGTTTGAAGGTTGGATTGGCAGCATCTCGCCTACTGCGGAGTTCACCCCCAAATCGGTCGAAACCACCGAGCTGCGTGCGCAACTGGTGTATCGCGTGCGGGTGTATGCCTGCAATCCCACGCAAAAATTGCGGCTGGGCATGCCGGTCACCGTGCGTGTACCGCTGTTGAACAACCCGCCGCAAGCGACCTCAGAGCATGTCTGCCAGCACTGAGCAAGCCGTCGGCGCGGCGCGGGGGGCTCAACTTCCGGCAGCGGCCCTGGAGCTTGTGGCGGTGCACAAGCAGTTCAAGCAGGGCAAAAGGATGGTTGATGCCCTCAAGGGCCTCGACGCGCGCTTTCTGCCGGGCCGCATCTCTGGTCTACTCGGGCCCGACGGTGCCGGAAAAACCACCCTGATCCGCCTGGCTGCGGCGCTGCTCGAACCCAGCGCCGGGCAGGTTCTGGTGCTGGGTCTGGACACGCGGCTGCACGCCACTGCCATCCAGCAGCGCATCGGTTACATGCCCCAGCGCTTTGGTCTGTATGAAGACCTCACGGTGCAGGAAAACCTGGAGCTTTACGCCGATCTGCAGGGGCTTACCGTCGCAGCGCGGCAGCAGCGTTTTGCAGAGTTGCTCAAGCTCACAGCGCTCGGGCCGTTTTCCGCCCGGCGCGCTGGTGCGTTGTCGGGCGGCATGAAGCAAAAGCTCGGGCTGGCCTGTACTTTGCTGCGCGCGCCCAGTCTGCTGCTGCTCGACGAACCCACCGTGGGCGTGGACCCGATTTCGCGCCGCGAGCTCTGGAGCATCATCAAGCTCATGCGCGAGCAGGGTGTTGCCGTGGTGGTCAGCACAGCCTATCTCGACGAGGCCGAGCAATGCGATGACATCGTGTTGTTGCACGAAGGCAAGGTGTTGGCGCATCAGCCGCCGAAGGCATTCCGCGCGCCTCTCGAGGGCCGCGTATTTCTGGTGAGGCATCCGCAACAACATCGCCGAGCCTTGCAGGAATCGTTGCATATCCGAGAGGGTGTGGTGGACGCCCTGGTGCAGGCCGAAGGGGTGCGGGTCGTCCTGCAAAGCACGGACGCGCCAGCGCAGGAGGGCGAACAATGGTTGGCGGTGGAGCCGCGTTTTGAGGACGCCTTCGTCAGCTTGCTGCAAAGTCGGCAACTCGCCCATGCCACGACCGCACCGCAGCCATCAGCGCCCATGGCCGCCGAGCACGCTGCACCCGTTCAGGCCGCGGCGGCAACCAACCCGCTCACGGTCATTGAAGTCAAGGAATTGCGACGTTTTTTCGGTTCTTTCCAGGCGGTTAAAGGGATCAGTTTCAGCGTCAACAAGGGCGAGATCTTTGGCCTGCTCGGTGCCAACGGCGCGGGTAAGAGCACCACGTTTCGCATGCTGTGTGGCCTGCTTCCCGCTTCGTCCGGGACGCTGCGGGTCGCAGGCGCGGACTTGCGTACAGCAGGTGCGAGCGCACGGGCGCGTATTGGCTATGTGGCGCAGAAATTCGCGCTCTACGGCAATCTCAGCGCGCGACAGAATCTGGATTTTTTCGCCTCCGCCTATGGTCTGAGGGGCGCCAGGCGAAGGCAGCGTCTCGAATGGGCCTTTGCCGAATTCGATCTTGCCGAATATGCCGACTCCGGCGTCATGGAGTTGCCGCTGGGCTACAAGCAGAGGCTGGCGCTGGCCTGTGCGCTGATGCACGAGCCCTCGATTCTGTTTCTCGACGAGCCGACGTCGGGGGTCGATCCGCTGGCAAGGCGCGAGTTCTGGCAGCGCATCAACCATCTGGCCGAGTCCGGGGTGACTGTCATGGTCACCACCCACTTCATGGACGAGGCCGAGTATTGCGATCATCTGGTGCTGATGTCGCTGGGCGAAATCCTGGCTTTCGGCACGCCCAGCGAGATTCGCGGGCGCGTGCGCAGCGACACGCTGCCCGATCCGACCATGGAAGACGCCTTCATCGCATTGATTCAGTCGCACGAGGCGCAAATTCGGCGTGCGGCATGAGAGTGGCCCGATGAACCCACAACGTCTGCGCGGTCTGGTGCGCAAAGAGTTTTTGCAAATCGTTCGCGATCCCTCTGCGATCGCGATTGCGTTTGTGTTACCTGTGATCTTGCTGCTGCTCTTCGGCTACGGCGTGTCGCTCAACGCCCACGGCGTGCCGCTGGCGGTGGTGGTCGATCAGCCCAGCGCCCAGACCAGCAGTTTTGTCGGCGGTCTTGAGCAATCGCCTTTTTTCGCGCCGAAAGCCTATCCCGACATCGCCGAGGCGCGTCGTGCGCTGATGGAGCGGCAGGTGGATGGCATTGTCTGGCTGCGCGGCGATTTCACCCGGTTGGCACTCAGTGGCCGCGAGGCGCCGGTTGCAGTCTGGGTGAACGGCGTGGATGCGAACAATGCCCGCATCACTGAGGGCTATCTGCAGGGTATGTGGCAAAACTGGCTGCAACTTGAGGCCGAGCGTGAGGGCAGGCCCTTGCTCATGCCGGTGAATGTGCAGGCTCGCATCTGGTTCAACCCTGCGGTGCGCAGCCGCGACTTTCTGGTGCCAGGGCTGATCGCGGTCATCATGACCCTGATCGGCGCCTTGCTCACCGCACTGGTGATCGCGCGCGAACGCGAACGCGGCACCATGGAGGCGCTCATGGCCAGTCCTGTCACCATGGCGGAAATCCTGCTGGGCAAACTGATCCCGTATTTCGTGCTGGGCATGGGAGGTATGGCGCTGTCGGTTGCCATGGCCGTGTGGCTGTTCGCCGTGCCGCTGGTGGGCAGCCTGTGGCTGCTGGTGCTGTGTTCGGCACTCTTTCTGCTGGTGGCGCTGGCCATGGGCCTGCTGATCTCAACCCTGGCGAGCAGTCAGTTCGTCGCTGCGCTGGTGGCGGTGATCGTCACCTTTCTGCCTGCATTCATCCTCTCGGGGTTCATTTTCGACATCGAGTCCATGCCTGCCGTGGTGCAGTTTCTCACTCATCTGGTGGCTGCGCGCTATTTCGTCGCCATTTTGCAGACCGTCTTTCTTGCGGGAGATGTCTGGCCGGTGATTCTGAGCAACAGCGCCGCCTTGATGGTGATGTGGGTGATTTTCATGGGCATCGCCTGGCGCAAATCGCACAAGCGACTGGACTGAACCATGTGGGCCCGCGTCTTTGCACTCGTCATCAAGGAATTGCTCATGCTGCTGCGTGACACCGCCAGCCGCACGGTGCTGATCGGCCCACCGCTCATTCAGTTGTTGGTGTTTGGCTATGCCGCCAGCTTTGACCTCAACCACATCCCTTATGCGGTCTACAACGAAGATTCGGGCTATGCCTCACGCGAACTGCTGGCGCATTTTTCCGGCACGACCACGTTTGCGCAGGTTGCGACCATCACGCATGACGCGCAGATCGCTCCATCGATCAATGACAAGGATGCTCTTCTGGTGCTGCACATCGGCCCGCATTTCACCCGCGATCTGTTGCGTCATCAACCCGCCACGGTGCAGATTTTGGTCGATGGCCGCGACTCGAACACGGCATCGCTGGCCCTGAATGATGCCAATGGCGTGTTGCTGCAGTTCAACCAGCAATGGGCGGCGCAGCATGGCTGGCAGGGGCCGCCCGCGCGAATGGACGTTCGCTCCTGGTTCAACCCCAATCTGCTGTCGCGCTGGTTCATCGTGCCAGGCATCGTCGCTCTGCTCACCTTGGTCGTGACCTTGCTGGTGACGGGCTTGTCGGTTGCCCGCGAGCGTGAAATGGGTACCTTCGATCAGTTACTGGTCACGCCGTTGCGGCCGGTGGAAATCCTGCTTGGCAAGGCCTTGCCGGGCTTTCTCATCGGGGGGCTCGAAGCGGCTTTCATCGCCGTCGTCGCCGTGATCTGGTTCAAGGTGCCTTTCGTCGGCAGCGTGCTTGCGCTGGCGATCGGTCTGCTGTTTTTTCTGCTCGCGGCCACCGGTATCGGGCTGATGATCTCCTCCATCGCCGTCACCCAGCAGCAAGGCCTGCTCGGGGTGTTCATGTTTTTGGTGCCGTCCATCATCCTTTCGGGTTTTGCCACCCCGATTGCCAACATGCCCGAGGCGGTGCAGTTGCTCACCTACATCAACCCCATGCGGTATTTCCTCATCATCACCCGCGGTGTCTATCTGGAAGGGTACGGGGTCAGCGATCTGATTCCGCAATACTGGCCGCTGGCGCTCATTGGCGTGGCCAGTATGGCGCTCGCCGCATGGCTGTTTCGGCATCGCACGCAGTGACCGGGGCGCTGAGCGTGCTCATCAATTACCCAACGCCGGGCGATTTTCGACCCTCGGCAGGGTGGCGGAAAAACAAAACGCCCGCAATTGCGGGCGTTTTGTCCAGACGAGGAATTTCCTGTGCGGATCGACTTACTCGGTGATCTTGGCCTTGGCGCGCAGCTCGTCCTGGTACTTCGTGATCTCCTCGCGCTGCAGTTCGGCCTGAATCTGCGGCTTGAGTTGTTCCAGCGTGGGCGGTTTGGCCGGGCGGGTGGCGTCGAGTTTGATGATGTGCCAGCCGAACTGGCTTTGAACCGGAGTCTGGGTGTATTGGCCGGGTTTGAGGGCCTCCAGAGCCTTGGCGAACGGGGGTACGTAGTTGCTGGGTGTTGACCAGCCCAGATCGCCGCCGTTAGCGGCACTGCCGGTGTCCTTGGAGTATTTCTTCGCCAGTTCAGAGAACTTGGCACCCTTTTTCAGCTGGGCGATGATGTCCTGGGCCTCTTTCTCGCTAGGCACGAGGATGTGCTGAGCCTTGTATTCGGTGTTGCCGAACTTCTTGGCGAACTCGTCGTACTTGGCCTTGATCTGGGCATCGGTGACGGGGTGCTTTTGCAGATAGGCGTTGAACAGGGCGCGAATCAGGATGTTCTGACGGGAGATGCGGATTTCATCCTGCACCGTCTGGTCTTTGTCCAGGCCGAGTTTGTCGGCTTCCTGAACCATGACCTCACGGTTGATCAGCTCGTTCTTGACCATGTCCTTGAGCTGGGGCGTGACCGGCTGGCCCTGCTGCTTGGCCATGCTGTTGGCAACGGAGTCGGCCAGGGACTGCGGAATGGGCTTGCCATTGACGGTGGCGATGTTCTGCGCCCAGACGGGGGCGGCCAGCGCGCAGCTCATCGCCGTGGCGGTCAAAATGCGGGAGAGTTTGAACATGAAGTCATCCGGAAGGGGAGGGAACACATGACCAGGACGAGCCATCAGGCCGTCTCTGGTTTGTCAGATGAGCCTGCCTGAAGTGCTTCTCCAGGCGCCTGACAATCGAGCACCAGGGCGTGAATCTCATGGTGCATCATCGAAGCGAGGGCATCATACACGAGGCGATGTCGGGCCAGACGCGAGGCGCCGGCAAATCGCGCGCTGACGATCCGCACCCGGAAATGACTGCCTTCGGCATCGAACCCGCCATGCCCGGCATGGGCCGCGGAGTCGTCGGTCACGTTCAGAAATTCGGGGTTCAGCGCCTGTTGCAACAGGGCCTCGATGCGCGCTCGACGGGTCATGCGAAAAGCATCAGGCGTTTTCGTCCAGCTTCATGTGCTTGGCAAGCAGCAGCGACTGCCCGAGGACGAACACCAGCGTCAGCCCTAGACTGCCGAACAGCTTGAAGTCCACCCATAGGTTGGTGGAGAAGTTGTAGGCGATCACGATGTTGAGCACTCCCATGAGCGCGAAGAAGGCGACCCACGACCAGTTGACACGGTTCCAGATCGGGTCGGGCAACTGCATCTGCTTGCCCATGAGGCTGCGCATCAGGTTCTTGCCCTGCAGCAGTTGCGCGCCTGCCAGGATGACGGCAAACAGCCAGTACAGCACCGTGGGTTTCCACTTGATGAAGGTGTCGTTGTGGAACAGCAGGGTGGCCCCGCCGAAGATCACCACCACCCCCAGGCTGAGCCACAGCATGGGCTCCACCTTGCGGTGCTTGAACCACACCCAGCCGATCTGCGCGAAGGTCGCCGCGATCGTCACCGCGGTGGCGGCGTAAATGCCCGCCACCTTGAACACGATGAAAAACAGGATGATGGGGAAAAAATCGAAAAGGATCTTCAAGGCGTCAATGAGGCGGGGCGTGGTGCGTGACCCGCAACGATGAGAAAGTCGGCAAGACGATACTCGAATTGTCCCATGTTTGAAGTTGCTGGGATTTTCACGGAGCCGGGTATTTCAGGGCATTTTTGCCGATCTTGCGCTCCACCGCGCGATCGATGTCGATCCCGGTGTGGTCGGCAATCTGCACGAGATAGATCAGCACGTCGGCGATTTCGTCGGCGATCCGGCCTTGCAGATCGGAGTCTTGGCCGGCCTGCTGCGACTGCTCGGGTGTCATCCACTGGAAGTGTTCCACCAGTTCGGCGGCCTCGACGATCATGGCCATCGCGAGATTTTTGGGCGTCTGATAGGGCGTCCAGTCGCGATCGGCGGCGAACTGGCGCAGGCGGGCTTGCAGGGCGGAAATGTCCATGTCAATCCGCGATCGCTTGGAGGAGCTCGCCCTCGATGATGTTCTGAATCCGGGCGTCGCCCAATCCGGGGCCGGAGACGAGGAAGGTGTCTTCGACCCGCTCGCCGAGCGTGGTGATCTTGGCCAGCTGGAGATCGATATGGTGTCTGGCCAGCACCTGGGCGATGCCGAACAGCAGACCGGCCCGGTCATGCGCGGTCACGCTGAGAATCCAGCGCTGTCCGCGCTCGTCCGGGCGCAGACCCACGCGCGGGTTGACGGGGAAGTTGCGCACCCGGCGCGACAGTCTGCCGTGGTGTGGGGCCGGTAGCGGGCCAGTACTGCCGAGCTCTTGCAGCAGCGACGTTTCGATCACGCCGATCATGCCGCGGTCGTGCAGCTTGGTGTGCGGCGAGACGACGACGAAGCTGTCGAGCGCCCAGCCGTTGTTCGCGGTGTGGATCTTGGCGTCGAGAATGTTGAAGTTCTGACTGTCGAAATAGCCGCAGATGCGGGCGAAGAGATCGGGTCGGTCGGGCGCATAGACCAGCACTTCCAGCCCCTCGCCTTCGGGAGCCAGGCGGGCGCTGACCACGGGGCTGGCGCTGGCGACGCGGGCGTAGAGCTTGCGGGTGTGCCAGGCGATGTCCTGCGGGTCGTTGCGCAGGAAGTAGCCCATGTCCAGCGTGTCCCAGAGCGGCTTTTGCGCGCCTTCGGGCAGGGCGTAGAGGTTGAGAATGCGCTGGGCTTCGCGCTGACGCAGTTGCAGTTCGGCCTGAGGTTGCGGCGTCTGCCCGCCGAGGGCACGCAGCGTGGCGCGGTAGAGGTTTTCGAGCAGTTTGCCTTTCCAGGCGTTCCACACCTTGGGGCTGGTGCCGCGGATGTCGGCCACGGTCAGGAGATAGAGCGCGACGAGGTGGCGCTCGTCGCCCACGCGCTGGGCAAAGGCGGAGATCACCTCGGGGTCGCTCAGGTCTTCTTTCTGCGCCACGCGCGACATCTGCAGATGCTCGCGCACGAGAAACACGGCGAGCTCGGTGTTGGCGGCATCGATGCCGTGAGCCTTGCAGAATTTGCGGACTTCGACGGCGCCCAGATCGGAGTGGTCGCCGCCGCGCCCCTTGGCGATGTCGTGAAACAGGGCGGCCAGAATCAGCACCCAGGGCGGGTCGAAATGGGCGGCCAGCTCCGAGCACAGCGGGTATTCGTGCGCGTGCTCGGGCATGAAAAAGCGCCGCATATTGCGCACGACCATCAGGATGTGCTGATCCACCGTGTAGACATGGAACAGGTCGTGCTGCATCTGCCCGACGATGCGCCGGAAGGCCCACAGATAGCGCCCGAGCACGCTGGTGCGGTTCATCAGTCGCAAGGCATGGACGATGCCGCCCGGCGCCTGCAGGATGCGCACGAACTGCGCGCGGCTGCGCGGGTCGTGGCGGAATGCGCTGTCCATGCGGGGGCGTGCCAGATAGATGGCGCGCAGCGCAGCCGGAGACAGCCCTCGCGCGCCTGCCGCACGCTGATACACCGCAAAAATCTCCAGAAGCGTCCAGGGCTGGTGCTGGAACAACTGCAGATCGGCGGGCTCGATCATGCCGTCGCGCAGCACGTAGCGGCCGTCTTCCACGCCGTCGATGTCCACGATGGGCTGGGCCTTGGCCACCGATTGCGGCCACAACCTGCCTTCGATGTCGAGCAGCACGATCTGGTTGATCTGCTCGACGGCCTTGGCCGCCCAGTAGTAGCGCTGCATCAGGAGTTCGCCGGCGCGCTTGCTGGGCGTCGGCGCAAATCCCAGCACCTTGGCCACCGCCGACTGCTGGTCGAACACCAGACGGTCCTCACGCCGTCCAGCGAGCATGTGCAGGTGAGCGCGGATGCGCTTGATCACCGTCTCGTTGCGCTGGATCTGACGAACCGTGTTGGCATGGATGACCCCGCTGGCGGCGAGTTCCTTCCAACTGCGGCCCAGGCCGCTGGCCTGCGCCACCCAGAGCACGACCTGCAGGTCACGCAGCCCGCCGGGGCTTTCCTTGCAGTTGGGTTCCAGCGCATAGGGCGTGTCTTCAAACTTGATGTGCCGCTGCTGCTGCTCGCGCATCTTGGCCTGAAAGAAGACGCGGGCGTCAAGATGCTGGATAAACTTGGCCTGCATCGCCTCGGCAAGCGCGCGATGGCCGCACAGAAAGCGCGATTCCAGCAGCGCCGTCTGCACGGTGATGTCCTTGGCCGCCTCGTCGATGCAGGCCTCGATGGTGCGCACGCTCGCGCCGATCTCCAGGCCGCTGTCCCAGCAGGCGGTGATGAAGCCCTCGGCAGCGGCATCGAGCGCGCGGTCGCTGCCCTGAGCACGGGGCAGCAACAGCAACAGGTCGATGTCGGAGTGCGGAAACTGCTCGCCGCGTCCGTATCCGCCCACAGCCATCAGGGCTGCTTCGGCCGGCATGCTCGTGGCAGCCCAGAGGGCTTGCAGCGTGTGGTCGGCCAGTCGGGTGAGGCCGTGCAACAGCGGCGTCACCTGAAGCGGGTGCTGGGCGAAGTGATCGAGCAGCTCGGCGCGGCCCTGCTTCCAGCGCTGACGGATGTCGCTCAGAAGCGCAGCATCCGGGCTGGCGACAAGGGATGCGGTGGCCGTCATGGACCCGGGATGCGCGCCCTCAGGCGGCAAGGGCGGTCTGGCGGACGAAATCGGGTGCGGGCTGGCAACCGGCCGAGGTGGTCAGCACCTCGAAGCCAGTGGGCGTGACCAGCACCGTGTGCTCCCATTGCGCCGAGAGCGAGCGGTCTTTGGTGACGATGGTCCAGCCGTCGGCCATTTCGCGGATGTCGCGCCGACCGGCGTTGATCATGGGTTCGATGGTGAAGGTCATGCCTTCGCGCAGGATCTCGCCCGTACCCGCCTTGCCGTAGTGCAGCACCTGCGGGTCTTCGTGGAATTTGCGTCCGATGCCATGACCGCAGAACTCCCGCACGACGCTGTAGCCCGCGCTCTCGGCGAAGGTCTGGATGACGTGGCCGATGTCGCCCAGCCGCGCTCCGGGCCTGACCAGAGCAATGCCGTGCCACATGGCCTCGAAGGTGATGTCCACCAGCCGCTGCACATGCCTGGGTACGGTGCCGATGCTGAACATGCGGCTGCAGTCGCCGTGAAACCCGTCCTTGATGACGGTGACGTCGATGTTCACCACATCGCCGCTTTTCAGCGCCTTGTCGTTCGGAATGCCGTGGCAGATGACGTTGTTGACCGAGGTGCAGATCGACGCGGGGTAGGGCGTGTAACCCGGGGGCGCGTAATTCAGCGGGGCCGGAATGGCCTGCTGCACCTGGGTGATGTAGTCGTAGGCCAGTTTGTCGATGGCCTTGGTCGTCACGCCGGGCTGAACGTGGGGCGTGAGGTAATCGAGCAGTTCGGAAGCCAGTCGCCCGGCCACGCGCATTTTCTCGATCTCTTCAGGGGTTTTGATGGTGATGCTCATGGGCGGATTATCTCACTGCGTTCCTGAATGCGCTGGCCGGGCCTGAAGGCCTGCTTTCTATAATTTCGCGCTGACCTCCCCTTCCGGCCACGCCCACCTCGGGTTCACGCATGCACATCCTTTTCTTCGAAGGCGCCAGCGCCTTGTCCGCCTTCCGTCAGGACGCCCTGCACACCCGTCTGCACCAAGCCGAACCGGATCTCGCCGCCAGGGTGCGCCGCATCCACGCCCGCTATCTGCATGTCGTCGCCCTCGACGCCCCGCCGTCATCGGCGCTTGCCGACAAGCTGGAAGGGCTGCTGCGCTACGGCGACCCTTACGTCGGGCCGAGCGCGGGGCAGACGCTGTTCGTCATGCCACGCCTGGGGACGCTGTCTCCCTGGGCCTCGAAAGCCACCGACATCGCCCGCCTGTGCGGCGCACCGGTGCACCGGGTGGAACGCGCGGTGGAGTACCGCCTCGAAATGGAAAGCGGCTTGCTGCGCGCGGCCAAGCCCTTGAGCGATGACGAACTGCTGCGACTTGCCGACCTGCTGCACGACCGCATGACCGAGTCGGTGACGCTGCGGCGCGAGGATTTGCAGCGTCTGTTCGCCGAGTTGCCCCCGCAGCCGCTGCAGCACGTCGATGTGCTCTCCGGCTCGCTGGAGACTGGACGGGCGGCGCTGGCTCAGGCCAATATCGAACAGGGTCTGGCGCTGTCGGACGACGAGATCGACTACCTGCTAGAGGCTTACCGCAAGTTGGGGCGCAACCCCACCGATGTCGAACTGATGATGTTCGCCCAGGCCAACAGCGAGCATTGCCGCCACAAAATTTTCAACGCCCGCTTCACCATCGACGGCGTCGACCAGCCGCACACCCTGTTTCAGATGATCCGCAACACCCACGCCCTGGCGCCGCAGGGCACGGTGGTGGCGTATGCCGACAATGCCTCGGTGATGGAAGGCGGCACGGTGCAGTCCTGGCAGCCCGATCCGGGTACGCACCACTATGCCGCGCAGGAGGCGCTGCGGCATGTGCTGATGAAGGTGGAAACGCACAATCACCCCACGGCCATTTCGCCGTTTCCCGGCGCCGCCACCGGGGCCGGCGGGGAAATTCGCGACGAGGGCGCCACCGGCCGCGGCTCGCGCCCCAAGGCCGGTTTGACCGGGTTCTCGGTCTCGCACCTGCGCATCCCCGGAGCGAGCGAGCCGTGGGAGGCCCAGACCGCCGATCTGGGCAAGCCCGGCCACACCGCCAGCCCGCTGCAGATCATGCTCGACGGGCCGCTGGGTGGCGCCGCGTTCAACAACGAGTTCGGCCGCCCCAATCTGGCAGGGTACTTCCGCGTGTTCGAGCAGCCGGTCGATGGCAGGGTCTGGGGCTATCACAAACCCATCATGCTCGCCGGCGGTCTGGGCTCGATCGACGCGCGCATGACGCACAAGAAGGCCTTTCCCGCCGGCACCCTGCTGGTGCAGCTTGGCGGGCCTGGCATGCGCATCGGTCTGGGCGGCGGGGCGGCATCGAGTCTGGCCACCGGCAGCAATGCCACCCATCTCGATTTCGACTCGGTGCAGCGCGGCAACCCTGAAATCCAGCGTCGTGCGCAGGAAGTCATCAACGCCTGCTGTGCCCTGGGCGAGAGCAACCCCATTTTGTCGATTCACGATGTCGGCGCCGGTGGACTGTCCAACGCCTTTCCCGAGCTGGTGGAGGGGGCAGGGCGCGGCGCGGTGTTCCAGTTGCGTGATGTTCCACTTGAAGAAACAGGTTTAAGTCCAAAGGAAATATGGAGTAATGAAAGCCAGGAACGCTATGTTCTGGCCATCGCCCCCGATCAGAGAGAGACGTTTGCGGCACTGTGCGCACGCGAGCGCTGTCCGTTTGCCGTGGTGGGCGTGGCGACGCAGGAGCAGACCCTGATCGTCGAAGACAGCCTGCATGCCGACCAGCCCGATCAGGCCCGTCCGGTCGATCTGCCCCTGGATGTGCTGCTGGGCAAGCCGCCTCGCATGCACCGTCAGGCGCAGAGGCAGTTGCCGCGTGGCGCGGCGCTCGATCTGGCCGAGGTCGATCTCGGCCAGGCCTGCGAGGCGGTGCTGCGTCATCCCACGGTGGCGAGCAAGCGTTTTCTCATCACCATCGGCGACCGTACCGTGGGCGGCCTGAGCCACCGCGACCCCATGGTCGGCCCCTGGCAGGTGCCGGTGGCCGACTGCGCGGTCACTCTGGCCGACTACGCCGGTTTTCGCGGCGAGGCCATGAGCGTGGCCGAGCGCGCGCCCGTCGCGGTGCTCCATCCCGCCGCGTCGGGACGGCTTGCGGTGAGCGAGGCAGTGCTCAACCTGCTGGCCGCGCCGGTGCAAAAGCTGGGTGACATCAAACTGTCGTGCAACTGGATGGCCGCCTGCGGCCAGCCCGGCCAGGACGCCGCGCTGTACGACACGGTGCACGCCATCGGCATGGAGCTTTGTCCGGCGCTGGGCATTTCGGTGCCAGTCGGCAAGGATTCGCTGTCGATGCATACGCGCTGGGAATACGCCGGGCAGGCCAAGAGCGTGACCTCGCCAGTGTCGCTGGTGGTGTCGGCCTTCGCCACCCTGCCCGATGTGCGCGGCACCCTCACCCCGCAGTTGCGCACCGACGCGCCCAGCAGCCTGATTCTGGTGGACCTGGGACAGGGCAAGAAGCGCATGGGTGCGAGCATCCTGGCGCAGACCCTGGGCGCGATCGGCGACGTCACGCCCGATCTCGACAGCCCGGACTTGCTGACCTCGTTTGCCGCGGCGCTGGCCGAACTACGCGCTGCAGGCCAGGTCTGGGCCTATCACGACCGCTCCGATGGCGGCCTTTGGGCCGCCGCCTGTGAAATGGCCTTCGCCGGGCATTGCGGCGTCAGTCTGAATGTCGATGTGCTCACGTTGGAAGGCAGCGAAGCCGACGACTGGGGCGATGCCAAGGACTGGGCCAAGCAGGTCGGCCCGCGGCGCCACATCCAGACCCTGCGCGCATTGTTCAATGAAGAGCCGGGCGTGCTGCTGCAGGTCGCAACCGAACAGCGCGACGCCGTGCTGCAGACCTTGCGGCGACATGGCCTGTCGGCGCACAGCCATGCCGTGGGCAGCGTGAACGACCGCGATGTCGTCGAGGTGTGGCGTGACACCCAATGCGTTTACACCGCACCGCGCGCCCATCTGCAGCAGGTGTGGGACAGCGTTTCGTGGCGCATGGCCCTGCTGCGCGACAACCCCGAGTGTGCTCAGGCCGAGCACGACGCGCTGGCCGATGCCGCCGACCCGGGCCTGCACCAGCACCTGACCTTCGATCCGCAGCAAGACGTCGCCGCGCCCTTCATCGCCACCGGCGCCCGCCCCAAGGTCGCCATCCTGCGCGAGCAGGGCGTCAACTCGCAGCTCGAAATGGCCTACGCCATGCACCGCGCCGGGTTCGACGCGGTGGACGTGCACATGAGCGACCTGATGGCGGGGCGGGCTAAGCTCGCTGATTTTCACGGCTTCGTCGCCTGTGGCGGTTTCAGCTACGGCGACGTGCTCGGCGCGGGCGAGGGCTGGGCCCGCTCCATCCTGTTCAACCCCGAACTAGCCGATCAGTTCGCCCGCTTTTTCGGCCGCCCCGACACTTTTGCGCTGGGCGTGTGCAACGGCTGCCAGATGCTGGCCGCACTCGCTCCCATGATTCCCGGTGCCCGCGCCTGGCCGCGCTTCACCCGCAATCGCTCCGAGCAGTTCGAGGCGCGGCTGTCACTGGTCGAGGTTGCCGAGTCACCTTCAATCTTTTTCCAGGGCATGGCCGGCAGCCGCGCGCCCATCGCCGTGGCGCACGGCGAAGGCCGGGCCGACTTCTCCCAGCAGGGCGACGCCAAGCTGCTGCAGGTGGCCATGCGCTTTGTCGATCATCACGGCAAGCCCACCGAGCGCTATCCCTTCAACCCCAACGGCAGCCCCGAGGGCATCACTGCGGTGACTACGCCCGACGGACGCTTCACCGCCCTGATGCCGCATCCCGAGCGGGTATTCCGCAACGTGCAGATGAGTTGGGCGCCGCAAGGGAAGGGCGACGACAGCGCGTGGTTGCGCATGTTCCGCAATGCCCGGGTGTGGTGTGGCTGAGGCAACCCAGCGAACCAGCCGCTACGGCGGGGTGGACACCCTGCGCGGTCTGGCCATTGTCTGGATGATGTCGTTCCATTTCAGCTTCGATCTGAACTGGTTCGGCTTCATCCACACCGACTTCTACACCAGCCCCTGGTGGCTCGATCAGCGCATCGCCATCGTCAGCCTGTTCGTTTTCACCGTGGGGTTGACGCAGACCTTCACCGATGTCAGCGGGCGTCCGGCGCGGCATTTCTGGAAGCGCTGGGCACAGATCGTGGGCGCCTCGCTGCTGGTCACGGCCGGAAGCTACGCGGCGTTTCCGCAGAGTTTCATCTACTTCGGCATTCTGCAGGGCATTGCGGCCATGCTGTTGCTGCATCGGCTGGTGTTCCGTCACGCGCGGGCCTGGGTGCTGTTGCTCGCCCCCATCGCCATCGCCGCGCCGCAGCTCTGGGGGCACGCGTTTTTCAACCCGCCGATGTGGAACTGGACCGGGCTGATCACCCAGAAGCCCATTACCGAAGACTACGCACCGTTGCTGCCGTGGATTGGCGTGCTGTGGATCGGCGCGGGCGTGGGCTGGCTGCTGGCGCGGGTGCAGTTCCGCCCGCTGCGCCATCTGCCCGACATCCGCCCGCTGTCCTTTCTCGGACGCTGGCCGCTCACCATCTACCTGCTGCACCAGCCGGTGTTCGTCGGCCTGGTGTGGCTGGCCGCGCACTTTCGTGGGGCTTGAGCGTGGACGATCCGGTTGACTACCTGCTGCATTACGGCGACAGTGACCACTGGTTTTTCATTCCCCAGGCGCGCGACGCAGAAGACGCTATGCGTTACTTTTTCTGCATCGAGGGCTACGGGCAAAGCCGTCAATTCGGCACCCTCGATCCACAGCATTGCCTGATCGTGCCGTTGCAAGACTATTTGCGCGATCGTGACGCGGTGGAGGAACTTGCCGAGCGCAAGCGGCGCGACTACCGCGCGCAACGAGAAGCGGACGACGCGCTTTGAAGTCTCTTTGAAGGCACCTCGCCATCAGCCGAAACCGTGGCTCATGAGCGTGGCCAGCAACGGGATGACCACCATCACATGCGACTGCGCCATCAGCCAGCGGCGTTCTCGCGCGATGTCCTCCCGCGCCGGTGTCCAATGCAACGCTTTGCTTGATTGCACTTCGAGCACCCACTGACGCAGACGGCGAGTCGACGGCCAGGACATGGCCGCCATCAGCGCCAGCAAGGCGATCTTGGCCCACAGCAGCGGGTTGTGCAGCAACCATTGCGGCCCCTTCACCCCCCAGAACACGAGGGCCAATCCGCTGGCCAGCACGGCGGCGAAGCTGCCCCAGACCCAGAGGTCGAGCCGACGCAGACGCTTCACGACCGCGTCGTCGATGCCGCCAGGGCGGGTCAGGCTGGTTTTCGCTGTCAGAAACACCACCAGACCGATCATGGCCGAGAGGTGCAGGTACAGCAGCAGGGCGTCGGTGAGCATGGCGGGCTGGGTCAATTGGATTTGAGCTGCATCAGGGCAGGGCGCGCGGCTTGTCGGGTGACGAAATGCTGCAGCGGCGGGTGCAGACAGTCGGCCAGGGTGGACTGGTTGAGTCGGGCGTAAAACGCTTCCGTGGCGTCGCTGAGCAAGGGCTTGAGCAGGCACATGGGCGTGAGGTTGCAATGCCCACCGTCCGGACGCAGACACTCCACCAGGCCCTGGCCTTCCTCCAGCCAGCGCACCAGATTCCCCAAAGGTATTTCATTTGCCTGTTTTTGCAGACGTACACCGCCGCTTGCGCCGCGCTGACTGTGGACATAACCGCCTTGCGATAGGCGCTGCAGCACCTTGATCAAATGTTCACGCGAGATATCAAGAAGATCAGCTATCTCTTTGCTGTTAAATGATCTGTAAGGGCCGGATGCCAGCACCATCAAGGCACGAAGCCCGTAATCGGTGAATTGCGTCAGTTTCAATTTGTCACTTGCCTCGAATGCCAGTCTCACCTTAAAGTGGTATCAATTCAACCACTTAAGGAATGCCATGCGAGATGCTAACGCGATGCGCGGTCATGTGCCAGTCGATAGGCCCAGTCCTCGCCATGAAATTCATGAGACAGCCGTTTCCGTTCCTGAGCTGAACGACCGGCGCACCGCACTCGCGCGCGAGCTGCGCCAACGTACCGGGCTCGATGAGGCCGTGCTGGAGCGTCTGGTCCGGGGTTTTTATGCGCGGGCGCGTGTTGATCCAGAACTTGGGCCGATATTTGCCGCGCAGCATATCGCTGACTGGCCGGCGCATGAAGCGCGTCTGGTCGATTTCTGGGCCTCGGTCGCGCTGATGGCCGGGCGTTATCACCGCAACGCTTTGAGCGCACATCGGCCGTTGGCGTTGCGGGACGAGCATTTCGAACGCTGGCTTGCCTTGTTCGACGCAACCTTGCGCGAAGAATTCAGCGCCTCGGCGCGAGATCACCTGCTGACCATCGCTACACGCATTGCCGCCACGATGCGCACCCGCCTGTGCGACGCTCGCAGCGACGGTTTACACCCGATTACAGACGTCACAAACGCTGTCGGACGCGCTTGATCCATCGCAAGTCGCAATATCAGTCAAAACTTATCTTGCTTGGCATGCGGCAATCTGTCGCACTCACCCTGAGGAGAGCCCACCATGACAGAAGAACTTCCCTACTCGCCCCTGCCGGTCACTGATGCGGCAGGGCGCTCCGTTGCTCAGGCGGACTTGACCGCGCCAGATCTGCACTATGCCCGTCCGATGGGGACATGGGTCATCGTGGGCGCGCTGTTCGTGGTCGTCGTCGGGTTGTGGACCCTCGTCGCGGCCTATTTCTCGTTGCACGCCTGAGGCCCGCCATGACGACTTCGACACCCGATGCCTTCGAGGATCAGTTCCACCACGTTGCCGACAGACACGAGCGGGCGTGGATTTTCATCGCACTGGCGCTGATCGCCGTGCTCTTCATTGTGGCCGTGTGGTTTGTCGTGCACGACTACGGACTCGTGGCCAAGACCACCGAGTTCTATTCCAACCCCAACAGCCCGGCGCAGTTGGCCGAGTTTCAGGGCTCAGGGGTGAAGCAGACCGGGCCGAACAGCTATGACGTGTATGAAATCGGACGCGCCTGGAGCTGGACGCCGGGCACCGCCACGCCGCTGAAGCTGCCCGTGGGCGCGCATGTCACGTTTTATGTGACCAGCGGCGACGTGCTCCACGGATTTGAAGTGCAGGGCACCAGCATCAACCTCACCGCCATTCCGGGCGTGGTCGGCCATGTCAGCTACACCTTCGACAAGCCCGGCACCTATCGCATCATCTGCAACGAGTACTGTGGCGCGGGTCATCAGGCCATGATCGGCACCATCGTCATCACCGGAGCGAAACAATCATGAGCGCAGTCCTGAACCCCAACACCGCGCGCGGGCTGGCGGTACCCACGGCGGGGGAGATCGCCGGTGAGAAAAAGATGCTGCTGGCCTTCTGGGTCACCGGGTTTGTCGCGCTGGCCGTGGGTATCGCCATCGGTCTGCTGCAGAGCACGAACTACGCCGGCATCAACCTCTACCCCTACCTGCAGCCCTTTCTCAAGTCCTACTACCAGGGCCTGACCATGCACGGCGTGCTCAACGCCTATGTGTTCACGTTTTTCACCATTTCCGGCTGGCTGATGTATCTGCCGGCGCGTGAGCTCAAGCTCAAGCCCAATATGGGGCTGGCGTGGTTCACCTATGCGCTGATGCTTCTGGGCACATTGATGGCGGCCTACGGCATGTTCGACAACTCGTCGAGCGTGCTCTACACCATGTATCCGCCGCTCAAGGGCAGCGCCTGGTTCTACCTGGGCATCACCTTGGTCGTGGTGGCGAGCATCGTGCCGCTGTTCGTCGTGCTGGAGATGCGCTCGCGCTGGAAGCGGGCCAACCCAGGGCGGCCCACGCCGCTGGTCACCTATATGAGCGCGACCACGCTGCTGATGTGGCTGCTCGCCGCACTCGGCGCCGGCACCGAGGCGGTATTCCTGCTCGACCCGTGGTCGCTGGGCATCGTGCACACCATCGACCCGCTGCTGGCACGCACGCTGTTCTGGTGGACAGGTCACCCCATCGTGTACTTCTGGCTGATGCCCGGCTACATCTCGATTTACGCGCTGTTGCCGCGGCAGGCCGGTGGCAAGCTGGTGTCAGACCCGTTGGCACGGCTGGCGTTCCTGCTGCTGTTCGTGTTTTCGCTGCCTGTGGGCACGCACCATCAATACACCGACCCGGGCATTTCCCCGGTGATGAAGGGCATCGTCACCGCGCTCACCTTGTCTGTGGCCGTTCCCAGCCTGATCACCGCGTTCACCATCGCGCTCAGCCTCGAATACGCCGGGCGTCGCCGCGGCGGCAAGGGGCTGATGGGCTGGTGGAACGCGCTGCCGTGGAAAGACCCGTCGGTGGCGGCGCAGGTGCTGGCGCTGGTGAGCTTCATCTTCGGCGGCGCCGGTGGCATCGTCAACGCGAGTTGGCAGCTCGACAACGTGGTGCACAACACCTTGTGGATTCCGGCGCACTTTCACCTCACCGTCGGCACCATGACCACGCTGGTGTTTATGGGTGTGAGCTTCTGGCTGCTGCCGCACCTCACGGGCAGGCGCCTCTACAAACCCGGGCTGGCGCTGGCCGGGGTCTGGCTGTGGTTCCTCGGCCTGATGACCTGGGGCCTGGCCGGACACTGGGCGGGGTTGGACGGCGTGCCGCGCCGCGCCTGGGTGTCGGCGTTGCCGCACGATCAATACATGCAGCTCTACGGCGCGGTGCATCCGGCGCTGGTCATCGTGGGCATCGGCGGCGCGCTTGCCGCGCTCGGGGCCGTTTTGTACTACATCGTGTTTTTCGGCACGCTGTTCGGGCAAAAAGACGCCAAGGCGATGGTCGAAATCCCGTTCACGGAGTTCATCGCCGGTTCGGAGGGCTCGCTGCTGACCAAGGTCTGCGAGCCACTCGGTCTGTGGACCTTGATTACCTTCGTCATCACGCTGGCGGTCTATATCCCGGTGTTCTGGCCGATGTTGATGAATCCGATCCACGCTCCAGGCTTCGTGCTCTGGTGATGGGATGAGCCATGCTGCACACCTGGTCCCTGCCTGGAGCGGACGAACGCCTCGGCGCGGCGGCTGGAAGGCCTCGGCGCTGCGCGCCGCGGTCGTCTGTATCGCCTTGCTCGGCGTGCTCTGGGCGTGGTCGCGGCTGCAGCCGCACGGCAGCGCGCTGCATGGCTCGCCTCTGCAACCGACACCGGCACCTGCGTTCACCGGCTTCGCCGTCACGCAGGGACATCCCTTCAGCTGGCGGCAGCAGCGCGGTCGCGCAGTACTGGTGTTTTTCGGCTACACCCATTGCCCGGATGTCTGCCCGCTCACCCTGGCCGCGCTGGCGCGCAGCCTGCAACGCCTCGGGCCGATGCGGCAACGCGTGCGGGTGGTCTTCGTCAGCCTCGACCCTGCGCGCGACACCCTCCCGGCGCTGCGCGCCTACCTCGATGCTTTCCTGCCCGACGCCATCGGCCTGCGCGGTTCGCCTGCCGAGGTCAGCGCATCGGCGCGGCAATGGGGCGTTACCTGGCATCGGGTCGATACCGCTGACGGCTCGTATTGGATCGACCATACAGCGGCCGTCACGCTCGTCGATCCAGACGGCAGGCTGGTCGCGCGCTACGGCTACGGCCAGCTCGTCAACCCCGCCTGGCTGGCCGCGGATCTGCATCACATGCTGGAGCCGTGATGACGCCAAACGGCTGGCCACTGCTGGTCTGGGCGGGGTGGATCGCTCTGCTCGGGGCGATGTTTGCCGTGTACGTCGTGGCCGCCACACGCGGCCGCTGGGCCTGGTGGCGCATTCTGGCGTTTATTGCGGGCTGCGCGCTCACCCTGGCAGCCGCCTGGGGATTGCACAACCCGCTGGCGTCGATGACTGGCTATACCCTGGCGCTGATGACCCTGGGGCAGGGCGTCTCGCCCTTGCTGCTGGCGGGTTTCCCACCCCAGGCGCGGGCGGCCTGGCATGCGGCGCCGCACGCGCGGTGGAGCGTCTGGCTGCTCGACCCGTGGGTGACCTTCACCGTGTTCGTCGTGATCACCCTCGGGGTGAATCTGCCCGGGGTGTTCAACACGGCCCTTGCCGATGCGCTGTTTTCCGGCCCGATCGGTCTGTTGCTGCTCATCACCGGCCTGATGTTCTGGGCACAGTTGATGGCTGGCAGCAGCAGTCTGAGCCAACGCTGGATCGCCGGCCTCTACGGCTGGCTGGGCAGCCTGCCGATGATGATCATCGCCGCGGTCTGGGTGTGGAGCGGTCGCGTGCTCTACACACCCTACCTGGACGTGCTGTGTCTATGGAACCTCAGCCCGCTCGACGATCAGCATTACGCCGGACTGGTGATGTTCGCCGCAGGGCTGCCGATGCAGTTGCGCGCGGCCTGGCTGTTGATCATGCCCGCAAGTGCTGCAACACACCGGCCAGGCCCGATCCGATGAACTCGTGCCTTCCGAGCCTAACGCCCGTATGCCGGATAAACCCTGATCCGCAGCGGCGGCTCCGCACCCTATCCTTGCCACTGTTTTCGAGGAGGGCGTGCGATGCTCATCATTCCATCGATTCGAATCGAGTCGGAACAGCCGCCGACCTTGCAGCAAGTGCGCCGTGCCTGCCGCGATCTGCGCCTGTGCATCTTCGCCGCGTATGCGGTCATCGCCATCGTGTTGGCACATGGTCTGATCGCCCTCGGGATGGCGCACATGCATGCCTCGGCGCAGAGCCCGAGCGCGTCCGGTGGTTGGGCGCTGGTGGGCGATCTTGCCCTGATCGCGATGACGTTGGCCGCCGCATACGCACTTTATTGGTCTCTGTCGGCCTATCAGCGCATGCGGTTATGCAGCGACGCGCAGGTATGCCGGGTGATCTACGCCGTCTGCCGGACCAACCCGCAGGCCGATCGCTATCGGCTGGCGGTATTGCGCAGCGGCCGGTCGTTCCTTGCGGCCGAGATCGACGCCTATTTCAACCTCAGCTCCCCAGGCCAGTGGAGTCAGACCTGGCCGCAAGACCTCAAGCAACGCGTGCAGTCCTCCGAGCCGCTGTTCCTCGCAGCGAGCTGAATTTCCCCCGACCGCTTTTCCTGCGGCCGCCACGCGCCGCAGTGGCGCTGTCGCGCGCGCCAGAAAGAGGCCCGTCCGACTTGGCGGCCGAAGACGAGGCCGCTTTTCCCAGGATGGCGCACGGCCGCTTCACAGCCCGCCATTCTCAAGCTCGACAGAACTCCGGGACGAAGCAGCGTTTGCCTTCTTCTCCATCTTGTTTGCACACACCCATAGGATGACCCATGAACCAACGATCCATCAGCGTGATTGCGTTGACTCTTTTCTTTTGCGCAGCCGCGCAGGCGCAAACCGTCGTCGGCAACGCCTCCGCAGGCCAGTATGAAAGCGCCATGTGCGAAGGCTGCCACAACGTGCGCGGCGGTTTCAAGACCGAATTTCCCGAGGTTTACCGCGCGCCCATGCTCAACGGTCAGAGCGCCGCCTATATCGCGCAGTGTCTTGCCGACTACCGCAGCGGCGTGCGTCGCAATCCGACCATGAAGGCCGTGGCCGACATCCTGACCCCGCAGCAGATCGCCAATCTCTCGGCGTATTACGCCGTAGCCAAAAACCAGAAAATGAAATGAGGAGACCCCCCATGAAACGACTGTTTGCCGCACTCCTCGTGGCTGCGCTGCCGGTCATCAGCACCGCCGCTCATGCCGCCGATATCAAAAAGGGCGAAGACCTGGTCAACAAGGGCGGCTGCATCGCCTGCCACGGCGCTGGCCTGGATAAGCCCATCGCCCCCAACTACCCCAAGCTGGCCGGGCAATACCAGAGCTATCTGTTCCACGCCCTGCAGCAATATCAGACCAAACACCAGACGCCGCTGTACGGCCGCAACAACCCCATCATGGGCGGCATCGTCGCGCAGTACAACCGGCAGGATTTGGAGGACATCGCCGCCTACATCGCCAGCCTCAAGGGCGATCTGTACATCCGCGACGAAATGCATTGACGCCACGGTGGCAAAACCGACTTGTTGCGAGAGGCGCGCCGCAGGCGGTACCCGACCTGCGGCAATCATGCCCCTTTACTTCTTGCCCTTGATGCTTTCGAGGTAGTCCGCGATCACCGGAACCTGATCGTCAGGAATCGGCGCCTTGAACACGTTCTTCATCTTGTTGACTTCCACCAGCCAGGCGGCCTTGGGCAGATCGGGCTGATTCATCACCATGCCCGCCGAGTGGCACATCAGACAGTAGGTGTTGGCGGCCTTGGCGCCCGGGCCATCGCCTGGGAACACGCGGGTGCTGCTGGGCAGCGTGATGGACTGAGTCTTGAGGGTGAGCGCGTGTGCGGGTAGCGCGCCGAAGGTGCCGAGAATCAGCGCGGCGCCCAGGGCGCGCAGCGCTGCGGCGGTCTTGTTTTGAGTCATGTGTGTTCTCCCTGTCAAACGGCCATCAGCTTGGTGGATTCGACGACGTTGCGCATGAAGCCACCGGGATTCCAGTTGGGCGTCATCGGCTGCTGCAGGCCGTCGGTATTGGTGCACCGAACCATCACGGTCTGGTCGCCCTTGGCGAACTTGAGATGCGTATTCCACTGGCGGAAGCTGAACTTGCCGTAGTCACGCCCGAGTTCGGTCGGCATCCAGGTCTTGCCACCGTCGATTGAGACATCGACCGCCTTGACCCCGGTGTCGCCACCGAAGGCAATGCCGCGCACCAGTTCCGGACGTCCAGCGCCGACTGACGCGCCGCTCTTCAGATTGGTGACGAAGGATCGCGGCACCATGCGGTTGATGGGCACGAACTTCACGTCCTTTTCGCCCGGCGTCATATTGGCTTGTGGCCAGTTGTCGGGGATGGTGTAGGCCGGCTTCATCCAGAAATTGGTGTCTTCCTCGTTGAGCACGCGCACATGCTGCAACATCTTGGTCCAGTAGGTCGCGTACCAGCCCGGCACCACGAGACGGAAGGGGAAACCGTTGAGAAGCGGCAAGGACTGGCCGTTCATCTCCCAGGCGATCATCACGTCGCCGTCCCGCGCGTGATCGACCGACAGCGACTTTTTCAGATTCGGCGCCGTCGGGATGACCGGGCGCTCGGAACCCTCGAACTGCACCTGTACCGCGCCCGCCTTGACCCCCGCGGCATCGAGTACGTCCTTGAGCCGCACGCCCACCCAGCGGGCATTGCCCATCGCGCCGTTGCTCCATTCGCCGCCGGGCACCCGTGGCTGGAAATAGCCTCGGGAATTGCCGGAGCACTGATTGACGGCCGCCAGTTCGACATGCTTGAAATGCTTCATCAGGTCGAACACGGTGAACTCCAGCACCTTGTCCACATGGCCGCTGATGCGGACCTTGTGGGTGTGCGGGCTCATGGTCGTGGGAATGTCCGCCCAGTGCCAGCGCACATAGAACTGATCGACCGGCGTGAAAACGCCCTTGTCGTACACCGACCAGGGTGTCTCCAACAGCGGGGGGCGGGTGCGCTGCAGGATCATCTCCCCCTTGCCGGGGAAAGACGTGGTCAGCCTGCGGGTATCGGCGCCGTCTGGCAGCGGCAATTCAATGGTGCTGGCCGCCAGGCTGGTGCGTGCGAACGCCAAGGCGCCCAGGCCGACCGCAGCGGACTGCAAGAAAAGTCGCCGTGCCAGCGGGTCGGGGGTGTGATCGGTCTGATTCATGCCATGCCTCCTTGGTGTGATGGACAGACGCGTTGCATTTCGTCGCGCCTTGCCGCGATTTATAACCAGCCGAGGAGGGTCTGAATAATGAATTGAATCAGTGAATCAAAACACTTTATTCGATGGATGCGGGTCGGACGACCGATATGTCTGGACAAACATATGACATTTATAAGTCCATGAATATCCATGAGAAAATTGACGATCACCATCGGTGCATCACGATATTCTTTTGTAATGACATAGATTTTTTGAAAACGATGCGACGACCAAACAATTTGTGTGACATCTATTTCATTATGTTGTATTTGCTCGCGATTTTCGCCTGCAGCAGGAGCGCTCAAAGTTTGGCAACTCCCGCTGCACAAGATGCGTCTGGCGCAGATCCCGCCAACATCCGCTTTGCCATGTGCAGCCGCTATGCTTGGCGGTGTCGTGTGAACGGAAAGTGACCATGGCTGAAGAACAACGCTCCCTTCCTGCGCCACCGGGCAAGAACCGCCCGGTGATGAACCCCAAGGCCCAGGTGCATCTGGGCTACTGGCTGCTGGCCATCGCCTTGATGTTCCTGGTGCAGAGCCTGTGGTCGTCTTACAGCAATGTGCAGACGGTGCCGTACAGCACCTTTCAAACTTATCTGAAGGACGGGCGTATCAAGGATGTGGTGATCGGAACTCAGACGATCACCGGCACGCTCAAAACGCCCGACGAGAATGGCAAGAGCATCGTCGTGGCGGTCAAGGTCGAGCCGCAACTCGCCAGCGAACTGCAGCGTTATGGCGTGACCTATTCGCAGCAGTACACCGACACCTGGCTGTCGAACATCCTGTCATGGGTGTTGCCGGCACTGATCTTTGTCAGCGTGTGGTTTTTTCTGGTGCGCAAGTTTGCCGACAAGGCCGGTGGTCTGGGCATGGGCGGTTTCATGTCCATCGGCAAGAGCCGGGCCAAGGTCTATATGGAAAACCGCACCGGCGTGACCTTTGCCGACGTGGCCGGGGTAGACGAAGCCAAGGCCGAACTCGAAGAAGTGGTCGATTTCCTGAAACACCCCTCCGAGCATGGACGCCTGGGCGCCCGCGCGCCCAAGGGCGTGCTGCTGGTGGGCCCGCCCGGCGTGGGCAAGACCTTGCTGGCGCGTGCCGTGGCGGGAGAGGCCGGGGTGCCGTTCTTCTCCATCAGCGGCTCGGAATTCGTGGAAATGTTCGTCGGTGTCGGCGCGGCGCGGGTGCGCGATCTGTTCGAGCAGGCACGGGAAAAGGCACCGGCCATCATTTTCATCGACGAACTCGACGCCCTGGGCCGCGCCCGCGCCGCCGCGCCGTTTGGCGGCGGGCATGACGAAAAGGAGCAGACCCTCAACCAGTTGCTGGTCGAACTCGACGGCTTCGATTCAACTTCGTCGCTGGTGATTCTTGCGGCGACCAACCGGCCGGAAATTCTCGATCCTGCGTTGCTGCGCGCCGGGCGATTCGACCGTCAGGTGCTGGTGGAGCGGCCCGACAAGATCGGGCGGGTGCAGATTCTCAAAGTGCATGTGCGCAAGATTCGCCTCGATCCCGCGGTCGATCTGGAACAGGTCGCGGCGCTGACGCCGGGGTTTTCCGGCGCCGATCTGGCCAATCTGGTGAACGAGGCCGCGCTGATGGCCACGCGCGAGAACGCGCAGACCGTGACCCTGGCGCATTTCACCCGCGCGGTCGAACGCATCGTCGCGGGGCTGGAGAAGAAGAACCGCCTGCTCAACGCGAAGGAGCGCGACATCGTCGCGCACCACGAAATGGGGCATGCGCTGGTGGCGATGAGCCTGCCAGGTACCGACGCGGTGCATAAGGTGTCGATCATTCCGCGTGGCATCGGCGCGCTCGGTTACACCATCCAGCGGCCGACCGAAGACCGCTATCTGATGACCCGCGAGGAACTGGAAAACAAGATGGCGGTGCTCATGGGCGGCCGCGCCGCCGAGCATCTGATTTACGGCCACTGGTCCACCGGCGCGGCGGACGATCTGGCCAAGGTCACCGACATTGCGCGCAGCATGGTCACGCGCTACGGCATGGTGGAAAAGCTCGGCGGGGTCAGTCTGGAAGAAACACCGCAGTCGGTACTCGGCACCCCGGCGCTGCCTCCACAGCACGAATACAGCGAGCAGACCGCACGCGAGATCGATTGTGCGGTGCGCGATCTGGTGAACGTGGCGTTCAACCGGGCAACCGACATCCTGCAGCAAAAGCGCGCGGTACTCGATGAAGGCGCGCGCCTGCTACTCGAAAAGGAAACCCTGACCGAGACCGAGCTGAGGCAACTGATGCAGGGATCTCAGGCCAGGGCTGCAGCCCCGGCCTGAGCGCAGCTTACGCGGGATGCGAATGCAGCACCTTGGGCGGGCGGGCCGCGCTCTCGTAGCGGTCGATGCCCAGCCCCGCGGTGCTGATATCGGGCTGTCGGTGCAGCACCAAGTCGCTGACCACGCGACCCGAGCCGCAGGCCATGGTCCAGCCCAGGGTGCCGTGGCCGGTGTTGAGGAACAGGTTGCCGTAGCGCGTGGCGCCGACGATGGGGGTGCTGTCGGGCGTCATGGGGCGTAGTCCCGTCCAGAACGTGGCCGACGCCAGATCGCCGCCGGGGAACAGGTCGCGCGTGACCATCTCCAGGGTTTCGCGCCGACGCGGGTTCAGGCGCAGATCGAATCCGCCCAGCTCGGCCATGCCGCCGACGCGGATGCGCTTGTCGAAGCGGGTGAGGGCGATTTTGTAGGTCTCGTCCAGCACGGTCGACTGCGGCGCGAACGATTCGTCCACCAGCGGCACGGTGAGCGAATAGCCCTTGACCGGGTAAACCGGCAAATCCAGGCCCAGCGGCGCCAGCATGTCGCGGGTGTAGCTGCCCAGCGCCAGCACATAGCGATCTGCGGTGAGCACCCGGTCGCCCACGCGAACGCCGGTGATGCGCAGGCCGTCGGTCAACAGACCCGCAATCGTCTGGCCGAACTGAAACTGCACGCCCAGCGCCTGCGCCATGTCGGCGAGGCGGGTGGTGAACATCTGGCAATCGCCGGTTTCGTCGTGCGGCAGACGCAGCCCGCCGGCGAGCCGGTCGCGGGCGTGGGCCAGGCCAGGTTCCACCTGCGCGAGCTGATCGCGGTCGAGCACCTCGTAGGGTACGCCGCATTCTTCCAGCACGGTGATGTCGCGCTGTACCGCGTCGAGCTGCGCCTGGCTGCGGAAAATTTGCAGGGTGCCGCCGGTGCGCTGTTCGTAGGCGATGCCGGTCTCGGCGCGCAGCGCCTGCAGGCTGGCGCGGCTGTATTCGGCCAGCCGCATCATGCGTTCCTTGTTGACCGAGTAACGCTCGGCAGTGCAGTTGCGCAGCATTTGCGCCATCCAGCGCACTTGCCACAGGCTGCCATCGGGCCGGATCGCCAGCGGCGCATGACGTTGGAACATCCACTTCAGCGCCTTCAGCGGAATGCCAGGCGCGGCCCAGGGGGTGGAATAGCCGGGAGACACCTGGCCGGCGTTAGCGAAGCTGGTCTCCATTGCGCAGGCGTTCTGCCGGTCGATGACCGTGACCTCGGCGCCCGACTTGGCGAGGTAGTAAGCCGTGGTGGTGCCGATCACCCCGGCGCCGAGAACGATGACTTTCATGGGAATGCCTCTTTGGTTTGCTCGATGCGCGAAATGTAGTCGGGGATATGCAGAAATTTCGCTTGTTTTTTGCCTTGTACGCAGTGAAAATCACCGTGACTGCAGCGACTTTCTTCCCATGCCCGCGACATGTACGAACTCGATCGCATCGACCGCCGCATTCTGGACATCCTCCAGCGAGAAGGGCGCATCGCCATGACCGAACTGGCCAGCCAGGTCGGGCTGTCGGCTTCGCCCTGTACCGAGCGGGTCAAGCGCATGGAGCGCGCCGGCGTGATCACCAGCTACAACGCCCGGGTCAACCCCGAGGCGCTGGGCAAGAGTCTGCTGGTGTTTGTCGAAATCAAGCTCGCCTCGAAGTCGGGCGATGTGTTCGACCGCGTGCGGCAGGAGCTGTTGCACATGCCCGACGTGATGGAATGCCACCTGGTCTCGGGCAGCTTCGACTATCTGGTGAAATTCCGCCTGCGCGGCATGAAGGAATACCGTCACCTGCTGGGCGACATCCTCAAGCGGCTTCCCGTCTCGGCCGAATCGCACAGCTATGTGGTGATGGAAGAGATCAAGGAAAGTCTGTTCCTGCCGACTGATCGATGAATACGGCGGATATGCGCTGCTCCATTCCAAGAATTTCCCATGATTGAACGACTTCACGTTGGCCCGCGCCTGAGCGAGGCCGCCATTTGCGCCGGCACGGTGTACCTCGCCGGTCAGGTGCCCGAGCTGCACCCCGACGCCGATCTGGAAGATCAGACCCGCGAAGTGCTGGGCCATATCGACCGTCTTTTGCACGAATGCGGCAGCAGCAAGGCCCATTTGCTCAGCGTGCAGATCTTCCTCGCCAATATCGCCGACATAGGGCGCATGAACGCTGTCTGGGATGCCTGGATGGCGCCCGGTCATGCACCGCCGCGCGCCACCGTGCAGGCGGCGCTGGCCGATCCGCGCTGGCGCCTCGAAATCGTCGTCGTGGCCCGGCAGATGGTGGTTCCTTCCGCGTCATGAGTCCCGGCCTGCAAAGCAGGCGCAACAGCCGCAAAATGCGGTCATGCACACCCTGAACAACATCGCCTTATCCCTGCTCGATCTGGTAGCCGTGCGCGAAAACGGCACCGTCGCTGACGCTCTGCACATTGCCCTGCGCACCGCGCAACATGCCGAGACGCTGGGCTTCAAGCGCTACTGGCTTGCCGAGCATCACAATCTGGCTGGGGTGGCGAGTTCGGCCACGGCGGTACTTGTCGGCTATGTGGCCGCAGGCACACAGCGCATTCGGGTGGGTTCCGGGGGTGTCATGCTGCCCAACCATGCGCCGCTGATGGTGGCGGAGGCCTTCGGCACCCTGGCCGAGCTCTATCCGGGGCGCATCGACCTGGGCCTCGGTCGCGCCCCCGGCACCGATCCGCTGACCATGCGGGCGCTGCGGCGCGACCGCGTCGAGCGTGAAGAAGACTTCCCGCGCGACGTGGCCGAACTTCAGCACTTGCTCGCTCCGGCCGAGCCCGGTCAGCGTCTGGTGGCCATGCCCGGGGCCGGAACACAGGTGCCGATCTACCTGCTGGGCTCCAGCCTGTTTTCCGCACGGCTGGCAGCGCAGCGCGGCTTGCCCTATGCCTTCGCCTCGCACTTCGCGCCGCGCTTTCTGCATCAAGCTCTGGCGCTGTACCGTGAGGAGTTTCAGTCATCCTCCAGCCTGAAGCGGCCCTATGTCATCGTGGGTGTGCCCCTGATCGCCGCGCCGACGGACGAGGAGGCGCAGTTTCTCGCCAGCAGCACTTACCAGCGCGTGCTGGGCATCCTCACGGGTCAGCGCGGCCGATTGCAGCCGCCCGTGGCCGACTATCTCGCGCAACTCCATCCGCAGGAGCGCGCCGCGGTGCAAGACTTTCTGGCAGCCGCCGTGATTGGCAGCCCCGAGACGGTGCGCGCCGGATTGGCCGCGCTGGCCGAATCGACCCAGGCCGATGAGTTCATGCTGGTGAGCGATGTATTCGATCCCGAGTTGCGGCTGCGCTCGCTCGACATCGCGGCCCGGGCCCTGTTGTGAGCATGAACCAAGCAGCCGCATCACAGCGCCTGGACAAATGGCTTTGGGCTGCGCGTTGGTTCAAGACGCGCGCCCTCGCCGCCGACCAGTGCGATCGGGGGCGCATCCAACTGAACGGGCACGCGGCCAAGCCGGCCAAGGAGGTGCGCGTGGGCGACGTGCTGATCATCGAATTGGAGCGAGAGCGGCGGGAAGTCGAAGTACGGCAGGTCGGTCTGCAGCGCCAGTCTGCGCCCTTGGCGCAGGCCATGTACCGGGAGACCGAGAGCAGCCGGCAGGCCCGCGAACGACAGGCCGAACTTCGGCGTCTGAGCCCCGAACCAGAGGGCTCGCGCCAGGGACGCCCCAGCAAGCTCGACCGGCGAGAGCTGCAACGTATGCTCGACCGCTCGCTCGATTGACTTCCGCCACCATGCCCGCCACCGATCGTCTCTATCCCCGTCACCCCCGCGGTTTCAAGCCGCTGCTCGGCGTTCGCATCGCCACCCTGGCGCTGAATCTGCCCGGACCGGCCGCAGCCGCGCGCCTGAAGGCGCTGGGTGCCGAGGTGGTGAAAATCGAGCCGCCCGGCGGCGACCCGATGGCGCAGATGTCGCCCGCGCTGTACCGCGCGATGCACAAGGGCGTGCCGGTGCGCACCCTTGATCTGAAATCGCAAGAGGGTCAGACGGAGCTGCAGGAGGTCTTGCAGCAAAGCGACTTGCTGCTCACCGCGTTCAGGCCCGCGGCCCTCAAGCGACTGGGGCTGGATCGGCGCAGTCTGGCTGCGCGATACCCTCGGCTGAGTGCGGTGTTCATTTTCGGCTATCCAGGGGCTCAGGCTCACCTTGCGGGCCACGACCTCACGTTTCAGGCCGAAGCGGGGCTGATCGACTCGGCCCGCCTGCCCACCACGCTGCTGGCCGACATGATGGGCGCCATGCTGGTCTGTGAAGCGGCCTTGGCTGCGCTGCTGCAGGCGAAGCTGCAAGGGCAGGGCGCGCAGCTCGACATCGCCCTGTCCGACGCTGCCGGTTTTGCCGCCGTCCCGCGCGCGCTGGGCATGACGGTTGCGGGCGAGCTGCTCGGTGGCGCACTGCCCGAGTATGGCGTTTATGTTTGCGCCGACGGCTTGGTGGCCATCGCCGCGCTCGAACCGCATTTCCAGCGCGCATTGGCGCAGGTGGCGCAAGGCACGACGCGGCGCTCGATCGCCCGCTGGTGCAAGGCCCATAGCGCAGCGCAACTGAACGCACTGACCAGGCAGCACGATCTGCCGCTATGGGCATGGACGACCTGACGCCAGAGCGCCCCGCGGAGGCCGAGCTGACGCAGCGCATGCGCGAGCTGCTGCAACGCATCGCTCGCGCGGGTCAGCCCCCATTCTGGACGCAGACGCCGCAACAGGCCAGGGACAGCTATGCGCGCATGGCCCAGTTGCTCGACTTCGCCCCGACCGCACTGCCCGTCGTCGATGACCTCGACTGCCCGAGCCGCGACGGCACGCGGCTGACGCTGCGTCGCTATGCCACCCGCGCGGCGGACTGGCAGGCGCCGCTGCCCGCACTTCTTTATCTGCACGGCGGCGGTTTCGTCGTCGGCAGTCCGGCTACCCACGATGCGCTGTGCCGCCAGTTGGCGCTGCGCTCCGGCTGGATGGTGTTGTCGCTGGATTACCGGCTTGCGCCCGAACACCGCTTTCCCGTGGCGTTCAACGACAGTTGGGACACCCTGCAATGGCTGGCGGCGCATGGCGACATGCTCGGCGTGGACACACAGCATCTGGCCGTGGGCGGTGACAGCGCCGGAGGCACCCTGGCCGCGGCCTGCGCCCTGGCCGCACGCGACGCGCACCTGCCGCTGGCGCTGCAACTGCTGTTCTATCCGGGCATGGGCAGCGGTCACGACACGCCTTCGCAACGGCGCTATGCCCACGGCTTTCTGCTGGAACGCGACCAGATCGACTGGTTTTTCAACCTCTACCTGCGCGACCCGCGAGATGCCGACGACTGGCGCTTCGCGCCGCAACACGCGGCCGAGCATCGTGGGGTCGCCGCCGCATGGATTGCGGTGGCCGGCTGCGACCCGCTGCGCGACGAGGGCCTGGCCTACGCCGCGCAGTTGCGCCGGGCGGGCGTTGCCGTCCAGGCCCAAGAATGGCCGGGCGTGACCCACGATTTCATCAAGATGAGCCGCGCCTTGCCCGAGGCCGAACAGGCGGTCGAGGCCGCGGCGCAGGCCTTGCGCGCCGTCGCGCCGCCGTGAGCGCGCGTTACTGCGGCACCGTGAGCGTGTAGGGCAGGGCGCTCACCTGCAAGGCCGGGCCGTCGATGCTGCCCAGGTGCAGCCCGGGTTGTTCGGTCAGGGCGATTTTCAGCTCCGCCAGGGCCCACCAGGTGCCCGTAGCATCGGCTGCGGCGTTGACCACCACGCCACAGGGCTGACCAGGGTCGGCGCTGTGCACCACCTCCTGCGCGGGTTGCATCGCCGAAGAGCTCGAGACCAGATAGGTGCGGCGCTTGAGCGTGCCGCGGTACTGGCTGCGCGCCACCACCTCCTGCCCGGGATAGCAGCCCTTCTTGAAGCTCACCCCGCCGATCAGCTCGAAATTGAGCATCTGCGGCACGAACATCTGCTGCGTGGCCGCCACCAGATGCGGCAGCCCGGCGCGGATGTTCGCAAGCGCCCAGTCGGACGGGGAAAGGGGCGGCAGCGCTGCAAGCCGGGCGTGCAGGGCGGCCTGCGTCGGCTCCCCGACTTCCGCGAGCAACAGACAGCGCACACTCGCGTCAGCCTGAGGCAGGCGCAGCAGCAAGGCGCCGCCATCGATCTGGCGCACCGACCAGGGCTGGTTGGGCGGGACGAGATCGGGCGGATAGGCTTCGGCCGATTCGGCCAGCAGCCCGTAGCGCGCCCATTGCACGCTGGCGTCGCTGAGCGTGCATTTCAGTCGCAGCACAAACATGCGCAGACGCTGCAGCGCGGCAGCAGCAATCGAGGCGTCGAGCAAAAGCGCGATCTGCTCCGGGCCGATTTTCACCGCAATGAAGTCCGCCAGCATGCGGCCCTGGGGGTTGAGGAGTGCCGCCAGCCGCGCGTCTTCAGATTTCCAGTGCTGGAAATCCTGACTGAGCTGCGCGTGCAGCAGATCGGCGCCTTGAGGCCCGGAAACGAGCAGGAGCGACAACGAATCGAGGGAGCAGGACGACAGAGGCATGGAGAGGCAGAGGCGGGGAGGACAGGCCCTACTATAGGAAGGTTTCCCGCACCGGGCGCGCTGCCTGCCCTCATTCCAATATCGTGCGCTTGCTCAAAAAACTTCTGATCCTCGCCCTGGTCGCGATGCTGGCGCTCATCGGCGCCGGGGCCTGGTGGGCCAGCCAACCCATCGCGCTGCGCGAGAGTCCGCTCGATTTTTCGGTCAAGCCGGGCAGCTCCGCGCTGTCGGCTGCAAAACAGATCCGTGAACAGGGCGCCGACCTTCAGCCTCGCCTGTTCTATTGGCTCGCCCGCATCACCGGCCGTGGCGCCGAGCTCAAGGCCGGCAGCTACGAAATCACCACGGGCATATCACCCTGGAGCCTGCTCGAGCGCATGGCGCGGGGCGATCAGACCCTGCTGGCCGTCACCATTCCCGAGGGCTGGACGTTCAGGCAAATGCTGCAGACCCTGGCCTCGGCGCCCGGCTTGCAGCACGACGTCGGCGATCTGACTCCACAGCAGATCATGCAGCGCATCGGCGCCCCTCCACAGATACCGCCCGAAGGAGCGTTTTTCCCCGACACCTACCTCTACGCCCGCGGATCGTCGGAGATCGACGTGCTGCGCCGCGCCTACCAGGCGATGCAAAAGCGCCTGGCTGCGGCGTGGGCGCAGCGCGCGCCCGACCTGCCGCTGAAAACCCCGGAGCAGGCGTTGATCCTGGCTTCGCTCATCGAGAAGGAAACCGGCGACGCCGCGGACCGCGACAAGATCGCCGCCGTGTTCATCAACCGCCTGCGCGCCGGCATGCCGCTGCAGAGCGACCCCACGGTGATCTACGGCATGGGGCTGCGGTTTCAGGGCAATCTGACCAAGCGCGACCTGCAGACGCCGACGGCCTACAACACCTACGTCATCAACGGCCTGCCGCCCACGCCCATTGCCTTGCCCGGCGAGGCCTCGCTGTATGCGGCGCTGCATCCGGCGCCCATCAAGGCGCTGTACTTCGTCGCGCGCGGCAATGGGTCGAGCCAGTTCTCCGACACCCTGGCCGAGCACAATGCCGCTGTGGCCCGTTACATCCTCAAAACACCATGAGCGCACTCAATCCCTACCGCCCCGGCCTGTTCGTCTCGCTCGAAGGCATCGACGGCGCCGGTAAATCGACGCAACTGCAGGCCGTGGTCGACGTGCTGCGGGCCGCAGGCCGTCAGGTCGTGCTGACCCGTGAGCCGGGCGGCACCGAGATCGGTGAAAAGATCCGCGAACTGTTGCTGCACCAGTCGATGCATCCGGCCACCGAGGCCCTGCTGATGTTCGCGGCGCGGCAGGAGCATGTGCTGCGGGTCATCGAGCCTTCGCTGCTGGGCGGCGCGGACGTGGTCTGCGACCGCTTCACCGCGGCGACCCTGGCCTACCAAGGTGGCGGCAAGGGCGTTCCTGCCGAAAGGCTCGAAGCCCTGGCGCGCTGGGTGCATCCGGGGCTGCTGCCCGACGTCATCGTGCTCATCGACGTCCCTCCCGAGGTGGCCGCGCAACGTCTGGCGCAGACCCGTCAGCGTGACAGGTTCGAGCAGGAAAGCGTGGACTTTTTCGCCCGCGTGCGCGCCAACTATCTGCAGCAGGCCGCCGCGTCGCCCGACCGATGGCTCGTCGTCGATGGCACCCAGTCGCCCGAAGCGGTGCAAGGCATCATCACACAGCACTTGAAGAAAGCGCTTCAACTGTTTGAATCAAAATGAATTCAGCCTGGCTGATTCATGCTCCGCAAGGTTATGGCAAATGGCCTTTGCTGCAGCGCGCAGCGGCGGCGCTGCTTTGTGAAGCGCCGCTGAGTCTTGCGGCTTCGGGACCGGCGACCGACCGCCTGCCCCCAGCACTGACGGCGCAGCAGGCCTGCGGCCACTGTGCTAGTTGCGCCTTGCTCGCTGTCGGCACTCACCCGGACTTTCTGGTGGCCGCTCCCGAGGCGATGTGGCCTCAGCTCGGTCTCCATCTGGCCGAGGAGCCGGCGGCCAAGTCGGATGCTAAGTCGGCGGCCAGTCAGGACATCCGCATCGAGCAGATCCGGCGCCTGAATGATTGGGCGGTAGCCACCAGTCACCGCGGGCGGGCCAAAGTGGCCCTCATCTATCCGCTCGACGCGCTCAATCCCGCCGCGGCCAACGCTCTTCTCAAGACCCTGGAGGAGCCGCCGGAGGATGTGCATTTTCTGCTCGGCGCGCACCGCATCGACGCGGTACTGCCCACCCTGCGCAGCCGCTGTCGGCTGGTGGCTCTGCCTCGCCCCGGGTCGGCAGAGGCCCAGGCGCAGTTGGGGCAGATCGGCAGCGCCGGGGCGAAAGAAGCCGTGCTCGCCTGGTCGCAAGGCGCCGTCTATCAGCCCAACCCCGCCGCGGGCCTGGAATGGGCCGAGAGCCTGATCGACGCCATGGCTCGGCCATCTGCCGAGAAGGTGTCGTCGTCGAGCCTGCCGCCCCCGCCCGATCCCGCCGTTGGCGTCTCGGCCTTGCTGAAAATCGCGTCCGACCTGCAACGCGTGCAGGTGGGCGCGCCGCCGCTTTACCTGCCGCAGAAGGCCCAGGCCCTTGCCACGCTGGCGGGTCGAACCTCGGCCTTGAGGCTGGCCAATGCCCTGCAAATCTGGACGGACCAGCAACGGCTCGCGGGGTTTCCGCTGAACCAGGCACTCGCCAGCGACGCACTGCTCCTAAAATTCGCCCAGCTTTTCTCCCGAGGAGATTGATCCATGGCGACGCCCCCCCGCCCCGCAGCCGCTGCAGCGAACAAACCCCGCGTGCTTCAGCTCGCCATCAAGGAAAAACCGGCGCTGTACGCGTCGTACATTTCGTTTTTTCCCGAGGGTGGCATCTTCGTCCCGACGCCGCACGAGTATCGGCTGGGGGAGGGCGTCTACCTGCTGCTGACCATCGTCGACGATCCGCAGCGCTATCCCGCCGAAGGCAAGGTGGCGTGGATCAACCCGGCCAACGCCGCCAATCACCGCCCTCAGGGCATAGGCGTACGCTTTCCCGCCGACGACAAGGCCCGGCAACTCAAGGTGAAGATCGAGGAAGCCCTGGGCGCCGCCGAGGCCAGCGGCAAGCCGACCAATACCATCTGAATCCCCCGCCCATGACCGCCGCACTGACCGACTCGCATTGCCATCTCGCCTATCCGGGCCTGGAGGAACGGCTGGACGAGGTGCTGGCGAACATGCAGGAACGGGGCGTGACGCGGGCGCTCAATATCTGCACTACGCTGGAAGAGTTCGGCGAGGTGCATGCCATCGCCCTGCGTTATCCGGGCGTCTGGGCTTCGGTGGGCGTGCACCCGGACAACGAAGGCGCGCGCGAACCCACGGTCGAAGACCTGACACAGCGGGCCGTTCTGCCCCGGGTCGTGGGCATCGGTGAGACCGGGCTCGACTACTACCGCTTGGGCGAACGCACGGTGGCCGACATGGAATGGCAGCGCGAGCGGTTTCGCGTGCACATCCGCGCCGCGCTGCAGCTCGACAAGCCCCTGATCATCCACACCCGCGCCAGCGCCGATGACACCCTGGCCATTCTGCGCGATGAAGGGCAGGGCCGCGCGCGCGGGGTGATGCACTGCTTCACCGAAAACTGGGATGTCGCACGCCGCGCCCTCGATCTGGGCTTCTACATTTCCATCGCGGGCATCGTGACGTTCAAAAACGCGCAGGCGCTGCGAGATGTGGCCGTCCAGATTCCCGCCGACCGCCTGCTGATCGAAACCGACAGCCCGTATCTGGCGCCCATGCCCCATCGCGGCAAGACCAACGAGCCCGCCTTTGTCGCCTATGTCGCCGACTACCTGGCCGAACTGCGAGGCGAGGACAAGGTCGAACTCGCGGCGCAGACGAGCGAAAACTTCACACGACTATTTCTGCAATGAATCAGGTAGTTGTGTTCAAAATTTAAAGTAGAGTATGAATCAATTTCGGCGCCATTTCATGCAGTCAGCCGCGGCTACCATGCTCGCCGTGGGCACGGGGCGATGGGCGCAGGCCGGCGCCTACACCGATTTCTTTCGCGCCGTCCAGATCGACGACGTGGGCGCCGTGCAAAGCCTGCTGGCGCAGGGTTTCGATCCCAATGCGGTGGACAGCAAGGGCAATTCCGCGCTCTACCTGGCGTTGCGCTACAAAGCGCTCAAGGTCGCCAAGGTGCTGATCGAGAACCCGCACATCCATCTCAATCAGCTCAACCCCTCAGACGAAAACGCGCTGATGATTGCCTGCCTGCAGGGCGACCTGGGTATCGTCAAACTCATGGTCGACAAAGGCGCCGAGATCAACAAACCGGGGTGGACGCCGTTGTCCTACGCGGCCACCCGTGGGCATACCGAGATCGTGAAATATCTGCTCGATCATTCCGCCTACATTGATGCCGCAGCGCCAAATGGCTCGACGCCGCTGATGATGGCCGCATATTTCGGCTACGACAGCACGGTGAAGCTGCTGCTCGAAGAAGGCGCCGATCCCAGGTTGAAGAATGCCATGGGCTACACGGCGCTCACACTGGCCACGAATATGCACCACAAGGACATCGCCGACATGATTGTCAAGGCGCTGGGCAAGGATAGACCGCAGGGAAGCTGGTAGCGGGAAGTTGGTCAGGACGTGTCACTGCGCTCGTCGGGCTCAACTAAAAGCGAGCATATGTGCATTATGTTAACTGACGTACATAGCCATGAACGGCTGGGAATCCAGACAAGGCGGCGTTGCCGCCCGCCCCGTCGTCGCCATGGATCTCAGGTCGCGTTCTGCACGCAGTCCACGTAATAGCGTTTGTTGCCGCTGGTGTCGGTTTCCGTCACCAGTCCGTGCACGTCGGTGGCAAATCCTGGAAAACGAAGATTGAAGTCGCGGGCGAACTGCAGGTAGCGCATGATGGGCGCGTTGAAACGCTCGCCCGGAATGAGCAGCGGAATGCCCGGCGGATACGGCGTGACCAGCGCCGCGGTGATGCGCCCCTCGAGCTGGTCGATCTCCACGCGCTCGATGTCGCGGTGCGCCATCTTGGCGTAGGCCTCGGTCGGTGTCATCGCCGGCTGCAGGTCGGAGAGATACATCTCAGTGGTCAGCCGCGCCACGTCTTTCTCCCGATAGGCCTCGTGGATCTGCTGGCACAGGTCGCGCAGCCCGATGCGTTCGTATTTGGGGTTCTGCGCCACGAACTCGGGCAGGATGCGCCACAGCGGCTGGTTGCGGTCGTAGTCGTCCTTGAACTGCTGCAGCGCCGTCACCAGGGTGTTCCAACGGCCCTTGGTGATGCCGATGGTGAACATGATGAAAAAGCTGTAAAGCCCGGTCTTCTCGACGATCACGCCATGCTCGGCGAGGAATCGCGTGACGATGGCCGCAGGAATGCCGGTGGCGTCAAAGTCGCCGTTGATGTTCAGCCCCGGCGTGACGATGGTCGACTTGATCGGGTCGAGCATGTTGAAGCCATCGGCCACCGCGCCGAAGCCGTGCCAATCGTCGGCAGCCCTGAGCAGCCAGTCGTCGCGTGCGCCGGTGCCCTCTTCCGCCAGTGCATCCGGCCCCCAGACCTTGAACCACCAGTCCTGGCCATAGTCGGCTGCGACCTTGCGCATGGCGCGGCGGAAGTTCATGGCTTCGAGAATGCTTTCCTCGACCAGCGCGGTGCCGCCCGGCGGCTCCATCATGGCCGCGGCCACATCGCACGAGGCGATGATGGCGTACTGCGGCGAGGTGGAACTGTGCATCAGGTAAGCCTCGTTGAAGCGGTGGAAGTCGAGCTGCTGGTTCTGCGCGTTCTGCACCAGGATCTGCGAGGCCTGGCTCAGGCCCGCAAGCAGCTTGTGCGTGGACTGCGTGGAAAACACCATCGCTTCCTTGGTGCGCTCGCGGTTGGGGCCGATGGCGTGCATGCCGCGGTAGAAGTCGTGAAACGCCGCGTGCGGCAGCCACGCTTCGTCGAAATGCAAGGTGTCGATGTGGCCGTCGAGCATCTGCTTGATGGCATCGACGTTGTAGAGCACGCCGTCGTAGGTGGACTGGGTGATGGTGAGCACCCGCGGCTTGACCTTGCCTGCCAGATGCGCGGTGAGCGGGTTCTGCGCGATCTTGCGGGCGATGTTGTCGGGCTGGAACTCGGCCAGCGGAATCGGCCCGATGATGCCGTAGTGATTGCGCGTGGGCGTGAGGAAGACCGGCAGCGCCCCGGTCATGATGATGGCGTGCAGGATGGACTTGTGGCAGTTGCGATCCACCACCACCACGTCGCCCGGCGCCACGGTGGAGTGCCACACCATCTTGTTCGAGGTGGAGGTGCCGTTGGTGACGAAAAACAGATGGTCGGCGTGGAAGATGCGCGCCGCATTGCGCTCGCTCGCGGCCACCGGGCCGGTGTGGTCGAGCAACTGGCCGAGTTCTTCGACCGCGTTGCACACGTCGGCACGCAGCAGGTTTTCACCGAAGAACTGGTGGAACATCTGTCCCACGGGGCTTTTCAGAAAGGCGACGCCGCCCGAGTGCCCCGGGCAATGCCACGAGTAAGAGCCATCGGCCGCGTAGCCGGTGAGCGCGCGGAAGAACGGCGGCGCCAGCGACTCCATGTACGCACGCGCTTCGCGGATGATGTGACGCGCCACGAACTCGGGCGTGTCCTCGAACATGTGGATGAAGCCGTGCAGCTCGCGCAGGATGTCGTTCGGGATATGCCCGGAGGTGCGCGTTTCGCCGTAGAGATAGATGGGGATTTCGGCGTTGCGGAAACGAATTTCCTCGATGAAGGCCCGCAGCGAATGCAGCGCCGCAGCCTCGACGCCCTCCTCCGCCGTGGCGAACTCCTCGTCGTCGATGGAGAGAATGAAGGCGCTGACCCGGCTTTGCTGCTGCGCGAAGCTGGAGAGGTCGCCGTAGCTGGTCACGCCGAGCACCTCCATGCCTTCCTTCTCGATGGCCTGAGCCAGCGCGCGAATGCCCAGACCAGAGGAGTTTTCCGAGCGAAAATCTTCGTCGATGATGACAATGGGAAAGCGAAAGTGCATGACGGCTCCGGCGCGGAAGGAATAAAGTGCGAGAGTGTAGGAAATCTGCGTGAAGCGTCTTTCACGCTTGCTTTGAGAAGGGAGTAAGCAAGATGGACAACCCGACCGCCTGGTGGATTCTGGCCGGCTTCTTCGTCGCCATGGAGCTGCTCAGCGGCACCTTCTACCTGCTCATGCTCGCCATCGGTGCCGTGGCCGGGGCACTGGCCGCGCACGCCGGTCTGGATCCGCAGTGGCACTGGGTGGCCTTCACGGTCGTAGGCGGCGGCGCGGTGGTGGCGCTCTATCTGTCGCGGCGCACTTTCGGCAAGCGCACCAGCATCGAGGCCCGGCACGACAACCTCGATCTGGGTGCCACAGTCGATGTCACCGGCTGGTCTGCCGACGGCGCGGCGCGGGTGCACTACCGCGGCTCCGACTGGTCGGCCCGGCTTGCGCGTCGTGGCCCTCTGTGCACCGGCCCGCACCGCATCGCCGGGCAGGACGGCAATGTGCTGCTGATCGAGCCGCTGCCCGCAGCGTCCGCCCCGCCCGAACCGGCGGCAGGTGGCCTGCATGTGCCGCACAACTCCCACTGACCTCCGTCCCCTGCCCTTTCCTTTTCCCAGAGAGCCATCATGGAAATCGCCATCATCCTGGCCATCATCGCCGTGCTGTTCGTCAGCCGCGGCATCAAGATCGTGCCGCAGCAGAACGCCTGGATTCTGGAGCGCCTCGGGCGCTATCACTCCACGCTGCAACCGGGGCTGAACATCATTATTCCCTTCATCGACAGCGTGGCCTACAAGCATTCGCTCAAGGAGATTCCCCTCGACGTGCCCAGCCAGGTCTGCATCACCAAGGACAACACCCAGCTCACCGTGGACGGCGTGCTGTATTTTCAGGTGACCGACGCCATGCGCGCGAGTTACGGCTCGTCCAACTACATCGTCGCCATCACCCAGTTGGCGCAGACCACGCTGCGCTCGGTGGTCGGCAAACTGGAGCTGGACAAGACCTTCGAAGAGCGCGAGTTCATCAATCACAGCGTGGTCAACGCCCTCGACGAAGCCGCCGCCACCTGGGGTGTCAAGGTGCTGCGCTATGAAATCAAGGATCTCACCCCGCCCACCGAAATCCTGCATGCCATGCAGCGACAGATCACCGCCGAGCGTGAAAAGCGGGCCGTGATCGCCAAATCCGAAGGCGAGCGGCAGCAGCAGATCAACCTCGCCGAAGGTGAGCGCCAGGCTTTCATCGCCCGCTCCGAAGGGGAAAAGCAGGCCGCGATCAATACGGCCCAGGGCGAAGCCGCGGCCATCGAAGCGGTGGCCAATGCAACGGCGCATGCGCTGGAAGTCGTGGCCGCCGCCATCCAGAAACCCGGTGGCAGCGAGGCGGTGCAACTCAAGGTGGCGCAGCAGGGACTCGACGCCTATGCGGGTCTGGCCAAATCGAGCACCACCCTGGTCGTTCCCAACGACATGAGTCAGGCCGCAGGACTGATCGCCTCGGCCATGACGGTGCTGAAGAAAACGCAGTGAGCAGGGGCGATGCACCCCAATGCGCGCGTGCGCAGGCGCTCGCCGCCCTGATCGAGCCCGATCCGAGCGCCAAGGTTGAGCTGGCCCTTGCGCTGCGTGAAGATCTCCGAACCGGTCGGGCGTTGATCGACCCTGGTCGAACCCTGCGGCCCGAGCGGCACACCGCCCTGCCCGGCCGCCCCGCCCGGCCCGAACTGATCGCCGCGCAGCAGATGCCCCGACGCAACCCGCGCGACCCGCAGGGCCACGCCGCGCTGCTGCACGCCATTGCCCACATCGAGTTCAACGCCATCAATCTGGCGCTAGACGCGGTGTGGCGATTCTCCGGTCTGCCCGAAGATTTCTACCGCGACTGGATCGGCGTCGCCGCCGAGGAGGCCGAGCATTTCAGCCTGCTGCGCGCGCATCTCCATGATCAGGGCGGCGCTTATGGCGACTTTCCGGCGCACAACGGCCTATGGGACATGGCCGAGAAAACTGCCGGCGATCTGCTGGCCCGCATGGCGTTGGTGCCGCGCACCCTCGAAGCCCGTGGGCTGGACGTCAATCCGAGCATCCGCGCCAAGCTCGCCGCTGCCGACGATGCGCGCGGTGCCGAGATTCTCGACCGCATCCTCGCCGACGAAATCGGCCATGTCACCATCGGCAACCGCTGGTATCACTGGGCCTGCGCCCGCGCGGGGCTGAACCCATTGACCGCCCATGACGACCTCGCCGAGCAATACGGCGCGCCGCGCTCCAGGCCCCCGTTCAATCGCGAGGCCCGGTTGCAGGCGGGGTTCAGCGCGGCGGAACTGGAATGGATGTCGCGCTAAGGATTAAACCCAGATCGTCCATTAGGCGGCACTGCGTGCCTGCACGGGCGCTGGCGGTCGATTTGGGCGTCTTTGCCCCCGCGCTTCGCGCCCATAGCTTGGGCTATGGGCTTGTCGCGCCGGGCCAAATCCATCCCCAACCCGCCTCGCCATCATCCCGTGCCCTCATGAACAATCTGGGTTAAAACGACGAACCGGGCTGGCGCAGAAACTCAAGCTCTTCGTCGGTCGAGACTCGGCCAAGAATGGCGTTTCGGTGCGGGTAGCGACCAAATCGATCGATGATGGCCTTGTGCCGCAGGGCGAAGGAGTAGTTGATGGGGCGGCCGTTTTCGCGGAACAGGCGCTCGGCTTCCACCTGCACCGCGCGCGATTCGCTGTGCATGTAGGGCATGTAGAGAAACGCCCGATGCGACGGCTCCAGTGTCCGGTCGGCGCCGCAGGCCACGGCCTCTTGCGCCAGCGCCAGGGCCAGCGGGTCGGTGGCGAAGGCCGCAGGCGTGCCGCGGAACATATTGCGCGAAAACTGATCGATCACGATGATCTCGGCTAGACGCCCTTCAGGCGCGCTGCGCCACTCCCATAGCTCGCATCGGCTTGCCCTCTCGTGCAGCGCGCTGAAGCGCCTGCGAATCAGAGCATCGAAGGCCGGATCGACCCTGAACCACTGCTCAGGCTGGCTCTCGGTGAACCAGAAGTGCAGGACTTCATCCATCGGCTTGCAGCGCGGCTTACCGCCCCGTGCGGTGGATGTAGCGGTTGAGTTGCGCCATGTCAGAGGAAGTGCGGCGATAGAGGTGGTCGAGGCTGATGATGGCCACTTCCAGCAGCAGCACCGCCAGCAGCGGGCGCTCCAGGCGCAGGCGGTCGTACATCTTGCGGCTGATGCGCAGCAGGCGGGTGTCTTCGCCGGCGCGCAGGCGAACCTCGCGCGGCTTGCGGTCGAAGAAGCTCATTTCGCCCAGCATCTCGCCGGGCTGGATCTTGCCGACCTCCATCTCGCTCTCGGGCAACTGCGCCATGAGGCAGCCCTGGCCTTCGAGCACGAAGAAAAGGCTTTCGCCGACCTGGCCGATGTCGGCGATGACCTCGCCCTTCTTCGGCGCCATCAGGTCGCAGTAATCGAGAAAGTCGTGAATTTCACGGCGGGTGAGGATGCTGGTGTCAACCAATTGGCCGAGAAAATGCGCCAGGGCTTCGCGGTCTTCCGTAGTGATGGTCAGTCGTTCCATGGTGATCTGTGACGTGGAGACATTCGGCAGCGCTATCGTATCGACGCCACCTGCGTTTTCATAGCGCAACATCAAAGCCCAAAATAACTGCGGATGCCCGACAGCAGCATGTTGACGGCGATGGCGGTGAGGATCAGGCCCATGAGCTTTTCGGCGGCGTTCATCACCGAGTCGCCCAGCCACTTGAGCAGGGTCTCGGCCATCAGCAGCAGACCGCCGGTCAGCGCCACAGCGGAACTCAGCGCGCCCACCCAGGTCCAGATTTCGCCAGGCTGGCGCGAGGCTAGCAGCAGCACCGTGGCCAGCGCCGACGGTCCGGCGAGCAGCGGCACGGCCAGCGGAAAGATCAGCGGCTCGCGTCCGCCTTCGCCGCCGAAGATTTCGGAGGTGGTGGAAAAAATCATCTTGATCGCCACCAGCAGCAGAATGACGCCACCGGCCACTTCGATCGACGGCTGGCTGAGGTTCATCAGCTTGAGAAACCCATGTCCGCCGAACATGAAGGCGAGCAGCACGACGTAGGCAATGCCGATCTCGCGCAGCGCCACGGGCAGGCGCCGCTTGGGAGGCAGCTTGCGCATGACCGCGATAAAAAAAGGCAGATTGCCGAACGGGTCGAGAATCAGCAACAGCAAGACGAAGGCGGACCAGAAGTTGTCTTGGGCCATGATGCGGTGGACGTCTCAGGCGCGGGGGTGGTGGCGGGTATGAAGCACCTTGAGCCGCTCGCGCGCGATGTGGGTGTAGATCTGCGTGGTCGAAATATCGGCATGACCGAGCAGCAATTGCACCACACGCAGATCGGCGCCGTGATTGAGCAGATGCGTGGCGAAGGCGTGACGCAGGGTGTGGGGCGAGAGGGGCACGTCGATGCCCGCCTGCCTCGCGTAGACCTTCAGGCGCATCCAGAACATCTGCCGGGTCATGCCGACCGCTTCGCGGGCGCTCTGCCCGCTGCGGGCGGTGACGAACAGAAACGGACTGTCGCGCCCCTGCAGCAGTTCATGCCGCGCAGTGCGCAGATACTGTTGCAGCCAGTCGTGCGCCGCAGCGCCGAAAGGCACCAACCGCTCCTTGCCGCCCTTTCCCGCGATGTGCACCACGTCCTGATCGAGCGAAAGCCGCACCACGGGCAGCGCCACCAGCTCGCTCACGCGCAGGCCGCTGGCGTATAGCAGTTCGAGCATGGCGCGGTCGCGCAAACCCAGCGGGGTGTTCACGTCGGGGGCGACGATCAGGGCCTCGACCTGGGCCTCGCTCAGGGTCTTGGGCCGGCGTGGTGGCTGGCGGGCGGTGTCGAGCTGCAGGGTCGGATCGTCGCTGCGCAGATGTTCGCGCAGCGCCCAGCGGTAAAACCGGCGCAGCACCACCAGACGGCGGTTCGACGACGTGGCCTTGCTCTGCGCGAAGCGAGCTGCGATATAGGCCTGAACGTCGCGCATGGCCGCATCGACCAGCGGTGGACGATGCGTAAACGCCAGCCAGCGCGCCATCAGGGTGAGATCGCGCCGGTACGCGGCCAGGGTGTTGCTCGACAGACCATCCTCCAGCCAGAGAGCTTCGCAAAACCGCTCGATCACCGAGGCGCAGGCTTGAGGCGCGGGCGGCCAGTCGCGGTGGACCGGCGGTTCAGCCATGAGCGCCACCGCACGGCCGCCCGAAGGTGGCGCTCGACTCCCTCGGGGAGTCGAGCGTAGCGAGGAGGGTAGTCCCGTGAGCGAGCGCCAGGCGGCTCTCGTGCTGAATCAGCCAGCGCTTGACGCCCAGCAGATACCCCGACTCGGCGGTGGAATGGGCAAAACCGCCCAGACCGCCTCGCGCCACGATGCGATGGCACGGCACGATGGGCGCGAACGGATTGGCGCCGCAGGCCTGCCCCACGGCGCGCGCCGCGCTGTGCAGTTCTGCGGCGGCGTCGCCGTAGGTGCGGGTGCGGCCCGGCGGAATCAGTCGCAGCAACGCCCACACCCTTTGCTGGTAGGGCGTGCCCGCCGCCGTCAGGGGAAGGTCGAAGACATGCGAGGGATCTTCGGCATAGGCCTGCAGTTGCGCCGCCAGTTCGCGGCACAACGCTCCAGCGGGTGGCACCAGGGCGGTGTCCGGCGGGAGGTAGGCCAGATGCTGCACGGCATCTTGGCTGCAGAACAGCCCCATGCGACCGAACGGAAGGGCGATGACCGCATCTGGATTGCCGAGAGAGAGGCTGTTAGCAGGCTGCATGACAGAAAGGATACCCCGATGCCCGCCGGGGCACCGGCTTTCTCCGAGAATTCGCGTATGACTCCTGTCGCCCTCGCTCTGGACACGCCCGCCCCCGCGCGAACGGGGCAGACCTGGCCGCCCCTGGCGCATGCCTACGCCACGCTGGGCGATGCGTTCAGCGTGCCCGTGGCGGTCAGTCCCCTGCCCGACCCCGTTCTGGTCGCCAGCAGCGCCCGCGCCGCGGCCCTCGTCGGGCTGTCGCCGCCGCGCAATGCGGCCGAAGAGCACGACTGGGCACTGGCCTTCGGCGGGCATGTCGCGGAGATCAGCGGCGGCAGCCGTGCCACCGTGTACGCGGGACATCAGTTCGGCAACTGGGCCGGGCAGCTCGGCGACGGCCGCGCCCTGCTGCTGGGCGACTGGCCCGATGCCGACGGCGACGGGCGCTGGGAAGTGCAGTTCAAGGGCAGTGGCCGCACGCCCTATTCGCGCATGGGCGACGGCTGGGCGGTGCTGCGCTCCTCCATCCGAGAGTTTCTGTGCTCCGAGGCCATGGCGGCGCTGGGCATACCGACCACGCGGGCACTGTGCCTGGTGGGTTCGACCCGTCCGGTGCGGCGCGAGCGCATCGAAACCGCGGCGATGGTCACAAGGCTGTCGCCAAGTTTCGTGCGCTTCGGGCACTTCGAGCATTTCAGCTACAGCGGGCAGACCGACCAGCTGCGGCAGTTGTGCGACTGGGTGATCGCGCACCACGCCCCGGCCTGCGCCGACGCTCCGCAGCCTGCCCTGGCGCTGCTGCAATGGGTGGTGGACCGCACCGCGCAACTCATCGCGCAGTGGCAGGCGGTCGGCTTCATCCACGGGGTGATGAATACCGACAATATGTCCATCCTCGGCTGGACCATCGACTACGGCCCCTTCGCCTTTCTCGATGCCTACGATCCGCTACACACTCCCAACACGACGGATCGTGGTGGGCGTTACGCCTACGGGCGGCAACCGGCGATCGCGCACTGGAACCTGCTGGCGCTGGGTCAGGCGCTGCTGCCGCTGATCGACGCCCCCGAGTCGGCGCTGGAGGTGATCAACGGCTTCCGGCCGAAGTATGTGCAGGCCATGCAACGCCAGCTTGCGGCCAAGCTCGGCCTCACGCGGCTCTTGCCGGACGACGGCGATCTGTTCCAGGATCTGCTCGACACCCTGCAAGCCAATCACAGCGACTGGACGCTGAGCTTTCGCCATCTCGCCCGGCTTGCCGCCGACGAGCGCGCGCCCATTCCCGCCGCACTCACCGAGCAGGCCCGGCGCGAACCGCAGCGACTGGCCGACTGGGTGGCGCGCTACCGTGCGCGCCTGCGCCTGGAGCCGCGCGGCGATGCCGAGCGCGCGGTGGCAATGAACGCGGTCAACCCCGTCGTCGTGCTGCGTCATCATCTGGCGCAAAACGCCATCGCCCAGGCCGAGGCCGGCGATTTCAGCGAGGTGCGTCGTCTGCTGCGGGCGCTGGAAAACCCGTTCGATGCCGACGCAGCGCCCGCGCACTACACCGAGCCACCGCCCGAGCATGCGCCGCCCGCCTGCCTGTCCTGCTCGTCCTAAAAAGGAGACACATCATGTCCAAGCCGATGCCCCAAGACGCCAACGATGCCCATTGGCGCGACAAACTCACCGAAGAACAGTACCGCGTGACGCGCTGCAGCGCCACCGAGCCGCCGTTCACCGGGCTGTATTGGAATTACCACGGCGACGGCGTGTATCGCTGCGTGTGCTGCGGTACGCCGCTGTTCGATTCGCAGACCAAGTACGAGTCGGGCAGCGGCTGGCCGAGCTTCTGGCAGCCTACCGCCCAGGCCGTCATCCGCGAGGTGCGCGACACCAGCCACGGCATGGTGCGTACCGAGGTGCAATGCAGCCATTGCGGCGCGCATCTCGGCCATGTCTTCCCCGACGGCCCCAACCCCACGGGGCTGCGCTACTGCATCAATTCGGCCGCGCTCGACTTTGCCGAGCGTCAGGGGACTGACGAGAACGGGGTCGCCTGATCGCGCCACAGCCAGGCTGCACCGCGAACTCCCGACGAATCGCCGTGCATCGCGGGCAGCAGCCGGGTGCGCACCTCATCTGAAAACACCCACGCGCCCCAGCGCTGCGGCACTTCGGTGTAAAGCTCGCCCACATTGCTCATGCCGCCGCCCAGCACGATGACCTCCGGGTCAAGCAGGTTGATGACATGCGCCAGCGCCCGCGCCAGGCGGTCGCAATAGCGGATGAAACTGGCGCGCGCCGCCGCATCGCCCCTGCGCATGGCCGCGGTGATGTCATGCGCCGCAAGCTGCTGCCCGGTGTGCAGGGCATGGTCGGCGGCGAAAGCCGGGCCGCTCAACCAGGTTTCGATGCAACCCTGAAGGCCGCACCAGCAGCGCGGGCCGGGCAGTTCGCCCCAGGCCGATGCTGTTCGCGGCCACGGCAGCGGGTTGTGCCCCCATTCGCCGGCCACGGCATTGCAGCCCAGCCAGTCGCGTCCGCCGATGGCGATGCCCGCGCCCACGCCCGTACCGAGGATGACCGCGAACACCAGGCGCGCGCCCTGCCCTGCGCCGTCGATGGCCTCGCTGACGGCCAGACAGTTGGCGTCGTTGTGCAGCCGCACCGGCCGCGCCAGCAGCGCCTGGAGATCGGCCAGCAAGGGTTTGCCGTTGAGCACCGTGGAATTGGCGTTGCGAATCAACCCACTGTTCGGCGAAATCGACCCCGGTATCGCCACGCCGACCGGCAAGCGCCCGACCCCCATGGCTGCCAGATGGGCATCGGCCTGGGCGACCAGTTCGCCCATGACGCGCAGCGTTGCGGCGTAGTCGCCCTGCGGCGTGGGCCTGCGCTCGCGCAGCAGAAAACGGCCCTGCCCATCGAGCACCGCCACTTCGATCTTGGTGCCGCCGAGGTCGAGGCCGATCAGCGGCGCGGGCTCAGCCATGCGACGTACCCGCCAGCAGAGACTGCAACCCGGCCTCGTCGAGCACCGTCACCCCCAGTTCCTCGGCCTTGGCCAGCTTGCTCCCCGCTTCGGCACCGGCGACGACGAAATCGGTCTTTTTCGACACCGACCCCGCCACCTTGCCGCCCGCCGCTTCGATGAGGGCCTTGGCCTGCTCGCGGCTGAGGGTGGGCAGGGTGCCGGTGAGCACCAGGGTTTTGCCGCTCAAGGGCTTGGGCGCATCGACATCGGGCGCGGTCTCGTCCCAGTGCACACCGCAGGCGCGCAATTGTTCGACGACCTCGCGGTTGTGCGGCTGGTCGAAAAAGGTGCGGATGCTCTGCGCCACCGCCGGTCCGACATCGGGCACCGCCAGCAACTGTTCCAGCGACGCATCGAGAATGGCATCCAGACTGCCGAAATGCCGGGCCAGATCCTTGGCGGTGGCCTCACCCACATGCCGGATGCCCAGCGCGAACAGGAAGCGGGCCAGGGTCGTGGACTTGCTGCGTTCAAGAGCCTGCAGCAGATTGGCCGCGCTTTTTTCGGCCATGCGGTCGAGCGCGGCGAGTTTCATCAGGCCGAGGCGGTAAAGATCGGGCAGCACGCGCACGATGCCGCCGTCAACGAGCTGATCGACCAGCTTTTCGCCCAGGCCCTCGATGTCCATGGCGCGGCGGCTGGCGTAGTGAAGAATGGCCTGTTTGCGCTGCGCCGCGCAGAACAGACCGCCGGTGCAGCGCCAGTCGGCCTCGCCCTCCTCACGCACGATGGCTGAACCGCACACCGGGCACTTGCCGCAGAGTTGCTGGTAGAGGTCGAACGGTTCGCCAGCATCGGCCGGACGGGCGTCGAGGATGACGCCGACGACTTCGGGAATCACGTCGCCGGCGCGGCGCACGATGACGGAGTCACCCACCCGCACGTCCTTGCGCCTCACCTCGTCTTCGTTGTGCAGGGTGGCGTTGGTGACGGTCACGCCGCCGACGAACACCGGCTCGAGTTTGGCCACCGGAGTGAGCTTGCCGGTGCGGCCCACCTGGATATCGATGGCCAGCACGCGGGTGCTGCGCTCCTGCGCCGGGTATTTGTGCGCCACGGCCCAGACGGGCTCGCGGTTGCGAAAGCCGAGTTCGCGCTGCAACGCTAGGCTGTCGACCTTGTAGACCACGCCGTCGATGTCGAAGGGCAGGCTGTCGCGCTCGGCGGCGATGCGGGCGTGGAAGTCGATGAGCGTCTGCGGGCCTGCGCCATGCACCCGCTGCGGCGCCACCGGCAGGCCGAAAGCCTCGAAGGCGTCGAGCATGGCATGGTGGGTGTCGGGCTGGTCGGACCAGCCGACGATCTCGCCCCAGCCGTAGGCGTAGAAGGCCAGCGGCCGCTGCGCGGCAACCCTCGGGTCGAGCTGGCGGATGCTACCCGCCGCGCCGTTGCGCGGGTTGACCAGGGTGGGCAGGCCATGCTCGCGCTGGCGGGCGTTGTAGCGTTCGAAGTCGGCACGTTTCATCAGCGCCTCGCCGCGAATTTCGAGCACTTCCGGCGGGTTGCCCCTGAGTTGCAGCGGCACGCTGCGGATGGTTCTCACGTTCTGCGTGACGTCTTCGCCGGTTTCGCCATCGCCGCGCGTGGCGGCCTGCACCAGCACGCCGCGCTCGTAGCGCAAGCTGATAGCCAGGCCGTCGAACTTGAGCTCCGCCGCGTAGGTCACGGGCGGATCGTCGGGGCCGAGACCGAGCTTGTTGCGCACCCGCAGGTCGAAGGCGACGGCGCCCTGCAGCGTCGTGTCGGTCTCGGTCTGGATCGACAGCATGGGCACGGCATGCCGCACCGGGGCGAAAGCCGGCAGCGGCGAGCCGCCTACGCGCTGGGTGGGCGAATCGGCCGTGCGCAGCTCGGGGTGTTCCTCTTCCAGCCGCTGGAGCTCCTGGAACAGCGCGTCGTAGTCGGCGTCGGGCACCAGCGGCGCGTCGAGCACGTAATAGGCATGGTCGTAGCGCGCCAAATCGGCGCGCAGTTGCGCGGCGCGCTCGGCGGGCTGCGCGAACAGATCGGGTGGAGGCATCGGGCTGGTCGGCGCGTCACGAAAACAGCCGCTGCGCAGCGGCGGAACCCGCGGGCAGGCCGTGCTGATCGAGCACCTCGTACAGCATGTCGAGCTGCTTTTCGATGTGATCGAGCGCGGCGTCGGACAGCGGCGCGTTGTTGTCGTCGACCACGGCGGCGTCGAGGGCGGTGGCGAGTTCGCGGGCGACCTGGCGCATGCGGCTGAAGGGCTTTTGCGCGGCCGGCGCCTGCGGCACTTCGAGCAGCAGCGTGGCGTGGCTCACGGCGGCGGCGCCGTCCGATAAATCGGCGCGGGCATCGAACTGCAGATGAACCAGCGGCGTGGGCGTCTGTTCGACGTCCTGATAGAGCAGGACCATGCGCCCGGCTTCGGCCCCGGGCACGAAGCCCACCGCTTGGGCGCGCTGACGCAAGAAGTCCATCCCCCACGGCACGCTGCGGGCGCGCAGGGTGATGGAGAGCTGGGCATCGTTGTCGTTGGCGAATGCGTCGAGCGAACGGGCCTGATCCAGCGCCTCGGCCATGTCGGGCAGGTCGGGCGCCACCCCGAGCGCGTCGCCGAGCTCGTGGCATTTGGCGATGAACTCGGAAAACTCGATGGCATTGATCGGCCCGGCCCGGTTGCACAACTGCACGGCAGCCTGCAACTCGGCGTACTGCCCCTGAGCCTGCAATGGCTCCCACTTGCCGGTTTCGGCGTGACGGCCCTCGAACAACATGCGCTTGGCGCCGGCCCGCGCGGTCTTGGGCAGGCGCGGCAGCAGCACGTCGCCGGAGCGCACCGGTTCGAGCTGATAGCTGGCGATGGCGTCAATCAGCGGGTCGATCTGCAGCGGCACCAGCCGGGGACGCGGGCCGACGTCCGGCCCCAGCGAGACTGGCTCCACCATGGGACTGTCGGTGGCGATCTGCAGGGTGTCGAGCCCGGCGGGCTCGATGGCGGTCTGCACATCGTCGCCCGGGGTTGCACGCTGGCGCTTGAACTTGCTCGATTGCCAGGTGTTGTAGGCGACGACGGCGGCAATGATAATGGCGCCGATGACGATCAGGGCGGTTTGCAACTGTCCCATCCAGGAATCCTTCGGGGTGTGATGTGAGGGCTCAGGCGGCCTGGGCGAAGCGTAGCGCCGCGTCCATTTCCACGGCAACGGTACGTGAGACGCCCTGCTCCTGCATGGTCACGCCGATGAGCTGGTCGGCCATTTCCATGGCGATCTTGTTGTGCGAGATGAAAAGAAACTGGGTGCTGGCCGACATGTCCTTGACCAGCCGGGCGTAGCGCTCTGTGTTGGCGTCGTCCAGCGGCGCGTCCACCTCGTCGAGCAGACAGAAAGGCGCCGGGTTGAGCTGGAAGATGGCAAACACCAGGGCAATGGCGACCAGCGCCTTTTCGCCGCCGGAGAGCAGGTGAATCGAGCTGTTCTTCTTGCCCGGCGGCTGCGCCATGACCTGCACCCCGGCGTCGAGTATTTCCTCGCCGGTGATGATGAGCCGAGCGTTGCCGCCGCCGAACAGCAGCGGAAACATGCGGCCGAAGTGGTCGTTGATCTGCTCGAAGGTGGTGGCCAGCATGTCGCGGGTTTCGGCGTCGATCTTGCGGATGGCGTCTTCGAGGGTGGTGATGGCGGTTTGCAGATCGTCGTGCTGCGCGTCGAGAAACTGCTTGCGCTCGCGCGCCTGACCGAGCTCGTCGAGCGCGGCCAGATTGACCGCGCCCAGCGCCGCGATGTCGCGCTGCAGCCGGTCGAATTCGCGCCCAAGCGCTGCAGCCTGCACGTCTTCGGGCAGACTGGCGCGCACCGCGTCGATGTCGGCCTGCGCGTCGGCGAGCTGCTGGGCGAACTGCTCGGCCTGCAGTCGGAATTCCTGCTCCTTGAGCTGCAGCTCGGTAATGCGCTGGCGCAGCGGGTCGAGGTCGCGGTCGAGGGTGAGCCGGGCCTCCTCGCGCAGGCGCAGTTGCTGGGCGATGTCGTCGGCCTCGCTGCGCCGCGCGCCCAAGACGGCCTGCGCGCTCTCCTGCTCGGCCAGCGCGGTCTGCAGCCCGGTCTGGGCGCTTTGTTCATTGAGCCGTGCCAGTTCGGCCTGCGCCGCCTCGCGGGCGCTGTGCTGACGGGCGAGTTGCGCCTGAGCCGTCTGCGCTTCGCGCTGCAGATCGGCAAGTTTCTGCTGCAGGCTGCGCACCGCATAGCCGGCCTCGCTCGCCTGCGATTCGAGCTGGCGCTGCTGCGCGCGGGCATCGGCCAGCGCCTGCTGGGCGTCGATCACCACCGTGTCGAGGTCGGCCTGAAGCTGCTGCTGGTCGGCCAAGCGGGCATCTAGCGTCTCGAACCGGGCTTCGCTCTCGGTCTGCTGCGCCAGCAGTTCTTCCGTCTGGGCGTCGATGTCCGCCAGATCGGCTTCGATTTGGCCGTGGCGCGCGGCGCTCTGCTCGGCCTGCTGGGTGAGCTTGAGCAATTCGACCTGCACGGTATGGAGTTGCTGCGTGTCCTGCTGCTGGCGACGCTGCAACGCGGCGAGCTGCTCCTGCGCCTGCCCGAGTTCGTGCTCGGCCTGGTGAAGCTGCGTCCGGCTTTGCTCGGCGATGAGCTGCTCGGCCTTGATCTGGCGCTCGAGGTTGTCGATTTCCTGTTGGCGGGCGAGCACGCCCGACTGCTCCGAGTCGGGGGCGTAGAAGCTCACGCTCTGGCGCGACACGGCGTGCCCTTCGCGGGTTACCAGCAGAGTCTGCGGTGGCAGACCCGCCCGCAGCGCCAGCGCCTGCTGCAGAGTAGGCGCGAGAAACACCGTGCCCAGCCAGTCGTCGAGCAGGCCGGACAGCGCCGCATCGCCGCTGCGCACGCCTTCACGCAAGGGGCGGTAGCCCTCGGGTGCAGCGGCAGATGCCACGGCGCCCGGCGCCTGCACCGCCGCTGAATAGAACGCCAGCTTGGCCGGCGGCACATCGCCGCCGAAGCCTGCGGCCATGTCGAGCTGCCGCAGCTCAAGGGCGGACAGACGCTCGCGCAATACGGCTTCGAGCGCGGTTTCCAGCCCGGTTTCGACCTGCAGGCGCGACCAGAGCGGCGACAGGCCGTCGAGCCCATGCTTGGCCAGCCAGGGACGCAGCTTGCCCTCGGTGAGCACCCGCTCCTGCAGGGCCTTGAGCGCGGCAATGCGCGCACTCGTGGCGGCGAGTTGCGCCGCGGCGGCCTGCTGGGCCTGCTGCGCCTCCTGCCGCGCCTGCTGCCATTCGGGCAGGGCGTCTTCGAGATGTTCGCGCTGCGCACGCGTGGCGTCGAGCTCTTCAGTCAGGCTCTCCTGCTGGCGTTTCAGATCGGCCAGGCGCAGGCTGTCGGGCGCGACCACCGTGCGCTGTTCGGCGCGCAGCCGCTCGGCGCGCTGCTGCAACTGCTGGAGCTGCTGGCTCAGGCTGCGCTGCCGTTCGGCCTCGGCCTGCAGCGCCTGCTGCGCGCCCACGGCTTGGGCGCGCTCGTCGGCGGCGCGCAACTGCGCCTCGCTCAGCGCGGCTTCGAGCGCGGGCAGGGTTTCGCCATGTTCCTGCGCGCGGGCCTGCGCCACTTCGGCCTGAATCTCGGCATCGGCCAGACGCTCGGCCGTATGGGTGGCCTGCTCCACGGCGGCATCGTGCCGCTGTTGCCATTCCTGCACCTGCGCGTCGATGCCCTGCAGCGCCTCTTGGGCACGCTGTCGCCCTTCGAACACGAAACGGATCTCGGCTTCGAGCTGGCTGACGCGCGACTGCGCGGCGTAAAACGTCGCCTGCGCTCGGTTGAGCGCGTCGCTGCTGGCGAACTGCGCCTGACGCAGAGCCTCGATTTCCGCCTCGATGCCACGCTGCTCGGCGATGCGGGCCTCCAGCGCATTCATCGCCTCGCCGCCGGCCAGGGTGATCTGCTGGCGTTTGGCCTGCGCCTCGTCTTGGCGCAGCAGCCAGAGCTGGTGTTGCACCCGGGTCGCGTCGGCCTGCAAGCCCTGATAGCGGGTGGCGACTTCGGCCTGTTGTTCCAGCCGCCCAAGGTTGCTGCCGAGTTCGCGCAGGATGTCCTGCACGCGGGTGAGGTTCTCGCGGGTGTCCTGCAGGCGGTTCTCGGTTTCGCGGCGGCGCTCTTTGTACTTGGACACGCCGGCGGCTTCTTCGAGCATCATGCGCAGATCTTCCGGACGCGACTCCAGAATGCGGGTGATGGTGCCCTGACCGATGATGGCGTAGGAGCGCGGCCCCAGGCCGGTGCCGAGAAAAATGTCGTGCACGTCGCGGCGGCGCACGGCTTGGTTGTTGATGAAATAGCTCGACGTGCCGTCGCGGGTGAGCACGCGCTTGATGGCGATTTCGGTGAACTGGCCCCACTGCCCGCCAATGCGGTGATCGCTGTTGTCGAACACCATTTCCACGCTGCAACGGCTGGCCGCCTTGCGCTGGCCGCTGCCATTGAAGATGACGTCCTGCATGGATTCGCCGCGCAGTTCGCTCGCCTTGCTCTCGCCCAGCACCCACCTCACCGCGTCGATCACGTTCGATTTTCCGCAACCGTTGGGCCCGACGATGCCACTGATGCGACCGGGAAACGGCAGCGTCACAGGTTCGGCAAACGACTTGAACCCGGCCAGGCGAAGAGAGGTCAAACGCATCTATGCTGTCTAACTATTTGATTTAACTAAGACTTTACGCTTCTCACGGCAAGAGGGAATCATACCATCGCCCCATTGTGTCACCGCGGTTTCGCCCGAAGAGTGTCCCAGGCGGGCGCCTATCATCGTGCTGCATGAAGCCAGCCCAGATCAAAACCCTTTTCGAGCGTTTCGCCGCGGCCAACCCGCAGCCGCGCACCGAGCTTGAATACAACACGCCCTTCGAGTTGTTGATCGCCGTCATGCTGTCTGCGCAGGCCACCGATGTCAGCGTCAACAAGGCGACAAGGCCGCTGTTCGCGGTAGCCAACACCCCGCAGGCGCTGCTCGACCTGGGCGAAGACCGGCTGCGCGAGGCCATCCGCACCATAGGCCTGTACAAGACCAAGGCCAAGAACATCATCGCCACCTGCCGCATCCTGATTGACCAGTACGGCGGCGAGGTGCCGCAAACACGCGAGGCCTTGGAGGCCCTGCCCGGCGTGGGGCGCAAGACGGCCAATGTGGTGCTCAATGTGGCGTTCGGGCAGGACACCATCGCGGTGGACACGCACATCTTCCGCGTGGCGAACCGCCTGGGACTGGCGCCCGGCAAGACGCCGCTGGAAGTGGAGACCCGGCTTGCCAAGGTGATACCGCCGGACTATCGCCTGCACGCGCATCATTGGCTGATTCTGCACGGACGCTATGTCTGCAAGGCGCGCAAGCCGGAGTGCTGGCGCTGCAGCGTGGCCGACCTGTGCGCATTCAAGCCCAAGACGGCGGCGCCGCAATGAGCACGCTGCGCCAGGTCTTGTTACTTGCGCTTGCCGCGGCGCTCTGGATGGCTGCATCGGTCGTGCTGGCGGCGCCGGTGCAGGTCACCGACGATACCGGGCAGAGCATCAGCCTGCCCTCCCCGGCTAGGCGCATCGTCGCGCTGTCGCCGCAAGTGCTCGAACTCAGCTCCGCCGCCGGGGCGAGCCGTCAGGTCGTGGGAACGATCCAAGGTGCATCCGACGTGCCCTGGGCGCGCAAGCTGCCCATCGTCGGCGACGCCTTCGCACTGAACCTCGAAGCCATCGTTCGTCTCAAACCCGATCTCATTCTGGCCTGGGCATCGGGCACACCGCCGCGCGAGGCCGCACGGCTGAAGGCGCTGGGCATTCCCGTTTTCTGGAGTCAGACCAACACTTTCGAATCGCTGGCGGCCACGGTCAGCCGCATCGGCATTCTGGCCGGAACCTCGCGACAGGCCGAGCGCTGGGTCTTTGATTTCGATCGTCGGCTGAAAGCGATCCGCCAGCGCTACGCCGACCGCAAGCCAACCGTGCGGGTGTTTTACGAGGTCTGGGAAAAACCTCTGATCACGGTCGGTGGCCAGCAGATCATCAGCCAGGCCATCAGCGCATGCGGGGGGCGCAACGTGTTCGGCCATTTGTCCGTCCTTGCACCCACCATCGGCGCCGAGGCCGTCGTCGAAGCCGATCCGCAGATCATCGTCACGGCCAGCCCGAGGGGCGAGCAATGGCTCAAGGCCTGGAAGCGATTTCCGCAGATCAGCGCGGTAAGGCACGATCAACTGGTGGCGCTCTCCCCGGATGCGCTGCCGCGCATGGGCGTGAATGTGCTCGACGGCGTCCAGCAACTCTGCTCCGCCATCGCCACCGCCCGCAGATCGACCTCGCACTGAGCCTTGGAGCCCGTCTGGCAGGTTCTGCAAGGAAATGTGAGGAAGTTGTCACAGCGATTGTGACGGGCTTGCCTATGATCGTCGTGTCGTCTCGATCAGAGGCTTGTCGGCCATCTGCGGAGTCCATTTGCCCCCGCTTGACGGGATTGCCCCTTCAGCAATAGCGCACGCATCATGTCGGGCCATGCAACTGAAACACTTTTCCCGACACCTCGCCGACCGCGCCGCTGGCCTCCAGGCGCGTTTTCGGCGCATGGTCGGAGACCTGCCCGCGTGAAAACCTTGTCCCCGCCTTTGTCGCAACAGCTACGCCAAGCCATGCGCCCGGGGGGTACGCCCCGGCCGCGAGAAGCCGCGGCACCGCTGGCGCGTCCGCAGTTGCGCGACGTGCACATCTGGGAGCTCGATCTGCGTCACCCGCCGGCCCACGCCTTCGATCTGCTCGACTCTGGCGAGCAGGAGCGCGCCCGGCGCTTCGTTTTCGCCATCGACCAGACGCGCTACATCGCCGCGCATGGCTGGATGCGGCAGATTCTCGGCCGCTATCTCGGCCGTGCCCCACAAGACCTGACCTTTATCTTCGGCCCTCACGGCAAGCCCGCGCTGATCGGAAGAAGAGACGATGTCTCCCTCTGTTTCAACCTCAGTCACAGCCTCGACAAGGCCTTGCTCGCGGTGAGCAACGGTATGCCGGTGGGCGTGGACATCGAAGCCATCCGGCCCGACCTGCCCGACAGCGCGCTTGCCGCGGGCGTGCTGACCGAGGGAGAACTGGACGAACTCGCGCAACTCCCTCCCAGGCAGCAGACCGCCGTCTTTTTCTCCTGCTGGACGCGCAAGGAGGCGTGCATGAAGGCGCTCGGCCTCGGCCTGGCGCTCGAACCCAAGACCCTGCATGTGGGCATGATGCCGGCTCGCCAGCGCGTGATCGCCGACGAGGCCGACGATTTCATCGATGTGTCCCCGCTGCCGAGTCCGTCCGGCCATGCCGCCGCGCTCGCCACCCTAGGAGGTTTCGGCAAGGTGCTTTACCGTCAGGCCACAGCCTCCGGGAGGCCCGATTGATCCCCGTGCGCATCCTCAACGGCGGTCGTGAGCTGGTCGGCATCTACCTCGAACCCACGGGGTCGGCCGCCCCGAGGCAACATGCGGTGCTGCTCTGCAACCCGTTCGGCCAGGAAGGCATTCGCGCTCACCGGCTTTACCGGGTGATGAGCGACCGTCTGGCCGCCGCCGGCTATCACGTGTTGCGCTTCGACTATTACGGTAGCGGAGACTCGGCCGGCTCCGACGAGGAATGGGATTTTTTCGGCAGCGTGGGCGACGCCCAAGCCGCCTTGATGGAACTGCTGCGCCGCAGCCATGCGCCGGAGTGGTCGGCCGTCGGTCTGCGTCTGGGCGCCAATGTTGCCCTCGATCTGGCCCGTCGCGCGCCCTTGCCGCCTCGCCTGCTCATGCTTATCGAGCCGGTGCTCGATGGCCGGGCCTATCTGAGCGGTCTGGCGGCGTCCAGCCTCGAAGCGCTCAACCGAGGCTATGGCGCGCGCTGGCCCCTGAGTGCCCGCCTGCGCCAGACCCTGCTGCCCACGCCCGAGTCCGAGGCGCTGGGTTTCTTTCTGAGCCCGCAGGCGCGTGCACAGATCGAGGCCATCTCGCCCGGCTGCTTGCAGGCCCCGGCCGCGGCCCTGCGCCTGCTGGTACCCGACCCGACGGCAGCGCAACGCCTGCTCGATGCGGCCGGGCTGCGCTCGGACCGTGTCGACATCATCGACGCCCAATCGCGCATCGACTGGGCCACCGACAACGCCGCCGCAACGGCGATCGTGCCGATGCACTGGATCCGCGATCTGATCGACCACCTCGCCCCCGCCGAATATGCGTGAGACCACTTTGACCTTTGGTGCGCACGACGACTTGCTGGGAACCGTCACCTTTCCCAGCGCGCAAACCTCGTCGAATCCGCCCATTGGCGTGCTGCTGTTCAATGCCGGGGTGATCCACCGCGTCGGCGCACACCGTGTCAATGTCAAGCTCGCGCGGGCGCTTGCCGCAGACGGTGTGGCCAGCCTGCGTTTCGATCTCCACGGCATGGGCGACAGCCTGCGCGCCGACGGGCAGTTGTCGTACAAGGAGCAGGTTGTCGCCGACCTGCGCGCCGCCATGGATCTGCTTCAAAACCACACCGGCGCGCAGCACTTCGCCCTGGTGGGCTTTTGCTCCGGCGCCCTGCCCAGTTACTGGAGCGCCCAGGTCGATCCCCGCGTGAGCGTCATCGTGCTGTACGACGCGCTGAGCTACGCCACGCCCTGGAGCGTGCTGCGTTACCTGGGCCTGCGGCTGATGCGCCATGGCTTCGGCCCGCGCGCTTGGTGGAAATGGTTGCAGCTAGGTCTTCGAGGCGTTGGCGCGGTCGGCCACAAGATCGTCGGGCGGCTGACGCGCAGCAGGCCAACGGCCCCATCTCCCTCGGGCGGCGCCGAATCTGACGACGACCAGAGCATCGACCGTCTCACCCTGGGACGCGGTCTGCTCGCCCTGGCCGAGCGCGGCGTCGGCGTCATGGTGCTCAGCGCCGGCACCGACTTCAGCGCCGTCAACTATGCCGATCAGTTGCGCCAGACCCTGGGCCTGCGCGGGGTCGACCATGCCCGCCTGCTCTTCGCCCATCTGCACGACATCGACCATGCGGTGACCACCCGGGTTGCGCAGCAGCAGTGGGTCGAGGCCGTGCGGGGCGGCCTGCTCCAACTCGCTCCCGTTTCGCCTGCCGTCGCGCCTTCGTCATGATTCTGCTCATCCTTTTCTGGGGCGCAGCCCTGTTCATCCTCTACACCTACGTCGGCTACCCCGCGCTGATCGGCCTGCTCGCACGGCGGCGGCCGCAGGTTTCCTGCCCGCTGCTGACCGACGATGCTCTGCCTTGCCTCACCGTGGTGATGGCAGGCTACAACGAGGCGGCGCGCCTGCCGGGCAAGATCGCCAATCTGCGTGCGCTCGACTATCCGCAGGACAAGATCAACATTCTGGTCGTCTCCGACGGCTCGACCGACGCCACCACGGAGGTGCTGGGCCAGCTCGCAGGGGTGCGGGTGCTGAGCTATCCGCAGCGCCAGGGCAAGGCCTATGCGCTCAATCTCGCTCTCGCTCAGGTTCAGACTGAATTTGTGGTGTTCTGCGATGTGCGACAGGATCTCGAACCCGGTTCGGTGCGCAGGCTGCTGTCCGATTTTTGCGACCCCGCCGTGGGCGCGGTCAGCGGGGAACTCGTGCATCGTCCCAGCAGTACCCAGGCCGGACAGAACATCGGTCTGTACTGGCGCTACGAAAAGGCGATCCGCAAGGCGGAAAGCCGATTTCACTCCACCGTCGGCGCCACCGGTGCGCTCTACGCGATTCGCACCCGCGACTTTTCGCCGATTCCGCCCGACACCATCCTCGACGATTTCGAGATCCCCATGCGCATCACCCGCATGGGCAAGCGCACGCTGCTGGAGCCGCAGGCCCATGTCTACGATGTGCTGCAGACCGAGTCATCCGCGGAGCAAAAACGCAAAATCCGGACGCTGACGGGCAATTTCCAGACCTTTTCGAGAAATTTTTGGCTGTTCAACCCGGCGCAGAACCCGGTATGGTTCCAGTTTCTGTCGCACAAGGTGTTCCGTCTTGTCGTGCCCTACGCCCTCGTCATCACCCTTCTGACCAGCGCCCTGCTCTCGGCGCCGTTCTATCGTCTGGCCTTTCTGGCCCAGGTGGCGTTTTATCTACTGGCTGCAGCTGGCTACTGGGCGCCGACGCTGCGCCGCAACAAATTCGTCAGCTTTGCGCAGGTCTTTGTCGACATGAATGCCGCGGCCATGCTGGCCTTGCTGCGATTCGTGCAGGGTCGTGCCGACGCGAAATGGGAAAAGACATGAAGCGGCTGAGCATCCTGATGTATCACGGGCTGTACGCTTCCGAGGCCCAGCGTCTGGCGATCGACCCGATCGACCGCCCCTACGCCATCTCGACCGAGGCCTTCGCCCGTCAACTCGACCTGATCCTTGCCGCTGGCATTCCGGTAGTGCATCCGCTAGAGCTCGAGCGTCCTGGTGCTGCCACGCCCACAGGGGTTTTGCTCACCTTTGACGACGGCTACGCCAGCAACGCCGAACTCGCCTTGCCTCTGCTGAAAAAACGCGGGCTCAGCGCACTGTTCTTCGTCACCACCGACTTCATCGGCCAGAGGCCGGGATTCTGCACCTGGGATCAGGTGCGTGAACTAGCCCGCAACGACATGGTCGTGGGCGGCCACGGCCAGACCCACCGTTTTCTCAGCGATCTGCCCGATGCCGCGCTGCAGGCAGAACTGCGGCAATCGCACTCCAGACTTACGCAAGAGCTTCAGACGGCAATTCGGCAGATGTCCTTCCCCGGCGGACGCTACGACGACCGCTGCCTGCGCATGGCACATGACGCGGGCTATCCGTTGCTCCACGGCTCGGACATCGGCGTACTGAGTCCGCAGAATTCGCTCCACGCTGACGTACTGCCGCGTCTGGCCATTCGTGACAGCACCTCCGACGCCACCGTTCTGGCCTACGCCCGAGCCGATGCCTTCACCCTCTTGCGTGCCCGGACCTTGTCACAAGCGAAAACCCTGGCCAAGCTACTGATCGGCAATGCCGCCTATCACCAACTCTATGCCCGGGTCAAAGGCGTGCCCCGCCAACAGCCATGAGCGCCACTCCACGGCCGCCCGAAGGTGGCGCTCCACTCCCTCGGGGAGTCGAGCGTAGCGAGGAGGGTCGTCCAATGAGCGTAACAACCCCGCATCCCCGACAAAAGCCCGGCGTCGTGAGCAACCGCAGGGTGCCGACGACCCCGCCCCCGGTTTCGGATGCCACCGAATCGGCAGACTGGGCGGGGAAAGAGCTTTATTCGACGCTCCGATTGCTCGCGGTACCGGCGCTGTTTGTATTGAGCATCGTCGTCTTCAAGCTGCATCCCGGAAAAATCGGCCTTTACGGCTTTGCCCTGATTTTCGGAATTCTGCTTCTGGTGCAATTGCGCAAAGGCCCAGAGCCACTTCTGGCTCTGGTGGCGATTTATTACCCGTTGAGCAAGCTCTATCCTTTTCTGGTTGCGCCCGGCGTCAACGGCACCAATCTTCTCGAATTATTTCTGATTGCGTTCTGGATGATTCACAGCTTCAAGAATCGCAGAAAACTGTTCAATCCTTATCCGTTTACAAGACTTGTCGGTCTGTGGTTCTTGTTCAGCGTGATCTCCGTATTTACTGCGATTCTTCATATCGGCCTGCACAATTTCATCTGGAATTATCTGCTATCGGTTCGCGGATTTTTCGATCAGTTCATCATCTTTTTTCTTCTGGTTAACCTGATTCAAGACAAGAACATGGCGCGCAGATTCATCGTTTACATGATGTTTTCTGCCACCGTGGTGTTTCTCTACGGCATCCAGGAATGGTGGTTCAGCCGCGGAGCCAGCAGTATTGAAAAATCGAGGCTCTTGGGCCCCATCGGGCAGCCCAACGAATTCGCTGCACAAACCATCTACGCGCTGGCTCCCATTTTGGCTTACGGCGCCTATTATTTTCCCAAATGGAAATCCTGGCGCATGGCGCCGATTCTTCTGATCGGGCTCCGAGTGCTACTTGCGGCATTCTCGCGCGGTGCCTATCTCGCATTTGCGATGGAGTTGTTCACACTGTCTTTCGTGAAAAGCAAGAAATTCTTTGTCCTGGTGCTGCTCGTCATCGGCTCGATCTATTTTTTCATTCCCTCTCTGGTGCCCAATTCGATGAAAGCCCGGGTGGATCAGACCTATCAAGATCGTGCGCCTGGATCGACCATCGACAAAAGTGCCGATTCGCGTTTCCTGCTGTGGGACGCAGCCATCGAGATGACCAAGGAGTCGCCCATTTTCGGCAAAGGGTTCGATCAGTTCCACAGCCTCGTTCCAAGTTACGTTCCTGGTTTTTACGATGGCTCGACGGGCGGCGCCACCGATAATCAAAACATGTTTCTTTACGCGGCGTCTACTATGGGATTGCCGAGTCTCATCACCCTGCTGTTGATCCTCGGCGCGCTGGCGCTTCGTGGCTGGGGTCTCTACCGCACGGGTACGGTGGATATCGACCGCATCATCGGCCTTGGCGGCATTACGCTGGTGGCTGGTCTTGTCGGCGTGAATATGTTTGGAACCCACGTCATCGATACTGCGGTGGACATTTATCTCTGGATCTACATCGCCGCCATTGCGCATTTGATCCGTCCCAACAATGCAGCCCTTTCCCCGTACAAGACCCATGCCAAGCCACGCTGAAAGCCCTCCCCTCATCGTCCACATGATCGACGAGCTGCCCCGCGATGGTGCGGAGATGCTCCTGGTCGATCTAGTGCGCTTGCGTATTCCGGGCTACCGCTATGCGATCGTCTGCCTCATCAAGGGCGGCCCTCTGGAGCAGGAGTTCGAGCGCCTGGGTGTGCCCGTGGTGATTTTCGGGCGCAAGGGTAAATTCGATCTGGGTCTGGTGTTTCGAGTCGCCTCCTGGCTGAAACGGGAGAAGGCGGCGGTGGTGCATACGCACCTGTTCACCGCCGACACCTATGGCCGTCTTGCGGCAAGGTTGGCTGGGGTTCCTGCGGTGTTCTCGACGGTGCACAACATCGTCAATCCCTGGAAAGGCGCGGGCCGCAAGCTGATCGACCGGCTGTTCGCCCGCCTGAGCACTGCGGTGGTTGGCTGCAGCGAGGAGGTCACGCAAACGCTGGCCACGCGCGACGGCATTCCGCAGCGCAAGCTGGTCTCCATTCCCAATGGCATCGATCTGCAGAAGTTCTCGAGTTTTTCGGGTGCAGGTGTGCGCGCCGAATTCGGGCTGCCGGAGGACAGGCTGCTCATCGGCATCGTCGGCAGGCTGCACGAGCAGAAGGCGCATGGCGACCTGTTTCAAGCGCTGACCCAACTCCCGCAGGTGCGCGACGGCACGCTGTATTGTCTGGTAGTCGGCACGGGCGACCTGCTAGATGCGCTCAAACAGCAGGTCAAAGACCTCGGGTTGCAGAACTGCGTGATCTTCACCGGCATGCGCACCGACGTTCCCCGGCTGGTCGCGGCGATGGACGTGTTCGTGATGTCGTCTCACTGGGAGGGCTTGCCCATCGCTCTGCTCGAAGCCATGGCCAGTTCCAAGGCGGTGCTGTGTACCCGTGTGGGCGGCATCCCCGATGTCGTCGTCGATGGCGACAACGGCCTGCTAGTCGATGCGCGCGACGTACCGGAGTTTGCCCGCCGCCTCGAAAACCTGCTGCACGATGCAGCCCTGCGCCGCCGGTTGGGGGAGCGCGCGCGTGAGACGGTCATCGCCCGATTCGACGTCTCGCGCACCGCAGAGGCCTACAACCGGCTTCACCAGCAGGCTCTGGGGCTGCCGACATCCCCACGACCGGCTCGGGTCGCCTCGGCGGAGTAAGTCATGCGTCGCCTCCTTGCCACCGCGCTACTCCCCTATGCCAAGCTGCGCAATGCGCTCAGCCCGGGGCTTCGCATCCTCATGTATCACCGGGTCGCCCGGCTGCCAGCCTACGACCAGCTCACCGTATCGCCCGAGCGCTTCGAGCGGCAAATGCAGCAACTGGCCGCGCACAAGGTCGTCAGCCTCGAGGAAGGGTTGCGCACCCTTCGTGCCGGGCCTCTGCGCGAGCCCATGTTCGCCGTCACGTTCGACGATGGCTATCTCGACAATCTCACCGCAGCCGCGCCCATTTTGGAGCGCCATCGCATTCCGGCCACCATTTTTGTCACCACCCAGTTCTGCGATAAGGCGCTCAGCCATCCGCGCTATGGCGACATTGGTGAGCAGCGGCTGCATCTCGACTGGGACGAAGTGCGCCGCCTGGCACGAACCCCAGGCATCAGCATCGGCTCGCATACCCGCACCCATCCTTACCTGCCCACCATCAGCGACTCACTCGCGCAGCAAGAGATCGAGCTGAGCCGGGCCGAAATCGCCGCGCAGATCCAAGCGCCGGTGCCGTTTTTCTGCTATCCATCAGGCGACCTTGGCCCGCGCGAACTGGCGCTGGTGCGACAGGCGGGCTATGCGGCGGCGGTCAGTGTCGCGCCCGGTGTCAACCACGCAAACGCCGATCTGTTCCAGCTCAGGCGCACCGAAATCACCGACCGTGACGACGAGGCCCAGTTCCGCCTGAAGCTCGCCGGGGCCTTCGATCCGATTCACCAGCTGCTCCATGCCCGGCGCACCCGCCGCTTTGCGCAAAAGCATCTCAAACCCAGCACCTCCTACGAGGCCACGAAGCTATGAAGATTCTGTATCTGATGACCGAGCCGTTCGGCATCGGTGGTGTGCAGTCCGATGTCCTGACCCTGACCGAAGACCTCACCGCCAAAGGCCATATTGTCTATGTCGCCACCACCGACGGCGTGCTGCTGAACGAACTGATCGGCAAGGGCGCCATTCATGTGGACATCGATTTCCACTTCAGCTCGCCCTCCCAGTTCATGCGGGCGCTTAGGCAATTGCGCGAAGTCGTCAGGCGCGAAGGCATCGAGCTGGTCGCGCCGCAATCGGTGCGCTCCTCCATGGTGGCCTATGCGGCACTGCGCGTCACGCCCTATGGCTACCGCGTGGCCGCCACAGGGCGCCGGGTGCCCATCGTCACCACCATCCACAATATTCACAACCCCAAGAATTTCAAGTGGGCGGGCCGCATCCTCCGAAAGAGCGCGGACTTCATCATTTTCGAGTCGAACTACGAGCGCAACCGCCTGCTGGCGCACGGCCTGCCCGCGAAGCAGTCCACCGTCATCCACAGCGGCATCGACCTCGACCGCTTTGCCACCGCCACTCGAACCGCCGATTTCGCCCGGCAGTACGGGTTGGAACCCGGCAGGCACCTGATCTTCGGCATCGTCGCCCGTCTGTCCGAAGAAAAGGGTCACAACTACCTGGTCGAGGCGTTTTCCAAGGTCGTGCAGCGTCAGCCCGAGGCGCGTCTGCTCATCGTCGGTGACGGGCCGCTGCTCGATCAGACCAAGGCGCAGGTCGAGCGCCTCGGTCTTCAAGACACGGTGATCTTCGCCGGCATGCAGCGCGACATTCCCTCGCATCTCGCTCTGCTCGACGTATTCGTTTTGTCTTCCACGCGCGAATCGTTTCCGCTCTCGGCCCGCGAGGCCATGGCCGCTGGCCGCTGCGTGATCGCGCCGCGCATCGGCGGCTGCGGCGAAGTCGTCGATGATGGTGTCACCGGCCTGCTTTTCACCTCAGCCGACGTGGACGACCTGAACGCGAAAATGCTCACCCTCTGCGACCGCGACACCGTTGCGGCCATGAGCCGAGCTGCTCGGCAGCGAGCCGAGCGTCTGTTCTCGCGTCAGGTCTGGGTCGAAGGTGACGAGAAGGTTTACCTCGACTGGGCCCGACTGCCCGCCTCCGCTGCAGCCTCGGTTGCGCTTTCCTGACGCCCTTGAAACTCACCCTCGAACTGCTGTTTTCGCCGGTAGGGCTGACGGCTTTCGGCCTGGTCGTGCTTTCCGCGCTGGTGACCTGGCGGCGTCCGCCGCTGGGTCTGAGATGGCTGACCTATGCCATCACCGTGCTGTTCGTGCTGTCCAGCATGCCGCTGTTCGCCAACCTCGCGCTGGGCGCGCTCGAACAGCGCGCACGTCAGGCTCAAACCTGCCCTGCTCCTCCGCCGGGCGCCGTGTTTGTGGTACTCGCCGGTGGCGTTGACGGCAACCCACCCGATGCGCAGGACTACACCGCCCTGAAGACAGCCAGCCTCAAACGCCTCATTGCCGCAGTCCAACTCGCGCAGCGCACGCCAGACAGTTCCCTTCTGATCTCCGGCGGCTGGGGCAAGGCCGTGCGCGAAGCCAACCTTATGGGCGCGCTGGCCGAACAAATGGGCTTTCCCCGCCAGCGCATCACGCTGGACACCGCCTCTCGCACCACCTTTCAGACGGCGGTGAATCTGCGAGACCGACTATTGCACACACCTCCCGCGCGTCGCTACCTCATCACGTCTGCAGACCACATGCCCCGTGCGTTGATGGCCTTTGCCCACGAAGGCGTGGCGATCTGCGCCTGGCCGGTAGACTTCGAGGCGCTTCCCATCCAACCCCTGGACATGCTGACGCCGCAGATCAGCGCCCTGGAGAAGACCTCGCGCGTGGTGCACGAATTACTGGGAATGCTCTACTACAGGCTCGTCAAGTTTCAGTGAGGGCCACGCCTTGGCCCATGCCGTCCATGAACCCGATCGATCACAACGTCGCCCCCGAAGAAATCGATAAATTCAGCGCCCTCGCCCACCGCTGGTGGGACGAAAACGGCGAGTTCCGTCCCCTGCACCAACTCAATCCGCACCGACTGCAGTGGATTCGCGACCACGTCGATCTGCACGGCAAATCGGTCGTGGACATCGGCTGCGGCGGTGGCATTCTCTCGGAATCGATGGCGCGTGCCGGTGCCAGAGTGACCGGCATCGACCTGGCCGATGCCTCGCTGCAGGTTGCACGCCTGCATGCGCTGGATGCCCAACTCGAGATCGATTACAGGCTTGTGAGCGCAGAGCGATACGCGGAGGAGGCGCCCGCGCAATTCGACGTCGTGACCTGCATGGAAATGCTCGAACACGTGCCCGATCCGGCCTCCATCGTTCAGGCCAGCGCCACCCTCGTTCGCCCGGGCGGATGGGTTTTCCTGTCTACCCTCAACCGCAACGCCAAGTCCTACCTCTTCGCCATCCTTGGCGCGGAATACATCATGAAGCTGCTGCCCAAAGGCACGCACGACTTCGCCAAATTCCTTCAACCCTCGGAACTGGCCGCCATGGGCCGTCGCTACGGGCTGGAAGTGGCCGATATCGCGGGGCTCGAATACCAACCCCTCTCCCAGAAGTTCCGCATCACACAAGATCCCAGCGTCAACTACCTCATGGCCTTGCGCCGCCCCGCGCAATGAAGAGCGGACGCCCCGTGCGGGCCTGTCTGTTCGACCTCGACGGCACATTGGCCGATACTGCCCCCGATCTGGCCGCGGCGCTCAACCGGGTGCGAGCCGATCACGGCCTGCCCCCCATGCCCCTCGATGCCTTGCGCCCCATGGCCTCGCACGGCGCGCGCGGTCTGCTGGGCGTCGGCATGCAGGTTGCGCCCGGCGATGCGCGCTACAACCAGCTAAAAGACGACTTCCTGGCGTATTACCTCGAGGCCATACGCGTCGAAACCGATCTGTTCGATGGCGTTTTCGCGTTGCTCGAACAACTCCATGAGCGTGCCCTGCCCTGGGGCATCGTCACCAACAAGCTCAGTACCTACACGCAACCTCTCGTCGCGCAACTCCCGTGGCCAGCGCCCCCCGGCTGCATTGTCAGTGGCGACACCGCGGCAAAACCCAAACCCGCGCCTGACCCCCTTTTGCACGCCGCTGCCGCGCTGAACGTCGAGCCAGCCGATTGTGTCTATGTGGGTGACGATCTCCGCGACATTCAATCGGCCCAGGCCGCAGGCATGCGATCCATCGCCGCCGCTTACGGCTACTGCGGCCCAAGCTCTCCCAACGATTGGGGCGCAGACGCCATCATTCACCACCCCCTTGATTTCCTGACTCTTGACTTCATATCCTGAACATAGCGGCACTCAACCGGGTGTCGCCGTACAATGAGTACTCCATGGGGCCGACCCGGTTTCGACGTGGATAGCAAAGCAGACAGGTGCATGCCGAGCCCCAGTACGCTCGATAAAACACTGGAAACTAAGTAACTGCGAACGATTCTTCGTACGCCCTCGCCGCTTAATACCGGTGAGCCTCGCAACGGTTGGCCGATGGGCCGGGGTGGCAACACCTGCGAGGTCATACACATTGGCTCGAGTTGAATTTCGCCACGCGATTCAGCCCTAAACTCAGTGGATCGCCCCAAATGAAGCGCGTACACCCGCGTCATAGGGGTTAAAACCAAAAGGCGTTACTAAGCACGTAGATCCTGCTGTGGAGTATTTGCGGACGGGGGTTCAATTCCCCCCGGCTCCACCAATAATGAAACCCCAACCGTTCTCGGTTGGGGTTTTTTCTTGCCCGATCGCACCGGTTCCCGCGTGTTCTTGGAGGTTCCTGCGGAAGCCTGCGGACTGCACCGATCAGCCGATCAGCCCGTTCCGGGCCACATTCCACTCTCTCCTGGCCATTCCTCGCTCCGGCCTCGCTCCCCGGAACTGGCCCGAAGTCCGCAAAGGCCATAAGTCAGCGCCATACAGATCAAAGAGTTACGCGCGGACGAATCAAGCGGTTGGATTGCAGCATCGTGGAGCAAAGGAAACCGCATTGGTTGTGTTTTGTCGGTATATATTGACAACTACCGACGTAATGCAACATCATGGTGGCATGGAAACTTCACACCAGACCATTCTCGATCTCGCCGCCCAGCGCGGCCTCATACGCCCGCGAGATCTCGACGCGCTGGGTCTGCCCAGTGTCGCCCTCACGCGGCTGGTTCGGCAGGGCCTGCTCGTCCGCGTGGGTCGCGGTCTGTATGCCCGTCCCGATCGCAGCGTATCCGAGCATGGCACGCTGGCCGAGGTGGCCCGCAAACACCCGCAAGCCATCGTCTGCCTGCTGTCAGCACTGCGGGTGCACGACCTCACCACGCAGTCGCCATTCGAGGTCTGGCTGGCGATTCCCAACAAGGCGCGTGCACCGAAGATGGACTATCCGCCGCTGCGCATCGTGCGCTTCTCCGGCGCTGCGCTGACCGATGGGATTGAAGAGCACCAGATCGATGGCGTGACCGTGCGCGTGACCAACGTCGCCCGGACCGTGGCCGACTGCTTCAAGTTCCGCAACAAGATCGGCCTTGATGTCGCGATGGAAGCCCTGCAGGAAGCCTGGCGAGCCAAGCGCGTGAGCATGGACGAACTCTGGCGCTATGCATCGCTTTGCCGAGTGGCCAATGTGATGCGCTCCTACATGGAAAGCCTGTCATGAACCAGCGCAACACGGCCGCTTCGGTGCGGGCTCGCCTGCTCACCCGCGCCCGCGAGACCCGCCAAGACTTCAATCTGGTCTTGACCCGCTACGCCCTTGAGCGGCTGCTGTACCGGCTCAGCGTCTCGCCCCATGCCGACCAGTTCCTGCTGAAAGGCGCACTGCTGTTCGACTTGTGGTTCGACATCCCGCACCGGCCGACGCGGGATGCGGACTTTCTGGGTTTTGGTTCGGCCGAGTTGCCGCACCTGGAGGCCGTCTTCAAGGAAGTCTGCGCGATGGAGACTGACGACGGTGTTACGTTTCGACCGGACACCGTTCAAGCGGCGGAGATCCGCAAGGAGGCCAACTACGCCGGCGTGCGCGTCACCTTGCTCGGACTGATCGATGGAGCACGCTGCCCGATTCAGGTCGACATCGGTTTCGGCGATGCCGTCACACCAGGGCCGGAAGATGTCCAGTACCCCGTGATGCTGTCGGAGTTCGCGGCACCGAAACTGCGCGTCTATCCGCGCTACACCGTGGTGGCAGAAAAGCTGGAGGCGTTGGCCTCGCTGGGTATCGCCAACAGCCGGATGAAGGATTACTTCGACCTTTGGATCTTGTCGCGGTACACCGAATTTGACGGCGACACTCTGCGACGCGCGATTCGGGCAACCTTCGATCGACGCAAAACGACGTTGCCCCCGGACATCCCCTTTGGCCTGACGGATGGTTTTGCGCAGGATGCGCAAAAGCAGACGCAGTGGCAGGCGTTTCTGGGAAAGAACAGACTCGAAGCGCTGCGCCTGGAGGCCGTCGTGGCATCGCTTCGAGATTTCCTGCTTCCAGTCATCGCGGCGGCGAACGCTGAAGCCGACTACCCGCAACACTGGCCCGCTGGTGGACCCTGGTCATCAGTGGTGGGGTGAAACGGGTCAAAGCCCGACCCGCGCTCGCTGCTCATCCCACAGCGCCGGTGGATCGACCGCCAGATCAAACAGCGTGATGTGGTTCGGCAGAACGTCGTCCAAGATGGCCGCCACGATGTCGGGCGCCAGCGTGGTCAGGTTGACCATGCGGCTGACGTAGCTGTTGTCGATTCCTTCCCGCGTGGCGATCTCCTTCAAGGACTTCGCTTCCCCCGATTCCAGCATGGCCAGCCAACGGTGGCCCTTGGCCAACGCCAGCTGGATGGAGGTCGGAGCCACGTCCCACGGCCTGACTGGCGCAGTTTCGCCGTTTGGCAAGGTAACCAGCTTGCGGCCACTGCGCCGTTTTATCTGGATCGGCACGGACAGGGTCAGCCGGCCATCACTCGCCTCAACGATGTCCGGCTCGCCGGTCTTCTGGATGCGGATGTCGCTCATGCCATGGCCTCCTCAACTTGCTCGACCGGCTCGGGACGCAGCTCCAGCACCAAGCGCTCAATGCCGTTGGCGCGCAGTCGTACTTCGAGGTCGTTGGGCGACACGATCACCTTTTCGACCAGCAGTTTCACGATCCTGGTCTGCTCCGCCGGGAACAGTTGATCCCAAATCGCGTCGAGCCGGGTCATGGCCACGGTGATCTTGGCTTCGTCCAGGGTCGGATCAAGCTTGATCGCTTGCGGCAGCATGTCGCCGAGTAGATTCGGGGCACGCAGGAGCGCGCGCAGTTGATCGAGCACCGCCGATTCGAGTTCTGCGGCAGGCAGTCGCGGCAGACCCGAGGCGCCCGCATGTTCCTTCGCGTCCCGCTGGGGCACGTAGTAACGGTAGCGCCGGCCATTCTTCTTGGTGGTGTGCCACGGCGACAGTGCGCGCCCGTCGTTGCCGAACACGACGCCCTTGAGCAGATAGAGAACCTTGGCCCGCTTCGTGTTGTCCCGCACTCGGCCATTCGTCTCCAGGATTGCGTGGACGCTGTCCCACAGTTCGCGGCTGATGATGGGCGGATGCTCGGCCTGGTACTGACCTGAGTATGGAACTTGTAGCCAATCAGGCAGTGAGTCCGGGGTTGATGGTATCGGGTTCCGACCAGTTCCGGCGAACGCTCGCCGGGGGCTTGTAACCATGGGCGCTGTGCGGTCGCTGTTCGTTGTAGAACTGCCGCCAGCGTTCGATCAGCACCTTTGCCTCGGCGCGGCTGCGGAACCATTCGCGGTTCAGCAGCTCGTCCCGCAGCTTGCCGTTGAAGCTTTCGACGAAGCCGTTCTGCCAGGGACTGCCCGGCGCGATGAACGCCGGGCCGATCGCCGCGTCGCGCAGCCCCCGATGGCCACTTCAAATTCCCCCACTTGTGGCCGGTCAAACTCCCCCATGCAGGACGGGTGGATTATGAGGCATCGGCGGTGACGGCGATGCGCGCGGCGGCCTCCTTGAGGCGGTAGCTGCGGCCCTCGAACTCGAGCATGGTGGCGCGGTGCATGAGGCGGTCTAGGATGGTGGTGGCCATGGTGGCGTCGCCGAGGTAGCAGCCCCAGTCCTGCACCACGCGGTTGGAGGTCACGACGATGGAGCGGCGATGCTTGTAGCGCTGGTGGACGATGGCCTGCAGCAGTTCGGCCGCGGCGTCGCCGATGCGCCGAG
>NZ_LIPV01000009.1 GCF_001418255.1 Thiomonas bhubaneswarensis
TATTGATCCGGCACGCTGAAGTTTTCAAGCTGCGTACCTGACGAAGGGGTCTTGGAAGTAGGAGCGCACGCGTTCGGGGTGTGCTGCGACGAAGGCCATATGCTCGTTGGCGGCAGCGTGCAGCTTGGCCTTGGTGCGCACAGGCACCTTGGTGCCGATGGCGTGCTTGAGGTCGGCGTTGAGCCGCTCATCGGGGTTGAGCTCGGGGCTGTAGCTGGGCAGGTAGAACACCTCGATGGCGGCCTGGTGCTCGGCCAGCCAGGCTTTGACGGGCTTGCAGTGATGCACGCCCAGGTTGTCCAGGATGAGAAAGACCTTCTGACCGCGCCTGCGGCCATCGGCCACCAGCGCCTCGAAGAACTCGATGAGCCGCTCGTGGTTGAAAGCACCGTCGATGATCATCCAGTTCGCCCGCCCCCGGTTGGTGACGGTGGAGATCATGGAGAGCTTCTGGCGCGTGCCGCCCACGGCCAGCGTCACCGGGGTCTTGCCGCGCGGGGCGTAGCTCCTGCCGCGCACGTCGGTGTTGACCAGCGCGGTCTCGTCACCCCAGTGGATTTCTCCGCCCTCGGCCCTGGCGCGACGCTCGATGGCCGGGTACTCGTGCTCGAGCCATTGCCGCACGGCCTCAGGTCGCTGCTCGTAGGCGCGCTTGATGGGCTTTTGCGGCGTCAAGCCCCAGCGCCGCAGGTACTCACCGGTGGCACGAATGGAGAGCTTCACACCGAACTCGCGCTCGATGAACTGCATGACCGCTGCGCGTGTCCACAGCGCGAACTCCATCTTCAACTGCTCGGGGCGCTTGTCGCAGATGGTGCGCCGAACAAACGCTTCCTGCTCGGGCTTGAGCAGGCGGCCTTGGCCTGCACTGCGCCCACGCGCTGCAGGCTTGAGGGCCGCCCAGCCACCAGCAGCGAACAGATCTATGGCTTTACGCACCGTCGGGTAGCTCAAACCCGTGAGCGCAACGATCTGCATCACCGGCACGCTCCTCACATGCAACCGCACGACTTGCTTGCGCCTCTCGTGCAGCTGCTCAAGCTTCTGGTAGCGAGCGTCTTCTTTGTCCATAACGCTCTGACTCCGGGATCACCGAAAAGTTCAAACTTCATGCGGCTGGATCAATAGTTCTGCTGCGGAACAACCTGGTGCACCACTTTATCGACCAGCACGACCTTTGGAGTCTGGACGGATGCCGTGGTGCGCAAGAGTCCTTGGTCGCGGCCTACAGTCGCGTCGATCAACACTTTGAGCAACTGCGAGGCTGGGCGGAGCACATGGATCAGGCCCGTCGTCTGGCGGCGGAGTTTGCCCAGTCCGATGCCTTCCGCGATCTGGTGATCAACGGCATAGCGCCGGATGGCTCGGTGGATTGGCCCGCAGCCGGAATTGTTCGCGCATTGCGTGAAGCGGCAGATCAGTTGGCTGTCGACGAGTGGACGCCGGTCGCTACTGCTGGACGATGGATTGCAGAAAGGTATCCCGATCAACTGCCGGCCAAGTATGGGTGCAGCAGTTGGCGGCAGGTCGTGCACGAATCCCGCCTTTTCGAGCTTCGGTATCGGGAAGTGAATGGCCAGCGCGCGGCTTGGTATAGGCCCAAAGAGACATAGCGCCAAACCCGCGCACTCACGCTAAATCACGTTACGCGAAGTGCCCTTGGTTTCTAGCATGAGCAGCGTTTTCCATCGGAACGCTTGCCATGACAGAAATCGAACCTATCTCCATTTGCACATCACCTGACCGGCCACGGCACGGGCATCAAGAAATCGCTGATCTGTTGGCTGCCGCGCTGCTGCGCCTTCGTGCCCGCCAATCGCGCGACATCCCCCAAAACAGCGAGCAGGTTTGCCTTGGCTTCCCCGGCCAACAGCGCGTGAATGCGAACCCCGATCACAACAACGGAGTTCGCCCATGACAGCACACGCAACCTCACCAACGCCCGCCTCAGTCGCCGCCCGCGTCGCGGCTATTCCCCATCTTTCGATGGATGATCTTTGGGCTCTCTGGGACGACCATTTCGATGAACGGCCGAATCACCACCATCGGGTCTGGCTGGAAAGTCGCCTGGCCTACCGGATGCAAGAGCGTGCGTTTGGTGGTTTGAAACCGTCACTGCGTAAGAAGCTCGAGGAGGTTGGGGAAACCGGCATCTTGCCCAAGCAACTGCGCGGCGATAGCCAACGCCTACTGCCCGGTACCGTCCTGACACGCATCTACGACGACATTGAACATCGTGTGCTGGTGCGCGGATCGAATGACTTCGAGTACCAGGGGCAACGCTTCAAGAGCCTGTCCGCTGTGGCCAAGCGCATCACAGGCAGCCATTGGTCAGGCCCGGTGTTCTTTGGTTTGAAGGCACCAGCTTCGAAGAAGGGGGCAGCATGAGCTCTGTGCGTCGAAACCAGATTCCCGCAGTCACGCCAAAGAAGCGCTGCGCCGTCTACACCCGCAAATCCACTGACGAAGGCCTCGATCAGGAATACAACAGCCTCGAGGCACAGCGTGATGCAGGATTGGCCTTCATTGCAAGCCAACGGCATGAAGGCTGGATAGCCGTCGATGACGGATACGACGACGGCGGCTACTCTGGCGGCAACATGGAACGGCCCGGGTTGCGCCGACTGATGATCGACATCGAGGCGGGGAAGATCGATACCGTGGTCGTCTACAAAATCGACCGCCTCACGCGCAGCCTGCCGGACTTCGCAAAGCTGGTCGAGGTCTTCGACCGCAACGGCGTCTCCTTTGTCTCTGTCACGCAGCAGTTCAACACAACCACATCGATGGGGCGATTGACGCTCAACATCCTTTTGTCATTCGCGCAGTTCGAACGCGAGGTCACGGGCGAACGCATCCGCGACAAGATCGCCGCCAGCAAGGCCAAGGGCATGTGGATGGGCGGAGTTCCACCGCTCGGATACGACGTGGTTGAACGCAAGCTCGTCATCAACGACCATGAAGCTGCGTTGGTACGTGACATCTTCCGCCGCTACGCCGAGCATGGCTCGGCTGCGCGACTCGTCCGCGAACTGGAAATCGAAGGGCATACCACCAAGGCATGGGTCACCCAGTCCGGCCGGGAGCGATTGGGGCGCAGCATCGATCAGCAGTACCTCTTTACCTTGCTGCGTAACCGCATTTACCTCGGTGAAATCTGTAATCACGAGACGTGGTACTCGGCCCAGCACGATCCCATCATTTCTCAAGAATTGTGGGACGCGGCACATGCCTTCATTGAGAGGCGAAAGCAGGCACCGCGCGAACACCGAGCCAAGCATCCGGCACTGCTGGCGGGACTTCTCTTCGCCCCGGATGGCCAACGCATGCTGCACTCCTTCGTCAAGAAGAAAAACGGTCGGCAGTACCGCTACTACGTGCCTTACCTGCACAAGCGGCGCAACGCAGGTGCCAGCCTGGCTCCGCATACCCCGGACGTGGGCCACCTGCCTGCCGCCGAGATCGAAGATGCCGTGTTGGCGCAAATTCATGCTGCGCTCTCATCGCCGCAAATGCTGATCGCAGTGTGGAGATCCTGCCAGCAGCATCCGGCGGGGTCGACGCTGGACGAGGCACAGGTGGTGGTCGCCATGCAGCGCATCGGTGACGTGTGGTCGCAACTGTTCCCCGCTGAGCAGCAACGGATCACACGGCTGTTGATCGAACGCGTGCAACTACACGGGCACGGCCTGGATATCGTTTGGCGGGAGGACGGTTGGATCGGATTCGGTGCGGACATCAGCACGCATCCCTTGATCGAAGAGTCCCAAGAGCGTGTCGAGGAGGCTTTGGCATGAATGCCACGACCCACCAGCGCCAGCGCGCCGTCCGCATCGAGATTGGAGCCGAGGCGCGAAGTTATGTCAGCGAGGGGCAGCGGGTCACCTTGGTGCCCCTGACGATCAAGCGCCGCCAGAACCGGAAGCTGCTGATACCGCCAGCCCCCGATATCGCGGACCGAATCGGTGGCTTCGATGTGCCGATGATCAAAACGCTGGGCAAGGCCTTCTACTGGAAGCGCTTGATCGACGATGGCACCTACTCGACGACAACGGACTTGGCGCACGCCATGAAAGTGGAGCCGGGCTGGGCTGCCGAGGTCTTGCGCATGACCATGCTGGCCCCCGATATCGTGGAGGCGATATTCGAAGGACGTCAGCCACGCCACTTGAATCTGCACACCTTGCGTGGCCGCCAAGAGCAACTGCCGCGCGATTGGGCTGCGCAGCGTCGATTGCTCGGTTTCTCCCACGCCTGATCTGCTTCCAGACACACCCGATGACGGCGAGCCATGTGCTCGCCGTTTGCTTTTCTGCACTGGGCCATTGGCGAACCTGGAGTTCCGTCGTGGTTCGCCATTGCGTCCCTTAAAGGTTCGCCACCCGAAGTTTGGAATGACACCTGTTACTCAACAACGTCACAGGAGCATTCCATGCAGACACTAACCAGCGGTATCCCCCGGTCGCCACAGCAGGCGATCAACACCATGTCACCCGGTGATCGCCGCGTGCTCAACGAAAACGAGCTCGCGCAACGCTGGGGCGTTAGCCCCAAGACTTTGCAGCGCTGGCGCAGTGAGGGTCGCGGTCCACGCTACCTGAAGCTGTCCAAGCGTGTCGGCTACCCGGTCGACGCGATCCTCGAGTTTGAGCGCGAAGCGCTGCACGACTCGACATCCGAACGCGCGGCGGTTTGAGGAGAGATGCGATGAATGACATCACCATCTTCCCTGCCGACATCGCTGAGATGTCGGTCAGCCAACTGGCCGCATTGCCGCCCGCGCAGAAACATGAGATCGACAAGAACCTCGATGCAGCCATCGACTGGCTGAAGAAGGCGCGCACCAAGTTCGATGCGGCACTGGATCAGTGCTACGGCGAGCAGGCACGCACTGCGCTGCGCGAATCCGGCCGTGACTTCGGCACCGCACACATCAGCGATGGCCTGCTGCACCTGAAGTACGAGCTGCCCAAGAAGGTCAGCTGGGATCAGAAGCAACTGGCTGAGATCGCTGAACGCATCGTCGCCTCAGGCGAGAAGGTCGAGGGTTACCTCGACATCAAGTTGTCCGTCTCCGAATCCCGCTTCACGAACTGGCCGCCTGCCTTGCAACAGCAGTTCGCCGCCGCTCGCACCGTGGATTCCGGCAAGCCGTCTTTCACCCTTTCCATCGATTCGGAGTAATGACCATGAGCACCAATCTCATCGCCTCGCTGCGTCAACAGCTGCCGTCCATCTACGGCGAACACCTCCCTGACGAAATCCGGTATCGCCGCGCGGACGGTCAGGACGTCGTTGTCCCGCTTGATGCCGCCACTGTGGACGAGCTGGCTTTTGCCATCCAGACGGCCAACGCGGAATCGCTGGCGCTCGGTCGCCGCCGCACCGCGCTGGAAGAACTCCACACCGAGGTACGCAAACGTGCCGCGCGTGGAGCCGACCGTATCGCCGACGTGTCGTGGGAGGGCTGATCATGAGCGCGATCATTCCCTTTCAGTTCGAAGCGCACGCCGTGCGCGTCCAGGTCGATGAATTCGGGCAGCCGTGGTTCAACGCCACCGATGTCTGCGACGCGCTGGAGATGGGCAATCCGTCTCAGGCGATTAAGTCCCACGTCGATGCCGAGGATCTCCAAAAATTGGAGACCCTTACGGCGGGTGGACGTCAACGCCAAAACCACGTCAACGAGTCGGGGCTTTACGCCCTGATCCTCGGCAGCACCAAGGATGCCGCCAAGCGCTTCAAGCGCTGGATCACCGGTGAAGTGCTGCCTGCAATCCGCAAGACAGGCACGTATTCCGCCGCCGCCACGATGGCTGCCTTGCCCGCGCCAACCCAAGATCGCGTCACCGCCATCCTGCTGATCGGCGAAGCGGTCGCCAAGGTACCGGGCGTCAAGACCGGCATTGCAATGGCTGCCACGTTGACCTGCATTCAGGAAAACACGGGCCTGACCACGGAAGTGCTGCGCCGCGCTTTGCCTGCCGCCAACGAGCCGATCTGCTCGCTCAACGCCACACAGCTCGGCAAATTGCTGAGTCGCTCAGCCAAGGCCACGAACCAGTTGCTGGCATCCGGCGGCCTTCAGTTCCGCAACGACCGAGACGAGTGGGAACTGACCGAGGCCGGTGAAGCATGGGCCGAAGCCATGCCGTACTCGCGCAACGGCCACAGCGGCTACCAGATCCTCTGGAATCCGGCGGTCGCGGAACAACTGAAGGAGGTGGCGTGATGTCCCTCCCGATCATTTCCGCACAGCAGCGCTTGGCCGAGCGCAAAGGTGTGAAGTTGCTGATGCTGGGCAAATCCGGCATCGGCAAGACCACCCGGCTCAAAGACCTCGACCCTGCCACCACCTTGTTCCTCGATATCGAGGCGGGCGATCTCGCCGTGGCCGACTGGCCAGGCGACACCATCCGCCCGGCCTCGTGGCCGGAAAGCCGCGACTTTTTCGTGTTCCTCGCAGGCCCGGACAGGTCACTGCCGCCGGAGAGCGCGTTTTCGCAGGCGCATTACGACCACGTCATCGAGAAATTTGGTAACCCGATGCAGCTCGACCGCTACCAGACCTTCTTTCTCGACTCGATCACGCAGCTGTCCCGGCAGTGCTTCGCATGGTGCAAGACGCAACCCGGTGCCACCAGCGACCGTAGCGGCAAACCCGATCTGCGCGCCGCATATGGCCTGCTTGGCCAGGAAATGATCGGCGCACTGACACATCTGCAGCACGCACGCGGCAAGAACGTGGTGTTCGTCGCCATCCTTGACGAACGTCTCGATGACTACAACCGCAAGGTGTTCGTGCCGCAGATCGAAGGCAGCAAGACCAGTCTGGAGCTGCCCGGCATCGTCGATGAGGTCGTGACGCTGGCCGAGATCAAGGCCGACGACGGCAGTGCCTACCGAGCCTTCATCACGCACACCGTCAATCCCTACGGTTTTCCTGCCAAAGACCGCAGCGGTCGCCTCGACCTGCTGGAGCCGCCGCATCTCGGCGCACTGATCGCCAAGTGCGCAGGCCAGTCGCCATTGCCCATGCCCGGCAGCAGCGGCACACCCACTACAGAAAACACCACCGAATCCAAGGAGTAATCGCCATGTCGTCCAACTATTTTGATTTCCAAGATGCCGATCCCCAACAGTCGGGCTTTGACCTGATCCCCAAGGGCGCGGTCGTGCCAGTGCGCATGACCATCAAGCCCGGTGGTTATGACGACCCGGGACAAGGCTGGGGCGGTGGTTACGCCACCGAGTCCTTCGAAACCGGCTCCATCTACCTCGCCGCCGAGTTCGTCGTCACGGGCGGTGATCATGCCAAGCGCAAGATGTGGAGCAACATCGGCCTGCACTCCAAGAAAGGGCCGACCTGGGGTCAGATGGGGCGCAGCTTCATCCGCGCCGCGCTCAACAGCGCCCGCAACGTCCACCCGCAGGACAACAGCCCGCAGGCCGCCGCCGCGCGCCGCATCCAGGGCTTTCATGAACTGGATGGCCTGGAGTTTCTGGCCCGCGTGGACATTGAGAAGGATAGCAAGGGCCAAGACCGCAACGTGGTCAAGATCGCGGTCGAGCCCGATCACCCCGACTACGCAAAACTGATGGGCGTGCCGCCCAAGGCTTCAGGCAGTGCAAGTCCCGGCGCACCGGCGCAGGCGGCTGCGCCTGCGTATCAGGCACCGGCTCCGCAACGCGCACCCGTGACCGGCAAGCCGTCTTGGGCGCAGTGAGGGAGGCCGATGAAATGCTGGGTCTGCAAACGACAGGCCCGGGGATTCGGCCACACCGACAACCGTCACGGTGTCGGCAATCCCCGGCGCTATCCCATCGACTGGGTGTTCTGCTCGCAACGCTGCCAAAACGCGTTTCACGCGCTGTACGGCAACTGGCTGCGGGTCAAGGAAGGTCGCGTCGACAGCAAGGAGGTCGTCATGATCGATCCGTCTGATGTCGAACTGGCCGCGATGAAGAAGTGCCTCAAGGCCTTCGGCGAGGCAGCAGGCGAGATTGGGTTTACCAAGCCGCTGGGCGACTACTCCGAAGCCGAGGCGCTGCAAGTGATCGACGCCATCGTCACTTGCTACACCGAGGCAATGGTCGCGCACCACGAGGCGAGCAAGCACCCGCCGGTACGCGGCATGACGCCTGCGCCCGACCCTATGGCCAACCCGTTCGCGGATCTGGAGGACGACCTCCCCTGGGAAGAGCCGAAGGGGAGGAAGCCATGATCGACTTCAACTCCACATCAAGCATCTCCGGTCAGGTCACCGTCTTGGTCGACGCCGGGATGCAGCGGGCTCGGGCCCGCCAGTCCGAGCGCCTGTACCTCGGGGCCTCGCGTCTGGGTGTGGCCTGTGAACGTGCGCTGCAGTTTGAATACGCCAAGGCTCCCATCGACCACGGGCGCGATATCCCTGGCCGGATGCTGCGGATCTTCGAACGTGGTCACGTCATGGAGGACTGCATGGTCGCATGGCTTAGGGACGGGGGCTTCGACCTGCGCACCCGCAAGGCCGACGGCGAGCAGTTCGGTTTCTCCGTGGCTGACGGCCGCCTGCAGGGCCACATCGACGGGGTCATCGTCGGCGGCCCAGCGGGCTTCGCCTATCCCGCGCTCTGGGAAAACAAGTGTCTGGGCAACAAGTCATGGCGCGAGCTGGAGAAAAACCGCCTCGCTGTGGCCAAGCCCGTCTACGCCGCGCAAGTGGCGATCTACCAAGCCTATCTCGAACTGCACGAGCACCCGGCGATCTTCACGGCGCTCAACGCCGACACGATGGAGATCTACACCGAGGCCGTGCCCTTTGACGCAGCCCTGGCCCAACGCATGTCGGATCGGGCGGTGAAGGTCATTACGGCCACCGAGGCGGGAGACCTCCTGCCGCGCGCCTTCAATGATCCGACCCACTTCGAGTGCCGGATGTGTGCCTGGCAAGACCGCTGCTGGAGGACCCAAGCATGAATACCTCGAATTTGAATCACGTACTTGGCGAGCAACTGATCGACGTGCGCCAGGCGGCACTGATGTTCAACCTGCCGTCGTATTGGCTCTCACAAGCCAAGGAGAGACAGGAGCGTCGCATTCCGCATTACCGCGTCGGCAAATTGGTTCGGTTCAAACCCAACGAGCTGGAAGCCTGGATCGCTGCGCAGCAGACATCACACGAGGGCGCTGCTGATGCTTGATTTCAATGACACATCACCAGCGGGAGAATCGGGCCGGCGCAACGTCAACGACAGCGAGCGGGACGAGATTCGCACCGAACTAATCGCACGCCTGGAATCGGTTCTCACCACGATTTTCCCGGCGGGAAAGAAGCGTCGGGGCAAGTTTTTGATTGGAGACATCCTCGGCAGTCCGGGCGACAGCCTCGAGGTGGTGCTCGAAGGCGAGAAGGCTGGTCTCTGGACGGATCGTGCCACGGGTGATGGCGGTGACATCTTTGCCTTGATCGCCGCTTACCACGGGGCCAACGTCCACACCGACTTTCCCCGGGTGCTCGACGAGGCTGCCGATCTGATCGGTCGTTCGCAATCAGTGCCGGTACGCCGCGCCAAGAAAGAAGCGCCGGTTGATGATCTCGGCCCGGCCACGGCCAAGTGGGACTACTTCGATGCCACCGGCAAACTGATTGCGGTCGTGTACCGCTACGACCCGCCCGGGCGCAAGAAGGAATTCCGGCCGTGGGATGCCAAGCGGCGCAAGATGGCTCCGCCCGATCCGCGCCCGCTGTACAACCAGCCGAGGCTGGCTGCAGCTGGTCACGTTGTGTTGGTCGAGGGCGAAAAATGCGCGCAGGCCTTGATCGCCATCGGCGTGGTGGCAACCACGGCAATGCATGGCGCGAATGCACCGGTCGATAAGACCGACTGGTCGCCGCTGGCGGGCAAATCCGTACTGATCTGGCCTGACCGTGATGCGCCGGGCTGGGATTACGCTGACCGTGCATCGCAGGCGATCCTGAACGCGGGCGCAACCACGGTCGCCATCCTGGTGCCACCCGATGACAAACCGGATGGATGGGATGCAGCCGACGCCATCCCGGAAGGCTTCGATGTGGGCGGCTTCCTCGCCGTCGGCGAGCGGATGCCGGTGATGCGATCGGTCGAGGAGACGCCACCACCGGATCTGCTGACCGGTGTCGACTGGACTACGGAGGACGGCTTGTCCTCGGCCTTCACACGCCGCTATGGCGAGGACTGGCGCTACTGCGCGCTGTGGGGCAAATGGCTGGTCTGGACGGGCGTGCGCTGGAATCCGGATCAGGTGCTCTACGTGTCTCACCTGGCACGCGGGATCTGCCGGATGGCTTCACTCAAGGCGGACAGTCCTCGGCTCAAAGGCAAGCTAGCCAGCTCCGCCACGATCTCGTCCGTCGAGAAAATCGCACGCTCCGATCCCAAGCACGCCTCCACCGCCGAGGAGTGGGATGCCGACGTCTGGTCGCTCAACACACCAGGCGGCGTGGTTGATCTGCGCACGGGCCGGATGCGACCGCACCGGCGCGATGATCGGATGACCAAGGTGAGCACGGCCACACCGCAGGGCGACAGTCCGACGTGGCGCGCTTTCCTGGCCGACGTCACTGGCGGCGACGCCGAGTTGATGGCCTACCTGCAACTGATGGTCGGCTACTGCCTGACGGGCGTGACTAGCGAGCACGCGCTGTTCTTTCTGTACGGGACGGGCGCGAACGGCAAGTCGGTGTTCGTCAACGTCCTGACCACCATCTTGGGCGACTACGCGGCCAACGCGCCGATGGACACGTTCATGGAGGCGCGCACTGACCGGCATCCGACCGATCTGGCGGGTCTGCGCGGCGCACGCTTTGTGTCATCCATCGAAACCGAACAGGGTCGGCGCTGGAACGAATCCAAGGTCAAGGCCATCACCGGTGGCGACAAGGTATCCGCGCGTTTCATGCGCCAGGACTTCTTCGAGTACGTGCCGCAGTTCAAGTTGGTGATCGCAGGCAACCACAAGCCATCGATCCGCAACGTGGACGAGGCGATGAAGCGCCGACTGCACCTGATCCCGTTCACGGTGACGATCCCGCCCGAACGGCGTGACGGCAGGCTGACCGAGAAGTTGCTCAAGGAGCGGGACGGCATTCTGGCGTGGGCAGTCGAGGGCTGCAGCCTTTGGCAACGCCAAGGCCTGAAGCCGCCCGCCAGTGTGGTGTCGGCGACCGAGGAGTATTTCGAGGCCGAGGACGCGCTCGGGCAGTGGATCGAAGAGCGCTGCCTGCTGGCCAAGACCCACCGCGAAGGCGTTTCCGAACTGTTCGCCGACTGGCGCGAATGGGCTGAGCGCGCGGGTGAGTACGTGGGCTCGGTCAAGCGCTTCTCCGAACTGATGGCGGCCCGCAAATTCGAGAAGTGTCGGCTGACCGGGGGCGCACGTGGCATCACGGGCATCGCCCTCAGGCCCAAGCCGTACAGCCACGGCTACCCCTACCGAGATGACTGAGCAATCCGGGCGAGTGACGGATTTGACGGGTTTCCTGATTGACGCGCTACGCGTGCGCGCACGTAAAGGCTGTTCTCCAGAGAACCCGTCGCATCCGTCACTCGCCCACGAACTGGAGCACGACGATGAACACGACGATCTTGGCCCTTGATCTGGGCACACACACCGGGTGGGCTTTGCTCCACCTGGACGGAACTATCACCAGCGGCACGGAGCACTTCAAGCCGCAGCGATTTGAGGGGGGCGGCATGCGTTTCCTCCGTTTCAAGCGCTGGCTCAACGAACTGCTCTCGGCCAGCAACCACATCAACGCGGTGTTCTTCGAAGAAGTTCGACGGCACGCTGGTGTTGATGCGGCGCACGCCTACGGCGGGTTCATGGGACACCTGACCGCGTGGTGTGAGCATCACAACATCCCATACCAAGGTGTTCCGGTCGGCACGATCAAAAAGCACGCGACCGGCAAGGGCAACGCGGGCAAGGACGAGATGATCGCGGCGATCCGCGCGCGTGGCCACACGCCCGGCGACGACAACGAGGCCGACGCGCTGGCGCTGCTGCATTGGGCCATCGCACAGCACGATCTGGAACAGGAGGCGTGAGATGAAGATTCCGACACCCACCTATCGCTGCCCCTTGGGCCGCCGCCAGCCCGCGACCACCGACCTCGAAGCGATGAAGCAACGTGGCTGGCGCGACCAGCACATCCTCGTCGTCAACGCCGCCGACGAACGCTTGGACTTCATCGAGCGCGAGTTCGTCCGGCGCATCGGCGAACGTCTCTACGGACAGGGAGGCGCACACCATGGTTGACCGTCGCGCTGCTTGGACAATCGAAGACGTGGCCGCGCGTTTCGAGGAGGCGGCCAGCACCGGACGACGCCTGCCGCCCGTGCGTGTGCAGGGCTACTTCAACACCTGGCCGATCATCGTGCGCAAGGAGTGGGAAGCCTTCGCGGCCGACGAGACGGTCTATCGACCGTTTCCTCCGACGCCGGACGCCATCGAGCGGATGCTGGAGACGATGAAGTGGGTGCAGTGGCTGGAGGTCGAGCAGCGCCACCTCGTGTGGATGCGCGCCAAGCGCTACGGCTGGCGCGACATCACCATCCGCTTCGCCTGCGACCGCACGACGGCATGGCGGCGCTGGCAGCGCGCCTTGCAGACGGTCACCGACCAACTCAATGGCGTCGTCACGGCGTAGTGATTTGGCGTGATTTGGCGCGCGGGGTCGGCAATGCGTGTGCATCAGCGGCAGTGAGCGGTTTTTGACCCTGCAACAGATTCGCCGATCCGGGGGTAGTATTTCAGCTATCTTCTGGACAGCGGTGACGGCGCGGCGAGCGGCCCGAGGCAAAAGGGGTCCTTCCTTCCCGAATCGCAATGCGGGGGGCGCGAGCGCGGCGCTTTTTTAGCGTCAGGGTGCGAACCAAGGTTCGCACGGTTCGCAGTTCGCACCCGCCAGTTCGCACTAACCCCCAAGACCCGCCCACGGTTTCGTCGGCGGGTTTTCTTTTTTCAGGACACCCTCTTTGAATACGCTCAACGTCGAGTACCGCAAGGTCGAGGCGCTGATTCCCTACGCCCGCAATCCGCGCACACATTCCGATGCGCAGATCGCCAAGATCGCCGCCAGCATCGTCGAATACGGCTGGACAAACCCGGTTCTGGTTGATGGCGACAACGGCATCATCGCCGGCCACGGTCGTCTGGCTGCTGCTCGCAAGCTTGGGCTGGATCAAGTGCCGGTGATCGAACTGGCTCACCTCAGCACCGCGCAGAAACGTGCGCTGGTCATCGCCGACAACAGATTGGCGCTCGACGCTGGCTGGGATGAGGAGATGTTGGCGCTCGAACTGGCGGAGCTTTCCGAAGCAGGTTACGAGTTGTCGCTGACCGGCTTCGAGAACATCGAGATCGACTCGCTGCTGGCTGATGCCACGTCCGCTGAAGCAGAACCGGTGGTGCAGGATGAAGCAGACGCCAACGAACCCGATGCAGCAGACGATGTGCCTGCTGCGCCAGTGGTCGCAGTGTCGCGCGAAGGCGATCTCTGGGCCATCGGCTCGCACCGCTTGATCTGTGGCGACGCCACCGACCCAGCCGTGGTCGCCACGCTGATGCAGGGTGACACCGCGCAGCTTTGCTTCACCTCGCCGCCGTATGGCAACCAGCGCGACTACACCTCCGGCGGCATTGCCGATTGGGATGCACTGATGCGCGGTGTGTTCGCACATCTGCCGATGGCGGGCGACGGACAAGTGCTGGTCAATCTTGGGCTGATCCACCGCGACAACGAAGTCATCCCCTATTGGGACGGCTGGCTGTCCTGGATGCGTCAGCAAGGGTGGCGGCGCTTCGCGTGGTACGTATGGGATCAGGGGCCAGGCATGCCCGGCGACTGGCAGGGCCGATTGGCTCCCAGCTTCGAGTTTGTCTTCCACTTCAATCGCAGCACCCGCAAACCCAACAAGATCGTGCCTTGCAAGCATGCGGGCCAGGAATCGCACCTGCGCGCTGACGGGTCGTCCACGGCGATGCGCGGTAAGGATGGCGAGGTCGGCGGCTGGACGCACAAGGGTCAGCCGACGCAGGACACCCGAATCCCCGACTCGGTGATTCGCGTGATGCGCCACAAGGGCAAGATCGGGCAGGACATTGATCACCCGGCTGTGTTCCCGGTCGCATTGCCTGAGTTCGCCATCGAGGCTTACACCGATTCGGGTGACGTCGTGTTCGAGCCCTTCGGCGGCAGTGGCACGACGATGCTGGCCGCGCAACGCACTGGTCGTATCTGCCGCAGCGTGGAAATTGCGCCGGAGTACGTGGACGTGGCCATCAAGCGTTTTCAGCAAAACCACCCCGGCGTGCCGGTCACGCTTATCGCAGGCTGTGGAATCAAATCGGGCCAGTCCTTCGACGACGTGGCCACAGAACGGCTGGCGCCCACGGAGGTAGAACAATGAGCGCGTCCTGGTTGGCAGACAAGATCGAGCAGTGGCCTACAGCCAAACTGCTGCCCTATGCCCGCAATGCGCGGACGCACTCAGATGATCAGGTGGCGCAGATCGCCGCATCGATTGCCGAGTTTGGCTTCACCAATCCGATCCTTGCAGGCAGTGACGGCATCATCGTCGCTGGGCATGGACGCTTGGCCGCTGCGCAGAAACTTGGGCTTGAGATCGTGCCCGTGGTCGTACTGGATCACCTGAGCCCGACCCAGCGCCGCGCCTTGGTCATCGCAGACAACCGCATCGCGGAGAACGCAGGCTGGGACGATGCGATGCTCCGGATCGAACTGGAAGCCTTGCAACTCGAAGGTTTCGATCTGGACATCACCGGCTTCGACGCCGACGCGCTGGCCGAACTGATCGCGGGCGACGAGCCGGACAATGAGGGCCAGACCGATGAGGATGCGATACCGGAGGTTGGCGAAACTCCAATATCGCGCCCGGGCGATGTCTGGATCATGGGCCAGCACCGCCTGCTGTGCGGCGACTCGACCGTGGCAGAGAGCTATGCCCGGCTGATGCAAGGCGACGTGGCAGACATGGTCTTCACCGACCCGCCGTACAACGTGAACTACGCCAACAGCGCCAAGGACAAGATGCGCGGCAAGGATCGCGCGATCCTCAACGACAACTTGGGCGATGGCTTCTACGACTTCCTGCTGGCAGCATTGACGCCCACCGTGGCGAACTGCCGGGGCGGCATCTATGTGGCGATGTCATCCAGCGAGCTGGATGTGCTGCAGGCCGCCTTTCGCGCCGCCGGTGGCAAGTGGTCGACGTTCATCATCTGGGCCAAGAACACCTTCACGCTGGGCCGTGCCGACTACCAGCGCCAGTACGAGCCGATCCTGTACGGATGGCCCGAGGGTGCGCAACGCCACTGGTGTGGTGACCGCGATCAGGGCGATGTGTGGGCGATCAAGAAGCCGCAGAAGAACGATCTGCATCCGACAATGAAGCCGGTGGAGCTGGTCGAGCGAGCCATCCGCAATTCGAGCCGCCCGGGTAACGTGGTGCTCGATCCGTTCGGTGGTTCTGGCACAACGTTGATTGCGGCCGAAAAGTCGGGGCGCGTCGCGCGGCTGATCGAACTCGATCCAAAGTACGTGGATGTGATCGTGCGCCGGTGGGAGGACTTCACCGGCCAGACGGCTGTCCGCGAGGCAGCAGACCAGGAATTGTGCGCCAGTTGAATGGCTGGCCGGGCTGCTTGGCCTCTTCTTCCTCGGCGATGCGCCGTAGGATTTGCAGGGTGGTGAGATCGCGCGGCAGTGCCATGCACATGACGCGCACAGCCTGCTCGATGGAGATGTCTGGACGCCGGTTGGCAATCAGCCAACGCAGTGCCTGCTCCCGTTCGGTGGCGAGCGCTTTCATCAGGCAGCCATCTCTTCGCAGATTTCGCAGTGGATCACAAAGCCTGTCAGGTAAGGCAGGCCGCGCGGGATGCCGTACTGCTTACTGGTCTGGCGGCCAATCGTCCAGCCCATCCGACGTTGGGTGGCGGCGTTGATCGCATCCTGCAAGGCTTGGCCTTGGTACAAGCCGTTCTGGACGTCGTCGGCAAAGTGGCGTCCGTGGCGACTGTCGAGGAAGGTCCGCACCGATTCGAGGGGCTGGTGGGTGGCGTCCGAAATGGCGTTCATGGCCAGGGGCCATGCGGCGCTGGCGTGTTCGTTCATCGTGCCCCAAAAACCCCAGGCTTCGTTCTGGGTGGTGGGGATCTGGTTGGTGGTCATGATGTTTTCTCCGGGTTGATCGTTGCGACACCTGTAGTAACGCGCTGTTCGATTGAGAAGCCAAGCTGTTCCTGGCTTCTTTCTCGATCAATTTTGCTTACCCGAGACGGGCTACGTAGCGGGCGTAATCACCGCCCTCGGGATTGACGTAGAGGTAAGGGCGTCCGGGAGCAGTGACCTCGACGCAGAGGTAGCCGTCGCCAGTGCCGCCACCCTTGCCACGCAGCCAGTCGCGTGAAACCAGCAGGCTGAGCCCAAAGGCGTCGAATTCGGCAGGGGTGAGCTCCTTGGTCTCGGTGACGTAGACCTTGTGCTGGTCGCTCCCGCCCAGTTCGCCGAGGTCGGCAGGTTTGCGTGCAAACGGCAGGCGGATGCTCAACTCTTCGACCTGGAGGCTTTGGCCTGCGAACTGAAGGGTGCGTGGGGTGCGTTCGATGGTGATGGTCATGGTGCTCATGGCGGTTCTCCTGGAATGGCGTCGTCAATCACGACATCTGTATGAACGCGCTGGTGGGGAGAGAAGCCAAGCTATTCATGGCTCCTCTCGCCATCTTTTTGGCTTCGCCGAAACTCGCTGTGCTAGTTCTCAGGCGATGCGGTAGATCCGCTCGCCACCCTGCGGCTTGTCCGAGACGATGTTCAGGCCGAGCTTTTTCTTGAAGGCTCCGGCGAAGGTGCCGCGCACCGTGTGCGCCTGCCAACCGGTGGCGGTGCAGATCTGGCCGATGGTTGCGCCCTCGGGGCGTTGCAGCATCCGGATCACTTCGGCCTGCTTGCTGTTCTCGCGGGTGCGCGGCTTGACCCACGTTGCTTCTGCGGCGGTAACAAAGGCTTCCAGTTCGGGATCGCTCGCGGCCGCAGGCGCGCCTTCAGCGTTGGCGATGATCCGGTCGAGATTGGCTTCGAACTGACCGACGCCCTTCCTGTTCACGTCGGGACGCGGAATGCCCAGGGCGTCGTAGCCCTCCGCAGCGACAAACCAGTCGGTGCCGTCGGTGGTGATCAGTGCGCGGTTGAAAAGTCCGTCGAGCACCTTCTTGCGTGCGCCGCCTTTGATGTTGTCGGGGAACCAGTCGATCTTGCCGCTGGTGTGTTCAACCGCGTGGGCCAGGATCGCGTGCTGGGCAGGGGTCAGTTGGGTGGTGGTCATGTCTTGCTCCTTCGATGTGGTGGACGGTGATGTGATGAACGCGCTGTTCTCAAGTGAAGCCAAGCGCTTTCTGCTTGGCTTCTTCGCTTCGCAATCAGGTGTTGGCCTTGTCTGACGGGTTGGCATTGCGCCCCTGCTCGAGACCCGCGTTGAAGGCGGCTTCAAGCGCATCGCGTAGGCACCAGACCGCCACATCGTGGAAATCGAGGCTGTCCGAGCGGCGGGTTTCCAGGGTTTCGATGCCCAGCTTGTTTTGTGCAATCTGGGTCAGGAGTTGTTCGAGCTTGCTCATGTCCGTGTCCTTTGATGGTGTTGATGACGAACGTATGAACGCGCTGTTCCAGACGGAAGCCAAGCTCAATCCGCAGGCGAATTTGGCAAATGAGCGAACAAATGATTGAAGGTGCCCCGAAGGGGAGATATGGGTATTTCGATTCGTGCCTACGCACGCCACCGAGGGGTGTCTGATGCAGCGGTGCGCAAGGCCATCGCTGCTGGGCGGATCACGCCGGAGGCAGACGGAACGATTGATGCCGAGCGCGTCGACCGCGAGTGGGCGCGCAATTCCGATGCACCGCGCAATGGCACGGCCACCCGCGCGGTCAAGGTCGCCGTCCAGGAATCCAGCGGGGCCACAGGAGACGGGCAAGCAGCCTCATTGGCAACATCCGCAGCAGGTGGCACGTCCTTGTTGCAAGCGCGGACGGTCAACGAAGTGGTCAAGGCGCAAACCAACAAGGTGCGCCTGGCCCGCCTCAAGGGCGAGCTGGTAGATCGGCCGCAGGCCATCGCCCATGTTTTCAAGCTGGCGCGCGCCGAACGCGATGCCTGGCTCAACTGGCCCGCACGCATCTCGGCACAGATGGCAGCCAAGCTCGGCGTCGATCCTCACACGATGCACATCGCCTTGGAGGCGGCGGTGCGTGAGCACCTGCAGGAACTGGGCGAGATGCGCCCGAGGGTGGATTGATGGACATGGACTACGAAGGCGCCGCCGAGATTGAACGCGCGTGGCGCGAAGGACTGACTCCCGACCCGCTGCTCACCGTGTCCGAATGGTCAGATCGCCACCGGATGCTCTCCAGCAAAGCCTCTGCCGAACCGGGTCGCTGGCGCACCAGCCGGACGCCTTACCTGAAAGCAATCATGGATTGCCTGTCGCCGACCTCGCCGGTCGAGCGCGTGGTGTTCATGAAGGCGGCACAGCTTGGCGCGACCGAGATGGGATCGAACTGGATCGGCTATGTGATCCACCACGCACCCGGGCCAATGATGGCGGTGTGGCCAACAGTGGAGATGGCCAAGCGCAACTCCAAGCAGCGGATCGATCCGCTGATTGAGGAGTCGTCCGCACTGGCTGAACTGATTGCACCGGCGCGCAGCCGGGATTCCGGCAACACCATCCTGGCCAAGGAGTTCCGGGGTGGCGTGCTGGTGATGACCGGGGCCAACAGCGCGGTCGGCCTGCGCTCGATGCCGGTGCGGTATCTGTTTCTAGACGAGGTCGACGGTTATCCGTTGGACGTCGAGGGTGAAGGGGATGCGATCTCGCTGGCCGAGGCGCGTACACGCACCTTCGCGCGGCGCAAGATCTTCATCGTCTCGACGCCGACGATCTCAGGTGCATCGGCTATCGAGCGCGAGTACGAGGCAAGTGACCAACGTCGCTACTTTGTGCCGTGTCCGCATTGCTCCCACCGTCAGTGGCTGCGTTTCGAGCAGCTGCGTTGGGACAAAGGGCAACCGGAGACCGCTGCCTACATCTGTGAGTCATGTGACACCGCGATTGCCGAGCATCACAAGACGTGGATGCTGGAGCACGGCGAGTGGCGCGCGATGATCACCGATGGCGCGGGCAAGACGGCAGGCTTCCACCTGTCGTCGCTGTACAGCCCGGTGGGCTGGCGTTCGTGGCGGGAGATCGCCGCTGCGTGGGAAGCCGCCGTCAGTAAAGAGTCGGGATCGGCCGCCGCCATCAAGACCTTCAAGAACACCGAGCTGGGTGAAACCTGGGTCGAGGAAGGCGAAGCGCCGGACTGGCAACGACTGGTCGAGCGTCGCGAGGACTACCGCGTCGGCAGCGTGCCGCAAGGCGGTCTGCTCTTGGTCGGCGCGGCAGACGTGCAGAAAGATCGCATCGAGGCGTCGGTCTGGGCCTTTGGGCGCGGTAAGGAGTCCTGGCTGGTTGAGCACCGCGTGCTGATGGGTGACACCGCCCGCGACGCGGTGTGGAAGCGCCTTGCTGAAATGCTGGCCGAAACCTGGACACACGCCTCCGGCGCGGCGATGCCGCTGGCCCGCTTTGCACTGGATACCGGCTTTGCAACGCAGGAGGCCTACGCCTTTGTGCGGGCCTGCCGCGATTCGCGTGTGATGGCGGTCAAGGGTGTGCCTCGCGGTGCAGCCTTGATCGGCACGCCGACCGCCATCGATGTCTCGCAGGGCGGCAAGAAGCTGCGCCGGGGCATCAAGGTGTACACGGTGGCGGTAAGCATCGCCAAGCTCGAGTTCTACAACAACCTGCGCAAGAGCGCAGATGTTGGCGAGGACGGATTGACCACGGTGTTCCCGGCCGGGTTCGTCCATCTGCCCAAGATCGACGCCGAGTTCATCCAGCAACTCTGCGCGGAGCAACTGATCACCCGCCGCGACCGCAACGGCTTCCCGGTGCGCGAGTGGCAAAAGATGCGCGAGCGCAATGAGGCGCTCGACTGCTACGTCTACGCCCGCGCGGCCGCATCGGCGGCGGGTCTGGATCGCTTCGAGGAACGTCACTGGCGGGAACTGGAGCGACAACTGGGGCTGGCCAGTCCGCCAGCCCTTGAAGCACCAACTGAATCTATCAACGAGGCCACCCAACGCGGTGGCCTTGCTGTTTCTGGCAACCGTAACACCGGTCGGCGCGTGATCAAAAGCCGCTGGCTGTCCTGACACCTCAAGGAGAAAACATGAGTCTTGCTACCCGTATCGAAAGCCTGGTCATCCGCGTCGCGCAGGAATTCAACGATGTGCGCGCCAAGGCAGGCAACCTGGCCAACCTCACCACCACCGACAAATCCAGCTTGGTCGCCGCCATCAACGAATTGAAGGCGGCCGTCGTTTCCTCGGCGGTGATCGACGATGCGCAGGTCGCCACTACCAGCACCTATTCGTCCAGCAAGATCGTCACGCTGCTCGACGCGCTCAAGGCGGAAATCCTCGGTGGAGCGGACGCCGCCTACGACACGCTGGTGGAAATCCAGCAGCTGCTGCAAAACGGCACCAGTGGCCTGGACGCGCTGCTGACGGCGGTGAACAACCGCGTGCGTTTCGACGCCGCTCAGACGCTGACCGCCCCGGAGCAGGCACAGGCGCGCAGCAACATCGGCGCGGTCGCCGCCAGCGATATTGGCAACACCGACACCGACTTTGTCGCAGTGTTCGAAGGCGCGCTGGTCTGATGAGCCTCGCATCGCGCATCAGTGCGTTGGCCAGTCGTGTCGGACTCGAGGTGAAGACCAAGATCGACGCGACCCACCCCGGCGTGGCCCGGGCGTGGGTGTGTTTCGGCTATGTCGGCACGCAGGTCGTCGTGCGTGCATCGCACAACGTGGCCAGCGTGACCCGGACGGCGGCGGGTCGCTACCGCGTGACCTTCGCCGTTGCCATGCCCGACGCCAACTATTGCTGGACGGCGCTTGCCCGCAGCAGCACCAACAGCGGCACGCAGCGCATTGCCATCGTGCGATCCAGCACCGACCAGAAGACCGCTCAGTACGTCGACATCAGTTGCGCCACCACGTCTGCATCGTTCGACGACTCATCCGAAATCAACCTCACGGTGTACCGCTGATGGCCTACACACAAGCACACCTCGACGCACTGGAAGCGGCGCTGGTCAAGGGCGAAAAGCGCGTGACCTTTGGCGACAAGACCGTCGAGTACCGCAGCGTCGATGAACTCCAGGCCGCCATTGCGGCGGTCAAGCGCGACCTCTTCGAGCAGGCCGTGGACACCGGACTGTGGCCCGGCGCACCACGCCAGATCCGGGTCACCACCGGCAAAGGGTTCTGAGCATGAAGTGGTTTGACCGAATGCGTGATCGGTTACGAAAAGGCGTCGGCATGCGCCTGCTTGGCGGCACGCCGTTCTATGACGGCATCGGCGGCGGCCGTCGCACCCTGGCGTGGCAGGTCGGCAATCCCGGTGCGGTTGCAGCGCTGGCGTTCACCCAGAACGAGTTGCGCGCCAAGAGCCGCGATCTGGTACGCCGCAATGCCTGGGCAGCGGCAGGCGTTGAAGCCTTTGTCTCGAACGCCATCGGCACCGGCATCAAGCCGCAGAGCATGCTGGCCGATCAGCCCCTGCGCGAAGCGATCCACAGCCTGTGGTGGGACTGGTGCGAGGAGGCCGATGCCGCCGGACTGACTGATTTCTACGGACTGCAGGCCTTGGCCTGTCGCGCCATGCTCGAAGGCGGGGAATGTCTGGTGCGGCTGCGCTATCGCCGCCCGGAAGATGGCCTGCCGGTGGGCCTGCAATTGCAGTTGCTCGAACCCGAACACCTGCCAGCCACTCTGAATCAGGAGTTGGCTTCCGGAAACGTCATCCGTGCGGGCATCGAATTCGACAAGCTCGGACGGCGGGTGGCTTACCACCTGTATCGCTCACACCCGGGCGATGGCTCACTGGCTCCGATGTCGGGCACTGGTGGCGTGGTAGGCGGTCTCGACACAGTGCGTGTCCCGGCTGGCGAAATCATCCACATGTTTCGTCCCTTGCGGCCTGGACAGATCCGGGGCGAACCATGGCTGGCGCGCGCACTGGTCAAGCTCAACGAACTCGACCAGTACGACGACGCCGAGCTCGTGCGCAAGAAAACCGCCGCGATGTTTGCGGGCTTCATCACGCGCCTGTCCCCCGAGGACAACCTGATGGGTGAAGGACTGCCGGATGCCAGTGGTGCAGCGTTGGCCGGGCTGGAGCCGGGCACGATGCAGATCCTGGAGCCCGGCGAGGACGTGAAGTTCAGTCAGCCCGCCGACGTTGGCGCGAGCTACGCCGAATTCCTGCGCATGCAGTTCCGGGCGGTGGCAGCGGCGATGGGCATCACCTACGAGATGCTGACCGGCGACCTGACGCAAGTGAACTATTCGTCGATCCGGGCCGGGCTGCTGGAGTTTCGCCGCCGCTGTGAGGCCATCCAGCACGGCGTGATCGTCCACCAGCTGTGCCGCCCGATCTGGCGTGCCTGGATGGAGCAGGCGCTACTTGAAGGCGCGCTGGCGCTGCCGCAGTTCACCGAGAAGAAGCGCGACTACTTCGCGGCCAAATGGATTCCACAGGGTTGGCAGTGGGTCGATCCCAAGAAGGAATTCGACGCGATGCTGACCGCCATTCGCGCCGGGCTGCTGTCTCGCTCGGAAGCCATCTCGGCCTTCGGCTACGACGCCGAGGACATCGACCGCGAGATCGCCGCCGACAACCAGCGCGCCGATGCGCTCGGTCTGGTCTTCGACTCCGACCCGCGCCACGACAAAGCGCCCCAACCATCGACGTTGGGCGCTCCCATGAATGCGGCCGCCACGGTGACCGTGCCGCAAGACCAACAGGACAACTGACATGCAACTCGTTCATCTGGCGTCCCGCCTCTACGGGACGCCGCTCCTCATTGCGCGTCCCAAACTCGACGTGATCCTCTCCGTGCTGGGTTCCCGCATCGGCTTGCCGGATCTGGACATGGCGATGCCGCTGCCCATGCCGCGCCAAAGCGCCACACCGGGTCAGGCTGGCATTGCCGTCATCCCGGTGGTCGGCACGCTGGTCAGACGTTCGATGGGTATCGAAGCCGCCTCTGGCCTGATGTCCTACGGCGAGATCGAAGCCCGACTGGACGCCGCGCTGGCCGACCCACAGGTGGCGGGCATCCTCCTCGATCTGGATTCGCCCGGCGGCGAGGCCTCGGGTGTGTTCGAACTGGCCGAGCGCATCCGCGCAGCCAGCGCCATCAAGCCGATCTGGGCGCACGCCAACGATGCCGCGTACTCGGCAGCTTTTGCCATCGCGGCTGCCTGCCAGCGCCTGACGCTGTCGCAGACCGCTGGCGTCGGCTCGATTGGCGTGATCGCGCTGCACGTCGACCAGTCGGTGAAGGACGCCAAAGACGGCCTGAACTACACCGCTGTCTTCGCGGGCAGCCACAAGAACGATTTCTCCCCGCACGAGCCACTCACTCCCCAGGCCACTACCGCGTTGCAGACCGAGGTGGATCGTCTCTACGACATCTTCGTGAATCAGGTCGGACAGATGCGCGGCCTCGATCCGGATGCCGTGCGCGCCACCGAGGCGGGGCTGTTCTACGGCGAGCAGGCGGTGGCAGCAGGCCTCGCCGACGCAGTGATGCCGTTTGATGCGGTGATGACCGAGTTCACCGACGCGCTGGCGGCCAAGCAGCGGCTGGCGCAGCCCGGCGTGGCCCGCGCCTCGCCGCGAAGCCTGTCCGCGCAAGCCATTTCAAACCCACCCCGAAGCAAACCTTTCACCCTGGAGAACACCATGACCGACCCCAAAGACGACCACGAAAACCCGAGTGATCTGGCCGACACCGACCCACAGGGCGACCAGTCGCAGCTTGAGAGCGATCCGCAATCGACGCCTGCCGCCCAAGCCGCACTGGCGCAGTCCTTCGCCAGCGGGCGCGGCCAAGCTCAGGCCATTGCAGAGATGTGCCTGATCGCAGGCCAGTCCCAACGCACGGCGGAATTCCTCGCAGCAGGCTTCTCGGAAGCGCAGGTGCGCCGCGCCTTGCTCGACGCCCGTGCCGACCAACCCGAAATCGCCTCGCGTATCACCGCCGATGCAGGAACCAGCCAGCACCCGGAAAACAGTCCGGTGGTCGCTGCCGTCAAGAAACTCACCGCCAAGGAGTAAGCCATGCCCACTGTCTCTCAACCCAAGAATCTCGGCGACCTGTTGAAGTACGAAGCGCCGAATCTCTACTCGCGTGACCAGGACACCGTCGCGGCCGCGCAGAACCTGTCGCTGGGCACCGTGGTGGGTCGCGAAGCGGCTACCGCCAAGCTCAAGGCCCTCGACCCGAGCGCCTCGGACGGCACGGAAACCGCCGTTGGCGTGCTCGGCAATGACGTCGATGCGACGCTGATCGACCGTGAGGACGCGATCCTGATCGCCCGCCACGCCATCGTCGCGCGCGGCGCATTGGTGTGGCCGACCGGCATCAGCACTGCGCACAAAGTGGCTGCCATCAAGCAACTCGCAGAACGTGGAGTCCTGGCCCGCGATAGCGCCTGACCCACTTCCAACGCTCCGTTTCACTCCCCCCAAAACCCGCCGCTGGCGGGTTTCGTCATTTCTGGAGATCCCAAATGCAGAACCCTTTTGAAAACCCCGGCTTCTCGATGGCCAGCCTGACGGCCGCCATCAACCTCCTGCCCAACCGCTATGGGCGGCTGGAGCAACTCAACCTGTTCCCTGCCAAGCCGGTGCGCACCCGGCAGATCATCGTCGAGGAGTACGCCGGTCGTCTGAACCTGCTGCCCACCCGCGCGCCCGGTTCGCCCGGCACGGTGGGTGAACGTGGCAAGCGCAATCTGCGATCCTTCGTGATCCCGCACATCCCCCACGACGACGTGGTGCTGCCCGAGGAAGTGCAAGGACTGCGCGCGTTCGGTTCCGAAACCGAAATGGAAGCCATCGGCGGTGTCATGGCCCGCCATCTGGAGACCATGCGCAACAAGCACGCGATCACTCTGGAGCATCTGCGCATGGGGGCGCTCAAGGGCAAGATTCTCGACGCTGATGGCAGTGAGCTCGTCGATCTGTTCGACGAGTTCGACATCACTGCGCAATCGGTGTCGTTTGAGTTTTCGACGGCGGCCGACAACGGGCAAATCAAGACTGCCTGCCTGGAACTGCTGGGGCTCATGGAAGATGGACTCACCGGAGAGTTCTCGACCGGTGTGCATGTGCTGTGCTCGACCGAGTTCTTCCGGGCGCTGACCACCCACAAGGAGGTCAAGACCGCCTACCAGAACTGGCAGCAGGGCGCGGTGCTGATCAACGACATGCGCTCGGGCTTCAGCTACAGCGGCATCACCTTCGAGGAATACCGTGGCCAGGCGTCCTTTGTGCAGGCCGACGGCACGCTGGGGTCGCGCCGCTTCATTGCCGCAGGGGAAGCCCATGCCTTCCCGGTCGGCACGGTGGATACCTTCGCCACGTACTTCGCGCCTGCGGACTTCAACGAGACCGTGAACACCATCGGCCAGCCGTTGTATGCCAAGCAGGAGCCGCGCAAGTTCGACCGGGGCACCGATCTGCACACGCAGTCGAACCCGCTGCCGATGTGCCACCGCCCGGGCGTGCTGATCAAGCTCGTTGCAGCCTGATGGATGTCGCGACGTTGTACGAGGCGGCCCGCAATGCCGGACTGCTGACCGCCGTCACGGTGGCGGGCACCACCGTGCACTGCGCCTTCCGTGCCCCGGATGAAGCCGTGCTGGATGGTTTTGCACTGTCGCGGGACTACCAGATCGACTACCCGGCGTCCTGGCTGACGCTGGCTGCCGGGGACACGGTCGAGGTGGCAGGCAATACCTATCAGGTGCGCGACGTGCGCGCCATCGGCGACGGCACCGAGCGTCGCGCCTCGCTCTCCCAACTCTGAGGAGCTCCACATGAACTCCGTCCGCGAGCGCGTCTTGCGGGAGATCGTCGCACGCCTGTCTTCTGCGATTGCACCGACACCGGTGCTGCGCATGCCTGCCGTGCCGGTCACCCGCGAGGCCAGTCCGGCGCTGCTGCTGTTCGTCGATGGCGACAGCATCACCACCCACGCCAACCACCTTGTCGACCGGCAGCTGTCTGTCCGGCTTGCCGTGGTGGCGCGCGGTGCGGACGCCTTCGACGTCGCCGACCAGGCGCTGGTCGCGGCCCACGCGGCCATGCTCGCCGACCCGAATCTGGGCGGTCTGGCCATCGCCGTGCGCGAGATCGACTGCGAATGGGAGTTCGACGACGCCGACGCCGGGGCCGTCGCGCTGCCCGCCCGCTACGAAATCCGCTACCGCACCCATGCCATCGACCTCACCCAAACAGGATGAACCCATGCACATCGAACTACTGAAACCCCATACCCACGCAGGCAAGCGCCTCGCCGTGGGTGATCGCCTTGATCTGAATGACGCCAGCGCCCGTTGGCTGATCACACAAGGCACGGCCAAAGCGGCCACCCCAGCCACCGATTCCAAACCCACCCGCCGTGATGCCACGTCCGGTGTTCCCACAACTGCAGCCACCCAAGGAGACTGAACATGGCTTACTTTTCCGGACAAGGCCGCGTCTACATCGGCGCACGTGATGAACTCGGCAACCCGGCCGGACTGACCTTCGTCGGCAACGTGCCTGAGCTGAAGGTGTCGCTGTCGGTGGACACCATCGAGCACCAGGAAGCGCAGTCGGGTCAGCGCCTGACCGACCTGCAACTCATCAAGACCAAGAAAGGCGAGTTCGCCTGCACGTTGGAAGAGCTGATCGCCACCAACCTGGCGCTCGCGCTCTATGGCACCACGACCACGATCACCCCCGGTACGGTGACTGGCGAACTACTGCCCAACCCTGTCACGCCGGGCAGTCTGTATCCGTTGACCATGCAAAACGTGTCGGCGGTGCAGATCCAGGACTCAGATGCCACGCCAAAGACGCTCCCGGCCAGCCAATACAGCGTCAATGCCAAGCACGGTTCACTGGTGGTGCTCGATGCCACGTCGGGCGGCCCGTACACCGAGCCGTTCACCGTCGATTACGCCTATGGCGCGGCGCAGAGCACGGCGATGTTCACCCAGCCCTTGCCCGAGCGCTGGATTCGCTTCGAGGGGCTCAACACCGCCGACGGCAACCGCGAGGTGGTGATTGACCTGTACCGCGTGGCCATCAACCCGGCGAAGGAACTCTCGATCATCACGGACGAACTGCTGAAGTTCGAGCTGTCGGGCCAGGTACTGGCGGATCTGACCAAACCAGTCGGCGGTGATCTCGGTCAGTTCGGACGTCTGGTGCTGCTGTGATGGACGGCTTCAAGACATTCCCCCCTGAGCCTGTGGTCGTGACGCTGTCCGGCACCGCGCTGGAACTGACGCCGATCCGTCTGGGTGAGTTGCCACGGCTGCTGGCCGTGGTGCGCCCGTTGGCCGAGGAAATCACCAGCGATCCGGACTGGATGGCGCTGCTGGGACGGCACGGCGATGCCGTGCTGGATTTGCTGGCGATCACTACCCGGCGTGAACGCGCGTGGATCAACGACCTGTCGCTGGAGGACGCCGTGCACCTGGCCGCCGCCGTGTTCGAGGTCAACGCGGATTTTTTCGTGGCGCACGTCGTCCCGGCGATTCAGGGCGCGGCCCAGCGACTCGCGCCGACGCTGCGCTCACTGACGACCTCGGCTGGGACAGTGCCGTCGCCCGCCTGATCCGCGCCGGGCACCGCCTCGGTGACTTGATGGGCTACACGCTCACGCAAGCCCAAGCCTTTCTGGATGCCGACGGACAAATCGAGCGGCAGCAACTTGCCCAGCTGCTCGGCATCAATGCTGTGGCAGCGCAGGGCGAGAAGCGTGGCATCGAACAACTGCAACGCGATCTGCTCAAGGACTGACCTATGCGCCTCTCGCTCACCACCACCGGCTTGTTGGACCCGCGCCAGTTGGCGGCGTGGAGCACCGAGCGGCGTCGTGCCATCCACGCTGCCGTCGCCAAGGGCATGCAATCGGGCGGGCGTGAAGTGCGTGACGCGGCGCGATCCGAGATGCGCAGTGCCTTCACCGTCAAGCGCAACAGCTTCATCTCCTCGATGGGCGTGAAGGTGTTCGACAAGAAGCCCGAACTGCTGCCCGCCTTGCTGGTCGGCAGCAAGATTCCTTGGCTCGGTCTGCATGAAAAAGGCGGTACGGTGAGCGGCAATTTGCTGATACCGCTGCTGCCCGGGCGCATCGGCCTCAAGCGCTTCAAGGCGGTCATTGACGGCCTGATGCGCTCGGGCAATGCCTTCTTCATCGAGAAGAACGGTCGCGTGCTGCTGATGGCCGAGAACATCAAAGAGAACGCCGGGCAGCTGGGCCGCTTCAAGCGTGCCGAGCGTGGTCGTACCGAGGCCAAGCAGATCAAGCGTGGCCAGGAGATTCCCATCGCCGTGCTGGTCAAGCGCGTCGATCTCAAACGACGACTGAATCTGACGGGTGGCGTGCAACGCGCACTACCTGCCTTGGCGCGGGCGATTCAACAAGAACTGGAAAAAGTCTGATGGCAAGCAATCGTGCCCAAATCCTGATCAGTGCCGTCGACCAGACCAAGACCGCTTTCGACTCGATCAAGCGGGGCCTGGGTGGCCTGACCGACACCGCCAAGAGCGTCAACGGCGTGCTGGCCAACCTTGGCGTTGGCGTTTCGTTGGCGGGCATCGGCGCCATGATCAAGTCCAGCATCGACTCAGCCGATGCACTGGACGAGATGGCGCAGCGTACTGGCATCGCGGTCGAATCGCTGTCGCTGCTGGTGCCTGCCGCCGAGTTGTCGGCGGTTTCCACCGAAAAGTTCGAAGCCGGGCTCAAGAAGTTGGCCACCGGCATGCTGGAGGCCGCCACCGGCTCGGAAACGTCCGCGCAGAAGTTCGGTGCGCTGGGCGTGGCGGTGCAGAACCAGGATGGCACCTTGCGCGACAGCGAACAGGTGCTGCTGGATCTGGCCGATCGCTTCAAGGCCATGCCAGATGGCGCGGAGAAGGCGGCGCTGGCGGTCGATATCTTCGGCAAGGCCGGTGCCGAAATGATCCCCTTCCTCAACCAAGGACGGGATGGCATCGGTGCGCTGAAGCAGGAGGCCGCTGAACTCGGGCTGCAGTTGTCTGCCGACACCGCCGCGCAGGCAGGCAACTTCAACGACGCGCTCGACAAGCTGAAATTGGCCACCCAGAGCATTGGCAATCAGATCATCGCGTCCTTGCTGCCTGCGCTGAATGACATGGCCGGTGGCATGGTCGAGTCGGCCAAGCAAGGCGGCACGCTGCGCGTGATCCTGGACGGCGTGGTGCTGGTGCTCAAGACCCTGGCGCTCGGTGTCGCCACGGTTGGCAAGGCCTTCGTCGCCTTGGGTGAAGCGATTGGTGGCGGTGTCGCGGCGGCGGTCGAAGCGCTCAAGGGCAACACCGACGGGGCCAAGGCCATCATTGCCGACCTCAAAGGCAGCCTGATCCAGCGGCTCGATGAGCTGGCGTCCTTCCGCGACAGCCTGTTCGACCCCAAACCCATCGAGGTCAAGGCACCCCGAATTCAGGCCGATCCGGAACTGTTGCAGCGGCTGACCAAACCCAAAGCGGGCAAGGCTGCGCAGGACTCCACTGGCGCGCAGACCACGCTGATGAAAGCGCAGCTGGACGCCGAGTTCGCGCTGCTCAAGGATGGTTTGGCACGGCAACAAATTGCGCTGGATGCTGCGCTCGAAGACCGTCTGGTCTCGGTGCGCGACTACTACACGCAGAAAACGGCCATCGAGCAGCGCGAGGTCGACGCCGAGATCGCCCGCAAGCAGCAGGAGCTGGCCCGCAGTCAGCAGATCGCCACCAACGGCAAGTCGGAAAACGACCGCCTGCGTGCCAAGGCCGAAGTGGCCAAGGCGGAAGCCGACCTGATCACGCTCAACAACCGGCGCACGGACATCGAGCAGGCCAATGCGCGCAAGGCCGCGCAAGCCGAGCGTGAGCTGGCCGATGCCCTGGCGCAGGCGCGTGAAGAACTGGCCCAGATCACCAGCACCGCAACCGATGCCGACCGCAAATCGGCCATCGAGCGCAGCTACCGGGATCTGCGGGCGCGCCTGGCGGCAGAAAGCGATGCCGACGGCGTGTCGCTCGTTGACCGGCTGATCGACGTGAAGGCCGCGCAAGCGAACCTCTCCGCACTGGAAGTCCAGTGGCGGCAGGTCACCGAGCGGATGCGCAATGCGCAGGAGTCGATCCAGACCCAGCAGCAGGCCGGTCTGCTGACCGAAGCGCAGGCGCGCCAACAGATCGTGACCTTGCAGCAGCAATCGGCCACCGAGATGGAGCGCCTGCTGCCGACCATGCAACAGGCGGCGCAGGCCATCGGGCCGGATGCTGTGATCCGCGTGCAGGCGTGGCGCAATGAACTGGAGCGCACCCGGCTCACGGTCGATGAAATGGCCCCGCTGTGGAATCGCATCGGCGAGAGCTTTGGTGGTGCGCTCAACGGGATGATCACCGGCGCGCAGACCTGGCGCAGTGCCTTAGCGAGCATCTTTCAGCAGGTGGCCGATGCCTTCCTGCAGCAGATCGTGATCCAGCCGTTTCAGCAGTGGATCGCCATGCAGGCGCGGATGCTGGCGCTCAAGCTCGGTTTCATCCAGCAGGAGCAGACCGTCGATGCGGCGGCCAGCGCCGCCAAGGTCGCCCAAAAGACCACCGAAACCACCGCCGTGGTGTCGATGGATGCGGCCAAGGCGGGAGCTGGGGCGGCGGCGTCGCAGGCTTCCATTCCCTACGTTGGCCCGGCACTCGCGGTGGCCGCGATGGTAGCCATGGTCGCCGCTGTGATGGCGCTCTTGGGTGGCATCAAGAAGTTCGCGGGTGGCGGTCTGGTCTCCGGCCCGGGTAGCGCCACCTCGGATTCGATCCCGGCACGTCTGTCCGCAGGCGAGTACGTGGTGCGGGCGGCCGCCGTGCGCCAAGTCGGTGTGGCCTTCCTCGACTCGCTCAACGGCTTGTCGGCAGGCCCACGTTTCAAGGGTGGCGAATTGGCCTTCGCAGCGGGCGGACTGGTGCCGGAGGTAAAAGTGCCGCCCGCGCAGCCGCAGATGAATCAGGCCGTGCGCATCGTCAACGCGGTCGATCCGGGTGTGACCCACGACCACCTGCAGTCGCCTGCCGGAGAAAAAGTCATCGTCAACATCATCGGGCGCAATGCACGGGCCATCCGTGCGGCGCTGCAAGGCTGAATTTTCAGGGGAAAGTCCAATGGCACTTCTGTTCATCGACGGTTTCGATCACTACGACCCGCAGGCCGTGGACAGCTTTGGCGATCCGTGGCTCGCACGTGGCAAGGCGGCGTATCTGTCGCCGCAGGCCACCCGGATCAATGGCCGTCGCCCGTCCTCCTATGCCCTGCGTTTGCCGGAAGGTTCGGGGGGTGGCTACGTCAAGAACCTCGACGCCACCAAGACCAGCCTGATCGTCGGGGCAGCCATTCGCGTGGTGCCGTACCAAAACACCTACACCGAGCCACTGCTGCTGGGCGTGCGTGACGCCAACTCGCAGGTCGCGCACCTCGTGAAAATCGGCGAGGACGGTCGGCTCAAGCTCTACCGCTGGCAATACGGCTATGACCAGTTGATCTCTGTCTCAGTCGCAAGCGCTCCGGCGCGCGGCTGGCACTACATCGAGTTGCAGGTCACGCAAGGCACCAGCAACGGTGTGTTGTCAGTGCGCATCAACGGCATCCTGGCCATCCAGATGACCGCGCAGAACACCATTCAGGGCGGCGGCCAACTGCTCACGGCGTTCGTGGGTGCAGTGCCTGGCCAGAGCTGTCCGCTCACCATCGACGTCGACGACTTCTACATCGCCGACACCAGCGGCACGATCAACAACACCTTCCTCGGTGATGTGCGCGTCGATGCCTTGCAGGCACAGGCCGATGGCAGCCTGAACCAGTGGACGGCCAGCCCGGTCGGCACCGCTGCCTGGGAAGCCGTCAGCGACGAGGATGAAGCCACAGCGATCAATGCGCCCAGCGTGGGGCTGCGCCAGTCCTTCGATGTCGAGCCGCTGCCGGTGATGGCCACGCCCGCCATCTACGGTGTGCAACTGACCATGCTGGCGCGCAAGACCGACGCCGGTCTGGGCAAGGTCAAAGGCCTCGTGGTCAGCGGTGCACAAAGCGCCGTCAGCGCCGACATCATTCTGCAGGAGCAACTGGCCTGGCAGAGCACGCTGTTTGAGCGTAATCCGAACGGCAACGTGCAGTGGACGGAGGCCGCCTTCAATGCTGCTGAGTTCGGCGTGGAGTCGGCATGACGGATCGCATCGTCGTTCAAGACCTCGCGGAGGTTTCCAGCAAACCGACGCCGGGAAGCGAACTGCCCGCCTTCCAGAGTGAAGTGCTCTCGCGCGCCACTTTTGGGGCGAGCGCAGCCAGCTTCATGCCGGAAACAGCTGTCGCTCCGCTGCCGCCCAATCTGGCGGCCAGCCTGCTGGCGGAATCCTTGGCGGGCCCCTGGCCACCCATCGATGCACCGATCTTTCTGGTCGAAGTGTTGCGCCGTGATACGGCCTCAAGCGCCATCGTCGCCACCGGTATGGATGCCTTTGGCGACCAGCCTTGGCCGGATGCGCAACGCGGCGTGTTTGCCTTCCGCCATGATTGGATGGAGCCCCTCGTGGAACGGCTGGAGTGGCAGACCAGCGTCACGCGGCTGGCCAGTGGCAACGAATCCCGTCAGGCACGCCGACGTGTTCCTCGGCGCTGGCTCACCTACAAGGTGGGCAACGCCCGGCAGACCGATGCCCTGGTGGCCGACTGGCTGGCCGATCATCTTGGTCAAATGGCGCTGTGGCCGCTGCCGCAGTACCCGGTTCACCTGACCGAGTCCTGCGAACGTGGCGCACTGGCGCTCAGCGTGACGGACGCTGACGGGCGACAGTTCGGGCCACTCTCGGCCAATGTGCATCTGACCTACGACGGGGTGCAGGGCTGGCAGGAAACGGAGAGCAATGGCCGCTGGATTTTGATCATCGCCGCCGATGGATGGCAGATCGCCCAACTTGAGCGTGTGGAAAGCGATCTGCTGTGGCTGACGGAGCCCTTGGCACGCGCCGCAGCCGTGGGCAGCACCATCATGCCCTTGGTGTGGGGCAAGGCCATCGACCCGGCGGATCTCACGCAGTGGGTACCCGGCATGGTCGGCGGCAACATTCCCACACAGATCCAGCCTGCGCCACTGCCCGACCAGGATGTTCTTGATGACCCATGGCTCGACGAGATCCCGGTCTGGCCAGATGGCAACTGGCGTGACGATCCAACGGCCGCAGCGCAAACCACGATCACCCGCCAAGACTTTTCGACTGCAGATCCGTGGGTGCGCCGGGACGATCCGTGGGCGACGACGACTTTGCAGCGGCGCTATCTGGCCAGCTCGCTCGATGAAATCGAGCTCTGGCGGGCGCGGCTATGGCGCACCCAGGGGCGTCTGGAAGCCTTCTGGCTGCCCGATGGCTTGGCCCCGATCCTGTGGGTGACCGTCGAAGCCGATCCCGAGGATGGCTTCCTGCGCGTGGATGGCAAAGACATCTCGGCGTTCTGGCATCGCCCTGCCGCTTGCTTGATCGTGCACCCAGACGGCTATCGGCAGTACGCCCTGACGGCGGCCTGCCATCTGGATCAAGGCGGTGTGCTGGTGCTGCGCTCGGGTCTCGACGACTGGGTGCCCGCAGGCAGCCGCGTCATTCGCCTCGTGCGCTGCCGCCTCGACCACGACGCAGTCGATCTGTACTGGCACAGCTCGACGCTGCTGGAGATCACCTTGACCGCGCGCCAGTTGCCCGAACCGCGTGGCAATGACCGTCAAACCTACGAGGGAGAGTAAGCACGATGAGCCAGAACCCATTGCTGGAAGTCGAGCTATACGCCTTCGCCAGCAACAGCGCGCAGTTCTATCTGACGCCGCACGAATTCGACGTTGATATCGACGGCAATCTCTACAAGAGCCTGGTCTTGGAACGCAACGAACTGGCGCTGGGTGCTGAAGCTGCGAAGGCTGGCTTGGATCTGAAACTGCCGCCGAACTGCGATCTCGTTCGCCATCTGCTCGCCAACTCGCTGACCGGCGACACCACCTCGATCACCCTGCGCATCGGACGGCGCGACACCTGGGGCGACTACTGGTGGATCTCCGGCACGCGCTGGATGGGCCGGGTGCTGGGCGTCGAAGTTGCTGACGATGTCGCTCGCGTTCGCTGCGAGTCGGCGCAAGTCAGTCTCAAACGTATCGGATTGCGGCGGCTCTATAGCCGCAAGTGCTCCCACGTTCTTTATTCCTCGGCCTGCGGGGCTTCGCCGATGACAGCCAGCGCCTTCGTCCTGGAGGTCTATGGCCGCAGTGTCGAACTCGATGGTGGTGTACCGGGTTGGGTCAGCGGCGGCCTGGCCGGTGGCTGGCTACAAACCCCGGACGGTGCGCGCCACATGATCATCGGCGACTACGGCAGCGGCGTCGAGCTGCTGTATCCAGCGGCCCTTGAGCCCGGCACGGAAGTGCTGCTGACCGTCGGCTGCGATCACAGCACGGCCACCTGTCAGACGCGCTTCGACAACCTCGACAACTACGGCGGCTTTCCCGCCATCCCAAGCAAGAACCCGTTTTCGACCGGCGTGTTCTGAATCCCTGGAGAAATCGCCATGTGGTACCTCGTCGTCATCGTGGTGGCGGCGCTGGTTTCGGTCGCGCTCGCGCCGAAGCCGCCCGAGCCCAAACCGGCATCGCTGTCCGATGTCGATGCCCCAACCGCAGAAGAAGGCAGACCGATTCCCGTCGTGTTCGGCACCGTGCTGCTGCGCGGCGCGAACGTGGTCTGGTACGGCGATCTGGAAGCCGAGCCGATCCGCAAGAAAGGCGGCAAGAAATGAGCACCAGCGTGATCGTCACTATCGACGACGTGCGCGCCGTCGGCCTGTGCGTGAACGGCTCGCGTACATGGTTCGAGCGGCATGGCCTGGACTTCCGCGCCTTTCTGCGGAAGGGACTTGATGCCGAAACCCTGCTGGCCACGAATGACGCGATGGCGCTGCGCGTGGTCGAGCACGCGCGTACCCGGCAGGAGATGCACTGATGGGTGGCAGCAGCAAGAAGCAAACCGTCGGCTACCGCTACCGGATGGGATTGCACCTGGTGCTATGCCAGGGGCCGGTCGATGCCGTGCAGGAGATCCAGATGGGCGACCGCACTGCGTGGGGTGATGCCGACCGCGCGCCGCTGTCCACCGGCCACGGGCTGACCAGCCTGAGCATCAACAAGCCAACCATGTTTGGCGGCGACGAGCGCGAAGGCGGCGTGGTCGGCACCATCGATGTGCTTTCTGGTCATGCCGGGCAAGGACGCAACGACTACCTGATGAGTCGCCTCGGCAGTTCCATTCCGGCATTTCGGGGCGTGTTGTCCTTGGTGGCGCGCAAGATCCTGTTCGCGGCCAACAACCCTTACATCAAGCCATGGGCGGTACGGGTGCGTCGCTTCACGGCGGGTTGGTTCGATGCGCCGTGGATGGAGTGGAACGCTGAAGTCCGCACCTGGGATGAGGACGAAGGCCAGGAAATCAGCGTCGGCATGAACCCGGCGCACATCCTGGTGCAGTGCCTCACCGATCCGCACTGGGGCATGGGCTATCCGCAGAGCACCATCGGCTGGAGTTTCTGGAACGCGGCATGGGCTTTGTCGAGTGAGGGCTTCGGCCTCAATCTGATCTGGACGCGCCAGCAGCCCATCGAGAGCTTCATCGGCCAGGTCATCGACCACATTGGCGGCATCCTCTACACCGATCCGGAGCAAGGCACGTTTGAGCTCAAGCTGCTGCGCGACGACTATTGGATCGACAGCCTGCCGCAGTTGGGGCCTGACGAGATTGTGCGGCTGGAACGCTTCGAACGCGCCCAGTGGGGCGAGCTGCCCAATGAACTGACCGTGGTCTACACCGACTGGCAGACCGGCGGTGATGCTGCCGCTACGGTCGAGAACCTGGCCGCCATCCAGTTGCAAGGCGGCGTGATCAATCAGCGCCGCGACTACCCAGGTGTCAACTATGGCCCTCTGGCCGCGCGTCTGGCGCTGCGAGATTTGCGTGCTTTGGGTTCACCCCTGGCGCGGATGAGCCTGACCGTGGCACCCGACACGCTGGAACGCGCGCCGCTGCCCGGTGACGTGTTCCTGCTCAACTGGCCGCGCTTGGGCATCGACCAGATGGTGGTGCGCGTGACCGGCATCGACACCGGCACACTGGGGTCATCTGAGTGGCGCATCGAGGCGATGGAAGATGTGTTCGGGCTGGATAACGCGGTGCTGGCACCGCCACCACCGATCATCGACGAGCCAACCCTGGAGCCGCTGCCGCCCGCGTTGGTGCTGGCGGTGGAAATTCCGTACTGGGAACTGGCGCGCACCTTGTCACGAGCCGAACTGGACTACCTGACCGACACCGATGCTGCGCTTGGCGCATTGGCCGCAGTGGGTGGTGCGGGCCAGCTCAATTGGCAGCTCGCCACCGGTGCCTCGGCCAGTGATATCGCCAGCGTGGCCAGCGAGGACTACGCGCCACTTCTCACGATCGATGTGGCACTGCCTGCCAGTGAGGCTGTTGCCGTCGGTGTGCCAGTGACCGCCATCAGTCAGCCGGAAAGGCTGACCGTGGGCGACTATGCCTATCTGGCCGATGGCAGCGGAGCAATCCGCGAAGCCGTCGCTGTCCTTGACTTCGATACCGCTGCGGCCACCCTTGTCCTTGCACGCGGTGTGCTCGACACCACACCCCAAGCACATGCCTCGGGGACTCGGTTGATCGGCGTTGGTGAATGGCTGGCGTCGGAGGGCGCTGAGCGCGCCCCGGGCGAGTCGGTGTTCGTGGGCGCGATCCCGCGCACATCGACCGATCAGGGCGATCCTGTGCTGGCCACCAATGGGCAGCCGATTGTGCTGACCGGTCGGCAGGCTTTGCCGTACCCACCCGGTCGTATCCGCCTCAATGGCCAGACCGAGCCTGTCGTGGTGGGCGGTGACCTCACCGTCGCGTGGGCACATCGCGACCGCACGCAGCAGACAGCCTATCTCGTGCAGCAAGACGAGGGCGACATCGGGCCGGAGCTGGGCGTGACCTACACGCTGCGCATCCGCAATCGCAGCAACGTGCTGGTTCGTACTGAGACGGGGCTGCTCGGCACCACTTACCTGTGGACGGCAGCAGTGGCCGCGCTGGATGCCGGTGCGCTGGGTGACCGCATCACGGTGGAGATCAGTGCCGAGCGCGATGGTTTGAGCAGCTGGCAGCCGCAGGTGCGGGTCATGGATCGCGCGGGCTACGGCCTGCGCTGGGGACAGTATTGGGGAGGTGTGTGATGGAGCCGCGCATCGATGTTCATCTGCTCACCCTGAACGAGCCTGCCGAATGGCGGGAGGCCTGCATCGCCAGCCTCGAGGACGCACCGATCCAGTTGCACGTTTTGCCCGGCGTTCCGGGGCGTATCGGCGAGGCACGCGCGGCAGGCTATGCACAAGGCACGCTGCCGCTGGTGTCCTTTGTCGATCCCGACGATTTGTACGAAGCCAGTGCCTTCACACAACTGGCCGATGCGCTGGATGCCTGCCCGCAGGCCGTGATGGTCTACACCGACGAAGCACTGACCGACGAGAACGGCCACGACATCGCGGTGCGGCGTCTGGCCTACAGCCGTTGGCAGCACGCGAACAGCGCCAGTCACGTGCACGGCCTGATCGTGATGCGTCGATCCGTCGTCGAAGCCGTGCTCAAGGAAACCACCGACCTCAACAACTTCGCCGACTGGCTGCTGACCCTGCTCGTAGCCAAGCGCGGTGGCGTGCTGTACCTGCCCATCGTCGGGCGTCATTGGCGGCAGCACCCGCAGCAAAGTCATCGCACCGGCGACCCGGAAGCAGTCCGGCGTATTCGTCAAGCATCGAATCTCTGGAGATAAGCCATGTCATCAACCGATCCGAACCTTGGACTCAATTACGGCTGGACGCTCGGCGAGAGCGGCTGGGACACCGGCATGGACGCCAATCTCAAGCGCCTCGGCGCAGTGGTTGGCCTGTCCGTGAAAGACCGCGACCTGACCACGCCACCGGCCAGCCCCGCCAACGGTGACCGCTACCTCATTCCTGCCGCTGCCACGGGCGTGTGGGCAGGCAAAACCAACCAGATCGCGGTGCGCATTGCCGATGCCTGGGAGTACCACCCGCCCAAGATCGGCTGGCTTTGCTACATCGAGGACGAGGCCAAGCTCTCAGCCTACAAGTCCACCGGCTGGAGCGCCGGCATCGCCATCTGATTTCCCATCTTCGTACCCACCAGAAACCCGCCCACGAGGCGGGTTTCGCATTTCTGGAGACTGCTATGACCGAACCCGAACAACAGCCTGCGCTCGTCGAGAACATGCTCCTGCTGCGACGCGAGGACTTCGACGAACTGCTCGACCGCGCTGCGGAACGCGGAGCCGAGCGTTGCCTCGCCCATCTCGGGCTGGAGAACGGCAGTGCCGCGAAGGACATTCGCGAACTGCGCGATCTGCTGGAAGCGTGGCGCGATGCCCGCCGCACGGCGTGGCAGACCACCATCAAGGTCGTGACCACCGGCATCCTGGCCGCGCTGCTGGTCGGTGCCGCCATCAAGCTCAAGCTGATGGGAGGTTCGCAATGATCGAGACCCTGCTTGGCGGCCTCCTCGGCGGAGCCTTCCGTCTCGCGCCCGAAATTCTCAAGTGGCTCGACCGCAAGGGCGAACGTGGCCACGAGCTGGCGATGCAGGACAAGGCGTTGGAGTTCGAGAAGCTGCGCGGCGCGCAGCGGATGGCCGAGATCGGCGCGAGTGCGGACGCAGCGTGGAACGTCGGTGCCATCGAGACGCTGCGTGACGCCGTGCGGACTCAGGGCGAGAAAACCGGCGTGCGTTGGGCCGATGCGTTGTCCTGCAGTGTGCGGCCCGTCATCACCTACTGGTTCATGGCGCTGTACTGCGCGGCCAAGACGGCGGCGTTCGCGGCCGCCGTGACTGCCGGCGCGGGCTGGGGCGTGGCCATCCTGCACGCGTGGACAGAGGCCGACCAGGCGCTGTGGGCCGGCGTCCTCAATTTCTGGTTCCTCGGCCGCGTGTTCGACCGGGTGCGGCCGTGATTGAGGTGCCACAATCGGCCATCGAACTGGCCAAGCGCTTCGAGGGGTTCCACAAGGTGGTGAGGGCTGATCCTGGTCGGGCACAGCCGTACATCTGCCCGGCCGGATACTGGACGATTGGCTACGGCCACCTGTGCGACCCGAAGCATCCGCCGATCAGCGAGGCCGAAGCCGAGGTCTATCTGGCGCGCGATTTACAAACGGCGCTGGCCGCCACTCTGCGCTACTGCCCGGTATTGGCCGCCGAGCCCGAGAGGCGACTCGCGGCCATCGTCGACTTCACCTTCAACCTCGGAGCGGGGCGTCTGCAGACCTCGACGCTACGGCGGCGGGTCAATCAGCGGGACTGGTCCAATGCTGGTGTCGAACTTGCTCGATGGGTCTACGGCGGTGGTAGGGTCCTGCCGGGGTTGGTTGCACGGCGGGCGGCTGAGGCTGCGCTCTTGTCGGGCAAAACAGCGGCCTGAGCAGATTCAATCCTCGCAATCTTGGCTTCTAGCGCAGCAACCTGATCCCGCAGGCGCTGAGCCTCCTTTTCCGCGGTCGCGCGCTGTCCACCGCCGTCCCGAACGGCAGCAATCAGTTCCGATTGCCACCTGTCGCCAGACTCGTTGTTGGTCTTGTCCTGGTAGTAGGCAAGGCCCGAGACAATCAACGCCAGCAGGGCCAGCACCGCGGAAACACCGACCGACCACACAGCGATGGTGATCTGCTTACGCGTTGAGTGATCGGCCTTCTTGTCTCGTTCGTCCAGCTGTTCCAGAAGGACCGTTGCCGCCTCGGCGAGGTCTTTGAGCGTCTTGGCCGACTCAGCCGTCATCTTCCCAGTCAGCCTGACCATCTCAAGCTCTTCGGCCCTTTCGCGTGCCTGGCGAGCAAACTGCTCGTTCATGGCATGGAAGTGATCCATGTTCGACGGGCGAATCTCGACGGCCGGTGAGCCTTTCGTCAATCGCTCAAACGCACTGAGAGTCGACCCGAGGGCGGAAGAACTCTTTCGGACCTGATCGAAGATGCTGCTGGTCGATGCAAGCATCTTCTCCTGCATCTTTCGCAACTGTTGCGAATGTTCTTGGGCTTCGAGCTTCAGCAGTCGCTCCAGGTAAGCCGCTACCGGTTCGGCGACTTCGCGTTCAGGCTTCGCCCCTTCATTACCATCTATCCGTGGCCCACGCAGCACCATTTCCGCGTAAGCCTCAGCCACACGTTCCACTTCTGCGTCCGAGAGCCGATCGACGTCCTCAGTCGCAAGCGGCGGTCGTTCGTCCTTGAAGCCCTTGGCCTCGAGCAAACTCGCAATGTGGGGCAGGAAAGCCCGGATGCGGGCCATAGGCTCCTCGCCGGGCAGCGTCTCCAAGGCGCTAAGGTCCGAAGTACGCAGACCGTACAGGTACAGCGTACCGACGGAGGTCGGTACGCTAGTTGCCGGTCTGAACAGCAGATCGAGATTGAGCCCTTTCTTCCCGGGCTCGCCCTGCTCGCTTCTGGATGAACTATCGTCCTGTGTCATCGCGTCTTCGTATCGAACTCATCGGTGCTGAACGTCACATTGCAATCAGAGTAGGGCCTGTTCGAGCCTATGCTTGCGGGCTTGCCAATCCGGCATCACCTGTCCAAGCAAGGCGAAGAACTCCGGACTGTGATTCTTGTGAATCAGATGGCAGAGTTCGTGGATGATCACGTACTCGACGCAGGGGCGAGGGGCTTGCACTAGGCGTGAGTTCAACGTCATTTGTCCGCCAGGGGACAGGCTTCCCCATCGGCTGCGCATCTCGCGCACCGCTATGCGCGGTTTCTCGTGTCCCAGCCGCTGGAACGTATCGAAGGCGCTTGTCAGAATGGTATCGAACACCTCTCTGGCGCGACCAAGATACCAACGCCGCAGCAGTTCCTTAACTTTTGCGGGCGAAAGCTTTCCAGGGCTGACGACCAGAATTTCCCCGCGCGTCAGCCTCACCTGATCTTGAAGAGCACCGGCCTCATTCGCCCTGACGCGCAAGCGGTACTGCCGCCCCAGGTAGCGATGCGATTCACCGCTCAGGTACTGTCTGGGCGCGGTGTGCCGCTCAAACCGAGAGAACGTTTCCAACTGACGACTAACCCAGCCTGCGCGCAGCCGAAGCTTCTCGACTATCGTTGCGTCGTTGCATCCCCTTGGAGCGAGCACGAGAACCCGCCCTCCCGGGTGTACCTCGATACCCAGCGTTCGCCTCGAGGGGCGTTCTACAACTTCATAGCGGATGACCTCGTCGCCGTAGCAAAACGAGCCGCTCCGTCCGTTCATACCGCCATCCGGTGCCTGGCCAGCTGCATCGTCCGGTCGATGATGTCGTCCATCTCGCCGGTCGTCAGCTGCACGCCTTTCTTGTCCTTGACCTCGTCGTACAGGTAGTCGTCGATCTCGTTCATCGTTCGACGTTGTGCGTCCAAATCGTCCCAAAAGCCCACCTTTTTGTTGCGTTGAATGATCGACCAGATGTCGACAGCAGAGTCGGCAGCAAGCGTCGCTGCTGCATCTTCCGCTTTCACATGGCCGAGCACATAGGGCTTGAGAACGCCGTACAAAGCAAGGGCATTGTCGTTACCGGCCAACTGCGCCGGGGCATCGTCACTGCGCCGGTTGACAACCGCGTCCTTGATCTCACTGACCTTGTTCAGGTACTCCAGATCGGAGATGCGTTTGGCGCGGAAGTCGTCGATAGCCTGCTGAATGAGCTTGGAGAACTTCTCGTAGAACGCGGGGTCCTGTTCCAAGCGCTCGCTGATGGCCTTCTTGGTCGCGTGCGCGATCATGTCCGCCCTGGCGGCCGTGGCCTTGGTCTCTCCTTGTTCTTCGACCACCTGCTTGAACGCCTTCTCATCGAAGATGTTCACAGGTTCATTCAGATGCACCACATCGCTCGCCGAAATGTGCGTGTCCAGCAGCTTCTTGATTTTTGGTTCGAAGTCCCGGTAGTCCACCGACTCGGCGTACCGCAACTTGACGGACGCCTTCAGATTCGTAAACCGCTTCAGATCATTCTTGTACGACTGGAGCTTCTTCTCGGGCGTCGATGCGATGAATTGCTCAGACGACATCGCAATTGACAGCGTCTTGCCGTAGGCCGCCAGTCGCTCATAGAAGGACTCACGCAGCTTTTCGTCCGCCAGCAGCTGCTCGTAGGCCTCCTCGTCGTGCTGGTTCTTGACTTCCTTGAAGAGGTCCCAAAGGTCGGCGTGGTGCTGAGGGAGCTTGCCCACCTCCTCGTTGATGCTGACCAAGGCGCCCGCGAGGTCGGCCTCGTCAAACCCGTCGAGTGCGCTGTAGGTGGTCAGAGCCTGATCGAGTTCACCCAGAATGCCAGCGTAGTCGATGATGTAGCCGAACTCTTTGGGTTGCGTGCCCTCGTCGTCGTCATACAACCGGTTCACGCGCGCGATGGCCTGCAGCAGGGTGTGCTCTCGCAGCTTGCGCGTCAGGTACAGAACCGTATTGCGTGGCGCGTCGAAGCCGGTCAGGAGCTTGTCGACGACGATGAGGACTTCCGGGTCGTCGCCGTACTTGAACAGGTTGATGACCTGCTTGTTGTACTCCTCCTCGGAGCCATACCGCTTCATCATTCGTTCCCAAAAGGCGACGACTTCATCAGCCGGCTCGTCGTCCGTCTCCTCGTTGCCCTCACGGGTATCCGGGGGCGAGATGATGACTTCGCTGGTCACGTGCCCGATCTCGTCGAGGAACTTCTTGTACGTCAACGCGGCCGCCTTGCTCGGGGCGACGAGTTGGGCCTTGAAGCCAGTGCCCTTCCAGTTCTGCCGGAAGTGCTCGCTGATGTCGAAGGCGCGCATGTAGATCACCTGGTCGGCCTTGTTGAGCATCTCCGCTCGGCTGTACTTTTTCTTCAGGTCCGCCTTCTGCGCGTCCGTCAAGCCTTGGGTGTGGCGCTCGAACCAGGTGTCGATGGCCTTCTCGTTCTGCTCCATCTCCACATGCCGCGCTTCGTAGAGCAGGGGAACCACCGCGCCGTCCTTGACTGCCTGATTGATCGCGTAGGTGTCGATCAAGCCGCCGAACTTCGCGAAGTTGTTCTTTTCCTTCTTCATCAGCGGTGTCCCGGTGAAGCCCAGGTAGCAGGCCATCGGGAACATCTGCCTCATGCGCGCGGAGAAACCGCCGAAGTTGGTGCGGTGACTCTCGTCGACGAGAATGAAGACGTCGGCCGACTCTTCGACGTGCTTCCTGATCGACAGCGCTTTGTCGAATTTGTGAATGAGCGTGGTGACGATGTGAGCTTTGTTCTCGGAGACAAGCTCCAGCAAGTGGCGTCCGCTGTCCGCCCGGTCAGGCGTCAGGCCGCAAGCGGCAAATGTGTTGCCGAGCTGCTTGTCCAAATCCACCCGATCCGTGACCAGGACGATGCGCGGGTTTCGGATGTCGGGGTCCAGCGCCAGCGCCCTAGCCAACATCACCATCGTCAGTGACTTGCCCGACCCTTGCGTGTGCCAGATGATGCCGCCCAAACGCCGTCCCACGTCGTCCCGGTGCTTCACCCGTTCGATCACGCGCTTGATTGCGAAGAACTGCTGGTAGCGGGCGACCTTGCGGATGCCCCCGTCAAAGACGGTGAACTGCAGTGCCAGATCCAGTAGGCGCTCAGGCCGGCACAGGCTGTAAAGCGTTCTGTCCTGCTCAGTGACCTGACGCTCGCCCTCCCGCTCCATCGCGTCGAAGAATGCGCGAGCCACGGCGAAGTCGCCCGAGAACAGGGCATCCCTGTCCTGTGGCTTCAGCGGAGCGTTGACCACCGCCGTGACTGCTTTCGCGTCGTCGAACTGCTCACGCCACAACGCCCAGAACTTGGCCGGGGTGCCTGTCGTCGCGTACTGCCCGCCATTCTTGTTCACGCCGACCAGCACTTGCGTGTACGTGAAGAGCTTGGGGATGTACTCCTCGCGCTGGTTGCGGATCATCTGCGACACCGCCTGACCGACCTCCACCTTGGGTGACTTGCACTCGATCACCGCGAAGGGGATGCCATTGACGAACAGCACGATGTCCGGACGGCAGGTTTCCGTGCTGCGCGTCCGCTCGACAGGAAACTCGGCGGTGACGTGGTACTCGTTGTTGGCCGGGTTTTTCCAGTCGATGTAGTTGAGTGTGAAGCTCTTGCTATCACCCTCGATGGACTGCTCCAGCGACACGCCCAGGGTCACCAAGTCATAGATCGCCTCGTTGGTCTTCAGCAGGCCGTCGTACTTGACGTTCTTCAGGCGCTGGATGGCGGTCTGGATGTTCTCCTCGGAGAAGAGATAGCTCTGCCCCTTGTACTGGATGCGGTTGTTCTTCTTCAGCCGCTCGCGCAGCACTTCCTCCAACAGCACCTGCCCAGGCTTGCCGCCCCTCGCTGCCAGCGCCTGCTCGGGTGTGAGATAGGTGTAGCCCAGGTTGATCAAGACCTGCAGGGCAGGGATCTGCGACAGGTACTTCTCATTGAATCGAAATCCTTCCATGTCAGGTCGCTCCCGTCCGAACGTGGGCCGGCATCGTGGCGATCACAACAACCTGGCTCTCTTCGTCCCAAAAGTAATAGATGCGCAAGCAGCGCCGTGGATCGCGGGTGTTGCCACCATTCTTGATGTGCCATTCCACTGGCACTTGGCGGCCACTCCAGGCGAAGTCAAACGTGTCGGCGCCGCAGCGTTCGTTGTGGATGCTATCGGCGATGGGCTTGCGGAGGTCTCCGGCGGCACCGTTCATCCGCGAATCGCGGTACTCGTTGGCCAGCCAGAGCAAGCAGCGGGCTGCCGTTTGTGGATCATCGAAATCGGCAGACTTGGTCTCTCGACGTGCCCTGCTGGAGAGCATGACGCGGCCGCTGAGGATCTCGTCGCACCAATCGGCAAACGTGTCCCAGCTTTCCGGGAGTTGGACGGCTGAGTCTGGCTCATCGCCGCGTTCCTTGATCTGCGCCAGCAGCTGTTGAATCCGGAATTGGGCAGCACGCAGCTGCTGCTGATAGTTCTGAGCCTCTTCGTCAGCGCGCTCGTACTCGGACAGCCACTGTTCAGTCTCAGCCTTGGAGCGTTCCAGATCGTCCTTCAATGCATCGACCTGGATCTGAGCGGCCTTGAGCTGCTCAGCCTCTGATGAACCAGCCTGCTTCAGCCGTTGCCGCTCAAAGTCGAGACTCGATTCCCGGACCGCAGAAAACGCAACAACGTCGTCGCCCAACCGCAAGCGACGTAAGCTTTCATTCGCGACGAGCCAACGCAGCGTTGTGAGGGTTGATCTAGCCCGTTCATCGTCCGCCGCCGGTTCGATGAAGAACAGCCGGTGTGCATACGGGTTCGCATCTTGCGAGAACCCCGGCATGTAGGCGCGCACAGCGCCGTTGTAGACCGACCGGGGCTTGCCAAGCTGCTCCGTCAAGACCCAGGTATGGGCTGGCGGCACGACAACCACCCTTGCAATTCCCAGGGCGGCCTTTGCCAACAAGCGAACATCGAGCCGGGGAGCGGATTCACCCTCAGCGATCGAGCACACCAAGTAGGGCATGGAACGGCTGGGGCTGGTCAGTTCGCCGACCAAGTCCTCCGCGTCGGCCTGGGAGGTGATGAACCAAGGCATTCCATCAATGCGAGCATCACCGTGCTGCAGACCGCAAGCCGTGGCAACTTGCCGTACCAATCCCGGAACAGAAGGTTCAATGGGCAGGAATGCCTCCGGCGTGCTGACCAGAAGCCGCAGGCTGAACAGGGCAGGTCCACTAGTAGGCGCGTATCCAATGACGATTTCGGTGGTCCATGTGCGCTGGGCGACGTTGGCATCCGGCCGATCCACCCGCAGGGCCCACAGTGCGCGGCGGCCATCTTCGAAGCTCGCCCCAAGGCAGGTTCGGCCGCCCCGAAGATGCTCGAAAGATCGCCCCTCTGCCGCAGCAGCCGGCAACTGATCGCCTACCTGTTTCGCGGCCCATGACAGCACCTCACTTCGGGCTGCCCTGGCTGCGGCGACAGCGTCGGTGCCGGAAAGCGCCGCCGCTACACGAAGCAGCTCGCGCTCAAGGACCCGTACGGGCTCCCTGCGCGTGAAGGCGGATGCCTCGCCAGTGCTCCGGAGTTCTGTTTCACTCATCGTCGGCCTCCCTCAGATCACCCACGCCGGATGCTTGATCGCGTTGTAGAAGTCGACGCACTCGGCTTTCGGCGTACGCCCAAGCCTTTCCCTTCGGCCATCGAGCTTGTGAACCAGACCCTCGTAGAACGCCTTTTCCCCCGGATAGGCTTCCGGTAGCGCCGTGAGCTCCAGCCATCTGCGATACACATACGAAACCGCATCGGCAATCTGCACCAGCGAGGAATGTTCCGACCTGATGGCGAATGCGGTGTTGATGACCTGGTCGAAGCGTTCGGGTTGCTTGAGCGGTTGCCACACCGTTTTGCCTTTGACGGTCCTGCTCTGCTGGTAGAGCCCATCGAACCAGGGATTCGCGTAATACAGCCCATCCGACAGCTTGGGCATGTGAACCTTGTTATCGTCGAAGATGATGACGGACAAACCCTTGTTGTTTGACTGCGTCTGCATCTTCTTTTGGATCAGTCCACTGATGAACATGCCGTTCAGAGGCCAGTAATCCTTCGAACCGGGGATCGCATAGGCGCCATCGGCGCACGCCGCATTGAAGGCCTGGAAAGACATACCGAATCCGTAGATCTTCGATACCTCGATGGCCAGATCGCACATGTCCGTGAGGAACTGTTTGCGCTCGTCGGGCGCAACGACGTTCCATCCGCCTTTGCCGTTGATGAAGGCCTTCGTCTTCAGCTCTTTCGGGGCAGCCGGGTGCTTCGCCAGGAACGCAGAAAGGGCCTGATCGAACTGGCTTGTGTACTTGCGCAGGCGATACGCATCGATCAGCAGCCCTGCCATGACGAACACATCACCTTCGCCGGCGTCCCCGGATTCATCGACGTACGCGAACTTCATGCGACCTCCGCTTCGGTGACGGGCACGCGCCAGTCGCCGGTCAGCAGCTTCTGCATGAGGCCGCGCTTTTGCCGACGGAGCATCTCAAGCTGCATCTGCAGCAAGCCGATCTCGCGTCGGGACTCATCAAGGATTGATGCAATCCATTCCTGGTCGGTGCGCTTGGGTAGATCCACTTCCATGCCGGCCAGGGCGGAAAAACGCAATGCCTTGCGGGTGCCACCCTGCGTCTCGCGGGCCAGCAGCTGTGCGAAGTAGCTGGAGTTCAGGAAGTGCGTCAGGAACTCCGGGCACACCTCTTTGGCATAGAAGACGCCATACGCCGGGCTGATGATCCCGGTGTCGTACTTCTCGAGCCGGTTGAAGACGAAGCGCCCGTCGTCGCTCATCGAGCGGAACGTGAAGTCGCCTCGCCGCATGATCTTGTAGCCGGTATTGTCCTGGCTGGTGACCTGCTTGGAGAAGTACTCCGACTGCAGAAACAGGCCGCGCCGCGAGGATGTGAGAACCGGATGCTCGTCATGCCCGGTACTGCGCTCGGAGCGCTCGAGAATCAAGGCACTAAGCTCCTGCGTTTCCCAGTGGGCACGTGCCGCCTTGTGTTCGATGAGCTGCTGAAGAAGCCACCTGTGTCGCTTCTCGCGTGCTGCGATCAATTCCTCGGAGGCATCGATGGCTCGGTCCCACTCGCGGATAAGCGAGTTGATTGCGTCTTGCTCAGCTTTGGGCGGAAGGAGAATAGGCAGCCTTTCTAGGGCGGCCTTGTTCAGCTTGTAGCGCCCAGCTCCCTGACGCGTAAGCGATGAGACGAGACTGCGATGCCTGAAGTAGTTGAAGAACCACTCGGCGCTACACGCGTCCGTAGAGGCGATTACATGCGCGTGATTGTTGACGTTGAACCTGCCTGACACGAGCAGGGTCTGCGGCTTGTTCTCAACGTCAAGGAAATGATCGCCGTCTTCTCCGATGAGGGCGAAAGTGCCTTCGAGCCGGTATTCGGAAAGGCGGTCAAGCTCACCGGTCGGGCCGTAATACGGGTAGCGGCCCGACATTCCTGCACGTTCTTCTTTGGAAATCGGAAGGCGCAGGTCGTTGCGGATGCTGCACGCCTGTCCCACAGCGACCTCGATCCAGTCTCGCGGTTTACCCCTCGCCATCAGGCCACCTCCACACCCAGTTCCAGGAGGTGCCGACGCATCCGGGCGCGGACTTCGGTGAGCTCCTGTTCCAGCTGGTCGATTTCGCGCTGCACTGCCGTGACGTCGATCTCTTCCTCCTCTTCGAAGGTGTCGACGTAACGGGGGATGTTCAGATTGAAATCGTTCTCGGCGATCTCGTCGAGAGACGCCACGTGTGCGTACTTGTCGGAGTTGCGACGCGCGGCCACCGCCGTGACGATCTTTTCGAAGTGCTCCTCGGAAAGCTGGTTCTGGTTCTTGCCGGGGATGAATTCGTTGCTGGCGTCGACGAACAGCACCTCGCGGACGTGTTCGCGCGGGCCGCCTTTCTCACGCGAGCGGTCGAAGAGCAAGATCGCCACTGGGATGGACGTGGTCGGGAACAGGTTGCCGGGCAGGCCCACGACCGCATCGAGCAGGTTTTCTTCGATGAGCTTCTGGCGAATGCGGCCTTCGGCGCCGCCGCGGAACAGCACCCCATGCGGCACGACGACCGCGACCCGGCCCTCCTGAGGCAGCGCGCGCTCGATCATGTTGGTGATGAACGCCCAGTCGCCCTTGGACTTGGGCGGCACGCCGCGCCAGAAGCGGTTGAAGCGGTCATTGTCTGCGTGGTCCGCGCCCCACTTGTCCAATGAGAACGGTGGGTTGGCGACAACCACGTTGAACTTCATCAGCCGGTCACCTTCGATGAGCGCCGGGCTATTGAGCGTGTCGCACCACTCGACGCGGGCGGCGTCCTTGCTGTGGATGAACATGTTCATCCGCGCCAGGGCCCAGGTGGCACCGTTAACCTCTTCACCGAAGAGGGCGTAGTTGTGGCTTCCCTGCGCCTCGACCATCTGCGCCGCCTCGATCAGCAAGCTGCCGGAACCGCAGGACGGGTCGCAGATGCGGTCGCCTGGCTTCGGGCGCGCCAGTGCCGACAACAGCCGTGAGACCATCTTCGGCGTGTAGAACTCGCCGGCCTTCTTGCCGGCATCCGATCCAAAGCGCTCGATCAGGTAGATGTAGGTGTTACCGATGACGTCTTCGGAGACCCGGGTCGGGCGCAGGTCGAGCTTGGCGAAGTCCTCCAGCAAGGTCTTCAAGCGGCGGTTGCGATCCTTGGCCTTGCCGAGGTTGGCCTCGCTGTTGAAGTCGATGTTGCGGAAGACGCCCTCGAGCTTGGCCTTGTTCGCGTCCTCGATGTGGTCGAGCACGATGTTGATCAGCTCGCCGATGTTGGGCTCATTCCGGCGCTCGTACAGCGCGTTGAAGTCGCCCACGAAGCGGTCGAGTACTTTGCCGGTATCGGCATCCTTCAGCTCGACGTAGGGCAGGACGAAGCGCTCGCGCTCGAGCTTGCGGCGGATGCGTTCGTCGTCATCGCCGTACTGCGCCTTGTATTCAGCGTAGTGGTCGTTCCAGAGGTCGCTGATGTACTTGAGGAACAGCATCACGAGGATGTAGTCCTTGTACTGCGCAGGATCGACAACCCCTCGGAACGTGTCGCAGGCGGCCCACGCGGTGGCGTTGACTTCTTGTTGAGACAGTTTTTCGGTCATTCCTTGCTCTCCTAGATGGTCGCTGGGCGGGGTTCCCAATACTGGGCACCCCGCTCTTTCATCAGCCGGGGATGTTCTTGGGATCGTTGCCGTGGCTGTCGGACTGACCGATCTTCCCGTCGCGGTTGTGGATCTTCAGTTCCGACCCCTCGCGCTGGCTCATACGCCGTGCGGCGTCGATGGCCTCCTGCTTGGTGTCGTGGTGAGATCCGGCACGAGTCGCCCCGCCGCGCTTGTTGTCCCAACCACCGTTGGGGTTCGGCACGACGTGCCGCGTGTTGCTGGATGAAACCTTGTTGGCCATAATTGATACCTCGAACGTTGTGTTGAACGACGTGCCGGTCTGAGTAGGTCCAGTACTCGGGCCGGCTTCCTCACCCGCCATATATCAGCGGGCCTCCTGCGCTTCTCGCAGCAGGATTCCTTCGAGAAGCGCCTTTCGGCGCTCCTTCAATTCTTGAAGCAGGGCTGCCTCGCGCGACGCGAGCTGTGCAATCTCGACGATGAGTCGCTGCCGATCAAGCGGCGGCAATGCCACTACGAGGCCATCGAGCACACTCTTGCCGATCATCTTCACGGCCGTTCCGGCTGCCTGCCCGGAAAGCACCGCCTGCGTAGCCGGGTGGTTGATGAACCACTGCAGGTAAGCCGGCTCGACGATTTCCGTCTTCGGCCGGATCAGAAGCATCGGGGCAGCAAGTACCGCGCGGCCAAGGTCTCCCCCAGCAAGCGCGGCCGAGTTGGTCATCCCCCGCGACCGAAACAACAGGTCTCTCTCCTGGACCAGATGGCGATCCTTCAGATCGGGCATCTGAACGCGCGCCAAGCCCTCGGGGTGGAGAAGGTTGGTGTCATCGATGTCCTTCATCTGGATCACGGCGACGTCGCCCTCCGCATCCGTCTCCAGACGGCTACGGAACGAGTAGCCCATGCGGACCTCGGCGATGTCGACCAGCAAGGCATTCATGGTGCTGTAATCTGATTTCTGTGTTCAAGAATTTGTTCCATGAGCGAATGGTAGGCGCACAAGACAAGCTCGTCAAGTGCTGTAACGGCTTTTCTGGAAATCCATGTCACCAGCCTTTGGCAGTGACTCTGGCGAGGGCAGGTGCGGCCAAATCATCGAATCCGCCCCTCAAGGCCGAGAACGGCAGCAGGCGCACGCCGATGCACGAGATAAATGGGGCCGCCTGGCAAGCCTGGTGGATGCACTGGCGGCGCATGGCTACGCGACCAAGTGCTTTTCCCGTCCCGGACAGGACAGACTTCGGGGTGGTGGCGGCCGCAGATTCGCAGGCCACCGGCGAAATTAGCGAAATCAGCGAAATTAGTGCCGTGACAAGCGCTTGCGGCCGATCCGCCAAAGCGAAACCAGCGAAAAAATCCCCCGTCCGCCACTACGCCGTCGCCAGCCGGTACACCCGCAGCGGCGCGCCCGGCGCACCGTCGGCGCGTACGCCCCACTGCACGGTGATCTTGGGCGGCGTGCTGACCAGCAGGTGCTCCAGGCTGGCGTCGATCCGCGCCTTGGTCACCTTGCCCCGGAAGCACTCCGCGCTGATCTGGCTGCGCGTGGCCTGGCCACGCTCGCGGAGGAAGGCCAGCACGCGGTTCGACAGTTCCAGCACCAGCGCCAGCTTCGCCTCCTCGGCGGCGCTGACGAACACGAAGCGCACGGATGCCGTGGCGTGGCGAATCCATGCCGTCGCCGCGTCGATGTGCTGGGCATCGATGCGGGTTTGCAGATCGGTCAGCGCCATCAGCATCGCCAGCCGTAGCAGCATCGGGGCGCGGCGCTCCAGCAACGCTCCGACTGCTCCGTCGCCGAAATCGTCGTTCAGTTCGCCCCGGTAGAGCTGGGCGTAGCGCCATTGCGCCTGCGGCGAGAGCTCCATCCGCAGGTGGTCGCGCTGGTCGTGCCGATTGGCACGAACGAAGGCCAACACCTCGAGCGTCCTGCGCGCCAGATGCTCCACCACCGCCTGCGGCGTCTCCTTCGGGAACGGCAGCATCCGCGTGCGTTCGGCCCAGATCATCAGGAAGCGATTGGCGAAACCGTTGGTGAGTTCGCGCGTGCTCATCAGGCCCGTCAGTTCGCTAGGCGAGATCGCGCCACTCAGGCAGACGTGCGGTTGGCTCGCGTAGAGCCGGTTCGACTTGGTGGCGGGCTTGAGATCGACGCCATCCCAACAGTCGCGCAGCGCCGCCGACAGCGTGTTGCCGTCGCGCCGCCCTTGATGTAGCACGTTGGCGAACTCGGATTCGACCACCCACAGCCGCTTATCCTCGATGGCGGGCACGTCCTGCCGACCTTGCCGGTAGCCGTCGTGCATCAGCGCCACCAACCCTTCGCGGCTGGACAAGCCGCCGCGATGGATCTGGGGCGCAAAGACTGCGTCCATCGCGCGCAGCGCCTGATCGATGCGCAGCACCAGAGACACCGCGTCGCCCTTGCGGCCACGGCCCGAGCGCCCGACGTGCAAGCAGAACAGCCGTGCGTGGTGCCAGGTGTTGCCGATGGGCAGGTACACGCCGCGTCCGACCGCACAGGACAGGTAGGCCATGAAGTTGGCGGCGATGGCGCAGGCGTTGGTCTCTGTGCCTTCGCTGCCCGCGTGAGCCACGTCGCCGATCAGGCCGTAGAGGCAAGCCGGATCGGCCTCGGGCGCGTTGCGGTGCGCGACCATCGCCGCACCGTCGCCGTCATCGGCGTCGTCGAACGGTGGTGCCGCGTGCGATGGCGAAATGGCATCGACGATCCGACGCATTCTTCATTTGCCGTCCAGCGCCACGGTCTGGATGATGTTCTCGAACTCGGCCAGCACGTCGGGCTGGCGCTGCGACAGGAAACGGAACACCGCCTTGTTGTCGATCAGCTTGCCGAGGTAGCCGCGCGCCAGCACGAGTAGCAGCACGTCCTGACCGTAGGATTTTTCGACCAGCTTCAGTTGCCCTTGGATGTTTCCCATCTCGCGCTCCATCTTCACCATCTGTTCCGCCGTGACGCCGGATATCTTCCGGGGCCGCTTCTCGCTGACCAGCAGGTGCGGCGGCGTGGCTGCGAGAAGGGCTTCGGCGTAGGCGACCGTCATGTTGTTGGCAGTGAGCATCAATTCCACGCACTCGACCTGCCGGGTCGGTTTGAGTTTGCGCAGCACCGAACCGAGGTTGGCAGAGAAGTGCTGATCCTTCAGCATCTCGACCGCCTCCGGGCAGATGCCTTCGAGCAGGCTCACCTTCTTGTGGATCTGGCTGATGTCCACATTCAGCGCCTTGGCCAGCCGCTCGGGCGAAACGCCACGCTCGACCGCTCGCCGAAGCATGTGGTGCTCCTGAATGGACGAGATGCGGTTGATCCGGTTGTTGTAGGTGTAGCTTTCGTCGTCGGTAGCGATCAGGCACGGTGCGTCGACATAGCCGAGCTGCCGCAGCGCCAGCAGGCGCATGTGCCCGTCGAGCAGGATGTGCTGGCCGGTGGCCTTATCGGCCTTGCCCACGCTCAAGGGTTCGATCAGTCCGACTGCTTCCATCGAGGCCATGATCTGCTTGAACTTGCGCGAGGTATTCAAGCCCTCCGGCGTCTTGCGCGACGGCAGAATCCGATCCAGCGCAAGCGTGATCGGCTCTGGGATGAACCCCAGTGGCAGTCGGCTCATGCCGCGTGGCCTCCAGCCCAGACGCGCTCGGCCAGTTGCTTGGGCAAGGTGTCCAGGCCTTCGGCGCGAAGTAGGTTGGAGAAGTGCTCGTCGGCCAGCAATTGGCGCAGCGCCTCGATCACGAACAGCAGGCGCTGCTGGGTGAATTCGGCCTTCTTGACCATCAGCTTCTGCCGCTCAACCTCGTGCTGGTAGTTGCGCACGAGGCTGGAGGTGGTGACGGACGCGCCCTTGCGTGCTGGCCGATGGGCCAGCGTTTTGCCCAGGGTGCTGCGCCGCTGAAGTACGCGCCGCGCCTGCATCAGTTGCCCGCCGCGCAACTGGCCGCTTTCGTAGGCGTCCTGCAAAGCGGCCTGCACCTCTTCTTCGTCGCTTGCGCCCGCAATGGTGATGGCGACGTTGAGCGGAACCCTGCCGGCCTCGACGGCGGCCAGCAGGCGTTCCTCGCTCTTTTCGAAGAGGAGCAGGATGCCTTTGATGTAGTCGAGGCTCAGGCCGGTTTTCTGGGCGATGACGCGCTTGTCGTAGCCCTGCTGGCTCAACTGCTCGATGCTCATCAGCAGTTCCAGCGCACTGTATTTCCGGCGGGCGATGTTCTCGGTCAGGCTCATGATGAAGGCGTCTTCGTCATTGACCCGCACCACCAGCGCAGGGATTTCTTTCTCGCCGAGCGACTTGAACGCCTTGAGCCGCCCTTCACCGCAGATCAGCAGGTAGCACTTGCCGTCTTCGAGATCGTCGCGCGGCGTGACCGTGACCGGCTTCTTCAGACCGACGTTCTTGATGTTGCCGACGATCTCCTCGAACACGCGGCCGTTGCGGTCGCGTGGGTTGAGCACCGCGATCTGGTCGACCGGGATCATTTGCAGCTCGGAAGCGTGGTGCATTTTGCTCATGCGACTCTCCTCAGACGGCTGCGCTCGGCCATGCCGTAGAGGTAGTCCAGGCTGTCGAAGCGGTAGCTCTCGAATTCGAGGCCGTTGTGATCGGCCAGGTGGATGCGTGCCCGACCGAAGTCCAGACGCGGCAGCAGGTAGTAATCCAATGCCGCCTGATTGCTGTCATCCAGACGCACGGCGACCGTGATGTCGGGCGCGAGGCTGGTGTCGAAGCGCACCTTCCAGCGGCGGCGGTCGTTGTCCAGCAACTGGCAGCGCGATAGCACCAGCGAGACGGTGAACTCGCGGTTGACCGTGAGCAGGTCGGTCGCCGGATCGCGCACGACCGCGCCGCCGACCTCAGCGATCATCCGCTCGGTCTGGCCGACGATCTCCGGGTGCAGGCGGCGCAGGAACTGGTTGACCTCCAGATACTGGTAGTCCCGATCCGGCGTGAAGCCCACCGTCTGGTACGCGCGGATCAGGCTGCCGAAGCGGTGCGCGTAGGCCGCTGCCGACGGCATCCCCTCGGCCTCGTCGATGATCAGGCCGGAGAGGTAACCGTGCTGCTGGAAGAGCCGTCGCAGTTTCTCGATCAGTTCCTCGTCGCTGAAGCGGTGGGCGCGCTCCCGCAGGATGCCTTGCGCCGTGTAGAACAGGTCGGGCGGCACGATGCCCTCGAACGCGCCTTCTTTCTTGATCCACATCTCCGGGCGGTTCACCACGCGCACCTTCTTGAGCTTGAAGGAGCGCCTGTTGTAGACGTTGTTGCCGATGTATTTCTCGTTGGACAACACCTCGCGCACCGTGGCCCGCGTCCAGTCGCGCCCGAGGTCGGTCCGGATGCCGCGGGTGTTGAGCCGGTCGGCGATCTCGGATTCGAACAGGCCGTCCTCGACGAACCAACGGTAGATCTGGTTCACGACGGCCACTTCCTCGTCCGGGCCAGGCTGCAGGATCACGCGGTCGGTTTGCAGGCTCTTGTGCTCACCACGCGAAAGCTGCCCCTTCACCGAGCCGGACTGGTCGATCAGCACGCGACGCAGACCGTAGCCCGCTGGCCCGCCTTGGCGGAATCCGAGTTCGATCAGGCGGCACTGCCCGGCGAACACCTTGGCCGAGAGCTCGCGGCTGTATTCGCCCGCCATTGCACGCTTGACGCCTTTGACGATGGTGGACACCGGCGAGCCGTCGTTCTCAAACTGCTCGGCGCAGTAGGCGACTTGAATCCCGGCGCGGCGGCAGATGTATTCGTAGTAGGCGCTTTCGTCGGCGTCCTGGAATCGGCCCCAGCGGCTGACGTCGTAGACGAGGATGATCTGGAAGTCGGCCTTGCCCGCCTGGACGTCGCCGATCAGTTGCTGGAGCGCCTGCCGACCGTCGATGCGCAGACCGCTCTTGCCCTCGTCGGCGTAGGTGCGGACGATCTCGATGTTGCGCCGGGCGGCGTACTCGCGGATTTTGTCGGCCTGGTTCTCCGTCGAGTATTGCTGGTGCTCGGTGGACATGCGCACGTACTGCGCGGCGCGGAATACCGGCCCCAGCTGGCTTATAGGCGATTCGTTCGATTGCATAGACCCGGTCACTCCGTGATTGGCGATCTCGGGTCTGCCGCCCCTTCAATGGACGCGCCGCCGCCGCACGGCGGCAACGCACACGGTTGGGATCGTTGCCATGCAGGATGTTCGAGAGAACCCGTTTTGGAAGCAAAGTTACGGGCGAATCGACGAGGCGTCGATCACGTCCTCTCTTGACACGTCCATCTTGCACGGACACGTCACGCAGACCGGCGTGATCTCGACGACCCACGAGTCGCCGTTTTCCCTCGGCAACGCCGGATGCCGCGTGATGCGGTACAGGCCGCTCGGCAGGTCGCACGCGTCCATCTTTGCAAGCTCCCCGTTTCGGCCCTGATCCCGCGAACGCTGCTGCTCGTGGTTGCGTTGTGCGTATTCGGGCCGAGCGTCACGGTAGTTGCGCCAGTAGCCCTGATTGCGCTGCGACCACGCCTGCTGCGCGGCGCGCTGGTTGATCCGGTAGTCGGGATCGGACTGGAGCTTCGCCCGCTGCCATTGGCGCTTGCGGGCGCGCTGGCAGTCGGGCGCGGAACAAAAGGATTGGTCGGGAACTTGCGGGCGGGGTTCGAAGGGCTTGCCGCAGCAGGTGCAGTGTCGGGTCATCGTCGGGTCTCCATGCAAATCCGCACGGAAGCCGCGACCGATCACCGTCGCCGGATGATCACGCGGGCGATCAGGCGCTCATGGGAGCGAGGCCGCGCAATTACTCATGGGCGACCACTTCCATATAGGGCCGTATCACGTTGGCGACCCGGCACACCTTGGCGTACCGCCACAGATCGTCCGCCGACGCCTTGCGCGCCCTCCAGGCATCTTTCAGCGCCTCCATCGCCACATCCCGACCGATCTTGTTGCGGTGCTTAAAGCAGTCCACGACCGTCTTGGCCGCGCTGTAGACCCGCAGCGTCACGCCGTCGTGCCGGTGTTCCTCGATGCCTGCTGCGTGGGCATCTCCCGTCATCTGCGTCATCCTGATCGGCGGCCAATCGATACGGGGCGCGTGGCAGCCTCGCGGCATGGCGATCCAGACTTGGCGTGGCAGTTGGGTGGTCAGCCCGTGGAATTGCAGCGCCGTCAGCAGGCAGAACACGGCCTGCGGCGCTTTGGCCGCCACCACCGCGAGGCTTTCGTGTTCCGAGACCGGATGGCCGGGTAGGCGGTACAGGCCGCGCCCGACCCGGTCCAGCAGGCCGGCGGCGATCAGGCGCGTCAGGGCGACCCGTGGCGCGTAGATGGCCTCCAGATCGCTGGCGCGCAGCAAACCCTTCTGGCTGGCCAGATCGAGCACGCGCTGGCTGTGGGTGTCGGCGGGCATGGCTGGGCATGTTCCATATATTCTCTCAATGTAGCATTTTGGAGAAAACTAGGAACATCGCGCTGCTGGATGCGGCTATTAGCTGCCGCATTCGCCGCATATCACGCGGAGAATGACTTGCCTTTGCGGCGAATAAGGTGTTTAATCTCCGCATGGATAGCGGAGAAAAACTCTACATCTGGCAGGCCGAAGACTGGCCCAACTGGCGCTACGACCTGTCGGCGCTCACTGGGCCGTTGACCGAGGTCAGCCGCGCCCAGGGCGTGCTGCTGGGCCGTCTGGCCGACGTGGGCATGGCGCTGCGCGATCAGGCCAGCCTTGCCGCGTTGACGGAGGACGTGGTCAAGACCAGCGAAATCGAAGGCGAAGTGCTGAACGTCGAATCGGTGCGTTCGTCGATTGCTCGCCGTCTGGGCGTGGACATTGGCGCGGTCGCGCCGGTGGATCGGCATGTCGAAGGCGTCGTGGAGATGGTGCTCGACGCCACTTCGCGCAGCGCCGAGCCACTGACCGTCGAGCGCCTGTTCGGCTGGCACGCGGCCTTGTTCCCGACCGGGTACTCGGGCATGAATAGGCTCGCCGTGGGCCAGTGGCGCGACGATGCCGCCGGGCCGATGCAGGTGGTTTCCGGCCCGGTGGGGCGGCGCAAGGTTCACTTCCAGGCTCCGCCCGCCGACGTGCTGCCCACCGAGACGGCGCGGTTTTTGGCATGGGCCAACGAGGAAACGGGCGAGCCCGCACTCATCAAGGCCGGGCTGGCGCATCTGTGGTTCGTGACGCTGCACCCCTTCGACGACGGCAACGGACGCATCGCCCGCGCCGTGGGCGATTTGTTCCTGGCCCGCGCCGACGGCAGCCCGCAACGCTTCTACAGCCTGTCGGCCCAGATCCAGCGCGAGCGCAAGGACTACTACGACGTGCTGGAGCGCACGCAGAAGAGCACGCTCGACGCCACCGGCTGGTTGTCGTGGTTCCTCGACACGCTCGGGCGCGCGGTCGCCAGCGCGCAGTCCACGCTGGACGCCGTGCTGGTCAAGGCGCGCTTCTGGCAACGCTGGCCGGGCATGTCGTTGAACGAACGGCAGGTGAAACTGCTCAACCGCCTGCTCGACGGCTTCGATGGCAAGCTCACCAGCAGCAAGTGGGCCGCCATCGCCAAGTGCTCGCCCGACACCGCGCTGCGCGACATCACGCAGTTGCTGGAACTGGGCGTGTTGAAGAAGTCGCCCGGCGGCGGGCGCAGCACCGGCTACGAGCTGGCGGGCCCGTAGACCGATGAGTGGATGCTGCGGTCAGACGGGCAGCGCTGCCAGGGCCTGCTGCAACGATCTGCGCTGCTCACCCGGATCGATCTGCGCGTGGATGCCCTGCTCCTCAGCCTCTTGCGACCAGCGTTTGACCCACGCGATCACTTCGTCGTAGTCGAAACGGATGAGTTTCTCGACCCGACGATGCGGGATGCCCAAAGCCTCTCGCACTTGCTTCTGCGTGAAGACGTACAGAGGCAGCGCAGTCACATACGAAATCTCGCGTGCATCCATCAGCTTCGGCCCGGAAGGATGACGTCGGTGGCTTTCGCCTAGGTTGCTGCCCGGAGGGCCCGGGACTCGAAATCGAAGATTTCGTCGATGGGATACACAACCCGCTTGGACATCTTCTTGACATCCTCCCCCGCCTAAAGTCGGGGTATTCCTACGGCGCTCACCCCGGCATCGAGCCGGAATGAGTCGCTTCGGTGGGTTCCTGGGCCGAGCGCGCAACCGCTGCTCGTATCTCCACAGGCGTTACTTCCGGCATGCCCTGCCGTAGGCTGCCTTGGTTGTCGGCAGCAACGCCATTATAGGACGGCGCAGCCGTCCGCGCTATCCCTCCCCGGCATGAATGCCGGGGTCTCTCGCGCAGAACGATGAATCGAGGCCCGCGGCCTTCGCTGCGCCAGCGCTGCAGCGTCTTGGGGCTGAGGTTCCAGCGCGCGGCCAGCTCGGTTTCGTTCATCATCATCTTCTGCATGGTTGACTCCGTCAGTGGTTGAAGGCAACGCATTCAGGCGTGAAGTCGGCCACGAAGCCAAGTCCTCGGCAGGGCCTCCATGCAGTTTCAGCGCAATGAGAACGTCAGCGGGTTTTATATATGTCCCTGTCCATTCCGCCGATACCCACCGCTATGGGGATGTCTCGGCATGGTTGAAGATAACGGGTTCAAGGATGCGGTAGAATCCACCACCAGTATGCTCGGGCCTCCTGTCACCAGGAGGCCCTTTTTCTTGGCTCGCAGATGTGCTTTCATGGCGACCATCATGAGCCTGTCCGAATCCCCTGACGCCCCGAACGACCGACCTGACGCCCTGGAGTTGTCCGCGCGCATCCGGCGCGGGGAGTTGAGTGCGCAAGAGGCCCTGCAACAGGCGCTTGCCCGGTGTGATGCGGTCAATCCGCGTGTCCAAGCCGTCAACAGCGATTTGCGCACTTACGCGCAGGGCCGCGTCGATCAGATCAACGGCTCGCTCGCGCCCTTTGCCGGTGTGCCATTCCTGCTCAAAGACTTGGGCATGGATCTGGCGGGCTACCCCACCAGTCAGGGCAACGCTCGCCTGGCCGAGCATCCGGCTACGCAGACCGATGCCGTCGTGCGTCGCTGGGAGCAGGCAGGTCTGGTGATTTTCGGCAAGACCAAGGTGCCGGAGCTGGGACTCAAGGCCATCACCGAGCCCACGGCTTTTGGTCCGACGCGCAACCCATGGAATCTCGACCACACACCTGGCGGCTCGTCCGGCGGTGCGGCCGCTGCCGTGGCGGTCGGCATCGTGCCAGTGGCTGCGGCGGCCGATGGCGGTGGTTCGATCCGCATCCCTGCGGCGTATTGTGGGCTGTTCGGGCTCAAACCCTCCCGAGGTCGGGTGAGCTGCGCACCGCAGTTCGACGAGTTGTGGGAAGGGGCGGTCAGCACGCACGTCATCTCGCGCAGCGTGCGCGACAGCGCGGCCCTGCTCGACGTGATCTCAGGCGCAGAGCCAGGCGATCCTTTCGTGGTTGCGCCTCCGGCACGTTGCTATGCCGAAGAAGTCCACCCACCGGCAGCACGCTTGCGCATCGCGCTGAGCACCGCCTCGCCGATTGGCGGCGAGGTCGATGCGGCCTGGTCGCGGGCGGCTGCCGATTGTGCGGCGCTGCTGCAATCGCTCGGTCATCGGGTGGAATGGGTCGACCCCGTGGGCGACGGCATGCAGTTGGCCCGCGACTACCTGACGATGTATTTCGGCCAGGTGGACGCCCAATTGCGCTACTGGAAGCAGCGCGGCGTGAGCGCCTCAGCCTTCGAGACCGACACACAGGCACTCGCGCTCATCGGCCGTGGGCTTCCTGCGGGAGAGTATGCGCTCTCGCGCGCACGCTGGAACGCGCCGATGCGCGCGCTGGGTGAGTTGTTCAGCCGCTCCGACCTCTATCTCACCCCGACCTGCGCGCAACCGCCGGCTCGCATTGGTGAGCTGGCCACGCCAGACTGGCAACGTGCGGTGTTAGGCGCTCTGTTGCGTTTCGGCCTGGGCGGGGTGTTGCGTCGCAGCGGCATGGTCGAGCGTCTGGCCTTCGAGAATCTTCATCGCACGCCGTTCACGCAGTTGGCCAACCTCACGGGCACACCGGCCATGTCGGTGCCCTGGGATCTGGACGCGGGCGGGCTGCCCCTCGGCGTCCAGTTCGTCGCACAGTGGGGGCGGGAAGACCTGCTGCTGCAGGTCGCCAGCGAACTTGAGCAGGCGCATCCCTGGGCGCACCGGCGCCCGCCCATTTTCGCCGCATGAAAAAAAGGACGCCGAAGCGTCCTTTTTTCGAGCAGACCCCGATCAGGCCGCGGCCAGTTGGGGCCTGGGCTTGAGCAGCAGCTTGGCGAACAGTCGCGCGTACACCTGAACGGTCTTGAACTGCACGAACACCAGCGGCGCCATGAGCAGGTAAAACACCCATGATCCCGCGCCGACCAACTTGGGCATGACCAGGCCGAAGGTGAGGAAGAACATGCCGAAGACGAAGAAGGCCACGCCCGGGCAGATCAGCGCGAAGGCGCCCGCGTTGGACTTGGCGCCGCCCGCGTAGTCGGCAAAGTAGTTGAGCTTTTTCATCACGGCATAGCCGATCATGCCGAACAGCACCTGCAGCGACACGATCACCGCGGTAAACAGTAGCAGATCGGTGGGGTGATGGGCATTGCCGAACTGGTGCGACAGACCCATCGACCAGCGAATCCAGGTGATGCCCAGCAGGGTGAGAATGGGGATCAGAATCCAGAGACTGCCCGCGGCCTGCGGCGCGATGCCGTGGCGCAGAATCGCATCGAAGCCCAGCACCACCTTGATGACCAGCAGCAAAATCGCCGCGCTGGCGAAGAAGATCGACAGCACCATCGCGATGGCGTTGATCTCGCGGTGATGACTCATTGCGCCTGGTGCGGCGAGGCCGACGGCAATCATCGCCAGCGCGAAGATCGACACCATGGGTGCGAGCGAATTGTTCTCGGCGAAATCAAACTGCGCGTGCACGAACAACCGGGTGAAGTAGGCGCCCAGGATGCGCAGCGCATAAATGCCCACGGCGAGGAAGGCCGCGATCGCACCGGGATACATCCACTCGACCACCGACCAGAGATTGGGCACGAACACGGCGCCGAGCACGAAACACACATTGATGGTCATGGCCAGCGTGAGCGGCACCGCCATCAGGCTGATCTCGGCGTTGGAGGTGAGCAGCTTCTGATAGGCCGCGGTCTGGCGGAAGAGCCGGAACTCACGCAGGTTCCACGCCAGCAGCCAGAAATGCAGCGCAGCAAACAGCGCGATGGCGACCAGATCGATGCCGATCAGCGCCGAGACCAGAGGATTGTCACCAGCCGTCAGCGCGGGCCACAGATGGTTGAACGTCACCATCGGCGTGTCCGGGTGCGGCAGCAGAAACATGGGATAGATGAAAAACGACACCGAAAGCCCGCCAGCGCCCAGCGCGGCAAGGAAGTACATCGGTGAATAGCGCTCTCGAAGGTTGTTGACCAGCATGGGTAGCACTCCTGGGAGAAAGGGGAAGACAAGGCCTGCGATATCTGGATACTGCAGGTTGCAAAGAGTTACATCATACCCGGTGGAGTATATCCCTACACATATGCGTCATTTTTGATGAATCGCAATGCACTGAAAAATGTTTCCGAAAAATCAAGGCACTCCGACTGCGGCGGGCTTGGAGGCCTACCGCCGCAGAGCGATGGGAGCCAAGCGGCTCAAGCGGTTTCCGGGAAGAAAAACACCTCGCTGACCCAGAGCGCCGAGCCCCGGTAAACAAAGGATGACCGGCGCGCCCAATGCGGACCATCGCGCTGTGCCGCGTGCCGAACGCGGCACAGCGGGTGAGAAGCGCGCAGCAGTCGCACCCGCAGATCGCTGCGCCTTGTCTGCGCGCGGGTAAATACCGCATCACCCACCGGCTTGATGCCAAGGTGGCGCAGCAGCCGCCAAGGCCCACGCAGAGCGTCCAGACGGCAGACGCTGTGACCCAGCACTCTGGGCACGCCGTCGGCGATCAAGAGCACATCGCGGCGCCAGACCTTGCGACCTTGCGGCAATCCGAGCAGCGGGTATTCGTCGCGCAGCGCCCGCGCCGCCCCATGCCGCAGCAGCCGCAGCTCGAACTGCGTGCTGTGCTGGCGCAGCCTGCGGGTGAGCGAGCCCGCGTCGGTCAGCCAGCTCTCCAGCCCGCTGCGCCGCGCTGCGGGCCGTGCCGGTGGCCAGGTCTCTGAAGGGGGGGAGGCGATGCGACGGACGCGGTGCACAGGCATGGTCAACGAAATAACGGATCGCGCAAGGCGTCAAACGAGATGGCGGCCGAAGAAGGCCAGCGCGCGCTCGCGGGCGAGCTGGGCAGCTGCCGGGTCGTAGCTGGCCCGCGCGTCGCAGTTGAAGCCATGTTCGGCGTCGTAGACATAGAACTCGGCCGTGGGATTGGCGGCACGCACGGCTTCGCGGTCGGCCTCGGAGATATGGGCATCGCGCAGGCCGTAATGGAATTGCAGCGGCCCCTGCGCCTTTTCATTCACCAGTTGAACATTACGCCCGCCGTAATAGCTCACCGCGGGCAGGCCCAGTCGAATGGCGGCGAGGTAGGCGATGCTGCCCCCCCAGCAGTAACCGACGACCCCAACCTTGCCCGCCGACGCCACGGCTTGCGCTGCGGCCTGCACCGACGCCAGCGCGCGGTCGAAACCCAGCGCAGAAACCAGCGTCCGGCCCTTTTCCATGCCGGGCCCGTCATAGTTCAGTTCGACATCTTTTTCCAGTGTGTCGAACACGGCAGGCGCAATGGCGAGATAGCCCGCCGCAGCATACCCGTCGACCACGCTGCGAATGTGTGCGTTAACTCCGAAAATCTCCTGTACCACGACAACGCCCCCCTTGGGCTTGCCCGCAGGTTCGGCAAGATAGGCGCCGATGGTCTGGCCATCGGCCGTTTGCAAGGTCAGTTTCTTGTTGGGCATGAAAAGGCTCCTTCAGGGAATGTGAACAGAGGAATGCAAGGGTCCCGCATTTGGCCACGGAAGGGTTTGCGCTCCATCCGCTTCCAAACAACCAACCATTGTGCGGCTGAATACGCCCCGATGCAGCGCTCCCGGCCTTACCCTGATCTGGCGATGGCCCATGCCCTACAGCAGTTGCACACCGTCGAGATGCGTAGCGACGCTGTGGCGCGCCATCTCCACGAGATCGTGCACATAGGAACGCTGCGCCAGCTCACGTGGCACCGTGGCGTGAAGCTCACTCCACAGACCGCGCACCCCGATGCGCCGCGCGACCACATAGCCGCTGTCGATTGAGGGTTTGAGCGCCCAGTTGGGCAGCGCGGCAACGCCTCTGCGGCTGGCGACGAGTTGCAGAATGGCGATGGTCAGCTCAGCCGTGCGCCGCGCCAGTTGAATGCCCGCAGGCTGCAACACTTCGCGGATCAAGTCGATGTGCTCGTCGGGCGCGGGGTAGGTGATCAGGGTCTCGCCCTGCAGATCCTGGGCACGGACACTGCGTCGCGCGGCAAGCGCATGCCCCGGCGGCAACGCGAGAAGGATCTCGAAGCGAAACAGCGGCAGCGTGGCCCATGATCGCCCGGTGCCGCGCCGCGCGCCGATCACCACGTCGGCCTTGTCCTTGCTCAGCAGCGTCAGCGGGTCGCGATGGAACCCAGAGACCAGATCGATCTCGACGTCGGGCCAGCGCTGGCGAAAGGCATCGAGCACAGGCATCAGCCACTCGAAACAGGTGTGGCACTCCAGCACGAGCCGCAGCGAGCCCGAGGTATCGCCCTGAATCCTCTGGAGATCCCTCTCCGCAGCCGTTTGCGCCTCGATCATATGCCGGGCCAGCGCCAGCAGGCGCTCGCCCGCGGGGGTGAAACGCAATCCCCGCGCATCGCGGAGCATCAAGAGCATGCCGTAATGGTCTTCAAGGGCGCGCAACTGATGCGACAGCGCCGAAGGCGTGAGATGCACGGTCTGTGCAGCAGCGTTGATGCGGCCGGTCTCGGCGATGGCGAGGAGAGAGCGCAAATGGCGGAGTTCGAGCATGGCAGGTTCAAGCGTGAATTTCATTCAGCATAACGCGAAAAATCATCGCTTGATTCATGCCACGCCATCTCCGACACTGCCGCCCGATCCGTTCTGATGAAGGAAAACCGCCATGACCACCACCCATATCCTGGGCTATCCCCGCATCGGCCCGAAGCGCGAACTCAAGTTCGCCCTCGAAGCCTTCTGGCAAGGCAGGAAGACCGCCGCCGAGCTGCAGTCCACCGCCGCAGCGCTGCGCAGCAGCCAATGGCGTGCGCAGCGCGATGCCGGCATGCGGTTCGTCAGCGTGGGCGACTTTGCGCTGTATGACCACATGCTCGACACGGCAGCGCTGCTGGGCGCTTTGCCCGCGCGCTTCGGCTTCGATGCCCCAACCCTCAGCCTGCAGCAGTCCTTCGAGCTGTCCCGAGGTAACGCCGCGCAGCCCGCGATGGAGATGACCAAGTGGTTCGACACCAATTACCACTATCTCGTCCCCGAGCTCGACGCGCAGACTTCGTTCGAGCGTGGCACGCAGAACCTGCTCGACCGCGTGCGGGAGGCGCTGGCGGCCGGTTACAAGCCCAAGCCCGTGCTGGTCGGGCCGCTGACCTTTCTCTGGCTGTCCAAATCGCACCAGAGCGAATTCGACCGCCTCAGCCTGGCCCCGGCGTTGAGCGCAGCCTATGCCCGCGTGCTCGCGCAGCTGGCCGAACTGGGCGTGGAATGGGTGCAGCTCGACGAACCCGCGCTCACCCTCGAACTCGACACGCCGTGGCGCGACGCCCTGCCGGTGCTCTATGGCGCGATTCCTGCCCAGCATGGCGCGGCGCGACCTCGGCTGTTGCTGACCACGTATTTCGCTTCGGTGACCCTCGCGCCCGCCACGCTAGCCACGTTGCCGGTTGACGGTGTGCATCTCGACCTGGTGCGGGCACCCGAGCAAATCGCCACCTGGCGCGACGCGCTGCCGCCGCAGTGGGTGCTGTCGGCCGGCATCATCGATGGCCGCAATGTGTGGCGTACCGACCTGGCCGCCGCCTTGCAGTCTCTGCGCCCGCTGCAAGCCGCTCTGGGAGAGCGGTTGTGGATCGCCCCTTCGTGCTCGCTGCTGCACGTGCCGGTGAGCCTGGGTGCAGAAGACGGCGCCGACGCAAGGCTCAACCCGGAAGTGCGCCCCTGGCTGGCTTTCGCCGAGGAGAAACTCGCCGAACTGGCCACCTTGGCGACCGCGCTCGACCAGGGAGAGGCCGCCGTCGCAGCGGCGTTGCAGGCGAACGCGACCGCGCTTGCTGCGCGGCGCGCCTGTCCGCGGGTGACCTTGCCCCAGGTGCGCAGGCGCGTGCAGTCTTTGACCGAAGCCGATGCCCGGCGCGCCTCGCCCTATCCGGCGCGCAGCGCCGTGCAGCGTGAGCGCCTGCACCTGCCCGTTTTGCCGACCACGACCATAGGCTCGTTTCCGCAGACCGCAGACATACGCGCCGCTCGCGCCGCCTGGCGGCGTGGCGAGTTGCGGCACACCGACTATCTGCAAAAAATGCGCGACGAGATCGCCGCAGTCATCCACAAACAGGAAGTCATCGGCCTCGACGTGCTGGTGCACGGCGAGCCCGAGCGCAACGACATGGTGGAGTTCTTCGGCGAGCAACTTTGGGGCTACACCTTCAGCGCCCACGGCTGGGTGCAGAGTTATGGTTCGCGCTGCGTCAAGCCGCCGATCATCTGGGGCGATGTGTGGCGCCCTGAGCCGATGACGGTGGACACCGCCCGCTACGCGCAGTCGCTCTCGGCCAAGCCGGTCAAGGGCATGCTCACCGGGCCGATCACCCTGCTGCAATGGAGCTTTGTGCGCGACGACCTGCCGCGCGATGAGGTGGCGTTGCAACTGGCGCTGGCCGTGCGCGACGAGGTGAACGACCTGCAGAACGCCGACATCTCCATCATCCAGATCGACGAGCCCGCACTGCGCGAAGGTCTGCCGCTGCAGCGCAGCGCCTGGGCCGCCTACCTCGGCTGGGCGGTGCGCGCCTTCGGCGTGGCCGCCGGGGTGGCGCGCGACCACACGCAGATCCACACGCATATGTGCTATTCAGAGTTCAACGACATCCTGCCGTCGATCGCGGCGCTGGACGCCGATGTCATCACCATCGAAACCGCGCGCTCGAACATGGCCCTGCTCGACGGCTTTGGCGCCTTCGCCTACCCGAATGAAATCGGCCCCGGGGTGTACGACATACACTCGCCCCGCGTGCCCACTGCCGACGACATGGCACGCCTGCTGCGCCGCGCAGCTCAGCTCATCCCACCCGAGCGCCTGTGGGTCAACCCCGACTGCGGCCTGAAAACCCGCGCCTGGCCCGAGACCGAGTCGGCGCTGCGCCATATGGTGCGGGCCGCAAGCGAACTGCGCGAGGAACTGCGGGTGCAAGGCCACATCACCCCGCCAGCGGTGCAAGACCTCACTCAGCCCAGGCCGCGCAGCACCTGCTGCGCCACCGACTGCGCCTGAGCGGCATACCCGCCGCCGAACAGCAACGCATGGTTGAGCAGGTGATAGAGCTGATACACCGGGCGGCGACGGGCGTAGCCGGGGTGCAGCCCGCGACCGGCAGCGGCATAGGCCGACCAGAAGGCCGGGGGCGGCCCGCCGAACAGATCCATCATCGCCAGCTCGGCCTCAGCGTCGCCGATATACACCGCGGGGTCGAACACCACCGGCTCGCCCGAGGCCAGCATGCCCCAGTTGCCGCTCCACAGATCGCCGTGCAAAAGACTGGGCTGCGGCGCGTAACCATCGTCGAACAAGGCCGGCCAGCTTGCGATGACCTGATCCACGCCATCGCAAAGCGCGGCGCAGCCTGAGCCGGCCTGTCGCAGACGCGAGCACAGCGCCCCCAGGCGTTGGCAGTTGAAAAAGTCGATCCAGTCGCGGCACGGGCGGTTGCACTGGGGCGTGGCGCCGAGCCAGTTGTCGGCAGGCCAGCCGTAACGCGCCTCGCCCGGCAGCACAGGCACAGCGGCGGCATGCAGCGCCGCCATGACGCGCCCGAACCTCGCACCGAACCCGGCCGCGGGCGGCCGCAGATCCAGCCACTCCAGCCCCAGCAGGCTCAGGCCGCTTTCGGCGTCGGTGTGCAGCCACAGCACCTCGGGCACGCGCACGGTTCGCGTGGCTGCCAGGGCGCGCAGCCCCTGCACCTCGGCCTGCAGCAAAGCTCCCTCCGCACCGCCCGCCGATTTCAGAAACGCGCTGTCGCGTCCGTCGTCGATACGCCACACCGCACAGAAGCCGCTGGACGCCAGCGCGTTGGCCCGCCAGGCTCGGCCCGTTGCGCGCTCGAGAGCCGCTTCGAGACGGCGAGCGCCTTGGTGATGGGCTGTATTCATGGTTCTCAATCAGGGCATGCCTGCTCGCGACGGATTGACGACTTGGCCTCAACCTTGCGCATCAAGCAGGAAATCACATCTGGATCGGTTTACATTGTGAACTATGCTCGTTTCGCATTCGGCCTAGGAGTCTGTCGGGCTCGGGGCGCGGATGGCGAAAAAGGGGCATGTGGATGCCATGTGGCGGCGGCTTTGCTGTCCCATTTTGCAGCCCGCGATCCTCAAGCCCGACAGACTCCTAGCTCGACTTTGCATCAACCCATGCTGCCCTCCGAGATCTTTCAGTCCTGTATCGACGACGCCATTCAGCGCTCCGACGAGCTGATGCGCTCGGTCGTGCGACAGGTCATCGAAGCCCTGGAGCAGCAGGCCGAAAACGCCGGATCGGGGCGGGACCGGCAGCAGTTTTCCGACATGAGCCACGCGCTGCGGCAGAACGAGGGGCCGCTCATACGCGCCTTCGTCGAGCGCTTTCATCAAGTGCTCGATGAGGAGATCCGCGGCCAGAAGCCGCTGTCACCCAGCGAGCTTCAGCTCGAAGCCCTCAGTCTGGTGGACGAGTCCGATCTGGAGGAGGGGGTGGAAGTCTCGCGGCTCACGCACATGCTCGAATCGGAGGCGCAGTGGGAGGTGCGCGACCTGGGGGCGCGGCTCGACAGCCTGCGCGCCGGCGAGCATGCCGCGCCGCAGTCCAACCCGCTGCGGCCCGAGGTCTTCAGCAAATCGCTGCACCATGCGCTCGGCGTGGTCGACCTCGATGCCGAAGAGCGCCTGGGCTTGCTGCGCGCTTTCGGCAAAGGCATGTCGGCGGCGTTGAAAGACACTTACGCGCTCTACAACAAGCGTCTGGCGGAGATGAAGGTCGAACCCGCGCAGTACCGGCAGCCTCGCCGCGCGGCGGCCCGCCCCGCTTTGGGCGCTGGAGATGGGTCGACCGCAGCTGCGGCTGCTCCTGGCGGTGCGGAGCTGAACCTCGAAGCCCTGCAGCAGATGCTTGCTGGGCGGGGCGGCATGGCGCAAGTTGGTCAGGCCGAGGGGTTTGCGCCATCGGGGTTCGGTCCGTCGAGTTTCGGGCCGTCGGGATTCGCGCCATCAGGCTTCGGCCCGTCGGTCTTCGGTCAGGCCTATGGGCTCAACCCCCAGTTGCGCGACGCGCTCGACCGCCTGCTGTTGACCGACCGCCTCGGCCTGCGTGAAGTGAACTGGCGCGATGAACCGGGCGCCGACGCCGCGGCGGTCAACCTCATCGAGCGCCATCGGCAGAGCCTGTACGAAGTGGCCAACCGCCCGCTGGAGCGGCTCACCATCGACGTGGTCTCGCTGCTGTTCGATCACATTCTGGCCGATCCCAAGCTGCTGCCTGCGGTCAAGGCGCAGCTCGCCCGGTTGCAGATTCCGGTGCTGCGTCTGGGTCTGCGCGATGCCAGCCTGTTCAGCTCGCGCAACCACCCCACGCGCAAGCTGCTCAACCGGGTGGCCGAATACAGCGCGGGCTTCTCCAGTGTCGATGAGCCCGCAGCCCAGCGTTTTCTGCCCTTTCTCTCGCGCATGGTCGAGGCGATCGTCAATGCCGAGGAGGAAGATGCCTCGGTCTTCGCGCAACAACTCGCCGACCTGCAGCGCCACATAGCCGAAAGCGCCGCGGCGGTCGAGCAGCAGCAGGCCGACGCCGTGGACGCGCTGCGCCGCGCCGAATTCCGCAGCCTGCTGCACGGCGCGCTCTACCGGCATCTGCACGATGTCTTCGCCCGTCTGCACACCCACCCGCAGTTGCGCGAGTTCATGCTCGAACACTGGTCGACGGTGCTGGCCGAGTCGGTGCTCAGGCATGGTGAAGATGCCGACGTCACCCAGACCTACAAACAGACCGCCAGCGATCTGATCTGGAGTGTGCAGCCCAAGACCCTCGATGCCGACCGCAAGGCCCTGCTGAAACTGCTTCCCATCCTGGTGCAGCGCCTGGGCCAGGGGCTCGACCTGATCTCGCTGCCCACAGACAAGCGCCAGGAGTTCATGTCCTGGCTGATGGACGCGCAGGCCCAGGCGATACGCGGTCAGGGCGAGGCGCAGCAGGCCACCTCGCGTGACGATGCCCTGCTGCTGCAGCGCGAGTGGGCGCGCCTGCTGCATCCGCAACCCACCGCCAACGCAGCCAGCGCCATGCCCGAGGCCGTGGTGCGTCATGAGGAAAAGCTCACCAGCGGGCTGATCGAGGCTGCCGACGTTCCGGCCGAGTCCGCGCCGCCTTCGGCAACCGCCCCCGCCGATTCGCAGCAGGGCCCGGCCAGCGCGCCTCCGGGCGAGGCGGCGCTGCTCTCGCCCGCCGAAGTGGCGGGGCTGATCGCCTCGCTCGACATCGGCACCTGGGTGCAGCTGCAGATTCAGGGACGCAGCGCCCGCGCCCAACTGACCTGGCGCAGCCCGCAAGGCCTGTTCTACATGTTTTCGAGCAAGGTCGGCGGCCGGGCGCACTCCATGACACGGCGCGCGCTCGAACGCATGGCGGCGCAAGGCCTCATCCTGCCGCTGGAAGCGCAAGGCCTGATGGATCGCGCCATGCAGGGCGTGGCAGAACAACTGCGCGAACGCCAGGGCGCCGAGCCCGGCTGAGTCGGGCAGGTCGCCTCAACCGACCTGCCGCGCCAGTGCGGCGCAGCGCTTACACCTGCAAACACCTTCAAACGACCTGCTTCGATATATTGCTGCAAACATTCCGCATGAGCGCCCAAGGCGCCATGCTCGTTCATGTTCATGCGAAAACATAGGAGCCATTGATGCAGCGTCGTATTTTGTTGAAACTTTCCCTCACCGCCGCCCTGGGCAGCATCAGCGGCCTGAGCGCCGTGAGTGCTGCCGCCGCCGAGCCGGTGTTGTCCGTGGCGTACGCGGGCTCCATGGGCGCCTTGATGGACAAGGCGCTGGGCCCGACCATCGCCAGGCAGGAGCATGTGCAGTACCAAGGCAAGGGTGCGGGCGCGTATGGTCTGGCTCACCTGATCGCCGCCAAGCAGATCAACCCGGACGTCTTCGTCTCGATCACCCCCGGCCCCATCGAAGTGCTGCAAAAGGCCGGGCTGATCGACACCGCCGTCCCCGTGGCCAGTACGCAGATGGTCATCGCCTACAGCGACAAGAGCAAATTCGCTGCGGACTTCAAGGCAGCCGCGGCGGGCAAGGTTCCCTGGTACGAGGTGCTGCAAAAGCCCGGCCTCCTGTTCGGCCGCACCGATCCCAAGACCGACCCGCAGGGCCGCAACATTGTGTTCACCATGCTGCTGGCCGAGCAGTATTACAAGCAGCCGGGTCTGGCCGACAAGATTCTGGGCCCGGTCGAGAACAAGCAGCAGATCTTCACCGAGCCTTCGCTGCTGTCGCGCCTGGAATCAGGACAACTCGACGCCACGTCCGGCTATCTGAGCGCCGTGATCTCGCACAAGCTGCCCTACATCAAGCTGCCCGAACAGATCAATCTGAGTGATCCGGGCATGATCCAGGACTGGTACAGCAAGGTCCACTTCAACATTACCCTGCCCGACGGCAAGACCGATACCCTGTCCACCCAGCCGCTGGTGTTCTATGCCGCCGTCCTGAAGAACGCACCCAACCCCAAGGCGGGCGCCGCTTTCGTCAAGCTCATGACCAGTGCCGAGGGTCAGGCGCTGTTCAAGCACTACGGCTACAGCGCGCCCAAGGGAGGCGATCTGCACCCCTGAGCGAATTCGCCAGCGTGGACACGGGGGCCCCGCCCGCACCATCGGCTGCGGCGACAATGTCGCCATGCCCATGAGCCCTCTCGACACGGTCGCTGCTCCGCTTGCCACTCACCCGCACGGCGCGCTGAATGCAAGGCGCGCCTGGGGCATCGCCGGGCTCGGGCTGGCTGGGCTGCTTTTTCTGAGCCTGCCCTTTCTCGGGCTTTTCTTGAGCACGCCCTGGCCGCGCCTGCACCTGCAGTCGGGCGACCTCGACGCCGTCTGGGTGTCGGTGAGCTACTCCCTCATCGCCGTGGCTGCCGTGGTGGTGTTCACCACGCCGGTGGCCTGGTGGCTGGCGCGGCACGACTTCCGCGGCAAGTGGTTCGTCGAGATGCTGGTGTTGCTGCCCTTGCTCACGCCTCCGCTGGCCATGGGCCTGCTGCTGGCGATGAGTTACGGGCCTTACAGCTGGCTGGGCCAGCCTCTGGGACATCTGGGCCTGAGCCTGACCAACACGCCTGCCGCCTTTCTGCTCGCCCAGGTCTATGGCAGCGCGCCGTATTACATCGTCGCGGCGCGATCGGCCTTCGAAGGCGTACCGCGCGAGCTGGAGCAGATTTCGCTTACTCTCGGGCAGTCGCCCTGGCGCACATTCTGGCGCATCACCGTACCGCTCGCCGGGCTGGGGCTGGCCGCGGGTGTGGCGCTGGCGTGGGTGCGGGCCTTGGGCGAGTTCGGCATCGTGCTGATCGTGGCCTACTACCCCCAGGGCATTCCGGTGAAGCTGTGGGTGAACTTGCAGGACACGGGCCTGCAGGCGGTCTATCCGCTGCTGTGGCTGTTTTTCCTCATCGGACTGCCTCTGCCCTTGCTGCTGGGCGCATGGTCCAGGCGCGCGCAGAGAGGGCATTGAGCCATGAGTCTGCCGGTCAGCCTTCGGGTGCGTCAACCGATTTCGCTCGACGTCGACTTCGAGGTGCGCGGGTTCACCGCGCTGCTGGGCGCCAGCGGCGAAGGCAAGTCCACCGTGTTGAAGGCGCTGGCGGGGCTGATTCCCAGTCAGGGCACACCGTTCGGCAACCTGCCGCCGCAACAGCGCCCCGTAGGTTATCTGCCGCAGGGCTATGCCCTGTTTCCGCACCTTCGCGCCTGGGAAAACGTGGCCTATGCCTGGGGCGGGCGACTGCTGGCGCGGCGAGATGTGGCGGTCGATCTGCTGCAATCGGTCGGCCTGGGTCAGCAAGCGGAGCTGCGGCCCTCGCAGCTCTCAGGTGGACAGCAGCAACGCGTGGCGCTGGCGAGGGCGCTGGCCCGTCATCCCCAGGTGCTGCTGCTCGACGAGCCAACCTCGGCGCTCGACGCCAATACCCGCGACGACGTTCTGGCCGAACTGGTCTCGCGCATGCACGAGCTGGGCATTCCGGCGCTGGCGGCCACGCACGACGCCAGCCTTGCGGCCATGTCCGACTGGGTGGTTCTGCTCTCTGACCGTCGCGTCATCCAGCAGGGGCCACCGGCCGAGGTGTTCGCGCATCCGGCCTCGGCCGCCGCGGCGGCGCTGCTCGGCGTGCGTAACCGCTTTTCGGGCCAGGTGGTGCAACACGCACCCGAGCGCGGCCTCACGCTGCTGCACTGGGCGCAGGCCGACCATTCCCTCTGGGTGCCCTTGCTGCCTTCGAGCAACATTGGCGATGGGGTCGACTGGGCCGTTTCCCCCGACGATGTGCGCCTGCCCTCGATCAAGCCGGGCCAATCGGCAGGTTCGGAAAACCCGTTGAGTTGCCAGGTCGAACACAGCGTGGTGCAAGGCGCCAGCGCCCTGCTCGCCCTGCGCTGCGGGCAGGCGCGGCTTTGGCTGCGGGCGCCGCTGCGGCTGATCACGCATTTAGGCCTGCATGTCGGCTCCGAGGTCACGGTACAGGCCCGGCCCGAGCATCTGCTGTGCTGGCCGCGAGCGAGCGATTAAGGTTCGCGCAGCAGCTTCTGCAGCACCTCCAGATCGGGCTGGATGGCGCGCAGCGCCTTGCGCTCCATGCGGCGATAGATCGAAAGCACCTCACGCCCCAGAGGGGTCAACTGGGCACCGCCGCCGCCTGCGCCGCCTTTGGAGGCTTCGACCAAGGGCTCTTTATAGGCCTGATTCACACTGTGGATCAGCAGCCAGGCCCGCCGGTAGCTCATGTCGAGCGACCTTCCGGCGGCGGAAATCGAGCCCGTGCGCTCAAGCGCTTCGAGCAGCGCGGCCTTGCCCGGGCCGAGCGCCACGCCTTGTTTGATCTGAAGTCGGACACGCGTCGAGTCGATGCTTTGCGCCTCGGTCGATGTCGGCGACCCGTCGGTCATTCCAGTCTTGTTCATAGGCGTAGCGTAGCGCCTGGCCTTGCCTTCGGGTAGGCCGTTGATGCACGCTTTTGCCCGACTTGCACCCGCGTTGGCAACAACTCTAAGAGGCTTTTTTGAGCAGTGCCAGTCCCTCGGGCACGTTCACCAGGGTCTGCACCACGTCGAGGCCGTAGCGCTCGCCCATGCCGAGAGCGATCTGCAGCGGCAGGCCGTCGCTTTGCCGCAGCCAGATGCGCAGGGTGGCGCTGCTCTGCTCGCTGCGGGCATCGAGCAGCACACAGGCGATTTCCTGCCCCTGCCAGCGCAGCGAGACCGGTTTCGGCACGACACGCGCAGTCTGCACCTTGTTGTTGATGAGCAGCGGCACGGTGAAGGGCTGCGAAGGCAGCGGCCGCTGCAGATAGCCCCAGCTCAGGGTCAGCGGATCGGTGAGTCCCCCTGGCGCCATTGCCGACTGCAGCTTGGCGGAGGACGCACTCTGGCTACCTGACGAAACCAGCATGCGGCCCTGTTCGATCTGCATCCGGGTGGCCGGGTCGTCTCCGCGCTGGTTGCTCGCGGCGAGCAGTTCGGGCACACCCCGGCGCACCTCGCCGCTGGCGCTGCGCACCCAGTGGAGCCTGCGCAACAGTGCGGCGAGCACACCGCGCGGCGAAAGCGTGCTGTCGATGCGGTAAGAGCCGTTGCCGTCGCTCGGCCAGGAGACCTTGTCCTGCGCCGTGGCGATGCCTTCCTGGCCGCCGAGCAAGGCCAGCAGTTGAGCGCCGCGCGCATCGCTGCCCTGGCCGTCGGCTTCGAGACGTACCTGCCATTGCGCCGTCAGGCTTGCATCCGCCCCGGCCTCTTGCGCCATGGCGGGATGCGGTTGAGCCAGCAGGCCAGCAGCGAGCAGCGGTGCCACGAGCAGCATCAGGCGCCAGCGGGCCCGGAAGCTGAGTAAGGGTATGGGGAGAGCGTTCATGACCGCACAACGCATGGCGAGTCTTGCTGGCCGACATGGGGATGGCCATAAAACACTATTTTGTGTTGAAAACACAAAAATAAGTCATTTTATTTATTTTATTGACTTGCCTAGCATCATCGCATGTCTTCACTGGTCGTGGTGCACATCATGTCATCCTGGAAACCGCTCAACCGCCTGCACTCTCCCGTCGAACTGGTGCGTCAGTTCACGCCCAACTGGTTCACCGTCAATATGGGCACGGGCATCACCTTCCTGCTGCTCGCCCAGTTTCCGGCGCACATCACGGGTCTGCACGCACTGGCTTACGGGCTTTTCATCGTAGATGCCGTCCTGTTCGCGGTGTTCATGGGTCTTTTCACCGCGCGTTGGGTCTTTTTCACCCAGGATGCGATGCCTCTTCTGCGCCATCCGGTGCAGTCCATGTTTCTGGGTGCGATTCCGATGGCGCTCATCCCGCTGGTCAATGGGCTGGTGCTGTTCTACCCAGCCCAGCCGCTTGCTGCGCAGTGGGCCCTGCACCTGTGGTGGATCGACGCCGCGCTCTCTCTGCTCACCGGCTGGCTGGTGCCCTGGTATCAATTCACTGCCCAGGATCACAGCCTGGACCGCATGACGGGCGTGTGGCTGCTGCCGGTCGTCCCGGCGGAAGTGGCGGCATCGAGCGCCGGTTATCTGGCGCAGCACCTGCCCGCCGCGCAGGCCCAGTCGCTGGTCGTGGCCGGCTATGCCCTCTGGGGCATGTCGGTGCCGATCGCCATGGGCATCCTGACCGTGCTCTACCTTCGCCTCGCGCTGCACAAACTTCCGCCCAAGGAACTGGGTGTCTCGACCTGGCTGAGCCTGGGCCCCATCGGCACGGGCGCGTTCGCCCTGCTCACCTTGGGCGCCGCCGCGCCACAGGCCTTTGTCGGCACCATCATGGCACCCGTGGCCAATCTGGCGGGGCCGCTGGGCGTGATCGGGGCGCTGATCCTCTGGGGGCTGGGGCTGTGGTGGCTGGCCACGGCCATTGTGCTCACGGCCATTCAGGTGCGCCGCGGCCTGCCCTTCAACCTCGGCTGGTGGGGATTCACCTTCCCGGTGGGGGTCTATACCGCCGCCAGTCTGACACTGGGGTTGCGCACGGGCATGCCGTTCTTCACGGCGTTCGCCGCCATGCTGATCGTCGCTCTGGCGGGCGCCTGCACGGTGGTCGCCGTCCGCAGCGCCCACGGTCTCTGGCACGGCCATCTGGTGCAGGCGCCCTGCCTGCGCAGTGCCGAACTGGTCACGGCCCAGGCGACGTCGAGCCGCTGAATCTACGCGAACGACAACGCCCGCGCGAAGCGGGCGTTGTCGTTGCGTATCGACCTGACCAGGGACACCATGCGCCCCGAGCCCCGCAGCCTCAGTCTGCCGCGTAGATGTCGCGGTCTTTGGTTTCAGGCAGGAAGAGCAGGCCGATGATGAAGGTGCCCGCAGCCACGATGACCGGATACCACAGGCCGTAGTAGATGTTGCCGTTCTGCGCCACCAGGGCAAAGGAGATGGTGGGCAGCAGTCCGCCGAACCAGCCATTGCCGATGTGATAGGGCAGGCTCATCGAGGTGTAGCGGATGCGGGTGGGGAACAGCTCCACCAGCGCGGCGGCGATGGGGCCGTACACCATGGTGACGAAGATCACCAGCAGTGCCAGGATGGCTACCACCATGAGCGTGTTCATCTGCGCCGGATCGGCCTTGGCCGGGTAGCCCGCAGCCTTGAGCGCGGCGCCGATTTCTTTCTTCAGCGCGGCTTCCTTGGCCTTGAACTCGTCGGGCGGAAGATCCTTAGCGCCGACCACGGTGATGGTCTTGTCGCCGATCTGGATCACGGCCGGTCCGGCGCCGTTCTTGGTCTCATAGTTGGCCGAGTTGGCCGCCAGCATCTGCTTGGCGATGTCGCACGACGAGGTGAACTTTGCCGTGCCGGTGGGGTTGAACTGGAAGGTGCACTGTGACGGGTCGGCCGTGAGCGTCACCGGCGAGTTCTGCACCGCCTGATACAGCGCCGGGTTGGCGTAATGCGTCAGCGCCTTGAACAGCGGGAAGTAGGTCAGCGCCGCGATCAGGCAGCCCGCCAGGATGATGGGCTTGCGGCCGATCTTGTCGGAAAGCGCACCGAACACGATGAAAAAGGGCGTGCCGATCAGCAAAGCGGCTGCGATGAGCAGGTTGGCCGTGACGGCATCGACCTTGAGCGTCTGCGTCAGGAAGAACAGGGCGTAGAACTGGCCCGTGTACCAGACCACCGCCTGACCGGCGACCAGGCCGAGCAGCGCCAGGATGACGTACTTCAGGTTGCCCCAGCGGGCGAAGGCTTCGGTCAACGGCGCCTTGGACGACTTGCCCTCGGCCTTCATCTTGACGAAGGCCGGAGACTCGTTGAGCTTCAAGCGAATCCACACCGAGATGCCCAGCAGCAGGATGGACACGAGGAAAGGCACGCGCCAGCCCCAGGCGTTGAACACCTCTTCACCCAGCAGGGTGCGCGTGCCCAGAATCACCAGCAGCGACAGGAACAGGCCCAGTGTCGCGGTGGTCTGGATCCAGGCAGTGTAAGCGCCGCGCTTGCCATGGGGCGCATGCTCGGCCACGTAGGTGGCCGCGCCGCCATACTCCCCGCCCAGCGCCAGACCTTGCAGCAACCGCAGCACGATGAGAATCACCGGCGCGGCCGCACCGATGGCCGCGTAGTTGGGCAGCACGCCGACGATGAAGGTCGACATCCCCATGATCAGGATGGTGACCAGAAAGGTGTACTTGCGCCCGATCATGTCGCCCAGGCGGCCGAACACCAGGGCGCCGAACGGACGCACGATGAAGCCGGCCGCGAAGGCCAGCAGCGCGAAGATGAAGGCCGAACCGGCGTCGAGCCCGGCGAAGAACTGCTTGGCGATGATGGCCGCCAGCGAACCGTACAAATAGAAGTCGTACCACTCGAATACCGTGCCGAGCGAGGAGGCGAAGATCACCTTTTTCTCGCCGGACGACATGGGGCGCGCCGCTGCGCCCATCGTGATGGAAGCCATGCTCAAGTCTCCTGTGTGTGGACATGGGCGTGGCGCTGCCCCGCAACGCTACGCATCAGCCTCGCCGCGGTGAATTGTTACCGCACGTCACGAGGATGACGGATTGTTTTCACGGTAACTGACCGCGCGCTGACAACGACGCCGATCAAAATTGAGGGAAATCACTTAGCTGCATCGCAGCAATTCTGTCTCCCTGCTGCTTTGCAACATGATCGGAGGCCCAAAGCCTCGGAAGATGGATGATTGTTGCATTGCACAAACCCAACTTCCCGCCAACGCGGAGCACAAAAAAACCGGCCCGCAGGCCGGTTTTTTCCAGGAGAACCGCTCAGCCGGGAAGACCCACGGTCGGATTGCCCAGGTTGGTCCACTCGTTCATCGAGTTGGCGTACAGCTTGCTGTTCTTGTTGCCCATGATCTCGTGCACCACGAACCACGCACCCGACGCCAGGTGGCCAGTGTTGCAGTAGGTGGTGGTGGGCGCATTGTCCATGATGTTGTACACGCCGAAGATGTGCTTGTAGTCGGCGGCCGTCATGAAACGGGTCACCCCGTCCTTGGTCTGGACGATGGCGTCGGTCGGGAAGGATTTGGCGCCAGGCAGATGACCGGCCGACTTGTCGATGCCCTTCTTGAATATGCCGAGATATTGCTGGGTCGGACGCGCGTCGATGAACTGCTCGGAGCCGCTTTTCAGACCAGCCTTGACCTGATCGATGGTAGCCAGGATCGCGTTGTCCTCACCCGTGGCCTTCCAGTCGCCCGCCGCCTTCGGCGCCGGCGCGGTGCTCACCTTGTAGCCGGCGTTGAGCCAGGCTGCCGTGCCGCCATTGAGAATTGCCACCTGGTCGGCGGGTTCGCCGAAATAGCGCAACTGGAAATACAGCCGGGTGCCCATGTCCATCGGCGCCAGGCCCTCACCCTCGGGCACGATGACAATGGGCTTGCCGGCGTTGAGTCCGGCCTTGTCCATGGCGGCGGTGAAAAAGTCCGCCGTGGGCATCAGGGCCTTGAGCTTGACGCCATCTTCCACGCGCGTCTGGCGGATATCGCCGAAGTCCACCATGATCGAACCCGGCACATGCCCGCCGACTTTCATCACAGCGTTGTTCTTGCCCATCTGGGGCTGGGAAGTGAACATCTTGGCGGGGTTGTCGCCGATGGTCACGACGGTGACTTCATTCAGGTGCGCCTTGAGCCACTGCGGCGTGACCAGCGGGCCGGGCACGTTGGCGGCGAAGGCAGCATGGGCAGCACCCAGTCCGATGGCTGCTGCGATCAGGGTTTTGGCAAGTTTCATTTGGCTCCTCACAAGGTTGGGACATTCGCCGATTTCAACGATCAGCGATAGGTTCGGCTCTGCTGCCCTTCGGGTCGCAGGGCGCTGCATCGTCCGCCGCACGGCACTGAGCTGTGCGGCGGTACGCATTCGGCGGGTGATGCGCGGTACGCGCAGTGCAGCGGCGCGCGCTGCGAAAAGTCTCCACACTCAGTCTTGTTGTGATCTGCGCCCCGGCCTTGGGGAAACCACGGCGCGCTCCCTGCTCAACGGGGCGGCGTCATCCGGCGGTACAACCGAATCACGCCTGGCCAAGCTTCACGGCAACGAGGAGCAAAACTTGGATGGCTGCACTTTATGCAGATGAAAGGGTGGAAACTAGGGCCAGTATGTATCAACTGTGACCTGGCGTTTCCAAGACACGCAGCCCTGCCCGGTTTTGCAGGGCGTGAAGCAATTCACGCTTTTGCCGAGGCGAGCGTAAAGCGACCCGCACAATCCTCGCGCCCGCGCTCACCTGATTTTTAAAGTACCGTCATGCGCAGTTCGAAGCTTCGTTCAGCGCCACGTTCAATCGGTCCACCCCCGACAAAACAAGGAAACACCATGGGACTGCTCGCCTGGCTGCGACGGCATGACGCCGGCCTTTTCCCCGCCACCGATACCCACCTCGCCCCGGACATCGATCCGCACGAGGATCTGTTTGAAGGCCTCTATCTCGGCCAGGCGGTGCAGGGCCACCTCGCCTGGAAGAAGCGGCTCAAGGGCATCGTGCTCGAAGGCCGACAGGATGACGCGGATATCTCTCAGGTTGCATCCGACGATCTGTGCGCGCTCGGCCAATGGCTGCATGGCCATGCCAGACAGCGCTACGGCAGATTGCCCCAGTACGCGCGCCTGCGCAAAATCCACGCCGAGTTTCATCTGACCGCAGGCAAAGTACTGCTTTACAGCAGCAACGGCCAACGCGACGAGGCCGAAAAGATGCTGCGTGGCGCGTTCAGCGCCCTTTCAGACCAGGTTCAACTCGAACTGGTGAGGTTCTACGCTAGCGTTCAGCCAAACTGAGGAAGCCCGAGGAATGTAAAAAATCTGTCGGCAAGGCAGGAACGCCGTAGGGATTTGCCAAGTTTTCCCGCAAAATCCAGGACGCGTGTGCGGTATTCGCGCACCTCCCCACCCCTACCAAGGAGCACCGTATGTCGCTGATGCAAGATTTCAAAGCCTTCGCCATGAAAGGCAACGTCGTCGATCTGGCCGTTGCCGTGATCATCGGTGGCGCGTTCGGCAAGATCGTCGAATCCCTCGTGAACGACATCATCATGCCCATCGTTGGCGCGCTGATTGGCAAGCTGGACTTCTCCAACCTGTTCCTGGTGCTGGGCAAGGTACCCGAGGGCACCGAGATGACCCTGGCGGCGGTGAAAAAAGCCGGCGTACCGGTGCTGGCGTACGGCAGCTTCATCACCGTGTCGGTGAACTTCCTCATTCTGGCCTTCATCATTTTCATGATGGTGCGCATGATCTCCAAGCTCAAGCACGCTGAGCCGCCTGCGCCGCCCGCCCCGACGCCGGAAGACACCCTGCTGCTGCGCGAAATCCGCGACGCGCTGAAGAAGTAAGAGTAAGCCCCCAAGCCCGACAGGCTCTTAGGTCACCCCTGGTTTGATTCACTCGATCCGGGGCAGCTCCACCCAGAAGGTGGCGCCTTGCCCTGGCGTGGACTGCACCCCGGCGGTGCCGCCGTGTTTCTCCGCCACCAGACGCACGTAGTAGAGACCCAGGCCGGTACTGCCGGAGTGCGAGCCGGCTTCATCGCCGCCACGGCTGAAGCGCTGAAAGAGGCGCTCTACCTGCGCCTCGCTCAATCCCGGCCCCTGATCGCGAACCCAGAAACGCACCGCCCGCGGCGTGAGCGCCGCGCCGATGGTGACCACGGCCTGGGCGGGGCTGTGCTGCACGGCATTGCGCAGCAGATTGGTGACCAGCCGCTCCAGCGCGTCGAAGTCGCCGCGCACCCAGATGGGCTCGTCGGGCAAGGAACGCTCGAAGCGCACACCCTGGGCCAAGGCCTCGTCGTAGGCGAAGTCAGCCGCCTGGTGCAGCACGGCGCCGAGGTCGAGTTCGACCAGCTCTGAGACTTCGATCGACTGCGCCCGCGAGAGATTGAGAAAGCCCTGGGCCAGATCGTGGGCGCGCCGCAACTGCCCCAGCAGCCGTAAGCGCCCTGCCTCGTCGAGCGTGCCGGACTGCAATTGCTGCACCGCCCCGGCCAGGGGCGCGCGCACGTCGTGGCTGATGAAGGCCAGCGCATCATCTCGTCGGGCCTGCAGATTGCGCAGACGGCGCTGCGCCGACTGCACCTCCAGAATGCGCCCCTCGAAGCTCAACCGACGTCGCGCCTGCTCCGCGTCGTCCGCGCCCGAATCACGACCGGCTTGACGCAACTGGCGCAGTTCCCCATCCAGATGGCGTCGCGCCGCTTCCAGCCTTCGCCAGCCCCACAGCGGATAGGACGACAGCGCGGCGATCAAGGCCCCTTGCGGCGCGAACCACCAGCCCGACAGCAGCGGTAATGCGGCTGAAGCCGCGACCAGCGTCACGATCCAGGCAACGCTTGCCAGCAGGCCCGTCAGCGGCATCAGCCGAGGCAGCCAGAGCAGCGGGGCGAGCGCGAGCAGGGCGGTGAGCAGCAGGCGCCAGCCCGGCGCAACGGGACGGATCAGAGTGCCGTCGCGCAGGGCGAGCAGGGTGTTGGCCAGAACCTCGACGCCGGGCATGGGCGCGCCCTGCGCGGTGACGGGCGTGGCGAGAAAATCGCCCAGACCCGCGGCGGTCGCGCCGATCAGCACCACCTTGCCCCGCAAGGCGCCATGAGGAATGGCCCCGTCGAGCACCGCGCTGGCCGACAACCGCGGCACCGTGCCGCTCGGCCCGACAAAACGCAACAATCGCCTGTCGGCGCCGACCAGTGCGTAGGGCTGGCGAGGCGGCAGGCTGGACTGCGCAGGGCGCGGCACGGTGCCGCGCACGGGCTCGTGGGCGAGGCCGAGCAGGGTCTGCGCCATCAGCGGCCAGACCGGGGCTCCCACGCCTTCCCAGAGATCGACGCTGCGCGCTACCCCATCGCTGTCCAGGCGCACGCCCACGCGGCCCAGGCCCGCCGCGGCGGTGGCCAGCGCCGGAATCGGCAGAGCTTCGACATACTGCCCGCCGCTGCGCAGGCTGTCGATCACCACGGGCAGGGCCACGCGGCCACATCGCCTCAAAGCCTGCGCCAGCGCGGCATTGCCTGCCGAATCGTCCCCCGTCTCGGTGAAGGCGACGTCAAGGCCGACCGCCGCGGCCCCGGCATGACACACGGCCTCGACCAGTCGGGCGTCGGAGGCGCGAGGCCAGGGCCAGGCGCCGATGCGATCGAGGCTTTGCTGATCGATGGCGACGATGACCACGCCCTGCGGCGTTGTCACCGGCTGCAAGCGCTGTCCCAGATCGAACACCGCATGGTCGATGCGCTGCAGCCACCCGCCCACACTCAGGCCGAGCGCCAGAATCAGCAGCAAGACTGCGACGAGAACGACGTCTTTCCAGGGCTGCCACGGCGGCTCGCCAGGTCGAGAGGCCTTGGTCGGCCCCCTTTGGGCCGCGGCCTTCTCGTGCAGACTCGGAGTGGTTCCCACGAGGCCCGTGCCTCAGAGCGCCGGCAAAAGCGGAATCAGAAGCAGCCAGAGGTAGGGATAGCGCGGCGGCACGTCGATGACCTGCACCACGGGCGGCCCCTGCGTGCCGTCGCTGTCGTCCACCAAATGCGCGCCCAGATAGCGCTTGCCCGAAGCCGGTCGGGGCAGCGAGATCGCGCCTCCCGAGGTCTGCGCCTGCGCCAGCGCCGGTTGCAGACTGGCGTGATCGGAGAGGGTCAGGGCGTAATGTTGTCCGGCGGGCGCGGGGGGCAGATCGAGCAGCAGATGGTCGCGGTCGAAGCGCATGGCGGCCTTCGACAGATCGGCAGGGCCCGGGCCAGGCAGGTAGCGGAAGGTCTGCGCCAGGCCCCACGGCCCTTGACGGCCCTCGGCATCGAGGCTGGCCGCGCGCCAGCGCAGCTCGCTCGGGGGCAGGTCGGCCGGAGGCGTCCAGCTATCGCCCTCGACGACGACATCGAACAACGGCTTGGCGAAATCGGCACCTGCTGCGATCTGAAGATGGGTTCGCGTCACCTCCACGACCTGCGACCAACGCAGCGCGGGCCGCGCCACGCGCACGGTACCGTCAGCGGCGGGGGCCGTCAGCATGGGGAAGAAGGGCCGCGCGAAAACGGTGAACGCATGCTTCGCGTCCAGGCCCTGCAGGCCGTTGGTATCGACCGCACGCACCGTCAAGACATAGCGGCCATTGGGCAGGTCGGCGATGTTGAGCGCATCGCCCTTGCTGGTTTTCTGCACCAGGATCTGCGCCGCGTCGCCCTCGGGCGAGACCTGCCCGAACCAGGCCACCGCGCCAGTCTGCGCGGGCAGGGTGAAGCGCAGCGGGAGCTGCTCGAACAAGCTCGGCAGGCCCGAGACATCGGGCGCGGCCAGCAGCGGTACCGGCGGCAGGGGCGGCTGACCCTGCCGCGCCAGCGAGCCCTGCCCGGCATCGACCCTTACCTGGGTACCAGCCGCCTGCAGGGCGACGGCGCCACCCAGGGTTTCTTCGCGGGTGATGCGGGCGTCCGCCGCGACGCGGAACTCGGTGCCCCGCACCACGGCCTGCGCCGATGGAGTGAGGATGCGCAGGTTCTGATTCGGCAGCTGGCGCGGGTTGTCGCGAATCTCCACCTGGCCTTGCTGCAGCCGCAGCCGGGTGTCGGCCATCAGCCCGTCAGCGTAGAGACTGAGGGTATCGAGCGCGAGCTCGCTGCCCGGTTGCAAGGTCAGACGGGTGCCATTGGCCAGTTCAATCACGGCGTTGCTCCCCTCGGGCGCCTGCACCTGCGATCCGGCCGCGAGCATCTGCCCGGCCTCGGCCACCTGCCAGACACCCTGCGCCTGAGCACGCCAGAGCACCTTGCCGAACACCTGAGCTAACCGCGCCGACGACGGCTGCTGGCGCAACAGATTGGCGGGTATGCGCAGCACCGTGCCTGGCGGAATCCGGCGGTCGTGGGCGATGCCGTTGTCGCGCTGGATCAGCGGCCACTGCGCCGGGTCACGCAGATACTTCCGACCCAGACCGATCAGGTTGTCGCCGGGCCGCACGGTGTATCGCCATACCGGCTCCTGAGCATCGGCCGAGGCCGCGAAGAGGGCTGAGGTCGTCGCTGCCGGTGTCGGCATCTGCGCCCGAGCCAGTGCGGGCGAAAGCGCCAGCAGAAGAAGGCTCAAGGCTTTCGCCAGACGGCGCGAGGGCATCGGTCTCGAAATCGCATCGGGTTCTATCGGGGCGGTCATGGCACTGGCCCCATTGTCGCCCGCGACCAGGTCAGTCGTCGAGTTCGGGCGGGACGGTCAGCGGGCCTTCGTCGGCGCTGCGGGCGCGTTCCAGCCGGTAGCCGCGGCCATAGACCGACACCAGACGCCAGCCCGACTCGGGCTGAAGCCGCAGCTTGCGCCGCAGGGCGCTGACATGCACGTCGATGGTGCGAGTCTCGACCTCGGGGCGCAGGCCCCAGATGGTCTGGATGAGAAAGTCGCGGGTCAGCAGGCGGTTGACGTTCTGCAGGAAGTACAGCGCCAGATCGGTTTCACGGTCGGTCAGGTCCACCCGCTGGCCCTGAACGAAGATCTGCCGCCGGGCGCAGTCGGCCTCGATCTCGCCCAGCCGCAGCCGGGCGGCGGGCAGAGCCGAGCCCGATCGCCGCAATACGGCCTGCAACCGCGCCAGCAACACCGGGCGCGACAGGGGCTTGACCAGATAGTCGTCGGCGCCGGATTCCAGCGCCTGCACCACATCGGTTTCGAGGTTGCGCCCGGTGAGAAAGATCACCGGCGGCACGTTCGCGCCAAGCTGCAGGCGCAGGCGACACAGCACATCCGGCCCGCTCATGCCGGGCAACATCCAGTCGAGCAGGCAGGCATCCGCCCCGCCGCGCTCGACGAAGCGGGCAAAATCCTGCCCGTCGCTGAAGTGCTGAACCGCATACCCGGCCTCTTTCAGCCAGCCCATCACTTCCTGGGCCACGAGCAGGTCATCTTCCAGATAGGCAATCCGCAAAGCGGAGACGGGGGGAACGGTGGAGCTGAAAAATGTCATGCGACGAGGCAGAGATAGGGCCGAAGCGGTGGGTCAGACATCGAATCGTCGTTATGAAATCAAATGCCAACAGACGCACCCATTTGGCAATAAACAAGCAAATTGTTCACACCTACGACTGTTACAAGCAAGAAATGTCATGGGGCGTTTACAAAGTCTTCGCTCAAATTCGATCGGGCGCAAGCGCTGCATGATCGTCGCTTGGCACTGACATCGACACGTCCCGACATCAACGATACATCAAACGGGCATGAATAATGCCGACATGCCCCGCAGACCAACCGATCAGTTCTCACTCACCGCAAACGCTGCGCGAAAGAGGCTGCAGCGGCTGGCGCTGGCGAGTCTTTTCTGCGCGACGGCAGGATTGACCTGGCCGCTGGACGCGGCAGCGGCGGAACCGGAGGCCCTAACGCCAGCCGCCCAGCCTGCTGTCAAGCCCAAGGTAGAGCCTCCGTTGTATGAAGTCAGGCTGGACGTGCCGAAGGACTTGCAGCCTCTTTTATCTAACAATCTTGATCTGTTGCGTTGGCGCGACTTTCCCGACCTGCAACGCGCCCAAGTGCAGCGGCTGGCCGATGACGCCCCCGCCCAGGTGCAGAGACTGCTTGAAACCCAGGGCTATTTCTCGCCGCAGATCAAAGTGCGGGTCGATTGCCCTGAATCCGGCCCCATCGAGGTGGTGCTGTCGGTCGAGACGGGCAGCCCCACGCAGGTGCAATCGGTCGATCTGCTCGTGGACGGTCCCGACGGCAAACCCGACGCCGCCTTGAGCGCGCGGCTGAGCCGTTTCTGGGCGCTCAAGCCAGGCGAAGTGTTCCGCGATGCCGACTGGGAAGCTGCCAAGTCGAAGGCACTCTCAAGCCTGCTGTCGGGACGCTGGCCTGCGGCGCGGCTCGCCGAAAGCCGGGCCACCGTCGATCCGCAAACGCACGAGGCGCGCCTGCTGGTGCGGCTGCAGACCGGCCCGGCTTATGTGTTCGGCGGTCTGCACTTCAGCGGGCAGCAACGCTATCCGGTCAGCATTGCCGAACGTCTGGCGCCGATGCGGCCGGGCGAGCCCTATTCGCAAAGCGCCCTGCTCGACTATCAGGCGGCGCTGCAGAACAGCCCTTATTACCGCAACGCCTTGGTCGACGCCGACCTGCACCAGGCCGAGGGCGACGCAGTGCCGGTGGACGTACGGCTGACGGAAAACCCCGCGCAGAAGCTCAGTTTCGGCGTGGGCGTGAGCAGCGACACCGGCGAACGCGTGCAAATGGGCTGGCAGGATCTCAACTTCCTCGGGCGCGCCTGGCGGCTGTCGAGCGACATCAAGCTGCAGACGCGCGAACAGAGCGGCAGCCTCAAGCTGGCCTTTCCGCGAACTGCCGACGGCTACGACGACAGTGTCTCGCTGTTGCAGGACCGCACCGACATCTCGGGTCTGGTCACGCGAAACTCCAGCGTCGGCGCGCAGCGCGAGCGCACCCGTGGCCGCATCGCCACCGCGCTGGCGCTGCAGTATCAGGCCGAGAGCCTGGAGCCCGCGGGCGCGGCTTCGAGCGAGGTGCATGCGCTGAGCCTCAACTACAGCTGGACGCGAACCGACGTCAACAGCGTGCTCTATCCCAGTCGTGGCAGCGTGATCAATCTGCAGCTCGGCGGCGCGAGCAAGGCGCTGCTGTCGAGCGCGAATTTCGTGCGGCTCTACGCGCGCGGGCTGGGCTATCTGCCCATCGACCGCAGCAATCAACTGGTCTTCCGCGCCGAGGCCGGTGCCGTGCTGGCCAACGGCGCCAACGGCATTCCGCAGAACTTCCTGTTCCGCGCCGGCGGCGCCAACTCGGTGCGCGGCTATGCCTATCAAAGCCTCGGGCTGGTGCAGGGCGACGCCATCGTCGGCGGACGTTATCTGTTCACCGCCAGCGCCGAGTTCGATCACTGGTTCACCCGCCAATGGGGCGGCGCCGTGTTCTACGACCTGGGCAACGCCGCCGACACCTGGGGCGCGCTCAAGCCCGTGCGCGGCTATGGCGCGGGCGTGCGCTGGCGCAGCCCGGTCGGGCTGATCGCAGTCGACCTGGCCTACGGGCAGGCGGTGCATCAATACCGCCTGAACTTCACCGCGGGGTTGTCGTTCTGATGGCCGACGATTCGACGCCCACTACCCACCCTCCGGCCCGGCCCCGGCGCGGTCTGCGCTTGGCTGCATGGACGCTGGCCGCAGCGGGCGCCGTCGTGCTCGGCGCCGCGGCTGCGGTCTTCTGGCTGGGCAGCGCCAGCGGTCTGCAATGGCTGGCCGCGCGCTCCCCGCTGCGCCTCGGCACCACCCAGATCACCCTCAAGGACGTGCAGGGCAGTCTGTGGGGCTCTTTGCGCATCGGGCAATTGCAGATCGTCACCGCCGATGTCACCACGACTCTGGATCAGGCGCAGCTGACATGGGCGCCCGCCGCGCTCTGGCAACGCACCCTGCACATCCAAAGTCTGAGCGCCAGGCAGATCGACATCACCCAGACCCACACCGGCCCGGCAGCAAGCCCGCCGCAACTGCCCGCCAGCCTGCGACTGCCGCTGCGCATCGACCTCGACCACTTCGACCTCGGTGCGTTCAGCATCGGCCCGCCCGGCGCGCTGCGGCCCTATGGCCATTTCAGCGGCGAGCTGCACTATGGTCAGGGCAGCTACCGCGCCCGCATCAAGGCCGACACCCCCTGGGCTCGGGCGACCTTGCAGGCGCAGTTGGCCGATGCCGCCCCCTACCCGCTGCAGGCCACGCTCAAGGCCACGCACATCGGCCCGAGAGGGCATGCCGCCGCAGGCAACGCCGCTGATCTGCGCGCTCAGGGCACGCTGCGCGACCTCGATCTGACGGGCACGCTGCAGATGGACGCGGCCCACGCCAGCCTGCAAGCCAGCCTCACGCCCTTCGACGCCACGCCGCTGCGCAGCGCCCGCCTCACCGCCCAGGCGCTCGATCCGGCGGCCTTTAGTGCTGGACTGCCCCGCGCCGCGCTCGACGTGCAATTCGACCTCGGGCCTTCGAGCGCGCAGCACCTGGCGGGCAGGCTGCAGGTGCGCAACGCACTGCCCGGGACTATCGATCAGCGCCGCCTGCCGCTGCGCAGCCTCAGCGCCACGCTGGCGGGTGACGGCGATGAGGCCACCGCGCGCGACCTGCACATCGACCTCGGCCCCGGCGGACGCATCCGCGGCACGCTGACCTGGACCCGGCCCACCCTGCAAGCCCGGCTGCAGGTCGACCAGCTCGACGCCCGCGCACTCGACGGCAAACTGACCACCACCCGCCTGTCCGGCCCGGTGACGATAGCCGCATCGGCGCAGCAGCAAAGCGCGCAGATCGCCCTCGCCCAGCCGGGCTGGGACGTGCGCCTGCAGGCGCAGCGCCAAGGCGACACCGTGCAAGTGCAGCGCCTGCGGCTGGCGGCGCCCGGCGGCCAGCTCGAGGCCAGCGGCAGCCTGACCACAAGCGGCGCTCAGCCCTTCGATCTGCGCGCCAGCCTGCGCCGCTTCGACCCGTCCCGCTTCGGCGCCTACCCGCAAGCCGAGCTCAGCGCCGATGTCACCGCCCGCGGCACCCTGGACCCGCGCCAGGCCAGGCTCGCGCTGCAACTCGAGCCCAGCGTCTGGCGCGGTCACACCTTCACTGGCCACGCCCGCCTGGCGCTCGACGCACAGCGCCTCTGGGACGTCGACGCCGTGCTGGCGCTGGGCGCCAACCAGCTTCAGGCCAAGGGCGCCTTCGGTCGGCCCCTTGATGTGCTGCAATGGACGTTGAACGCGCCGCAACTCGCGCAGATCGACCCCTCGCTGCAAGGCAATGCCCAGGCCGAGGGCCAGCTTCGCGGCGGCGTGCAGGCGCCCGCAGGCAAGGTCTCGCTGCAGGCCACCGGCCTGCGCTGGGGCAAGGCGCTGGCGCTGCAGCGCCTGAGCGCCCGCAGTACCTTCAGCACGGGGCAGGCGCGTCCCGGCACCACGGCCACCCTCGCCACCTTGCTCGACCGCCTCGCGGGGACGCTTGAGGTCGATCTCGATGGCCTCAACTGGCATCAGGGCGGGCAGACGGTGCAGCTTCACAGCCTGCAGACCCAGGCCCAGACCACGGCAGGCCTGAAGGGCCAGCTCGACCTGAGGATGCGCCTGCAGCAACTGCGGCTGGCCGGGCTGGGCAAGGCGCAGCGAGACACCACGCTGAACACCGCTTCGCTCGAAGTCACGGGCACCCGCGCCCAGCACAGCATCGCGCTGAACGCTCAGGGCCAGCTTCCCCTGGGCGGTGCAGAGGGTGCGTCCGCGACAGGCGCTAGCGCGTCGGCGCAACAGCCGCTGCCGCTCGATCTGCATCTGCGCGCGCAGGGCGGCTGGCTGGGTGAGCAACAAGGCTGGCGCGGCCAGATCACCGCCCTCGACAACGGCGGGCCGCTGGCCCTCAAGCTCCAGGCCCCGGCCGCGCTCGATCTGGCGTTTACGCCGCTGCGTCTGCAGCTCCAGCATGCGGCGCTGCAGCTTGAGGCGGGGCGCATCGACCTGAACAATCTGCAATGGGCACCGGGCCTGCTGCGCACCGAGGGCCGCATGAAAGCCGTCCAGACCGCCGATCTGCTGCGGCTTGCGGGCATCGCTCCGGCGCGGGTGCGCAACACCCTCGTGCTCTCGGGCGACTGGAACATCGACGCGGGCACGAGCGTCGAAGGCCATGTGCACCTGCAACGCGACAGCGGCGACATCGCCCTTCAGGTCGCCGCACCGCCCGCCCAGCGCGCGGGCACCGTGACCTTCGGCCCGACCTGCGACGCCACCTTCGGTCAGGCCGCGACGCGCGGCGGCTTCATGCCGCTGGACATCGGCCAGCTCGTGCTCGATCTCACCGCGCGCAACAATCGCCTGCAGGCGCAGGGTGTGCTGCAGACCGGCATCGGCACCGTCCAGGCCAGCGGTCAGGTGCAGCTCAGCCGACGCGGCAATCTCTGGGGCATCGCCGCCGACACGCCGCTGCAACTCGACGCCGGTGCCGACATGCCCAGCCTGGCCTGGGCCGCACCGCTGATCGGCCACGACTACCGCGCCGAAGGTCGGCTGCAACTGGCGGTGCAAGGCCACGGCACGCTGGCCGCGCCGCAGTTCAGCGGCTCGCTCGAAGGGCGGGCACTGCAGCTGGCCTGGCCCGCGCAGGGTCTCGATCTGAAGAACGGCGTGCTGCGCGCCCACTTCACCGGCGACAGGCTGGCGCTCGACCAGTTGCAGCTCCAGGGCGGCAAGGGACAGCTCACGGCCACCGGCGACGCCCGGCTGCAGAATGGCCTGCCCCGCGCCACCCTCGACCTCAAGGCCGACAGGCTGCAACTGCTCAGCCGCCCTGATCGACAGCTCGTGCTCAGCGGCACCGCACAGGCCCGCCTCGCCGACAAGGTGCTCGCGCTCACCACCGACCTCACCGCCGACCGTGCCGACATCGCCCTGCCGCGCGCCAGCGGTCCCACGTTGAGCAGCGACGTGGTGATCGAAGGCAGAACGCCGCCAGAGACCAAACCCGCCGCCGCCATGCCGCATGCGGTGCGGTTCGACGGCACCTTCAACCTCGGCTCGAACTTCCACATCTACGGCCAGGGGCTGGACGCGATGCTGGCTGGAAGCGTGCGCGTACGCGCCGAAGACGGCGCCACCCCCACGGCCACAGGCAGCATCGATGTCGTCAAGGGCGAATACACCGCCTACGGCCAGCAACTGCAGGTCACGACGGGGCGCGTCAACTTCGCCGGGCCGGTGGACAACCCGGGGCTGAACATCACCGCGACCCGGCCCAACCTGCCCACGGGCATCGAAGTCGGCGTGAACATCGGCGGCAGCGCGCGCCAACCCGTGGTCAAACTCACCTCGACGCCGACCATGCCCGACACCGAAATCCTGTCCTGGCTGGTGCTGGGTCAGCCGCTGAGCCAGGTCGGCGCCTCCGACATCGGCCTGCTGCAGACCGCCGCCGCAGCCCTGCTCGGCCCCAGCAACGGCCAGCCGCTGCAAACCCGGCTGGCGCATGCCGTGGGGCTGGACAGCATCAGCGTGCAAAGCGCCAACAGCACCACCGGCACCAACGGTACAACGGCGACCGGCACGGGAGGACTGTCCGGCACGGTGGTGACGCTGAGCAAGCGTCTGTCGTCCAACACCCTGGTGACCTTTTCGCGCGGGCTCGACGGCGTGTCCAACCTTTTCAACATCCAGTACCAGCTCACCCGGCGCCTCTCCATCCAGGCGCAGACCGGCACCGAGAACGCGCTCGACCTGTTCTATACCTTCGAGTTCCGCTGAAGCATGGCCGATCAGTTCCCTCTCCCGGATGGCGTGGAGGGTTTGAGCGTTTATCTAAGATGAGAGCATGACTGCTGAAGTGAGGTCCACCCATGGCGACCAAACCCCTGAAAATCGGCATTTCCGCGCGCATCGACCATCCCCAGCCGGGGCAGGTCGGGCTGCGCAGCAAAACCCTGCAGTATCTGGAGCAATCGGTGGCGCACTGGGCCATGTCGCGCGACGTGCTGGTGTTCATGGTGCCCACCGTGGCCACGGGCAGCGGACTGGTTCGCAGCAACATCCGTCTGAGCGACTACGCCGACGCGCTCGACGGGCTCATCCTTCAGGGCGGTTCCGACATGAGCCCGCACAGCTACGGCGAAGAACCGCTGAAGCCCGAGTGGGCCGGCGACCCGGTGCGCGACGGCTATGAAATGGAACTGCTGCACGAGTTCATCGAAGTGCGCAAGCCGGTGCTTGGCATCTGCCGCGGGGCGCAGCTCATCAACGTCGCCATGGGCGGCACGCTGTATCAAGACCTGCCCACCCAGCTCACCAGCAGCCAGACCCAGCACCTCAGCGACGCCTACGACCGGCATTACCACCCGGTGCGATTCACCGAAGGCGGCCTGCTCGCCCGCCTCTACCCCGAGGTCGATCCCGGCAGCCTGAACATCGTCTCGGTGCACCACCAGGCGGTGCGCACCCTGGGCCGCGATCTGGTGGTGGACGCAATCAGCCCCGAAGACGGCCTTGCGGAGGCCATACGCGGCACCGGCCGCAACTTTCTGCTGGGCCTGCAGTGGCACCCGGAATTCCACCATCCCTCCAACCCCGAGCTGCTCGACTGCACCCCCATTCTCGACGAGTTCCTGCGCAACGTGCGCAAGCGTCGCTGGTAAACCCATGCAGACCCATACCCTTTCCCGCCTCTGGGTGGCCGCACAGTTCGGACTCATCGGCCTGATGGTTCTCTGGCCTTCGCCGCATTGGAGCCGAGGCTGGGTGTCCTACCTGCTGCTGGCCGCAGGCGCCGCGCTGGTGCTTTGGGTGTTCTGGCACAACAGGCCGGGCAATTTCAACATCGTGCCCGAGCCGCGCCAGGGCGCGCATCTGGTGACGACGGGCCCGTACCGCTGGGTGCGTCACCCCATGTATGTGGCGCTGTTGCTGTTCATGGCCGGTGTGGCCGCTGCGGCGCACAGCCCGGTGCAGTGGGCCTTGTGGCTCGCCTTGTGCGTGGTGCTCAACTTCAAGGCCGCCATGGAAGAGCGTCTGCTGTCAGGCGTCTGGCCGGAGTACGTCGGGTATCAGCGCGTCACCCGGCGCTTCATTCCGGGCGTGTGGTGAGGCGGCGGCGAGAAGAAACGGAAACGCCAGACCGCCACAGAGGGTCTGCACGAAGATCGCGCCAAGCGCGTCGGTGCCGGGCAGAAAGTTCCAGCTCGGGCTGAAAGCCACCGCAGCCAGGGGCAGCAGCAGCGCGGCGACGCAGAGTTGGTAGAAGCGCCAGCGCATGAGATCCTGGGGCTGCATCTGGGCGCATTGCATCTGCGCAAACCCCAGAGCGAACGCCCATGCGGCAACCGCCGAGAGCAGCCCGGCGCCCCAATGTCCACCGAACCATGACCAGCCCACCAGCAGTGCCACCGCGCCCGCGCCAATCAAGAACCGCCACCACGCACTGCGCTGCCTGAGCCCTTGCAGCAATGCCAGAAACATCCCCAGCAGCAGCGCGAACACCACCGCCACGCGCCACAGCGGCATCCGGCCCACGGCGAGGTACAGGCAGGCCCATTGCAGGGTGAACAGACCACCACCCCAGAGCGCCGACCACAACGAGGCGCCCTGCGCAAACAGCGCCAGCCCGCGCCAGCGCGTGTAAAGCCAAAGCAGCAACATGGCCCAGGCCACCGCGATCGCAGCCTGGAACAAGGCCGCCACCTGCGGCGCCGCGTACTGCACACTGCCGTACTGCAGCAGCCAGCACAGGAGGGCCATGGCCAGCAAGACCATTGATTGGAGCCTCGGAATCTGGGGCGTAGCAAACAGAGCCATGCCGCGCATTGTGGCCGAAGTTCGGATTGGGCCAAGCCTGACGGCCTAGGAGCCTGTCGGGCTTGGGGCGCGGATAGCGAAAAATGGGCCTGTGGATGCCATGTGGCGGCGGGTTTGCAGCTCCATAGCCGTTGCTATGGGGCAAAAAGCCGCTGCCGCAGGGCGCCGCAGGGTCATTTTGCAGCCCGTGATCCTCAAGTCCGACAGGCTCCTAGGCTGCGAGCGCCGCGCACGTCCATCGCTGAGACACGTCAATTCACCGCCGCGCGAAATCTGCTGAAATGCAGATACGTCTGACGCTTCAACCCAGATTGTATGAGTGCATGGGATGATGGCCAGGCGGGTTGGGGATGGATTTGGCCCCGTGCTGCGCCCATAGCCCGAGCTATGGGCGCAGCACGGGGGCAAAGACGCCCCAAACCGACCGCCAGCACCCATGCAGGCGCAAAGCGCCGCCTCATGGACAATCTGGGTTCAACCACTGCCATGAACTGGACTTTTTTCGCGCAATCCCTTCACTTGCTCGCCGTGATCCTGTGGATCGGCGGCATCCTCTTCATGGACGGGTTTCTGGCGCCGGCGCTGCGTCGCGCCATCGCTCAGGCAGAGCCTCGGGCCCGGTTGCTTTACGTGCTGTTTCGCAACTTTTTCGCGGCAATCTGGGGCGCGGGTGCGACGCTGGTGATCACGGGTTACGGCATGGTGTTTCTGCGCGGTGGCTTCGGCGTGCTCGGGTCGGCGCAATGGGTCATGGTGGTGCTGGGCACCGTCATGGTCTTGCTGGCCCTCTATATCTTTTTCGTGCCCTTCCTGCGCATGCGGGCGGCGGTGCTCGGCGGCCGATGGGACGCCGCCTGCGCCCAGGCAGGGAGAATCCGTCTGCTGTCGAGCGTGAACATCGTGCTCGCCGTGCCGACGGTGTTGTCGGGCATCTGGTCGATTTTCGGCGCGCCGTTTTGACCCGAAGGTGAGCTCAGGCCTTCTTGGCCTCGCGCTCGGCGGCCAGGGTGGCGGCCACGCCGGGCCGGGCTTCCATGCGGGCCTGGTAGCGAGCCAGCGCGGGCCAGGGCGACAGATCGACGCCGACATAGCCTGCCCAGCTCATCACGGTGTAGAGATAGGCGTCGGCCACGCTGAAGCCGCTCGGCAGCAGGTAATCGTGCTTGTCCAGCGTCTGCGCAATCAGGGCGAAACGGTCTGCGAGTCTGGCCTTCTGCGCCGCCACCAGCTCGGCGCTGCTGGCCGGGTTGAACAGCGGGCTGAACTGTTTGTGCAGTTCGGTGGAGATGAAATTCAGCCACTCCTGCAACTGGTAGCGCGCCAGCGTGCCATTGGCCGGGGCGAGGTTCAGCTCGGGCTTGCGGTCGGCCAGGTACTGCACGATGGCCGGGCCTTCGGTGAGGATGGTGCCGTCGTCGAGTTCCAGGGTGGGCACGTAGCCCTTGGGGTTGATGGTGCGGAAATCGCGGCCGTCGCTGGTCTGCTTGGACTTGAGGTCGACCTTGACGCCGTCGAACGGCAGACCGAGTTCGTGCAGGACGATGTGCGGCGACAGTGAACAGGCGCCGGGGCTGAAGTAGAGCTTCATTGATGGGTCTCCAGGAAGTGCGCTGCGATCTGGCGCCGCAGCAGAGCCCATCCTAAGCCGCCATGAAGATTCGTGCAGGCGCTGCGATTCAGCCGGGTGCCGTGGCGCGCGCCTGCCGCGCCAGATCGACCAGCGCGGCGCGCGCGGCTTCGGCGTCGAGCACAGGCGTCGCAAAGTCGAAGCGCAGCACATGGCCGTCGGCGCGCACGTCGAAGCCGTCGCAGTCGATGCCCACCATGCTCGCGTCCAGCACGTCCACGCCATGTACATGGCGGCAGTATTCGCGCAGGTTGTGCGCATGGTCAGCGTTCATGTGCTCGAGGATGCCGTCTTCGGCCTCGGCCAGCGCGGGCGCGGCGGGCGGGGCATAGCGCTCGGGACGAATCCAGTGAATCTTGCCGAAGCCGCCGATGTAGCGCACGTCTTCCACGCGCAGGCGGTAGAAGTGAAAGTCGTGCATGGCGAAATAGTCCGCAGCCTGCGGCAGGTAGCGCAGATAGCGCGCGCCGAAGGCGGTCTTGTCGGGCAGGCGTTCGGCGCGCGCCACCAGGGTGACGCGGCCAGCGGCCTGCATGTCTTCGGCGCAGGGATGAACGATCAGACTCACCCTCGGGTCGGCGTCGATGTTCTTGGTGTGCTCGGCCAGGGTGGAAATGAGAATGACGGGATGACCCTCGTGATCGAGCACATAGGGCGAGACAGAGCCAAAGGGAAAACCGCCCAGCCGTTTCGACAGGGTGGACAGCACACCATTCTGATGCTGGCGCACGAACAGCCGGGCCTCCTGGCCCAGAGCCAGCGCGTGTTCGGTATCGGCCATGATGAGTTCTCCTTGTTGGGTTTAACCCAGATTGTTCATTAGGGCGCGGGATGATGGCGAGGCGGGTTGGGGATGGATTTGGCCCCGGGCGACAAGCCCATAGCCCAAGCTATGGGCGCGAAGCACGGGGGCAAAGACACCCCAAACCGACCGCCAGCGCCCGTGCAGGCGCGAAGCGCCGCCTCATGGACAATCTGGGTTTCATTCGAGCAGTGGCAGCTTAAGAGCCGCTGAATGCCGTTCAGCCATGCGGATCGACGACGTCGCGGGCGGTAATGGTGTCGCGCAGCCAGTAGATCAGCACCACGCCGGGCACGGCTGCGGCCACCGTGAACAGGTAGAAAGTGGGCCAGCCCAGCGCATCGACCAGATAGCCCGTGGCCGGGCCGACGTACACCCGGCCCACCGCCGAGAGCGCCGACAGCAGGGCGAACTGCGTGGCCGAAAACCGCACGTCGCACAGCGCCGAGAGCAGCGCGACGAAGGCCGCGGTACCCATGCCGCCGGTGAAGTTCTCCACCCCCACCGCCAGGCCCATCAGCGCCAGACTGGGCGGCGACACCGCCAGCATCCAGTACGCTAGGTTCGACGCCCCCTGCAAGACGCCAAACAGCAGCAGCGCGCGCCACAGCCCCAGCCGCGCCTGCAAGGCCCCGCCCAGCAGGGCGCCGACGATGGTAGCCGCCAGCCCCATGCTTTTGTTCATCAGCCCCACATCGGCCGGGCTGAAGCCCACGCCCCGGATCAGAAAAGTGGTGGAAAGCGCCCCGGCGAACGCATCGCCCAGCTTGTAGAACACGATGGCCAGCAGCAAGACCCAGGCCTCTTTGCGGCTGAAAAACTCCTGCAGCGGCTCGACCACGGCCTCGCGCAAGGTGCGCGGCGGACGGCCGTGCACCGGCGGGCGCGGCGCCCACAGCGTCACCAGCGTCAAGCCCAGCATCAGCGCGGCCATGAGGGCGTAGATGCCGCGCCAGCCGGTCACATCGGTGGCCAGCCACAGCGCCAGACCGCCGGAGACGATCATCGCCAGGCGATAGCCCAGCACCAGCACCGCGGCGCCGGCGGCCCGCTCCTGTGGCGGCAGCACGTCGGTGCGGTAGGCGTCGATCACGATGTCTTGCGAGGCCGAAAAGAAGGCCACGCCCACGGCCAGCAGCAGCAGGGGCACCGCGCGGGCACTGGCTGCGTCCACGCCCAGGCGCTCGGCTGCGTGCACCAGCCCAGGCCAGGCGGCGGCCTGATCGGGGCCAGGCACGCCCACCAGCGCCATCAGCCCCAGCGCGCCCGCGAGCAACAGTTGCGCCAGCAGCAGCCAGCCGCGACGCCGACCGAGCCAGTTGCCCCACAGCGGCACGGCGTACCGATCCATCGCCGGCGACCACAGGAACTTGAACACATAGGCCTGCCCCACCAGGGTGGCGAAGCCGATGGCCTTGAGGCTCAACCCCTCGACCGTCAGCCAGGCCTGCAGCGTGCCCGCAGTCAGCGCCAGCGGCAGCCCCGACGAAAACCCGAGCAGAAGAATGGCGGCGATGCGGCGATTGCCGAACACCGCCCAGGCCGAGACGGCGGGCGGTGTATCGTGGATGGATTCTGCGGGAGCGGACATCGGGCGGGGGAGGCAGAGTGAGCTCGCAGGATACCCAAGCCCGCGGCTCAACCCGGCGTCATGTCCCCCGGCAGCGGCCAGCCGAGCAATTCGGCCAGACGATTGACCACCCACTGCGCCTCGGTCAGATTCACGCCGGAGTCGGGCGCGCACAGCCCGCGATACACGCGCGACAACACATCGTCGTCGGTCACATGCAGACTGGACTTGATGTCCGCCGCGTGCTCGGTCAGCATGGTGGCGAGGTCTTCGCAGAACTCGTAGCGCGCGGCGATGACCTCGCGCTGGGCGCTGGGGCGGGTGCCATGCGGCGCCAGATACAGCGCGATGAAAGACGGCGGCACAATGAGCTGCGAGTCGTCGCTCATCATTCAAAACCCACCACGGGATGCGGGTGGTAAGGCGCTTCCAGCGCCGCGCGCTCGTCCGCGCCGAGCTCGACCGACAGCGCCGCCACCGCGTCGGTGAGGTGCTGCGGCTTGGACACGCCGACGATGGGCGCGGTCACGCCCGGCGTGCCCAGCAGCCAGGCCAGCGCCAGCTGCGCCCGGGGCAGGCCGCGCTGCTGCGCCAGTCTGCCGAGCGCCTCGGCCACTTCGCGGTCATTCTGCTCGGTGCGCTCGAACAGTTTGGCACCGAACACGTCGCTGGCTATGCGCGGGGTGTGCTCACCCCAGGGACGCGCCAGACGGCCGCGCGCCAGCGGGCTCCACGGCAGCACGGCCACGCCCTGATCGCGGCACAGCGGCAGCATCTCGCGCTCTTCCTCGCGGTAGAGCAGACTGAGTTCGGGCTGCATGCTGACGAACCGCGTCCAGCCGTGTCGCTCGGCCACCTGCTGCGCCTTGGCGAGCTGCCAGGCATGCATGCTAGAGGCGCCGATGTAGCGCGCTTTGCCCGCCTTGACCACGTCGTGCAGGGCCTCCATGGTCTCTTCGATGGGGGTGTGCGGGTCCCAGCGGTGGATCTGGTAGAGGTCGATATAGTCCATGCCGAGTCGCTTCAGGCTGGCATCGATCTCGAACAGAATCGCCTTGCGCGAAAGCCCCCCGATATTGGGCGCCTGCCGCGACGGAAAGCGCACCTTGGTCGCCACCACGATTTCCTCGCGGCGGGTGAACTCGGGCAGCACGCGACCGAGGATTTCCTCCGAGGTGCCATCCGAATAGGAATTGGCGGTATCGAAGAAGTTGATGCCCAGTTCCACCGCCTGTCGGATCAGCGGACGGCTGGCGGCTTCATCCAGCGTCCACGGATGATTGCCGCGCTCGGGCACGCCGTAGGTCATGCAACCCAGGCAGATGCGCGAGACTTCCAGGCCGGTGCGGCCGAGTCGGGTGAATTTCATGCGAGTCTCCTGTCGTTGGCGCAGAGTCTCATTGCAGCACGATCGCCGCGGTTTTGCCCGGCACCAACCTGATGCGCCTGAACCCGCCGTGGCTGATGCGACAAGCCGGATCAGCGCAACGTCTGTGCAGGTGATGAACCGGCGCCTGCGCGCAGCGACGTCATACCGTCGGCGAAGCGCCTGCAGGAAAAACGCGACACGCGTACAGTCCCTAGCTTTGCCCAAGGAGAATCGACATGTCCCTGAATCTCGCCCCCGCATCGCTGAAAGACCGCGTGGTGCTCATCACGGGCGCCTCCTCCGGTTTCGGTGAAGCCACCGCCGAGCTGTTCGCCCAGGCCGGTGCACGTCTGGCCCTGAGCGCACGCCGTGGCGACCGCCTCGACGCCCTTGCCGCCCGCCTGAGCGCACTGGGCTCCGAGGTGCTGGTGCTACCCGCCGACCTGGCCGACATCGGCGCCGCGCAAGCCATCGTGCACGACACCGAAGCGCATTTCGGCCGACTCGACATCCTCGTCAACAACGCCGGGGTGATGTACTTGGAGCCCATCGACAGCGCGGACATGGGGCGCTGGCAGCACATGATCCAGCTGAACCTGCTCGGGCTCATCGCCAGTTGCCAGGCCGCCTTGCCCGGCATGCGCGCGAGAAAAGACGGCCACATTTTCAACATGGCCTCCACCGCGGGGCGTCAGGCCAACCCCAACGGCGGCGGCTACTCAGCCTCGAAATGGGGTGTCGTTGGTTTCAGCGAATCGCTGCGGCGGGAGGTCTACAAAGACAACATCCGCGTCACCGTGATCGAGCCGGGCGTGGCACAGACCGAGCTGCGCGACCATATCGCTCACGCGCCCACGCAGACGGCCCTCAACAGTTGGGCCGACAGCATGCGCCAGTTGCAAAGCGCAGATATTGCCCGCGCCATCGTCTTCTGTGCCGGCCAGCCAGCGCATGTGAACATCAACGAAATCCTGATGCGCCCCACCGACCAGGAGCGCTGAAGCCCTTGCACAACCCAGGAGACCGCAAACCATGATTCATGAACTTGCCGATATTCAGATCAAACCCGGCGTTCAGGCCGAATTCGAAGCCGCCATCGTCCACGGCGTGAACACCGTCATCGCGCAGGCCAAGGGTTTCGAGGGCTACGAAATCCGCAAAGGCATCGAATCGCCCGACCGCTACCTGCTGATGATTCGCTGGACCACGCTGGAAGACCACACCGTGGGCTTCCGCCAGTCCGAGGCCTTCGCGCAATGGCGGGCGATAGTAGGCCCCTACTTCGCCCAGCCGCCGGTGGTACAGCATTTCTCGACCTTGAACCAAGGGTGAAGGCTCAGGAGCCTGTTGGGCTTGGGGCGCGAATGGCAAGAAATGGACCAAAGATTGCCCAATGCTCCGAGACTTCACCTCGTGCCCGTCTTACAGCCGACTGTCTGCATTCGCCCATGAACTCTGCGTATGCTCATCAACGCTGATTTTTCCCGTCGCGCCGTCGTGGCGGCCGATCAGTACTCGTGGGTTGCTTCGCCCCAGGTCGGGGTCGAGCGCGTGATGCTCGATCGCGTGGGGGCTGAGAAGGCACGCTCGACCAGCATCGTGCGCTATGCGCCCGGCTCCCATTTCCCGGCGCATGAACATCCGGGTGGTGAGGAGATTCTGGTGCTGTCGGGCACGTTTTCCGAAGACGGAAGGCACTATCCGGCGGGTTGGTATCTGCGTAATCCACCAGGCTCCAGCCACCAGCCATCCAGCGCAGAGGGTGCGGTCATCTTCGTCAAGCTGCGGCAGATGCGGCCCGGCGAGCAGTGCGCCACGCGTATCGACACAAGCGCCGCATCGGCCTGGACTGTGCGTGACGACCGTGAAGTGTGCCCCTTGTATGCGGACAAGGCGGAGCAGGTCTGCCTGCAGCGCTTGGCGCCGAACCAGGCGCTGTTCACCACCCCACTCGTTGGCGCCGAACTGCTGGTGTTGACCGGCAGTATCGTGATGGATGGCGACTCCTACGACCGCGGCAGTTGGATACGCCTGCCTGCGGGAGCGTATCGCGGAATCGTTGCGGGCCCAGGTGGCGTGACGTTCTATCTCAAGACCGGACGCCTCGGGGAAATGCCGACCGAAACCCGATGATCCAAACTGTGCGCATCGCCATCGTGGGTGGAGGTCTGGCCGGGCTCTATGCCGCCTATCTGCTGGAGCAAAAGGGCATACACGACTACGTGGTCTTGGAAGCTCGCGAGTATTGGGGCGGACGGATCACCACTACGCCCAGCTCTACTGAAAGCTCAGCACTGGATCGCTTCGACCTTGGCCCGACATGGTTCTGGCCCGCTTACCAGCCTCAGCTCGACCGCCTGATCCAGAACCTTGGTCTGGAGCGTTTCGCGCAGCATGAAACGGGAAGCATGCTCGTCGAGCGCACGCCCCACGGCGCACCGGAGCGGATGCCAGGCTACACCTACGCACCGCCGTCGATGCGGCTAATCGGAGGCATGAGCGCATTGATCGACGCCTTGCAGCGGCCTTTGCCACCGCACAAGCTCCTGCTGAATCATCGCGTGCGGCGCATGCGCAGCGAGGGTCAGCATGTCGAACTGGACGCCGAGGCGGCGCCACAGACTCTCACTTTCCGCGTTGAATCTTTGCTTCTGGCGGTACCGCCGCGTCTGGCGGCGACCACGATCGACTTCCTGCCCCCTTTGCCGGAGCCGCTGATGCAGGCCTGGTGCAACACCGCCACCTGGATGGCGCCCCATGCCAAGTATGTGGCCGTGCACGACCAGCCGTTCTGGCGTGCGCAGGGTTTGTCCGGTGAGGCGCGCAGCGCGTGTGGGCCACTCGGCGAAATTCACGATGCGTCCATGCCTGGAGGCAGTGCTGCCCTGTTCGGGTTTTTCGCTCTGCCCGCTGCTGTCCGCAAGGGCATTCCCGAAGAAACGCTGCGAATGCACTGCCGAGCGCAGTTCGCGCGACTGTTCGGAGAACAGGCCGCAACGCCCAGAGCGGACTTCATCAAGGATTGGGCCGCTGATCCCTGGACGGCGACCGAAGCGGATCAGAATGAGGTCAGCCAGCATGGTCTGGCCCCGCAATCCTCTGCGGCAGAAGACCCCTGGCGAGGACGACTCACGGGCATCGCCAGCGAATGGTCACCCCAGTTCCCAGGCTATGTTGCCGGCGCTATCGAAGCGGCTGCGCTCGGCGTTGACAAGCTTTTGCGACAAACGCCATGAAGACCACTTATCGCGCCATGCAAATCGTTCGCCCCGGAGTGCTGGAGCTGACCCAGCGCGACACACCCTCGCCCGGCCTCGGGCAGGTGCTGATCGCAGTCGAGGCCTGCGGTGTGTGCGGCGCCGATGCTGCAGACATCGACCGGGCCACTCCCGCTGAGCAGGCGCCGCGCGTGCCGGGGCATGAAGTCGTCGGGCGTATCGTGATGCTCGGAGAGGGCGTCTCCACGCGCTGGAAGATCGGCCAGCGTGTGGGCGTGGGACGTCTGGGCGGTCATTGCAACGAATGCGAGCCATGTAGACAAGGACGCTTTCAGCTATGCCAGAACCAGCCGGTGGTCGGCAGCAGCTGTGATGGCGGCTATGCCGAAATGCTCTTGGCGCGGAGTACCGGCCTGATCGCCATTCCAGACGAACTCAGTTCAGAGGAAGCCGCCCCCATCCTTTGCGCCGGTATCGCCACCTTCAACGCGCTGAAAAAATGCGGCGCACAGGCGGGCGATACGGTGGCCATTCTGGGCATCGGCGGCTTGGGGCATATGGCGCTCCAGTATGCGCGGCGCATGGGCTTCAGGGTGGTGGCCATAGGGCGCGGAAGTGACATCGCGGCCGATGCGTTGACCCTGGGCGCTCACGTCTACATCGACAACCGCGAAGAAGATGCCGTCGCCAGCCTCAAACGAGTGGGAGGCGCGCAGGCCATCGTGACCACGATCGACGACGCCGCGGTGGTGTCCGCGCTGCTCCCCGCCCTGGCGCCCGAAGGGCGGCTCGTGGTGCTCAATCCGGGCAAGACTCCCCTGCAGGTTCATGGCGGCTTGCTCGTGGGCGGCCAGCGCGGCATCGTCGGCTCGATCACCGGCACGCCTTACGACAGCGAGAAGGCGCTGGCCTTCAGTGCGCTGGTCAACGTGCGGCCTCGCATCGAAGTCCTCCCCCTGGAGATGGCGGCCGAGGCGCTGCGAAGATTACGGTCTGGCGAGGTCAGATACCGCATGGTGCTGACCACCGGGTGACTGAAGCTCCACCGAGGTGGTGCTGCATGAGTCCATGCCGTGCAGCTTGCCGGGTTGCAAGCGCTGGCGACATGACCGCGTTGCCTCAGAAGCGCGATCCACTATCAGGCACCACTGACGAAGAAGGCGCACCACACTGAAGTGCGCCTGTCACAAGATCGAAAGCCTTAAGGCGACGCTGAACAAGTTCGCGTGATGGCGCGGGCCTGGCCGCGGGAGGGGATGCAAGGCGCAAACCACAGCCCTAGCCCAAGCCAGGGCGAGGATTTGCAATGCCGCATACCGCCCGCAACCAGGATGCGCGACGCGCGAAGGACTTGTTCAGCGTTGCCTTAACCCTTCCGACCCCAGTGTGCTTCTGTTGGATAAAAATCAGGCCGAGTTGTTGTCCTCATCCTCATGATCCAACGGTACTTCTCTCATGATGTCGCGCACACCCTCAGGGTCGTCGGTTTTGATTGAACCTGCCAAGACGCTCTTGCAACCCGATGTATGGCGGTCGATGTGGAGCAGGCGCTCCCATCGGCTCATGCATCCCTCCATGACAGGCCGCTTCCTGCGCATTGCTTGTCTCAGTGCGCTGAGCGCGCTGCTCATGTGCAGCGCAGTTGACGCCGCGCAGCCTCCCGCCCCGTCCAGGAAAGACACCACGCCGCTCAATGTGCTGAATCAGCCTCTGCAAAGCTGCAGTAAGGCACCGCTCACGGGCTATTTGCGCAATGGGGCTTGCGAGGTGGGAGACGATGACGCCGGCGTGCATGGGGTCTGTGCTGTCATGAACGCCCGCTTTCTAGCGTTCACCAAATCACAGGGTAACGATCTGACCACCCCCAATCCCGGAACGCGGTTTCCAGGTCTCAAGCCCGGTGAACACTGGTGCGTCTGCGCCGGCCGTTGGCAGCAGGCGCTTGATGCTGGAGTGGCGCCCAAAGTCGTGCTCAAGGCGACCAGCAAACAGGTGTTGAATTCTCTTTTCCTGGACGATCTGGCACGCCACGCGATCGATCCGCCCAAGCGCTTGCCGGAACAACCGATGCCGTCCCGATGAAGGCGAAAGCGAATGTTGGCGCCAGGAAAACTCCTCTCTGAACCACGCCCGTCCCGAGAAAGAACGGTCGGAGCGAGTCTCAAACGCTGGCTCCCGACCGAATCCCAGACTTGCTGTGCCATGCCGCAGCAGGCTCACCCCTAAAACAACAGGCACTGCCAGACGGATGTCTGTGCAGTGCCTGTGGCGCTTCCTTGGGCAGAAGCGTTTCACGCCGCAGCGTGTTGGAGGGTCGGTACAGCTTCCAGAGGTTGGTCGATCGCGCTCCCCCTTGGACTGATGATGACGGCTTCAATCTACGCCGCATTCGAGCGGCATGCAAGTGCTTTCATCTAGCTTGCCGTCGTCAAAGTCGCTTCGGTTCAAGTTGACTTCTGGTCGCGCTGCACGAAACCATCGGCGTGCAATGGGCTCAGGCCAGACCATCAAATGCCAAGCACCGCTAAGTGCTTGGCTTCTTTGAGAACATTTTGGTTGCGGGGGCGGGTTGAACCAACGACCGTCGAGTTTTGAGGCAGAGACATGACCTCCAATTACCCAATCACGAACTTGGCGGAATCGGCAAGCTCAACCGCAGCATGTTCCAGTCGCGACCAGGGCACACCACGCAGGCGGGGGCGCAGAAGTTCAGGTCAAAGTGTCTCTGGTCAGAGCTAAATCAGCTCGGCGGCCCCTTTAGGTGGAACGCTCTCAGGGGCATGACCGCTTCGCGCTCAACCCGAACTCACGCAGCGCCGCAGGAAAGTTGCGGTTCTCATGTCCGGGTCGAGTGAGTTTGTAGAGGGTAAAGCGCTGCAGAGCGGTGAGATCGGCCCATTGGCGCGGTCCATCGAGGGCGATGCCCTTGTCGGCCGCGTTCTGTAACACCCGCTGTGGCGGCGCGGCTTGCTCCCATATTTCTCTTGCCTGCGGCAGCGGCATTCTGACAGCTGCGGAACCGGCTTCACGCGCGATGGCTGTGAGCAGGCGGCGGAGGTAGCGGCGGCGCGTCGCAGGATGGTCTGTGCCGTCGAGAATGAGCCGGGCCCGCGTGAAGAGACTGAAACTCTGCCATTGATGCAGCGACAACTTGATGCGGCAGACATCGAGCTGGTAGCGCACGATCATGGGCATGCAGCACAGCGATGTCGCGTAGTCCGCCTCGAAAGCGAACAGCCGCTGCGCGATCAGCGCCCTCTCTTGCGCGGGCAAGAACGGCGTGGCCTCGTGAGGGCGTACGGCAGTGAAGGCGACAACGGCATTCACGGCACTTGCGGCGCGACCGCCTGCTCTCCCGCATCGGCGGGCGGGTCGACGTAGGGCCCGGTACCGCTGTGCAGGGATTTGGACGCGGGAATGAAGTGCCCGCTCTGCACATCGAAGACATCCACCTGTCCGTCTTCGATGACGTAATGCCAGCCGTGCAGCGTCAGCCTGCGCTCCTCGACGCGGCGTCGCACCATGGGGTAGTCCATCAGGCGTTCGAGCTGAAGAATGACCGCGCGCTGCTCGGTGCGCCGCAACGCCTCGGGGCTGGGTTCGGCCACGGGCAGCATGGCATCCCTGCCCAGATTCAGCCAGGCCTTGAGATGGTGCGCTTCCTCGCAGGTCTCGCCGTAAAGGCCACGGATGGCGCCGCAATGGCTGTGTCCGCACACCACGATGCGCTGAACGCCCAGATTCAGCGTGGCATATTCGATCGCTGCGGCCGTGCCGTGATAGCCCGAGCTGCCGTCGAACGGTGGCACGAAGCCACCGACGTTGCGCACCAGGAACAGCTCCCCCGGACCTGCCCCGGTCAGCAAATAGGGCAAGACGCGCGAGTCCGAGCAGCCGATGAACAGGGTGCTCGGGCGTTGGCCGTCGTGCACCAGGTTTTCAAAGGTCGTTTGATACGCCGGAAAGCTGTCGGTATGGAAGCGGCGCAGCCGGGTGAGGAATTCATCGGGCATGGTCGTCCTCGATGGACAGAAAGCTGACAAAGCTGTCCGGCGCTGGGCGCGGGCGGATGGGCTTGCTGCGGCCTACGGTGCCGATGGCGATGAAGCACACCGCGCTTTCGTGGTCGCGCAGCGCGAACAAGCGGCGCAACGCCGTGGTTTGCATCGACTGGCCGCTGACCAGCCCGGAGCCGAAACCATCGGCGTGCGCGCTCAGCAGCATGTTCTGCAGCGCGCACCCCAGCGAGACGAGCCGCTCAGCCAGGGGAATTTCGGGATGATCGTCCGCCCCCTCGCGAACGATCGCCAGGGCGACGAAGGGTGCGCGATGAGCCTTGTCCCGCGCTTCGGCGAGTTCCTTCTCGCTCGCACTGGGATCACGCTCCAGCAAGGTCTGGGCAAACACTTCGCCAAGCGCCGCCCTGGCTTGCACGGGCACCACGACGAAGCGCCAGGGCAGGATTTGCCCATGGTCGGGTGCCGCCGCTGCGGCTTCGAAGTAGGACTGCACCTGCGCCGCACTCGGGCCGGGGCTGAACAGCCGTCTGGGAGCGCGCTGCTGCCGGGTGCGGATCAGCGTGGCGGTGAGATCGGCGACCTCGCTGTGCCGGTCTGCGACCGGCACCGACGGGTCGGCAAGCATGGAATCGGACATGGGGTATTCCTTGCCGCGTGCGCTTTCAGTGGACAGGCGCCGGGCAGGCCACGGCATCAGCGGTCTCCGCATCGGGTTCCGCATGAGCCTGCAGATCCTGGGCATACAGCTGCAGCGCGCGCACCAGCGATTGCTGCCGCAGCGCCTGCGCGATCTGCGCATGAACATGCTCGAACGGCGGCAGCTGTCCGTGTGCGATGCGGGCGATGCGCACCACGTGCAATCCGAAACGCGTCCGCACCAGGTGGGGCAGCAGGCCCGGTTGTCCAAATTCCATCAAGGCCTTCCAGAACTCGGGCACGCACTGGTCGGCGGTAAGTTGCCCCAGATTGCCTCCGACCTGCCCCGACGGGCAGTTGGAAAGACCGCGCGCCATTTCGGCAAAGCCGCTGGCATCAGCCATCAGGGCATAGAGGGTGTCTTCGGCCTTGACGCGCAGCGCGTCGATCGGGGTGGACGGCGTGACGGCAAACAGAATGTGATCGGCCTCGACCATGTCGCCCTGGCGCAATGCATCGGCGTGCTGGGCGTAGTAGCGCCTGCATTCCTCTTCGCCGGGCTCGGGAGTTTGCACATCGTGCTGCAGCACGGCTTCGAGCAGGGTTTCATCATCCTGCGGCGCAAGACCGAGCTCGGCAGCGCGCTGGCGCAGGCGGGCCAGCGCGGCCTCGACTTCGGGCATGGGTGGTATCTGTGTAGTGTTCATGATGGCCTTCCTTGATCAGCGTTTGCTGCGCACCAGTTGCCACGGGCGCAGCAGATAGCCCACCGAGGCAAATCCGCTCCAGATGTGCACCAATCGGGTAAAGGGGAAGATGAGGAACAGCGTCAGCCCGAAGAAGATGTGCACTTTGAACAGCCACGAGGCGTTCTGAATGTACCCAGCTGCCTGGATGCCCTGAAAGGTGACGATGTGCTTGGCCCAGTCCATCAGCTCGAGCATTTCGGCGCCGTCGGTATGTTGCGCCGAGACGAAGATGGTCGACAGTCCGAGCAGCAGGGTGGCCAGGATCCACAGCAGCGTCACCCAGTCCATGGGCTTGGTGTTGGCTGCGATGCGCGGATCGGACAGGCGGCGCCAGATCAGCAGCACCAGGCCGATGAAAATCAGCACACCCAGAGCACCGCCAGTGACCATGGCGATGATCTGCTTGTCGTGCGGCTCCAGCCCCAGCGCTTCGAAAAATGCCAATGGAGTGAGCAGACCGAACAGATGGCCGAAGAACAGGCCGATGATGCCAATGTGAAACAGGTTCGACCCCCAGCGCAGGGTGCCGGTGCGCAGCATCTGGCTCGATTCGCTGCGCCACAGATACTGGTCACGGTCGAAGCGCACCAGACTGACCCCGAGGAAAATGGTGCCGGCGATGTAGGGGTACACGCCGAAGAAAAAGTCGTTCCAGTTCATGATGTCAAACTCCTTGCGACTGCGGCTGCGTGGCGCGCGGGATGAATTGCACGGTCTGCACGGAAGGCACCGTGTGTTGCGGATTGCAGGCGCCGAGAAAGTCGACGGGCTCCTCGGCCCATACGGCGTCCAGGCCCGCGGGCGTCCAGTCGGGTGGCAGCCCTTCCTTGCGCACATCGCGCGGGCCGGGCGTGGGTGAGCGCATCTCCTGCGCGGCATCGTGCTCGATCAGATCGCGCCAGTCTGCCTTCCCCGCAAGGCGGCAGACTGCTGCAGTGGCAGCCATCCACGGTGATTCCCGACGGTCGAGCGCGGCAGTGAGATGCGCCACCAGGAGCGCGACCTCTTCCAGCGCTTCACGCGCCGCGCTCGTGTCGAGAACCGAGCAATATTCAAGATAGACCGGCAGGTAGTCGGGCAGCTCTCTGGCTTGCAGATCGAGCCCGACCTCCCTGTATTGCGACAGCAGATCGACCATGGCCTGACCACGATCACGCGAGTCGCCAAAGACATGCTCGAACAGGTTCAGCGAGGTGCTGCGACCCCGGTCGAAGGTGTCGACGAATTCGGCCTGCAGGTCCATCAGATCGGTTTCGGCCATGTGGGCAAGCAGAGCCTGCAGCGATTCGCGCGTCTGTGGCGTGGCGGGCTCAAGGGGTCGCAGCAACGCGTCAAGCTCGGCCAGATGCGGTTGCAAGCCTTCGCCCGGGTAGTCGAGCAGCAACGCCAGGGCGCGCAGATGTCGGGATAGGTCTTGCATGATCACATCTCCGCTTTGATGGCAAAGGTGCGGCGCTTCTTGCCGCTGAACAGCGAAGGCGCGGACTCGCCGTCGGAGCAACCGTTGCCGAAGGTGAAACCGCAGGAACCCTTGAGATCGAAGGCGTTTTCGGCATATTCGCGATGCGCCGTGGGAATGACGAAGCGGTCTTCGTAATTGGCGATGCCCAGAATGCGATACATGTCCTCCACCTTGTCGGCCGGCATGCCGACCTGCTCGATGGCAGCGACATCGGCCTGCCCGTCCACATGCTTGCCGCGCATGTAGGCGCGCATGGCCAGCATGCGTTCGAGCGCGCGCTGCACCGGCGCGGTGTCGCCAGCGGTGAGCAGATTGGCGAGGTACTGCAACGGAATGCGCAGTTGGGACACGTCGGGCAAGGCGCCGTGGTCACTGACCATGCCGCTTTGCACCGCGGTCTGGATGGGCGACAGCGGCGGCACGTACCACACCATCGGCAGGGTGCGGTATTCCGGGTGCAGAGGCAGGGCGATCTTCCAGTCCATCGCCATTTTGTAGACCGGCGAGCGGCGGGCTGCGTCGAGCCAGGCATCGGGCACGCCGTCGCGCCGTGCCTGAGCGATGACCTGCGGGTCGTGCGGGTCGAGGAAGATGCCGAGTTGCGCCTCGTACAGATCTTTCTCATTGGCCACGCTGGCCGCTTCTTCGATGCGGTCGGCGTCGTACAGCAGCACGCCCAGATAGCGGATGCGGCCTACGCAGGTCTCCGAGCACACCGTGGGCTGCCCAGCCTCGATGCGCGGATAGCAGAAGATGCACTTCTCCGACTTGCCGCTTTCCCAGTTGTAGTAAATCTTCTTGTACGGGCAGGCCGAGACACACATCCGCCAGCCGCGGCACTTGTCCTGGTCGATCAGCACGATGCCGTCTTCCTCGCGCTTGTAGATGGCTCCCGATGGGCAGGAGGCCACGCAGGCCGGGTTCAGGCAGTGCTCGCACAGCCGGGGCAGGTACATCATGAAGGTCTTTTCGAACTCGCCGTAAATCTCCTTCTGCATCGCCTCGAAGTTGGCGTCGCGGCTGCGTTTGGCGAACTCACCGCCGAGAATCTCCTCCCAGTTCGGCCCCCATTCGATCTTTTCCATGCGCTGGCCGCTGATCAGACTGCGCGGCCGTGCCGTGGGCGCCGCCTTCAGCTCGGGGGCCTTGTGCAGATGCTCGTAGTCGAAGGTGAAGGGCTCGTAATAGGCGTCGATTTCCGGCAGGTTGGGATTGGCGAAAATCTTCATCAGGATGGACAGGCGCGAGCCCTGGCGCGGCTGCAGCTTGCCGCCCGCTGTGCGGATCCAGCCGCCTTTCCACTTGTCCTGGTTTTCCCATTCCTTGGGGTAACCGATGCCGGGCTTGGACTCGACATTGTTGAACCAGGCGTATTCCATGCCTGGGCGCGAAGTCCAGACCTGTTTGCAGGTCACGGAACAGGTGTGGCAGCCGATGCATTTGTCGAGGTTGAGCACCATGCCGATCTGGGCGCGAACTTTCATTGTGTTTCTCCTGGGGGCGTGGGGTCAGGCTTGCGGTTCGATGTGGTGCGGGCGCTCGTGGCTGTACGCCGGGCCAACAGGCTCGTCCATCCAGTCCACCTTGTCCATCTTGCGCACGATGCAGAACTCGTCGCGGTTGGCGCCGACCGTGCCGTAATAGTTGAAGCCGTAGGCCTGCTGGGCATAGCCACCGATCATGTGCGTGGGCTTGGTGACGATGCGGGTGACGGCGTTGTGGATGCCGCCGCGCGCCTTGGTGACTTCGGAGGCCGGGGTATTCACGATGCGCTCCTGCGCGTGATACATCATCGCCATGCCGGGCTTGACCCGCTGGCTGACCACGGCGCGTGCGGCGATCGCGCCGTTGGCGTTGAACACCTCGATCCAGTCGTTGTCGACAATGCCAGCCACCTTGGCGTCGTCTTCCGAAATCCATACGCACGGGCCGCCCCGGCTCAGGGTGAGCAGGATCAGGTTTTCGGTGTAGGTGCTGTGGAAGCCCCATTTCTGATGCGGGGTGATCCAGTTCAGCACGATTTCCTTGTTGCCGTTGCCGAACTTGCCCAGCACCGGTTGCACCGCCTTGAGGTTGACCGGCGGGCGATAGCTGGCGAAGCCCTCGCCGAAGGCCAGCATCCAGGCATGGTCCTGATAGAACTGCTGGCGGCCGCTCAGCGTGCGCCACGGGATGTATTCGTGGACGTTGGTGTAGCCGGCGTTGTAGCAAATCTTCTCGTCCTCGATGCCCGACCAGGTGGGCGAGGTGATGATCTTGCGCGGCTGCGCCTGGATGTCGCGGAAGCGGATCTTCTCGTGCTCCTTCGGAATCGCCAGATGCGTATGGTCGCGCCCGGTGATCTTGGACAGCGCCTCCCAGGCCTTGACCGCCACATGGCCGTTGGTCTCCGGCGCCAGCATCATGATGGTCTCGGCTGCCTCGATGTCGGTCAGGATGCGCGGGCGGTCCTTGGTGGCGCCGTCCTCTGACACGGTGCCATTGAGCTCGGCCAAGGCCTTGACTTCGTCTTCGGTGTTCCAGGCAATGCCCTTGCCGCCATTGCCCACCTTGTCCATCAGCGGGCCAAGCGAGGTGAAGCGCTTGAAGGTGTTGGGGTAGTCGTGCTCGACGACGGTGATCTGCGGCGCGGTCTTGCCAGGGATCAGGTCGCATTCGCCTTTTTTCCATTCGCGCACCGCCATGGCCTGGCCGAGTTCAGCAGGGGTGTCGTGCATCAGCGGGGTCAGCACCACGTCCTGTTCCACCCCGAGGTGGCCGACGCAGACCTCGGAAAACTTGTGTGCGAAGCCCTTGAAGATCTCCCAGTCCGAACGCGCCTCCCACGAGGGATCGACCGCAGCCGACAGCGGATGGATGAACGGATGCATGTCGGTGGTGTTGAGGTCGTTCTTCTCGTACCAGGTGGCTGCCGGCAGCACGATGTCGGAGAACAGGCAGGTGGTGCTCATGCGGAAGTCCAGCGTGACAAGCAGGTCGAGCTTGCCCTCGGGCGCTTTGTCGTGCCACTGCACCTCGTGCGGGCGACCGTCGGCGGCACTCAGTTCCGTGTCGAGAACGCCGTTCTGCGCGCCCAGCAGATGCTTGAGAAAGTACTCCGAGCCCTTGCCCGACGAGCCCAGCAGGTTGGAGCGCCAGACAAACAGATTGCGCGGCCAGTTCACCGGGTTGTCCGGGTCTTCGCAGCTCATGCGCAGGCTGCCGTCCTTCAGTCCCTTGACCACGTAGTCCTTCGGGGACATGCCCGCCGCCGCGGCGTCGCGCGCCAGATGCAGCGGGTTGGTCTGCAGTTGCGGCGCTGAGGGCAGCCAGCCCATGCGTTCGGCGCGCACGTTGTAGTCGATCATGCTGCCGCCGAATGCCTTGGGGTCGGCCAGAGGCGAGAGGATTTCGTCGACGCCCAGCTTTTCGTAGCGCCACTGGTCGGTGTGGGCATACCAAAAGCTGGTGGAGTTCATCTGCCGTGGCGGGCGCCCCCAGTCCAGCGCGAAGGCCAGGGCGGTCCAGCCGGTTTGCGGACGCAGCTTCTCCTGGCCGACGTAATGCGCCCAACCGCCTCCGGGCACACCGATGCAACCGCACATCATCAGCATGTTCATGATGGCGCGGTAATGCATGTCCATGTGGTACCAGTGGTTCAGGCCCGCGCCCAGAATGACCATCGAGGTGCCGTGGGTCTTGTGGGCGTTGGTCGCGAACTCGCGAGCGATGCGCACCACCACATCGGCCGGAACGCCGGTGATGGGCTGCTGCCATGCCGGGGTGTACGGCACGTTGTCGGCATAGCTCTTGGCGCAGGGATTGGGCTCATCGCCCAGGCCACGGTCGATGCCGTAATGCGCGGCCATCAGGTCATAGACCGAGGCCACCTTGACGTCCTGCGCATGGCCTTCGGCGTCGACCAGTTGCAGCACGCGGTAAGGCACCTTGCGCACCAGCACGTCGTCCTGCACATTGCCGGGGTGATGCTCGGCGGGCACGCCGCCGAAGTAGGGGAAGCCGACTTCGGCCACGCCCTCTTTCATGTCGATCAGGCTGAGGGCGAGCTGGGTGTCGGAGCCGTCAAGTGCGTCGCGTGCTTCCAGATTCCATTTGCCCACCATGTCGCCCTGCTCGCCCCAGCGAAAGCCGACCGAGCCATGCGGCAGCGCGACCTTGCCGTCGGCGTTCAGCGCGACGGTCTTCCACTCGGGGTTGTTGGCCTGGCCGAGCTTGTCGGCGAAATCGCTGGCCCGTACATAGCGGTCGGCGGCCAGTACCTTGCGGCCCCCGGTAATCTCGCGCTCTTCCAGCCGCACCAGAAGCGGCATGTCGGTGTATTTGCGGCAATAGTCGATGAAGTAATCCGACTTGTGTTCGCCGAAGTGAAACTCGCGCAGCATCACATGGCCCATGGCCATGGCCAGAGCGGAGTCGGTGCCCTGCTTGGGGTGCACCCATTCGTCGCTGAGCTTGGCGACTTCGGAATAGTCGGGCGACACCGCCACGGTCTTGGCGCCACGATAGCGCGCCTCGGTGTAGAAGTGCGCGTCGGGCGTGCGGGTCTGCGGCACGTTCGAGCCCCAGGCCATGATGTAGTTGGAGTTGAACCACTCGGCCGATTCGGCCACGTCGGTCTGTTCGCCCCACACCTGCGGCGAGGCCGGGGGCAGATCGCAATACCAGTCGTAGAAGCTGCCCGGCACGCCGCCGATCAGGTTGAGGTAGCGCGAGCCCGCGGCATACGACACCATCGACATGGCCGGAATCGGCGAGAAGCCGTAGATGCGATCCGGGCCGTAAGTCTTGATGGTGTAGACGTTGGCCGCGGTGATGATCTCGTTGACCTCGTCCCAATGCGCGCGCACGAAGCCGCCCATGCCGCGCAATTTCTGGTATTCGCTGCGCTTGGCCTTGTCCTGCACGATGCTGGCCCAGGCGTCCACCGGGTCGAGGGTCTTGCGCGCTTCGCGCCACATTTTCATCAGACGGCCGCGCACCATGGGGTACTTCACCCGGTTGGCCGAATAGAGATACCAGCTCGCCGAAGCCCCGCGCTGGCAGCCGCGCGGCTCGTGGTTGGGCATGTCGGGACGGGTGCGCGGATAGTCGGTCTGCTGCGTCTCCCAGGTGACGATGCCGCCCTTCACGTAAATCTTCCACGAGCAAGAGCCGGTGCAGTTGGCGCCGTGGGTCGAGCGCACGATCTTGTCGTGCTGCCAGCGGCCGCGATAGGCGTCTTCCCAGGTACGGTCTTCGGTGGTGACTTCGCCGTGCCCATCGGCGAACTTCTGGCGCGATTTGGCAAAGTGGGTGAGGCGGTCGAGAAAGTGACTCATATCGGTCTCCTTGGATTCAGGGATCAGCAGGGCATGGGGGCGTTCTTGCGGCTGTAGTTCCACCAGGTGACCAGCACGCACAACACATAGAAGGCGATGAAGCCGTACAGCGCAGCCTGGGGACCGCCGGTCATGGAAATCGAGGTGCCATAGCTCTTCGGGATGAAGAAGGCGCCATAGGCCGCGACGGCGGAGGTGAAGCCAATCACCGCGGCTGCCTCCTTGTTGGCGTCTTTGACCGCCTGCTCCTGTGCGGCCGGGCCCTGGCCTTGCGCAGCGCGCTTGCGATCGGTGAGGAAGATCACCGGAATCATGCGGAAGGTCGAGCCGTTGCCGATGCCCGCAGTGGCGAACAGCAGAATGAAGGCGGCCAGAAAGCCGGTGAAGTTTCCACCCACGCCACCATGGGGCAGGAAATACAGCACAGCAACGACACCCAGCGCCATGAGGATGAAGTTCCAGAAGGTCACGCGGGCGCCGCCGAGCTTGTCCGCCAGCCAGCCACCGACCGGGCGAATGAGAGCGCCGACGAAGGGGCCGAGCCAGGCATAGTCGAGTGCGACGATGTCGGGAAACTGCGACTTGATCAGCAGCGGGAACCCGGCGGAATAGCCGATGAACGAGCCGAAGGTGCCGGTGTAGAGCAAGCTCATGATCCAGGTGTGGCTGCGCTTGAAAATGACGGCCTGATCGGCAAACGAAGCCTTGGCCTCCGCCAGATCATTCATGCCGAACCACGCAGCCAGCGTGGCGGCGATGATGAAGGGCACCCACACCAGACCGGCGTTCTGCAGCCAGAGCTGGGTGGACTTGCCGTTGGCGACCGCAGTCTGCGGATCGCCGCTAAGCACGCCATAGATCGCCGCAGTGATGACCAGCGGCACGATGAACTGGACGATGGACACGCCGAGATTGCCCAGACCGGCATTCAGCCCGAGCGCCAGGCCTTTCTGCGCCTTGGGAAAGAAGAAGTTGATGTTCGCCATCGACGAGGCGAAGTTGCCGCCGCCAAAACCGCTGAGCAGCGCCAGGATGACGAAGATCTCATACGGCGTATTCGGGTTCTGCACCGCGTAATAGATGCCCAGCGCGGGCAGCAGCAGCGAGGCAGTGGAAATCGCCGTCCAGCGCCTGCCGCCGAAAATCGGCACCATAAAGCTGTAGAAAATGCGCAGCGTGGCGCCGAACAGGCCGGGCAGCGCGGCCAGCCAGAACAACTGGTTGGTGGAGAACTTGAACCCCACCTGCGGCAGCTTGACGACGACCACCGACCACACCATCCACACCGCGAAGGCGAGGGTCAATGCCGGGATGGAAATCCATAGATTGCGCTGGGCAACCATCTGGCCTTCGCTCTTCCAGAAGGCCGCGTCTTCCGGGTTCCAATGTTTGATCACATGACTGGACATGTTGACTCTCCTGGGATTTCAGTGTTGAACGCGGCCTGCCGGCTGGCTCTGTATCGAACCGCCCGCGCTCGGCTTTGCTGCGTTGGGTGAGCCGGGCTTGAACACATCTTTGCGCCGCACTTCGGTGAAGAACATCCACACCAGCGACACCGAGACCACGCCGTACATCAGCATGAAAGCGGTAGAGCGGATGCCGGTGAGGTCGAGCAGTGCGCCGAACATGATGGGCAGGAGAAAGCCCCCCATGCCGCCAGCCAGACCGACGATGCCCGACACCGTGCCGATATTGGTCGGATAGTCGTCGGCGATGTACTTGAACACGCTGGCCTTGCCGAAGGCGAAGGCGATGCCGAGGATGAACATCAGCGCGGTGAAGGTATAGACATTGAGGCCGATATGGAATGTGCTCGGGCCGTCAGTGGTCTGCACGGTGAACTGCGTCTGCGGATAGGACAGCAGGAACAGCGCCACCCAGCTCACCCACAGCACCCACCAGGTCACGCTGTGCGCGCCGTATTTGTCGGACAGCCAGCCGCCCACCGCCCGCAACACCCCGCCCGGCAGAGAAAAGGCTGCGGCGAGCATTGCGGCCACGGGGAGGCTGAGCTTGTACTCGCCGACGTAGTACTGCACCATCCACAGCGCCAGCGCAACATAGCCACCGAACACGATGCTGTAGTACTGGCTGTACTTGAGCACGCCGGGGTCGCGCAGCGCCTTGAGCTGATCCATGAAGCTGGTCTGGCCCTGCACCACATGGCTCTTGTCGTGGTGGCTGAACAGCCAGAACAGAATGACCGTGCCGAGCATGACGGCGGCATAGACATGCGGCACCATGGTCCAGCCGAAGCTCACGACCAGCGCCGGAGCGAGAAACTTGTTGACCGCCGCGCCGGAATTGCCCGCGCCGAAAATGCCCATCGCCAGACCCTGACGGCTTTTCGGAAACCAGCGCGCGACATAGGGCGTCCCCACCGAGAACGAGCCGCCGGCCAGGCCAATGAACAGGCCGATGACCAAGTATTGCCAGTACTGTGTGGCATACGCCAGCAGCCAGATGGGGATGACAGTGGCCGCCATGATCGCGGCGAACACGATGCGCCCGCCATATTTGTCGGTCCAGATGCCCAGCGGCACCCGTACCAGCGAGCCGCTGAGCACCGGCATGGCGGTGAGCAGGCCGAATTCGGTGGCGTTCAGCCCCAGGGTCTTTTTGATGGGAATGCCGATGACGGCAAACATCATCCACACCATGAAGCACACGGTGAAGGCCCAGGTGCTGACGATCAGCACCGACCAGGCCTGGCGATTGTGTTGCTGCGCGCTCGCGCTCATGATCAAACTCCTTCACGTTACACCTGAAACTCTAGGTGTCGTGCGTCGTTTAGAACATTCGTCTGCGGACTAAGAGTAACATGCGAACGAACGAGCGCGTCGGCTGGGGCATCGTTCAAAAGAACTACGACCTTCGGAATCCGATAGCCCTCGCCAACGTGGCCACGGTCATTAAGAATCGAACCGACGAGTGATGTCAATCAGTCATTTCGGCCAACTCAACCCCTTCCCGCAAAACGCTAACGCTGATACAGGCGGACGATGTCGCCCTCGCGGTCAAAGGGCAGGAAACTGTCGATCTGCCCGAGGCGGATCATCTCGATCAGGCGGGCGAAGGTCTGCTCGATCTGTTCGCTGTCTGGCGGATAGCCGCCCTGAGCGGGCATGCTGGTGACGAACACGATGTCCCAGCGCACGCCCATTCGGTTCGATTCTTCGACGAGATCGACGAAGGTGCCGATCTCGTCAGGGGATTTGTCCACATAGACAACCGGCGTCAGCGCTCCTCCCCTTTTGGCCAGAAAGCGCTCCTGTTGCGTCTTGGTTGCGTCATCCGGCAACTCGGCTGCGGCAAAGATGAACAGCAGGCGCTGGGGCTCGTTCTGCGCTCTTGCCGCGTGCAGCAGGTCGGCGAAACTCGCGATGTCCATCGAGTGCTCCTTGGGGTTGGGAGGTCAGAAGCTGGGAATGAATGCGGCGCGGCATGAGCGGGAGAGGCGGATTGGCTCTCAGCTCATCAGTCCGCCAGGCCGCGCTCGCTGGCGTACACCGCGATCTGCACCCGCGAAGTGAGTTCGAGCTTGCGCAGAATGTTTTGCACATGCACTTTCACCGTGGTTTCAGCGATGTCGAGTTCGCGCGCGATCTGCTTGTTGCTGGCCCCATGGGCGATGGCCGCGGCGATTTCGCGCTCGCGCGCGGTGAGGTCGGACGGCGCCTCGACAGCGGAAGGCGGCGTAACGGCGGGCGCTTGCTGATCCTCATGGCTCATGGCTTGCGCCAGTTTCGGCGCCATGTCCGAACCGATCACGATCTGGCCGTGCGCAGCCCGGCGAATCGCCGCCACGAGTTCGGAGGTTTCGCTGGTCTTGAGCAGGTAGCCGCTGGCGCCCGCCCGCAACGCCGCGGCGAGGTCGGCGCTGTCGTCGCTGACGGTCAGCATCAGCACCCGTGTATTCGCGGCACTTTGCCGGATGCTCTGCACCGCATCGACGCCGCGCACTCCGGGCAGGTGGTTGTCCAGCAGCACGACATCGGGCTGCAGTTGCGTGCTCAGGCGCAGCGCCTCGCCGACGTCGGCGGCTTCGCCCACCACGCTCATCCCGGGTTCGGCGGCGATGAGCGCGCCAATGCCGCGGCGAAACAGGGGGTGGTCATCGACCAGGAGGATACGAATGTCAGGCGGCATGGGCGGGTTCGGCGGGGTTGGGCGCAGCCAGGCTGCGGACGGCGCCGCCATCGCTGAAGCTGTCGGGCAGTTCGAGCACGACGCGGGTTCCGCGGCCAGGGTGCGAGTCGATATTCACCGTGGCGCCGATCTGGCTGGCGCGCTCGCGCATGATATGCAGCCCGACGTGGGCCTGGGCGTCCGCGGGCATGTTTTGAAGGTCGGCGCCGACGCCGTCGTCAGCCACCTCGAAACGCCAGCGCGGCAGGCTGCTCACCTCGACCCTGACGGTCTTGGCGTGAGCATGTTTGCGCACGTTCGACAGCGCTTCCTGCACCACATGCAGCACCTGCACCTGAACGTCGGGGTCGAGCGGCTGGCCGTGGCCGTTGAAGGTCAGCTCAACCGGCACGCCGCTTTGCAGTTCGAACTTCTGCAGGGTGCTGCGCAGCGCGGGCTCGATGTCCTGATCTTGAGTGCGGGTGCGGAAATGCAGCAGCAGCTCGCGCACATCGGCCAGGCTCTCGCGCACCCCGGCGTCCAGTTCATCGACACTCGCCTCGATCCGCTGCGCATTGTTCGATTTCATCGCCGAGCGCAGAAGCTGCAGCTGAATTTTCATGAACGCCAACGCCTGCGCGATGGAATCATGCAGTTCGCGCGCGAGCAAGGCGCGCTCGCGGGCCACCGCCGCCTCGCGCTCGAGCGCCGCACTGCGCAGACTTTCCATCGCCGTGGCGAGGTGGCCTGCGAGAGTCTCGAGCAGGGTGCGTTGCTCCGGGGCGAGCGTGTGCTCGCGGCGGTAGAACAGGTCGATCTCGCCCAGCAACCGCTGCTGCACCGAGACCGGCACGCTCACCAAGGTGGCAAAGCCTTCGCGCACGCAGACGTCGTCCGGCGTTGTCGAGGCCTCGCTCATCGGCGGCCCAAAGCGCACGACCTGAGGCCCGGCCCCCGCTTGCGCCAGCCCACAATGACAATTGCCCGCGAGCAGGCAACGCTCTGCCTCGGTGATCTCGGCCGGCATGCCCTGTGCCGCGAGCAGCGCATAGCGCTGCGCGGTTTCATCCGCCCAGCGCAGCATGGCCGCATCGGCAGCGGCAATCTCCTGGATCGCTGCGGTAAAGCCCTTGGCCAGTTCTTCGAGATTCTGGGCCGTGGACACCAAGGCACTGATGCGATAGAGCGCGGCGAGCCGATGTTGTTCGGTCTGCAATGCGGCGGTTTTTTGTTGCACGCGCGCTTCGAGGTCTTGGTGGACCGACTGCAGCTGCCCGGCCATGCGGTTGAAACCCACGGCGAGTTCCCCAAGCTCATCGCTGGAGGTGATGTCGACCCGCGCCGAGTAATCTCCTCGTCCGAGCGCCTGCACCCCACGGCTGAGCCTGCCCACCGGGTCGAGCACGAACAGATAGGCGGCGTAAAACATCAGCAGCGCGCCGATCACCACCAGCGCAGCGAGTCCCATCTGGAACCCGTGCAGCACGGTGGTCCAGAAATCGAGTCGGTGCTCGATGGCACTGACAAACGCATCGATTAGCGCGACGAACCGATCGACCTCCTGCCGGGGCACGGCGGTGCCGAGCGGCGCCTGTTGCCACCGCGGCTGCAGACTCTGCCACTGCTGCTGCACCACATCGAAGCGCTCGCGTATGGTGCCGTCCCAAGGAACGCGCAAAGGTCGAGACGGACTGCCGTTGCGCAGCAAGTCGAGGTTGCGCTGGATGCGCTGCAATTCAACGCCCAGTTGCGCCGGATCGTGCGACGCGGCGGTCAGCGCCGTTTTGTAGCTGAGCATGCGCAGCTGTCCCGCCACATTCACTGCCGCCGCACCGCCTTCAAGATTCCAGGAAATCCACAAAGTCGCCCCCACCGACAGCAGCGACAGCAAGAGAAAGACGCCGGAGAACAGGGCGATCTTGGCGGTGAGTGTCCAGCGGAAGTTCATCACTTCAGGAGCAAGCAGTTTGCGGGCATTGTCGTCTTCGGCAGGAGCATTGTCGACGTTTAGGAGTCTGTCGAGCTTGAGGATCGCGGGCTGCAAAATGGCACAGCAAAGCCCTGCGGCAGCGGCTTTTTGCCCCTGAGCTGCGGCTTGCGGGCTGCAAACCCGCCGCCCTATGACACCACATAAGGCATCCGCATACCCATTTTTCGCCTTCCGCGCCCCAAGCCCGACTGGCTCCTAGAGTCTCCGTCGGCTTCAGGGTCATTGCATCGACCCGTTCAGAGTGGTAAAAATATTACCAGTTCAGTTGCGCGACACATCCACGGGGTTTTCGACATGATCAGCGCTTCCGCCCAGTTTCTGGCGTCCGCCCGACTTGAGGCGCGGCTGGCGGCCGTCCACCCCGCTGACGTCGCGGTGAATGCTGGTTCTGCGTGAGCCGCCTGTCGTTTGATCCACCCGGTTTCATCCACCCAGGATTTCGCCCAGGAACCGACCATGAGCAAGAGCAACGCCGCACTCGAACGCTTTCTGCAGCGCGACTACGAGGCTGGTTTCGTCTCGCCGATCGATGCCGATCTTGCGCCCAAGGGCTTGAGCGAAGACATCATCCGGCTGATTTCGCGCAAAAAGAACGAGCCTGATTTTTTGCTCGAGTGGCGGCTCAAGGCCTACCGCCATTGGCTGCAGATGACCGAGCCCGGCTGGGCCAAGATCCATCATCCGCCGATCGACTACCAGGCCATCCACTATTACGCCGCGCCCAAGCTGGCCAAGGCACCGAAAAGCCTGGACGAAGTCGATCCCGAGCTATTGCGGGTGTATGAAAAGCTCGGCATCCCGCTGCACGAGCGCGCCGCGCTGGCCGGGGTTGCGGTCGATGCGGTGTTCGACTCGGTGTCGGTGGCCACCACGTTCAAAGACAAACTGGCGGCGCTGGGCATCATTTTTTGCTCCTTTTCCGAGGCGGTGCAGAACCATCCGGATCTGGTGCGGCAGTACCTCGGCTCGGTCGTGCCACCGGGCGATAATTTCTTTGCCGCGCTCAACTCCGCGGTGTTCACCGACGGCAGCTTTGTCTACATTCCCAAGGGCGTGCGCTGTCCGATGGAGCTGTCCACCTACTTTCGCATCAACGCCAAGGATAGCGGGCAGTTCGAGCGCACGCTGATCATTGCCGACGAGGGAGCGCAGGTGTCGTACCTAGAAGGTTGCACCGCGCCGCGGCGCGACGAGAACCAGCTGCACGCCGCAGTGGTCGAGATCATCGCGCTCGAAGGCGCGCAGGTGAAGTATTCGACCGTGCAGAACTGGTATCCCGGCGACAAGGACGGCAGGGGCGGCATCTACAACTTCGTCACCAAGCGCGGCGACTGCCGCGGCGCGCGTTCGCGCATTTCCTGGACGCAGGTTGAAACCGGTTCGGCGATCACCTGGAAGTACCCGAGCGTGCTGCTGCGCGGTGACGATTCGGTCGGCGAGTTTTATTCGGTGGCGCTGACCAACCACCGCCAGCAGGCCGATACCGGCACCAAAATGATCCACATTGGCCGCAACACCCGCAGCACCATCGTGTCCAAAGGCATTTCCGCCGGGTATGGCAGCAATACCTACCGCGGCCTGGTCAAGGTGCTGCCCAAGGCAGCGGGCGCGCGCAATTACACCCAGTGCGACTCGCTGCTCATCGGAGCGCATTGCGGTGCGCACACCTTTCCCTATATCGAGGTGCGCCACCCCGGCGCGCAGGTCGAGCACGAGGCCACGACCTCGCGCGTCGGGGAAGGCCAGTTGTTCTACTGCATGCAACGGGGCATTTCTGCCGAGGACGCGGTGGCGATGATCGTCAACGGCTTCGCCCGGGAAGTGGTCAAGCAGTTGCCGATGGAATTCGCCGTCGAGGCGCGGAAGCTGCTGGGCGTCAGCCTCGAAGGCGCTGTCGGCTGACGCCGAAAAAAGGAAAGGATGATGATGTCCGAAAAAGCCTCTGCCCTCTCCGCGCCGCATGCCGCGCCGCTGCTCGCCGTGCGCGGGCTGCGCGCCAGTGTCGAGGGCAAGCCCGTGCTCGCCGGGGTGGATTTCGAACTACGCGCGGGCGAGGTGGTCGCGCTGATGGGCACCAACGGCTCGGGCAAGAGCACGCTGGCGCAGGTGCTCGCCGGGCGCGAGCTCTACCAGGTCGAAGCCGGCAGCGTGCAGTTCGACGGCAGCGATCTGCTGGCGCTGCCGCCGGAAGAGCGCGCGCGCCGAGGCCTGTTCCTCGCGTTCCAGTACCCGGTGGAAATCCCCGGGGTGGCGAACATCTACCTGCTCAAAGGCGCGGTGAACGCGCGGCGCAAGCATCTCGGTCTGCCCGAGCTCGACGCGATCGAGTTTCTGCAGCTCGTCAGGCGCCAGCTGGGGGCGCTCGGCATGGACGAGAGCTTTTTGCAACGCGGGGTCAACGAAGGCTTTTCCGGCGGCGAAAAGAAGCGCAATGAAATGCTGCAGATGGCGCTGCTCGAACCGCGGCTGGCCATCCTCGACGAAACCGACTCCGGGCTGGATGTCGATGCGCTCAAGACCGTCGCCGACCGGGTCAACGCGATGCGCGCGCCAGACCGTGCGTTTATGCTCATCACGCATTACGAGCGCTTGCTCGAACTCATCGTCCCCGATCGGGTGCTCGTGTTGCTCGGCGGGCGCATCGTCGCCAGCGGCGGGGCTGAACTGGCGCGGCGCATCGCCGCAGAAGGCTACGGCTGGCTGCAGGCGGAGGCCATCCCATGATCGCCATCGCACGGCCGCCCGAAGATGGCGCTCAACTCCCTCGGGGAGTCGAGCGTAGCGAGGAGGTAGTGCAGTGAGCATGGTCGATGCCCTGCTGCAGGCGTTCGCGCGCCTGCCCGCGCCGCCGCCCTTGGATCGTCAACGGCAGCAAGCGGCGCAAACGCTGCGCAAGCGCGGTCTGCCCACGCGCCACGACGAAGACTGGAAATACACCGCGCTGCGTGCGCTCGACGCGCTGCCGCTGGTGGCGGATGCGCCGTCGCGCGTGGTTTCCGCAGCCGATCTGAGCGCGATCGGCGCCATCGACAGCGACAACTGCACGCGACTGGTGTTCATTGACGGCCGGTTCGACCCGGCACTGTCGCGCGTGGAGGAACTGCCTGATGGGTTGCGGGTGTGGACGGGCGCGCAGGCGGCGGACGCAGCGCTGCTCGCCCCCACAGCCGATGACGCGTTCGACGCGCTCAACCGCATGTTCGCCGCAGGCGGCATCGACCTCGATCTGCCCGCAGGCATGCGCCTTGCCGCGCCGCTGCTCATCGTCACGGTGCAAACGCGCGCAGGCGGCAGCCATTTGCGCCACCGCGTGCGCCTCGGCACGGGCGCCCAGGCGCAGCTCATCGTGCAGCATCTGGTGCTGGCCGAGACACCCGGGTATTGGGCCAGCGAGGTCTGCAGCGTCGCACTCGACCGCAGGGCGAGGCTCGATCACGTGCGGCTGCAGCGCGAAGGTTTGGAAGCGGTGCATGTGTCGCAACTGCACGTCACGCAGGCCGAGGACAGCCGGTTCGGCGCACAGGCTTTGGTGACGGGTGCGGCGCTGTCGCGGCAGGAATGCGTGGTCGAGCAGTCGGCCGCGGGCTGCGCGACCGAACTGCGCGCCTGTGCCGTGCTTCGCGGCGCGCAGCATGGCGACGTGCACCTGCGCATCGCCCACCGCATGCCGCGCGGCAGCAGCCGCACCCAGGTGCGCACCGTGGTTGACGACAGCGCGCATGCGGTTTTCACCGGGCGCGTCGATGTGCTGCCCGGGGCGGACAAGACCGACGCGGCGATGATCAACCGCAACCTGCTGCTGTCTCCCGGCGCCGAGGTCGATACCCGGCCGCAGCTGCAGATCGACGCCGACGACGTGCAGTGCAGTCACGGCGCCGCCGTTGGCCAGCTCGACGCCGAAGCGCTGTTCTACCTCGCTGCGCGAGGCATCGCGCCCGAGCTGGCGCGGCAACTGCTGGTGCAGGGCTTCGTGACGCAGGTTCTGCCCGACCTCGGCTTAGCGCCGCTGACGGCAGCGGTACGCGCGCAGCTCGCTGCGCTGGGTCTGGCGCAATCGGCCTCGTTCAAGGAGGACACATGAACGCGCGCGACAGGCAACACATCAAGTCCGTCCAGGACTTCGGCCCGGACTTCGCCGCGCTGCGCGCGCAGTTTCCAGCGCTGGCGCAGACCGTGCGCGGCAGGCGCCTGGCCTACCTGGACAGTGCCGCCAGCGCCCTCAAGCCGCTTGCCGTGATCGATGCGATGTCCGCCTTCGACAGCCGCGATTACGCCAACATCCACCGCGGCGTGCACGCGCTGTCGCAACGCGCAACCGACGCCTTCGAGGCGGCCAGGCAGACGGTGGCGCGTTTCGTCAACGCTCGATCCGCCGACGAAATCGTCTTCGTGCGCAACGCCACCGAGGCGATCAACCTGGTCGCCGCGAGCTTTCTGCGCCCGCGGCTCGGCGCTGGCGACGAGGTGCTGATCTCGGCGATGGAACATCACGCCAACATCGTGCCGTGGCAGCTCGTATGCGAATCCGTCGGCGCGCGGCTGCGCGTCATGCCGATTTCGGACGATGGCTTACTTGACCTCGAACGGCTTCCGCAGCTGCTGGGCGCGCGCACCAGGCTGCTTGCCATCACCCATGCGTCGAACGTACTCGGCACGGTCAACGATGTCGCGGCGCTCACGCGCATCGCGCACGCGCGCGGTGTGCCTGTGCTGGTCGACGGTGCGCAAGCCGCGCCGCACCTGCGCGTCGACGTGCAGGCGCTGGATTGCGACTTTTACGCCTTCTCCGCGCACAAGGTCTATGGTCCGAGCGGCATCGGCGTGCTCTGGGGCAGGGCCGAACTGCTCGTCGGGATGCCGCCCTATCAAGGTGGCGGCGACATGATCCACACCGTGAGTTTCGAAGGCAGTACCTTTGCCGCGCCGCCGGCGCGATTCGAAGCCGGCACGCCGCACATCACCGGCGCCATCGGCCTGGCTGCGGCCGTGGACTTTTTGCAGGGCATCGGCTGGGAGCATGTCGCGGCGCATGAGCGCGTGCTACTCGCGCAGGCCGAGCAGGCGCTGCAGGAGATACCGGGGCTGCGCATCTACGGCCGCGCGCCGGGGAAAATCGGCGTGATCGCGTTCAACCTCGAAGGCGTGCACGCGCACGATCTGGGCACCATTGCCGACGCCAGCGGCGTGGCCATCCGCTCCGGGCACCATTGCGCGATGCCGCTGATGCAGCGCTACGGCGTGGCGGCGATGGCGCGCGCCTCGTTCGGCGTGTACAGCGACGCGCAGGATGTCGCCGCGCTCGTGGCCGCGGTGCGGCAGGCCCAGGCGATGTTCGCCGACAGGAGATGAGCATGGACGCGATCGACAGCGGCGATCTGCGCGATCTGTACCAGGAGGTCATCTTCGACCATTACCGCAGGCCGAGGCATTTCGGCCATCTGCCGCACCCGGATCGGGTCGCGCAGGGGTACAACCCCCTGTGCGGCGACCGCGTGGAGATCGAACTCGCGCTCGGCGACGACGGCGTCATCCGCGACATCTCGTTCAGCGGTGAGGGCTGCGCCATTTCGACCGCATCGGCCTCGCTGCTGACCGAGGCGGTCAAAGGCAAGCGCGTCGATGAAGCGCTGGCGCTGTTTGGGCAGATGCACGGCGCGCTGGTCGAAGGCAGGCCGCTCGACCCGGGCAGCGCGGGCAAACTGGCCGCGCTCGAGGGCGTCAAGCAGTTTCCGGCGCGGATCAAATGCGCGCTGCTGGCCTGGCATACGCTGCGCAACGCGCTCAACCGCAACGCGCAAGTGGCGAACACCGACACGGAGAACTGACATGGACTGGCCGACCGATGCAGGCCTCGTGACCGTGCGCCGCGACGTTGCGGCGATCCTCGTTCCCGACGGCATTCAGGGCATGCTGCTCGCGGGCACGCAAGTCCGCGTCACGCAGCGACTGGGCCATCACATCACCGTGGTGTCCGACGGACGCATGTACCGCATCGACGGCCGCGACGCCGACGCGCTGGGTCTGGACGGCGGTGAGACCGCCGAGATCGCTGCGCCGACCACGCGCGAAGAGGTCGAAGCCGCCGTGCGCGCGCAATTGGCCACCTGCTACGACCCGGAAATCCCGATCAACATCCTCGAACTCGGGCTGATTTACCGCATCGAGGTGCAACCCGCAGACGACACCGGCATTGGCTGGCGCGTGGACATCGACATGACGCTGACCGCTCCTGGCTGCGGCATGGGCGGCGTGCTGACGCAGGAAGTGCGCGACAAGGTCTTGCGCATTCCCGGGGTCGAGCTCGTCAATGTCGAGCTGGTGTGGGATCCGCAGTGGAGCGTCGAACGCATGAGCGAGGCTGCCCGGCTGCAATCCGGGCTGTGGTGAGCGGCGAGCCGCGCCTTGGGTTTGATCGCCGCGCTTTGTTCCTCCTTTTGATGATGCCATGCGACTGACCTCGTTTTCCGATTTCGGCCTGCGCGCCCTGCTCGTCCTGGCCGGAAGCGAGCGCGAAAAGTGGTCCAGCGTCGAGCTCGCTGCCAAGCTGGGCATCTCGCGCGAGCATCTCGTCAAGGTGCTGCAGCGCCTGGCCGCCGGCGGCTTCGTGGACACCCTGCGCGGCGCTGGCGGTGGCGTCAGGCTGGCCAGGAAAGCCGACCAGATCCGGCTCGGCGAGGTGCTTGCCTGGCTCGAAGACGATGGAGTGCTGACCGAATGCTTCCGCGACGACGGCGGGCATTGCCTGCTCAGCGGATTCTGCGCGCTTCGCCCCCGCCTGGAGCGCGCGCGGCAGGCGTTCTATGCCGAGCTCGATACCGCCACCCTGGCCGATTGCCTCAATCCCCGATTGCGCCGATTTGTTGCCGCTGCTGTTTGAAGCCGCCCTTGAGCGGCCTGCTCAAACAGCGGGATTCAAGCATTGATCTCGACAAACAGTCCTTTTTCCTCGCGCTCGAAGTGGTGTTCCAGCAAATGCTGGAGCGGCAGGCTTGCATCGAGCAGTTCGAGGCGATCCAGAGGCTCCACGACCAGGCGATCGTCGGCGGTCAGGCGACGTCGCCAATCCAGAATCATCTGTTCGAGTTTGGCATGTTCTGCCAGATAAACCTTGGGCTGCCAGCGCGCACCTGGCCCGAGACGCACGATCCAATGCGCCTCCTCCACAGCAATGTGCGCCGCATGCAGCCTTTGCAAGGTATCCAAGGCTTTGCAGGCATCGCCGATGCTCCCCTGCAGCAGGGCAAGCCGCATTTCGCGCACGGCGCGCAGCATCAACGCATGTTCATGCAGCAGCGTGGCAACCGTTTTGTCGACATTCGTTTCCATGATCGAAATGACTCCGTGAATCGATCAACCCCTGGTCGTTGAGCCGCTTGAGCAGCAGCAGGAAGTACACCATCCCGGCGGCGCCAGCCCAACGACTTGCGAGTTGCTCCATCGCCATCGCTTTCCATCCCAGCTATCGATGCCGTTGGTCGGCGCGGCGCCCATGCAGTGAGATCCAGCCGAAAGGGCGGATCGACCAGGAGCGAAAGGCGATGGCTCATCGCGGCTGCAAGACATCTTTCAGCACGACGGCGTTGTTGTGTGCTTCGTCATGCGCCGCATACAGCAGGGTCACCCGGTGATGCGCGCCCATCGTCTGGCGCAGCGCAGTGAGGGCCGAGGCCTTGTCGGGCTGGGTCAGCTCCCGCCGGTAACGCTGAGCAAACGGCTCCCACTTGCCTGGTTCATGCCCAAACCAGCGGCGCAGTTCGTCGCTGGGCGCGACCTCCTTGGCCCACAGATCGACACGCGCCGCGTCCTTGCTCAGACCCCGGGGCCACAGGCGATCGACGAGCACGCGAAATCCGTCCTGCTCGTCGGCTTGGGTGTAGATGCGTTTGAGCGCGAGCTCGCAGACCATGATGTCACCCCATTGTTTCGCCAAGCATCCATTTAAGGTATTCTAGTTACCACATTGAATGATGCCCAGTCTCTTCTGAGGGGAACAACCCGATGTCACTCGACACGCTTGTCGGCGGCCATGCCAACGCAGGTTTCGATGCGCCGCTGGCGCTGCTCTCGGCCTGCCATGAACGCATCTCCAAACAATGCGCGACGCTGCAGCGTCTGAGCGCCCACCTGGCGGCGCATGGCGCCGACGATGCCGCGCGGCAGGCTGCGGCCGGAGTGATCCGCTATTTCGAGACGGCAGGACACCAACACCACCAGGATGAAGAGGAAGATCTGTTCCCGGCATTGTTCGAGGCCATGGCAGGTTCGGACGCGGTGTGCCTGCGTGACATGCGCGAACGCGTGGTGCATGAACACCACGAACTTGATGCCGCGTGGCAGGTGCTGCATGCGCAGCTCGTCCGCGTCGAAATGGGCGATGCCGCCGCGCTCGACACGCGCAGTATGGAAGATTTTGTGCAACGTCATCGGCGGCACATCGATTTCGAGGAAGCCGAGCTTCTGCCTCTTGCCACGCGTCTGCTCAGCGACGAGCAACTTCAAATCATCGGCAGCGCGATGCGGGCTCGTCGGTCGCGCTGAGATAGCTCGACGCCCCTGAACTGCCCCCACGCCGACAAAAAAAGCCAAGCACCGTTAAGTGCTTGGCTTCATTGGGAAAATTCTGGTTGCGTGGGCCAGAAACGGCAGCACTCCGATCTGTACGGCGTCGAGCCTGATGAGCATCGCCTCGGCGTCGAAGTGGATGTACGCCGCCTATGTGGTGCAGAAGAAGCAGGGCGTGCTCAGCGCCGACGACGTGTCCTTCCTGCACTTCACCAGCGGCTATATCAAACTCAGCATGTGCCTGCCCATGCAGACGGTGGACAGCTGCGTGCAGTACCAGAGCAACGGCGTGCTGTCGCCCAATGCCGTGGGCTATTTCTCCTACGGCGGCGGACACATGGAAATGCACGCCGACCTCAACGGCCTGGGGCCGATGGACAGCGCTGCGTTGGCCACCGAGATCATGTCGCAGCTCGGCAGCGAAGTGTCCATCGCCTACAGTCAGCCGCAGCCCCCCGGTGGCGTGGTCACCACGCCCGCCGCCTACGCCGTGTTCCTGCGCAAGATGCTGTCCGGGCAGCTGTTGCTGGGCAGCATGCTGGGTGCCGACCAGGTCTGCACCAATCCCGCCACCTGCCCCACGGCGCTGTACACCCCGGTCCCTCAGACCGAGAGCTGGAGCTACGCGCTCGGCCACTGGGTCGAGTCCGATCCGGTGGTGGGCGACGGCGCCTTCAGCAGCGCCGGGGCCTTCGGCTTCTATCCCTGGATAGACGCCAGCAGGACCTTGTACGGCATCCTAGCGCCGCACGTCACCACCGGCAACAGCGTGGGCTACGCATCGGCGGAGTGCGGGCGGCTGATGCGCAAGGCCTGGATCAGCGGGGTAGAGCAGTGATGCAGGGTCCGGCGATACCTGAAGCCGCGCACGGCTCAGCGCGCTGACGACACCACCGCCTGCGCGCGCGCTCTGCGCCACGTCGCCGGTGGCTGGCCGGTCAGGCGTTTGAACGCGCGGCTGAAGGCGGCTTCTGAGTCGTAGCCGACCTCCAGCGCGATCGCCGCCACCGGCGCTCGGGTGTCGCGCAGCAGACGCGCGCCGAGCTGGATGCGCCAGTTGGCGAGGTAGCGCATCGGCGTGTCGCCGAGGAGTTTCTCGAAGCGTTCGTGCAGCGCTGAACGCGACAGTCCCGCCTCGCGCGCCAGATCGTCCACGTTCCAGTCGCGTTGTGGCTGCGCGTGCAGCAGCGCGAGGGCGCGGCCGACATGGCGGTCGCGCAGGCCGGCGAGCCAGCCGGAGGCGTCGTCGGTGAGGCTGTCAAGGTGGCGGCGCGCGGCGTCGACGAACATCATTTCCGCCAAACGTTCGAGCAGCGCGCCGCTGCCGGGCCGCGCCGCGTCCGATTCGGCGACCGCCAGATCGATGACTCGGCCCACCGTGTCGCCCGCCTGCGCAGCCGGCAGATGCAAGAGGCGCGGCAGCGCGGCGAGCAGCGGGTTGAAGGGCCTCGCGTCGCAGCCGAGAAAGCCGCACATGATCTCGGTATCGATCTCGAATGCGGGCAGCGTGCCGGGCTCGACCACGCCGTGATGGAATGCCACCGCCATCGGCTTGGGTGTGTCGCGCGTGGCGAACACCCAGTCCGCCTCGCGCCGGATCGGCGTCACCCCCGGCGCGCTGGACATCACATGCCCGTCGCCATGCGGAAACAGCACCACGTCGCCCGCGCCAAGCCGCACCGGAGGCTCGCCCTGCACCGCCGCCCAGCCGTGGCCGCGCGCGAGCATGTGGTACTCCATCACGTGCTCGCAGCCCGGCAGCACGATGCCAGCGATCTCGCCCACCGGCGGCGATTCGGCCGACCAGGGCGAGCGGCAATTGACGTGATAGAACACCGCACCGCGGATGCGCACGGCGCGCAGCAGGTCGGACAGGGCATCAGGGCGCATGGCTTGGGCCTTTCTTCCGGGCGGCGAAACCCCTGAAAGCGAAATTGCGGACGCCAGGTCAAATGCGGCGGACGCCGGGTGAAGCGGCGCGGGCTCGCGCTGCCGAGAATAGTCTCATCGGCACGGCATCGTGCCGCCAACCCCTGGAGAGCAGCCATGAACCTCACAAGCCCCGCCCCCGCGCAGCACCGCGCCCCGCCGCCCAACATCCCGCCCGGCGGCATCGACTACGCCGCGATCAAGCACAGGCAGCAGGCCACCTGGGCCAGCGGCGACTACGCCGTTCTCGGCACCACGCTGCAGATCGTCGGCGAACGGCTCGCCGAGGCGGCCGACGTGCGCGCCGACGAGCGCGTGCTCGATGTCGCCGCCGGCAACGGCAACGCCTCGCTTGCCGCGGCGCACCGCAACGCGCGCGTGGTGTCCACTGACTACGTGCCGCAGTTGCTGGAAAAGGGCGCAGCGCGCGCCAGGGCCGAGGCGCTGGACATCGCCTTCCAGACCGCCGATGCCGAATTGCTGCCGTTTGCCGACGCCAGTTTCGACGTCGCGCTGTCGAGCTTCGGCGTCATGTTCACGCCCAACCACCAGCAGGCTGCGCGCGAGCTGATCCGCGTGGTCCGTCCTGGCGGACGGATCGGCTTGGCGAACTGGACGCCAGACGGCTTCATCGGTCAGCTGTTCCGTCTGATCGGCGGTTACATCGCGCCGCCGCCGGGCGTGCAATCGCCCGCGCTGTGGGGCAGCGAGCCGTACCTCGTCGAACTCTTCGGTCCCAGCGCCGCGCACATGGCCAGCCAGCACATCAGCTTCACTTTCCGCTACCGCTCGCCGGAGCACTGGCTCGAAGTCTTCCGCACCTACTACGGTCCGCTGCACAAGACCTTCGCCGCGCTCGCGCCGGAGGACCGCGCCCGGCTGGAGGCGGACATCCTCGCCCTGCTCGAACGCCACAACAGCGGCGGCGCGCATTCGCTCGTGGTGCCGAGCGACTACCTGGAGGTCGTCATCGTCCGGCAGTGATGTCGACGCAAACCTCCGCTTCGGACAGCGGCATCCGCCGCAATGACCGCTGTCTGCGTTGCTGCTGCGGCCTGCAATAAGGAGACCGTCATGGAAACGCTCTATCAACGACTGAATGGGAAAGAAGGAATCACCCGCATCGTCGATGATTTCGTCGCCGCCCATCTCGCCAACCCTGCCATCAAGGCCCGCTTCGAGAACGTCAAGGACATCGACCATGCCAAACGCATGGGAGTGGAGTTCATGTGCGCCGGCGCGGGAGGTCCGCAAGCCTATACGGGCAAGGACATGCTGGAGGCGCACAAAGGCATGAACATCAGCGAACAGGAGTACCTCGCGGTCATGGACGATATTGTCGCGGGGATGACGCACGAAGGCGTGGATGACGCAACAAAAGGCGAGGTGATCGCCATTCTCTACTCGCTCAAGGGCGACATCATTCGCGTGTAAGTTCGCCCAAGCTGTCCGCCGAGCGTCAGCCGGAAGCCTTACTGATTGACTTCTTTCCACCCCACAAGCCACGGCCCCCTGTCACGCCCACGATGAATACCCGCCAAGGCGGCTGCGGGATACAAAGGCTGACGATCACCAACGCACCGGTGACCGCAGGAGCGGATAAAGTCTGTCTGCCACGTTTCGGCAGGCATCGATCCACCCGGTGAGCAAGCCCAGCACCCACCCGCAGACGATCCCCAGCGTGCCGGTAAAAAGGCGCACCGCTGCAAGCAGGGTGAAAACGTGCAGCGCAACCGCATGTAAACGACCGCTGTTCATGAGGTGAAGCCTGCGCCTGTCGGCGCTCGGGCTTCCCATCATCGCCATTTCAGATCAGGCGCCATGCCCAGCAGAGCGAGCAGGCCCCACACGCACAGCGCCAGGCCAGCGCAAACATACAGCAGCAGAAAAAAGTGAAACGCCAGTGGATTGTCTTCCCGGTTGGGGCGATAAGCCCGCCAGAAACTGGTTCCCGCAGGCAATTCACCCACTTGATAACCCTGATACGCCACTGCCAGCAATCCAGCGCCAAAACCCAGCAGAAAGGCCACACTCAGGCCATGGGGCATCATGATGACGCATCCTCGCCGAAGTATTTTCTGGCGAGCTTCAGACCGCCCATGATGGCTGCGCTAAGCGCACCGGCCATGAGGATCTCGAACGGCCACAAATTGTGCGAGGTCGGATCGCGTTGGGTATCGACGATGATCCGCAGCACCACAAAACCCATGATGATGGCTGGCACCGCCGCCGCCATCCGCCAGCCGCCCTGCCAGCGCCACAGTCCCCAGGCGGGGGCGGCGAAACCGGCCATACCGATGGCAAGCATGGTCAGCATGAACCCGTTGAACAGACCGACATCGCCTGCGGACACGGGCGTGTTCATCTGCTGGGCGTAAGCGGCCTGACGCGCGGCCTTGTCTTGCGCGCCAAGCCGACTCACCCAATCCGGCGTGTTCTGGCTGACGGCAGGCGCATCACCGCCGATGATCTGCACCGGGTAGGTCGCCACCACCGACGTTCCGGCCAGCGAGCCATCGCCGGCAGTGATGCGCACCTCATCCACGCGGTCGCCGGGCTTGAACAGAAAGAACCAGCCCAGGGCCTCGCCGCTGCCAGCGGGATAGACGCGCGACGGATTGTTGCCGGCGTCGGCTGGCTCGCCTTGATAGTAGGGTCGTGCCCAGATGTGCACCGGCTGGTCGCTCTGGTATTGGAGCCGCAGATAGAAGTTCTGGTTGCGACCGAGCGTGATGTTTTCGCCCGCGGGCTCGGTACCCACCACCTGAACGGTGGTGGCCGCAGAAGCGCTCGCCGCCGCGCCGAACAGGATGAACCATGCGAACAGACAGATCATGGCCAGTCTTGTCATGTCACCTCCAGTCGCATCCGTGAAGCCGGAATCTGCACTCAGGCCTTGAATTGTAGGGATGCCGATCCGGTCAGGACACCCGCAACGATGCGATCACAGCGCGCGCCATCGAATGCAAATGCATCCAGCAAGGTCTTGTCGACGGTGCTGGCCAGCCCTTCACGCAACAGGCTGCGCGCGCGGAAGAAGCGGGTGCGCACAGTGGCTTCCGGAATGTCCAGAGCTTGCGCGATTTCGGCGACATCCATCTCCTCCACGGCGCGTAGCATGAAAACCGTGCGGAACGCCTCTGGCAGCGCGTCGATGCGCGACTCCAGAATGCGACGCAGCATGACGCGCTCGGTTTGCGACTCCGGAGAGTCGACGGCTCTCGCGGTGAGTCTGGTCTGGATGTCTTGGTCAGGCGCGGACATGGCGGCCTCCAGGGGAATGATGTCGGCGCGTTGTCTGCGCAGGCGACCCAGCGCTTGGTTGGCGACGACACGCACCAGCCAGGTTGACAACTTGGCATCGGCCCGAAAAGTCGCCAAGGCCTGCCAGGCGCGCAGGTAGGCCTCCTGCAGCACATCCTCGGCTTCCGCATCGTCTTTCACGATACTGCGCGCGGTACGAAACAGGAGCCGGTTGTGGCGCCGCATGATGGCCTCAAACGCAACGGCATCGCCACCGGCGGCGCGGGCAATCAGCTCAGGCTCGGGGGTGCGGCTGGTGATGGGGGCGTCGGCCTGCTGTGGGTTCCGGGGCATGAGGGTCAGTATCCAAAGAATTCCTCGCTGCGCACATCCTCGTCGTCGATGCCCGCCTGCTCCAGGGTATGCCGCATCGCCTGCACCATGCCGGGCGGGCCGCTGACGTAAAAGATGGGATCGGGCAACTGCGCCGTGGCACGGTGGACGAAAGCCGCATCGATCAGGCCGGTAGCGCCATCCCAGGGCCGCGTCGAGTTTGCCATGTCCGTCATGGTGGCGTGCAAGGCAAAAGAGCGGAGCGTGCGCGCGTACACCTGCAGTTCGTCCAGGAAAGCGGCATCTTCTGGTCGGCGGTTGGAATACAGCAGTGCCAGCGGCTGCTCGGACGGGTTGTGCCTGGCGTGGCGAATCATGCTCATGAAGGGGGTGATGCCGATACCGCCGGCAATCATCACGCCGGCGCGCGCCGGGTTTTTGTGCAGGATCAGCGAACCGAACGGCCCGTCGATGTCCAGTTCGGCCCCGTCGGGCAGGGCGCGAAGCGCACGCTTGTAGGCGCTGTCGCGCATGCGCGTGGCAAAGACCAGTTCCTCTTCATGCGGCGCGCTGACGATGGAAAAGGCATGGCCGCGGTCCTCGCCGCTGGCTTCTGGTGCAGCGTTGGGGAGCAGGACTTCAAAGGCCTGCCCAGGGCGAAATGAAAATCCGCTTGGTTTGGCCAGATGAAACGCCATCGTGCCCTGCGCCACTTCCTGCCGAGAAAGTATCTTGCTGTCTTGGATCATGGCTGTTCCTTCAAGGTTGGCGCATCAAGTTGAGAAACTCGCTGCGCAGCACGGCGTCCTTCAGAAAACTGCCGCGCATGACCGAGCTCTTCATGAGGGCGTCGGCATCCTTCACACCGCGCCAGTGCAGGCAAAAGTGGTTGGCCTCCATGATGACGGCCAGGCCATCCGGGCGAATGCGCCGCTCCAGTTCATCGGCCAGCATGACCACGGCCTCCTCCTGAATCTGAGGTCGACTCATCACCCAGTTGACCAGCCTTGCGTACTTGGACAGGCCGATCAAGTCGGAGGCTGCATTGGGCAGCACGCCGATCCAGATCTTCCCCAGGATGGGGCACAAGTGATGCGAGCAGGCGCTGCGCACGCTGACCGGGCCCACGATCAGGAGCTCGTTGAGCCGTGAAACATTGGGGAAGGCGGTGACCTCCGGCGCTGGCGCGTAGCGGCCGTGAAACACTTCATCGACGAACATCCTGGCCACACGCCGGGCGGTATCGGCCGTGTTGTGGTCACTCTCGGTGTCGATCACAAGGGCTTGCAGCACCTCGTGCAGCCTGCTCTGCACTTCTGCGCGAAGTTCGTCGAGTTCGCCTTGCCCGATGAAGGCCGAGATGTTGTCGTTGGCGTGAAAGCGTTGTCTCGCCTCGATCAATCGGCGGCGAATCCGATCCGACACCGCCGCCGAAGCGGCATGGCGATCGGCTTCCAGGCTATCGATGGGTGCGATCGAAGACACGGTCAAACTCCTCAAACAACGCTTCTGACCATTGGATGGAGCGGACGACGCAGGCGTTCCCAAGGATAGGCGAAGGCATCGCCGACGACCCATGCGCTTCGCGCAGCGCTGCGCGCTGTCGAGCGCAACTCGGCCGACCGAAGGCAGGCTCACCACAAGGGCGCAAATGCCCAACCTCGCCCTCAACGCCCCATGACCGTCTGATCGAGGTGGCGCTCGCGCCAAGCTTTCAACAGATCGCTGCGCGTGAGCATGCCGATCACGCGGCTGCCGTTCGCGCCACTGACGACGGGCAGGCGACCGATGTCCTCGACCGTCATCAGCCGCAGGGCTTCGGCCAAGGTGTTCTGGGGGTGCACACAAAGGGGCCGCCGGGTGATCAGCGAAGACAGAGGCTGTGCTGGGTTCGTCCCACTTCTGAAGACATCCTTTCGCGTCACCACGCCAACGATATGGTCGACCTCATCGAGCACGGCATACCCCTGGTGCCTGCTGCCGTCGGCATCGACCTCCAGCCAGGCACGCACTTGTGCCACTGTTTGCGTCGCACGCAGCGTGATCGGAGCGTGACTGGCATGGTCGCGCACCAAGGCCTGGGAAAAGAGATCCGCGGTGTAGTCGGTTGGCACGCGCACCCCACGGCGCGCGATTTTCTCGGTCATGATGGTCTGCGGCATCAACAGGATGGAGACCAGATAGGCGGCACCGCAGCCAATGAGCAGCGGCAGAAGGGCAGGCATCTGCCAAGTGGTTTCCAGCGCGAACAATACGGACATGAACAAGGCGCGCGATGCACCGGCGAACACCGCCGCCATCCCCACCAGCGCCGCCAGCTCTGGACTGAGACCGATCTGTGGAAACAGTGCCGCCACGGCATGGCCCAGTGCGGCGCCAAGGCAGGCGCCCACGGTCATCAAGGGGGCAAGTGTGCCGCCCGAGGTGCCGCTGCCCAGGGCGATGGTCCACGACACCAGTTTGGCAGCGCCCAGGAGCCACAGCGCCGAACCAACCAAGACCGTGCCCGAAAGCGCATCGGTGATGTTGCCGTAACCCACACCCAGGGTGCGCGGCTGCCACCAGCCGATCAGCCCCACCGCCACGGCGCCCAGCGCGGGCCACCACATCCAGTGCAATGGGAGATGTTCAAAGGCGTCTTCGACGGCATACACCGCGCGGGTGATGAGCACCGCGACCAGGCCCACGACGGCCCCCAGGGGCAAACAAGCAAAGATGGCCCCCGCATGCGGCAAAGCCAGCGGTGGGATGGAAAAGAATGGAGTGAATCCATCGAAAATCGCACGCGTCACGGCCGCCGCGCCACAGGCAAGCAGCACGGGCAGAAACGACGCCGGGCGGTATTCGAACAACAGCAGTTCGATGGCCAGCGCCACGGAAGCCAGCGGCGTTCCGAAGACTGCCGTCATACCGGCCGCGGCGCCCGCAGCGAGCAAGACCTTGCGCTCGTCGGGGGTCAGCGGAATCCATTGCCCCAGTACCGAACCAAGGGCGCCGCCGGTAGCGATGATCGGCCCCTCGGCGCCGAACGGGCCGCCCGTGCCAATGGAGATCGCTGCCGACAAGGGCTTGAGGATAAGTACGCGCAGCGGGATGCGGCTGCGGTTGAGCAAGATTTGCTCCATGGCTTCGGGGATGCCATGCCCCCGAATCGCCGGTGAGCCGTACCGCGCCATGAAGCCGACGATCAGCGCCCCGACCACGGGCACGGCGATGACCCAGGCGCCAAGACTGTTGTGCGCCGGATCAGTCAACGTCCAGCCGATGCGCCCCTGAAAGGCCAGGTGGGTGATGAGACCGATCAGGGCCAGCAAGGCCTGGGCAATGAAGCTGGCTATGACGCCGACGCCGATGGCCAACAGGCAGATGAACAGGGTGCGTCGATTCACACCGCTCGAATGGGTGCCGATGTGAGCGGATTGCAGCGGGACGTCCAGTGAATATTCCTCAGGACGCGCGGTCGTGGGCTTTGAAAGGGCCATGTCGGTCGGATCGGTTGAAAGATCGTGTCCAAACCGCGACCGATCTGGCCTCAGCTCGGTCCGTGAGTTCAGAATACCGAATCCTTGGCTGTCCGGTTGTATCGAAACGCTGCGAAAAAGCGCTACCGATGCCACAACGCCGCGTAGAAGCGGTCTTTGCCGAAAGACCAGACATGGCCTTCGGGATCGAGGGCTTCGTAGCCGCGCGCCCCCGCTGCGACGGCCGTCCTGTCGTGGATAGCTGGGTCGTCGACGCACATGCTCAGTGCATGCGACTCGCGCCCAGCTCCTCAAGCCCGGCGGCTCCTAGGCGACCCGACTCAACGCGGCTTCCTGCAATTCTGCGGCCAGGAATTGTGCGACGTCGGACCCCATCGCACTCTCGGCGACGTCGCCGACGATCATGACGCAGGGGCTGGTCAAACCGCTTGCTTCAAGGCTTTGCGACAGCCAGCCCAGGCGGGTACGCAGGCGGCGCTCGGCCGCGCAACTCGCCGACTGCACCAGCAAGACAGGAGTGTGAGTCGCCATGCCCCCTTCGAGCAAGGACTGCTCGATGGTCTGAACCGTGGACACACCCATGTAGATCACCAGGGTCAGTCCACTGCGGGCCAGCGCGGCCCAGTCCACATGGTTGTCGGCCGCGGCATGGCCTGTCACGAAGGCGACGCCGCGGGCATGCTCGCGATGCGTGAGCGAGAGGTTCGACGACGCCGCCGCGGCAACGCCTGCCGTGATGCCGGGCACGACTTCGACGGCGATGCCCGCAGCTCGGAGCGCTTCGATTTCTTCGCCCCCACGGCCGAACAGCAGCGGGTCGCCCCCCTTGATGCGCACCACCCGCGCGCCGCGCAGCGCTTCACTCACCATCAGCTTCTCGATGAAGGCTTGCGGGGTACTGGCGCAGCCTCCGCGCTTGCCGACATGCACGATGCGGCAGTCTGCTGGCAGATGCTGGAGGCAAGCATCGCTGACCAGATCGTCCACGAGCGCCACGCTGGCTTGCTGCAAGACGCGCACCGCCTTGAGGGTGAGCAGCTCCGGGTCTCCCGGACCGGCGCCGACGAGGTAAACGGGGGGGCGGGCGATTTCAAGGGGTTGGGACATGGCGTGGACTCGTGGTCAGTGGTGACGTGGCGGCACCCAGGGCGCGCACGCGGGCGGAGGCTGCGCCCGAGCCAGCGAAGGATTCGCACATGGCGCGGATGCAGGCGGCCTGTCGCGCCAGGGGCTCGGGCGGGAGTCTGTAGCCATCGAGAATGGCGTGAATCCATTGGGCGCTGGCGCGCAGATCGAGGCCGTCGGGCAGGTCGGTTGGCGGCGTGAAGGGTGCCCCGACGGGCCAGGTCTGAACCTGTCCATCGGCATGCAGACCCAGTCGCTCCGCATCGCGGTTGGGATGGGCCACGGCCTCGCCCTCGCAGCCGCGCATCAACAGGGTGGGCTGGCGCAGCGCAAGCAACACGTCCTGCATCAGTCGCGCATATTCCGGATGGGTGTAGGCGGTCACCAGCAGGCTGGGCGACTGCAGCGGGTTGAGCATCTTGACCACCGAATGCCCGCCGTTGCGCACGCCGAGCACATGGCGCCATTGCAGCAGGCGGTCGAGTGCCGGGCTGAGCGTGGACAGGGGCAGCAGTACCGCGTCGTTCTGTTCGAGCGCGTGCTGCGCTTCTTCCACACTGTTGGCGATACGCATGCCCAGCTCCTGCCACAGCGGCGCGGTGGACAGGCGGCCCGACTCGGCGGACGGGGCGTCGATCACCAGCACGGGCATGCCCTGCTCGCGCAGCAGCGAGGCCAGCAGCGGCACCTGGTTGGGCAGGCGGCGCGCACCGTTGGCGCTGGGGATGACCACTACCTGGCGTTTGGTGCGCACATGCATGTGCGGCATGGCGTCGCGCACGGCCAGGGCGAAGCCTTCGAGTTCTTCGGCGCTCTCGCCCTTCATGCGCAGAGACAGCAGCACCGCGCCGAGCTGCGCGTCGGACAGTTCGCGTCGCAGCAGCCAGCCCATGAGGGTGCGGGCCTGCTCGCGCTCCAGACTGCGGCTGCCGTGGGCGCCGCGGCCGATGAGGCGCAGCATGGGCACGACGTCCGGGTTAAAGCGGCCCGGCCCGGTGTCCAGCGCGATAGGGTGTGAGGCTGCGGGGTTGAACATGGCGACGTCCTCCTGATCGATTCGCCGCAAGATTCAGGCCGGAACCGGCGCGGCGTCGCGTACCAGGCGCCGCAGCTCGGGCAGGCAGGAACCGCAGTTGGTGCCGCACTTGAGCCGGGCCTGCAACGCAGCCAGGCGCGCGGCGTCGTCGCCTTGCAGGGTGGGCAGCAGGGCGTCGATCTGGTGCTGGCGCACGTCGAAGCAGTTGCACACCTGGTGGCTGGTGGATGGCGCATTGCCTGGCGGTGTGGGCGAGGGCAGCAGCAGCCAGCGGCCGTAGGGCTTGGCGCTGGCTTCGCTTTGCAGCAGTTCGCGCAGCCAACCCTGCGCCACCACGCTGTCGACGGGGCCGGACAGCAGCGCGGCGTCGAGCGCCTCGCCATTCAGGCGCACGGCGCGGCGCACGCCGCGGCCGGGGTCGGCGTAATGCAGCGCGGCGCCGCCCTGCACGCCGAAATGGGTGTCGATGCGCGCCAGCAGCGCGGCCTCGGGCGCGCCGCGCGCGGCGGCGCGCAGCAGCAGGCCGGTGCGATGGCGGCCGAAGGGCACGCACAGCACGAAGGGCAGATCGGCCAGTTCGCGCATCAGCGTGGCGCGCAGCGTCTGGGCGCTTTCCTCGGGCATCCAGGCGAAGGCGGCGAGGTGCCAGGGCAGGTTGGCGGCCTCCACCCGCACCGCGCTGTGCTTGAGCTCGGGCTGGAACGAATGGGGGTCGAGCGCGGGCAGGGTCAGGCCGTTGACGCCCAGCCGCGCCACGCCTTCGGCATTGCGCCCGGCGAGGTATTCGGCGCCCCAGTGCATGGCGATGAAGGCCTGGCCGGGGCGCACGGTGTCGGTGGCGCGGGCGGGCAGCAGCAGATCGCCGCGGCGCGAAGCCACGCGCACCAATTCGCCGTCGCGCAGGCCGCGCCGCGCCAGTTCAGTGGGGTGCAGGTCGATGCTGGGCTCGGGGGCGTGGCTGAACAGCCGCGGCACCGAGCCGGTGCGGGTCATGCCATGCCACTGGTCGCGCAGCCGTCCGGTGGTCAGCGCCAGGGGATAGCGGGCGTCGCAGGGTTCGGCCACGGGCTTGAAGGGCTGGGCGAAGAAGCGGGCGCGGCCATCGGCGGTGGGGAAGATGCCGTCGGCGTAGAGCCGCGCCTTGCCGCCACTTGCGCCCTGCGGATAGGGCCATTGTTGCGGGCCGTCGCGTTCCAGCGCGGCCCAGCTCAGGCCGGTGATGTCGAGGTCGCGGCCGCGGGTGCTTTCGCGGTGCTCGTTCCACACGGCTTCGGGCGTGGCATAGGGAAACAGGGTGAGCCTGCCGTTCAGCCTGGCGGGCAGCAGCGCTTCGAGGCGACGGGCGAAGTCTGTGGCGATGGCCCAGTCGTCGCGTGCCGCACCGGGCGCGGCGGTGGCGGCGCGCACACGGCTGATGCGGCGCTCGGAGTTGGTGACGGTGCCTTCCTTTTCGCCCCAGGTGGTGGCAGGCAGCAGCAGATCGCCGTAGGGCACGGTGGCGGCGGTGGCGTAGACCTCCTGCACCACGACGAACTCGGCACGCTCCAGCGCGCGGCGCACCATGGCCTGGTCTGGCAGCGACTGCGCCGGGTTGGTGCAAGCGATCCACAGCGCCTTCACCTCGCCGTCGGCCGCAGCCTGGAACAGTTCGATGGCGGTCTTGCCGCGGCTTGCTGGCACGTCGGCCACGCCCCACAGCGCGGCCACTTCGGCGCGGTGTTCGGGGTTGGCCAGGTCGCGATGGGCCGACAGCAGATTGGCCATGCCGCCCACTTCGCGCCCCCCCATGGCGTTGGGCTGGCCGGTGAGCGAGAACGGCCCGGCCCCGGGCTTGCCGATCTGGCCGCAGGCCAGGTGCAGGTTGATGAGCCCGGCGTTCTTCGCCGTGCCGCTGCTGGACTGGTTCAGACCCTGGCAATACATCGACAGCGTGGGCTGGCGCGCTTGCACCGAGCCACTGGGCGCGCCGAGGGCGAACCAGCGCGCGGCGGTCACGATGTCGTCGGCCTTGAGGCCGCACAGATTGGCGGCCACCGCCGGGCTCATGTCGCGCACCAGATCGCGCAGCGCGGCAAAGCCGCTGGTGTGCGCGGCGATAAAGGCGGGGTCGATCAGGTCTTCCCACACCATGACGTGCAGCATGGCATGAAATAGCGCCACATCGGTGCCGGGCAGAAGCTGCAGGTGCAGGTCGGCGAGTTCGGCGGTTTCGGTACGGCGCGGATCGACCACGACGATGCGCATCTCGGGCCGCCGCGCCTTGGCCTGCTCGATGCGGCGAAACGCAATGGGGTGCGACCACGCCGCGTTGCTGCCGACGAAGAACAGACAGGCGGCGTGGTCGATGTCCTCATAGGCGCAAGGCGGGGCGTCGGCGCCCAGCGTGGCCTTGTATCCGGCCACCGCGCTGCTCATGCACACCCGGGAATTGGTGTCGACGTTGTTGGTGCCGATCAGACCCTTGGCCAGCTTGTTGAAGACGTAATAGTCCTCGGTGAGCATCTGGCCGGAGATGTAGAAACCCACGCTGTCGGGGCCGTGTGCAGTGATGAGATCGGCAAAGCGCTGCGCGGCATGGTCGAGCGCGGTGTCCCAGCTCACGGGGTTGCGCGGGGCGTCGCGCCGGGTGCGCAGCTCAGGCTGCAACAGGCGCACCTGCGGGGCCAACTCGGGCTTTGTGGTGAGATGCAGCGTGCTGCCCTTGGTGCACAGGCGGCCGAAGTTGGCCGGGTGGCCGGGGTCGCCGCGCACGCCGGTGATGCGCCCGCCCTCGCTCTCGATCAGCACGCCGCAGCCCACGCCGCAGTAGGGGCAGGTGGAGCGGGTGACGCGCGGCGCACTGGCGTCTTCCCCGGCGGGGACGATGGCGATGCTGCGGGCAGGGAGATCGGCGGCGTTCATAGCGTGTGGCGGCTTACTGCGCGCAGGTCGCGCCCTCGCACTGCGCGGTGCGCATCGCGGCAATCGGCGCGTGCAGTTGATCGCTGCGCAGATAGACCCGATCGCCTTCCACCTTGACGGCGAACGCCGGGGTGCAGCCTTCGTCGGGCGCCCTGGCGCGGCCGTCTTCCAGGCGGATGGTCCAGTTGTGCAGCGGGCAGGCCACGGCGTCGCCGAGCACGATGCCCTGGCTCAACGGGCCACCCTTGTGCGGGCAGCGGTCGAGCAGCGCGTAGATGCGATCGGCCTCGGCGCGGAACACGGCGATGTCCACGCCGTCGGGGCGGCGCACGCGGCGCGCGCCCAGCGCGGGGATGTCGTCGATGCGGCAGACGACGATCCATTCGGTCGAGCGGTTCATGCCGGTTCTCCTTGGGTCGTTGCGACGGGCACGATGGGGATGAACTGCCGCGTATCCACCTGGGCCTCCTCGAACTCGAACCACGGGTCGGGTTCGCCCTGCAGCGCGAACTGCAGCCGCTCCCACAAGGCCTTGCGGCCCTCGGCGTCGTCGAGCACGCGCTGCTTCACATAGTCGAGCCCGACGCGGCCCACGTAATGCACGGTGCGCTCCAGATACCAGCCCTCCTCGCGGTAGAGCTGAATGAAGGCGCCGGTGTATTCCAGCACCTCTTCCTGCGTCTTGAGCTTGACCAGGAACTGCGCCACCTCGGTCTTGATGCCGCCGTTGCCCGCCACATACATCTCCCAGCCGGAATCGACGCCGATGATGCCCACGTCCTTGATGCCGGCCTCGGCGCAATTGCGCGGGCAGCCGCTGACGGCGAACTTCACCTTGTGCGGGGCGTACATTCGCCAGGTGGCACGCTCCAGAATCTTGCCCATGGTCGTGCTGTCCTGCGTGCCGAAGCGGCACCATTCGCTGCCCACACAGGTCTTCACCGTGCGCAGCGCCTTGGCGTAGGCGTGGCCGCTGGGCATGCCGATGTCGCGCCACACCGCCTGCAAATCTTCCTTCTTCACGCCCAGCAGGTCGATGCGCTGGCCGCCGGTGACCTTCACCGTGGGGATGGCGTATTTGTCCACCACGTCGGCGATGCGGCGCAGCTCCGCCGCGCTGGTCTCGCCGCCCCACATGCGAGGAATCACACTGTAAGTGCCGTCCTTCTGGATGTTGGCGTGGCTGCGCTCGTTGATGAAACGGCTCTGCGGGTCGTCCTTCGCCTCGTGTGGCCAGGTGGAGATGAGGTAGTAGTTCAGCGCCGGGCGGCAGCTCGAACAACCTGCCGGGGTACGCCAGCCGAGGGTTTGCATGACCTCGGGGATGCTCAGCAGATGCTGCTCGCGGATGGCGTCGCGCACGTCCTGGTGGCTGGCTTCGGTGCAGCCGCACATGGCCTTTTTCTTCGGTGCGGCGGAGTAGTCGCCACCGGCGGTGAACATCAGGATCTGCTCGACCAGGCCCGTGCACGAGCCGCAGCTGGCGCTGGCCTTGGTGTGCTTGCGCACCTCTTCCAGGGTGAACAGACCCTTGTCCTTGATGGCCTTGACGATGGCGCCCTTGCACACGCCGTTGCAGCCGCAGACCTCGTCACTGTCGGCCATGGCCGCCGCCTTGTTCTGGCCCTGGTGGCCGGCGTCGCCCAGGTGGCTCTCGCCGAACATCAGCTTGTCGCGGATGTCGTGCACGGTGCGGCCTTCGCGCAGCAGCTTGAAGTACCACGAGCCGTCGACCGTGTCGCCATACAAGCAGGCGCCCACCAGCTTGTCGCCCTGGATCACCAAGCGTTTGTACACGCCGGAAAACGGGTCGGACAGCACGATGTCCTCGCAGCCCTCGCCGCCCATGAAGTTGCCCGCCGAGAACAGGTCGATACCGGTGACCTTGAGCTTGGTGCTGGTCTGGCTGCCGGTGTAGCGGCCGATGCCCATCTGTGCCAGATGGTTAGCCACCACCTTGCCCTGCTCGAACAGTGGCGCCACCAGGCCGTAGGCGATGCCACGGTGCGCGGCGCATTCGCCCACGGCGTAGATGCGCGGGTCGGTCACGGTCTGCAGGGTGTCGCTCACCACGATGCCGCGATTGCAGTGCAGGCCGGCGCTCTCTGCCAGCGCGGTGTTGGGGCGGATGCCCGCGGCCATCACCACCAGGTCGGCAGGGATCTCGCGACCGTCCTTGAACTGCACCGCGCGCACCCGGCCTTGTTCGTTGCCCAGCAGCGCCGCGGTCTGCGCGCCGATGAGGAATTTCAGGCCGCGGTCTTCGAGCGACTTCTGCAGCAGCTTGCCCGCCACCTCGTCGAGCTGGCGCTCCATCAGCCAGGGCATGATGTGCACCACGCTCACGTCCATGCCGCGCAGCATCAGACCGTTGGCCGCCTCCAGCCCGAGCAGACCGCCGCCGATGACCACCGCGTGCCTGTGCACCTTGGCGGCCTCGATCATGGTCTCGGTGTCCTTGATGTCGCGGTAGGCAATCACGCCATCCAGCTCCTTGCCTGGCACGGGCAGGATGAAGGGCAGCGAGCCGGTGGCCAGCAGCAGCCGGTCGTAAGGCGCCTCGGTGCCGTCATCGGCGCGCACGATGCGCCTGATGCGGTCGATCGTGATCACCGTCTTGCCGGTGTGCAGGGTGATGCCGTTGTCGGCATACCAGTCCAGCGGGTTGAGGATGATCTGCTCGATGGTCTGTTCCCCGGCCAGCACCGGCGAGAGCAGTATGCGGTTGTAGTTGGGGTGCGGCTCGGCGCCGAACACGGTGATGTCATAGAGATCGGGCGCGAGCTTGAGCAGCTCTTCCAGCGCCCGCACCCCGGCCATGCCGTTGCCGACGAGAACGAGTTTGGGTTTGGTCATGATGCGGATTCCGTGAAGCTTGGCAAGAACGCGGCGCCTGATCGTCGGTTCGTGGCCTGCGTCAAGCAGCGGACCTCGATTCCACCTGTTCGGCCGCGGCGATCATCACCCCGGACAGCAGGCCGTAGGCGTCGCTCCATGCCTGCTTCACCGCTGGCGTGAAGTCCTTGCCCAGGCCCTGCTCCAGCGCGTAGAGCAGGGCGCTGCCGACATAGGCGTAGTGTTCGCTGCGCACGCCGTAACCGACATGGCCGCGTGCGAGGTTCTGCGCTGCGGGAACGATGGCTTGCAGATTGTTCAAGCCGTTGACCACCGTGTTGAGCATGGCCATGAGCTTGCGGCCCTGCTCAACCATATCGCCCTTGAACATCGGCTTGACTTGGGGTGCGATCTCGAACAGACGGGCGTAAAACAAGGCTGCGGCCTGATCGGAAATCGGCTTGACCTTGGCGAAGCTGGACTGCACCAGCATGATTTGTTCGGCGTTGAGGGACATAATGAGCTCCTTGAGCTTGGGTGGGACGGGGAAAAGGGGGAAATCGGCCATCACGCGGCCTTGGCCTGCGGATGCGCCTGGCGCTTGTAGAGGAACTCCAGCACCTGCGCGCGCAGGTGGGCGTAGTGCGGGTCTTCCGAAAGCGCCAGACGTTCGCGCGGGCGCGGCAGGTCCACGGTGAGCACGTCGCCGATGGTGGCCGCCGGGCCGTTGGTCAGCATGACGATGCGGTCCGACAGCAGTACGGCTTCGTCCACGTCGTGCGTGACCATCACCACGGTGGCGCCGCTGGCGGCGACGATGGCCTGCAGCTCGTCCTGCAGTCTGGCGCGGGTGAGGGCGTCGAGCGCGCCGAAGGGCTCGTCCATCAGCAGCACCTTGGGCTGCATGGCCAGCGCCCGGGCGATGCCCACGCGCTGCTTCATGCCGCCGGAGATTTCGTGCGGATGCTTGTGCGCAGCGTGCGGCAGGCCCACGAGTTCGAGCGCGGCCTCGGTGCGCGCCTTGAGCTGCGCCTTGGTCTCGGTGGCGCCGAACACCCGCTCCACACCGAGGTAGATGTTGCCGTGGCAGGTCAGCCAGGGCAGCAGCGAATGGTTCTGGAACACCACGGCGCGGTCGGGCCCCGGGGCGTGGATCTCGCGGCCGTCGCACACCATCACGCCGCTGCTGGGCAGGGTGAGCCCGGCGATGAGGTTGAGCAGGGTGCTCTTGCCGCAGCCGGAGTGGCCGATCAGGCTAATGAACTCGCCGCGGGCGATGTCGAGGTTGATGCCCTTGAGGGCTTGAAACGGGCCGCGCGCGGTGTCGAACACCATCTCGACCTGCTCGATGCTGATGAAGCGTTCCATGAGGTTCTCCGGTGGACGCGGCTCAGCGCGCGTCGTCGTACTGAAAGCGGCGGGTCAGCAGCATGAGCAGGCCTTCGAGGGCCATGCCGGTGACGCCGATGACCAGGATGGCGATGAGGATGTGGGCGAGGTTGAGGTTGTTCCACTCGTTCCACAGCCAGAAGCCGATACCGGTGCCGCCGGTGAGCATTTCCGCGGCGACGATGACCAGCCAGGCCGTGCCCACCGACAGCCGCACTCCGGTCATCATGTAGGGCATGACCGAGGGCAGCAGAATCTTGGTGAACACCTTCCAGCCGGACAGATCGAGCACGCGGGCGACGTTGAGATAGTCGGCCGGAATGCGCTGCACGCCGATGGCGGTGTTGATCATCATCGGCCAGATGGAGCAGATGAAGATGGTGTAGATCGCCGCCGCCGGAGCGTTGCTGAACACGTACAGGCCGATGGGCAGCCAGGCCAGAGGCGACACCGGCCGCAGCAGGCTGATGATGGGCGCCATCATGCGGCCCAGAAACTTCAGGCGGCCGATGGCGAACCCCAGCGGAATGCCCACCAGCGCCGCCAGGCCGAAGCCGTAGGCCACACGCTGCAACGAGGCCAGCAGGTTCCAGCCTATGCCCACGTCGTTCGGCCCGTTGTCATAGAAGGGATGGGCGAAGACTTTCTGCGCCGAATGCCAGGTGGCCAGCGGCGAGGGAAACTGGCTGCTGTGCTCGGCGGCGAGTTCCCACACCAGCAGCAGCAGGCCTAGGCCCAGCAGCGGCGCAACGGCGGCGAGCAGCCATTGCCGGTTGCGCGCCCGCTGGCGCTCTTGCGGCGACTTGGGTACCACGCGTGGGCGGGCGGGTGCGGCCTCGACCGGCGCTTGCGCGGTGGACGGCTGGGGCGTTGCGCCGGGCTGGGTGGCGAGGACTGCAGTGTTCATCGGAGACTCCTGGGACATCGGGGGGTGTGTACAGACCTTCTCAGGTCGCCATGTCGTTGATCTTGAAGCCGTGGGCGTAGGCCTTGGGGTCTTTGCCGTCCCACACCGTGCCGTCGATCAGCTTGGAACTGCGCAGCAGGCTCTTGGGCACGGGCACCTTCAGCGCAGTGGCCACCTCGCTGTAAAGATCGACGCGGTTCACAGCCTTGGCCACGGCGAGATAGTCGGGGTCGGTCTTGATCAGACCCCAGCGGCGGAACTGGGTGAGGAACCACATGCCGTCGGACAACCACGGGTAGTTCACCTGGCCGTCCTCGTAGAAGGTCATGGGATGCTTGTCGTCCCAGCTCTTGCCCAAGCCGTTGGTGTAGCGACCGAGGATGCGCGGCAGGATGGTTTCCACCTGGGTGTTGACATAGCCGGGAGCGGCGATCGTTTCGGCCATCTTCGTACGGTTGGCGTCCGAGGCGTCGATCCAGCGGCATGCATCGAGCACGGCCGCCATTACGGCCTTGGTGGTGTTGGGATACTTCTGCACGAACTCGGCGGTGGTGCCCAACACCTTCTCGGGATGGTCGGGCCACACCTCCTGACTGGTTGCGGCGGTGAAGCCCACCTTCTGCGCGATGGCCACCGCGTTCCACGGCTCGCCCACGCAGCAGCCGTCCATGGCTCCCACGCGCATATTGGCCACCATCTGCGGCGGCGGCACGGTGATTTCCTTGGCGTCGCGCAGTGGGTTGATGCCGTAAGTCGCCAGCCAGTAGTACAGCCACATGGCGTGGGTGCTGGTGGGAAAGGTCTGGGCGAAGGTATAGGTTCGCTTTTTCGCCAGTACGGCCTTGGCCAACTCGGGCCCGGTGGTGATACCTTCCTTGGCCACCTTGTCCGACAGGGTGATGCCCTGGCCGTTCCGATTGATGGTCATCAGCATCGCCATATCGCGCTTCGGTCCGCCGATGCCCAGTTGCACGCCGTAGATCAGCCCGTAGAGCACGTCGGCCATCTGGATGCCGCCGGTGAGCAGGTTGTCGCGCACGGCGGCCCACGAGGCCTGCTTGCTCGGCACGATTTTCACGCCATACTTTTTGTCGAAGCCCAGCACGGCGGCCATGACCACCGGGGCGCAGTCGGTCAGCGGGATGAAACCGATCTTCACCTCCTCCATCTCGGGCTTGCCGAAAGCGGGAGCAGGCGCACTCGCTGCCTGCGCCGCAGGTTGCAGCGCGGCGGGCAGCATGCCGGCCATGGCGGCAGCGGCGCCAGACTTGATGAGGGTGCGGCGCAGAGGCTGCGCCGGGGCGATGGTCTTGGGCGTGGCTTGTTGAGGCGTGCGCATGAGGTGTCCTGAAAAAGTCGGGCGAAAAAAAAGCCTCCGGGCGCCTCACACGAGGTGAAGCACACGAAGGCGTCATTGCCGATCCGATCGGGGGAGACTCCCGATCAGTGGGATTTACATAGGCCGCCATTGGCCTACGGCTCTGAAAGAGCAAGCGGCGTGCCAGGTGTCTTGAACGGGTGGCGCAGAGGGAGGAACCGGCTTCGACCCGCTGTGGGCGATACGCGCGTGGTGCGCCGTGGGCCGATGTTGCGCCAGCGTGGTGCGGGGGCGCACGCAAATCGGGCAGACGCCCGTTCAGATCAAGCCGACGGTGTCGAGAATGCGCTGCGCCACGTCGGCGAGCCTCAGACCCTTTTCCATCGCCTGCTTTCGCATGCGCGCGTAGGCCTCGTCCTCCGTGCAGTTCAGGCGCTGCATGACGATGCCCTTGGCCCGTTCCACCAGCTTGCGCTCGGAAAGTTGGGCGCGCGCGGCGTCGAGTTCGGCGCGCAGCCCCTGCTCTCGCTCGAAGCGCGCCAGCGCCACCTCGATGACCGGCTTCACGCGGCTGGGCTTGAGGCCATCGACGATATAGGCCGTCACCCCGGCGGTGATGGCAAGCTGCGCGGTTTCGGTCTCGTCGTCGTCGGTGAACAGCACGATGGGGCGCGGCGTGTCGCGCGAGGCCAGCACCACATGCTCGAGCAGGTCGCGCACGCCCGACTCGGCATCGACGATCACCAGATCGGGCTTGAGCGCGGCGATGCGATCGTCCAGATCGGGCGAGGCCGGCAGCACCGCAACCACGGCATATCCGGCATCGCGCAGCGCCTGCTCCAGCACCGCGCAGCGCTGCGCTTGCCGCGCGTGGCCGAGCGCGTCCTCCTCCAGCGCCAGCGCCGGATCGGGCGAAATGATGGCGACGGCCAGGGTACGTTGCGAATGCGGCGGGGGTGACATATCAATAAACGTGCAAATTCCATGCCCCGGACTGCACCCTGACATCGTCGAACAAGGTGCGGCAAGAAGTCATGCATCGAGTCCGGTCGCACAGCGCAGGGCGTAGGCGGCCAGCGCGGCGAGCACCTCGGCATCGTCTCCTGCGGGCTGGCTGATGTCGATCCGCAGCGTCGGAAAACGCTCCTGCGCTTCGCGTGCGATCTGCGGAATGTCGCGCTGCAGATGGCCGCCCGCACCCAGAAACAATGGAGCCACGCGAACCTGGACGCAGCCGTCCTGCCCCGCCTCTTCCAATACCTGGCGAAGCGAGGGTTGCATGCTCTCGAGAAACGCGAGCCGCACGACCAAGGATGGGCGAGCGGCCAACACAGCTTGATGCACCACCTCGAACGGTCGCGCCCATTCAGGCTGGCGGGAGCCATGAGCCAGTAGGACAAGCAGGTGGTCAGCGTGAAGCATGTGACTGTAAGGGCGGAGTTGGTTGACAAGGGTACGCCATTTCGGTTCTCGATAAGATCGCTTGCCAGTGTGACCCAAGCCAACCCATGTGAACCCCAGCAGGAACATCCGGGAGCACTTGACCGCGCCCACGGCGGATGAATGGAATGCGTCCGAAGGTCGCAGTGAAAAAGTCCGGCCGTTCTTGCTGGGCACGAGATGGGCACGGATTGGGCACGGTGCCAAAAATGCGCAGACAACAAAAAAGCCAAGCACCGCTAAGTGCTTGGCTTCATTGAGAAAATGTTGGTTGCGGGGGCTGGATTTGAACCAACGACCTTCGGGTTATGAGCCCGACGAGCTACCGAGCTGCTCCACCCCGCGCCGGAAGCTTTGAATCATACTTGAAGACCATCTTTTTTGCAAGGCACCCGTTCGCCCGAAGGCTCGTGGCGAACGGGGTGTCCATGCTTCAGGACTGGTCCGATGCGTTGTCGGACTCTGCCGAGTGCAGGGTGCTGTCTTCGAGCGCCTGCAGTTCGGCGGCGGCCTGGGCGGCGCGGTCGGCCTGCTCCATCGCGTCCTTGGCCTTGCGTGCCTGGTGGAACGCCAGACCGGTGCCTGCGGGGATGAGGCGACCGACGATAACGTTTTCCTTCAAGCCGCGCAGTTCGTCGCGCTTGCCCATGATGGCGGCTTCGGTCAGCACGCGCGTGGTTTCCTGGAAGGACGCGGCGGAGATGAAGCTGTCGGTGGACAGGCTGGCCTTGGTGATACCCAGCAGCAGGTTGTTGAAGGTCGCGGGCAGTTTGCCTTCGTGGATGAGTTGGTCGTTGGTCGCCAGTACCTGCGAACGCTCGACCTGCTCACCGGCGATGTAGTCGCTGTCGCCCGGATCCTTGATTTCAACGCGGCGCAGCATCTGGCGAACGATCACCTCGATGTGCTTGTCGTTGATCTTCACGCCCTGCAGACGGTAGACGTCCTGCACCTCGTCGACGATGTAGCGCGCCAGCGCCTCCACGCCCAGCAGGCGAAGGATGTCTTGTGGCTCGGCCGGGCCGTCGACGATGAGTTCGCCCTTGTTGACCACCTGGCCCTCGTGCACCAGCACGTTCTTTTCCTTCGGGATGAGGAACTCGCTGGAATTGCCGTCGAGGTCGGTGATGACCAGGCGGACCTTGCCTTTGGTTTCCTTGCCGAAGGAGACGGTGCCGGTGGTCTCGGCCAGCATGCCGGCATCCTTGGGTGAACGAGCTTCGAACAGCTCGGCCACGCGAGGCAGACCCCCCGTGATGTCGCGGGTCTTCTGGCCTTCCATCGGGATACGCGCCAGCACCTCGCCGGGGCCCACGTCCTGGCCGTCGCGCACCTGGATCAGCGCACCCACGGTGAAACCGATGGTCACGGCGTGATCGGTGCCGGGAATCTTGACCTCGTGGCCTTGCTCGTTGAGCAGCTTGACCTGCGGACGCACCACCTTGGCAGAGCCGCGGCGTTTCGGGTCGATCACGACGAGGGTGGAAAGGCCGGTGACTTCGTCGACCTGCTTGGCCACGGTCACGCCTTCTTCGACGTTCTCGAACTTGATCTGGCCAGCGTACTCGGTGATGATGGGGCGGGTCAGCGGATCCCAGTTGGCCACCAGGGTGCCGGCCTTGATGACCATGCCGTCCTTGACGAACAGGGTCGCGCCGTAGGGCACCTTGTGGCGCTCGCGCTCGCGGCCGTGGTCGTCGGTGACCAGCACTTCGCCAGAGCGGGTGATGACCACCTGCTCGCCCTTGGTGTTGGTGACGTAACGCATGGTGGCGGTAAAGCGCACGGTACCGGCACTCTTGGCCTCCACGCTCGACACCACCGCCGCACGCGACGCCGCACCACCGATGTGGAAGGTGCGCATGGTCAGCTGGGTGCCGGGTTCGCCGATGGACTGCGCGGCAATCACGCCGACCGCTTCACCGTTGGTGACCAGCGTGCCGCGGCCGAGATCGCGGCCGTAGCACTTGGCGCAGATGCCGTAGCGGGTTTCGCAGGTGAGCGCGGTGCGCACCTTGATCTCGTCGATGCCCGCGGCCTCGACCAGGTCGAGCATGTCCTCGTCGAGCATCTCGCCCGCGGGCACGATGACCTCCTGCGTTTCGGGATTGACGACATCCACCGCCGCAACGCGGCCGAGGACGCGGTCGCGCAGCGATTCGATGACTTCACCGCCTTCGACCAGGGCGCGCATATTCGTGCCATTGGCCGTGCCGCAATCGGTTTCGGTGACCACCAGATCCTGGGTCACGTCCACCAGACGGCGGGTCAGGTAGCCGGAGTTCGCGGTCTTCAGCGCCGTGTCGGCCAGGCCCTTGCGGGCACCGTGCGTGGAGATGAAGTACTGCAGCACGTTGAGGCCCTCACGGAAGTTGGCCGTGATGGGGGTCTCGATGATGGAGCCGTCAGGCTTGGCCATCAGGCCGCGCATGCCGGCCAGCTGGCGGATCTGGGCTGCGGAACCGCGGGCGCCCGAGTCGGCCATCATGTAGATGGAGTTGAACGACTCCTGGCGCACGTCCTTGCCGTGACGGTCCTTGACCGTCTGGTTGGAGAGATGGTTCATCAGCGCCTTGCCGACTTCGTCACCGGCGCGGCCCCAGATGTCCACGACCTTGTTGTAGCGCTCGCCTTGCGTCACCAGACCGGAGGAGTACTGCTGCTCGATCTCCTTGACTTCCTTCTCGGCGCGGGCGATGACCTTGTACTTCTCTTCCGGGATCAGCATGTCGTCGATGCTGATGGAGATGCCGGCCTTGGTCGCCAGCGAGAAGCCCGACTGCAGCAGCTTGTCGGCGAAGATCGCGGTGTCGCGCAGGCCGCAGCGGCGGAACGAGGCATTGATCAGGCGCGAGATTTCCTTCTTCTTCAGCGCCTTGTTCATGATGCTGAACGGCAGGCCCTTGGGCAGGATTTCGGACAGCAGCGCGCGGCCGACGGTGGTTTCCACCACGGCGGTCTTGGGCGTGAGGCTGCCCGTGGCCTTGTCCTTCTCGAACTCGGTCAGGCGAACGCTGATGCGGCTGGTGATCTCGACCTGCTTGGCATCGAGCGCGCGCTGCACTTCGGCCACATCGGCGAACACGATGCCTTCGCCGCGGCCGTTGATGCGCTCACGGGTGGCGTAGTACAGGCCGAGCACCATGTCCTGCGACGGCACGATGGAAGGTTCGCCGTTGGCCGGGAACAGGATGTTGTTCGAGGCCAGCATGAGCGCGCGGGCTTCGATCTGCGCCTCGAGCGACAGCGGCACGTGCACGGCCATCTGGTCTCCGTCGAAGTCGGCATTGAACGCGGCGCAGACCAGCGGGTGCAGCTGGATGGCCTTGCCTTCGATCAGCAACGGCTCGAAGGCCTGAATGCCCAGGCGGTGCAGCGTGGGCGCGCGGTTGAGCATCACCGGATGCTCGCGGATCACGTCTTCGAGAATGTCCCAGACGATGGGGGTCTGCGATTCGACTTCCTTCTTGGCCGCCTTGATGGTGGTGGCCACGCCCATGGTTTCGAGCTTGTGGAAGATGAAGGGCTTGAACAGCTCCAGGGCCATCAGCTTGGGCAGGCCGCACTGATGCAGCTTGAGCGTGGGGCCCACGGTGATGACCGAACGGCCCGAGTAGTCGACGCGCTTGCCCAGCAGGTTCTGGCGGAAGCGGCCGCTCTTGCCCTTGATCATGTCGGCCAGCGACTTGAGCGGGCGCTTGTTCTGCCCCACCATCGCCTTGCCGCGACGGCCGTTGTCCATCAGCGAATCCACCGCCTCCTGCAGCATGCGCTTTTCGTTGCGCACGATGATTTCAGGCGCGGACAGCTCCAGCAGACGGCGCAGGCGGTTGTTGCGGTTGATGACGCGGCGGTAGAGGTCGTTCAGGTCGGAAGTGGCGAAGCGGCCGCCGTCCAGCGGAACGAGCGGACGCAGATCGGGCGGCAGCACGGGCAGCACCGTCATGACCATCCACTCGGGCTTGGTGCCGGAGTCTTTGAACGCCTGCATCACCTTGAGGCGTTTGACGTTCTTCTTCACCTTGGTGTCGGAGCCGGTCATGTCGCCGCGCAGCTTCTCGATCTCCAGGTCGAGATCCATGTTGTGCAGCAGCGCGTGAATGCCTTCGGCGCCCATGAAGGCGACGAACTCGTCGCCGAACTCGGTGCGCTTGGCGGCGAACTCGTCTTCAGAGAGCACCTGGCCGGCCTTGAGCGGTGTCATGCCGGGGTCGGTGACCACATAGGCCTCGAAGTACAGCACGCGCTCGATGTCGCGCAGCGCCATGTCGAGCACGATGCCCAGGCGGGACGGCAGGCTCTTGAGGAACCAGATGTGCGCCACCGGGCTGGCCATGTCGATATGGCCCATGCGCTCGCGGCGCACCTTGCTCTGGGTGACTTCGACCCCGCACTTCTCGCAGATCACACCGCGGTGCTTGAGGCGCTTGTACTTGCCGCACAGGCATTCGTAGTCCTTGATCGGGCCGAAGATCTTGGCGCAGAACAGGCCGTCGCGCTCGGGCTTGAACGTGCGGTAGTTGATGGTCTCAGGCTTCTTCACCTCACCGAACGACCAGGAACGGATTTTCTCCGGCGACGCCAGGCCGATGCGAATGGCGTCGAAATGCTCATCCTGATGAAACTGCTTGAACAGGTCGAGTAGCGCTTTCATGCTTTCACTCCTTCAGTTGCCAGCCCGATGCGCCACCGAGGCGCACCGGGTGCGGCATCAATCAATTGCGTTCGAGTTCGATGTCCAGACCCAGGGAACGGATTTCCTTGATCAGCACGTTGAACGACTCGGGCATCCCGGCTTCGATGATGTGATCGCCCTTGACGATGCTCTCGTACATCTTGGTGCGACCCTGCGTATCGTCGGACTTGACCGTGAGCATCTCCTGCAGCACGTAGGACGCGCCGTAGGCTTCGAGCGCCCAGACTTCCATCTCGCCGAAACGCTGGCCACCGAACTGTGCCTTGCCGCCCAGCGGCTGCTGGGTGACGAGCGAGTACGGGCCGGTGGAGCGGGCGTGCATCTTGTCGTCGACCAGGTGGTGCAGCTTGAGCATGTGCATGATGCCCACGGTCACCGGACGCTCGAACTGCTCGCCGGTACGGCCGTCGGTCAGCATGACCTGTTTCTTCGCGGCGGTGAGCTGCAGCTTCTCGGCGATGTCGTCGGGGTAGGCCAGGTCGAGCATCTGCCCGATTTCGGCTTCGCTGGCGCCGTCGAACACCGGGCTGGCGATGGGCAGGCCGGCCTTGAGGTTGCCCGCCAGTTCGAGCACCTCGGCATCGCTGAGCTTGTCCAGCGCTTCCTGTTTGCCGCTGAAGTTGTAGAGCGTGCCCAGGAGCTTGCGCAGCTCGGTCGCCTTGGCGTGCGCCTGCAGCATGTCGTTGACGCGCTTGCCGATGCCGATCGAGGCCCAGCCCAGATGGGTTTCGAGAATCTGGCCGATGTTCATGCGCGAGGGCACGCCCAGCGGGTTCAGCACGATGTCCACCGTGGTGCCATCGGGCATGTGCGGCATGTCCTCGACCGGAACGATCTTGGAGACCACGCCCTTGTTGCCGTGACGGCCGGCCATCTTGTCGCCGGGCTGCAGACGGCGCTTGACGGCCAGATAGACCTTGACCATCTTGAGCACGCCGGTGGGCAGTTCATCGCCCTGGGTGAGCTTGCGGCGCTTTTCTTCGAACATCAGGTCGAACTCGTGGCGACGCTTTTCCAGCGACTCCTTGAGCTGTTCCATCTGCTGCGCCAGGGCTTCGTCGGCGGGGCGGATGTCGAACCAGTGATAGCGATCGGTCTCGCCCAGGTAATCGGAAGTGATGGTCGAGCCCTTGGGCAGCTTGTTCGGGCCGCCGTTGGCGGTCTTGCCCGTGAGCAGCTTGCCCAGACGGTCGAAGGTGTCGGCCTCGACGATGCGCATCTGGTCGTTCAGATCGAGGCGGTAGCGCTTGAGTTCGTCGTCGATGATCTGCTGGGCGCGCTTGTCGCGCGGAATGCCCTCGCGGGTGAAGACCTGCACGTCGATGACGGTACCGTACATGCCCGAGGGCACGCGCAGCGAAGTGTCCTTCACGTCGGAAGCCTTCTCGCCGAAGATGGCGCGAAGCAGCTTCTCTTCGGGCGTGAGCTGGGTTTCGCCCTTGGGCGTGACCTTGCCCACGAGCACGTCGCCCGCCTCGACTTCGGCACCCACGTAGATGATGCCCGACTCGTCCAGGCGCGCAAGCTGATGCTCGGACAGGTTGGGAATGTCGCGCGTGATTTCTTCGGAGCCCAGCTTGGTGTCGCGGGCCGGCACGTTCAGCTCTTCGATGTGGATCGAGGTGAAGCGGTCTTCGGCCACCACGCGCTCGGACAGCAGGATCGAGTCTTCGTAGTTGTAGCCGTTCCAGGGCATGAAGGCCACCAGCATGTTCTGGCCCAGCGCGAGTTCGCCCAGGTCGGTCGAGGCGCCGTCGGCGATCACATCGCCCTTGGCCAGCTTGTCGCCGCGCTTGACCAGGGGACGCTGGTGAATGTTGGTGTTCTGGTTGGAGCGCTGGTACTTGATGAGGTTGTAGATGTCCACGCCGACTTCGCCCGCCTGGGTTTCGGCATCAAAGACGCGCACCACGATACGGGCACTGTCCACATAGTCCACCACGCCACCACGCAGGGCGGTGACCACGGTGCCCGAGTCGACCGCGGTGACACGCTCGACGCCGGTGCCGACCAGCGGCTTTTCAGGGCGCAGCACGGGCACGGCCTGGCGCTGCATATTGGCGCCCATCAGGGCGCGGTTGGCGTCGTCGTGTTCGAGGAAGGGCACGAGCGAAGCCGCGACCGACACGATCTGGCTGGGCGACACGTCCATGTACTGCACGCGCTCGGGCGAGACGAGGATGGATTCACCCTTCTCACGGGCCGAAACCAGCTCGTCGTTGAGCAGGCCGTTTTCATCCATGCCGGCGTTGGCCTGGGCGATAACGTACTTGCCCTCCTCGATCGCCGAGAGGTAGTCGATCTGGTCGGTGACCTTGCGGTCGATCACGCGGCGATACGGCGTTTCGATGAAACCGTATTCGTTCAGGCGCGCAAACAGCGCCAGCGAGTTGATCAGACCGATGTTCGGGCCTTCTGGCGTTTCGATCGGGCAGACGCGACCGTAATGCGTGGGGTGCACGTCGCGCACCTCGAAACCGGCGCGCTCGCGCGTCAGACCGCCCGGGCCCAGGGCCGAGACGCGACGCTTGTGGGTGATCTCCGACAGCGGGTTGGTCTGGTCCATGAACTGCGACAGCTGACTCGAGCCGAAGAACTCCTTGATCGCCGCCGAGATGGGCTTGGAGTTGATGAAGTCGTGCGGCATCAGGTTTTCGGTCTCGGCCTGGCCCAGACGCTCCTTGACCGCGCGCTCGATGCGCGACAGACCGGCGCGGAACTGGTTCTCGGCCAGTTCGCCGACGCAGCGCACGCGGCGGTTGCCGAGGTGGTCGATGTCGTCCACCTCACCGCGGCCGTTGCGCAGATCGACCAGCAGCTTGATGACCGCCATGATGTCTTCGTGCGACAACACCATCTCGCCTTCGATCTCCTCGCGGCCGAGGCGGCGATTGAACTTCATGCGACCCACACGCGACAGGTCGTAGGCGTCGGCGTCGAAGAACAGGCGGTTGAACAGGGCCTCGACCGCGTCTTCGGTCGGCGGCTCGCCGGGGCGCATCATGCGGTAGATCGCCACCTTGGCGCCGAGCTGATCGGCCACTTCATCGATGCGCAGGGTCTGCGAGATGAAGGCGCCCTGGTCGAGGTCGTTGACGTACAGGGTCTGGATTTGCTGGACCCCGGCTTCGCGGATCTTTTTCAGCAGCGGCTCGGTCAGCTCGTCGTTGGCGCGCGCCACGATCTCGCCGGTCTCCTGCGACACCAGATTGCGCGCCAGCACCTTGCCAATGAGGAAATCCTCGGGAACGGACAGACGCGAGGTGCCGCTTTGCTCCAGATCGCGCAGGTTGCGCGTATTGATGCGCTTGTCCTTGGCGACGACCACCTTGCCGTTTTTGTCAACGATGTCGAAACGCGCCACCTCGCCCTTGAAGTGATCGGGCACGAATTCGAGCAGCGCGCCATCGTCCATCAGTTGCATGTGGTCGAAGGCGAAGAAATGCGCCAGGATCTGCTCGGGGTTCAGGCCCAGGGCCTTGAGCAGAATGGTGACCGGCATCTTACGGCGACGGTCGACGCGGAAATACAGAATGTCCTTGGCGTCGAACTCGAAATCGAGCCAGGAGCCACGGTAGGGAATGATGCGGGCGCTGAACAACAGCTTGCCCGAGCTGTGCGTCTTGCCCTTGTCATGCTCGAAAAACACGCCTGGCGAGCGATGCAGCTGGCTGACGATGACGCGCTCGGTGCCGTTGATGATGAAGGAACCCTTGTCGGTCATGAGCGGAATCTCGCCCATGTAGACCTCCTGCTCCTTCACCTCCTTGACCGTGGGCTTGGCCGCCTCGCGGTCCATCACGATCAGGCGCACCTTGGCCCGCAGCGCCGACGCAAAGGTCAGTCCGCGCTGCTGGCACTCGCGCACGTCGAACACGGGCTTGGCCAGGGTGTAGCCGTTGTATTCCATGCGCACGTTCTGGTTGTGCGACACGATGGGGAAAATGGCGCGGAACGCCGCTTCCAGTCCTTCGTCCTGGCGCTGCGCCGGGGGAAGGTCTTTCTGCAGAAAGGCCTCGTAGGAGTTGATCTGCGTAGCCAGCAGATAGGGAACATCCAGGACGCTCTGGCGGCTGCCAAAACTTTTCCGAATGCGCTTTTTCTCAGTGAACGAGTAGGACATGGATACGCTCCGCTCCACAGGGACAAAATCAGTTATCGCATGCCCCGGGAAGAACCCAGACCATGCGATAACTGCTTACGCAGTGACGACCAAAACGCCTCGCCAGTTCGAACCGACAGAAGGCGCGAAAGCCCGGAAGGCCAATTGACCTTCCGGGCCCACACCAAACCGGCGACTTACTTGATTTCAGCCTTGGCGCCAGCTTCTTCCAGCTTCTTCTTGGCCGCTTCGGCGTCAGCCTTGGCGATGCCTTCCTTGACGGCCTTGGGCGCGCCATCCACCAGGTCCTTGGCTTCCTTCAGACCCAGGCCCGTCAGTTCACGCACGGCCTTGATCACGCTGACCTTGTTGGCACCGGCTTCGAGCAGCATCACGTTGAATTCGGTCTGCTCTTCAGCCGGGGCAGCTGCGCCGCCACCCGCGCCAGGAGCGGCCACTGCCATGGCGGCTGCGGACACGCCGAATTTTTCTTCGAACGCCTTGACCAGGTCGTTCAGTTCGAGAACGGTCATGCCACCGACGGCGTCGAGGATGTCTTGTTGGTTCATTGCCATTTGTTGACTCCGAGATAAATGTTTGAAAAGAGAATGTTGAAAGCTTCAGCCTGATCAGGCTGCTTCGGCTTCGCGTTTTTTCGCCAGCTGGCCCAGCGCCACGGCAAAGCCGGACACGGGGGCTTGCATCACACCCAGCAGACGCGCCAGCAGGACTTCGCGCGGCGGAATGCTGGCAAGGGCCTTGACCCCGGCGGCGTCGAGCGCCTTGCCGTTGACGACACCCGAGCGGATGACCAGCTTTTCATTGGATTTGGCAAAGTCGTTGATGACCCGCGCGGCGGCCACTGCGTCTTCGGAAAAACCGTAGATCAGCGGACCTGCCATCTCACCGGCAAGAACCTCGCACGGGGTACCCGTGACGGCGCGCCGCGCCAGGGTGTTCTTGAACACCTGGAGATGCACGCCGTTGTTGCGAGCCTGCTTGCGCAGTTGTGTCATCTGCTCGACTGCAATGCCGCGATACTCGGCCAGAACCAGGGACTGCGCCTTGGCTGCCAGCGCCGAGATTTCCTCGACTGAAGCTTGCTTTTCAGAGCGGTTGAGACTCAAGATTGACTCCTGAAGAAATTGCCTCGAACCCTGCGGTTCGCGGCGCCTAAACAAGCGTCCTCTGGAGTGACTACAGACATGGCTCGCACCTTGCCCATTCTCTCGTCCAGCGGGTTCGCCATCTGCGCAGACCCGACACCCAAGGCTGATGTCGAATTAAGCGAGACCCTGGTCTCGCGCCTGCGGTCTTGGATCGCCCGAGGCGGCAAAACATCACCGCCTCGGCCCACCAATTCCTGCACGACCCACCCGACCGTTGCGTCAGGCGAGGCCGTTTCAAACATTTATTGCCCAGCGACAGCCGCGTTCACCGTGGCGGTATCGACGCGCACGCCGATGCCCATGGTGGACGAAACCGCGACCTTTTTCAGGTAGATGCCTTTGGCGGCTGCGGGACGCGCCTTTTGCAGCGCCTCGATCAACGCCGTCAGGTTGTTGCGCAGCGCATCCGGGCCGAACGAAGCACGGCCGATCGTGCCGTGCACGATGCCCGCCTTGTCGGCGCGGAACTGCACCTGACCGGCCTTGGCGTTTTTCACCGCACCGGCCACGTCCGGCGTCACCGTGCCAACCTTGGGGTTGGGCATCATGCCGCGCGGGCCGAGAATCTGACCCAGCGCGCCGACCACGCGCATGGCATCGGGCGAGGCGATGACGATGTCGAAATTGAGGTTACCGGCCTTGACCTGCTCGGCCAGATCGTCGAAACCGACAATATCGGCGCCAGCGGCCTTGGCCTCTTCGGCCTTGGCACCTTGAGCGAACACGGCCACGCGCTTGACTTTGCCGGTACCGGCGGGCAGCACGACCGAACCGCGCACCACCTGATCGGACTTGCGGGTATCCACGCCAAGGCTCACGGCCACGTCGATGGATTCGTCGAACTTGGCGACCGCGCATTCCTTGACCAGCGCCAGCGCCTCATCGAGCGCGTAGAGCTTGTTGGAATCGACCTTGGCACGCAAGGCGGCATAACGTTTGGACATCTTGGCCATTTACACGCCCTCCACAGTCACGCCCATCGAACGGGCCGTGCCCGCAATGGTGCGAACAGCCGCGTCCAGATCGGCGGCCGTCAGGTCTTTCATCTTGGTGTTGGCGATCTCTTCGAGCTGGGCCCGGGTGATCTTGCCCACCTTGTCGGTATGCGGCTTGGCCGAGCCCTTGTCGAGCTTGATGGCCTTCTTGATCAGCACGCCGGCGGGCGGCGTCTTGATGATGAAGGTGAAGGACTTGTCCGCGAAAGCGGTGATGACCACCGGCAGCGCCAGACCTGGCTCGACACCCTGGGTCTGCGCGTTGAACGCCTTGCAGAACTCCATGATGTTGAGGCCGCGCTGACCGAGCGCCGGGCCGATCGGCGGCGAGGGATTGGCTTTACCAGCTGGCACTTGCAGCTTGATGAAGCCGACAATTTTCTTTGCCATGTTGACTCCGTATGGGTACGAGCGCCGACGTTTTCACGAGGCTCCCCGAAACCCGCCCTTTGCATTGCCTCTGCAGCCCGGGCGGGAAGGGCCGCAGTTGAGGATTCTGGACAGACCAGCTGCCCGCAATCTGTTGGTCAGGTGGATTGCAAGCGTCAGAGACGCTCGACCTGCTGAAACTCCAGCTCCACCGGGGTGGCGCGACCGAAGATGGTGACGGAGACGCGAAGCCGCGACTTCTCGTAGTTCACCTCCTCGACATTGCCATTGAAGTCGGTGAACGGGCCCTCCTTGATGCGGACCATTTCTCCAACCTCGAACTGCACCTTGGGACGCGGCTTGTCCGCACCCTCCTGCATCTGGCTCATGATCTTGTTGACATCAGCCTCGCTGATCGGAACGGGGCGGTTCTTGGCACCGCCTACGAATCCGGTCACCTTGCTGGTGTGCTTGACCAGATGCCACGTGGCGTCGTCCATCTCCATCTCGACGAGGACATACCCCGGAAAGAATCGACGCTCGGTAATGCTCTTGTGGCCATTCTTGATCTCGACGACCTCCTCGGTCGGCACCAGAATGCGGCCGAATTTGCTTTGCATCCCCGCGCGCTCAATGCGCTCGGCAAGGTTGCGCTGCACCGCCTTCTCCATGCCCGAATAGGCATGAACGACATACCACTGCTTGCCCGCCTGCGCGGCCATTGTTTGTGCCTCAGCCATACTCATGCTCCCAGCCCGTACTCTTAACGCTTCCAACCGAGAATCAGGTTGTAGAGCACATATTCCAGCGTCTTGTCCGTCAGCCAGAGGAAAAGGGCCATCAGGATGACGAAGGCAAACACAATACCAGTCATCTGGATCGCCTCCTTGCGCGAAGGCCAGACGACCTTCTTGGTTTCGCGCACGGAATCCTGTCCGTAAGCGATGAGCGCACGACCCGGCTCGGAGAAGAAAAACACCACCACCGCCGCAGCCAACAAAACCAGCAACGCGACGACCCGCACCCACATCGGCTGGCCGCCCAGTCCATAGAACAGGCCGAGCGCCGCGATCAGCAGAACCGCCGCCGCCCCCAACTTCGCTTTGTCCGCCCCAGTGGAGACGGTTTCGACAGACGGATTTGCCATATGGATTTACGGGAATTACGCGCGTTCAATACCGTTCAATACCAAAACGCCGCGTCGTGGCAGGGGCAGAGGGAATCGAACCCCCAACCTTCGGTTTTGGAGACCGACGCTCTGCCAATTGAGCTATGCCCCTGTACCTTCAGCACCAAGGCCGCTGCCTGAAAACAGGTAGCGGCCGCAATTCAAACAGATCCGGGCACGGTCTGCAGATCCCACCCGGAAAACCCGCGACGACAAGCGTCGCTTACTCGATGATCTTCGCCACCACCCCGGCGCCGACGGTGCGGCCACCTTCGCGGATGGCAAAGCGCAGGCCTTCTTCCATGGCGATGGGGGCGATCAGCTTGACGGTGATGCTGACGTTGTCGCCGGGCATGACCATTTCCTTGTCCTTGGGCAGCTCCACGGCACCGGTGACGTCGGTGGTGCGGAAGTAGAACTGGGGACGGTAGTTGTTGAAGAAGGGGGTGTGGCGGCCGCCTTCGTCTTTTGAGAGGACGTAGATCTCGGCGGTGAAGTGGGTGTGGGGCTTGACGGAGCCGGGCTTGCACAGCACCTGGCCGCGCTCGACGTCTTCACGCTTGGTGCCGCGCAGCAGAATG
>NZ_LIPV01000010.1:0-87134 GCF_001418255.1 Thiomonas bhubaneswarensis
CTCCGAGCCGGTGGCCACCCCGGGGGAGTTTGCCTGCTCCTCGGCAAAACGCCGCGCATAGGCGCGGATCGTCTTGCGATCGATGCCGGTCACCCGGGCGATCTCTCGCTGGCTGGCACTGCCCTTGAGCAGCGTCCAGATAGTGGTTTGCAAATGCGGCTTCAAGACGTTCACTCCCGTGCCTCTCCCTCGTCGTTGAGGGAGGGGAAGGTAACGTCCTGCCAGACCTCTGGCTGCCGGCACGCGCCGACCCGTCAGCGCCTCATCGCGCCGCGGCCAGGGTGGGGGAATTTAGGTGGCCAAACGTGGGGGAGTTTGGGTGGCCATCGGGGGTCCGGTATGATGAACGTTGGTTGACAATGGTGTTGCCAGAGTTGCCGCCCCGCAAATCGCTCCATCTTCCGCGCCAGCAAAAGATGCGCGCTTCTTACGGTAAAAGTGACGGTAACGCCTTATGTTGATCACAGCGAATCCCTTTAACCACGCGGGTTTAGGCGACCTGTTGATGATTGAGTGGGAGTGAAGCGAAATGCGCATGCTGTTCGGACTGATAGGTTTGCTGTTGACCCTGCTGATCGTCGTCTGGCTGGTGCGCACACAGCTTTCGGCGCAGGTGGGCATTTCGGGTTCGTCCAGCGCCGCAGACGCCAGGGGTGACGAGGGCCAGCCCGCTTCGGCCGCGCTCAAGCAATTCAAACAGTCGCTCGACAAGGCGTTGAAGGCACACCCGGCCAGCGTGCCCGAATGAAAGCCCCGCCGCCCAAGACGATGGCGCCCGACGATGAAGCCGACCGCGCGTTCATGCGCCTGGCGCTCGATCAGGCGCAAAACGCCTGGCTTTTGGGCGAAGTGCCCGTGGGGGCGGTGATCGTCAAGGACGGCGTGGTCATCGCCACCGGATACAACCGGCCCATCGGCGACCATGACCCGACGGCGCATGCCGAGATCGTCGCCTTGCGTCAGGCTGCGACGCTGCTGGGCAATTACCGCCTGCCCGAGTGCACGCTCTACGTCACCTTGGAGCCTTGCGCGATGTGTGCGATGGCCCTGCTGCATGCGCGTTTCGCCCGCGTGGTCTTCGGGGCGCGTGACCCCAAGACGGGCGCAGCGGGCAGCGTGGTGGACCTGTTCGCCGATCCGCGTCTGAATCATCATTGCGACGTCACCGCCGAAGTCGAGCAGGCGGCTTGCAGCGCCTTGCTTCAAGACTTCTTTCGTGCCCTGCGTCTGGCGCAGAAACAGCCTGCTCATCCCGCGCATGATGCCCGTCTCTCGGGCATCGAGGTCACCGAGCTCGATATCGAGCCGCCGATCTCTTGATGCCGCGTCACTCATCCGCCCCGTTTCCACCTATGCCCGCTCCCGACCCCAGTGCCCACAGCGCGCCCCTTCGCGGCCCATTGCGCCTTCTATCTCCCGCTGGGGCCGTGCAGGAGCCGGAACGTCTGGAGATCGCTGCGGCGCATCTGCGAAGCCTGGGGTTTCGCGTGCACCTGGGCGCCCAGGCGCTAGCGCGCGCGCAGCGCTTTGCCGGCACCGACGCCCAGCGCCTTCGCGCCATTCACGCTGCGGCGCGAAGCCGGGCGGATGTGGTCATGATGACACGCGGCGGCTATGGATTGACGCGTCTGCTGCAGTCGATCGACTACGACTTGCTGGCGCAGGCCATCAAGGCGCGCAAACAGATGTGGGTCGGACACAGCGACTTCACCGCCCTGCAGCTCGCCCTGCTGGCCAAGACCGGCGCCGTCACGTTCAGCGGCCCGATGGCGTCCTACGACTTCGGTGAGAAAAGGCCGGACGACATCACCGTGGACAGTTTTCTGGACGCGGTGGACGGCACTCTGGAAGCCGTGGGCTTCGCCTGCGACGATGCGCCGCGTGGACTCGATGTCGAAGACGTGCTCTGGGGAGGCAACCTGGCGCTGGTCACTAGCCTGATCGGCACGCCCTACCTACCCAGTGCCAAGGGCGTGCTGTTTCTGGAGGATGTGAACGAACACCCGTACCGGATCGAGCGCATGTTCGGGCAATTGCTGCTGGCCGGAGTGGCCCAGAGGCAGAAGGCGGTTCTGCTCGGGCAGTTCACCGGGTACAAACTCAGCGCGCACGATGCGGGCTACGACCTGGACTCGGCCGTGCAGTGGCTGCGCGCTCAGCTCAAACCGCATGGGGTGCCGGTGTTGTCGGGGCTGCCGTTTGGCCATGTGCGCACCAAGCTGACCCTGCCTCATGGCGTTCGTACCAGGGTGGTGCGCGATGGCCAGGAGGTTTTTCTGTTCTTTCCGCACGCGCATCACTGACGTCGATCGACGTGCGGCCCGGCGATGCACTGGGTTGACGAGGGCCGGGTTCAGGCGGCAATTATCTGCGCTGCTGTTCGTACTCGCGGCGAAGTCGTTCCTGCTCGCTGGGCGGCAGACGCTTGAAGCGCTCCTGTTCCTGAAGTATGCGCTCGCGTTGCTGCGGGGGCATGCGCTCCCAGCGCTGATAGCCGCCCTGGCCGTCACGCTGATTGGCCGAAGCCAGCGGCGCCAGCCCTGTGGCGCCAGCAAGTGCGATGCATAGGCCAACCCATGTGCCACGCAGGGCGCAACTCGCACTGCCGCGGCTCTCAGGCCGGATTGCCATTTTGCAGTCCTTGTTGCAGCATCTGCGGGTGGTTGGAAAGCCACTGGTAGAACTCGATGTTCTGCACGGCGTCCGCGACCTGTGGGCTGAGATTGTTCGGGTAACCGCCGCTTGGGCTGAAATGCGGCACGCTGATGAACACCGCCAGCGCCAGAGAGGCCGTCGCCATGCCCGCGGCAAAGACCCGGGGCCAGCGCACGGCGCGCGCATGGCGACGAGGCATGCGCGCGGCCAGTTGGGGCAGCGGCGCCAGCAGTGCGCTCACACGCCGCCCGAACTGCAGGTCGTGCTGGCACTGCGGGCAATCTTTCAGATGCATTTCGATTTGCGCCGCCTGTTCAGCCGACGCCAGACCACTGCGGTAGTGGTCGATCTGAGCGGTAGTGAGGTGGTTGCGGGTGGTCATGATGGCACCTGATTCGGGCAATTCAAACTTTAGCGGGATGGTCGGATTCAAGCAATTCCCTCAAGCGGGTGAGCGCGCGCATATGGTGCGTTTTGACGCTGCCTTCGCTGACTTTCATCGCTGCGGCGGTGTCCACGATGGACAAACCCTCCATTTCCCGCAACAAAAACGCTTCGCGCTGCCGTGGGCTGAGGGTCGAGATCGCATCGGCGATGCGCCCTGCGAGTTGCCCGTTGGCGATCTGCTGCTCGGGCCCGAGGGCTTCGTCGGCAATCTGCTCCCAACCGGGGGCTTGGTCTTCTTCCTCGTCGCTGGAGAAGAAGAAGTCGAAAATCTTCTCCACCTTGCGCCGACGATGCATGTCGGTGATGCGATTGCGCAGAATGCTGTAGAACAGCGGTGCCCATTCATCGGCCGGGCGCGATTTGTAGTTGCTCACCAGTTTGAGCAGGCTGTCCTGCACCACGTCGGCGGCAAGCGCGGCATCGCGCAGTTCGATGAGCGCCATGCGGGTGGCCCTGACGCGAACTTCGGCGCAAAACCGGTTGAGCTCCGTGGAGTCGATGAGCGTGGCGTCGGTCACGAGCGCTCGAGGAAGGGCGTAAGCATGATCCATAGCATAGTGGCCAGTTCAGGCGGGTCGGTTCCGGTCAACACAGGGTTCTCATGCGGGTAACGCCGCAAGGGGCCGCTTGATGACAGTCTGTCGCTCTCTGGACTGAAAATTTCTGTTTTTTGTCGCGCCTCGTGTCGCGAAGGCGCTTCGTAGAATGGCGGCGCTCTTTCTCTTTCGTTTCCGCGCTCCTCGTGAACCCTCGCCTCGACCGGCTTCAGCCCTATCCCTTTGAAAAACTGCGTCTGCTGCACCAGGGGGTGACGCCTTCGCCGCAGTGGTCGGCGATCAGTCTGGGCATTGGCGAGCCCAAGCATCCGACCCCGCCCTTCATTCAGCAGGCGCTGGCAGCGCATCTGGACGGGCTGGCGGTGTATCCCAGCACGGTCGGAAGCCTGGATTTGCGAACGGCATGTGCGCAGTGGGCGCAGCGCCGCTACCGCGTGAACCTGGACCCGCAGAGCCAGGTCTTGCCGGTCAACGGCTCGCGCGAAGCGTTGTTCGCTCTGGCGCAGACGGTAGTGGATGCCTCGCGAGAAGGCGCCACGGTGGTGTGTCCGAATCCGTTCTATCAAATCTACGAAGGCGCGGCGCTGCTGGCCGGCGCGCAGCCGTATTTCGCTGCGGTGGACGCGCAGCGCAATTTCGCGGTGGACTGGGCGGCGGTGCCCGAGTCCGTGTGGCAGCGCACCCAGCTTTTGTACGTCTGCTCGCCGGGGAATCCGACGGGCGCCGTCATGCCGCTGGATGAATGGAAGCTGCTGTTCGAACTTTCCGACCGCCACGGCTTTGTCATTGCGAGCGACGAGTGCTATTCGGAAATCTGGTTCGGGTCGCAGCCGCCGCTGGGTGGCCTGGAAGCTGCGAGACAGTTGGGGCGCACAGACTTTCGCAACCTCGTTTACTTCACTTCGCTGTCCAAGCGATCGAATGTGCCGGGCCTGCGGTCGGGCTTTGTCGCTGGAGACGCGGCGCTCATCCATGCCTTCACCCGCTACCGCACCTACCACGGCAGCGCCATGGGGCCTGCGGTACAGGCGGCCAGTGTGGCGGCCTGGAGCGACGAGGCGCACGTCGAACACAATCGCGCGCTGTACCGCGAAAAATTCGCCGCGGTGCTGCCTCTGCTCCAGCCCGTCATGGACGTGCGCCTGCCCGATGCCGGGTTCTACCTTTGGGCGGCCACGCCGGGCGATGATGCACAGTTCTCCCGAGGGCTGCTCGAAAAATACAATGTCACCGTTTTGCCCGGCAGCTACCTGGCGCGCGAGCAGGGCGGCGCCAACCCCGGGCGCGGGCGCATCCGCATGGCTCTGGTTGCTCCGGTGGACGAATGCGTCGAAGCTGCCCGCCGTATCGCTGCCTATTGTTCTGAACTCAACCCCTCACCAAGACCCTCACCATGACGCAACAACTGCAGACCCTCATCGACCAAGCCTGGGAAAACCGCACCGCTTACAGCCCGGCCAACGCGCCGGCCGAGTTGCGCGAGGCCGTGGGCCATGTGATCGACCAGCTCAATGTCGGCAAGCTGCGCGTGGCCGAGCGCGTCGGCGGCGAGTGGGTGACGCATCAATGGCTGAAAAAGGCGGTGCTGCTGAGCTTTCGCCTGCATGACAACGTGGCCATGCAGGCGGGTGATCTGCACTTTTTCGACAAGGTGCAGACCAAGTTTCACAACCTCGACGAAGCCCAGATGCGCGCCACCGGCGTGCGCGTGGTGCCGCCGGCAGTGGCCAGGCACGGGTCTTACATCGCGCCCAATGTGGTGCTGATGCCCTCTTATGTGAACATCGGCGCCTATGTGGACGAAGGCACGATGGTCGATACCTGGGCCACGGTGGGTTCTTGCGCCCAGATCGGCAAGAACGTGCATCTCTCGGGCGGCGTGGGCATTGGCGGGGTGCTGGAGCCGATCCAGGCCAACCCGACCATCATCGGCGACAACTGCTTCATCGGCGCGCGCTCCGAAGTGGTGGAGGGCGTGATCGTCGAGGACAACTGCGTCATTTCGATGGGCGTCTACATCGGCAAATCGACCAAGATCTACGACCGCGCCACCGGGGAGGTGAGCTATGGCCGCATTCCCGAAGGATCGGTGGTGGTCAGCGGCAACCTGCCCAGCAGCGACGGCAAGTACAGCCTGTATTGCGCGGTGATCGTGAAAAAGGTGGACGCGCAGACGCGCGCCAAGACCAGCATCAACGAACTGCTGCGGGCCTGACGGTCTGGGCACCCGGCGCATCACATCGAAATCACCGTCACCAACACCAAGGGGGATGTATGTCGGCAATGGAGCGTTTGTTCAAGCTGATGGCGGAGAAGAAGGCTTCCGACATCTACATCAGTCCGCACGCCCCCATCCTCATCCGCATCAACGGGCATGCGGTGGCCGTGAACCGGCAGGTCTTGACGCCGGAGGAACCGTTCCGTCTGCTGGCCGAAGCCGTGGGGCATGAGCGGGCGGCGGAAGTTACGCGAACCGGCGAGCTCAACATCGGCCTGCCGCGGCCGGGCCTGGGTAGCTTCCGGATTAGCGCCTTCCGCCAGCGCGGCAGCGTGGCGATGGTGGTGCGCTACATCCCAGGTGAAATTCCGGCGCTGGAATCGCTGAATCTGCCGGGCGTTCTGGCCGATCTGGTGATGGAAAAGCACGGCTTGCTGCTCATGGTGGGCTCTACCGGCGCGGGCAAGAGCACCACGTTGGCGGCGATGATCGACTATCGCAATGCCAACAAGACGGGCCACATCCTCACGCTGGAAGAGCCCATCGAATACCTGTTTTCCAACCGCAAGTCGATCGTCAATCAGCGCGAGGTCGGCATCGATACCGAGTCGCTCGCGGTCGGGCTGAAAAACGCGCTGCGCCAGGCGCCCGATTGCATCATGATCGGCGAGATCCGCGATCAGGCGACCATGAGTGCGGCGCTGCAATACGCCCTGTCGGGCCATCTCTGTCTGGCCACGCTGCACGCCAACAACAGCTATCAGGCGCTCAACCGTATCGTCGGCTTCTATCCCATGGATCAACGGGCCGCGCTGTTCAACGACATGGCCTCGGGCCTGCGCGGCATCGTCTCGCAGCGGCTGCTGCGAGCGAGCGCCGGTGGGCTGACGCCCGCGGTGGAAATCATGCTCAACACCCAGCTCGTGCGCGAGTTGATCGAAAAGGGCGACTTCTCCGGCGTGAAAGAGGCGATGGAAAAATCCATGGCCGAAGGCTCGCAGACCTTTGAGCAGGCGCTTGCCGCCATGGTGATCGACGGCGTGGTCAGCCGTGAGGAGGCACTAGCCTACGCCGATTCCCCGACCAACCTGCTATGGCGCCTGGAGAACGACGCCACTCTGCGCAAACAGACGGCGCCCGTCGAGGCGATCGAAGACGATACGCCCTCATTCACCGAAATCACCCTCGACCTCGACTCGCCGCGTTGAGCGCCGCGCTGAGGCACACCCCATTTCCGCATGTCACCCACGCAAACCCTGGTCCATGACCTGATCTCCCGCCACTCCATCACGCCGCAAGATGAGGGCTGCCAGCAAGTGCTGCGCGGTCGGTTGCAGGCGCTGGGTTTTGCCTGCGAAGCCGTGGAGAGCGGGCCGCCGGACTTTCGCGTCACCAATCTGTGGGCCTTGCGCCCCGGCAGGCAGGCCGACGCGCCGGTGCTGGTGTTTGCTGGCCATACCGACGTCGTGCCCACCGGGCCGCTGGATCAATGGCAGAGCCCGCCGTTCACCCCCACGGTGCGAGACGGCAAGCTTTTTGGCCGCGGTGCGGCCGACATGAAGACTTCGCTGGCGGCCATGGTGGTGGCCGTCGAGGAGTTTCTGGCGGAGCACCCGCAGCCGAACCACGCGATTGCCTTTCTGCTCACCAGTGACGAGGAAGGCCCTGCGCGCGATGGCACGGTCAAGGTGTGCGAGATGCTGGCGGCGCGAGGCCAACGGCTGGACTGGTGCATCGTCGGCGAGCCCACTTCCACCGCGAAGCTGGGCGATGTCATCAAGAACGGCCGACGCGGTTCACTCTCGGGCCGACTCACGGTGCGTGGTGTGCAAGGGCATATCGCCTATCCGCATCTGGCCCGCAACCCGATTCATCTGGCGGCACCGGCGCTGGCGGAGCTGGCTGCCACCGTCTGGGACGAGGGCAATGCCCACTTTCCGCCAACCTCCTGGCAGATGTCCAACATCCATGCAGGCACCGGGGCGACCAATGTCATTCCGGGCGAGCTGGTGGTTGACTTCAACTTTCGCTTTTCCACCGAATCGACCCCGGAGCAACTCAAGCAGCGGGTCCACGCTGCGCTCGATCGTCACGCTCTCGATTACAGCCTCGACTGGACTCTGGGCGGCGAGCCCTTCCTCACCCCGCCCGGTGCGCTGTCTGCCGCGCTTCAAGATGCCATCCGCGCCGAAACCGGCCTGGTAGCCGAGCTGTCCACCACTGGCGGCACGTCCGATGGCCGCTTCATCGCCAAGATCTGCCCCCAAGTCGTCGAATTCGGCCCGGTGAATGCCAGCATCCACAAGATCGACGAATGGGTCGAGGTGGCCGCCATCGATCCGCTCAAGAACATCTACCGCCGCACCCTCGAGGCCTTGGTGGCATGACGCTGCCAGCGCAACCGACGCCGCCGATTTCGTCTGCGCACACCCTCGGGGAAGCCTGGGCGCTGACGGCACAGGCTCTTGAGGCCGCCGATCTCGACTACGGACATGGCTGTGCCAGCGCCGCAGACGAAGCCGCTTGGCTGGTGCTGCATGTGGCGGGCCTACCGGCCACCGAGGCGCCATGGTTTGCCGACCACGCCGAGCAGCCCCTCAGCCCCGAGCATGCGCGCCGTGCGGAGGAGCTGACGGCATCGCGCGTGAACACCCGCCAGCCCATGGCCTATGTGCTCGGCGAGGCATGGCTGGTCGGCCAGCGTTTCGTCGTGGACCCGCGCGTGATCGTGCCGCGCTCCTTCATTGCCGAATTGCTCGACGAGGGCGCGCTCGATCCCTGGCTCACCGAGCCGCCCCGCCGCGTGCTCGACATGTGCTGCGGCTCGGGCTGCCTGGCCATTCTTGCCGCGTTGACCTGGGAACAGGCCGAGGTGGACGCAGCCGATCTCTCCCCCGACGCCCTGGCCGTGGCCGCGATCAACCGCGACAACTATGCGCTGCAGTCGCGTCTGCACCTTCTCGCCTCCGATCTCTGGGCTGCGTTTGCGCCGTCGCAGATTTACGACCTGGTGCTGTGCAACCCACCTTATGTACCCACCGCGAGCATGCAGAACTTGCCCGCGGAATATCGTCACGAACCGTCGATGGCGTTGGCTGGCGGCGCGGACGGCATGGATCTGGTGCGGCGTTTTTTGCGCGACGCACCTACGCATCTCTCAGAGCAGGGCGTGGTGGTGCTGGAAGTCGGCAACGAGCGTGCGGCCTTCGAGTCTGCGTTCCCGACGCTCCCCGCAATCTGGCTGGAAACTGAACTGCATCTTGAGGGCGTTTGCGTGCTGCTGGCCGCCGACCTGCGTGCCGCCTTCGCCAGGCCGGAGCGCGCATGATCCGGCTTACCGACATCGTGCTGCGGCGCGGCGTGCAGGTCGTGCTCGACCACGCCAGCCTCACCCTGCATCCGGGCGACAAGGTCGGCCTGGTCGGGGTGAACGGCGCGGGCAAATCGTCCTTGTTCGGCTTGCTGCTCGGTCTTCTGCACGAGGATGCGGGCAGTCTGGAAAAGCCGTCCGATTGGCGGCTGGCCACGGTGGCGCAGGACGTGCCCGACAGCGAGGCGTCGGCCACCGATTTCGTCATGCAGGGTGACGTCGCGCTGCAGGCGGCGCAGCGTGCGCTGGAAGCGGCGATGAGCAGCGCCGACCAGGATGAGGCCGCAGGCCATGCTCTGGCCGAGGCGCAGCATGCCTACGAGCTGGCCGACGGCTACACCGCTCGCGCCCGGGCCGAAGCCTTGCTGCTGGGGCTGGGTTTCAGCGTGGACGAGCTACGCAAGCCGGTGATGCAGTTTTCCGGTGGCTGGCGCATGCGGCTGGCGCTGGCGCAGGCGCTGTTCGCCCCGAGCGACTGCCTGCTGCTCGACGAACCCACCAACCACCTCGACCTCGATGCCCTAGTCTGGCTGGAACAATGGCTGGCGCGCTACCCCGGCCTGCTGCTGGTCATCTCTCACGACCGCGAATTTCTCGACGCCGTCTGCCGCATCACCGTGCACCTCGAAGGCGGCAAGCTCACCCGCTATGGCGGCAATTACACCCTGTTCGAGGAACAGCGGGCCGAAAAACTCATGCAGCAGCAGGCCGCATATGCCCGCCAGCAACAAGACATCGCGCGGCTGACGCGTTTTGTCGAGCGCTTCCGCGCCAAGGCGACCAAGGCGCGTCAGGCCCAGAGCCGTATGAAGGCGCTCGAACGCATGGAGCGGCTCGCGCCCGTCTATCTCAGCGGCGCGCTGCGCATCGAGATGCTCGAACCGACGAGCCTGCCACAGCAACTGCTCACGCTGCAGGAGGTGAGCTGCGGCTACGGTGACGCGCCCATCCTCACCGGCGTGAGCCGCAGCATCGTCGGCGGACAGCGCATCGGCATTCTGGGGGCGAACGGGCAGGGCAAGTCCACCCTGGTCAAGACCCTGGCGGCCGTGCTGCCGCCGCTTTCGGGCCAGCGCATCGAAGGCAAGGGCTTGGTGATTGGCTACTTCGCGCAGCAGGAAGTGGATGTGCTGCGGCTGGACGAATCGCCGCTGCAGCACATGCAGCGCCTGGCGCGCGACGTGGCGCCGCAGACCACCGAGCAGGAATGGCGCAACTGGCTGGGCCGCTACCAGTTCGACGGCGACATGATGCTGCGCGCCTGCGGCAGTTTTTCCGGCGGGGAAAAGGCGCGCCTGGCGCTGGCGCTGGTGATCTGGCGCAGGCCCAATCTGCTGCTGCTGGACGAACCCACCAACCACCTCGATCTGCCCACCCGCGAATCGCTGGCGATAGCCTTGCAGGACTATGCCGGCACGGTGCTGCTGGTTTCGCACGACCGCGCGCTGCTGCGCGCCACTTGCGACGCCTTCTGGCTGGTGGCCGACGGCCGGGTGCAGGACTTCGAGGGCAGCCTCGACGACTATCAGCAGTGGGCGCTGTCGCGCACCGCGCAGCGGCAGAGCGCAGCCCAGCCCAGGCCCGCAACCGACGGCGCTGCGCAGGCCCAGCCCGACCGCAAGGAGGCCCGGCGCCAGCAGGCCGCGCAGCGTCAGCAGCGCGCGCAGCAGCTCAAGCCGATCAAGGCCGAGTTCGCCAAGGTCGAAGCCGAGCTGCGACAGGCCGAGTCCGAGCGAAGCACGCTGGAGGCCGCGCTTGCCCATCCGGACACCCCCGCAGCCGAGCGCGCCGAGCAGGGCAGGCGTCACCACACGCTTGAAACGCGTATCGCCGAACTGGAGGAACGCTGGCTCGAGCTCGGCGAGCAGCTTGAATCGCTGCAGGGGACATGAGACGGGTTTGCTCTCATCTGCGGCCAAGCCTCCATCGTCCCGTAGACCATCGCGCATGAAATTTGATCCATGCTGATATGCAGACCTGTGTATCCGATTAAATTGCTTGGGTTTTCCCTAAGTCGCACCCGCGACGCATTCTCGGAGTTCCCATGAAGCAAACCCTGTTGCAAGAAAAGTATCCCGTCTACGTTGCCGAGGTTCCGAAGTCTGAAACCCGTTACACCACCGTGACCGAAGTGGTCGACTACTTCAAACAGAAGATCGCGGAGAACCCCAAGGTCAAGTTCATCGGCGTGTTCGACCACTACGAGCACACCACCGCCATCGGCGGCACCATCGCGCCCGAGATCAAGGCCGCCGCCGAGGTGATTTTCTGCTTCGGTATCGCCTTGCCCAATCCGATGGTGCTGGCCGTGCGTCCCCGCTCCATCGGCATTGCCGACATGGGCGACAAGTTCGTCGTCACCTTCCTCGAAGCCCCCATGGCACCGGCCAACGAAGCCATGGAAGCCTGGACCAAGGGCCTGCGCAACGCCAACTAAGACGCTTTGCCCTCAGTCACGACACCGCGTGCGAAGTCGCGGTGTCGTCACAGAGTCCTGCCTCAGGACGGCCGGCGGGCCACCCACCACAGCAGAAAGGCGAAGCAGGTTGCCGCAATTGCCAGCCCCGTGGTGTTGCCCATCCAGAAACCCGCCGCGCCCTGCAGGGAGGGTGGGGCAATCCCCAGGGTGTTGAAGCCCAGCACATATCCCCCGCCCAACCCCACGCCCCACAGCGACAGCGCGTAAAGCACGCTGGGCAAAAGGGCGATGTGATAAGAGCGAAGAATGAAGGCGCTGGTGGACTGCACCGCGTCGAACACCTGATAAAGGGCGATGAACAGGAACAGGTGATGGGCGACAGCCTGCACCTGAGCATCGGACGTGTACCAGCCGATGATGCGGTCGCGCCCGAGCCAGACCGTCACCCCCAGGCCGATGGAGATCAACGCGGCGGCGCCCACGCCGCTCCAAGCGGTATGCCGTGCCGCACGGGTGTGACCGCCGCCGAGGTGCTGCGCCACCACCGAGCCGGTGGCGATGGAAATGGACAGCGGCAGCATGTAGAGCACCGTGGCGAAATTCGCGGTGATCTGATGGGCCGCAAGCACCGTGTCACCCAGCCTCGCGATGAACAGCGCCATGAAGGTGAAGGCGGACACTTCGACCAGCAGACTCAATCCGATCGGCCCGCCGAGCCGCAAGAGATGAGCCTGTGCCGACCAGTCCGGCCAGTCCCAGCGCGAGAGCGCGGCATAGGGCCGCAGCGCGGCGCTGTGCCGATGTTGCAGCACGGCGATGGCCAGCAGCGCATATTGCGTCAACACGGTGGCCAGGGCGCAGCCTTCGGCGCCCATCGGCGTCAAGCCGTGCAGCCCGAAGCGGTCGGGCAGCAGAAACACCGCGTTGAGCAGGAGCTTGAGGCCCAGGCCGCCGATCTGCAGCGCCGCCGTGAGAAGGGGTCGCGAAATCGCCTGGCTGAGTGCCGCATGCACGCGAAACGCCAGCGCGGCAGGCAACCCGAGCGCGAGCAGGGCGAGGTAGCGATCGACCGTGGCGTCCCTGGCCTGTGCCGTCAACGCCAGCAGCGGCTGGGGCCAGAGCAGTACGGCCACGCCCAGGGCGCACAGCCCTGCTGCGAGCCAGAGACCCTGGCGGAAACTGGCGCCCACCGCATCGGGTCGGCTCGCGCCAAAGCCGCGTCCCAAGGTGGGCAGCAGCGACTGGGTGACCCCCGAAAGCGCCACAAATAAGGTGATGTAGATTGCCTGACCGACCGACAGGGTGGCGAGGCTGGACGTCGAGGCGTAGTGGCCCAGCATTACCGTGTCGGCCACACCGAAGCCGATCACCGCGAGCTGCCCCACGAGCACGCTCGCGGCCAGACGCAACAGACTGCGAAGAGATTGCACGAGGAGCGGGTTCCGTCGATCTCAGGGCGCAAGCCGCTGATACAGGTAGAAGGTCGCGCCTCGGTCTCCCGGTCGGCCCCCTTGCCAGATCAGCCGCCACTCAGAGTCCGCTAGCGGCGCTCGCGTTCCCAGCGCGTAGGGGCAGACCGCGTTCTTCGAACGTGAGAAATCAAGCCCGCTCCAATAGCCGATCAAAGCCTGGCTCGTGAGGTCGAGGCCCACGGGCCTAAGACAAGGCTTGGCCGGTTGCATCGATAGCGCGCTGGCGCTGCTGACGGCGTGCGCCAGTTCGCGGCCGACGAGGCGGTAGGTGCTCGCGTAGTTCAGCACCGGCATCCAGAGGCTGCCGACGAGCACCCAGGCCAGGGTGACGCCACTTGCCGATAGCACCATGCCTTTCCACAGCGGGTGCCGATGCCGCCCGGTTCGCCACAGCACCACGGCGCCCCAGGCCACGGTGGCCGCCAGCGAAATGATCAGGGCAAGGGGGTCGAGGCTGAACTGAAAACCCGGCGCCAGCCGCGCGATATTCGCCGCAGGCTTGGGCGGCCAGCCGACGAACATGGCCAGCCACATCACCCACACGACCAAGGCCAGCAAGCTGTAGAACAGCACCGCGAACCAGTCGATGGCCGCCAGGCCCGCACGCCGCATGACCGGCAGGGCGAACCCGGAGAGGATCGCCAGGGGAGGCAGGGCCAGCAGAAAGACCTTGTCGTTGTTGCCCAGCGCCAATGCGCTCAACAAAGCCAGCAAGGCCACAGCCCAGGCCGTTCGCAGGTGCCAGGCCAGCAGCGATTCGCGCCAGCGCCACAAGGCCCAGGCCGCCAGAGGCCAGGCAGGCCAGGTGAACCAGAGTCCGATGCGAAAGAAATTGCCCAGCGTTGTCAGACCCGGCCATGTGCCGTGCAGCGACCATCCAAGTCGGGATTCCGCCCACAGCCCGGCGATGATGCCTGTGCCCAGGGCGATTGCAACGCTCCCGTTTTGAAGAGTGAGCAGACGCTTGCCCAGCACCGCGACGAGCACGAGCGCCAGCAATAGGGCGAACCATCCGGCTGCCGTCAGCGCGAGGCCCAGCAGCCCCGCCGCGATCCAGCCTGCGGCCTTCCAGCGCCTGCGGGGCACCAGGGAGACGCCCAGCAACACCGCACTGAGGGCGGCGAGCTGAACGACCTGGGTCGATGCCTCATGGCCCCGCCCCAGCAGGCCGAGTGTGGCCAGCAAGGTGAGCAGCACGCCATCGGCGATAGCGCGGGCATAGTCGTTAGGCGCGATGGCAGGCCCGAATGCAGGTCGCACAGGCTGTGCGTCATCAACGCGGGCGAAGTGAAACGCGGCGTACCACGTCAGACTCATGCTTGCCGCCAGCGCGAGCATGAACGGCACCCGCGAGGCGAGGATGGGGCCCAGCCAGCCACCGAGGAGCTGGATCGATCCGGCGCCCAGCCAGTGGGCGAGCCAGCCTCCGCTGATGGCGTGACCGTACAGGACCGGATGCCACCAGGACGTTGCGCTCTGGGCCATCTGCCACATCACCGCGAAGCTCAGCCCATCGGTGCGCCAGGGATCGCGCCCCAGAAATCCGGGCAGGATGTAGGCCGCGCAAAGCAGCAGCAGCAACGGACGAGGCAGTTTCCCCACGGCGCCCGGCTGCAGCGCAGGACGCGCTGCAGGTCGGCGGGTCTGTCCGTGAGAAAACGGCGAGCTCATGGTGTTGCAGGTCAGGGAAGAGCGAAAACAACAACGGGCAGCCTGGCTGCCCGTTGTTCGAGGTGCATCGGGGTTGCGAGCAACCCCTTGGCGAGACAGGCGCTCAGGCCTTGCCGGTTGCCTTGGCGAATTTCTGGCGGAACTTCTCGACGCGGCCGCCCAGTGTATCCACGCTCTTTTGCTGGCCGGTGTAGAAGGGGTGCGACTCGGCGCTGGTTTCCACCTTGTACAGCGGCACTTCGCGGCCGTCGTCGAGCTTGATGGTCTCGCGGGTCTGCGCGGTGGATGAAATGATGATCTTCGAGCCGGTGGACAGGTCGAGGAAACAGACTTCGCGGTATTCGGGGTGGATTCCTGATTTCATGGGGGTTCCTTGATGAAACGCTAGCCGCCAAACAGGCCGTTGAGTCGAGCCGTCGGTACTTGGCAAAACGCGCAATTATCGCAGATTTCGTCAGACGCTCAACCGCCCCGTCGCATTAGATCGAAGAATTCGGCGTTGTTCTTGGTTTGCTTCATCTTGTCGAGCAGGAACTCCATCGCCTGGATCTCGTCCATCGGGTAGAGCAGCTTGCGCAGAATCCAGGCTTTCTGCAGGATTTCGGGCTTGAGCAACAGTTCTTCGCGGCGCGTGCCCGAGCGGTTGATGAGCATGGCAGGGTAGACACGCTTTTCCGACAGGCGGCGATCCAGGTGGATTTCCATATTGCCGGTGCCCTTGAACTCTTCGTAGATTACTTCGTCCATGCGGCTGCCGGTATCGACCAGCGCGGTGCCGATGATGGTCAGCGACCCACCTTCTTCAATGTTGCGCGCCGCTCCGAAAAAGCGCTTGGGGCGCTGCAGCGCATTGGCATCCACGCCGCCGGTGAGGATCTTGCCCGAGGTCGGCACGACGGTGTTGTAGGCCCGGGCCAGGCGGGTGATGGAGTCGAGCAGAATGACCACGTCCTTCTTCAGCTCGACCAGACGCTTGGCCTTTTCGATCACCATTTCGGCGACCTGCACATGTCGCACGGCGGGTTCGTCAAAGGTGGAACTGACGACCTCGCCACGCACCGAGCGCTGCATTTCGGTCACTTCTTCCGGCCGCTCGTCGATCAGCAGCACGATGAGCACGACTTCAGGGTGATTGGACGTGATGGCATGGGCCAGAGCCTGCAGCATCACGGTCTTGCCGCTCTTGGGCGGGGCGACCAGCAGGCCGCGCTGGCCCTTGCCGATCGGGGCGATGATGTCGATCACCCGGCCGATGATGTTTTCCTCGCCCTTGATGTCGCGTTCCAGACGCAGATGTTCCGTGGGGAACAGCGGCGTGAGGTTCTCGAACATGATCTTGTTCTTGTTTTCCTCCGGGCTCACGCCGTTGACGCGGTCCACCTTGACCAGCGCGAAGTAGCGCTCGCCATCCTTGGGCACCCGCACTTCGCCTTCGATCGAGTCGCCGGTATGCAGGTTGAAGCGGCGGATCTGGCTGGGCGAAATGTAGATGTCGTCGGGCGACGCCATGTAGCTCGATTCGGGCGCGCGCAGAAAACCGAAGCCGTCGGGCAGAACCTCGAGGCAGCCGTCGCCGAAGACCTGTTCGCCGTTGCGGGCCACGCGCTTGAGGATGGCAAACATCAGCTCCTGCTTGCGCAGTCGGCTTGCGTTCTCGATCTCCAGGGACTGCGCCATTTCGAGCAGTTTGGAGACGTGCGTCGCTTTGAGTTCGGACAGATGCATGGTGAAAACTCGGGGAGGAGCGGCTGCGTCGGACCTTGTCGTCAGACGGTGCGTGCGTCAGTTCGGCACGCGGCGGCAGCGAAGAAAAACGTGGGAACCGTGAGGGCGGGACGTGGCCGTGCAGGGGGTATCACGGCGGCTGAACAGCCTGGAGCAGCTGTTCAGTCTGGGGATTTTGCGCGGTGGGGTGACCGCGCTATGGACAAAATTATAGATGAGCGTCGACGAAGGCCGTCAATTGAGACTTCGAGGCGGCACCGACCTTGTTGCCGGCGAGTTCGCCGTTCTTGAACAGCAGCAGCGTCGGGATGCCGCGAATGCCGAATTTCGCCGGAATGGTGCGGTTTTCATCGACGTTCACTTTCATGATCGCCAGCTTGCCCTGGTATTCGCTGGCCATCTCGTCGAGCGTGGGCGCGATCATGCGGCACGGACCGCACCACTCGGCCCAGAAATCCACCAGAACGGGAACGCCCGATTTCAGCACATCCTGCTCGAAATCCGCGTCATTGGTGTGTTTGATCAGTTCGCTAGCCATGGTCACCTCGTTGGAAAGAATTGCGGGGGATTTTGACACAAATTGCGACTGTGGCGCTGAACATGGCTCATGGATTCAGCATCAGAGTCAAGGTGAAAGCTGGAGATCGCAGGCGATCAGACCGTCAGATGACGCGGCACACAAGCCTTCAGGGGGTATGAGGGTGACGAGCCGTTCCCCCGGCACTCACGGTAAACGGCTGTGGCTGCTTCGTTCCCGACCTGACCCGGTTCACCGCGCCGCGATGCGAGGCGGCCCGTCACATTGCATTCTAAGACAACGGGCCGGTGGATCAGTTGCCGGTCTCGTCCATCAGGGCGCGCGCCTGCGCGATCTGGCCGCGGTAGGCGTCGAAAATCTTGCGCAGAGCCGTGTCCAGATCGGCCTTGGGCGCCCATTGCAGATCGCGCATGGTGTTGACGATCTTGGGCACGCGGTTCTGCACGTCTTGGTAGCCCTTGCCGTAGTAGGCGCCGGAGCTGGTCTCCACTAGTTTGACCTGCCCAGCGGATGCGGCGTATTCGGGAATCTCGGCGGCCAGGCGCAGCATGCGCTCGGCCAACTCGCGGATGGAGTGGTTATTGGCCGGGTTGCCGATGTTGTAAATCTGGCCGCTGGCCACGCCGTCCTTGTTTTCGATGATTTTCATCAGTGCGTCGATGCCGTCGTCGATGTCTGTGAACGCGCGCTTTTGCTGGCCGCCATCGACCAGGCTGATGCTCTCGCCGCGCACGATGTGCCCCAGGAACTGGGTGACCACGCGTGAACTGCCCTCCTTGGCGGAAAAGATGGTGTCGAGCCCGGCGCCGATCCAGTTGAACGGGCGGAACAGGGTGTAGTTCAGGCCTTCCTGCTGGCCGTAGGCGGCGATGACGCGGTCCATCAACTGCTTGGAGCAGGCGTAAATCCAGCGTGGCTTGTTGATCGGGCCGTAGGTCAGCGGCGAGTTCTCGGGGTCGAACTCGGCATCGCTGCTCATGCCGTAGACCTCGGATGTGGACGGAAACACCAGATGCTTCTTGTGCTTCACTGCGGCGCGCACGATGGGCAGGTTGGCCTCGAAGTCGAGTTCGAACACCCGCAGCGGCGCCTTCACATAGGTGGCGGGCGTGGCGATGGCCACCAGCGGTAGGATCACGTCGCATTTACGCACGTGGTACTCGATCCACTCTTTATTGATGGTGATGTCGCCTTCGAAGAACTTGAAGCGCGGATTCGGCAGCAGATCGTCGATGCGGTCGGTGTTCATGTCCATGCCGTACACCTGCCAGTTGGTGGTGGCGAGGATGCGCTTGGACAGATGGTGACCGATGAAGCCGTTGACGCCGAGGATGAGGATTTTTTTCATGGTTGAAGCCTTGCGAGTTCCGATAGTTGTTGTGCGCTCAGTGGCTTGCCGGGCTGCTCGGCAAGCCAAAGTTCGCGGATGTGGATGACGCCGCCATCACCTGCCTTGGCCAGAAGTTGACCTTGCGCCCAATGCAGGCCTGGTGCTGCACGGGCGGGAAGCTGAGCGGTCAGATCGGGGCGCGCCAGCCGCGCGCGGGCGACGATGAACCGTCTGCCTTGCAGCTCGAAGAAGGCACCAGGGTAGGGCGGGGCCACGGCGCGGATGAGGTTGTAGATGGCCTGCGCGGGTTGAGCCCAGTCGATGCGGCCATCTTCGGGCTTGCGTCCGCCGAAGTAGCTGCCCGCGGCCAGGTCGTTGGCGCGACGCGGCACCTCGCCGCGCTGCAGTTTCGGCAGCACGTTCCACAGCGTCATTTCGGCGGCGACCGTGACCTTGTCGAATACGTCCTTGGCCGTATCGTCGGGCAGGATGGGCACGGCTTGCTGCGCGACGATGTCGCCCGCGTCGGGCTTGATCTCCATGACGTGCAGCGTGGCGCCGGTCTCGGTTTCACCGTGCAGCACGGCCCAGTTCACCGGCACACGACCCCGGTATCTGGGCAACAGCGAGCCATGCATGTTCAACGCGGCGATGCGTGCCGCGGCCAGGAGCCGCGCGGGCAGCATGCGACGGAAATAGAAGGAAAACAGATAGTCGGGGGCGAGCGCCACGACGCGGTCGATGATCGAATTGTCCACCGTCTCGTCGACCAGGATCACCGGAATGCCGGCCTCGGCGGCGACATCGGCCACGCGATCGAACCAGAGCGTTTCGCCCGGGCTGTCGGGGTGGGTGACGACGAGATTGACCTGCACGCCGCGCGCCAGCAGCGTCTTGAGGCAGCGTACGCCGACGTTGTGATAGGCGAAGACGACGGCTTTCACGGCAGCCTGACAGCGGAGGAGGGCTCGGCTTGGGGCGTGGCAAGCGGTTGCGGGACGAACACGCCGGGCTCGGGCGGCATATCCTGCAGCACGGCCTGCACCAGGTAGCGCGGACGACCGCGCACCTGCTCGTAGATGCGCCCGATGTATTCGCCCAGAAGGCCGATGCTGAACAGCACCACGCCGAGCAGGAAGAAGGTGATGGCGAACAGGGTGAACACGCCCTGCACCTGCGAGCCTTCGACGAAGCGCTGCACCATGAGGTAGAGGAACAGCGCGCCGGAGGCGAGCGACAGCAGGATGCCCGAGTACGACATGAGCTGCAGCGGCACCAGCGAAAACCCGGTGACCAGGTCGAAGTTCAGCCGGATGAGCTTGAACAGCGAATACTTCGAGTCGCCCGCCTGCCGCTCCTCGTGCGCCACTTCGATCTCGGTGGGTTTGAGCGCGAAGGTGTAGGCCAGAGCGGGAACGAAGGTGTTGGACTCGGTGCAGCGGTTTACCGTGTCCACCACGTCGCGGCCATAGGCGCGCAGCATGCAGCCCTGGTCGGTCATGCGCACGCTGGTGATCTTCTCGCGCGTCCAGTTCATGGCTTTGCTCGCGTTGCGGCGGAACCAGCTGTCCTGGCGCATGCGGCGTATGGTGCCGACGTAGTCGTAGCCCTCGCGCATCTTCGCGACCAGGCGACCGATTTCCTCCGGCGGGTTCTGCAGGTCGGCGTCGAGGGTGACGACGATGGGCGCGCGGGTGTGCTCGAAACCGGCCAGGATGGCCATGTGCTGGCCGTAGTTGCCGTTGAACAGCACCACGCGGGTGACGTCCGGGCGCAGGCGTTGCTGCGCGGCCAGCAGGGCGGCGGAGCGGTCGCGGCTGCCGTCGTTGACGAACAGGATCTCGTAGGGTTCGTTCAGCGCATCGAGCGCGGGGTAGAGGCGGGCGAACAGGGCGGCGAGTCCGGCCTCTTCGTTGTAGACGGGGACGACCACCGAAACGGCGGGATGCGGGTGCAGAGTCATAGACCGAATTGTCGCAGCACGGCGTCGAGCGCCGAAGTCACGCGGGTGACGTCGCTGTCCTGCATGGCGGGGAACAGCGGCAGGGTGAGGATGGCCCCGCCCACGGCTTCGGCGTGGGGAAAGTCGCCGGGCTTGAAGCCTCGCGCCCGGTACAGGCTGAACAGATGGATGGCGGGATAGTGCACGCCGGTGGTGATGCCGCGGTCCTTGAGCGCCTGCATCAGTGCGGCTCGCTGAACCTGCGGCGGCGGCACGATCTGGAACATGTGCCAGTTGCTCTGCGCGAAGTCGCGCGGCGGCAATTGAATGCCGCGTGCCTCGATGTTCAGGGCGTCGAACGCGGCGAAGTACTGCCGCGCCAGTTCGCGGCGGCGGGCGTTGAACTCGTCCACACGCTGAAGCTGCCCCCAGCCCACGCGTGCGGCCACGTCGGTGAGGTTGGACTTGCCGCCGACGACATCGACCTCCATGCCGTCGAGTCCGCTGCGCTGCACGCCTTGCAGCCGCAGCCTGCGGGCCAGATCGACGTCGGCGCCACTGGGCAGCACCAGACAACCACCTTCGATGGAGGTGATGTTTTTGTTGGGATGAAAGCTGAACGAGGCGAAGTCGCCGAAGCTGCCGATGCGTTGCCCCTGCCACATACTGCCGATGGCCTGCGCCGCGTCTTCGATCACCCGCAGCCCGTGCCGCGCCGCGATGGCGTAGATCGCATCCAGATCGGCGGGCAGTCCGGCCAGATGCACCGGCAGGATCGCCCGCGTGCGCGGGGTGATGGCGGCCTCGATGCGGCTCGCATCGATGTTGCGGGTGACGGGGTCGATGTCGGCGAACACCGGCGTGGCCCCGACCGTGAGGATCACGTTGCTGGTGGCCACCCAGGACAGCGGCGTGGTGATGACCTCATCGCCCGGGCCGATGCCCAGCAGCCGCAGCGCAATCTCCATGGTCACCGTGCCAGAGGCGTAGGCGAGCACCGGGCGGCCGCCGAAATAATCGGACAGCGCCTGCTCGAACTTCGCGCACCACGGCCCGGTGGTGATCCAGCCCGAACGCAGCACTTCGACGACACCGGCGATGGTGTCTTCGTCGATCTCGGGACGAGTGAAGGGAAGAATGTCTTGAGGGTTCATGCGCAGACGATCAGGCTCGGGCGACGACGATGACGCCCACGATGATGATGGCGATGCCGACGAGTTTCTGCACTGTGAGCGCTTCGCCGAATAGCCACCACGCGGCAAAAGCGGTGACCACATAGCCGAGCGACAGCATCGGGTAGGCGATGGAGACCTGCACCCGGGTGAGCGCCAGAATCCACACCACTACCGACACCGCGTAGAACGTCAGCCCCAGCAGAATCTGCCATTGCAGGGCGAAGTGCAACCCGGCGTGCCAGATATTGCCTGCGGTGAAGCTGAAGCGCCCCACCGTTTCCGCCCCCGACTTGATGAGCAGCTGCGCCGCGGCATTGAGCAGCACCCCGGTGAGCACCAGGGCGAAAGCCACCGCGCTCATGGTTGACCTCCAGGGGCAACGAGCGATTTGCCTTCGTTCCATGCAGCAGGCAGACGCGCGGCCGCAGCCTGCGCCGCAGCGCCATAGTCCTGTCCCGGCTTGGCGATGACGACGAAGCGGGTCGTGCGGTAGATCACCGTCATGGGGATGTGCAGGTCTTGCAACACGGGCAGGGTGGAGGGCGGCATCAGCGCCAGAGGCAGACGATCCGCAGTCCAGCGTTTGGCGAAATCGGCATAGGTGGGCACCCACAGGCTGGGTTGCTGCGCGATGCCGAAATGCAGCTCGCCCTGATACTCCACCAGCGTCACCGTGCGGTCGAGGTAGAACGGCAGGGTCTGGTCGTAAGTGCCCACGGCGTAGAACGGCTGCCCCGGATGAATCCAGGGGCGAATGGCCTGTACCACGTCCTTGGTCGACACGGTGCGCCCGAGAATCTGGAATTGCTGAATGCCCAGCGAAAAACCCAGCGTCATCGCCACGCAGACCACCAGTACGGCCGCGGTGCGCCGCGCCTGTCCCTCCAGCCGCCAGGCTGCCACACCGCCAAGCAACGCGAGCACGGCCGTGCCTTCAAGCCACCAGCCGAATTGCTGATACAGCGCGCCCGAGGTGTAGGCGTTGCCAAAACGATGCAACTGCGTGAAACCGATCATCGCCGCCAGCCCGAGAACGGCCAGCAGCGCGAACTGCCAGCGCAGCGCACCCCGGGGCGCTCGGTCGAGATGGTCGCCGATCAGCAGCGCCAGCGCCGGAAAGATGGGCAGGATGTACGACGGCAGCTTCGATTTGGAAATGCTGAAGAACACGAAGATCAGCACCGCCCAGATCACCAGCATGCCCTGGGCGTGGAGGGTGCGGCCCTGCGCGCTGCCGAAGGCCGCGCCGCGCAGCGCCGGTTGCCGGGCGCCGCCGATCAGGGCCGGGACCAGACTGCCCAGCCAGGGCAGAACACCCAGGATCAGGATGGGAATGAAATACCACCAGGGCCCGGGCCGTTTGAGCTCGTTGGTGAGAAAGCGGGTGAACTGCTGGTAGATGAAGAAGTAGTCGAAGAACTCGGGGTTGCGCACCTGCACCCAGACGAACCAGGGCGCGGCGATGGCCAGAAAGACCACCAGCCCGCTGACGATGTAAAGCCGTGTCCACAGCCGCCAGTCGCGGTAGATCAGGGTGTAGAGCACCAAGGCCGCTCCGGGCAGCAGGATGCCGATGAGCCCCTTCGACAGCACGGCCAGCGCCATGAATGCCCAGCAGGCCCACATCCACCCGCGGGTCTGTGCGCGGCTGGCGTCTGGGCGCTGTGCCAGAAGAAACGCCAACAGGCTGGCCGACATGGTGGCGGCGGTGCCCATGTCCAGCGTGTTGATGTGGCTCATCGCGTTCCAATAGAACATGCTGGCCAGCACTGCCGCAGCGAAGATTCCGGTGCGCCGGTTGAACAGTCGCCCGCCTGCCCAGCCGACGAACACGATGGACAGCAGTCCGGTGAGCCCGGTCCAAAGCCGCGCCTGCCACTCGCCGAAGCCGAACAGTTCGTAAGTCACCGCCGTCGCCCAATATTGCAGGGGCGGCTTCTCGAAGTACTTGAAGCCGTCGAGCCGAGGCGTGACCCAGTCGCCCGAAACCACCATTTCGCGCGGAATTTCGGCGTAGCGCCCTTCATCGGTGGGCACCAGATCGCGCCAGCCCAGCGTGCCCAACCAGAGAATGACGAGGCCGACGAACAGCCAGCGCGTCAGGTTGCGGCTCGGGTCGGCGTGGGAGGAAGCGAAGTCTGACGAGGAATGCGGCATGAACGAAGGGCGAAGGCGTGGCCTGGCCGGGGTAAGGCAATGGAAATTCGACGGTAGCCGAGCATGGTAACGGGGCAAGTCTTGCGTCCGACTGAGCAAGAGAGTGCAATCAGCGCAGCAAATCGCTGTTTGGAGGAGACGACATGACCTGGCCCACCCACACCGTGACCAATCAGGCCCCGCCCTTGCAGGATTACAACCTGTTCGGCGCCGATCCGGCGCTGCGCGAGGCCGTGGATCGGGCTGGCGCTGCCTGGGCCGTGCCCGATCTCACTCGCCAGGGCGAGGAACTCGGCACCGCGGCCAGCTTTGCGCTAGGGCATCTGGCCAACCAGTATCCGCCCCTTCTGCGCAGCTTCGACGCGCGCGGCCATCGGCTCGACGAGATCGAATTTCACCCCGCCTGGCATGGTTTGATGGCCGACATCGCCCGGCGCGGCCTGCACACCGGGCCGTGGGCGCAAGCTCGACATGGAGCGCATGCGGCGCGGGCCGCGGGCTTCATCCTGCAGACGCAGATCGAAGCCGGATCGATGTGTCCGACCACCATGACCTATGGCGCGATACCCGCGCTGGCGCGTGACGCCGGGCTCGTACGCGAGGCGTTGTCCGTTCTGCTGCGTCCCGAGTACGACCCGCGTGATCTGCCGCTGGCACAGAAACGCGGGGGGCTGATCGGCATGGGCATGACCGAGAAACAGGGCGGCTCCGATCTGCGCACCAACACCACCCGCGCCGAACCCGACGGCGCGGGCGGCTGGCGGCTGACCGGCCACAAATGGTTTTTTTCCGCGCCGCAGTGCGACGCTCATCTCGTGCTGGCGCAGACCCCGGGTGGATTGAGCTGCTTCTTCGTGCCTCGCTGGGTACCCGACGGCAGCAAGAACCCGGTGCTGATCCAGCGGCTCAAGGACAAACTCGGCAATCGCTCCAACGCTTCGTCGGAAGTGGAGTTCCAGGGGGCCTGGGGGCATCTGCTCGGCGCGGAAGGCCGCGGCGTTCCCACCATCCTGGAAATGGGTACCTACACCCGGCTCGATTGCGTGCTGGGCACCACTGGCCTGATGCGCCAGGCGCTCAGTCAGGCGGTGCACTATGCGCGGCATCGGCTGGCTTTCGGCGCGGCGCTGATCGACCAGCCGCTGATGCGCAACGTGCTCGCTGACATGGCGCTGGAAGTGGAGGCGGCCATCGCCCTGGCCATGCGTCTGGCCGAGGCCTTCGACGCCCAGCACGACGAGGCGCAGTCGCTGCTGCGTCGTCTGCTCACGCCTGCGGCCAAGTTCCGCATCTGCAAGCGCGGTGCCGAGCTCGCCGCCGAGGCCATGGAAGTGCTGGGCGGCAACGGCTATGTGGAAGACGACGTGCAGGCGCGCATCTACCGCGAAATGCCGGTCAATTCCATCTGGGAGGGGTCGGGCAACGTGATGTGCCTGGACGTGCTGCGCGCGCTCGGCAAGAACCCGCGCACCCTCGATGCGCTGATGGCCGAACTCGCCCCGGCCCAGGGGCGCAACGCCCACTTCGACGCGCATGTCCGGCGTCTGGCGGCCAGGCTGCGACAGCCCGAGGGTCTGCAGGCCGAGGCCCGCAGCGTCAGCCACGATATCGTGCTCGCCATGCAGGCCGCGCTGCTGCTGCAACACGCGCCGCAAGCCATTGCCGAGCCGTTTTGCGCGTCCCGTCTGGGCGGCGAATGGGGCGGGGGCTTTGGCACGCTCTCGACTACGTGCGACAGCGCGGCCATCTTGGACCGGGCGTTACTCAGTTGAGGATGCGGAACTTGACCGGCACCAGCACCCAGGACGTGATGGACTGTCCGTTGCGAGTCGCCGCGACGAAGCGCCATTTCGCCACCGCCGCCTCGGCGGCTTCATCCAGCCTGGGGAAGCCGGTGGATGACAGAAGCCGGATCTGCAGCGGCCGCCCGTCCGAGCCGACCTGAACTTTGAGCAGGGCGGTGCCTTCCTCGCCCAACTGACGCGACAACTGCGGATAGGTCGGCGGCGGGTTGTCGAGATAGTCGGCCTGATAGGACGCCGCGGTTTCCACGACGGGGGGCGCAACGGTCGGCGCGGAGGCGGCGGTTGCGGGGTGTGCGGTCGCGTGCGCGGCCTCAAGCGTCTCGGGCGTCGGCGCCTTGGGCGAAGCAGGAGCGGGATGCGGCGTCGGGGCGGCTGCGGTTGGCATCGTCGTGGGGGCTGCGGCCTTGGTCGGCGCCGTTGGCGCGACAGGCTCCTGCGTCGCCACACGCGGCGCAGGCTTGGCGGGCTCGGCCCGATGCACGGGTGAGCGATGCGCCTCAGGCCGGGTTGGCGCCGGGCGCGGTGTCGGGCGGGCGGGGGGCGGTTGCGGCGTCGGCAACTGTGGCGCCTGCGTGGGCTCGGTGCGGGGCGGTGGCTTGATCAGGCTCACCCATTCCAGGCGCTGCTCCGGTTTGTCGGGCGGTGGGGGCGGGGTGAACAGCAACCACGCCAGAAACAGGGCGTGGGCGAGCAATACCCCCAACGCGAGCGCGAGCAGAGGAAACGGGCGGGGGGCTAATGCGGGGGCGGTAATCGTGTTCATCGCGGCAGACGGCGTGAATATAATCCGTCCACTTTTGTGCGCCTGAGGCGTCTGCGCGATGCGGCGTCCTCCCAAGGGGTGCGATGAACGGGCAAATGGCTCTCGGAGCCCTTGCCTCGGACACGCCCCAGATCGACCGGTCAGGCCGCCGATCCATTCCAATATCCCGGCGCTCACCGGAGAATTTTCATGTTGCCCATGCTGCCCAAAGCCGTCCTGGTTCTCGCCGACGGCTCGATTTTTCGCGGACATTCGATAGGCGCGATGGGGCAGACGGTAGGCGAAGTCGTGTTCAACACCTCGATCACCGGCTACCAGGAAATCCTGACCGATCCGAGCTACTGCCGCCAGATCGTCACTCTGACCTACCCGCACATCGGCAATGTCGGTGTCAATGCGCAAGACGTCGAGGCCGCCAAGGTGCACGCCGCCGGGCTTGTCGTCAAAGACCTGCCCACGCTGCTGTCGAACTACCGCAGCCAGCAGTCGCTCGGCGACTATCTGCGCGCCCAGGGCACGGTGGCGATTGCCGGTATCGACACCCGCCGCCTGACGCGCCACCTGCGCACCCACGGCGCGCAAAACGGCTGCATCATGGCGCTGGAAGCCGGGCAGGAACTCACCGATGTCGTGGTGCAGACGGCGATAAGCGCTGCGCGCGGTTTCGCCGGTCTGGCCGGCATGGATCTGGCGCGCGTCGTCTCCACGACGAAGGCCTACGAGTGGTCGCAGACCGACTGGTCGCTGCAGGAGGGGTATGGCGAGATGGATCGCCCCGTCAGGCATGTGGTGGCCTACGACTTCGGCGTGAAATACAACATCCTTCGTCTGCTGGCTGCGCGGGGCTGCCGGGTGACGGTGGTGCCGGCGCAGACGCCCGCCTCCGAGGTGCTGGCGATGCGGCCCGACGGCGTGTTTCTCTCCAACGGCCCGGGCGACCCGGAGCCCTGTGACTACGCCATTGCGGCGACGCAGCAGATCATCACCGCCGGCGTGCCGACCTTCGGTATCTGCCTCGGGCATCAGATCATGGGGCTGGCGGCTGGGGGCAAGACGTTCAAGATGAAGTTCGGTCATCACGGCGCCAACCATCCGGTGAAAGACCTGGACAGCGGCCGGGTGTCCATCACCAGCCAGAACCACGGTTTCGCCGTGGATGCGGCCAGTCTGCCCGACACGGTGCGCACCACGCATGTCTCACTGTTCGACGGCACGTTGCAGGGCCTGGCCTGGAAGGACAAACCGGCGTTCTGCTTCCAGGGCCACCCCGAGGCCAGCCCCGGCCCGCACGACATCGGCTATCTGTTCGATCGCTTCGTCGGTCTGATGGATCGCGCCTGAGCAGGAGATTGCAGATGTTCGGCGTCGTCAATCTGTGGACCTATGTGCTCGGGGTGATTTTCATCGTCCTGCTGCCAGGGCCGAACTCGCTCTATGTGCTCAGCGTGGCCGCACAGCGCGGGGTGCGCCAGGGCTATCTGGGGGCGATGGGCGTGTTTCTGGGCGACACGGTGCTGATGGTGCTGGCCGCCGCCGGTGCGGCGTCGCTGCTCGAAACCAATCTGACCCTCTACCACCTGGTGCAGGCCGCAGGCGCGCTCTATCTGGGTTGGCTGGGCATCAACATGCTGCGCGCTGCCTGGAAGCGCTGGCGCACGCCCGATACCGGTCTGCATGCCCATGCCGCCACTTATGCTCACATGCCACCGCATCCGAGCGGCAAGCGGCTGGAGAGCCCGTTTCGCAAGGCCTTGTTCATCAGCCTGCTCAACCCCAAGGCCATTCTGTTTTTCGTCTCGTTCTTTATTCAGTTCGTCGACCCGCACTACCCGCATCCGGCGCTGTCGTTCCTGCTACTCGGGCTGATCGTGCAGTTTTTCAGCGCGCTCTACCTCTCGGTGCTGATTTTCGGCGGTGCAAGGGTCGCTGACGCCTTCCGTCGCAGGCGTCGGCTTTCAGCCCTGACGATGGGCGCGACTGGCGCGGGCTTTTTGGGCTTCGGCGTCAAGCTGGCGCTGGCAGCCACGGCGAGAACCCACTGATTTTTCCTGAATTCATCTGCATAAAGAGACTCGCCCATGCCCAAGCGCAGCGACATAAAAAGCATTCTGATCATCGGGGCCGGCCCCATCATCATCGGCCAGGCCTGCGAGTTCGACTATTCGGGCGCCCAGGCCTGCAAGGCCCTGCGTGAAGAAGGCTACAAGGTCATTCTGGTCAACAGTAACCCGGCCACCATCATGACCGACCCGGAAACGGCCGACGTGACGTACATCGAGCCCATCACCTGGCAGGTGGTCGAGACCATCATCGAGAAGGAGCGGCCCGACGCCATCCTGCCGACCATGGGCGGGCAGACCGCGCTGAACTGTGCGCTCGATCTGCACCACAACGGCGTGCTGGGCAAGTACGGCGTGGAACTGATCGGCGCCAAGCCCGCGGCCATCGACATGGCCGAAGATCGCCAGAAGTTCAAGCAGGCCATGACGCGCATCGGCCTGGGCTCGGCGCGCTCGGGCATTGCGCACAGCATGGAAGAAGCCTGGGGCGTCCAGAAGTCGATCGGCTTTCCGGTCATCATCCGCCCCAGCTTCACTCTGGGTGGCACCGGCGGCGGCATTGCCTACAACCCGGAAGAGTTCGAGATCATCTGCAAGCGCGGCCTGGAGGCCTCGCCCACCAGCGAACTGCTCATCGAGGAATCGCTGATCGGCTGGAAAGAGTTCGAGATGGAAGTGGTGCGCGACAGCGCGGACAACTGCATCATCGTCTGTTCCATCGAAAACCTCGACCCGATGGGCGTGCACACGGGCGACTCGATCACCGTCGCCCCGGCGCAGACCCTGACCGACAAGGAATACCAGATCATGCGCAACGCCAGCATCGCGGTGCTGCGCGAGATCGGCGTCGATACCGGCGGCTCCAACGTGCAGTTCGCGGTAAACCCCAAGGACGGGCGCCTGATCGTCATCGAGATGAACCCGCGGGTGAGCCGGTCCTCGGCGCTGGCGTCGAAGGCCACCGGCTTTCCGATTGCCAAGATCGCGGCCAAGCTGGCCGTGGGCTACACCCTGGATGAGTTGCGCAACGACATCACCGGCGGCGTCACGCCGGCCTCGTTCGAGCCGACCATCGACTACGTGGTCACCAAGGTGCCGCGCTTCGCCTTCGAGAAGTTTCCCCAGGCCGACTCGCGTCTGACCACGCAGATGAAATCGGTGGGCGAGGTCATGGCCATGGGCCGGACCTTCCAGGAGAGCTTCCAGAAAGCGCTGCGTGGGCTCGAAGTCGGCGTCGATGGCATGAACGAAAAGACGCAGGACCGCGAGGTGCTGGAAAAGGAGCTGGGCGAGCCCGGCCCCGAGCGCATCTGGTACGTGGGCGACGCCTTTGCGCAGGGCATGAGCCTGGACGAAGTGCATCAGCTCACCCGCATCGACCCGTGGTTTCTGGCTCAGATACAAGACATCGTGCAGACCGAGCTGGATCTGGAACGCCACCACACCCTCGACAAGCTCGACCGCGACCATCTCTACGCGCTCAAGCAGAAGGGGTTTTCCGATCGGCGCCTGGCCAAGTTGCTGCACACCACCGAGACCGCCGTGCGCGAGCGCCGCCGTGCGCTGCAGGTGCGGCCGGTGTTCAAGCGCGTGGACACCTGCGCCGCCGAGTTCGGCACCGAGACCGCCTATCTGTACTCGACCTACGACGAGGAGTGCGAGGCGCTGCCCACCCAGCGCAAGAAGATCATGGTGCTGGGCGGCGGGCCCAACCGCATCGGGCAGGGTATCGAGTTCGACTACTGCTGCGTGCACGCGGCGCTGGCCATGCGCGAGGATGGTTTCGAGACCATCATGGTCAACTGCAATCCCGAGACCGTGTCCACCGACTACGACACTTCCGACCGCCTTTATTTCGAGCCGCTCACGCTCGAAGACGTGCTGGAGATTGTCGACAAGGAGCAGCCCGTCGGTGTGATCGTGCAATATGGCGGGCAGACGCCGCTCAAGCTCGCGCTCGATCTGGAGGCCAATGGGGTGCCCATCATCGGCACCAGTCCCGACATGATCGACATGGCCGAAGACCGCGAGCGATTCCAGCATCTGGTCGAGCAGCTCGGCCTGCTGCAGCCGCCCAACCGCACCGCGCGCTCGGAAGCCGAGGCGCTGGCGCGGGCCGAGGAAATCGGCTACCCGCTGGTCGTGCGTCCTAGCTACGTGCTGGGCGGTCGTGCCATGGAGATCGTGCACGAACAGCGCGACCTCGAGCGCTACATGCGCGAGGCGGTGAAGGTCAGCCACGACTCGCCGGTGCTGCTCGATCGCTTTCTCAATGACGCCATCGAATGCGATGTCGACGCCATCAGCGACGGCACCCAGGTGTTCATCGGCGGCGTCATGGAGCACATCGAGCAGGCCGGGGTGCACAGCGGCGACTCGGCCTGCTCGCTGCCGCCGTACTCGCTGTCGGCCGCCACGGTGGCGCGCATCAAGGAGCAGACGGTCAAGCTTGCCCACGGGCTGCAGGTCGTCGGTCTGATGAATGTGCAGTTCGCCATCCAGCAACAGGACGGCGAGGATCGCATCTTCCTGCTCGAAGTGAACCCGCGGGCCTCTCGTACCGTGCCCTACGTCTCCAAGGCCACGGGCTTGCAGCTTGCCAAGATCGCGGCGCGCTGCATGGCCGGTCAGACGCTGGCGCAGCAAGGCATAGCCCGCGAAGTCACGCCGCCTTACTACTGTGTGAAGGAGGCGGTGTTCCCCTTCAGCAAGTTCCCCGGCGTCGACCCCATCCTCGGTCCCGAGATGAAGTCCACCGGCGAAGTCATGGGTGTGGGGCAGACCTTCGGCGAGGCCTTCGTCAAGTCGCAGCTCGCGGCGGGCACGCGTCTTCCTGATCCCAAGGCGGGTGGGAAGGTGTTTCTTTCGGTCAAGCAGAGCGACAAGCCCGACGCCGTGGAAGTGGCGCGGCAGTTGGTGGCCATGGGCTTCGGCGTGGTGGCCACGCGCGGCACCGCGGCCGCCATCGCCGCGGCCGGGGTCGAGGTTCAGGTGATCAACAAAGTCACCGAAGGCCGCCCCAACATCGTGGACATGCTCAAGAACGACGAAATCGTGCTGGTGATCAACACGGTGGAGGAGCGGCGCAATGCCATCGCCGATTCACGCGCTATCCGTACCTCGGCGCTGGCCGCGCGGGTCACGACCTACACCACGATTTCGGGTGCCCTGGCCGCCGTCGAAGGCATGAAACAACTGCAGAAAATCGCGGTCTACCCTTTGCAATCCTTCGCGACGGCGTAAAATCCGCCCGCATCGAGCACCGCAGCGCAAGCCGCTGCGGTGCTCGTTTTTTTCACGGCTTTTTTCACAGCATGACGGAGGCCCATCCATGGCGACCCCCATGACGCGCAAAGGCGCGGAACAACTCAAGCAAGAGCTGCATCGTCTCAAGACCATCGAACGACCGGCGGTGATCCAGGCGATCGCCGAGGCGCGTGCGCAAGGCGATCTTTCCGAAAATGCCGAATATGACGCGGCCCGAGACAAGCAGGGTTTCATCGAAGGGCGGATCGCCGACATCGAAGCCAAGCTAGGAACGGCGCAGATCATCGACCCGAGCGAACTGCAGGCCGATGGCCGCGTTGTGTTCGGCGCCACGGTCGAGTTGAGCGACGAATCCAGCGGCGACGAAATCACCTATCAGATCGTGGGCGACGATGAAGCCGATCTGAAGCAGGGGCGCATTTCCATCAACTCCCCCATCGCGCGGGCGCTGATCGGCAAGGAGTCGGGCGATGTCGCCCAGGTCGCCGCGCCGGGCGGCGTGCGCCACTACGAAATTCTGGCGGTTCACTACAAATGACGAGCCTGCGCACGCGCTGGTTTCTTGCTGCGCTCTGGCTGGGCGGCATGACGGCTGTCGGTCTCATCGGCGCGCCGACGGCATTCGCCACGGTGCCCGAGAAAATGATCGCCGCCGCCGTGGCCAGCCGCATGTTCTACATCATGGCGCTGGCCGCCATCGTCTTCGGCGTGCTGATCGCCTCGCTCGAACGCTTTGCCGAGAACAAGGCGATGTCGCCAGACCAACTGCTGCCGCTGGGGGGCGTGTTCTTTGCCGTCCTGGGTGAGTTCGGCGTGGTGCCCCGGCTGCTGCAGGCTGCCTACAGCCATTCACCGCAGGCGGGCATGTGGCACGGCATCGCCAGCCTGGTGTTCTCGCTGCAGGCGCTGTGCGTGGCCGCCTACGTCTGGCGTCTGCCCGCGCGACGTTTGGCGGGCTGAAGCGCTTTGCGCTTTGTGCGGGCGCTTCAGCGATGTGAGGATTTTTTCGCGCTGGTCAGACGTGGTTTGGCGCGCTTGACCTTGCCCGTGGCGGTCAGGCGTTGATTGCCCAGCAGGGTGACGCGTTTGACCTTGGCCCGGTGGGTGGGGCTGCTCGATGGCACCACCACCTTGACGGTTCGGGGCGACTTGCCGCGTTTGGTGTCCTGAATCTCTTCGTCAGAAATCTGTTTGGGCGCTTTCGGACGTGGCCGATACAGCACCAGCAGCTTGCCGATCGCCTGCACCGGGGCCGCTCCCAGAGCATCGCAAATGGTGTGTTGCATCGCCAGCCGAGCCGCGGCGTCGTCGCCGAAAACGCGCACCTTGATCAGTTCGTGGGCCTTGAGCGCAACGTCGATTTCCGCCAGATTGGCGGGGTTGAGCCCTTGCTCGCCGATCAGCACGACGGGTTTGAGCCCGTGTGCCTGGGCGCGCAGGCTGCTTCGGAAAGGCGGAGTGAGTTCCAATGTGGTCATGTTGCTTGTGTGCGGCGCGGGCAGCAGCACCGTATGTCAGTCTGGCCCTCTATTGTCCCTGAAGAACCCATGTCGAGTGCGAAGAAAAACAAGTTCAGCAAAGCCTGGCTGCAGGATCACCTCAACGATCCCTATGTGAAACTGGCGCAGCGCGAAGGCTATCGGGCCCGCGCCGCCTACAAGCTCAAGGAGATCGACGAGGCCGAGGGGCTGTTGCGCCCTGGGCAGATCGTGGTCGACCTGGGCAGCACGCCGGGCTCGTGGTCGCAGTACGCGCGCAACCGGCTGATGCGTGGCGGCGTGGTGCAGGGCACCATTCTTGCGCTGGATCTGTTGCCGATGGAACCGGTGCCCGACGTGCACTTTCTTCAGGGCGACTTTCGCGAGGAGGCCGTGGTCGGCCAGCTCGAGGCGCTGCTCGAAGGGCGCAAGGTCGATGTGGTGTTATCCGACATGGCGCCCAACCTCACCGGCATACCGTCGGCCGACGCGGCGAGAATCGAGCACTTGAGCGAACTGGCGCTCGACTTTGCCCAGCGGTGGCTACAGCCTCAGGGCGCCATGGTGATCAAGACCTTTCACGGCAGCTATTACAGCCAGATCGTGAAAGCGTTCAAACTCGTGTTTCAGCAGGTCAAGGCCGTCAAGCCGCAGGCTTCGCGCGACAAGTCCGCGGAAACCTTCCTTCTGGCTCGCACACTAAAAAGAGCTCCCGAATGAAGCGCTGACGTAGGGAGAGTGCAACGCAGAGTTGCTTTTTGTCAAATTCGATCGGATTGGCTAAATCAATAGCCCATTTTGTCGGATCGGTTTTCCACAATCGCCGCGCTCGCACTCTTGAAATGCCTAAAATGGGCTTCATGTCTGGCATCTGCGCTTGCTTTGCTTCGGGAGGTTGGTTTTGAATAATCAATGGTTTTCCAAAATTGCGATCTGGCTCGTGATCGGGCTCGTCCTGTTCACGGTCTTCAAGCAGTTCGACCGTCCCGAGCAGTCGGCGGATGCCGTGAGCTACACCCAGTTCATGCAGGACGCCAAGGCCGGCCGCATCAAGAAGGTCATCGTGCACCAGAGCGGCATTCTGGATGTCACGACCACCGAAGGGCGCCGCTTCAATCTCACTTCGCCCGGCGATCTGTGGATGGTCGGCGATCTGGTGAAAGACGGTGTCGAGGTCGTCGGCGCTCCCCGTCAGGAGCAATCGTTCCTGACGCAGATCTTCATTTCCTGGTTCCCCATGCTGCTGCTGATCGGCGTGTGGGTCTATTTCATGCGCCAGATGCAGGGCGGTGGGCGTGGCGGTGCCTTCAGCTTCGGCAAGTCCAAGGCCCGTCTGCTGGATGAATCGAGCAACAACGTGACCTTTGCCGACGTCGCCGGTTGCGACGAGGCCAAGGAAGACGTGAAGGAACTGGTGGACTTCCTCAAGGATCCCCAAAAATTCCAGAAACTCGGCGGCCGCATTCCGCGCGGCGTGCTGCTCGTCGGCCCGCCCGGTACCGGCAAGACGCTGCTGGCCAAGAGCATTGCAGGCGAAGCCAAGGTGCCGTTCTTCACCATTTCGGGTTCCGACTTCGTCGAGATGTTCGTCGGCGTCGGTGCGGCCCGTGTGCGCGACATGTTCGAGAACGCCAAGAAGCACGCGCCCTGCATCATCTTCGTCGATGAAATCGACGCCGTGGGTCGCCATCGCGGCGCAGGCCTGGGTGGTGGCAACGACGAACGCGAGCAGACCCTCAACCAGATGCTGGTCGAGATGGACGGCTTCGAGACCAATCTGGGCGTGATCGTGATTGCCGCGACCAACCGTCCCGACATTCTCGACCCGGCCCTGCTGCGCCCAGGTCGTTTCGACCGGCAGGTCTACGTCACCCTGCCCGATATCCGCGGCCGGGAGCAGATTCTCCAGGTCCACATGCGCAAGATTCCTGTCGGCACCGACATCCGTGCCGACATCCTGGCGCGCGGCACCCCGGGCTTCTCGGGCGCTGACCTGGCCAATCTGGTCAATGAAGCGGCCTTGTTCGCCGCCCGCCGCAGCGCGCGCGTGGTCGAAATGGAAGATTTCGAGCGTGCCAAGGACAAGATCATGATGGGCGCCGAGCGCAAGGGCATGGTCATGCCCGAGGAAGAGCGCCGCAATACCGCCTATCACGAGTCCGGTCACGCGCTGGTGGCCATGCTGCTGCCCAAGACCGATCCGGTGCACAAGGTCACCATCATTCCTCGTGGCCGTGCGCTGGGCGTCACCATGCAGTTGCCGGAGAACGATCGCTACAGCATGGATCGTGACCGCATGCTCAACATGATCTCGGTGCTTTTCGGCGGCCGCATCGCCGAGGAAGTCTTCATGAACCAGATGACGACCGGCGCCAGCAACGACTTCGAGCGCGCCACCCAACTGGCTCGTGACATGGTCACCCGCTACGGCATGACCGAGTCGCTCGGCCCCATGGTTTACGCGGAAAACGAAGGCGAGGTGTTCCTGGGCAGGTCCATCACCAAGACCACGCACGTCTCCGAGCAGACCATGCAGAAGGTCGATTCCGAAATCCGCCGCATCATCGACGAGCAGTACGCCCTGGCGCGCCGCCTGATCGAAGAAAACAAGGACAAGATGCACGCCATGGCGGCTGCCTTGCTCGAATGGGAAACCATCGACTCCGAGCAACTGGCCGACATCATGGCCGGACGCGAGCCCAGGCCGCCCAAGCTGCCGCCCAGCAGCGGGCCGACTTCGGCGCCCCGCACGCCTTCGGCCCCGGCGACGGGTTCGGCAACCGACGCTCCGTCGGCCACGGCGGCCTGAGAAGGCTTCTGAGTTGCGACGGCTCACATGGTTTGAGCCGAACCACGAGCAGTACACAGCCCGGTCCTCGACCGGGCTTTTTCATGGAGCGCGTTTTCATGGCAAGGCACTGGCAAGCCGGTCGATTCACTTTGTCTCTACAGCGGCCGCTGGTCATGGGCATCGTCAATGTCACGCCCGACTCCTTTTCCGACGGCGGGCAGCATGCGGACGCGCGCCAGGCCCTGCAACATGCACGGCTGCTGATCGACGAGGGGGCGGACATTCTGGACGTTGGCGGCGAGTCGTCACGGCCCGGTTCTCCGCGCCTGACGCACGCGCAGGAGTGGGCCCGGATCGGCCCGGTGCTCGAAGAAGTGGTGCGATGGAACGTGCCGGTGTCGGTCGATACCTATCAGCCCGAAACCATGCGGCGTGCGCTGGACCTCGGCGTGGACATCATCAACGACATCCATGCCCTGCAACGGCCCGGCGGCCTGGAGGCGGTTGCCGGTTCGACCGCGGGGGTCTGCCTGATGCACATGCAGGGCGACCCGGAGTCGATGCAGCAGTCGCCGCACTACGCCGACGTGCTGGCCGAAGTGCGCGATTTTTTGCTGGCGCGCGCCGCTGCGGCCGAGGCGGCTGGCATCGCACGGTCGAGAATCGCCCTCGATCCGGGGTTTGGATTTGGCAAGACGCTCGATCACAATCTGACCTTGGCGAAACGGCTGCCCGAGATCGCACAATCTGGTTACCCGCTGCTGATAGGGGTTTCGCGTAAATCCATGATCGGCGCCCTGACGGGGCGCGAGGTGTCGGCCCGCTTGGCCGGCAGCCTGGCGGCAGCGATGGTCTGCGTCGCAGGTGGCGCCGACATCGTGCGTGTGCATGATGTCGCGCCGACGGTGGATGCATTGAAAGTGTGGTGCGCCCTGGATCGTTGAGGCCGCGTGCCGCAGATGGACATCTCAACTTGGACGGAGCAAGCATGAGCAGAAAGTATTTCGGGACCGATGGGGTTCGTGGCCACGTGGGCAAGAGCCCGATCGTGCCGGAGTTCGGCATGCGCCTTGGGCATGCCGCGGGCAAGGTGTTGCGCAATCAGGGGGTGCAGAGGCCGACAGTGCTAATCGGCAAGGACACCCGCATTTCGGGCTACATGCTCGAAGCGGCGCTGGAATGCGGCTTCATCGCCGCCGGTTGCGATGTGGTGCTGGTGGGGCCGCTGCCGACGCCTGGTGTGGCCTACCTCACCCGCGCGCTAAGGCTCGATCTTGGGGTGGTGATCAGCGCCTCGCACAACCCGTTCGCCGATAACGGCATCAAATTCTTCTCGTCTGGCGGCAGCAAGCTGCCGGATGTCTGGGAGCTTGAAGTCGAAGCCACTTTGGCTGAGGCCGAGGGTTGCGTGCCCTCCGAGCAGCTCGGCAAAGCCCGGCGCCTCGACGATGCCGCGGGGCGCTACATCGAATTCTGCAAGAGCACCTTTCCGAATCACCTCACCCTCAAGGGGCTGCGTCTGGTGGTGGACTGCGCCCACGGCGCGGCCTATCACATCGCGCCCTCGGTGTTCCACGAGTTGGGTGCCGAAGTCATCTCCATCGGCGCGCATCCCGACGGGTTCAACATCAACAAAGACGTTGGCGCCACCGCACCCGACGCCCTGATCCGCGCGGTGCGGGCCAACCATGCCGATTACGGCATCGCACTCGACGGCGATGCCGACCGGCTGCAACTCGTCGATCGCCACGGACGCCTGTTCAACGGCGATGAACTGCTCTATCTGCTGGCCATGGATCGCAAGCCCGCAGGTGTGGTGGGCACGCTGATGACCAATATGGCCGTTGAGAAGGCGCTGCAGCAGCAGGGTATGGAATTCGTGCGCGCCGCGGTGGGCGACCGCTATGTGCTCGAGGAACTGCTGGCCCGAGGCTGGCAACTCGGTGGCGAGGGCTCGGGTCACATGCTGTTGCTCGATCGGCACACAACCGGAGACGGCATCGTCGCCGCCTTGCAGATGCTCGAACTGGTGGTGCGCACGGGCCGCAGCCTGGGCGAACAACTGCAGGCGGTACAGCTTTTTTCCCAGACACTGCTCAACGTCAAGCTGCCTCAGGGCCTCGACTGGAAGAACCACGCCGGTTTTGCCCAGGCTCGCGCCGCAGCAGAGGCGCAGATCAACGGCAGTGGTCGCGTGCTCATCCGTCCCTCCGGTACCGAACCGGTGCTGCGCATCATGGTCGAGCATGCCGAGCAGGAACAGGGCGCGCGCGTGGCCTCCGCGCTCAAGGCGGCGTTGCTCGAGTGAGGCCCAGGGTGACCCGGTAAAGCAGCGCAAGGCCTTGATTTTTCAGGGTCATGTTGTGACAGTCGTAACAAGACATACGTATCACGGAGTTGTCATATTGGGCGTCTGAAATGCCGTCCAGCCCTCGCCGTCAGTGCGGGGAATGTCCCTTCGGAGAAATACGATGTCCCTGAATCTGTCCCGTCGCACCCAGCTCAAGGCCGGTCTGGCTGTTGCTGGTCTGACCCTCGCCTCTGGTCTGTTCGCGCTGCCCGCCCAAGCCTCCCAGATCACCCTGCTGGAAACCGGCTCCACACTGCTCTACCCGCTGTTCAACCTCTGGGTGCCCGACTACACCAAGGCCCACCCCGATGTGAAGATCACCACCCAGGGCACCGGCAGCGGCACTGGCATCGCCGAAGCGATTTCCGGCGTGGCGCAGATCGGCGCATCCGACGCCTACATGGCCGATGCGCAGATCAAGCAGAACCCCAGCATCGTCAACATTCCCCTGGCCATCTCCGCCCAGACCATCAACTACAACGTGCCCGGTCTGAACAACAAGCACCTCAAGCTCGACGGGCCGGTGCTGGCCGGCATCTACGACGGCAGCATCAAGAACTGGGACGACGCCGCCATCAAGGCGCTGAACCCCGGCGTCAAGCTGCCCAATCACACCATCGTGCCCATCCACCGCACCGACGGCAGTGGCGATACCTTCATCTTCAGCCAGTACCTCTCGTTCTCCACGCCCAAGTGGAATGACAGCGTCGGCTTCGGCACGTCCATCTCCTGGCCTGCGGTGCAGGGCGGGGTGGGTGCCAACGGCAACCCCGGCATGGTGCAGGCCTGCCAGCAGACGCCTTACTCGGTCGCCTACATCGGCGTGAGCTTCCACAAGGAAATCGCCAAGGCCGGCCTGGGCACCGCGATGATCAAGAACAAGGCTGGTCACTTCCTCCTGCCGACCGCCAAGACGGTGAGTGCGGCGGCCTCGGGCCTGATCGCCAAGACACCGGCCGATGAGCGTTTGAGCCTGGTGTTCTCCGACGGAGCCGACTCTTATCCCATCATCAATTACGAATACGCCATCGTCAACACCAAGCAGGCCAACCCCGAAACCGCCAAGGCCATCCGCGAGTTTCTCGGCTGGGCGGTGGAAACCAAGGGCGGCAACGCGGCCAAGTATCTTGAACAAGTGCGCTTCATCGCCCTGCCTGCGCGCATTCAGGAACTGAGCAAGGCGCAGATCGCCAAGATCCAGTAACACTGACCGTAAACCGCACCGTCCGGGCCGCCCTTGGGGCTGCCCGGGCGCGTGTTTTTCTCCTCCTCGAATTCTTCCAGCCATGCGCGTGTTCCGTCCCGGACTGCTTGCCGTCTCCACTCTGATTCCGCTTGCGCTGATGGCGATCGTGGTGTTTCTGACGGCCTACTCATGGCCCGCGATCCAGTTCAACGGACTGCACTTTCTGACCACGGAAACCTGGAACCTCGGCAACCTGTATTCCAACCCGGTCAAGCGCTACGGCTTTGAAGTGCCTATCGGCGCGACCTACGGCATCTGGGTGTTCATCGTCGGCACCCTGGCGAGTTCGGCGATTGCGCTGCTGCTGGCCGTGCCCGTGGGCATCGGCGTGGCGCTGTTTCTGAACGACTACGCGCCGCATGCGCTGCGCGGCGCCTTCTCCCAGATCGTCGAGTTGCTGGCCATGGTGCCCAGCGTGGTTTACGGCCTTTGGGGACTGGAGGTGCTGGCGCCGCTGGTGCTCACCCATATTGCACCCCTGCTGGAGCGCGTGCTGGGCTTCATTCCGTTCTTCTCCGGGGCGGCCACCAGCGGTTTCGGCCTGCTGACCGCGGGTCTGGTTCTTGCGCTGATGGTGCTGCCGGTCATCACCAGCACCTTGGTCGAGGCGCTCAAACGGGTGCCACGCGAAATGCGTGAATCGAGTTTCGCGCTGGGCGCTACCCGGGCCGAAGTGCTGCTGCACATCTTGCTGCCCGCCGTGCGCGTGCCGCTGATCGGCGCGGTCATTCTGGCGCTGGGCCGGGCGCTGGGGGAAACCATGGCGGTGCTCATGGTTAGCGGCGGCGCGCTCAACTATCTGCCAGACACCCTTTATAGCCCCATCACCAGCATGGCGGCGTTCATCGCTTCCCAACTCGACAGCGCCTTGCAGGACCCTAGCGGAATGGCCGTTCGCTCGCTGGCGGAAATTGCCCTGGTGCTGCTCATCATCGCAGTCATCGTCAATGTCATCGCTCGCCTCCTCACAAACCGCATCGCCGTCCATCGTGTCTGAGCGGGTCAGCCGTCGGCAACGCAAGCGCCGGGTGTTCAACGGCGTGTTCGCGGCGCTGTGCGTCCTGGCATTCGCCGTGGTGGTGGTGCCGCTTGCCGACCTGTTGTGGATGACTCTGTCCAAGGGAAGCGCGGCACTGTCGATCGGCCTGTTCACCCAGGTGACCAACGGTATCAGCGGCGGGCTGCTCAATGCCATCGAAGGCTCGCTGGTGCTTAGCGGCGGTGCGCTGCTGCTCGCCGCGCCCATCGGCGTGCTCAGCGGCATCTATCTGGCGGAATATGGCCACGGGCGTTGGGGCAGGGTGGTGCGCTTCCTATCCGATGTGCTGACCGGTGTGCCCTCCATCGTGCTGGGGTACTTCGCCTACGTCACCCTGGTGGTGGGCATGGGCTGGCAGTTTTCGGCGCTGGCCGGGGCCATCACCCTGGCCATCATGGTCATGCCCTACATCGCCCGCTTCACCGAATTGTCCATGCGACAGAACCCGGCCAGCCTGCGCGAAGCCGCGTATGCGCTGGGCTGCAAGGAACATCAGGTGGTGATGCGCGTGCTGCTGCCCTCGGCGCGCGCCGGGGTGCTCACGGGCGTGCTGTTCGCGCTGGCGATTTCGGTGGGTGAAACCGCGCCGCTGATCTACACCGCGGGCTGGTCGAACTATCTGTGGAATGGCAAATTGACGCAGGAACCCATCGGCTATCTCACCTATGTGATCTGGAGCTTCATCAACCAGCCGTTCGCCTCGGCGCACGCGCTGGCCTACGCCGCAGCGTTTCTGGTGGTGGGTATCGTGCTGGCGATCAATCTGGTGGCGCGCCTGTTCCTGCTGAAGAAACGGGTTTCTTGAGCCGATTAGTGCATTCCCGTGAATGACACGAAAATGTCATATTCGTGTCTTAAAGTGTCGGTCGCTGCCTCACACGGGCATGTTGCTTTGCGCCGTTCATACCGTTCAACACAGGGAGTTCACTCAATGAAAATTATCGTCAAGAGCCTGCTGGCTTCGGCCCTTCTGGCCGCTACTTACAGCGCCAATGCGCTCGAAATTTCGGGCGCCGGTGCCACGTTTCCCCAGCCCGTCTATGAAAAGTGGGCCTACGAGTTCAACAAGGCCGGCATGGGCAAGGTGAACTATCAGGGCGTGGGCTCTGGCGCCGGCATCAAGCAGATCAAGGCCAAAACCGTCGATTTCGGCGCTTCCGACATGCCGCTGACCGATGAAGAGCTGGCCAAGGACGGCCTGATCCAGTTTCCGACCGTTATGGGCGGCGTGGTGCCCGTGGTCAACATCGCCGGGATCAAGTCCAACGAGATGAAGCTCACCGGTGCGGTGCTGGCCGACATCTACATGGGCAAGATCACCAAGTGGAACGATCCCGCCATCGCCAAGCTCAACCCTGGCGTGAAGCTGCCTGATGCGCAGATCGCCGTGGTGCGTCGTGCTGACGCTTCGGGCACCACGTTCATCTTCTCGAACTACCTGTCTAAGACCAACCCCGAGTGGGCCGAGAAGTACAAGTTCGGCACCACCGTCAACTGGCCCGTCGGCACGGGCGGCAAGGGCAACCCCGGCGTGGCCGGCTTCGTGACGCAACTGCCGAACTCCATCGGCTATGTGGAATACGCCTACGCCAAGCAGAACCCCAAGCTCGACGTGGTCGATCTGGTGAACAAGGCTGGCAAGACGGTCAAGCCTTCGATCGACGCCTTCAAGGCTGCCGCCGCTGGCGCCGATTGGAGCAAGACCTTCTATCAAGTGCTGACCGACCAGCCGGGCGACGCCTCCTGGCCGATCACCAACGCCACCTACATCCTGGTGCACAAGACAGCCGACAAGCCTGAGCAGACTGCCGACGTGTTCAAGTTCTTCCAGTGGGCCTACAAGGATGGCGACAAGGCAGCTGAAGGTCTGGATTACATCCCCATGCCTGCTGCTGTGAAGGAAGCGATCTACAAGGAGTGGGGTTCGGTGAAGTCGGCCTCCGGCCAGCAGGTCTGGAAGTAATCGAGCCTGAAGCGGTAAATCCCTCGCAATGATCGCATGGCCTGTGCCCCGATCATTGCGGGATGCCACAGGCCCGCACGGAGCGTTCCGTGCGGGCCAGTTTGATTGAAGGATTTACAGTCATGGCTGCGAGCTATTCCACAACTTCCATGAACGCAAGGTCCAAGGTGCTCATCGGCGATCCCGGCGCAGGGCAGAAGCGCAAACACAACCCTCTGGGCGATCTGCTGTTTTCCGGCGCGGCCCGTCTTGCGGCCATCGTCACGCTGGCCACGCTGGTCGGCATCATCATCTCTCTGTTCATCGGCGCCTGGCCTGCGATCAAGGCCACGGGCCTGGGTTTTTTCACCAGTTCGACCTGGGATCCGACGAGCGATCAGTTCGGCGGGTTCTCCATGATTTACGGCACGTTGATCACCTCGATCATCGCCTTGCTGATCGCGGTGCCCGTGAGCTTCGGCATCGCGCTGTTCCTCACTGAACTCTCCCCCATCTGGCTGCGGCGTCCTCTGGCCACCGCCATCGAGTTGCTCGCCGCCATTCCATCCATCGTTTACGGCATGTGGGGCCTGCTGGTTTTCGCGCCGCTGCTGGCCCAGTATGTGCAGACGCCGCTGCAGAACCTGTTCGGCAATGTGCCTGGCGTCGGCTTCCTGTTCCAGGGCGCGCCGGTGGGCATCGGCCTGCTGTCGGCCGGGGTGATCCTGGCCATCATGATCATTCCCTTCATCGCGTCGGTGATGAAGGATGTGTTCGAGATCACTCCGCCCATGCTCAAGGAATCGGCCTACGGCATCGGCTGCACGACCTGGGAAGTGGTGCGCAATGTGGTGCTGCCCTATACCAAGGCTGGCGTCATCGGCGGCATCATGCTGGGGTTGGGGCGCGCCCTGGGCGAGACCATGGCGGTGACCTTCATCGTGGGCAATACCAGCGCGTTCAGCTCCTCGCTGTTTGCACCGGCCAACACCATCACCTCGGTGCTCGCCAATGAATTCGCCGAGGCCGGGCCTCTGCATCAATCAGCCCTGTTCTACCTCGGACTGGTGCTGTTCTTCATCACCTTTGTTGTGCTGGCGCTGTCCAAGCTGCTGCTGGCGCAACTGGCCAAAGGCGAAGGAACCCGCTCATGAACGCAACGACTCTGGGCCAGACGGCCAAGGGCGACTTCCGCCAGCGTTACTTCGCGCGCCGCAAAACGACCAATATCGTCGTGCTGACCCTCTCGCTGGCGGCCATGGCCTTCGGCATGGTCTGGCTGCTCTGGATTCTGTTTTCCGTGCTGCAACTCGGCCTTAGCGGTCTGAGCGTGGCGACGTTCACGCAGATGACGCCGCCGCCGATGACCGAGGGCGGTCTGCTCAACGCCATTTACGGCTCGCTCGCCATGACCGCCGTGGGCACGCTGCTGGGCACGCCCCTGGGCATCATGGCCGGGGTCTATCTGTCGGAATATGGCGGACGGGGCTGGCTGGCGCAGGTGACTCGCTTCATCAACGACATTCTGCTGGCGGCGCCTTCCATCATCATCGGCCTGTTTGTCTATGCGCTGATCGTGGCCAACACCAAGACCTTCTCGGGCTGGGCGGGCTCGGTGGCGCTGGCGCTGCTGGTCGTGCCGGTGGTGGTGCGCACCACCGAAGACATGCTGCGGCTGGTGCCGGGTTCGCTGCGCGAAGCCGCCTATGCACTGGGCACGCCGAAGTGGAAGGTGATCTCCGCCGTCATCCTGCGCTCGGCGCGGGCAGGGGTGCTCACCGGCATCATGCTCGCCGTGGCGCGCATTGCCGGTGAAACCGCGCCCCTGCTGTTCACCGCGCTGAACAACCAGTTCTTCAACATGGGGCTGTCGCAACCCATGGCCAACCTGCCGGTGACCATCTACAACTACGCGATGAGCCCCTATAGCAACTGGCAGAGCTTGGCCTGGGCCGGGGTGCTGATCATTACCTTCGGCGTGCTGGTCATCAACGTGACCGCACGCATCCTGATTCGTCAAAAACACTGAGAGGCCCAACATGAGCGCTGTCGCTGAAACCCCTCAGGCTCCGGCCTGCATGACGGTCAAGAACCTGGACTTCTATTACGGCAAGTTCAAGGCGATCAAGAACGTCAACATGGAGATTGCCAAGAACAAGGTCACGGCCTTCATCGGGCCGTCGGGCTGTGGCAAATCCACCCTGCTGCGCATTTTCAACCGCATGTTCGAGCTCTACCCCGAGCAGCGGGCCGAGGGCGAAATTCTGCTCGATGGTCAGAACATTCTGACGAGCAAGGAAGACGTGGCTTTGGTACGCGCCAAGATCGGCATGGTGTTCCAGAAGCCCACGCCGTTTCCGATGTCGATCTACGACAACATCGCCTTCGGCATCAAGCTGTACGAGAAGCTGCCCAAGTCGGAGCTCGACGACCGCGTGGAATGGGCGCTGACCAAGACCGCGCTGTGGGGCGAGGTGAAAGACAAGCTGCAGCAAAGCGGCATGAGCCTGTCGGGCGGGCAGCAGCAGCGGCTGTGTATCGCTCGTGGCGTGGCGATCAAGCCCGAGGTGCTGCTGCTCGACGAGCCGACCTCCGCGCTCGATCCCATCTCCACGGCCAAGGTGGAGGAACTGGTGATCGAGCTCAAGCGCGATTACACCGTGGCTATCGTGACCCATAATATGCAGCAGGCCGCGCGCGTGTCAGACTACACGGCTTATATGTACCTGGGCGAGCTCATCGAGTTCGGTGAGACCAATCAGATCTTCCTCAAGCCCAAAAAGCAGGAAACCGAGGACTACATCACCGGCCGCTTTGGCTGATCGGAGAGCACATCATGGAAAAGCAGCATCTGTCGTCGCAGTTCGACGCTGAAATCAACGCCGTTTCCACCCGCGTGCTCGAGATGGGCGGGCAGGTCGAATCGCAGCTCGCGCAGGCCATCTACGCGCTGCGCCACCTCGACATCGAGGCCGCGCGCAACGTGCTGCAGGTGGAAAAACGCGTGAACCAGATGGAAGTCGACATCGACGGCGACATCGCCCAAATCATCGCCAAGCGCCAGCCCACGGCACGCGACCTGCGCCTGCTGATGGCCATCTCCAAGACCATCGCCAATCTGGAACGCGCTGGTGACGAAGCCTCACGCATCGCCCGAATGGCACGCGACATCGTCGAGTCGGGCTCGTCGGTGGCCATCGGCATCTCCGATCTGCAGCACGCCTCGGATCTGGCGATCGATCAGCTGCGCAAATCGCTCGACGCCTTCGCGCGTCTCGATGAAAAGGCCGCTGTCGACATCGTCGAGACCGACCGCAGCATCGACGACGAGTTCGACGGCTTCACCCGCAAGGTCATCACCTATGTGATGGAAGACCCACGTGCCATCTCCACCATGCTCGACATGATGTTCGTGGCCAAGGCCATCGAGCGCATCGGCGACCATGCGAAGAGCATTGCCGAAGCCGTCATCTATATCGTGCGCGGCACCGATGTGCGTCACAACAAGGAAGCCTTCCGCGAGGTCGCCGGCTCGCTCTGACCCCGGCCCCGGCCTCTTGCGCTTCCCTCTCCAGGGCATTGAACCATGAGCTTATCGAGCAACATCCTCATCGTCGAAGACGAGCCCGCGATTGCCGAATTGCTGTCCATGAATCTGCAGCATGCCGGACATTGCCCGATTCGCGCCGGCAGCGCAGAAGAGGCCTTGCGCGTCATCCGTGACGTGCTGCCCGATGTGTTGCTGATCGACTGGATGCTGCCCGGCATGTCGGGCGTGGCGCTGGCCCGCGCGCTGCGCGCGGATGCGCGCACCAAGGCCATCCCCATCATTCTGCTCACAGCCCGCAGCGAAGAGAGCGACAAGGTGCAGGGGCTGGACGCGGGGGCCGACGATTACATCACCAAGCCCTTCTCGCCCAAGGAACTGCTGGCGCGCATCCGCTCGGTGCTGCGCCGCCGGGCACCTCAACTCACCGATGAACTGGTGCAGGTCGGGGGGCTGTCGGTCGATCCGTCGAGCCGTCGTGCGATGTTCAAAAAGCCCGGCGGCGATGCGGTCGAAATCCGCCTGGGCCCCACCGAGTTCAAGCTGCTGCACTATCTCATGGCCCACCCCGAGCGGGTGCACAGCCGTGGCGCGCTGCTCGACAAGGTCTGGGGCGACCATGTCTTCATCGAAGAGCGCACCGTGGATGTCCACATCAAGCGCCTGCGCGAGGCTCTGGCGCCGGTGCAGTGCGCCGAGATGGTGGAGACCGTGCGCGGCGCCGGCTATCGTTTCACGGCGCAGACACGGGCCGTGCAGGCGTCGGCGGCCTGAGAGTCGGATCTGCGACTTGCCGAAAGCCGCTAGAACGGGTCCAAAGTGTGATTCATTATTGCTTCCGCTGCGAGCCTGATGGGCAGAACTGACGGCCGTAGCGGGCAGCGTTTTCCGAGAGCCGCTCTTGTGGCGCGGCATCCATGATTTCCATTGTCTGGCGCGTTTCCACCATCCTGCTCCTAGCCCTGCTGGCCGCAGGCGTGGGTGCGTTGATCGACGGGTATCCAGGCGCAGCCGTTGCGGCGCTGTTGGTGCTCATTGGCGTGGTGGTGCGCGACTCGCTGGCGCTGTCACGATTGATCCGCTGGCTCAGAGCGCCGGAGGTCTCGGCTGTACCCAAGGGCTCGGGGGCGTGGGGCGAAGTGTTTTACCGCGCTTCGCGACAGTTGCGCTTGTGGACGGGGCGCCTGAATCACGAGGAGTCGAAACTGCATCGGTTCATCGAGGCGCTGCAGGTTTCGCCCAACGGGGTGATGCTGCTCGATCAGAACAATCAGATCGACTGGTGCAACGCCACCGCGGCGCTGCACTTCGGCCTCGATGTCCAGCGCGATCTTCGCCAGCATGCCGTACACCTGATCCGCAACCCGGAATTCGTCGCCTATCTGCAGGCCGGGCATTTTCACGAGCCTCTGCACATGCACCGATCCGGCGCCCGCACGCAGTTCACGCTCAGTGTGCAGATCTTTCCCTATGGCGATCAACAGAAACTGCTGCTGTCGCAGGACATCACCCAGTTGGAGCGCACCGAGGCGATGCGGCGCGACTTCGTCGCCAATGTCTCGCATGAAATCAAGACACCGCTCACCGTGTTGGGCGGTTTTGTCGAAACCCTGCGCGACGTGCCGATGGATGAGGCTCACCGCCTGAGAGTGCTGGACATGATGCTGACGCAGTCTGACCGCATGCGGCATCTGGTGGACGATCTGCTGGTGCTGGCCAGGCTGGAGGGCGATCCGTATCCGCCGCCCGAGGATGTCATCGACATGAAGTCGATGATGGCGCAATACCAGAACGAGGCTCAGGCGCTGTCCAACGGCCGACACCAGATCAGGTTGGAAGTGAGCACCGACTCCCGGGTGCGCGGCAGCCCGCAGGAGCTGCATTCGGCGCTGTCCAATTTGGTGAGCAATGCCGTGCGCTATACGCCCGACGGGGGCTCCATCACCCTGGCATGGGATGCGGTCTTCGTCGACGGTCAGCCGAGTTACGCCGAGTTCAGCGTGACGGATACCGGCATCGGCATCGCGGCAGAGCATATCCCGCGCCTGACCGAGCGCTTCTACCGAGTGGATCGCGGACGTTCGCGTGCTTCGGGCGGCACCGGGCTTGGTCTGGCCATCGCCAAACACGTGCTGCTGCGCCATCAGGCCGAACTGCTGGTTCACAGCACGCCGGGCAAGGGCAGCCGCTTCGTGGTGCGCTTTCCCGCCGCGCGCGTGGTGCCGTCCGATGCGGCGCATGCCGCAAGCGTCGTCGAGGACAAGCGCGAAGCGGCCTGATCGACCCGGCGGGCGCAACGGCCGCTTTCAGGCTGCCGCTATTGCTTGCGCTCCAGCCGCGAGTGCATCAACACCTGATGGCAGCTCAGTCGGCTGCGCGAGCCGCGCGGACGGTGGTAGTTGCCGTCGCTGTCCATCTCCCAGGCATTGCCCGGATGCTGCCACTGCACGCGCAGGCCTTCGCGGATGACCTGGGCCTTGATCTTGTTGTCGAGCAGCGGTACGGCGATTTCGACCCGGCGCAGCAGATTGCGCTCCATCCAGTCGGCCGAGGAAATATAGACCTCGGCTTCGCCGCCGTTGTGGAAGTAGAACACCCGTGAATGTTCGAGGAATCGGCCTATGGTCGAGCGCACCCGGATGTTGTCGGACAGTCCCTCGACGCCAGGGCGCAGCATGCACGCGCCACGTACCAGCAGCCGGATCTCCACTCCGGCCTGCGAGGCGGCGTAGAGCGCCTCGATGACCGTGGGTTCGAGCAGAGCGTTGACTCGTGCCCAGACGCGCGCCGGCTTGCCGCTGCGGGCATGGTCGGCCTCGCGGGCGATGGCGGCCAGCACATTGGCGTGCAGGGTGAAGGGCGACTGCCACAACCGTTTGAGCTCCTGCACCTGGCTGGAGCCCGTGATCTGCAGGAACACGCGGCGTGCGTCTTCGCAGATTTCGGGGTTGGCCGTCATGAGGCCGAAGTCGGTATAGAGCCGCGCGGTGCGGGCGTGGTAGTTGCCCGTGCCGAGGTGCGCGTACATGCGCAGCATCTTGCGACCGCTGTCCTCGGCGGTTTCGCGTCTGACGATGAGCAGCATCTTGGCGTGGCACTTGAAGCCGACCACGCCGAAGACCACGTGCGCGCCTGCGGCTTCCAGCCGCGACGACCAGTTGATATTCGTCTCCTCGTCCAGCCGGGCCATCAGTTCCAGTACCACGGTGACTTCCTTGCCGTTGCGCGCCGCCTCGATCAGGGCGTCCATCAGTTCGGAGTTGCCGCCGGTGCGGTAGATGGTCTGCTTGATGGCGACCACCGAAGGATCGCGCGCGGCCGTCTTCACCAGATCGACCACGGGCGCGAAGGCATCGTAAGGGTGGTGCAGCAACAGATCGCGCTCGCGGATGCGGTCGAAGATTTCGGCGTCGACCCCCGGCCAGTTTCGAGGAAGGGCGGGCAGGTAGGGGCTGAACAGCAGTTGCGGCTCGTTGACCTGATCGAGGATTTCCTGCAGCCGTACCAGATTCACCGGGCCATCGACGCGGTAACAGTCTTGCGGCAGGATATTGTTTTCGCGCAGCAGACGCTCGATCACCTCGTGCGGACAGTCGGCGGCGACTTCGAGCCGCACCGCATCGCCGAAATGCCGGGCGCGCAGTTCGCCCTGCAGGGCAGCACGCAGATTGGTGATGTCGTCGTCGTCGATGAACAGCTCGCTGTTGCGCGTGACGCGAAACTGATGCACGCCGCGCACCTCCAGTCCCGGAAACAGTTGCCCGGCGAAAGCCTGCATGCACGAGGACAGCAGCATGAAGCCGTAGCGCGCGTCGCACAACTCCGGCGGCATGGGCACGATGCGCGGCAGCGTGCGCGGGGTCTGCACCACGCCCAGCTCGATATTGCGGCCGAAGGCGTCAGTACCTTCGAGCTGCACGGCGAACACCAGATTCTTGTTGATGACGCGGGGGAAGGGGTGCGCTGGGTCGAGGCCGATGGGCGTGAGCAGGGGCGAGACCTCGGTCTCGAAATAATGCTGCGCCCAGGCGCGCTGCGCCTCGGTCCAGTCGGGCAGGCGATACAGGCGGATGCCCTGTTTGTCGAGCGCGGGCAGCACGGCCTGCTGCAGCACGCGGTACTGGTCGGCAATCAGGGCGTGCGCCCGTACGGAGATCTCGGCCAGCGCGTCGCTGACCTGCATGCCGTCGGGCGTGCGCGAGCCCGGATCGGCTTCCAGCATGTCTTGCAGCGTGGCGACGCGGGTCTCGAAGAACTCGTCCATATTGCTCGACACGATGCTGAGAAAACGCAGCCGTTCGAGCAGGGGGTTGGTGTCGTCCAGCGCCTGAAACAGCACGCGGCGATTGAATTCGAGGGTGCCCAGCTCACGGTTGAGCAGGCGGGGGGCGATGTCGGTTTGGGACATGAAGATAGGAACGGAAAGCCAGACGGCATTTTGCCAGCGCCGCGACAAATCCGAGCGAGAATGACAGCATCCGATGAATTCTTGATGACAAGCTTCAACAAGTCGTCATCAAACTGACGTTCAATGCGCCTATGCCCACTTTGATGAACCAGCATCTCGCCGCGGTCGATCTCGGCTCGAACAGTTTCCGCATGCTCATCGGCAGAGCACAGGACAGCGCCGCGGGGGTGCAGATCTACGCCATCGACTCGCTGCGCGAGCCTGTGCGTCTGGCCGCAGGGCTCGACGACAAGAAATACCTCTCCGAAGCAGCGCAGCAGATCGCGCTGCAAACGCTGCAGCGCTTTGGCGAGCGCCTGCGCCAGTTTCATCCCGACCGCGTTCGCGCCGTGGCCACCAACACGGTGCGCGTGGCCAAGAATGCGCCGCAGTTCCTGCAACGCGCGCAGGCGGCACTGGGCTTTCCGATCGAGGTCATTGCCGGGCGGGAGGAGGCGCGGCTGGTCTATATCGGCGCGGCGCATTCGGTCTCGGTGGTGCAGGGCAAGCGGCTGGTGGTCGACATCGGCGGCGGCTCCACCGAATTCATCATCGGCCAGGGCTATGAACCGGGCATGATGGAGTCGCTCTACATCGGCTGCGTGTCGATGAGCCAGCGGTTCTTCCCCGGCAATCAGGTCGACGAAACCACCATGCGCGCGGCCGAGATCGCGGCCCGCAAGGAGATCCAGATCATCGCCGCCGATTTCAAGCGCAACGGCTGGAATCATGCCGTGGGGTCGAGCGGTACGGCGCGTGCGCTCGCCGACATGATCGCTGGCAGTGGCTTGAACCCGCCCGACCAGCCGGGCGACATCACCCTGCAGGGCTTGCGCGAACTGCGCCGGGCTTTCGTGCGGGCCGGCAACCTCAACAAGTTGCGCATGGAGGGTCTCAAGCCCGACCGCGTGCCGGTGGCCGCCGGCGGGCTGGCCATCATGCTGGGCGTCTTCGAGGAGCTGGGCATCCAGCACATGGAAGTCACCGATGCAGCGCTGCGCCTGGGCGTGCTCTACGACCTGCTCGGGCGCGAGCAATCGCAGGACATGCGCGAGGTCACGGCGCTGCAATTCATCCAGCGCTACGGCGCCGATCCGCAGCAGGCGCAGCGCGTGAGCGAATTGGCGCTGCAGCTCTACAGGCAACTGCGCCCGGATGCCTCGGAAGGGGAACAGCGCCTGCTGCGCTGGGCAGGGCAACTGCACGAGATCGGCTTGTCCATTTCGCACAGCGCGTATCACAAGCACTCGGCCTACATCGCCGCCAATGCCGACATGCCGGGGTTCTCGCGCGGCGAGCAGGCTGCGCTGGCGCAGCTGGTGCTGGCGCATACCGGCAAGCTCAAAAAACTCAGCGCCACCGATCTGGAAAGTCTCGATCTCGACGCCGTCATGGCGCTGCGGCTGGCCGTCATCCTGGCGCGCAATCGCACCGCGGTCGACCTCGACGGCCTGCGACTGCGCTACCACCCCACGGGCGTGAGCCTGCCGGGGCTGCGCCCCGCGCTCGACATCGTCGCGCCCGAGCCTTGGCTGAAAGCCAACCCGCTGACCGAATATAGCCTGCGCCAGGAGGCGGCCGAATGGGCGCGGCTGAACTGGAACGTCGCGTTACACAGTCTGACTTGATGGTCTAGCGGGCGCAGCCTATGGTTTGTACCGACGCCTTACCAGCGGTACAGGACGGTTCAAGGAGCCCATGATGCACATCATCCTGACACGACATGGTGAGGTCGAAGGCATCCGCCCCGAGCGGTTTCGCGGGCGCATGGAACTCGAACTCACCGCGCACGGACGCCAGCAGGCCAAGGCCGTGGCGCATCGCATAGCGGCCGAATTCGCGCCGCAAGCCGTCTACACCAGCCCGATGGGGCGCTGCCGCGATACCGGCGCCGAAATCGCGTCGGCCTGCGGCCTGAGCGCACAGGTGCTCGAAGGCGTGAATGATCTCGACTACGGCGCCTGGCAATGGAAAACCCACGACGAAGTGCAGTCGTCGCACCCGCAGGACTACGCGCTGTGGAAAGCCGCGTCGCAGTGGGTGCGTTTTCCCGACGGTGAATCGCTGCAGGATCTGGCATTGCGAACGGCCGACGCGCTGCGCACCCTGATGCAGCGGCATGCCGATCACACGGTGGTGCTGGTCGGGCATGACAGCGTCAACCGCGCCTTGCTGTTGCAAGCGCTCGATCTGCCACTCTCGGCTTATTGGCGCATCACCCAACATCCGTGCTGCCTCAACAGGTTCGAGGTGGACGCGCACGGCAAGGTGGTACTGCATTGTGTCAACGACACGTCGCATTTGAGGGAACTCGCATGAACGCTGACGCCGACCCACAATGCCCGTTCTGCCGGGAGATGCCCCGGGTTCTGCACAACGAGTTGGCCTTCGCGGTGTATGACCGAACCCCCGTCAATCCGGGGCACATGCTGCTGATTCCGTTTCGCCATGTGGCTGACTGGTTCGACTGTACGGAGCAGGAACAGCAGGCGCTGCTCGCCCTGGCCGCGGTTGGCCGAGACCGGCTGCAGCGCGAACGCCAGCCCGACGGCTTCAACCTCGGGGTGAACTGTGGACCCGCCGCAGGACAAAGCATTTTCCATGTGCATCTGCATTTGATTCCGCGCTATCGCGGCGATATGGCCGACCCGCTGGGCGGGGTGCGCGGGGTCATTCCGGCTCGGCAGAAGTACTGAGCCCGGCCCTGGGGGGCTCAGTAGCAGGACGACAGAGTCGGGACACTTGCATTTCGATGCAACTGAGCGTCGGCGTTTCATTGACCCTGCGGCTTTCGTGGCCTAAATTAAAAAACATCAAACGGCGATGGAGTTCGCCGTTCAAATGCCTCTGAGGGCTTGCCCCGGGCTGATGACTCCTACCCGTCTTCATGCTGGCCCCTGGTTTTTTCAAGGGGCTGCGACCGTAGCGAGAAAACCGGATGTCATCAGTCCTGTCGATTCCTCTTGTCTTGCCCTTTCCGCAAGACCGCGCCCCTGTCTTCCAGGCCGTGCGCACTCATCCCTCAAAGCCCCGCACGCTTGTTCAAGGCGTTGGCCCCCTCATGCCCACTCAACTTTGAAAGGAGTTCAGCATGTCCTCGATCCCTTCTTCGCTTCTCGGTCAGGTCGATGCGCGTCTGTCGCATCTTCCCTTGCCTTGCAGTGTCGTCTTGCCGGGCGGTCAACGTGTCGGCCCGAGCCATGCGCAGGTTGAAATGCGGCTGAGGGACAAGCGGGCGCTGTGGCACATCACCACGGGGCAGATCGGCAAGCTGGCCGAAGATTACGTGGAGGGCCTGGTGGACATCTTCGGCAGCCTGCGCGATCTCATGCGTATCGCGCCAGTGCTGCTCGACGACGACCCGCGCAACGAGCCCTCGGCCGCCACCGCGCGCATCTGGCATCAGTTGCGCCGCACCCTGTGGGAACACTCGCACCATTCACGCGAGAAAGACGCCGCGCAGATCCAGAGCCACTACGACGTCTCCGACGACTTCTATGCGCTCTGGCTCGACCCGCGCCGGGTGTACTCATGCGCCTACTTCGCCCAGCCTTCCATGACCCTGGCGCAGGCACAGGAGGCCAAGCTTGACCACATCTGCACCAAGCTCATGCTCAAGCCGGGCGAGAGGTTCATCGACATCGGCGCGGGTTGGGGCGGGCTGCTGCTCTGGGCCGCAGAGCACTACGGCGTGGACGCCACGGGCATCACCCTGTCGAAGAACCAATACAACCATGTGAACCGGCTGATCGCCGAGAAAGGGCTGCAGGGCAGGGTGCGCATGCTGTTGCAGGATTACCGCGACGTCGATGAGTCTCAGCCTTTCGACAAGGTGGCCTCGGTGGGCATGTGCGAGCACGTGGGCCGTCCCAATCTGCCGCTGTATTTCAGCAAGATCCGCCGCCTGCTCAAGCCGGGCGGACTGGTGATGAACCACGGCATCACCGCCGGGGGAGTTGACAACAGCCAGCTCGCCGGCGGCATGGGCGACTTCATCGAAAAATACATTTTCCCCGGCGGCCAGCTTGTCCATATCAGCGTGATGGCCGACACCATGGCCCGCGGCGGTCTGGAGCCCTTGGACATGGAATGCCTGCGGCCGCATTACGCCAAGACCCTGTGGTACTGGGTGGACGCGCTCGAAGGCCACATCGACGAAGCCCGTCGCGTGTTGGGCGACAAGGCCGAAAAGACGCTGCGCGCCTACCGCCTTTACCTCGCAGGCTCGGCCATGGGCTTCGAGCAGGGATGGATTTCGCTGTTTCAGATGTTGGGCAGCCGTCCCGATGGCGTGGTGGAAGAACGGGTGGACTGCAGCCAGACCTTGCGTGCGCGGCAGTGCGAGTACCCGTTCACGCGCGGCTATATGTACGAGGCAAAGGGGCAGCCCATGTCGGGTGAGGTGGCGGCAGACCTCGGTTCACCCAAGAGCGCTCCGCGTCAGACCGAAACCGTTTGAGCGCATGGCCTCGGGCGCAGCCCGATGGCACTACTCGAAAGCAGGCCATGAACGTTCAACTCCAGTCTCCGATCGCCGCCATCGATGCGATGGAAATCCTCGACTCGCGTGGTGTTCCCACCATCAAGGCCAGAGTGGTTCTGCAGTCAGGCGCCAGCGGTGCCGCGGCCGTGCCCTCGGGAGCCTCCACAGGCAGCGAGGAAGCCGTGGAATTGCGTGACGGCGATCCGCATCGTTACTTCGGTAAAGGGGTGCGCAAGGTCGTGGCGCATGTCCAGGGCGAGATCGCCAAGGGTCTCGTCGGCCGCAACGCGCTCGATCAGCAGGCGATCGACGCCCGGCTCATCGAGCTCGACGGCACGCCGAACAAGGCGAGACTGGGGGCGAATGCGCTGCTGGCCGTGAGCATGGCCACGGCACGTGCGGCAGCCGTCGAGCGAGATCTGCCGCTCTATCGCAGCCTGGGTGTGGGCAAGGCCGATCTGTTGCCCATGCCGATGTTCAATGTGCTCAACGGCGGACTGCATGCGCCAAGCAGCTCGATGGACTTTCAGGAGTTCATGCTGGTTCCGCTGGGCGCACCCGGTTTTACCGAAGCCGTGCGTTACGCCGCCGAGACCTTCGACGCCCTGCGCAAGCTGCTTCAGAGCATGGGGCATTCGACCTCCGTAGGTGACGAGGGCGGGTTTGCGCCCAGGCTGGGCAATGGCAACGCGGCGGCCTGCGAGTTGATCGTGCGGGCCATCGAGCGCGCGGGCTATCGCCCGGGCATCGACCTGGCGATCGCCCTCGACCCGGCGGCCACATCGTTCTATCAGGAGGGTGAGTACAGGCTCACCCGATCGGGCCATCAGCGTTACAGCAGCGAACAGATGATCGATCTGTACGCCGACTGGCTTTCGGCCTACCCCATCGTGTCGATCGAGGACGGCATGGCCGAAGACGACTGGAGCGGCTTCGCGCAGATGACCCGCAGGCTCGGCGAGCGCATTCAGATCGTCGGCGATGACAACTTCGTCACCAATGTTCGCTTCATTCAGCGCGGCATCGACGAAGGCACGGCCAACGCCTCGCTGATCAAGCTCAACCAGATCGGCACGGTGAGCGAGACAGTCGAGGCTGTGCAGCTTTGCCAGCGTGCGGGCTGGCGCACCGTGATCTCGCATCGCAGTGGAGAAACCGAAGATCCCTTCATCGCCGATTTCGCCGTGGCGGTGGATGCTGGGCAGATGAAATCGGGCTCGCTGTCTCGCAGCGAGCGTCTGGCCAAGTACAACCGGCTGCTGGAAATCGACGCCGAACTCGGCGAGCGCGCACGCTTTGTCAACCCTTATCGCTGAAGTCCGCCATGCCCGACATGGTGCCCTTTCACAGCATCGTCTTCTCGAGCCAGGCGGCGGAAGACGCCGCGTCGAGTCCCGATTTGCGCGACGTGTTTCACGATCTTTGCCTCGACAAAGTCTTCACGGCGGCGTACGGCGCCTTTCTGCCGCGCGAAAAGCCCGCATACTACGTGGCCGATCGCGTGGATGACGAAGCACCGTACCGTGCCCAGGTGCTGCTGTTGCTGCAGTCGCTTTTCGGCACGCCGCTGCATGATGCGGAAGAAGTGCGGTACCGTCAGGCGGCGCTGCAGGATTTGCAGCAGGCCAGCGTAAACAAGGGGATGCAGGCGTTCCAAGAGGGCATGCGCCAGATGCGCGCATCGCTGCGCCGCAGTGAAAAGGCCTACAACGCCATCGAAGGGCAGCGCTGGTTTCTCGATGCGGTGCGCATCTACGGCCAGACGCTCGACGCCCTGCATCACATGCTGGCTTCGGCCGAGTTGCATTCGCAAGCCCTGCGAGCTTTGCGCGAGCATGTTGCAGCCCTCGTGACCTCGGCCGAGCAGCAGGCGCGAGGGCAAGAGACGCAGGCCCTGATCGATGCCTTGGCAAAACTGCGCTACGCCGTGCGCATCGATGGCACCACGGTATCGGTGCTGCAGGACCCGCAAGAGCCTGATTACAGCGCCACCATCGCCGATTTCTTCTCTCGTTTCCGTCAGGGCGAGGTCAAGGACTACCGTGTGCAGTTCACACCCTCATCCGGTTTGAATCCGGTGGAAGGGCAGATCCTCGACCGGGTTGCCATGCTGAACCCCGAGGTTTTCGGCGGGCTGGCGCGGTTTTGTGAGGCGCAGAAGGGCTTTGCCGACGCGCGCTTGCTGCGGCTGGACCGCGAGCTGGCATGGTATCTGTGCTGGATCGATTACACGCGGTGCTTCGAGCGCGCCGGGCTGACGATTTGTATGCCGGAGTTGACGACCGACCCGGGGCAGATCGACGTCGCGCAAGCCTTCGACATGGCGCTGGCCTGGTCCTGTCTTGACAAGCAACAGCCTGTCGTATGCAACGACGTCAAGCTGCAGGGGCAGGAACGCATGATCGTGGTCACCGGTCCGAACCACGGCGGCAAGACCACGCTGGCCCGCACTTTCGGACAACTGCACCACCTTGGCTCTCTGGGCTTGACCATAGGTGCCCGCAGTGCCGCCTTGCTGCTGTGCGATCAGATATTTACCCATTTCGAGCGGGTGGAGGACATCAGCAACCAGCGCGGCAAGTTACAGGACGATCTGGTGCGCATGCATCGCATCCTGGCGGCGGCCACGTCGCGCAGCCTGGTGCTGATGAACGAGATCTTCTCATCCACCACCCTTGATGATGCGCTGTGGCTGGCGCGGCGCATCATGGCCAAGCTGTCGGCTATCGGCTCGGTGTGCGTGTTCGTGACCTTTCTCGACGAGCTCTACGCTTTCGACGCGCATACCGTGAGCATGGTGGGCACCGTGGATGTGAACGACCCGACGATACGCACCTTCAAGGTCGTGCGCCGTGCTGCGGATGGCAAGTCGTATGCCCTGGCGCTAGCGCAGAAGTTCGGTGTGACGCGGCAACAATTGCTCGAGCGTATTCCCGCATGAAGGCGCATCTGCTTTTTCCCGATCGTGACTTCGACCCCAAGGCCGATCCACCGCGGCAATGGCCGGTCGTGGCACAGGACTTGGAGGTCGATACCCTGCTGGCCGTGATGGCGCAAGAAGACCCCTTCCTGCTCGACGTCGCCGCGCGCGCCTTGATGGACGCATGCGGCGCGGGTGATGGCCGCGTTATCGCCTACCGGCAGGCCGCGCTGCGCGACGCGCTCGACCATGCCGACGAGGTGCGGGCGCTGTACGACCTGGTCGTAGAAGCCATCGACAGTCGCAAGAAACACCTGTTCGGCATGGGCCTGTTCGGGCGTTACCCCAGCTTCAATCTTCGCGGTGCGGTCGAACTGCTGCAGACCTTCGTGCAGTACCTGCGCCGTTTGCGCCAGCAGACCGACAGCCTGATCGGCAGATTTCAGTCTGAAGCCTTCGGCGCGTTGTTCTCGAGCCTGCAGCGCGACATCAGCGACGACTATTTCGAGGCTGTCCAGGAGCATCTGGAAACCTTGCGGTTCCGCCACGGTGTACTGCTCAGCGCGGGTCTGGGGCCGGGCAATGCGGGAGTCGGCTATGTGCTGCACGCGGGCACGGGCAGTCGGCCCGGCTGGCTTGCCCGTCTGCTGCACCAGGCACCGCCGGAATACACCTTCCGCCTGGCCGAGCGCGACGAAGCTGGCGCCCAAGCTCTGTCCGAACTGGTCGATCGCGGCATCAACGACGTGGCCAACGCCATGGCGCAGGCCACGGATCATGTGCTGAGCTTCTTCGAGTTGCTGCGTGCTGAACTGGGTTTTTACGTCGCCTGCCTCAATCTGCACTGCAAGCTCACAGAATGGGGCGTGGCGCTGTGTCTGCCTGAGTTTCACCCCATGGGCAGCCAGAGCCTCGAGGCGCGGGCCTTGTGCGACCCCACCCTCGCGCTCACCCTGAAACACGCCCCTGTGAGCAATGACGTCACGGCCAACGGCAAGAGCCTTTTGGCCGTTACCGGGGCGAACCAGGGCGGCAAGTCCACGTTCCTGCGCTCGGTCGGTCTGGCGCAGCTCATGCTGCACGCGGGCATGTTCGTCGCTGCTGAGCACTACGCCGGGGAACTCGCCAGCGGGATCTACACCCACTACAAGCGCGAGGAAGACGCCGAACTGCAAGGCGGCAAGCTCGACGAGGAACTCGAGCGCATGAGCGAAATCGCCGATCTCATCCGCCCTGGCGGGCTGTGGCTGTCGAACGAATCCTTCGCCTCCACCAAGGAGCGCGAAGGCTCCGAGCTGTTGCTGCAGGTCGTCGATGCCCTGCGCCAGCGCGGCATCAAAGTGGCACTGGTCACCCATCTGTTCGAGGCTGCTCACCACTTGCAGCGCCAACATGCCCAGGAAGCGCTGATGCTGCGTGCCGAGCGTCGAGACGACGGCAGTCGCAGCTTCAAGCTCGAGGCGGCACAAGCGCTGCACACCAGCTTCGGCGCCGACCTCTATGCCGAGGTATTCGGCCAGAGCTGAACATGGCGGCAGCCTTCATCATGCAACAATGGTCTGCCTGTCGCGCAGTCGGCCCTAACACCGATTGGTGGCAACCGAGCAATCAAGTGGGGCTGAAAAAAGACCTTGCACTGCCAAAAAATCTCGGTATAGAATGCTGGTTTGCTTTGGGGGGTATAGCTCAGCTGGGAGAGCGCTTGCATGGCATGCAAGAGGTCAGCGGTTCGATCCCGCTTACCTCCACCAAGCTACAGAATGGAAAGTTTTGTCCCCTTCGTCTAGAGGCCTAGGACACCGCCCTTTCACGGCGATAACACGAGTTCGAATCTCGTAGGGGACGCCAGATTCTTCACCCAGAATCTGCATGGAGTGGTAGTTCAGTTGGTTAGAATACCGGCCTGTCACGCCGGGGGTCGCGGGTTCGAGTCCCGTCCACTCCGCCAAAAAATAAAGCTAAATCAGTAGGTTATGGATAAGCCCGACCCAAACGGTCGGGCTTTTTTGTGCCCGACAGTCCTTCAGTGGGAATGCATTCCCACTCAATTCCCACTGGACCGCCACAATGCGGGCCTGATCCCTCCCGATTTCTGCCCCACGGGATTCCCACGCGGCATGACCCTTCCTCCGAAATCGCACCTGTCAGAATCCGCTGTCATTGAAACTCCAGGTACGCGCGGGTGATGTTCTTCTTGTCGATGCCCTCGAAGTTGTCGAGTTTGCGAAAAGCCTCGGGAGCGGCGGCGTGCAGGCGCTGCACGGTCTTGTCCATGTCGTCCATGTTCTGCGCCGCGGGCTGCACTTCGCGCACCAGCCAGTCGAGATAGTCGCCGGTCTGCGCCTGGGCCTGAGCCAGCGAACAGGGCTTGCCGTGACCGGGGACGATGATCTCCGGCTTGAGGGTTTCGGCGAAGGTCTTGAAGGTTTGCGCCCATTGATCCACGCGGCTGCCGTTGTCGAGCACGCCGAGCATGCGGTCGGCAAAGACGAGGTCGCCGCTGAAGGCGATGCGCTGCCTCGGGAGCCAGACCACGGCATCGCCCGGGAAATGCCCGGTGCCGAAATGGCGCAGCTCAAGCTCGACGCCGCCCAGATTGAGCTTGGCGTCGTTGCCGGGCAGCGGATCGGGGCTGCTCATGGGCGCCGTGCCATCGGCGGTTTTTCCCAAGAGCATCTTGAGAACCTGCAGTTCCTGATTCACGTTGGCCTGCTGGACCTTGACGGTCGCGGCCAGTGCCAGGATCTTTGCGCCCTTCGCGGCGAAGGTTGCATTGCCCAGCCAGCGGTGATCTTGGCTGCCGGTGTTGATCACCCAGCGCACAGGTTTGGGTGTGATGGTCTGGAGCGTGGTTTCGATGAGATCGGCTCCGACCTTGGTGGCGCCACTGTCGATGAGAATCACGCCGTCCGGTGTGACGATGGCGCCGAACGTGGCGTTGTCGCCCGCGTTGGCGGCGTCACGCTGGCCGAGCGGACCGACGAGCGCATAGATGTTCTCGGCGACTTTCATCGTCTGCAGTACGCTGGCCTGCGCGGTGACGGTCAGCGCCGCCAGGGCCAGAGTCGCGAAAGTTTTGGCTAGGGTTTGGATCATGGTGGACACTCCTGACTTGTTCAGTTTGGCTTTCAGGCTACGTGGCAGGCTGCACTGAGTGCAATCGACCGGGCGTCCAGAGGCGGACGTGGATCGCCGCTGACGCGGGCAGAGCAAACGGGTGGGCGCTTGGGCATGGCATCACCCAAGTCGCGCATGTCGACAGATTGCTCGGATCAGCCAGGACGTTGGCCGTTTTCGCCGATGACCACTTCGCCGTCTTCCTTGCTGAAGGGCGGCAGGGGCCCCGCGGGCAGCAGTTCGAGCACAGTCTCAGAAGGGCGGCACAGGCGAGTGCCTTTCGGCGATACGACGATGGGGCGCTCGATCAGGATGGGATGGGCCAACATGGCTTCGATCAGCGCGTCGTCGGTTAGCGTGGCGTCATCGAGGCCGAGGGTGTCGTAAGGCGTGCCCTTGCGCCGCAGCAGTTGACGCGGGGTCATCTGCATGGCCGAGAGCAGGGCGAGCATGGTGGTGCGGTCGGGCGGTGTCTTGAGGTATTCGACGATCTCCGGCTCGATGCCGGCGTGGCGTATCAGCGCCAGCACATTGCGCGAGGTGCCGCATTGCGGGTTGTGATAGATGCGGGTCGAGGTCATGGTTTCATTCCGTCTCGTGATGCAGCAGAAAAACGGGCTCCTGGTCGGCGGGCATCTGGGCGAGTTCTTCCGGAGTCAGCCGGGCATAGATCTCGATCAGGTAGCCGGTCGGGTCGCGCAGCCACAGCTCGTGCAGGGGCGTGCCGCGCCAAGTCGTGCGTGGCGGCTTGACGATTTCGGCTTGGGCGGCCACGGCGGCGTGGTAGGCCTCGATGACCTGCGCCTTGCCCGCCACGCCCAGCCCGAGGTGATACAGGCTGTAGGTGTCGAGCGCTTCGCCGCGGTCGTTGACGAGCAGCACGAGGTTGAGGTGCAGTTGCGGCACGATGAAGGTGCTGTAGCGGGCCGTGCGGTCTTTGGGCTGCAGGCCGAAAAAGGCCGCATAAAAGACGGTGCTGCGTTCCAGGTCGGCGACGCGCAGACTGATGTGGAATTCGTGGGCGGCGGGAAACGAGGTGGCGGTATTCATTAGGCGAGTGGTGGAGAGCGATCAAAGACTCAGCCGCAGCGCCAGCGCCAGCAGGGTGAACAGCAGCACGGGCGTGGTGAGGACGAGGCCGACGCGCATGTAATAGCCCCAGCCGATGTGCACGCCTTTGCGGTCGAGCACATGCAGCCAGAGCAGGGTGGCGAGACTGCCGATGGGGGTGAATTTGGGGCCGAGGTCGCAGCCGATCACATGGGCGTAGATCATGGCTTCGCGCACCGCTGGGTCGAGCCCCTGCGCATGATGGATGCCCAGCGCGCCGACCAGCGTCATCGGCATGTTGTTCATCACGGATGACAGCACGGCGCTGAGAAAACCGGTGCCCACCGTGGCGGCGACGAAACCGTGGCGGGCCAACGCCTCCAGAGCCAGCGCCAGATAGGCCGTGAGCCCTGCGTTGCGCAGGCCGTAGACCACCAGGTACATGCCCAGTGAAAACAGCACGATCTGCCACGGCGCCCCTTTGATCACATGGCGCAGATCGATGACGGCGCCTTGCCCTCTGCGCCACCAGCGCCCGGCCAGCGCCAGCAGCAGCAGCGCTGCGGCGCTGGTGACCAGCGAGACGGGCACCTTCCAGGCAGCGGTGACGAAGTAGGCGATCAGTAAAACCGTCATCACCGGCCAGGTCCAGCGAAACACCAGCGCGTCCTTGATGACGCTGGCGGGCTCGTCGATCCGCGCAAGGTCGTAGCGCGCAGGGATGTCACGGCGGAAAAAGATCAGCAGCACGACCAAGGTGGCGGCAAGCGCCGCCAGGTCCACCGGCACCATGACGGCGGCGTAGCGGTCGAAGGGAATGCCGAAATAGCCCGCGGTGACGATGTTCACCAGATTGGAGATGATCAGCGGCAGCGAGGTTGTGTCGGCGACAAAGCCGCAAGCCATGACGAAAGCCAGCGCCGCCGCCGGGCCGAAGCCCAGCGCCAGCAGCATGGCCAGCACGATGGGGGTGAGGATGAGAGCAGCGCCGTCGTTGGCGAAGAGAGCGGAGATCACCGCGCCAAGCACGACCATCAGCGGAAAGAGGCGCTTTCCATGGCCGCCGCCCCAGCGCGCAACATGCAGCGCGGCCCAGTGGAACACGCCGGCGTCGTCGAGGATGAGCGAGATGATGATCAGACCGACGAAGGTGAAAGTGGCGTCCCAGACGATGTGCCAGACCACAGGGATGTCGCCCCACTGGATGACGCCGAGCATCAGCGCGAGTGCCGCGCCGCCCAGGGCGCTGTAGCCGATGCCCAGGCCCCGAGGCTGCCAGATCACGAACACCAGGGTGAGGATGAAGATGGCGGCGGCGAGGAGCATGGAAGGTGCGAACCCGAGGAAGGAGTTGGAATGAAAAGCGGCAGGCTGAACAACACCTGCCGTGGAAGCCCTGCAAATTTACTTGCTGATCACGTCGAGCTCACCGCGCTCGCATTCCTCGGGGAGGGGCAGAACCTGCGTCTTGCCGATGGCGATGATCTCCTGCCGGGTGGCGGCTTCGTCGAGCTTGTCCAGCGGCAGGTTGACGAAGGCGCGAACCCGGCACATGATCTGGCGGAAGATGGTCTGGAAGGCGCGGCGCTTCTCTTCGTCACTACCCTGCACCGCGGCTGGGTCTTCAAAGCCCCAATGCGCCGTGAGAGGGTGGCCTGGCCAGATGGGGCAGGTTTCGCCCGCAGCCTTGTCGCACACGGTGAACACAAAGTCCATGACGGGCGCGTCCGGGGTGGAGAACTCGTCCCAGCTCTTGCTGCGCAGCGTTTCGGTGGGGTAGCCGATGGTCTTGAGCTGTTCGATGGCGAAGGGGTTGACCACGCCGCCCGGATGGCTGCCCGCGCTGTACGCCTTGAAGCGTCCCTTGCCCATTACGTTGATCAGCCCTTCGCCCATGATGGAACGGGCTGAATTTCCAGTGCACAGCACCAGCACGTTGTAGACCTTGTTGTCCATGAAGACTCCTCGAGTTGAAATTCAGCAGCAGGATGATTTGGCTGGTTTGCCGCCGGTCACTGTGCCGCAGCAGGTGGCGCTGCCGCGCTCGTTCGCGGCCGTGGCTGGCGCTGCAGCCGTTGGCACACAGCAGCCTGCGCCTTGCGCAGCCTCATTGAACATGGGTATTGTGTCCAGGGTGTGATAGGTCTCCCAGGCGATGCCGACCGGGTCGTTGACCCAGTATTTGTCGGAGCGGGCATAGCAGCAGGCGGTGCCGAGCTCCGCGATTGCCTCAGCATCGGTGGCCTCGACGCGCTGCTGCATATCCAGGAGTTCGGCGCCGCTCTCCACTTGAATGCCGAGATGGTTCAGCCCGGGCGCGGCACCGCGCTGCGAAATGGCGAAATTCACCCGCGGATCGTCGAGCATCCACTTGGCGTAATCGGCCTTGCGTACCGTGGGCTCGGCGGCGAACAGCGCGGAGTAGAAGCGAACGGCGTCGTCGAGCGCTGGCACGCTGACGTGAACATGAAAGCGTTTCATGGGGCGATGTCCTCAGTTCGGGAAAGTGAAGCGGGCGGGCAATGAACCGCCGCAGGGCCGCAGGGGTTGCCGCCGCAGCAGTTCTCGGTGAGATAGCCGATCAGGGCGTTCATGGTGGCGAAGCGGGCGCTGTAGATCACGAAACGTCCTTCCGGGCGGGATTCGATCAGTTCGGCGTGAACGAGCTCCTTCAGATGGAACGACAGCGATGAGGGAGGCAGGGCGGCCAGCTCGGCAATTTTTCCCGCAGCCAGCCCTTTCGGGCCCGCCTGCACCAAGGTGCGAAAAACGCGGAGTCGGGCCTCTTGCGCAAGAGCAGCCAGTGCGAGGAGTGCGGCTTTCGTTTCCATGTTTCAAATTTTATGGAAATATAAAAATAAAGCAAGGCCCGATGTCGATGGGTTCAGACACCAGCCGCTGCCGAAGGGATATGTTTTGCGACGCCTTGCCTGCCGTCTCCAACATCAAAGGCGCAGCACGGCTTACGCCTATGCCTCAGCCCTACAGGCCCGGAAAGGCGTGAGGCAGCAGCAAGGCGGCCAGCACCGCCATGATCACGCCCGTCAGACGATCGAGAATCTGCCAGGCACGGGGGCGGGCGAACCACGGCGCCAGCCAGCGCGCTCCGTAGCCGAGTATGCCGAACCAGAGCGCGCTGCCCAGGCCCGCACCTGCGACGAACCACCAGCGCAGTCCATCCGGCTGGCGAGCGCCCAAATTGCCCATCAACAGCACGGTGTCGAGATAGACGTGCGGGTTGAGCAGGGTGAACGCCAGAGCCTGAGCCATCGCGGCGCCCAGACTTAGCCCGCGGCCCTGGGCCGTGGCTTCGAGCGTTTCGATGCGGCGTGCGCGTTGCAGCGCGCGCCAGCCATACACCGCCAGAAAGACAGTCCCGCCCAGTGCCAGTGCGCGTGACAGCAGGGGGCTTTCGCCCAGCGCCTGCGACATCCCGGCGACGCCTGTGGCGATCAGGCTCACATCGGCCAAGGCGCAGAACGCGACGATGGGGCCCACATGTTCGCGGCGCAGGCCCTGGCGGAGCACGAAGGTGTTCTGTGCACCGATGGCCACGATGAGGCCGAGGCTGAGGGTCAGGCCTTGCGTTGCGGCAGACGCGACGGAGAGGAGCGAAGAGGTCGAGAGCATGTCCGCCATCTTGCGGTTGGTTCGTGATAAAGGCAAACTACGGATACTTCATCAAATTAAATAGTGCTAAACCCATGCTCGACTACGCCGCCCTGGCGGCACTTGCCGCCGTGATTCGCGAAGGCAGCTTCGATCGAGCGGCCCGCGCTCTCCATGTCACGCCGTCGGCCGTGTCGCAGCGCGTCAGGCTGCTCGAGGAGCGCGTCGGCTGCGCGCTGGTGATACGCGACCAGCCCTGCCGGGCGACCGAGACGGGGCGCCGCCTTTGTCAGCACATCGATCGCGTACGCCTGCTGGAACAGGAACTGCACGACGCGCTGCCCGCGCTGACGCCGGGGGAGGGCGCGAGGGTTCCGCTGTCCATCGCCGTGAACGCCGACAGCCTGGCCACCTGGCTCGCCCCGGCGATTGCCGCCTACGCAGCCGACGCTCCGGTGCTGATGAACGTGGCGGTCGACGACGAAGGACACACTGCTGAGTGGCTGCGCAGTGGCGAGGTGCTGGCTGCCGTGACGTCCGAGGCGCGGCCTACCAGTGGCTGCAACAGCCGCCCGCTCGGCGCCTTGCGCTACGTCGCCGCAGCCAGCCCGGCTTTCGTGCAGCACCATTTCGCGCAGGGGGTGACGCCGGGAGCCTTGTCCAGGGCCCCGTCTCTGCTGTTCAGCATCAAGGATGACCTTCAGGCCAGATGGGTGCGTCGGCTTTGTCATCGGGCCGTCGAACTGCCGCGTCATGTGCTGCCGTCGACTCAGGCCTTCGTCACCGCCTCGGTGGAGGGCATGGGCTGGGCCATGCACCCGCAGGTCCTGGTGACCGATCATCTGCGGCAGGGGCGGCTGGTCGAGATCGCGCCCGACAGTGTGCTGGATGTTCCCCTGTACTGGCACTATGCGCGGGCGGCATCGGCACTGGTCGATGGATTGAGCCGTGCCGTTCTGAGTGCGGCCCGCGAGGCGCTGCTGCAAAAGTGAGACGCGGCCGAGGGGTGATCAGGCGCTGCCGATCAGAATGCCGGTGGCAAAGACCAGCAGACCGCCCACGACGACCTGCAACACCGCCAGCCCGAACGGCGTATCCATGAATCGTTTGCGCACCCAGGCGATCAGCACCAACTCCACCGCGACGACGGCGAAGGCCAGCAGGGTGGCGAGATGGAAGTTCGGCAGAAGATAGGGCAGGGTATGGCCCAGGCCACCCAGTGCGGTCATCAGCCCGGTGACGCCTCCACGCAGCCAGGGGCTGCCGCGCCCGGTGAGTGAACCGTCGTCCGACATGGCCTCGGCGAAGGCCATGCTGATGCCCGCTCCCAATGCGGCGGCCAGTCCGACCAGAAACGTGGCCCAGGAGTCGTGCGTGGCGAAAGCGGCGGCGAAAAGTGGCGCCAGCGTGGACACCGATCCGTCCATCAAGCCGGCCAGTCCGGGTTGCACGAAGCGAAGCACGAAAGCGCGTCGCTGCGTTTCGCGCTCGGCGTGGATGGCTTGCGGCGTGATGAAGCGATTGCCGAGCGCCTCGGCCTTCTGTTCGTGGCTGGCCTCTGCGGCCGCGAGATCGCCGAGCAACTGGCGAATGCCGGCGTCTGTAGCGTGCCGCGCCGCCTTGGCGTAGAACATGCGCGACTCGGCCTCCATCACTTCGGCCTGAGCGCGGAACTTGTCCAGATCGATCGGTTGCACCAGCCACAAGGGCTTGCGCTCGATGAAACCGCGCACGTCCTGTCGGCGTATGAGCGGTATCCGGTCGCCAAAGCGTTTGCGGTAGAGCTCGAGCAGGCGGTGCCGATGGGTATTTTCCTCGGCCGCCATCCCTCGAAAGAGCGCCGCAGTGTCAGGATAATCGGCGCTCAAGGCCTGCGCGTATTGGCTGTAGATGCGCGCATCGTCTTCTTCGAGCGAGATGGCCAGTGCCAGCAGTTGCTGTTCGCTCAGCTTGGAGAATTCCAACACTGCCGAACCACGCGACAGGCTGGGTATGGAAAACAGCGAGATCAGATTCATGGCCATGTCCCGGATACGCTCTGCATGATTGTCCTCGTTGTCGAGTTCGCCTTCAGAGCCAGCCCTAAAATGCATGCCATCGCGCCCAACAATGGAGAACCGAGTGGACCAACCCGTGATTGATGTCGATCTGGATGCACGCGGACTGAACTGCCCGCTGCCCATCCTTAAAGCCAAGAAAGCGCTGGCCCAGATGCAGAGCGGACAGGTGCTGCGCGTGGTGTCCACCGACGGCGGTTCGGTGAGGGATTTTCAGGCTTTTGCCCGCCAGACCGGCAACGCCCTGGTCGACCAGAAGACCGAGGGCGGCGAATACCACCATCTGCTGCGTCGGCGCTGAGGCGCGCGACGAACCCGGCGCCCACCGGATGGCCGGGCGCCGCAGGCCAAGCGGCGGGATTGCTGCTCAGCCTTCGGCGCGGAGACTGTTGATGTAGGCGCTGAATTCCGGCCCCGTTTCGGGGTGGCTCATGCCCAGTTGCACGGTGGCTTCCAGGTAACCCATTTTGCTGCCGCAGTCGAAGCGGCGGCCGCTGTAGCGATAGGCGTAGACCGCTTCTTCGTGCAACAGCGCGGAGATGCCGTCGGTGAGTTGGATTTCACCCCCGGCACCGGGCTTGCCGTGACGCAGGTGATGAAACACGCGCGGGCTGAGGATGTAGCGGCCCACCACGGCCTGGGTGCTCGGCGCCACGTCGGGCGCCGGCTTTTCCACGATGCCTGACAGCGAGGTCAGCCCCGGGGTGATCTCCTGGCCGCTGACGATGCCGTAGCGTTTGGTGTGCTCGCGCGGCACTTCTTCCGTGGCGATGACGCTGCGGCCATGGCGGCTGTGAATGTCGACCATTTGCGCCATGACGGGCGGCTCACCCACCAGCAGGTCGTCGGCGAGGATGACGGCGAACGGCTCGTTGCCGACCAGGCGCTCCGCGCACAACACGGCGGCGCCAAGCCCGTTGGCGACCGGCTGGCGCACAAACACGCATTGGACGTTGTCGGGCTTGACGCTGCGAACCACTTCCAGCAAGGCCTGCTTGCCCGCCGCCTCGAGTTCATGCTCCAGTTCGTAGGCGGTGTCGAAATGGTCTTCAATGGCGCGTTTGTGGCGGCCGGTGACAAAGATCATTTCGGTGATGCCTGCGGCATAGGCTTCCTCGACTGCGTACTGGATCAGCGGCTTGTCGACCACCGGCATCATCTCTTTCGGAGTGGCCTTGGTCGCGGGCAGGAAGCGCGTGCCGAGACCGGCGACGGGAAAGACGGCTTTGGTGATGGTCGCAAGCATGTTGTTCGTCAGCGCGTGGGTTGAACATGTCACTGATACTAACAAGGGATTCTGCATTTGTGCGATGCAGCAAACTCGGGGGTTGACTCGCAACCCCGGCGTTGATCAGACGCAACTCACTCGGCTCGGCGTGGTGTGTAGCCCGCCGCCAGGATGCGACGCCAGACCGCGCGCTTTTCCTCGGGACTCATCTCGACCCAGCGGCCGACTTCGACAGCGGTGCGCAGACAGCCGCGGCAGACGTCGTCAAAGCCGGTGGAGCAGACGCCGACACAAGGCGTGTCGGGTTCGCCGGTTTCGTTGAAGGAGGGCTCGCTCATTGCACCTCGCCCTGCACGGCAAGGGTGCCGCTGCGCCCGGGAATGCTGCCGAGGCCGACCGCGTGATGCGGCAGAGCGCTCAGATTCAAGGTGTCCGCATAGGCCCGCATGGTGGTGCAATGCAGACCTGCGGCCTTCCAGCCGTGCAGCAGACGGTCGAACACGGAGGCGAGCTGTCCGCCTTCGAGTTCCGCGTGCAGGGTGTAGACGTGGTCGCGCCCGTCGGTGCTCAGGCGCAGGAGGTGGTCGGCCACGTTGTCGGCGTTGAGTCCGTCCACACCGATCAATTCATCGAGCGTCGGCAGGGTGGTCGGCAACTGCGGCACTTTTAGCGCCTGTCCCTGCACGACGGGCAGAAAGGGGTGGATGCCGCGCCCATCGGATGCCAGGGTGAAACCGAGTTCTTGTTCCAGAAGGTAGGCGGCGTCGTTCATCTGCCAGCCGGCGGCGCCGTGCACCTGCGGAGGCTGGCCGAAAATATCGCCGTAGCGATCGACTGCGAGCTGGAGCTGGCGACGCGTCCACTCGGCGCTCTTGCGAACCACGGCGTCCTGCCACAGGATGTGGTCCCAGGTATGCACCCCGGTTTCGTGGCCGCTGCGCGCGGCATCGCGCATGGGGTCGGCCGCACGCCTGCCGATGTCCGGGCCGGGCAGCAGGGTGCCGTAGAGTAGGGTCTTCAGACCGTAGTGACTGGTCACCGAGGTGCGCCGGACCTTGGCGAGAAAGCCCGGACGGAACACGCGCTTGAGCGCGCGGCCGGTGTGATCCGGGCCGAGGCTGAACAGAAAGGTGGCACGGAGTTGATGTCGATCGAGCAGGCGGAGCAGGGCGGGTACGCCTTCGAGCGTGCCACGAAGGGTGTCGACATCGACTTTGAGTGCAAGGGTGGGCATGGGAGGATGAAAAGACGCGGGCATGACATCGTAGAGGACTTGACCTGATACGGGGCGGGCGCTGCGAGGGTCTGGTTCAATGGTCAAGTATTGAATACGCGTTGGGGAGAAGAGGTCATGCACGCTTTGTTTTCAACCTGCGATCTGTGCGACGCGCATCGCGAAGCCCTGCACAACAACGAGCTGCGCGTGCTGCCGCCGGTTTTCCGTTCCTTCGGCAAGATCAACCGGTTTCGCGGGCAGATTGCGACCGTCCAATGTCGCGACGACAATGCCCTGATCCGATCGACCCTCGAATCGGCAGGGCTGGCCCGTGTGCTGGTGGTCGACGGAGCGGCCTCGATGAAGCGGGCGCTTCTGGGGGGCAAACTCGCGGCGCTCGCTGCCCAGAATGGCTGGGCCGGCGTGGTGATCAACGGCTGCGTGCGTGACGTCAACGAAATTCAGCAGGTGCCGATAGGTCTGTTGGCCCTGGCCGCCATGCCTGCTCCGCCCGACAAGCAGGGCCATGGCATGGTCGAAGCCGTGCTGAACATTCAGGATGTGATCGTGCGGCCGGGCGAGTGGCTCTACGCGGACGAAGACGGCGTGATCATCAGCCACGAGCAGCTCGGGCTGGCGCTTTGATGCCGGGCGCGATGAGCGGGCACTGGCGCGTCACGTCAGGATGCGGCGACGGGCCAGAGGCGGGTTGGTATCGAGATAGGCACGCAGGCCCTCGAAAATAGCGCGGGCGATCTGCTTGCGGTAGGCGGGAGTCTGCAGCCGTGCCTCTTCTTCCGGGTTGCTGATGAAGGCGGTTTCGACCAGCATGGAGGGGATGCTCGGCGACTTGAGCACGGCGAACCCGGCCTGCTGGACCTGCTTCGAATGCAGGTGCACGATTTCCCCCATCTTGCTCAGGGTCGGGCGTGCCATTTTCAGGCTGGCGTTGATCTTCGCCGTGGTGGACATATCGAGCAGCACCTTGGCTACCTGATAGCTGCGCGAGTTGATGTCGATGCCGCCAATGGCGTCGGCCGCGTTCTCGCGCTGCGCCATCAACCGGGCCTCCACGCTGGTGGCGCCTCCTTCGGATAGGCAGTACACCGAGGCGCCGCGGGCATCCGGCGTGAACCAGCCGTCGGCATGGATGGAGGTGAACAGGTCGGCATTGGCCGATTGCGCCTTCTCCACCCGCGTCCACAGCGGCACGAAATAGTCGCTGTCGCGCGTCATCATGACCCGCATGTAAGGCGTGTTCTGCGCAAGGTCGCGAAGATGCCGGGCGATGAGCAGCACCACATCTTTTTCATGGACGCCGCTGGGCCCCGTGGCCCCCGGATCTTCCCCGCCATGGCCGGGGTCGATGGCCAGCAGCACGGTACGGAAGTTGCGGCGGTCGCGGCGTACCGGATCGGGGCGCGAAGGAGGGCTGTCGGCCAGCGTGTCTGACGGGGCGGTTGCCTGCTGGCGAGGCAGGCCGCTGCCGGGCTCGGCCTGCGCAAACTGCTGCGGCTGAGAGGCTTGCGGGCCGTCGAGCTCGCTGCGGTGCTGGCGAATCCAGTCGCCCAAGGAGTCTTGCTGGCCGTTCTGGGCCTGCGCCAGCTTGGGCGCAGGGGCGTTGCCCGCGGCGGCCTGGCTCTCGCGGTCGAGCAGTTCCTGCTGCCGCATGAATGCCATCAGTCTATCGCCGCCATGAGCGGGGTAGAGATCGAAAACCAGCCGGTTCTGATAGGCCGCCACTGGCAGCAGGCTGAAGACCTGCGGCTTGACGGCCTGCTTGAGGTCGATGACCAGACGGACCACGTCGGGCTTGAACTGGCCGACGCGCACATCCTTGATGAAGGGGTCGTCCGCCTTGACCTTGCCCGCGAGACTGCGCAGCTGGCTGTCGAGCTGCAGTCCCTGAATGTCCACCACCAGCCTGGGCGGATCGCTCAAGACCTGATGCGTGGCGCTCAAGGCGCCGTCGGACTCCAGCGTCAGCCGGGTGTAGTCGGGCGCGGGCCAGACGCGGATGGACATCAGCGTCGCGCCGCGCGCGATCATGGGAGCCGTCAGCAGCAGTACGAGGCTGGACGATTGCACGAGAAAACGTCGGCGCGGTGAGGTCAACATGTTCAAGCTCCTGCTCCAAGACCGGGGCTGCAGGAGCCAACCCACGGCGTCAACCGGACTTCAAACCCTCCGGCAAGGCGCGAGCCAGTCGCTGGCCCTGTTCGGTCCAGGCACGCACGGTGCAGCGGCGCTGCTCGCCATCGGGCTCGAGATGCACGCTCAAATCGGCGAGGGGCAAGAGCCCCTGCGCGCGCTGCGGCCACTCGATCATACTGACCCCGGCGCCGCCAACGACATCGCGCAGCCCGGAATCGTCCCATTCATGCGGGTCTGAAAACCGATAAAGATCAATGTGATAGGCAGAGGTCTGAAGAGTTCCCTTCAATTGTAGGTCGGGAATGTCGAGCTTGTACTCCTCCAGCAGGCTGAAACTTGGGCTTTTGATGCGTCCTTGCACGCCCAAAGCACGAAGAAAGGCCCGCGCAAAGGTGGTTTTCCCTGCGCCGAGGTCGCCGTCGAGGGTGATCAGAAGACGCGGCTCCGGGTGTTGCATCCACGCCAAAGCCAGGGCGCTTGCGAGCGTCTCGGTGTCGTGTTCATCGGCAAGCCGCAGCGTGAGGGCGACAGAAGGCATATCGAATTTCTAAAATGAGGCTGATGGAGCCCATCAGCGCATCGCCCGAGGATCTGCGCCTCTTGGCGCAGGACATCAAACAGCAGGGGCGTGCGCTGGGATTCTCGCAAATCGGCATCACCGGCGTGGATCTGCGCGAAGCCGAGGCGCCTTTGCTGGACTGGCTCGCGGCAGGGCACCACGGCGGCATGGACTACATGCAACGGCACGGGCTCAAGCGTGCCCGTCCCGCCGAACTGGTGCCGGGCACGCTGCGCGTCATCACCGCACGCATGGATTACCTGCCGCGCAATGCTCCTGGCAACTGGCGCGGTGTGGAATGGCAACGCCTGGAACAGCCCGAAGCGGCTACCGTGTCGCTCTACGCCCGAGGCCGCGACTATCACAAGGTGCTGCGACGAAAGCTCAAGCAACTAGCCGATCACATCGCCGCCCGGGTCGATCCGGGTGTGGTGCGGGTGTTCACCGACTCGGCGCCCGTGCTGGAAGTCGAACTCGCCGCACGCGCCGGTCTGGGCTGGCGCGGCAAGCACACCCTGCTGTTGCAACGCGACGGTGGCTCGATGTTCTTCCTCGGCGAAATTTTCGTGGGGTTGCCGCTGCCGGTGGATGCGCCCACCAGCGCACACTGCGGAAGCTGTCGCAAATGCATCGACATCTGCCCCACTCGCGCCATCATCGGCCCGCAGCAACTCGATGCGCGGCGCTGCATCTCTTATCTGACGATCGAGCATGAGGGCGCGATTCCCGTCGAGCTGCGACCGCTGATCGGCAATCGCATTTACGGTTGTGACGACTGCCAGCTGATCTGCCCCTGGAACCGCCATGCCCAGCGCAGCCCACTGCCCGACTTCGAGGTGCGCAACGACCTCGATCGGGTCATGCTGCTCGATCTCTGGGCGTGGACCGAGGCCGAATTCTCGCAGCGCACCGAAGGCAGCGCGATCCATCGCATCGGCTACATCCGCTGGCGGCGCAATCTGGCCGTGGCCATAGGCAACGGACTTCGCGAACACCCCGATGCCGCCTGGCGCGAGGCCGCAATCAAGGCGCTGCGCGAGGCGCGAGCCATGGAGCCCCCCCTCGTGCAGGACCATCTCGACTGGGCCCTCGCCCAGGCACACACCCGACGCCTTGGCACGGCTCGGTAGAATAACGGGCATCGTCGGGGCGTAGCGCAGTCTGGTAGCGCATCTGCTTTGGGAGCAGAGGGTCGGAGGTTCGAATCCTCTCGCCCCGACCAAAAAATACCTAGTAAATCAATGAGTTGCAGAACAAGCCCACGCCAACAACGTGGGCTTTTTTTCGTCAAATCAGGCACTCAGTGGGAGCGCATTCCCCCTCAATTCCCCCCAGACCGCCCCGAGATGTCCCTTTGCTGGACACCCCTGGATTCCCCCCACAGGGGGATGTTCAGCGCTTCATCCCCCTGTTTCGCTGCAAGTCGGCTTCCAACACCATCCGCACATAGCGGGCGTAAGGGATGCCCTTGGCTTTGGCCTTGGCGCGCACCGCGTCCATCAGGGCGGCGGGCAGGCGCATATTCAGCGCGGCTTCCTTCTTCGCCACCTCGAAGCGCATCGGCTTGAACTGTTTGAAGTCAAGACCGGAAAGGTCTTGCTCCAGGAACGCTTCGGCTTCGGCGTCCGTCTTGAATTCAGGGACTCGTTTCATAGTTGCTCGCCTCCTTCGCGTGCATGTAGCGGGCACTGATTGGGCGGATGACGCCGCCCCGAAACGCGAACGCTACGAACATGGCCCGGCCATCGACCCGGCCTGCCGCCATGTGTCGGCTCTCAGCCAATGTGGTGTGCTTGAGGTCAGGCGCAACACGCGCTTGGCCTTCGAGAAACAGCCGTTCGATTTCCTCACGGGAGATGTGATGGATGCCTCCCTCCCTACGGGGATTGAGACAGGAGGAGTGCGGAGATGAACGCGCAGCCGTTCGGGAGTGGGCTTGCCGCCAGGGTGGCGGGGTGGGTCCCCAAGTGGATACGGTATCGATGTGCCCAAGGCGTGATAGACCACGGTCTTCACAAACACCATCGCAGACCCGAGATGAATCGTAAGACTGGCATGAGCGCAGGGCAAATCATGGGCATGATCGACGGCATGCAGGTTGTGGGACTGGACATCGCCAAACTGGTGTTCCAGATGCACACGGTGGACATGGCCACGGGCGAGATCGTCAACGTGCAGATCAAGCGCAGCAAAATGCTGGAGCATTTCGCCAACCGGGCGCCGTGCGTGATCGGGATGGAGGCGTGTGGCGGCGCACACCATTGGGCACGCGAGTTGGGCGGGCTGGGCCATGAAGTGAGGCTGCTGCACGCCAAGGCGGTGCGGCCGTTCGTGTCGGGCAACAAGACCGATGCAGCGGACGCGCGGGCGATCTGGCTGGCGGTGCAGCAGCCGGGCACCAAGTGCGTGGGCGTGAAGTCACTGTCGCAGCAGGCCACGCTGACGCTGCACCGCCAGCGCGAGCTGTTGATGAAGATGCGCGTCATGCAGACCCATGCGCTACGCGGACTGCTCTACGAGTTCGGCGCCGTCTTCGCCAAGGGGACCAAAGCCATGCTGGGTGAGGTCGAAGCGGCGCTGGAGTCGCTCTCGACCAAGCTGCCGCAGATGGTGCTGGAGAGCCTGCGCGAGCAGGTGGCGCGTATCAAGGCGCTGGGCGAGGACATGGCCGCCATCGAGAAACGTCTGGCCTTGCAGTTACGCCAGGACGAGGCCATGCGGCGCATCGCCGAGATCCCCGGCGTCGGGGTGCTCACCGCCACGGCGGCGATCGCCACCATGGGCGACGCCCACGCCTTTGGCTCGGCGCGCGAGTTCTGCGCCTGGCTGGGCCTGGTGCCCAAGCAGTGGGGCACAGGGGGCAAGGTGCGCCTGCAGGGCATCTCCAAACGCGGCGACGCCTACGTGCGCACGCTGCTCATCCACGGCGCGCGCTCGGTGCTCATGCACGCCAAAGAACCGGGGCCGTGGTTGGAGCAGATCCGAGCCCGGCGCCCGGCCAACGTGGTCATCGTTGCGCAGGCGGCCAAGATGGCGCGAACGATCTGGGCCGTCACGGCTCGGCAACAGCCCTACCAGAGAGGCTACCGCAGCGTGCGGCCGGAAGCGGCCTGAACGAAAAGGCAGCCCTTGATCCACTCAACCTATCGAAAGGAATGGACCGCTTCGTAGGCGATAAGGCAGCAAGACGCAGCGTGATGTGAACCGGTCGGACCGGGACAAGCCAAACCTGTATGGGGTGCCGGACTTCCACAGTCCGCTCTAGGAGATGAGGCGCTTGTCCGCGAATGACATCGGGGCCCGCAATTGATCTGGGCAACCAGATCAATATGCAACCAAGGCCGGATATAAGGCAGCAGCCGACTTCTTCACAACACAACGCCAATTGCTCTTGATCGCCGGGAGGCATCCATATAAAACCCCATGCTTCCCGCACTTAGGCCAGTTACCGCTGTCCCAGTCGAACCCCGCTATTTTCATGGATTCATCGTAGATCAATGTCTACACAAAAGCAATGCATTTCAGCGACTCATTCCCCGGTCGTTCTCGCGGTGCTGCACGCGCTGCCTCGCCAGCCCGCCCACCTCCCGCATGAATCCGGCATAACGCCCGCCCAGCGCCTTGCGGCTGTGCGCGTTCGCTGCTGCCACGTCGCCGCCCTGCTGTTCGATGCGCTCCATGCCGCGCATCCAGTCCTGCACGGCGCGGGTTCTCGCCGCATCGGTCAGGGCCTGCTGCCAGGCGGCCAGCGCCGCATCGACCGCCCGCATTCCGGGCGGGCCAGTCTCGGCCTCGGTTTCGGCTGCCTCGGCACGCGCGATGATTTCGGCAACCCGCTTCGCCCGCGCCTCGGCTTCGGCCTCGATCTGCCGCGCCGTCGTGCCTCGCAAAACATCCAAGAGGTGCGGGCGAGGCTGCTCCTGCTCGTCCGGCGGCACGGCCCGGCTCACGGCAGGCACGGCCTGCCGGGATGTTTGCCTGCGCTGCCGTTCATCTTGCACCACGGCCTGCAAGTCGGCGTCCATGACCTCAAGGCCCAGCCGTACCGCCTGCCGCGCCGCCCGCTCCCGAAACTCACTGCTGCCAGTAATGTCCACCTTGCCGCCATACTTCTGCGCGGCCAGGCGCAGGGCGGCTTCCAGGCTGTCATCCCCCTTGTCGTGCAGCACGATACGCGGGCCGGTGTCGGTGAACCGTTCCCGCCCGTCTGTTCCCCGGTACAACACAGTCTGCCGCTTGTGGTCGATCTGCGCTTCCAGACCGGCCAGGGTGAGTTTGCGCAGCGGGTCGAGTTCTTCGCCCTCGATGCCGTCCACCTGCTGGTTCTTCTTGCGCCGCTCGCGGTAGCGAATGCCGCGCAGCGCGGCCTGCGCCGCTTCATCGCCCTGCGCGGCTTCTCGCTCAACCCACTTGCGCCACACTTCCTGTTTGGGCAATTTGACTGAGAGCGCCTTGCGCTGCGCCGCCTGCCGCTTCTGCAAGGCCTCGCGCTGCTGCGCCGCCCTGAGCGCCCACAGGGAGGACTGCACCACGGCCAGCGGCTGGCCAGACTGCTGGGCCTGCGCCGTCAACGCCTTGCGTTCCTCGCGCAACTGGACGGTCAGCGCCGCCCGCTCGGCCCGATGCTGCTGCACCAGCGCGGCCCTTTGCTTCGGCCTGTCCTGCCGCGCCGTGTCCTGCTCGGCCTTGAACCGCGCCGCCAGCACCTTGCGCGCCGCCGACCGCTCCAAACGCCGCGCCGTCCGCTCATCGGCGATCAACCCGCGTACAGGCCCGTCCGCCTGCGCCGACAATCGGCCCGCATCGAGTGACTTCTGATAACTCACCGAAGCCGCAGGCAGTTTGTCCGGTGGCGGCTGCCAAGGGCCAAGGCGCTTCTCCAGTTCCGCCTTGCTCGCCCAGCGCCCCAACTGCGACGCCTTGGCCGCAAGCGTGCGCCCATCATCGAGCCGGGTCGTCACCACCATCCCCGAACCCTTCGGCTCGATATGCAGCCCGTACCGTGCCACCTGCTGATGCAGCCGTTCCCACGTCACCCCCGGCGTATCGAGCGCCGCCTTGATCGCCTTGGCAGGCCCGCCCGCCGCCCAAGCCTGAAACGAAGCCGCCGCCTCACGGTGCGCCGCATCTGCCGCCCCCGGTGAAGTCTGCGGCCCTTCTTTCAGCAACCCTCGCTCCTGACGTTCAGCCCGGCTCATGCGCACCACCTGCGGCCCGCTGACCGTCTCCAAGGCGACATACGGGCCGGGGCTGTGATTCCAGCCCTGCGCCCGCTCGATCTCCCGCATGGCCTGGTCCAGCAGCAGCCAGTCCAGCCGAGGCACCTTGGCGGTATGACCATCGGGATGCACCCGGTTGACGATCAAATGCACATGATCGTGCTCGGTATCACGGTGCAGCGCCCACAGCGCCTCATGCCCTTCGAAGCCCAGCGCGCCCAGCACCTGCGCGCACGCCGCGCCGATCTGCGTGGCCGTAGGGTGTTCGCCCGCCTGCCAGGCCAGGGTGACGTGATAGACCGGGGAGCTTCCCGTCTTGCGCCGTGCCGCAGCTGCCGTGGCGTCGAGAATGGCGATGGCAGTCTGTCTATCCTCGGCCGTATCCAGCGGACAGGCAAAGCCCAGCGTGCCCATTTCCGGGCGGGGATCGCCCGCCTGGTCGGGGCGGTCGCGGGCGATATAGCGCACGGCCTCGCCGAATCCGCGCGCGGGCGTTTTACGCGCAATGATTTTGGCGAGCATGCGCGGCCTCGGCAATCTGCTGCACCACTTCACGCCACAGCGCCAGGGCCTGTTCCGTGGCGTGGCGGTCGAGCGCGCCGCGTGCGACCAGATGCTTGAGCAGTCCGCCCTGACGCCGCAACTCCGCCTGCAGGGATTGCAGGCGGATCACGCACCCATCACCCCCCAGCGCCAGGGTGCGCAGGTAGCTGCTGGTGGACAGCATCGCCGCCTCGGCGGCATGGCGGATCAGGGCCGCCTCGGCGGGGGTGGCGCGCAGCGCCAGATGCACGGTGCGTTCACGCATGGGACGCTCCCGTCATGCGTGCGCGCAGCGTGCTCGGGTAGAGCTTGTCCCCCGGCGACGCCTTGCGCTCGATGTCGATGCGCCGCTCCACGGCGTTGGCACCGAAGCGCTCGATGAGGGTGATGAGCGTCTTGCGGTCGCTCTCGGTCGGGCCGTCCGCGCCGAAAGCGAGCTTGCCGCTTTTGAGCAGCGCATCCGCCCGTTCCGCCGGAGACTCGCCGATGGCTTTGATCCCGGCAGCGGGCGGCCCCTCTAGGTTCTTGCGCAGGATGTAGTCCGCCTCGGATTCCTCCGGCAGTCGATCCGAGCCGTCCGCCCAGGGCGGCAGCTCCAGACCGGGCACGCCCGACGGGGACTGCGAAGGGGCCAGCGAAGGAGCCAGCGAAGGAACGGATGAGGCGGACGGTTTCGCCGCAGGAGGCGGGCCTGCGGGCGGGGACTTGGCCTCGGCCGTCGAACGCGGCGCCGAGACCGCAGCCGACAAACCGGCCCGGCGCACGGCGTCCAGCAGCGCGGCAGGGCGCACGCCCAGACGGGGCGCGATCAGGCGTGCATAACGCGCCAGCGGCACGCCGCTGCGCTGCAGGGCCTGGAGGTCGGCCAGGCGCTCGCTCACGAAGGCCTCGCACACCGTGCGCGCCGCGGCTTTGCCGCTGAGTTGACGGGAGAGTTTCGCCGCCGCATCGAGGCGGTCAAAGAGCGTGTTCAAGGGGTTGGTCTGTTCAGTCATCATCTTCTCCAAAACGGGTGAGAAACGCAGTGCCGAACGCGGCACAGGAAAGAGGGAAAAACAGGGTGTCGGGCGCAGCCTGACCAAGAGCCGGTTTCGGCGGGCGCGACAAGCGCCGGGTGAAACCCAGGCCTACCTTGCCCCCCATGCGGTTGCCTCCACGCGGTTGCCTCCACGCAGTCGCTTTGCCCTCACGCTGCCCTGACTCTGCGGGGTGGGGACAGCTGCGGTTAAAACGGCGATTCACGGGCGCGGGCGATGAGGGCCTGCGCAGCGGACAGGGCGGGGGCGGCGTCGTCCGGTTCCGGGGTGGTGAATCGAGCAGGCCACGCATGGGCGTAGCTCAGCGGTTTATTGATCGGCGCCACGGTGGTCAGCACGGTCAGCAGGCCGTCGGGGCGCTGCACGATCCACAGAGCGGATGCCTGCGCGTCAGTCAGGGTCAGTCCGTGCCAGTCGATACCGGGGAAGCCGCCGTGCTGCGCTAGCAGGCCCGGCAGGGATGGAATGCTTTGGGGGATGGGCTGCGAATGCTGCGAATCTTGCGAATAGCATTCGGCGTTCGCAGCGTTCGCAGCATTCGCAAGGGGTGGATCACCCCAAATGCGGCGAACGATGTCAGCGGCGCGCATGGTCAACCCCTTGCGCTTTGACGTTCTGCCCGTCGAACTCCACCAGCCCCAGCGCCTCCAGTCGGTCGAGGGCGTCATTGCGTCGGTCAGCGCTGCGCAAACAAGACGGCCCGATGCGCGGAATGTCTTTCAGGGCCACCCAGCCCACGCGCTCCACCAACCAGCGATACAGCGTCAGCGCCCGGCCCGGTGTCGGATCGGCCTTGCCCGATAGCGCCGCTTGCCAGTTGTCCAGGCTGTGCGCAGCCAGGGCTGCACCCCAGGCGGCGGCCTGATCGTCGATCCCCTCAGCGCCCGCGAAGCACGTCAGCACCCCGGCGATGCGGCAGGCTTGTTCGGTCGCGCGCAGCGCGAAGGGCTGCACGTCGCGCAGTCCGCCCTGCCGTCCTTCGCGCTCCATGTCCTCAAAAAACCCGGCCATGCGCTGGGCGGCCTGCGCGTCGAGCTCAACCACCGGCAGCGGGTCGCAGTCATCAGGCAGCGGGCGCGACAACAGGCGCTTGCAGTCAGCCCAATACCTGAGCATGTCCGGGCTGTGTTCAGGTCGCCAGGGCTTGAACACACGCGGCGCAAGCGGTGCAGGCCAGGCCAGCAGGAAGCGCGGCCAGAACCCGATGCCCGATAACACTTCATCCCCCATCACATCCCCCAGGGCGGCGGGCTGGATCAGCAGGTGAGCGGACAGGCGCACGCCATAACGCTCCGTCCGGCCTCCACCCGCGCGCACCACAGACAGGTGGCCTCGATCCCACAGCCCGCACAGGCTTGCGGCGGTCTTGGTGCGGTTCTCTGGCGTCATGGCGTGCCCGGCGAGCACAGCGCCCGCCTCGGTCGAGAAAACGCCTTGCGCAGACACCCCTTCAGCAAAACTGCGGCGCATGCCCTCGATGGTCAGATCGGCGGCGATGCGATAGGGCGCAGGGCCGGGAGGGTCGGGCGGCGGGTCGTTCTTCTTGCGCCGAGATTTGGCCTCCTCATAGGCTTGCATCGCCTCCGCATGGCGCTGGCCTGCTTCGCGCTGGAAGTCATGGATCGGGCGCAGGGCGGGGCGGTCGGCCGTGTCCTTGCCGTCGCCGCTCTGGGCGATGGTCAGGGCGTACAGACTCAGGGGTGCGGCGTGACCCGATAAGGTGCGCACGTTCGCTGCGCCCTGCACCAGCAGGGCGGCGGCCGCCAGCAGCGATTGCCCGGCCATGGCCGGCGAGACCTGCGCGCCTTCGGCCAGGGCGGCCGCAGCAGCAGCCAGCGGGCCCAGGGCCCCCAAGGGGTAGGGGGCGTCGCTGCCTTCTGTCTGCGGCATCACCAGGGCGCAGGCGCGCTCCAGGGCTTGCGGGACAGGCAGCGGGGGTAGTTGCGAATGCTGCGAATGGCGTTCTGCGTTCGCAAGATTCGCAGCATTCGCAAGGGGGGCGGCAGGCAAAACCGGCAGCGCAGCCAGCGCCAGCACCTCGGCGGCAGTCGTCTGCGGGCGGGCCTTCCACCAGTCCCAGGCGTCTGCTTTGGGCGGCAGACCGAGTGCAGCCACGTCGATCACGGCGATGGTGCTGCCGAGCGCCAGCAAGCGGGCGGCTACCTCCCGGCCATACTGCGCGCCAGGTTCGTCATGGTCAGGCCAGATCAGCACCCGGCGACTGGCCAGCGGGGCCCAGTCGGCGGCGTTGGCACTGCTTGCGCCGCCCGATGTGGTCGCGATAAGACCTAGCTTGCCCAGGGCATCGGCGGCCTTCTCGCCCTCGGTCACGATCACCGCGGCGTCAGGGTGTGCTGCGATGGCGCGCAGGTTGTAGAGAGGCTTGCCTGCGGCTGGCGCGGACGGCTCTCCGATCTCGTACCCGGTGCCGTCAGCCGTGCGGCGCATGGGGCGTATCCACTTGCTGCCATCGGGGTGCTTGAGCCGAATGCGCCAGAACAACGCGTTCCCGGCGTCGTCGGTGTAGGGGTGAAGGGCCTCGGGTTCGAACCCGTCACGGCGGGCGGGCGCGGACAACCGGCGGGCGGCCTGTTGGGGTGATTCCACGGCGTCGATGACTTCAGACATGGCGGCCTCCAACCCAGGCTCCCAGCACCTTGCAGGCGGCGATGAAGGACTGCCCATTTCGCTGCATCTGGAAGGCCAGCACGTCGCCCCCGGATGCGCCGCAGGCCATGCAGCGAAACGCGCCGCTCTGCACGTTCACCCGCAGGCTGGGGCGGGTGTCGGGGTGGAAAGGACAGACCGCATCACGCCACACGCCACGGCCTTGCAGCGCGCCGAGTTGGCCGACGTAGTAGCGCTCGGGGTCGGGCAGGCGGGTGCGGTCGAACTGCGGGCGCAGCAGCGCGGCGATGCGGTGTCGGGTCGCGGCGCTCATATTGCACCTCCCTTGCGCGGGCGTCCGCGTCGGCGCGGTGCGGGCGGGAGATCAGCATGGGCGGGAACGCCCTGGGAGGGCGCGTCGGCCTGTGCCGCAGCGCTCTTGCTCGCCAGCCATACTGCCAGATCGGGCAGCATGACCGCCGTGCCTTTGCCCATGGGCGTCGTCGGCGGGAAGTTGCCGCGCTCACGGCGGCGATGGGCGGCCTTGACCGTCTTGTAGTCCAGGGTCTGTTGAAGCCAGGGATCATGCAGGTACATGACCATCGGGTAGCCCTGCGAGAGCAGGGCCTCAAACAGCGCTTGCGCGCCAATTGTGGATGACATAGTCCACCTCCGATAAAGCGAACGCCGCTCGGATGGGTGACGCGGGCTGCGGGGAGCAGCGGCTGCAGGGCGCAGCGAAAGGGGAGGGATGATGCCCGCGTCAGGCGCGGGCGATGGGGGCGGGGACGACCCGCGCGGTGAGGGCGATATGAGCGATGCGGCGATGGCCGACGCGGGCAGTCCGGCGGGAAATCGCCTTGCGTGTCAAGGCAAGCAGGCGCTGCCGTGAAGCCAACAGCGGGATGGACACGCTGATCGCAAACATGGGCACGGCCAGCAAAGACACGACCATCAGATCGATATTGGCACGCGCCCAATCAAGCATGCCGCGCCAATGCAATCGTAAGAAACCAGTCACACAACTGGCGATGGCCATGATCGCAAAGGCCGAGACCGCCAAAACCGCAGCGCCCCCACAATACAAAACCAAGACGAGACCAGTCGCCAGCGTCGCGGCCAACACGGGCCGGTTACGCTGAATCGGGCGATCAAAGACGGTTTGGGCTGTGCCAGTGGCGGGGCGCATGCGCTAAATGTAGGGGGTGGACTCAGTGCAATCAATACGGGTAGTGTTTTTAACCATGATTTGTCGGCTCGCGACAACATCGAACAGCAGGAGGATGGGGGGCAAGGTAGGCCTGGGTTTCACCCGGCGCTTGTCGCGCCCGCCGAAACCGGCTGCTTGGTCAGGCTGCGCCCGACACCCTCTGTTCCCCCTTTTTCTGTGCCGCGTTCGGCACGCTGTTTCCCGACGCGATTTTGGAGTCAGGGCCATCGTCGGTGGGGGGCATGCACCGCATCGACCCCTCGCGTCTCGCGGATCAGATCGACCGAGAGGGCAGCCGCAGTGACCGCTGGGATGACCCTTCGCACAAATGGATATGCTCAGGGTTCCATTTTGAACGACATGTCGGCGATCGATTCGGTAGCAACCGCCATGGCCCGCCGCGTCTGAGGTTGAAAAATCAGCACCGCGCTGGGGGTCGACAGCAGGTAGATCCCGGCAACATCCCTGCCGTCCTTCAAATGCACGTCGATGATTTGCTGAGCGGTGGACGTAAGCGGCGGGGTCTTAACCCCTGGCGCTGCGCGAGAACACCCCATGGCTGCACCGTGGGTGTCCTGGCAAATCAGGGCCGTGCCCGAAGCGACGCCAATGACCACAGGCATCGAAAGGATCAGCGCCACGACGATCAGCGCCAGCGCTGCAAGCAGGGTGGACAGCGGTTGGAACAACACGCCGATGCCGATTGCCAAAACGGTCCTCCAACCCTTCCCTCGCAGGGCTTCCTTGGCCTTTGCCAACTGCCCAGTGAATTGCTCCCACTTCTGCTGCCCACGCCAAGGCTTCTTGGCATCCGCGGCTGGCTGCTGACTCTTATGGAAAAGAATGCTCAGGAGGAAGAATGCGGCAAGACCGATGATGAGCGCAAACGCAGCCGTTCCCAGCCCGTTACTGAGCCACTGCTGAGAGAACAGATGGCCGAAAAACGTGAGCGGATTGTTGTTGATATCGACGGCAATTTTGGTGATCAGCGGCAAGAGGTACAGCATGCCGATGGAGGACAGGTCCAGCAGATCGATCTGACCCTTGTACAGCGACGAATGGGGAATGCCCAGATGGCTCTCCACAGCCAGAGAAACACCGAACCCAATCAGGCATAGGGCGATGTAGATGAGGGGTAGAACAAGTGCGAATTTCGCCAGAACACTGGTTTCCGCCCGAGGGGGTCTGACGGGTGTTTGTTTTGCGTCGGAAGAGGATGTAGGCATAGTTGTGCTGGCAGGAGCGGATGCCGTGTGCGATTGTTTGTGTGGCGTTGCCATCAATGGAACCCCGATAACGCCTCAGTAGCTGTGCGCTTGCACGAGCAACTGCCACTCGACCCTGCCACGCCCGTTGGGATGCTGATGGTGGTTTTGCGGAGGCAGCGTATGACCCTGCGCGATGCCAATCTCCTTCCCGCACACAACGCAGCGATAGATGCCGGCAAACGGCGCAAAATTGCCGGGCGGGTGTTTTTGATCGAAGACGTTGCTGTTGTCCTGGTGGATATGGATTGCGTATTTGAAGGATGCCATCGTGGGTATCGGTTGGAAATAGACGAAGTGCTGCTGCGCGCGAATCACTCTGTGCAATCAAGGGGTAGGCGGTCAAGGGCTACCCGGGAGGTGCAGAAACTCAAACCATGCATGGTATTTCGGGCAACAAATGCGGACACCTGTCAATCTTGACAGGGTGCGACAAGGCGCTTCTCGAAGCTTCGCGATCACCGCCTCCGTGTTGTTCCAGAGATTTGCTCCAGAAACGGTTGGCGCGATCAGCCCAGCATCCCCAGCATTCCCGCCCGAATGACCGCAGCGGTCTTGTTCGGCGCATTCAGCTTGGTGATCACGTTGGCAATGTGAAAATTCGCCGTCCGCTCGGAGATATTGAGGATGTCGGCGATCTCCGACGCGGTCTTGCCTTCCGCCGTCCAGCGCAGCACCTCGATCTCCCGGTCGGTGAGTTGGGCTTTTGCTTCAGGCATCAGCTTGGCCGTGAGAATGCGCGACATCCCGAGATGGACCATCTGCGTCAGCCAAGCCAACTGGATCTCTTTGTCGCGCAACTCGATCTCGGAAATCGGCTCCCCCGATCGTGACACCGACAACAGGCCCATGGTGCTGTTCACGTCCCGGCTGGATTGCGCCCAGCCGACACACAAGCCGAACGAGCGGGCTTCTTCCCAGAGATCACGACTCGAGGCGAAGAACGCGTCCGACCAGACGACGGGCTGCAGGGAGTGGGTGCCATGGCGGACCGTGGGGTCAACCGCAACATAACCTTTCTCCTTGTACCGTTCCTCCCAGGCACGCGGATAATTGGTCAGCAATACCACCCTGGGCTGAGCGACCGGCAGCGGCATGCGTAGCCCATAGGAGCAATGATCGAATCCGAGGGAATGGACGATCGAGGCGGCGAGCTCGAACAACTGCGCGTCACACGTGATCGTCTGCAGCGCATGGAGTTGGTGTTCTTGCCATCCCTTCACGGCCTTCTCCTGCGGACAGTTCTTGTGGCGGACTGTCATATTTGACACTATTCCTGCATTGTGTCTTCATGTAACGTGCCACCTGCAATTCATCGAGGACGACAAACATGATGTACCCGACCACGCATGACGGCCTTGCATTTTTCCAAGCGTCAATGATGACCCTGTCAGATGACGGCCTGATCCGTCTCACCGTTGAAACCCTCAGGACGATCCCCTTCACCCATCTGCTGTCCGGCCTGGATGAACATGACGGATCACCACCCCTCTGTGAGGCGGCCAGTCTGGACACCATCTCCGGTTACACCGAATGGCTGAGTCCGACATCCCCGGCCATCACCTTGGGTTGGGACTGGTGGCTGGATCCCTCTGCGGTGCCGCCCGTCTATACCTCGGTCGGCGAACCCCGAAGCAATGTGATGATCGTGGATGCTCAGCACCGCGATCTGGGCAGAAGCAGGAGCGATGCCGCGCTGGGCATGCTGATTTCAACCTGGTCCTGGCAAGCGACGGTCGAACAGCATATTCGTTCACGTTACGCCTGATGGCCTGTCAGATCTGACAGTTACGCGCCCGTGTTGGCGCAGGTGGAATACACCCCCAAGGATGGATGCCAATGGGAGGTGGTATGCAGATCGTGTCAGGATCCTCGGCGCAGCTCCAGCAGGGCTTGCACGCCAGCGTCGGGCGCTATCGTCATCGGGTGTTTGTGGAGAAGCTCGGCTGGGACGTGCCCTCTCAGGAGGGCATTGAAGCCGACCAGTTCGATCGCCCGGATACCGTCTATGTTGTCGGCCGGGATGATCAAGGGCAGGTCTGCGGCTGTGCCCGGCTGCTGCCCACCACCCGACCCTATCTCCTGGGCGAGGTGTTCCCGCAACTACTCAATGGCCTTGCGCCACCAGTATCCCCTGATGTCTGGGAGTTGTCGCGCTTTGCGGCCACCGATTTCAACAGCCAAGCCACCTCAGCGCTGGGGAAGATGTCCTCAGAAGCCGCGATTGCATTGATGCACGCATCCCTTGCCTGTGCGGCTGAGCAGGGGGCCAAGCGGCTGATTATGGTGACGAATATCGGGGTGGAACGATTGCTGCGGAGGGCCGGGTTTCAAGCGCACCGTGCGGGGCCGCCCATGATTATTAAGGGGCATCCGATTTTTGCTTGCTGGATTTATACGAATTAGTCGTCCCTAATTTATTCATAAACAATTGATTTGCGGTGAGTTT
>NZ_LIPV01000010.1:87144-150984 GCF_001418255.1 Thiomonas bhubaneswarensis
CCCCCCCCCGTGCAATTTCCCCAAATTTTGATCTGCAAAGCGATGACTCTAGTTTGCCGATACGCCAACCAGTAGAACTTTAAGAGGGATACATCACCATGGATTTTAGAACTGAACATATTTCTTCTTGGCTTCTTTATATGTTTGATGCCACTGCTCAAGAATGGTTGAAATGCTGTAACGATGACGTACTGCGAGCCGAGATTCGAACTCACTGCCAGCAACTTGTTAAATCTGCTTATACGCATGGAGATCGTTCAGCGCTTGAGCAAGTGCATAAAGCACTAGCATTAATTTACACCAAAGATTTCTCTAGTGCTCAGATTGGCACTATAGAGTGCGAGATGCAACCCATTTTGCGTGACATCTCAGCTATCTTTGAAAAATCGATGATAGATCATGAAATTAAACAGTTTACGCATGGCTGGCTTGAAGATGTGCCAAAGGATGGACAGCTCTATGTAAAATGGCTGAAAAATATTATTTCTAAGCATTCATCTAGCGTACATCCTTTGTATAACGATTTTCTGGGGCTGCATGCGCAGTCACATCATCTGGCGTATTATCTTGCCCAGGAAACCAATTTGGATCCACGCTTTGATGATATTCTGGCCTTCCTTCAAGTGGGTCTGCCCGTAGAGCCAAAGTTGGAACTGGCTCAAAATTATTTCGATGAAATGGGCAATGGAAATCCTGCCGAAGTGCATTCTCACATGTTTAAAACTGCACTACAGCAAATTGGCGTAGATGATCAATTTTTACAAGACAATATGCTTTTAGATGCTAAAATATCTGGGAATATTTCGGCCGCATTGGCATTGTCGCGTCGACATTATTTCAAGGCGGTTGGTTATTTCGGAGTAACTGAATACTTGGCGCCACGCCGCTTTAAGCATGTTGTCAATGCATGGCGCCGCAATGGCCTGCCGGAATCAGGTATCACTTATCATGAACTGCATATTGGCATAGATGCTGTACATGCCAAAGGCTGGTTTAACAACGTGATAATTCCAGCAGTAGAAAACAATATAGATGTTGGTCGTGAAATTGCAATTGGTGCAATGATTCGTCTAAATTCATCAGAGCGGTATTTGAATTCATTGTTGCAACATTTCGAAAATCAATATACCGCTATTGACAATGCTTAAGGAGCAAATATCGTGTCTTTGAATGATCAAGGCTATACAGTTATAAAAATCCCGCATGTTAGCGAAAAAATAAAATCCAGTTTTTCCGACTTGGTGTTTGATAAGTATATTGGAAATGGCAATCGCTATCGCCGCTTCTCTCAATACAAAATGTATTTTGTTGAGAATTCCTGGAAATTCGAATTACTACCGCACCGGCCTTATATGACATTCTCTAAATACAATAAAGTTGCTGGCGGTATTAAACGTTTCTACGAGCCTTTGCAAGTAGATTTTACAGACCAGATTGAGGCAATGGCACTTGGTTTTCCACTGGATACGCATGATGATTGGCAAATTAATGTACATCAGTATCGTGTGCGCACCGGCCCTGGACTTGCCGGGGTAACAGTTCCGGAAGGGCCGCATCAGGATGGCCATGATTTTGTCGCGATTGCTGTGATCACACGCTTTGGCATTACTGGTGCAGAAATGACGTTACTGCCACTCGGAGGTGAGGGCGAACCATTCTTCCGTTGCACGGTTCAAGAAGGGGAAATGGCCCTGCTGAATGATCGGAAGATGCTTCATTATGTTACAGAGATTGTTGCCACAAATGAAACCGGTTATCGCGACATCTTCGTAGTGGCATTTTCACGTTGGGCTGATCGCTGGCATGGTGAAGATTTTGAATCTCGAGTTGCAGAGTCAGAGTCTACTGCTGTTTAAAGTGCCGTAATATTACGAGGAGAAAATTGATGGCCAATTTTTCAAGAGACGTACTGTTCAGTCGCATGGTAGGTCTCGTTACCCCAGACGAATTGAACATGCTCGCCACACGTCGGGTGGCGGTTCCAGGCTGTGGCGGTACTGGCTTTACGTATGCTGAATGCTTGGCACGTATGGGGGTGGGCGGAATCAACATTGCCGATGCCGATACTTTCGGCCCGGAAAACATGAATCGCCAGTTTGGTTGCACCGTGCATACAGTAGGACAGAAAAAATCTACTGTACTGCGGGAAAGACTTGAGTCGATCAACCCAGATATTGATGTGCGCACTGTTGATTTCATCGATGAAGGCAATATTCACGCGTATCTTGACGGTGTGGATGTGGTGTGTGATACGCTCGATTTTTTCGTAATCAAACCACGGCGGCTACTCTACAAAGTGGCACGAGAAAGAGGTATTCCGGTGCTAATATGCTGCCCAGTAGCGTTTGGAGTGACCGGGCATTTATTCTTACCCGATGCTATGACTTTTGAAGCGTATTTCGGTATCAATGACAATCAGAGCGAGACCGAACAATTGAAGCGCTTTGGTGAGGGTCTGACTCCCGCAGCTTTGTTTAAGGCGTATGCAGACACGCCTAGCCTCGACTTCGCCCAGCGAAAAGTAGCCTCACTCAGCGCATCATGCCTAATGGCTACGGCGTGGGGTTCTAATCTGGCATTGATGCTGCTATTAGACCAGATACCTGGTTTCAAACCTGTGCCTTGGTGCTATCAATTTGATATTCGCGCAGGTCGCTTTGAAGCGGTACAGAACAGCACTGCCTCTCATAACCAATAACCATTGTTACAGGATTAATCCGGGCATGCAAACCTATCGAATTCAGGATTGGGTTTTCAAAGACGCCCTTGGCAAATACGATATTGATCTGGGCGATAGCAACGCGCCATGTATTACGCTGGATGACTTCAGCGCTATTCCGCCGGTGGTGTTTGATTACGGCACCGACAGGGGGGCGCAACGATTACGGGAACAAGTTGCGGATCTTTACCAGCTGCCGCTCGATCATATCGGCATCGCTCATGGCGCACAGGAGGCACTCTATCTCATATATCGCACTTTGCTGAAACCTAGTGATCACATCATCACCACTGGTCCAGGTTGGCAGCAATCTTGGGAGGCCCCACGAGCTGTAGGTTGCCAAGTCTCTATCGTGCCTTTTGAAACAGGCTTCAGTTTTGATATTGCAGCTATTGCTGCAGCGATCCAGCATGACACCCGTGCCATTGTGATCAACACGCCGTGCAACCCCACAGGTCGAGTGCTTAGTGCAACTGACAGGGCCGCTTTGATCCAGTTGGTAGAAGAACGTGGACTGTATCTGATTGCAGATGAGGAATATCTGTTTAATCTGGAGCAATCACTGGCGCACTTAAGTCACAATGTAGTGTCAGTGTCCAGCCTTTCCAAGATTTATGGGGCTCCAGGATTGCGCGTGGGTTGGGTAGCGGGTGCGCCCATCATTGTTCGTGATGCGATGGCCTATAAACATCTGACCACTATTTCTAACTCAACACTGTGTGAAACCTTGGGCTCTCTGATTTTAGAGCGGCACCCGCAGTACATTGCGCATTACCAAGCGCTGATGGAGCATGGCTTGCACATTTTGCGCAAATGGATACAGCGTTACACGGAGTTTGTTGAGTTGGTAGAGCCTGAAGGCACGCCTTTCGCTTGGGTACGGCTCAAGGGCGAAGAAACCTCGTTGACGTTCTGCAGACGCGTGCTGCAGACCAGCCGTGTGTTACTGATGCCAGCTGAAGTTTTTGGCGAAAAAAGGGGTTTGCGGGTTACCTTCGCGCGCGAGCCTGAGCAATTAAAAGCAGGGCTTGCTGGAGTGGCGTGCTGCTTTGAAGATGTACCGCACCCTATGGTGTGAATATGGCACGATGGGAACTTCACCAACTTCGACGAAGGTCAAATTCATGAGTCTCTACCGGGTATTTATTGACGGCCAGGCTGGCACCACCGGGCTTCAAATCAGGCAACGCCTAGCTCTTCATCCGCACATTGAGGTGGTGACAATTGCGCATCAGTTGCGCCGAGACAATCAGGCACGTCGTGAGCTAATGGCCGCGGTGGACGTAACGGTTTTATGCCTGCCCGACGATGCTGCACGAGAATCAGCCCAGCTGGCAGAAGACGCAGGTTGTCGTGTGTTGGACGCTAGTTCGGCACATCGTACCAAGCCAGGATGGGTTTTCGGTTTGCCTGAACTCGCGCCAGGCCAAAGAGAAACGATTGCCTCTGCGCGGCAGGTCGCCAATCCGGGGTGCTATGCAACCGGCGGCATTTCGTTGTTGCGACCGCTAATTTCGCAGGGATTGTTACCAGATGATGCTGTTTATTGCATCAACGCAATCTCTGGTTATACTGGTGGCGGTAACAAACTTGTTGAGCAGTACGCCGAGGGTGGACCGGCTTATTCCGCGTATGCACTGGACTTCAGTCACAAGCATATTCCCGAAATCCAGACCTGGAGCCAACTTAGCGCACGACCCGTGTTTCAGCCTGCGGTAGGGAATTTTGATCAAGGAATGCTCGTTTTTATTCCGGTTGTACATGCGGCAGGTCACAGCCGGGACCTGCATACCGCGTTGCAACAATGGTACGAAGCTGAAACGTTTGTAAAAGTGCAGGCGTTTAACGAAATTGAACCAACTACTGCACCCATGCTCACGCCACACGGCACCAATGGAAGCAATAATATTGAGTTATTTGTATTGGCAAACCCTGCGTATTCTGATCGAACTTTGCTGATAGCTAGGCTAGACAATCTGGGCAAAGGGGCTTCAGGTGCAGCGGTACAAAACCTGAATATCATGCTGGGCTTGCCGGAGAGTTTGTGCACAAATCTACCCGTCGCTTGACACCCTGAAATCTGAGCTCATTTAGAGCCGCCAATGCGTGCTCATCGAACGTATTGGGGACTTAGGTCGCATTTTTACTGCATCGTTATTTTAAATGGGGTTGCTTGTATGGAATTTTTTAAATATCAGGCATTGGGGAATGATTATCTGATATTAGAGCCGCGCTGGTTCAGTGAAACTATCCCGCCTGCGTTTATCCGCCAGCTGTGCAATCGTCGGTTTGGTGTTGGTGCTGACGGAGTCATAATCGGACCGTGGCGAGCACCTGATGGTGCTTACGGTCTACGCATCTTCAATGCGGATGGCTCAGAGTGTGAAAAAAGCGGCAATGGTTTACGCTTGTTCGCTCGTTATCTGGTTGATGTCGGGTATGCCACAGAGTCAGAACTGCGACTGTCCCTGTTATATACCGGAGAAATCGTCAACGTTAGTTTTCTGCGCACCGAACATGCTATCCGTGTGGATTTGGGTAGCTATTGCTTTGATGCAATAGCCCTGCAAGCCAGCACCTCGCAGGAGCAATTACGCAATTACCCCCTTGAAATAGGCGGCAAGGTGTTCACCATCACTGGTGTGGACGTGGGCAACCCGCATTGTGTGGTCTGGGTAGATAGCCTCAGTGCCGAACTGGCGCGAACCTGGGGGCCCCGGATCGGCACTTGCACGCTATTCCCGCAAAAAACAAATGTGCAGTTCGCTCGCGTGCTGGACAGGAGAAACGTGCAGATCGAAATCTGGGAGCGCGGTGCAGGTTACACCCTGGCGTCTGGTAGTAGTGCGTGCGCGGTAGCCGCCGTGGCGTATGACTCTGGGTTGGTAGACGCTGCTGTCACCGTACACATGCCCGGAGGCCAAGTGCAGGTAGATTTAAACGCAAACCATACACTGGCGCTGACTGGCCCTGCACAACGGGTTGCGCTGGGCCGCGTCTCCGCTGATTTTGGAAGCCAGATGCTGGCCTGATACGAGGACCCGATTATGAACTGGACATTCCGGCCCGCGTGCAGCGGCGACCTGCCACAAATTGTTGAAATTTACAACCAATCTGTTGTCACCCTGGAAAGCACTTGTGATACCGAACCCGTGAGCGTGGCCTCACGCGAGGTTTGGTTTGAGCGCCATCTAGCGACTAGCTGCCGCCCTTTATGGGTCGCTCAAAGCGATGACCTGGCACTACCTGGGCTGGCTGGCTATTTGTCATTCTCGCACTTCATGAACGAACGCCCAGGCTACTCTATTACTGCGGATATGGGCTTGTACCTGCATCGTGATGCACAAGGGAAAGGGCTTGGCACCTTTTTGCTGCGTAATGCCATTGAGGCCGCGCCTAGTTTGGGAATTGAAACCCTGGCCACCACCATTTTTGCGTCCAACATCGCCAGCTTGCGGCTGTTCAAAGGCCAAGGGTTTGGGGAGTGGGGCTATATGCCGCGTGTTGCGCGACTGCGTGGTATAGAGCGCGATCTGATTATGGTGGGACGTCGCGTTGTACTCGACTGAATCGGCACTTATTGACCTACTTTCTTCTGCACAGGCTTTATTAACCACTCGTACTGCTCTTTGACTTCCAGAGGTTTGGTGCGCAGGGCGTTCTCCATGCCGGGCTTGCCCTCATCAACCCAGGACTCGACCTCCGAGGGGTTGAGATCGAAGGCCCGGCTTGACTCGGAGACCGTGCTTTTACCTTGGATGATATCCAGAACCAGGGCCGTTTTTCGCTTGGCCGTCCAGCGTTTGATGTCGTCTTCCATCAGGGTGCTCATCGTCGTTCCTTTCAACGTTAACACCTGTGCAGGAATTCACTGGGTCAATACATGCGGGCCTTGGTTTTCTCCAAAGCGTCCATGATCGCCCCCATGGGCGTGTCCTTGTCCAGCGCTTTGCGGTGGCTGGGCATCATGGCCACGTGCCAACAGTACGGCCTGCATAATGCCGGAGCCTGTCATACCTGACAGGTTCCGTCTCAAGGACTTTCTCTTACAGTGGTCACTTCGAGAGGCACCGCGAGCTGAGGCGTGCGCCGACCGGTTACAGCAGTCCTCAGACAATATCTACAATACCGAGAGAACCGCACCATGAGCGAGCCGAGGGTAGTCGTATTCTTTGTCAATCCGCCGAACAGCAATGATCTGGATGCTGACGACGTGGGCGAAGCAAGCGACATCGTTGTATCGAAGGGCATTCAACATACTGACTGGGCTAATTTCCCGCATCTCGGTATCCTGTCACTGGCTTCTTATGTCGATGCGCTTCCGGGCTTCGAAGGCTGTTACGTCGATGGCGTAATTCATCCGCTCGAACGTATTCTTGCAGTTATTCGCGAGCGGGCTGGCCGCACACTCGCCGTTTGTCTCAGTGCGATCACGGCCAATTATGAAGCCGCGATCCGGATTGCCGGCGCAGTCAAATCCATCGATTCGAATATCTCGATCGTGATCGGTAACGATCATTTCACTGCATTGAGCCGAGAGATTCTCCATCGCCACGGTGATCTGATCGATTGCGGATTTGTCGGCAACGAAGTGTATGGCGGCCTGGTCGATTTCCTGAGGGATCGGCAGCAATCACGAGCCGCCAGCCTCTATCCCGGTTCGGTTCGCTTGGAATCCGGGAGGATCGTTGCCGATCCTGCGATTCGAGAGCCTGTGAACCGCATCATCGACTACGGCTTGATCGACCGGACCTTGCCGCATACTGCCGTCTACACCGAGAATTTCACCCGGCGCCTCGGCCGGCGGATCCTGGCACTGACTGGGCGGCAGGTGCGCAAGGGCGTGCCTGTCGAAATCGGACGCGGCTGCATCAAATTCAGCGGCGACGACGCCTGTTCATTCTGTTCGATTCAGTACGGCTCCATGTGGAAGAATGAACTGCCAGCAGACCACGCATGGTCCGCCGTACGAGGCGCATGGGAGGCAGGCTACGATTATCTGTACGTGACGGCCGACGAGTTGCCGCTCACGTTCGCACGGCTGATGCTCGACATGGCGGACTCGCCGCCGCCATGGTGGTGCGCGCTGCCAGTAGACGAGCGCCCGGTCTTGGTTGGCTACGCGCGCGCGGACGGTATGGAGAAGGAGCAAGTACTGAAAGCTATGAGCGAGATCGGTTTTCGCATTCTGTTTGTGGGCGTCGACGCAGGCGCCGCGCGCTCTTTGCTGGCGCTCAACAAGCCGCTACGGAACAAGGATCCGGTGGCAGCTGCGCATCGGATGGCCGACGCCAATCTGCGTGCTCTGTACAACGCACGCGCGCATGGAGTAGCGATCAAGGCAGGATTCGTGCTGGGGCATTTGGGGATGAACGAGGCGTTGCTGGCGGAAAACATCGAGACCTACATCGCCTTTCTCAAGGCCGGGCGGGATGTGATCATCAGCGCCGACATCGAATTGCTGTCGCCGGAACCGGGATCGAAGGATTTTCGCTATCTGACTGACCCGGACGAGGCTGAAACAATGTCGGATCGATTGGGTCTCGCGATCGGAAGCCGCGCACTGCGGCAGCATGTGGCCAATCGCTACCGGAACGTCGATATCTTTGATCGCGAGGCCGCCATTGACGACTATATCGGTGTGTTCATGCCCGAACTGTCTAAGGAGCGGCTCGCCACCGCACGCGATCAGGTGCGCGGCGAATGCGGTCGACTCGGGATCGTGATTGGAGACGACCTTTAATGCTGCCAGAAAAAGCGCTGTTCTTCGGCCTAACCTGCCTCGGGTTCGGTTTCATTCCTGGGCCTGCACTGCTACAGACTGTATCGTTGACGCTTCAGCACGGGCGGCGTGTCGGCTTCCTGTCTGCGCTCGGCATTCACCTCGGCGCCTTTTTCCAGATCTGCATCGTCGCGCTCGGTGCGGTCGCGGTGCTGAAGACATCACCGATGCTGTATCACGTGCTCAAGGTGGTCGGTGGAGGCTATCTGATCTGGCTCGGCATCCAGCGCATCCGTGCACCCGTAAGGCATGACGAGGAGATCGACGTGCCGAACAACGTTGTGTCGTCGAGCGCGTTCATCGAGGCGTCGAATCCGAAATCAGCACTGTTCTATTTTTCGTTTCTGCTGCAATTCACCGATCCTGACGCGTCGCTCGGGCTCGGCTGGCAACTGTTCTTGCTCGGCGCTTGCGCCAACCTGCTGTTTTCCGCCGCCGACGTGTTCTGCATCCTGCTCGCCCATCCGTTGCGTGCCCGCGTGTCACCGGGCGGCCAGGCACTGCGGGTCGGCCAGTTGCTCGCCGGCACGCTGTTCGTTGTGCTGGGCGTGATCGCGATCATCGGCGATTAGTGCTGGTGGCCTGGGTGAGTCTCGACGCGTTCCTTCCACAGCTCAGCAGACTCAGCGTCATACCCTTGCGGCGCATCTCATGGTGCACCTGACCGCACGCTGAGCAGACTGGCCAGTAGCGCGTGAGTTTGCCAACCTCATATCCATTTTGCCACACAAAGCGGCATAGTAGAGCTCCCCTGGGATCCTGCTGAGGGGCTGATTCAAACGAGTATCCGAATACTGGCCAGCGCCTGATGGAGCCGCTCGAACAGGGCGTCCACCATATTGTGGGTCTTGAGGGCTTCGCGGAACGCCCAGACGGTACGGGCATCGGGCACGTCGCCCGAGAGTTCAAGACCGAAGAAACTCATGAAGGAAAGCTGATCGGTGACCTGGAATTGCAGGCGTTCGACGGAAAGGTTGTGCAGGCGCTGCAGGATGAGCAGCTTGAACATGAGCACGCGGCAGGTGGTCTTGTGCCCGGCAGCGCTCTTGCGCTGCTTGGCGTCGATGCGCTCAAGGATGGGGCGGAAGACTTCCCAGTCGATGACGGCATCGAGCCGTTCCAGGGGATCCGTGCCGCCACCTGTCCCATGAACCATATACAACGCTGTCTCTTTTAGCGCTTGCTTATCCCAGCTTCTTCGCCAGCTTCTCCGCCTCGATGTGCGTGTAGCGCTTGAGCATGGACAGGCTCTTGTGGCCGGTCATGCTGGCGACTTCCATGATGCCCAGGCCCTTCTCGAAAAGCCTTGAAGTCGCCTCATGTCTGAGGTCGTGAAAGTGCAGATCATCAAGGAAGGGATCGGATTGCAGCCGACCCCATAGCGCCGCAGCGCGAGGGTCGGGTTCTCGCTTGTGCCATTGGAGGGCTCGGGCCTGCGCTTCACCGTCCAGCCCGATGCTGTCCAGCTCAGTGCGCAGCTTGTTCAGCAGGGCCGTGCGCCGTGCGCGCGCAAGCCAGCGCGTCCATACCGCCTTGAAGCCCTCGGCCGTCTTCCACCGGAACACTAACCCGTCCAGCCTGCGCGGCAGGCTTTGCAGGGCCTCCACCGCCTTGCTGGACAGCGCCACAGTCCGGCTCTCGCCATTCTTGGTTCGGGGCAGATGCGCCGTGCGGCGCTTGAGATCGATATGCTCCCACCAAAGTCCGAGCATCTCACCCCTGCGCATACTGGTTTCCAGCGCCAGGGTCAGAATGGCGATCTGATCGGCATTCTCGGTCGCCGCCCGAAGCGCATCCTCTTCGCCTGGGCGAAGCCGGCGATCCCGCGCAGGCGCGGCGGCGGGCAATGCCAACCGTCTCACGGGGTTGCCTTGCGGCAGATCGATGCCAAGTTCACGCTCGGCATGGGTGAAGACCACGGACAGCGCGGCAAGATAATGCCGCGCCGATTGGGAGGCGTAGCCCTGCGCGAGCAAATCATCACGCCATGCGGCGATATCCAGTCCCCGGATGTTGGCAAGAAACAGCTTCCCGAAACGCGCCCGCGCCGCCTCCAGGCGAACCGGGATGTTGTGCCGGCTTCGCTGCGCGGCCAGCCTTGGACTGGCGAGATAGGCGTCAATGACTTCGCTCAAGGTCGTGCGCTGCGCCTCCTGCCGAAGCACGGTAAGATTGCCGCGTTGCAGTTCGCGCTCAGCTTCGCGCCCCCAGGCTTCGGCATCGGCCTTGAGGTCGAAGGTTCGACTGATTGACTGCGCTCCCTTGCGCCGGATCTGAACGCGCCAGCCGCCTTTTCTCTGCTCGATGTGCGCCATGCTTCATTCCCCCTGTATTCCCCCAAATGGCTTGAAAAAACAGAAAGAATCAAGCATTCATGCGGGTTACAGAGATTCTAGTTTACGCTTTGGGAGCAGAGGGTCGGAGGTTCGAATCCTCTCGCCCCGACCAGTTTTCATCGGTATGCCGAGGTTTTCGCAAGCCCGCTGGGATAGTGGGTGTGGCATATCGAGCAGTTTTCTGCCCGTAGCTCAGCTGGATAGAGCAACGGCCTTCTAAGCCGTAGGCCACTGGTTCGAATCCAGTCGGGCAGGCCATGATCGCGCGGACAGTGGCTTTGCGACCCCGGCCCATGAAGGGTGACACCTTCGCGCTGGGTTTACATACCCATTCGTACAAGCGCCATCAGCCAGAGGCCGACGCCTCCGGCCGCGCTGGCGAAGGCCAGAGCGAAAAGCCAGCGGCGCCCGGTCAAGGCGGTGATCGAGGCCAGGGAAATCGCGATTTGCAGAAAGATCAGGCTGCGTGCCAGTTCGGTGTGCGGGCGGTTGAGGCGATCGGACTCGTTGTCGGCTTTGAGGGATGCCTGTTCGAGCGCTTCGGCCTGCCGCTTGATGCTGATTTTTTGCTGATCGTATTTCTGAATTTTGGCGCTGATCGCCGCCTGCCGTTCGGGCGGTGCGAGGTCGCGCGCGAGTTCCATCAGGTGTTCCTTGGTGCTGACGGCCTCGTAGTAATTCCATTGATCGGTGGCGTGGGCCTTCTGGAGCACGGCCTCGTTTTTGTGCAGAAGCACCTCGTTCATGAGGTGACTGCCCTGATAGCTGACGATGGCGCCCAGCGCGGCCAGCAAGGCGGTGAAGATCGCGACCCATTGACTCAGGGGATGATGGGCCGCCTGTTCTTCGACGAACTCTTCATGCGGGGCGTGAGTGTGGATGCCGGATTCGCTCATGGGTGCACAGCCGTGGGGTAGATGGGAAGGGTGCAGGCGTGCCTGACCGAGCGCCCCGGATGGGCCGCTCGCGCAGTGTGCGTGGGTCGGAACAGCGTCAGTTGCTGTGGGCGCGAAGGTAATCGATCGAAGCGGCGGTCTCGGCGCTCAGCCCCTGGGCATTTTGTGACAGCAGAGCATTTTCGATCTTGGTGGCCAGGGTCTTGCCGAGCTCCACGCCCCATTGATCGAAGGGGTTGATGCCGTAGAGCCAGCCTTCCACCACGGTACGGTGTTCGTAGAGAGCGAGCAGGGCGCCGAGATGGTAGGGGCTGAGTTGCTCCATCCAGATGAAGGTGGACGGACGGCCGCCGGGGCAGGCACGGTGATGCGCGGCGCGGGCGGCGGCTTCGGGCGTCATGCCCTGCGCCATCAGCTCGGTCTGCCAGCTCGAGGCGTCTTTGCCGTTCCACAAGGCGTCGGCCTGGCCGAGTGCGTTGGCCAGCAGGGCGAGATGCTCGCGCAGGTGGCGGTGCCAGGGGTGAGCCACGGCGACGATTTCGTGAAACACCGGCACGGCGGCCTGATGCAGCAATTGAAAATAGGTGTGCTGCACCGGAGTGCCCACGCCGCTGATGACCGCCGGGCCGCTGACGTGAACGGGTTGCACGCCGTCGGCGCTGGTGGACTTGCCCAGCGACTCCATCAGCAATTGCTGCAGGTACAGCGGCATGTGCGAGAAGGCGTCGCCATAGAGGCCGATGGACAGCAGCGGCAGACCGAAGCGCACGCGGTAGGCGTGCGACAGGCCGGCCATGAGTCCGGGGGCGCTCTGTTCCAGTGGGGTCTCGATGAAGTGGGTGTCCATCGCATGCGCGCCGGCATGGAGCTGGGTGACGGTCTCGCGGCCGAAGGCCAGCAGCAGCACGAGGCCGTGCGCGCTCCACAGCGAGAAGCGCCCGCCGATTTCCGGCAGGGAGCGGAAGATCTGATCGGCCGGAAGGCCGAAACGCTGCAGCGCCAGCTCGGCATTGGCGGTCAGGGCGACCAGTCTGGAGCGGGCCTTGTCGGCACCGATGCCGTCGCCCAGCCAGCGCAGCGCGATGTCGGCGTTGCGCATGACCTCCTGGGTGCGGAAGGACTTGCTGTTGATGATGATCCAGCTGCGTTCGGGCTTGGCCGCGTTGAGTGCGGCGTCGATGGTGGCGCCGTCGAGGTTGGCGACCCAGTGAATCCGCACGCGCGAGGGCTGGAGCACCGAGATCGCGGTGTAGAGCGCACGCATCGGGGTTTCGGAGCCGCCGGCGCCGAGGTGGATGATGTCCAGTCCTTCGGGGCCGGCGTCGTTCACGATCTGCTCCGCCCAGTCGGTCATGCGGGCGAACTCGGCATGCAGAAAATCAGCCGCGGCCTGCGACGTGGCATCACGCCCCTTGGCGCCCAGTCGTGACAGTACATGCCAGGCAGGGCGGTTTTCGCTGCCGTTGAGCACCGTCTTGTTCACCAGGTCTTCGGCCTTTTGCGGCAGGGCGGCCAGAGTCTTGAGGGCAGTGGCCAGAGCCTGCTCGCCGTGTCGGGTGAATTCTAGGCGCAGGCCGGCGGTGTCGATGGTCTTGGGTGCGGGCATGAGGAGTCAGGAGCTGAGGTGGGTGAAGGGCCAGTGCAGGTCAGCCCAGCAAGGGCTTGGCATGCCAGATCTGCTGGGCATACTCGGCGATGGTGCGGTCGGAGGAGAACGGCCCCATGCCGGCGACATTGGTCAGCGCCCGCCTGGCCCATTCGTCGGGCTTGCGGTACAGCGCATCGACCTTGGTCTGCGTGGCGATGTAGCTGGCGTAGTCGGCCAGCAGCATGTAATGGTCGCCCCAGTTCACCAGCAGGTCGTAGATGCTCTGGTAGCGGTGTGGCTCTTCGGGGCTGAAGCGGCCGTCGCGCAGGGTGTCGAGCACGCGCGAGAGTTCGGGGTTGGCGTTGGCGATGGCATGGGGCTGATAGCCGGTCATGCGCAGATCGGTGACTTCGCCCGCGGTGAGACCGAAGATGAAGATGTTGTCGGCACCGACATTCTCCTGGATTTCGACGTTGGCGCCATCGAGCGTGCCGATGGTGAGTGCGCCGTTGAGGGCCAGCTTCATATTGCCGGTGCCCGAGGCTTCGGTGCCCGCGGTGGAGATCTGCTCCGACAGGTCGGCTGCGGGAATGATGACCTCGGCCGCGCTCACGCTGTAATTGGGCACGAACACGACCTTGAGCAGATCGCCCACCCGGTCGTCGTGGTTGATGGTCTTGGCCACGTCGTTGATGAGCTGGATGATGAGCTTGGCCATGTGGTAGGCCGAAGCCGCCTTGCCCGCGAAGATGACCACGCGCGGCACGGTGACGCTGCCGGGCTGCTCCAGAATGCGCAAATAGCGGGTGATGACGTGCAGCACGTTGAGCAACTGGCGCTTGTATTCGTGGATGCGCTTGACCTGCACGTCGTAGAGCGCGTCCACCGGAATGGTGATGTTGTGATGGCTTTGCAACCACGCTGCGAAACGCTGTTTGTTGCTGTGCTTGGCGGCCTGAAACCGCTGGATGAGCGTGGCGTCGCCCACCAGCGGCCGCAGTCTGGCGAGGTCGGACAGGTCGCGGCGCCAGTGGCGGCCGATGGTGTCGTCGAGCAGCGAGGCCAGCGGCGGGTTGGCCAGCGCGAGCCAGCGGCGCTGGGTGATGCCGTTGGTCTTGTTGTTGAATCGGGTGGGCCAGATGCGGGCGAAGTCGGCGAAGATCGACTGCTGCATCAACTCGGAGTGCAGCGCCGACACGCCGTTGACCGAGTGACTGGCGAGTACCGCCAGATACGCCATGCGCACCGAGCGCGTGCCCGATTCGTTGACCAGCGAGACATGCCGCATCAGGTTCACATCATGGCCGTGCTTCTGCGTGAGGCGGGTGAGAAAGTGGGCGTTGATGTCGAGGATGATCTGCAGGTGGCGGGGCAGCACGCGGCCGAGCATGTCGATGGGCCAGGTCTCGAGTGCCTCCGACATCAGGGTGTGGTTGGTGTAGGAGAAAACGCCCTGACAGATGCGCCAGGCATCGCCCCACGGCAGGTGATGCACGTCGAGAAACAGGCGCATCAGCTCGGGAATCGCGAGCACCGGATGGGTGTCGTTGAGGTGGATGGACACCTTGTCGGCGAACTGGTCGAAGGTGGTGTGCGTCTGCAGGTAGCGGCGCATAAGGTCTTGCACGCTGGCGCTGCAGAAAAAATATTCCTGATGCAGTCGCAGCTCGCGCCCGGCGTCGGTCGAGTCGTCGGGGTAGAGCACGCGCGACACGTTTTCCGAATGGTTCTTCTGTTCGACCGCGCCAAAGTAGTCGCCGCGGTTGAACGCGCCCAGGTCGATCTCCTTGGTGGCCTTGGCCGACCACAGCCGCAGGGTGTTGGTGGTGGTCGTGCCGTAGCCGGGGATGATGGTGTCGTAGGCCATGGCCTCGACATCGTGGGTGTCGATCCACCGGGCGCGATCGCCCTCCTTGACGACATGACCGCCGAACTGCACCCGGTACACCACTTCGGGGCGGGGAAATTCCCAGGGATTGCCTGCGGTGAGCCAGTAGTCGGGCGCCTCGACCTGCCGACCGTCGACGATGGTCTGGCGGAACATGCCGTAGTCGTAGCGGATGCCGTAGCCGTAGCCGGGAATGCCCAGCGTGGCCATGCTGTCGAGAAAGCAGGCGGCCAGTCGGCCCAGGCCGCCGTTGCCCAGGGCTGCGTCGGGCTCGAGGTCGGCGATGGCGTCCATGTCGACGCCGAGCTCGGCCAGCGCGGTGCGCAGCGGCACGGTGAGTTCCAGGGCGATGAGGGCGTTGCTGAAGGCCCGGCCGATGAGGAACTCCATCGACATGTAATAGACCTGCTTGGCGTCCTGCGCGTTGCGGGCGTGCGTCGTGTCGAACCAGTGCTCCACCATCAGATCGCGCACGGCGTACGAGGCCGCATGCAGCCAGTCGATGGGCTGCGCAGACGCTGGGTCTTTGCCGATCTGGAACATCAGCTTGTTGGAGATCGCGCGCTTGAGCGCACCCACATCGTGCGGTGGCGTGTCGTGGACGAAGGGAACCGCAGCGGCTTCGGGAATGGGCGGTTTGGGTTCGGGAGTCATGTCGGTTGCTTGGGAAGATCGGGGAGTGCGGCAGAATAGACCGCGCGGTAGTGCCGGGCCGCTTGCGTCCAGCTGAAATCTTGCTGCATGCCGTTTTGCCGCACCCGTGACCAGGCGCGCGGCTGGCGATGCAGGGCCAGAGCGCGACGGACGGCGTGGCGGTAATCGGCCTCGGAAAAGCTAGCAAAAACGATGCCCGTGGCCGTGCCGTCGTCGAGGGTGGCGAGATCGGCATCGACCACGGTGTCGGCCAGGCCGCCGACGGCGCGCACCAGCGGCAGACTGCCGTAGAGCAGGCCATACATCTGGGTCAGCCCGCAGGGCTCGAAGCGCGAGGGAACCAGCGTGATGTCGCTGCCAGCAAAAATGCGGTGGGCGTAGTGCTCGTCGTAGCCCACGCGCAGCGCCACGGCACCGGGGTGGCGCTGCGCGGCATGCGCGAAGGCGGCTTCCAGCGCGTGATCGCCGCTGCCCAGCACCAGCAGTTGCCCGCCGCCATGCACAAGGTCGTCGACGCCGGCGAGCACCAGGTTGAGGCCTTTTTGCTCGGTCAGACGGCTGACCACGGTGAACAACGGCGCGTCCTTGCGCGCTTCCAGCCCGGCTTCGGCCTGCAACGCGGCCTTGCAACGGGCCTTGCCCGTCATCTGCTCCACGCCGTAGTGCCGGGGAATGAGCGGGTCGGTGGCGGGGCTCCACACCGTGGTGTCGACGCCGTTGAGGATGCCGCTCAGATCGTTGCGGCGGCTGCGCAGCAGGCCGTCGAGGCCGAAGCCTTGCTCGGGCGTCTGAATCTCGCGGGCGTAGGTGGGGCTGACGGTGGTGATCTTGTCGGCGTAGAACAGGCCGGCTTTCATGAACGAGATCTGGCCGTGAAACTCCAGGCCGTCCATCTGAAACGCGGCGGGCGGCAATCCCAGATCGGCGAACTGGTCGGCGCCGAAAATGCCCTGATACGCCAAGTTGTGCACGGTGTAAACGCAAGGCACGCGCCGCCCCGCGGTGAGCTTGATGCAGGCGGCGACCAGCCCGGCATGCCAGTCGTGGCCGTGGACGAGTTGCGGCGACCAGTTGGGGTCGAGACCGCGCGCTAGATGCGCCGCCGCCCAGCCCAGCGCGGCAAAGCGGCGGTGGTTGTCGGCATACGGCCGACGCTGTGCGTCCTCGTAGGGGTTGCCGGGGCGTTCGTACAGGCTGGGCGCTTCCACCACATAGGCGAGTGACGCTGCGCCATCGGCGCCAGGCACTGCGGGCAGGGTGCCGCCGAGCACCTGCGCCGCCTCGCCCCAGGGCAGGGTGAAGCGGCCGACGGGCGCGGCATTCTGCAGTCCGGCGAGGATGGCGGGAAACCCCGGCAACAGCACGCGCACCTCGCAACCCGCACCGGCCAGCGCCGCAGGCAGGGCGCCGGCCACGTCGGCCAGCCCGCCCGTCTTGAGCAGGGGGTAGATTTCGGCACTGACCTGCAAAACCCGAACCGAATCAGTCATCGTCTTCCTCATTGAGTTCGGCTTCGCCGAGGGCGCGCAGCATCTTCTTGGTCACCAGCACCACGCCGCCGCTGGTGCGCTCGAAGCGCTTGGCGTCCAGCTCGGGGTCTTCGCCGATGACCATGCCTTCGGGCAGAACGCAGCCACGGTCGACGATGACCTTGTTGAGACGGCATGAGCGGTTGACCACCACATCGGGCAACAGCACGCATTCATTGAGGGTGCAGAACGAATGCACCCGCACATTGGAGAACAGCACCGAGTTGCTGACCACCGAGCCCGAAATGATGCAGCCGCCAGACACCATCATGTTGATGGTTTGGCCGTGGCTACCGTTGTGGTCTTGCACGAACTTGGCCGGGGGAAGCTGGCGCTGGCTGGTCCAGATCGGCCACTCGGTGTCGTAGAGGTTGAGTTCGGGCGTGACCGAGGCCAGATCGAGGTTGGCGGCCCAGAAGGCATCGAGCGTGCCGACATCGCGCCAGTAGGGCTGGCTCTGCTGCCCGCCCTGCACGCAGGACATCGAGAACGGGTGCGCGTGCGCCACGCCTTCGCGCACGGCCTTGGGGATGATGTCCTTGCCGAAGTCGTGTGAGGACGCGGCATCGGCCATGTCCTCGTCGAGCATGCGATAAAGGTAGGCGGCGTTGAAGATGTAGATGCCCATGCTGGCGAGCGACATCTGCTCGTTGCCGGGCATGGCCGGGGGATGGGCCGGTTTTTCGACGAATTCGACAATGTTGCGGTCGGCATCGATGGCCATGACGCCGAAGGCGCTGGCCTCCTCACGCGGCACCTCGATGCAGCCCACCGTGACCTGCGCGCCGCTGGTGGCGTGGTCCTGCAGCATGATGGAGTAGTCCATCTTGTAGACATGGTCGCCAGCCAGAATGACTACGTACTCGGGCTTGCTCGACTGGATGATGTCGATGTTCTGATAGACCGCGTCGCCCGTGCCGCGATACCAGTGTTCCTCGTCAACCCGCTGCTGCGCGGGCAGCAGATCGACCATTTCGTTGAGCTCGGCGCGCAGAAAGCTCCAGCCGCGCTGCAGGTGTCGCAGCAGCGAATGCGATTTGTATTGGGTGATGACGCCGATGCGCCGGATGCCCGAATTGACGCAGTTCGACAGCGCGAAGTCGATGATGCGGAACTTGCCGCCGAAATACACCGCAGGCTTGGCGCGTTTGTCGGTGAGCTGCTTCAGACGCGAACCACGCCCCCCGGCGAGCACCAGGGCGATGGAGCGGCGCACTAGCATGTGCGGCTGCATCTGGCGATCATGCATGGTCATCGGGCTGAGCGGGCTGTTCTGATTCATGGCAGGTCTCCTGGGTGTTTTAGGGCTGAAGTTCGGGGCAAGGTGGGGGCTCAGGTCATGACGCTGGGTCCGTCCATGTTCGTCCAGTGGCGTACCCGCGCCACTTGTTCGGCCAGCGCAATCAACGGGGCGAGCGCCTGCTGTGTCGGCAGATCGTGGCGTGCCGGGTCGGGCTCGTGCCGCTCCAGGTAGATGCGCAGCGTCGCGCCCTCGGTGCCGGTGCCCGACAGACGGAACACCACGCGCGAGCCGCTTTGCAGAATGATGCGCACACCCTGCTTGTTGCTGACGCTGCCGTCGGTGGGGTCGGTGTAGGCAAAGTCGTCGGCGATCGCCACGGGTTCGCCCGCCAGGGTCGTGCCAGGCAGCGTCGGCAGGGCTGCGCGCAGTTCGCGCATCAGCGCGTCGGCCTGCTCGGTGGGGATGCCTTCATAGTCGTGGCGCGAGTAAACGCAGCGGCCGTGTTCGGCCCACAGCTCGCGCACCAGTTGCTCGACCGACTTGCCGGTGACGGCAATGAGGTTGAGCCAGAACAGCACGGCCCACAGCCCGTCTTTCTCGCGGATGTGATTCGAGCCGGTGCCGTAGCTTTCTTCGCCGCAAAGGGTGACTTTGCCCGCATCGAGCAGGTTGCCGAAGAATTTCCAGCCGGTGGGCGTCTCGTAACAGGCCACGCCCAGGCTGGCGGCCACGCGATCGACCGCGGTGGACGTGGGCATGGAGCGCGCAACGCCGGCCAGACCTGCCGCGTAGCCCGGAATGCGCGTGGCGTGCGCAGCCAGCACCGCGAGGCTGTCAGAGGGCGATACCACGAAGTTGCGCCCGACGATCATGTTGCGGTCGGCGTCGCCATCGGTGGCCGCGCCCATGTCGGGCGCGTCGGCGGCCGCCATGTGCTGGATCAGGTCGGTGGCGTTGACCGGATTGGGGTCGGGGTGCAGACCCCCGAAGTCCTCGCGCGGCTCGGCGTTGACCACCGTGCCCGCGGGCGCGCCGAGTTCGCCTTCGAACAGGGCGCGGGCATAGGGGCCGCCCACCGCCCACATGGTGTCCAACCGCAGCCGGAAGCCGCGGGCGAACAGGGCGCGGATGGCGTCGAAGTCGAACAGCTCGCGCTGCACCGCGCAGTAGTCGGCCACCGGGTCGATGATCTCGATCTTCGTACCGAGCAGGGTGTGGGTGCCCAGCGCGTCCAGCGGCAGATCGGGGCTGTCCACGGTGCGCGTTTCGGTGATTTCGCGCGAGTGCAGGTAGATCGCCTCGGTGACCGATTCGGGCGCCGGGCCGCCGTTGGCGATGTTGTATTTGATGCCGAAGTCGCCTTGCGGCCCACCGGGGTTGTGGCTGGCCGACAGCACGATGCCGCCGCTCGCTGCCCGTCTGCGGATGACCGCGCTCATCGCCGGGGTGGAGAGAATGCCGCCTCGCCCCACCAGCACGCGGGCGTAGCCGTGCGCGGCGGCCATGCGCAGGATGGTCTGAATGGCGGTGCGGTTGTAGAAACGGCCGTCGCCGCCGACGACCAGGGTTTTGCCGCTGGCATCGCCCAGGACGTTGAACAGCGCCTGCACAAAGGCTTCGAGATAACCGGGCTGCTGAAACACGCCGACTTTTTTGCGCAACCCGGAGGTGCCAGGGCGTTGACCTTCGAACGGGGTGGCGGGGCGGATGATGAGGTTCATGCCGGATGTGCTCCTGAAGGTGCGGCGGGGTGCTCGGAAGTGGCGATCCAAAGACTGGTAGGAGGCAGGGTGAGCTGCGCCGGAAGCGGCGCCTGCGGCTGACCGTCGGTGTCTGCATGCACCACACCATTGTCGCTGGACAGTTTAAGCATCCATACCCCGGCTTCGACAGTGAAATTGACCGCCTGAGCTTCGGCATTGACGAGAATCAGCACGCGCTGCGCTTGATGGTTTTCAAGAAAAGGCAGGGCCGCCCCAAGTTTGTTTGATCCCGATGGGGGGCGGGTCGGCGAGCCGACCCGGGGGGCGCTCAACTCCACCATGAGCGCGCCGTGATCGTCACGATTCCAGTCGGCCACTTCCATGGCGCGGCCATCGCTGCGGCGCCACACTGCGCCGGGCTGGTTAGCGGTGGGCGAGGGCGCCCACCAGGCGTGGGTCTGAAGCAGCGGCACAGCGCGCCGCAGCGCGAGCACGCCGCGCACGAAATCGCGCAGTCCGGTGTCGGTCTCATCCCAGTCGATCCAGGAGATCGGGTTGTCCTGGCAGTAGGCGTTGTTGTTACCGCGCTGAGTGTGGCCGAGTTCGTCGCCGGCCAGCAGCATCGGGGTGCCCAGAGACAGCAGCAGCACGGCCAGCAGCGCGCGGCTCTGGCGGGCGCGGGCGGCGAGAATTTCGGGAACGGTCGTCGGGCCTTCGACACCGTTGTTGGTGCTGAGGTTGTGGCCGTGGCCGTCGCGGTTGTCTTCGCCGTTGGCCTGGTTGTGGCGATGGGCGTAGCTCACCAGATCGCGCAGGGTGAAGCCGTCGTGCGCGGTGATGAAGTTGACGCTGCTGTGCGCGCTGCGCAGCGCGGGATCGAACAGGTCGCCCGAGCCGGCCAGCCGCGTGGCGAACTCGCCGGGGGCGTTCTGATGCTGCAGCCAGAAGGCGCGCTGAGTGTCGCGGAAACGATCGTTCCATTCGAGCCAGCCGGGCGGAAAACCGCCAACGCGGTAGCCGCCTGGGCCCAGGTCCCAGGGCTCGGCCACCAGCAGGCGGTTGCACAGCACCGGGTCTTGCGCGATGGCGCTGAGAAAGGCGCCGTCGGGCTGAAAGGCATGCTCCACGCGGGAGCCGCCGCGTGCCAGGGTGCTGGCGAGGTCGAAGCGAAAACCGTCGACGCCGAACTCGGTGACCCAGCGGCGCAGGCTGTCCATCACGGTGCGCAGCACCAGCGGCTCGTTGAGGTTGACGCTGTTGCCGCAGCCGGTCCAGTCGAGGTTGCGCCCGGGCTCGTGCGGGCTGTGGTGGTAGTAGAGCGTGTTGTCGATGCCTCGCATCGACAGGGTGGGGCCGCTGTGGGGGTCGAGTTCGGCGGTGTGGTTGTAGACCACGTCGAGAATGACTTCGAGGCCCGCGGCGTGCAGCGTCTCGACCATGTCGCGGAACTCGCTACGCGGCGTGCTGCCAGGCGTGCCGCTCCAAAGTCGGGTCTCGGGCGCGCTCCAGGCGATGGGGGTGTAGCCCCAGTAGTTGCTCAGCCCCATGCGCAGCAGGCGGGCTTCGTCGGCGCGAAAGGCCACGGGCAGCAGGCAGACGGTGGTGATGCCCAGCGCCTTGAGATGGCCGAGGCTGGCTGGGTGGGCCAGACCGGCAAAGGTACCGCGCAGCGCCTTGGGGACGTCGGGATGCCGCGCGGTGAAACCCTTGACGTGCAGTTCGTAGATGACGCGCCTGGCTGGGTCGATGGCAGGGCGCGGCTGCAGCAGCGGCGGCAGGTCGGCCACCACCCGGGCCTTGAGTGCGGTGGCCGCGTTGTCGCGCGGATCGGGGCGCGCGGGGTGGCCGGGGTCGTAGGCGAGGTGGATGTCGCTGCCGTCGTAACGGCCGACGACTTCGCGCGCGCAGGGGTCGAGCAGCAGTTTGGCCGGGTTGAACCAGTGGCCGTCGCCGGGCGCCCAAGGGCCATGCACGCGCCAGCCGTAGATCAGGTCTTGCGCGGCGTCCGGGGAGAGAGGCAGGCGGGCCTGCCAGATGCCGTCGCGTTTGAGCGGCATGGGCAGGCGGGCGATTTCGGTCTGGCCGTCGGTGGCGAACAGACACAGTTCCACCGCCTGGGCATGCGGCGCGGCGAGCGCGAAGTCGATGCCTTCGGCATGCAGCTGCGCGCCCAGCGCCTCGACCCGCTGGGGCAGCAGGCGCAAGGCGGGGCTGGCCTTGGAGCTGCGGCGGCGCGTGGCGTTCATGCTCAGGCGCCCGGACGCAGGATGACGCAGGCCAGCGGCGGCAGGGTGAGCCGCAGCGAGAACGGTCGGCCATGCGCGGGCTCGGGCGTGGCTTCACTCAGGTTCAGCGGCAGGGCAGAGCCGTCGTACACCACGTCGTCGGTATTGATCAGCAATTCCCAGCGCCCGCCTTGCGGCACACCGACGCGGTAATCCGGCCGTGGTGTGGGGGTGAAGTTGCACAGCACGACCAGGCTGCTGCTGTCGGCCGCCTTGCGCTCGAAGGCCAGCACCGATTGCGACGCGTCTTCATGGGTGATCCAGGCGAAACCGCTGGGGTGATGGTCGCGCTGGTGCAGGGCCGCATGGGCGCGGTAGGTGAGGTTGAGATCGCGCACCAGCCGCTGCACGCCGCGGTTGGGAGCGTGCAGCAGTGCGTCCCAGTCGAGGCTGTAGTCGGACTGCCACTCCGGCCCTTGCGCGAATTCGTCGCCCATGAACAGCAGCTTCTTGCCGGGGTGGCTGAACATATAGCCTAGATAAACGCGCAGATTGGCGAACTGCTGCCAGCGGTCACCGGGCATCTTGGACAGCAGCGAGCCCTTGCCGTGGACGACTTCGTCGTGCGAGAGCGGCAGCACGAAGTTTTCGTCATACGCGTACATCATGCTGAAGGTCAGCTCGTTGTGGTGGAACTGCCGGTGCACCGGGTCGCGGCGCATATAGCTCAGGGTGTCGTGCATCCAGCCCATGTTCCACTTGTAGTGAAAGCCCAGGCCGCCGCTTTGCAGATCGGCCGAAGGCGGGCGGCTCACCGCTGGGAAGGCCGTGGACTCCTCAGCGATGGTGATGGCGCCCGGTCGCTGCACGCCGACGGTGTGGTTCATGCGGCGCAGGAAGTCGATGGCCTCCAGGTTTTCGCGGCCGCCGAACTTGTTGGGCACCCACTGCCCGGCGGGGCGGCTGTAGTCGCGATAGAGCATCGAGGCCACCGCGTCCACGCGCAGGCCGTCGACGTTGAAGCGCTCCAGCCAGTACAGGGCGTTGGCCACCAGATAGTTGCGCACCTCGGTGCGGCCGAAGTTGTAGATCAGGGTGTTCCAGTCGTGGTGGAAGCCTTCCTTCGGATCGGCATATTCGTAGAGGTGGGTGCCGTCGAAGTTGGCCAGGCCATGCGGATCGGAGGGGAAGTGCGCGGGCACCCAGTCGAGGATGACGCCCAGGCCCGCGGCATGCGCGGCATCGACGAAAGACTGGAAATCCTCTGGCGTACCGTGGCGCGCGGTGGGGGCGTAGAGGCTGATGGGCTGATAACCCCACGAGCCGTCGAACGGGTGCTCGCTGACGGGCAGCAGCTCCAGATGCGTGAAACCCATGTCGCGGGCGTAGGGCACCAGGGTGTCGGCCAGTTCGCGGTAGCTCAGCCAGCGCCAGCCGTCGGCCTTGCGCCACGAGCCCAGATGCACTTCGTAAATGCTGATCGGCGCGTCAAACCCGTTGGCCTGCGCCATGGCCGGGCGCACGGGGTGCAGCGGCGGCAGGCCTTGCACGATGCTGGCGGTATTGGGCCGCAGCTCGGCGCGGAACGCCATCGGGTCGGCCTTTTGCAGAACCTCGCCGTGCTGGGTGAGGATTTCGAATTTGTACAGCGCGCCCTTGCCCACGCCGGGCAGGAACAGCTCCCACACGCCGCACTCGCGGCGCAGGCGCATGGGGTGGCGGCGGCCATCCCAGGCGTTGAAGTCGCCGATGACCGAGACGCGCCGCGCATTGGGCGCCCACACGGCAAACCGCGTGCCCTGCACGCCGAGCATCTCGCCCGGGTGCGCGCCCAGGCACTCAAAGGGACGCAGGTGGGTGCCTTCGGCCAGCAGCCAGGCATCGGTCTCGCCGAGCACCGGCGGGAAACGGTAGGGGTCTTCGAGATCGACCACCCAGTCGGGGTCGCCCGCGCGCAGCGGCGGCCATGTCACGCGCAGCAGGTAGTCGAACGGCTTGCGGCGACGCCCCATGCGGGCGCTGAACACGGCGGTCTCGCCCATGCGCTCCAGCGTGGCGACGGTCTTGCCGCTCGACCGTTCGACCACGTTCACGCCGAGCGCGCCGTGCAGCACGGCGCTGACCCACAGCCCCGCGCCACGGACATGCATGCCCAGCACGCCGAAGGGGTCGTCGTGGCGGCCGTGGTCCAGTGCGGAGATGTCGTGTTCGGTCAGCATGGAGGTCATCCGGTTCAGGAGGGAAGACGGTTGTAGAGCAGGCCGAAGTGTTTCAGGCCGTCCGCATGATGGGGTTGTACCTGAGCCCAGGTGAAGCGCCAGCCCCAGTTGCCCTCGGCCGTGCCCGGGGTGTTCATGCGATGCGTGCCGTCCAGGCGCAGCACGTCCTGCATGGTGAAGAGGGCAATGTCGGCGACGCTGGCACTGGCCGCGCGGATCAGCGTCCAGGCGATGTCGCCGCCGTCGCAGGCCAGATAGTCGCGCAGGTGGTGGCGCACGGTTTCTGGGGCGTTGTGCCACCAGCCGACGGTGGTGTCGTTGTCGTGCGTGCCGGGATAGACCACGGTGTCGTGGGTGTGGTTGTGCGGCAGGTAGGCGTTTTTGCCGCCATTGTCTTCGCCCCAGGCGAACTGCAGGATGCGCATGCCCGGAAAACCGAAGCGCTGGCGCAGCGCAGTCACCTCGGGGGTGATGACGCCGAGATCCTCGGCGATGATGGGCAGCGGCCCCAGGGCCTGGAACACCGCGTCGAACAGCGCCGCGCCCGGCGCTGGTACCCACCTGCCGCCGATGGCCGTGGGCTCTTCGGCCGGAATTTCCCAGCAACTCTCGAAGCCGCGGAAGTGGTCGATGCGCACCATGTCCACCAGGGCGAAGGTGGCACGCAGCCGCGCGATCCACCAGGCGAAACCCTCGGCCTGATGCGCCGCCCAGCGGTAATGCGGATTGCCCCAGCGCTGGCCGGTGGCGGAAAAGTAATCGGGCGGCACCCCGGCCACGACGGTGGGCTGGCCCGTGTCGTCGAGCTGGAACAGATCGGGCCGCGCCCACACGTCGGCGCTGTTGAGGGAGATGAAAATGGGCATGTCGCCCACCAGTTTGACACCCTTGCCGTTCGCGTAGGCCCGCAGCGCCGCCCATTGCCGAAAGAAGCACCACTGCGCGAACACCCAGAAGTCGATGTGCTGGGCATGCTCGGCACGGGCCGTCTGCAGCGCCGCAGCCTCGCGCTGCGCGAGAGGCGGTTCCCAGGTGTTCCACGACTGCTCGCCGAACTGCTCCGAAAGTGCCATGAACAGGGCGTAGTCGTCGAGCCAGGCGGCGTGCTCAAGGCGAAAGGCGGCCAACTCGGCCCGCTCCTGCGGTGTGGCGCTTGCCGCAAAGCGCGCGGCGGCGCGGCGCAGCCGTTCCATGCGGAAGGGAATGACGCGGTCGAAGGCCACGCGATCGTCGCTCAGACCCTCAGTGGGGGTGAGATCGGCAGCATCGAGCCAGCCGCGCTGGTGCAGTTCGGCCAGGTCGATCAGCAACACATTGCCGGCGAAGGCCGAACGGCTCATGTAGGGCGAGTGGCCCAAACCGATGTCACCCAGCGGCAGAAACTGCCACAGCGACTGCCCGGCGCTGTGCAGCCAGTCGACGAAGTGGTAGGCGGCAGGCCCAAGGTCGCCGCTGCCGTGGGGGCCGGGCAGGCTGGTGAGGTGCAGCAATACGCCGCTGGCGCGGGGAAAACGTGAGACGTTCGGGTTCGCACTCATGAGGGGTGGACGGCGGTTCAGGGTGTCCAGTAGGCGTCGAAAGGGGTCTGTTGCTGCTGAATGAGATAGCTGATGGGCAGCGCGGGGCTGGGCGGCGGCTGGCAGGCGCGGTCATAGACCTCGCGCTTGGCCGCTCCGGCGATCGACAGCAGCAGACGATCGCTGGCCAGCAGGGCCGCAAGACTCAGGCTGATGCGCTTGTGCGGCGCATGCGGCGGCGTCAACGCCAGATAGGGCTGGGCAAAGTTGGGATCGAGACCTTCGGCCAACTCGGCCGCTTCGGGAAACAGCGAGGCCGTGTGACCGTCGTCACCCATGCCCAGCAGCGCGGCGGAGAGCGGCTGCCCCAGTGCGCGGAACCGGGTATTGGCGCGGGCCACGCAGCCCGCCAGGTCGTGCGGCACGTCTACCAGCGGCAGAAACCGCGCCTTCGCCGCATCGCCCGTCAGCAGATGGGTGCGCACCAGGGCGGCGTTGCTGTCGGCATGATCGGCCGACACCAGACGCTCGTCCACCAGGGTGATGGTGACGCGAGCCCATTCGACAGGCGCCCGCGCCAGGGCATGAAACAGCGGGATAGGCGAGCGTCCGCCGGAGACGGCCAACACCGCCCGCCCGTAGCGATCGATTTCCTGCGTGAGCGTGGCCGTGAGTGCGCTCACCAGACGCGCGATCTGGTCTTGCGGGCTGGCGCAGACGTGCAGCATGGTTCACAGCTCCTCATGCCATGAAGCGCCGTCGCGCGAGAGCAGGGCGCTGGAGGCGGCCGGGCCCCAGGTGCCCGCGGTATAGCTCTTGGGCGCCTCGCCGTTGCGCGCCCAGCACTCCAGAATCGGCTCCACCCAGCGCCAGGCGGCGGTGAGTTCGTCGCGGCGCATGAACAGCCCGAGCTCGCCGCGGATCACATCGAGCAGCAGCCGCTCGTAGGCGTCGGCCCGGCGCTTTTGCGCCGTGGCCTCGACGTCCAGATCGAGCCGCGTGGGATGCAGCCGCATGCCGTCGCCGGGCTCCTTGGCCAGAAAGTGCAGGCTGATGCTCTCCTCGGGCTGCAGCCGGATCACCAGCCGGTTGGCCCCCTGCAGCGCCGTCACGCCGCCGAACAGATGCAGCGGCACGGCCCGAAAGCTGATGACGATCTCCGCCAGTCGCTCGGCCATGCGCTTGCCCGTGCGCAGGAAGAACGGCACCCCCGCCCAGCGCCAGTTCACCACCTCGGCCTTGAGCGCCACGAAGGTCTCGGTGCGGCTGGCTGCGGCGATGTCGGCCTCCTGCAGATAGCCCACCACCGGCTTGCCGTCGACGGCACCCGCGCGGTATTGGCCGCGCACGGTCTTGCTGGCCACGTCGGCTTCGCCAAAGGGCTTGAGCGCCTGCAGCACCTTGAGCTTCTCGTCGCGGATGGCGTCGGCCTGCAGGCTGGCCGGGGGCTCCATGGCCACCATGCACAGCAGTTGCAGCAAGTGGTTCTGCACCATGTCGCGCAGCGCGCCGGTCTTGTCGTAAAACTCGCCGCGGCCGCCCACGCCCAGGTCTTCGGCGATGGTGATCTGCACGTTGTCCACCCACTCGCGGCGCCACAGCGGCTCGAACAGCACGTTGCCAAAGCGCATGGCCATGAGGTTCTGCACCGATTCCTTGCCCAGGTAATGGTCGATGCGGTAGAGCTGGTGCTCGGCGAAGGACTGGGCCACGGCGGCGTTGATGGCGTCGGAGGAGGCCAGGTCATGGCCCAGGGGCTTTTCCAGCACGACGCGCACGCCGGGGTGGTTGAGTCCGACGCGGGCGAGCTGGGCGCAGATCTGGGCGAACAGGGCAGGGGCGGTGGCGAGGTAGCAGACAGTGACGCGCTCGCCGTCCGTGCCCAGCCGCGCGGCCAGGGCGTCGAAGTCATCGGGGTGGGTGGCGTCGAGCTTGGCGAAGTCGATGCGCTCGAGAAAGCTGTCCCAGCTGGCGGCGTCGAAGTCGGCCTGCACATGCACCCGGGCCTCGTGCTCCATCTGGGCAAGGTAGGCGCTGCGGTCGGCATCGCGTCGGCCCAGGGCCAGAATCCGCCCCTGCGGGTGCAACTGTCCGGCCCGATGCGCGCTATACAGCGCAGGCAGAAGCTTGCGCATTACCAGATCGCCAGTGCCGCCGAATAACACCATGTCGAAAACAGGGGATGCGCTCATCTTGTGTTTCGCTTGTTGCTGTGTGCCTGTGGGGGAAACTCGGCTCAGTGTAAGGACAGGGACGCACTTGCGTGTGACGCCGCCGGTCCCGTTCCCGTGAAATTGATCTTCATCACGAAACCGATTCAGGCGCTGCGGCGGCAGAACGGGTGTCACCCGGGCCGATAAAACAGTGCGAACCGCATGCAATTTCCTTGCCACCCGCATTGGGTGATGCAATCGGGCGCGGTTACGGGTTGGGGACTGCTGGACTCTCGGCGCCCGGGTTCCGGCGCCGGAACATGCCCCAGCCTTTCATGCTCAACACGCAGTCGCCATGCTGGTTGAACAGTTCCCAGTGCGACTGGACCAGCCCGACGTCAGGTTTGCTGCGCATGGGTCGTGTGTCCAGAATCGTCATGCGCAGCTTGAGCTCGTCCCCGGGATAAACCGGCTTCAGCCAGCGCAACTCGTCCAGGCCGGGCGAACCCAGGCTGGTTGATCGCAGCAGGTAGGCGTCGCACATCAGGCGCATGGCCATGCTGCAGGTATGCCAGCCACTGGCGGCCAGGCCGCCGAACAGCGAGTTCCTGGCCGCTTCGTCGTCCACATGAAAGGGCTGGGGATCGAACTGGCGGGCGAAATCGAGCACGGCTTCGCGGCTGACTCGGGTGCTGCCGCAGTCGCGCACGGAGCCTTTGGGGAAGTCTTCCCAGTGCAGCAGGTCGGATGCGGGTGGGTAGTGTCGGGCGTTCATGCGGCGATGCTAGAGCCTGCGCACATCGTCTGCGCACGGTCACGCTGCGGTCGGATGCAAACCTTTACATCTTTCTCGGTGCGCTGGCCTGATTTGCTGAATCCGCTGCACTGGGTCTGGCGTAGTGCCGGTATCGCATACGGAAACCGACAGGGGTCGGCTTTCTGATGCGGTCATTCCACATGGGTGGAATGGAACGTATGACTCTAAAGGAGCGAGACCATGAGTGCACAGCGTTGGAGGCGGACCCTGGCGGCGACGGCCGTGGCGGGATTGGGGGTATGGGGTATGGGTGCGGCGCAGGCGCAAGGCAGCCGCCTGCTGGCGACCAGCGGGGTCACCGAGGTGGGCGGCTCCACCGGAGGTGGCATCACGCCCTGGGCGGTGATTGCCGGCTACGACACGGGCGACGAAGTCGGCGGTTCGGTCACCGGCACCTACGTCACCGTGCCCAACTATGGCTTGACCACCCTGGGCGCGGCTGTGGGCATTCACAACCGCTTCGAGATCTCGGTGGCCCACGAGAACCTCAATGTCAACCTGGGTGGCCTGTCCAGCCTGGGCGTTCTGGGTAATCAAGCAGGTGGCCTGGGCCTCATCTCCAGTCCCAATCCCAACATCAACCTTGGCAACCAGACCATCAGCATGGACGTCTTGGGATTCAAGGCCCGCTTGTTTGGCGACATTCTCTACACCCCTTACCCGCAGGTGTCCGTGGGCATCAAGTACAAGAAAAACAACGACTTCAACAGCAACTTCTCGGGTCTGGGCCCCATCGGCATTCCGAAGTTCTTCGGTGCGGCCAGCGACTCGGGCACCGACTTCTATGTCGCTGCCACCAAGGTGTTCCTCAATGGCATCTTTCACCGCGTCACCCTGGTCAACCTGACCCTGCGCGGCACCAAGGCCAACGCCATGGGTCTGCTGGGCTTCGGCACGAACAGCGCCAACGGCATTGCCGGGGCACTGGGCACCAAGAGCGACAACAGCTACCACGCTGAACTCGAAGGTTCTGCCGCCGTGTTTCTGCGCCCGGATGTTGCCGTGGGTGGCGAGTTCCGTCAGCAGCCCGACAACATGAAATACCCGATCAACGCCAGCGCCACGGCCGTAGGCTCGCCCGGCACGATGAAGGATGTCTTCATCGCCTACTTCCCGAACAAGAGCCTGTCGCTGACCGCGGCCTATGCCGACCTGGGACCCTTGCCGTTCCAGGCCAGCAACAAGGGCTTCTACCTCTCGCTTAACGGCACGTTCTGATTCCGCCCCCTTTCAGGAGATCCTCCCATGAAACTGCAATCCCTCCCCCTGGCGCGCCATCTCGGTGGCGTTGTCCTGACCTGCGCGCTGGCCTTGCCGACGTTGGCTCATGCGCAGATGGCCTCGGGCCAGACCCTGTATGAGCAACTCGGCGGCAAACCGGCCATTACCAAGGTCGTGCACGACATGATCGTCAACGTGGCCGCGGACAACCGCATCAATCACTTTTTCGCCAAGACCAATATCCCGCACCTTCAGATGGAACTGGTCAACCAAGTGTGCGAGGGCACGGGCGGTCCGTGCAAGTACACCGGTCTGAGCATGCAGCAGGCGCACAAAGGCATGAAGCTGAGCACGGCCGATTTCAACGCTCTGGTCGAAGATCTGCAAAAGTCCATGCACAGCAATCACGTGCCCCTGGGCCTGCAGAACCAGTTGCTGGCGATTCTGGCACCGATGGAGCCCGACGTGGTGCACCAGTAAGGCCTGCGGCCGCATTGCGATGCGGAGGTCTGCCGGCCTTCGCACCGCCTCACCTCACAGGAGATCTCTCATGAACCACCCACCCTCGTTTCGCTCGCTTTCCAACCCGCAGCGCCGCCGTCTGCTGCGCCAAGGCGGCCTGCTGCTTGCAGTGGTCGGTGCAGCAACGCTCGCACCGGCGCGGGCCGACGACGGCATGCTGAGCAAGACAGCAGTGCACTATCAGGACAGCCCGCACGGTGGCCAGCATTGCAGCGATTGCGCCTACTTCATCCCCGGTGCCACGGCCACGGCCAGCGGGTCTTGCCGACTGGTCGCGGGAACCATCTTCCCCGAGGGATGGTGCGAGCGGTTCTCGTCGTGAGCAGGCTACTCTGAAACAACAAAGCCGCCCAAGGGCGGCTTTGTGAGTGCGTACAGATCGGAGCAGTCGTCTGGTGTCAGACGCGGCTGCGGTATTCGCCCGTGCGGGTGTCGATTTCGATTTTGTCGCCAGTGGCCACGAAAATGGGCACGGGCACTTCGAAGCCGGTGGCCAGCTTGGCGGGCTTGAGCACCTTGCCCGAGGTGTCGCCCTTAATGGCAGGCTCGGTGTAGATGATCTCGCGCACCACGGTGGTGGGCATTTCGATGGAGATAGCCTTGCCGTCGTAGAACACCACCTCGACGGCCATGCCGTCTTCGAGGTAGTTCAGGCTGTCGCCCATATTGTCTTTTTCGACCTCGTACTGGTTGTAGTCGGCGTCCATGAAGACATACATGGGGTCGGCGAAGTAGGAGTAGGTGCACTCCTTGCGCTCCAGCACGACCGGGTCGAGCTTGTCGTCGGCCTTGTAGACCACTTCGGTGCCGCCGCTGGTGAGCAGGTTCTTGAGCTTCATTTTCACCGTGGCGGCATTGCGGCCGCCGCGGCTGTATTCGGTTTTCTGCACCACCATCGGGTTGTCGCCAACCATGATGACATTACCGGCGCGAATTTCTTGTGCGATCTTCATTGAACAGTCTGTGGGGTTCCAAATAAACGCATATTCTACCGGGCCGCCACCAGACTCGGCCGATTGCTGCCCAGCTGCTGGACTTCGTTGATGAGCTGGCTGGCCAGATCGGGCTGGGTTTGCAGGCTGCGCGACCACTTCAGGGCGTGGCGCTGCAGTGCGGGCAGGCTGCCGACAAATTCGAGCCAGGCGGGTGCGAGGTCGAGGCCGCGGTTCCAGGCGGTCCAGAAATGCACCACGGTGTCGCGTAGGTCATGGTCGGCCTCGGCCAGGTAGCGATCGAGGAAGGCGTCGAGCTTGCGGTCGTGGGCGCTGTCTTCCTGCGGGTAGATGTGCCAGACGAAGGGCTTCGCGGCCCATTGCGCGCGGACGAACGAGTCTTCCCCGCGCACGATGCAGATGTCGGCGGCCCAGAGCAGCTCGTCGAATCGCTGTTGCGGGATGTAGGGCAGGGCGTAGATGGTGAGGCTGCCGCGGCTGGTGATCTGCCCGGTCTGCAGCTCCATGTCCAGCCAGGCGTTGATGGCCGTTTTCACCGGGCCGGGGCAGACCCACAGCGCCACGGGACGTTCGGAGGCGGCCATGGAGTGCAGCCACCCATCGAGCCGCTGGCGGGCGTAGCTGAACAGCAGCACGGTGAGGGCGTGATCGGGCGGAGGCGGCAGGCCCAGCGCACGCATGGCGATGCGACGGGCGGAGGGCTGCATCTGCCAGTTGTCGCGTTGGGCGATCAGGTTCGCCTCACGCAGCAGGCCGCCGCTCTTGTCGGTGAAGCCGGGGTAGTAAAAATACTTTGTCACACCCCCGCTTTGCGGCGAGGGCTTGAGGTGGTGCAGATCGACCCATGTCTCCGCGCTGAGGTGTTCGAGGTTCAGCCAGACCGGCTGCGGTGAAGTCTGGCCGATTTTGGCGATGTAGGTCTCGCTGAGGTGGCAGCCGAACATTTCGATGACGACATCGCCCGGCGTCGCCTGAGCCTGGCGCGCCCAAGGCACAATCTGCACCCCGGCGAGAGTCTGTTCGGCTGCGCGCAGTTGGACTTGGGGCGCGATATGGGCAAACGCCTTGAAGTCGTCGAGAAATAATCGCACCTGTTGCCCATGCTCGACGACGAGTTGCCGGGCAAGCCGCCAGGTCACGCCGATATCGCCGAGGTTGTCGACGACGTGGCAAAACAAATCCCACCGATGTTGGACTTTCATGACTATGCAGGGTGACAACGCACCAGTTTCGAGATCTCTGTCTTTTTACGATTCGCATTGTCGCCTGTGCCCACGACTCGCGGCGTTTTTACATCAGGTCAAGCGGGAACATCCCGATTTTGCCTGCCAGCCGGTGGCGCCGTTCGGCCCGATCGACGCGCCGCTGCTGATCGCCGGTCTGGCGCCGGGTCTGAAAGGTGCCAATGCCTCCGGGCGGCCGTTCACCGGCGACGGCGCCGGGCCTTTGCTTTTCGGCACGCTGACCGAACTCGGCATGGCTTCGCGCCCGCAGCCGGTGCGCATCGCCGATCATCCCTCGACGATTCGTGCCGACGATGGCCTGCAGCTTCACGGCTGCCGCATCAGCAACGCGGTGAAGTGTCTGCCGCCCGACAACAAGCCGCTACCCGTGGAAATCCGCACTTGCAATCGCTTCATGGCGGCCGAGATCGAGGCCATGCGCAATCTGCGCGTGATCGTGGCGCTGGGCAAGGTGGCTCATGACGCCGTGCTCATGGCGCTGGGGCAAAAGGCGTCGGCGGCGCGCTTTGCCCATGCCGCCGAGCACCGCATCGCGGGCTACACCTTGATCGACAGCTACCACTGCAGTCGCTACAACCAGAACACCGGCCGCCTGACGGCGCCGATGTTCCGCGCGGTGTTCGAGCGCGCGGCGCAAATTCTTGAGCTGACCAACCGATGACATCCGACCCATCCGCACCGCAGCACAGCGCGGCGCTGCTCGCGCAGGTGGCGGCGTTGCCGCATCTGCCCGGGGTCTATCGCTATTTTTCGGCGGACGGCGCCTTGCTCTACGTGGGCAAGGCGCGCGATCTGCGCAAACGGGTTTCGAGCTATTTCCAGAAAGACCACGGCGGCACGCGCATCGGGCTGATGGTGTCGCGCATCGCCCGGCTCGACACCACGGTCACGCGCACCGAAGCCGAGGCGCTGCTGCTCGAAAACAACCTCATCAAGACGCAGCACCCGCGCTACAACATTCTTTTTCGGGACGACAAGTCCTACCCCTATCTGCAGATCACCACCGCGCACGCTTTTCCGCGCGTGGCCTACTACCGCGGCGCGACCGATCGCAAGCAGCAGTATTTCGGGCCTTATCCGAATGCCTGGGCCGTCAAGGAAAGCATCGCCGTGCTGCAGAAGGTGTTTCAGCTGCGCACCTGCGAGGACACGGTGTTCTCCAACCGCAGCAGGCCCTGTCTGCTGCATCAGATCCACCGCTGCACCGCGCCGTGCGTGGGCAAGATCAGCCCCGAAGACTATGCACGCGACGTGCAGCATGCGGTGCGATTTCTGCGTGGCGACCATGGCGTTGTCATGGGCGACCTGCAACAACGCATGCAATCGCTCTCGGATGCCTGGCGCTTCGAGGAGGCGGCCGTGCTGCGCGACCAGATCGCCGCGCTCTCGGGCGTACTGCAACAGCAGAGCATGGAAGTGGGCAGCACGGACGACGTGGACATTCTGGCCGTGGCCCTCAAGGGCGGACGGGCCTGCGTCAACCTGGCCATGGTGCGGGGAGGTCGGCATCTAGGCGATCGCGCCTATTTCCCCAGCCAGGTGCAGGCGGCGCTGGAACTCGAAGACCTGGCGGCTTCTGACGAAGCGGCTTCGCCCGATGCGGGTGGCCGAGCAGCGCAAAGCGTGTTGCAGGCCTTCGTCGCGCAGCATTACCTGCAGATGGCTCCGCCGCCGGTGCTGGTGTGCGATCAGCCGCTCGACGCCGAACTGCTCGACGCGCTGAGCGAGCATGCCGGGCACCGCATGCTGCACATCACCCAGCCGCGCGGCCAGCGCCGCGACTGGCTGGACATGGCGCAGAAAGGCGCGCAGATCGCCCTGACGCGCCTGCTGGCCGAAGAAGGCTCTCAACGGGAACGCAGCCTTGCGCTCGCGCAGGTGCTGGGGCTAGGTGCCGAGCAGGCCGAGGGCTTGCGCATCGAGTGTTTCGACATCAGCCACACGGCGGGCGAAGCCACGCAGGCCTCGTGCGTGGTGTATGCGGAGCATGCCATGCAGCCTGCGCTGTACCGGCGTTATCGCATCCAGGACATCACGCCGGGCGACGATTACGCGGCCATGCGCCAGGTGCTGACCCGGCGCTACAAGCGGGTTGCCGAAGCCTTGGCGGCCGATGCCGAGCCAGACCCAGAGGCGCAGGGGCGAAACGACGCGCGGCTGCCTGACCTGGTGCTCGTCGACGGCGGGCGAGGGCAGGTGTCCATGGCGCGCGAAGTATTCACCGAACTGGGGCTGGATCTGGGCGTGATCGTCGGCGTGGAAAAAGGCGATGGGCGCAAGGTCGGCCTGGAAGAACTGGTGTTCGCCGACGGTCGGCCCAAGCTCACCCTGCCTGCCGACAGCGCCGCGCTCATGCTCGTGGCGCAGATTCGCGACGAGGCGCATCGTTTTGCCATCACCGGCATGCGGGCGGCGCGAGCCAAGGTACGCACCGGAGGCTCACGGCTGGAAGACATCCCCGGCATCGGCCCGAAACGCCGCGCCAAGCTGCTGGCGCGGTTCGGCGGCATTCGCGGGGTGGAGGCGGCGAGCGAGGACGATCTGATGACCGTGGACGGCATCTCCCGCGAACTCGCTCACGCCATCTACAAGGCCATGCACTGAAGCAGCCTTGTCTGCCACGTCGGCCTTACTTCGCCGCGCCGTGGCCCTTGTGCAGCGAGGCCTTGTAGAGCGCAACCACTTCCTTGAACTGCTCGGCGTTGAGCAAGGCGCGCATCCGGTCCACGCAGCCCGCGCGCATGGCCACCAGCGCGGCTTCCTGCTTGCCGATGTCTTCGATCATGGCCTGGCGCTCGGGCGTGTCGCCCATGCCGTTCAGCAGGGCATCGCGCAGTTGCAGACGAGTCTGGGCCAGCTTGTCTTCGGCCGCCTTGCGCTTGACCGGGGCGGTCTTGAGCCACTGGGCAAACTCCTCTTGTTGCTTGGCATCGAGCTTGAGCGCCTTTTCGTGCTGTTTGATGATGGGCACCAGGGCGACGACGGGTTCGCCCAGGTTGTAGGCAGGCGCTTCGGCAAAGGCGGACGACATCGGCGCCGCCAGACCGATCGCCAGCGAAGCGAACAGCGTGGCGCGTTTGAAGCCGGACAAGGGAAAAGCAAGCATGACGATCTCCAGGTGATGGGCCCATGCACCATGCATCGGCACATCCATCAATGTAAGCATATGTATCAAAACGACTATTGATCGTCAGCAAGGGGATGCGTCATGCGGCGAAATGTCGCAGGCTTGGGGTTCATTCGCGGGATGACTTCTCAGGCGCGCACGACTGATCGAGACGATGCGCAAGCCGATGGGTGATTTGATATAGATCAAGTGCGCGGGCTGAGGCCTTGCGGCAAAGCCGTGATTCGCGCCTAGGCTTCACCGAATCGTTGTGCCCAGAGCGTTCTGGGGGTCGAAAGCCGAGCAGGCGCACCTTTGCTTTTTCGATGCGGGGTGAGTGATTCAGGGTTTTCCCAGCGACGTTTTGTCATCTTGTTCCCGATCTATATCAGCGAATACTGATGTACGGATATTGATTCGACGGACAGCGGCGCCAAGACCGCGATCCACCGTCAACACATTGCTTGAAGGAGTTTGTATGTCTGATCTGATCGGCATGTATCCCACGTGGTACGTGCCCCAAATCGGCACAGCCTGGGTGATGGGCATCATCGGCACGATCCACGTGCTGGCGTCCAATACCTCGGTGGGTGCTGCCGTGCTGTTCGCCATGCTGGAAAGCCGGGCGGTTCGTGAGAACAAGCCGGAAATCATGCAGTACATCAAGAAGTACGGCATGTTCCTGCTGGTGTTCTCCTACATCTGGGGCTCGGTCACCGGCCCCGGCATCTGGTATTCGGTCACCGTGGCCAGCCCGCGCGGCATCTCAGCGCTGATCCACAACTTCGTCTGGGCCTGGGCGACTGAATGGATTTTCTTCACGGTCGAGGTCATCGGGGTTTACGCGCTGGTCTATACCATCGGCAAGATCGACCCGAAGACGCACCTGAAGATCACCTGGACCTTCGTCGTCAGCTCGATTGCCACGTTGGTGCTGATCGTGGGCATCCTGTCGTTCATGATGTGGCCGGGCAACGACCGCTGGTACCTCACCGGCAGTGTGTTCGATGCGTTCTTCAACCTGAATTTCGCCGCCCAACTCGCCGAGCGCGGGTTCCTGATGCTGACGTCCGCTGCAGTCGTGGGCAGCATCATCGTCGCGGCCATTCCGAAGGGCGACCCGCTGCGGCGCGATGTCGGCAAGACGGTGGCGCAGCTCGGTCTGTTCGGTCTGGTGGGCGGGGCACTGGCGTTCATGTGGTACGTGGCCACGCTGCCGCCCAACGCGCTGCTCATGCTCAAGGACAGGCTGCCGCACTGGTTCGGCTATGTAGATTTCCGCGTCACCACCTTCATGCCGCTGGCGATCACGTCGCTGTTGATCGGGCTGTATCTGCTGTGGGTCTATCTCAAGCCGCATGCAGTGCGCGTGCCGCTGGCCGCTGGCATGGTGGTGATCCTGCTGATCGCCGGCATCTGGCCGGAAGAGCGCACCCGCGAAAGTCTGCGCAAGCCCTGGGTGGCGGGCCAGTACATGTATTCCAACCAGATCATTGGCCGCGACGTGCCTGGGCTGGGCATTCAGGACGAGGTGCCGATCATCGCCAAGGAGGGGCTGCTCAAGACCGCGGCCTTCGTGCCGGCCGATCTGCGGGTGATCACCCCGCAGAACCAGATGCAGGCGGGCCGACTGCTTGCCGTTATGTCGTGCTCCAACTGCCATTCGCTCAACAAGGACGGCCCGCTGCGCCCGCTGCCGCAACTGCTGCACGGCACCACCGACGTGGCGATGATTCAGGGCTTTCTTGCCGGCCCTCTGGCGCATGGCACCGTGCCCTACATGCCCAAGATCGATCTGCCGGATGACGAGCAAAAAGCGCTGGCGACCTTTCTCGCTGCGGTCAACGCTGGCACGGTGGACGCCGAAGGCCATCTGATCGCCCGCGCTGCGCCTGCTGCAGCGCCGCTGCACACCGCCGTGGCCCAGGCCGCAGCGCAACCCGTCAAAGCAAAGGACTAAAGCCATGGACAACGCTTCCGTTTCCGCCATGCTGCACGCCTTGCAGGACCCGGCCGGTCTGCCCGCGCCTGCATGGATTTTCCAGTATCTCAACGTCCTGACCTGGTCGTTCCACATCGCCTTCGTCAATCTGTCGCTGGGCGCGGGCCTGTTGGCGATCATCGCCTTCATGCGCCGCCAACAGTCGGCCTGGGCGCGGTTGTCGGTGGCCATGACCGGCGTGGCCAAGGTGGCCGTCTCGATGGCCATCGTGTTGGGCGTGGCGCCGCTGCTGTTCACCCAGACCATCTACGACCCGTCGTGGTACACCAGCAATGTGCTGTCGGCGTTCTGGGTGATCTTTTTCATCTTCAGCCTGGGCATCGGCTACACCATGTGGTTCGTGTTCTATTTCAAGAACCACGACGTGTCGCACGCAGCGCAAGCCCCCGACACCACGGTGTGGTGGGCCACGGGTGCGCTGTCGCTGTTGATCTTCGACGGCTTCATCATGCACATGCTGTCGTACCAGGGACTGTTTCCGCAGAAGTGGATGCAGTGGTATGCGCCGCATGGCGTGCCGGTGATGAACGGCATGGGCATACACGCTTTTGAGCTGCCGCGCTTTGCCTTTTTCATCGTCATGTCGCTGACCATGACCGGCGTGTTCCTGCTGGGCTACGCGCGCTACTTCCGCGCCCGCGCCGACTTCCCCGCAGACTATCTCGATCTGGCGCACCGCATCGGCGTGAAGACGGTGTACTGGGGCGTGGCGCTGCAGCTCGTCACCGGCCTGCTGTGGGCATTCGGCCTGCCGTCGTACATGCAGGTGTTCACCCAGCCGCTGTTCTGGCTCACGCTGGTGCTGATCGTGGGTGTGGCGCTGTATGCGCGTCAGGTGCCGGTGGGCGGATCGGCGCTGCAGGCGTATTCGGCCATGGCGTTCTACGCGCTGATGGCGTTGATCGTTTCTGTCGACCGCGAGGCCCTGCGCGTGGCCTATCTGGCCCCGTTCCACTACGACCTGGCTTCCAAGCCGCACTACGAGTGGGGCGCAGTGGTGTGGTTCTTCGCCACCTTCGTCTTCGTGGGGGGCTCGCTGGTGGCCTTCTACTCGGCCATGCTGTGGAAGGCTGGCAAGGTCAAGGGGCTGTACACGGCTGACCGCACCGTGGCCCGCCTGGGCGACGCTGCGGTGTGGATCAACTTCACCTGGCTGGCGGTGTTCTTCGCCATTGGCGTTTGGGCCTACGTGCGCAACATCGCCTGATGCAGCGGGCGGGCGCAGGTCCGCCCGTTCAACTTCCTGATTCCAGATTGCTCATCATGACTCTTCTGAAAACCACTCTGCTGGCAGCCGCCAGCGTCATCCTGACCACCTCCATGGCGCAAGCCGCGCCCACTGCCGCGCTCAACGCCAAGTTCGGTGTGTGTTTCTCATGCCACGGCGTGGATGGTCATGCCATTCTTCCCACCTATCCCAACCTCGCCGGGCAGAACAAAGACTATCTGGTGCAGACGCTCAAGGAATTTCGCGACGGCACGCGGCCCAACCCCATCATGGGGCCGATGGCCAAGCCGCTGAGCAACTCCGACATCGATCAGATCGCGATGTATTTCGCCGATCTCAAACCGGGGAAGAAGTAAGCCGCGGCGTTTGCTGCAGGCCGCCGCCGAGGGCTTGATAGAGCGCGGCGGTGTCGATCAGCCGCGCGCCCTGTGCGGCAATCAATCCAAGCCGCGCCTGCTCCAGTTTTTGCTGCGCAATGAGCAGTTGCAAGGCATCCGCGCTGCCCAAGGCATATTGCCGCTCGGCCAGGTCGCTGAACCGCTGCGCGGCGGCATCGGCCCCGGTTTGCGCCTGCAGCGCCTGCGCGTCATACTCCAGCGCGCGCAACGCGTCGGCGACCTGGCGCAAACCCTGGAGCACGGTTTCGCGGTAGTTGGCGGCGGCCGCGTCGAACCCGGCTTGCGCGGCGCGTTCTTCGGCCTTCAAGCCGGGTTTGAACACGGGTTGCGCGAGTTGTGCAGCCAGGCCCCAGATCAGCGACCCGCTGCTGAACAGGCTTGCCGCGGTGAGCGCCTGGCTGCCGACCGAGGGGCTGAGCGTGAGCTGCGGATACTGTTTGGCCACGGTCACGCCGATCTGCGCGCTGGCGGCATGCAACAGCGCTTCGGCGGCGAGAATGTCCGGGCGCTGCCGCGCCAGCTCGGAGGGCAGGCTCAGCGGCAGTTCGTTCGGCAGGGTGAAGTCGGAGAGGGTGAATCGGGTGTCGTCAGCCAACCCCGGTGCCTGACCGCTGAGTACGGCGAGCAGGTGTGCGGTCTGTTCCAGGCGGCTGCGCAGTGGCGGAATGCTGGCGCGCGTCTGCTCGATCTGGGTCTGCAAGGCAGCGACATCGCTGTCGGTCGCCACGCCCAGCCGCACGCGTTCGTGCATGATCTGCAACTGCCCGCGCTGGTTGACGAGAAGACGCTCCAGCGCCTGCACCTGCTCCGCGAGCACCGCCTGATTCACCGCCGTGGCGACGAGGCTGCCGATCAGGGTCAGGCGCGCGCCTTCGAGTTGATAGCGCCGCCAGTCGGTCTGCGCCGCCAGCGCTTCGAGGGCCCGGCGGTTGCCACCGGACAGGTCGAGAGCGTAGCTCACGCCCAATCCGGCGTTGTAGAGGTCGTAGCGCCTTTCTGCCCCGGGCAGTCCCATTGCCGCGCTGTTGTTTTGCAGGGTCTGCGCGCCCAGCGTGGCGCCGACCTGCGGGTAGAGCGTGGCGCCGCTTTGCGCGGCATAAGTCTCCTTGGCCTGACGCAGCGTGGCTTGCGCCGCGGCAATGGTGGGGCTGTGCTGCAGGGCGCGGCGCACGAGCGCATCGAGCTTGGCCGAGCCGAACGCCTTCCACCAGTCGTCGGCCACGGACTGACCCGCGATGAAACGCTGCGCCCCGCCGAGCGCGCCCGGTGCCGACGCGGTCTGCACGGGCAGCGGCGTTGCGGTGTACCCCGCCACGGCTGGCGGAGCTGGCGATTTGAAATCAGGGCCGACGGCGCAACCTGCCAGGCCGAGGACGGACAGGCCGAGGGCCGCGCTGCGCTTGCGTAGGGTGTGAGGCAGAATTTTCATGCTGCGATTCCGTGAATTGGGGGCGGGTGTGTTGGTTTCCCCGTCAGTCGAAGCCGCGGCCTTCACCCGCCTCCTCGTGGGTCACGCCGTCGCGGATGTGGTAGATGCGCTTGAAGGTGGGGATGATCTTCTCGTCGTGGGTGACGACGATGATGGCGGTTTGATACTTCTTCGCCATGTCGTTGAGGATGCGGATCACCGCCATGGCGCGCTGCGAGTCGAGCGGCGCGGTGGGTTCGTCGGCCAGAATCACCGGTGGGCGGTTGACCAAGCCACGGGCGATGGCTACGCGCTGCTGCTCGCCCCCGGACAGCTGCGAGGGCATGGCCTTGGCGCGATGCTGCACATCCAGCGCGGTGAGCAGTTCCAGCGCCCGCGCGCGTGCCTCGGCATTGGGCATGCCGGCCAGCATGGGCAGCAGGGCGACGTTGTCGGTGACGTCGAGGAAAGGAATGAGGTAGGGCGCCTGGAAGACGAAGCCGATCTTGTCGCGGCGCAGGGCGCGCAGATCGCGCACCTTCCAGGCGTCGTCGTAGATCACCTCGTCGCCCAGAATCATGCGCCCGGCCGTGGGGTCGATCACCGCGCCCAGGCACTTGAGCAGGGTGCTCTTGCCCGAGCCCGACGGCCCGACCAGTCCGACCACCTCGCCGGGATCGACCTGCATGGACACGGCCTTGAGCGCGTCCACTGCGGTGTCGCCGCTGCCGTAGCGCTTTTTCAAGCCTTCGATGCGGATGCCTTTGTTCGTGCTCATCTCACCCCCCGATCGCCTCGGCCGGATCGACCTTGAGCGCCATGCGGATGGCAATCAGGCTGGCCAGCGCGCAGATGACGATGACGGCGGCCAAGCCCTTGAGCGAGTCGTCCGGCAGCAGCAGCACATACTTCGGAAAGATCGGCGCCGCAAAGGTGGCGGTGATCTTGCCCACGGCAAAGCCGATCAGGCCGAGCGCGAGCGCCTGCTGCATGATCATGGCGGCGATGGTGCGGTTGCGCGTACCGATGAGCTTGAGCACCGCGATCTCGCGGATCTTGTCCATGGTCAGGGTGTAGATGATGAAGGCGACGATGGCCGCGCTGACCATGGCCAGGATGACCATGAACATGCCGATCTGCTTGGCCGCGGTGGCGATGAGCTTGTTGACCAGGATGTCTTCCATCTGCGCGCGGGTGAACACCGTGAGCCGCTTCCAGCGCCGGATGGGTTCAGCTACTTCGTTGGCGGTAGTGCCGGGCTTGATGCGCACCAGCACGGCGTTGACATAGTTGTTGCTGCTTTGCGAGGCGATCACCGCGTCGAGCAGACCCGGCACGCCGGGGCGGTTGAAGGCCGGATTTTCGGCGGTGCGGCGGCGCTGTTGCAGGATGGCCTCGTTGTCCTTGAGGAACTGCGCCTGCTGCGCGTCCTTGAGCGGGATGAACACCATCGGGTCGCCGTTGGACGACACCATGCGCCGGGTCAGACCGACCACGGTGTAGCGGTTGCGCCGGATCTGCAGGGTGTCGCCCAGGCGAAAGCCGCTAGCGATGTCAGCCACGGCCTCGTAGTGGCTGCGGGTGATCTGGCGCCCGGCTACCAGATAGGGCGGCCAGCCCGCCGTGCCGTGGCCGTCGGCGGAAACGCCCACCACCATGGCGCGCACGTCGCGCTGCTGGCTGCGGTTGACCGCGCGCACCTGCATGGTCAGGTAGGTGACATTGGCGGCGCTGGCCACGCCCGGCATGGCGGCGATGCCGCGCCAGGTATCGTCATACAGGCTGGACGACTCGGCGTACGGCCCTTGCGTGTCCTTCTGCACCACCCACAGGTCGGCGCCGCTGTTGTCCAGCAGCACCATGGCATCGTCGATCATGCCGCGATAGACCCCGGCCATGGTCAGGGTCACGCCGATCAGCAGGCCCAGACCGATGCCGGTGAAGACGAACTTGCCCCAGGCGTGCAGGATGTCGCGGCCGGCCAGGCTGATCACGGTGTCACTCCGGGAATGCGGTCGACGATGCTGAAGCGGCTGCCCGCGCGCAGGCTGCGCTGGCTATAGACCACCACGTGTTCACCCGCCTTCACGCCCTCGACCTGGACATGGCCTTCGAGGTCGCTGCCCAGCACTTTGACGGGCACGAACTCCAGCTTGTCCGCGTGGATGCGCCACACGCCGAGCTTGCCGTCCACATGCTGTAGGCTGGCGTTGGGCAGGGTCGGGCGCGCAGGCAGGGCGGGCAGGCTCACTGTCACCTCGGCCAGTTCGCCCAGCGGCGGCAGGGGCTGCGGCACTTGAGCGAAGCGCACCTTCGCCAGAGTTTCCTCGGTGACGGCGTCGGCCAGCGGCTCCACGCGCAGCACGCTGCCGGCCAGGGTCTGACCCGAGCGCGAGCGCAGCACGATGCGCGCCGCCTCGCCTGCGACCAGGCCGCTGGCGCTGAGCTGGTCGAAGCGGGTGTCGATCCACAGGCTGTTCGGGTCGATCATCTCGATCACCGGCGCCCCGGCGACCACGGTGGTGCCGGGGTCGGCGTCGCGGGCGGTGATCAGGCCATCCGCCGGGGCGATGAGCTTGAGATTGCCGCGCTGCGCGCCCACGCCCTGGGCATCCGCCTGGGCGCGTTTGACGGCGTCGCGGGCGGCGGCCAGCGCGGTATCGGCCACGCGCAGCTCCTGGCGCTTCACATCGGCCACCTCCTTGCTGGTGCCATGCACGGCGAGCAGTTGCTCGTAGCGTTCGGCCTGGCTGGCGGCGAAGTCGCGCTGCGCCTGCGCCTGCTGCAACTGCGCCTGCGCGCTGCGCATCGCCGCATCGAGCGCGGTCTGGCGCTGGCCGAGATCGACCGGATCCATCTCACCCAGCAGCTGGCCGGCCTTGACCTGGTCGCCCACATGCACGTTCAGCCGCAACACCCGCCCGGCCACGGTCGGGCCGATGCTGTAGGTGTAGCGCGCCTGCACGGTGCCGATGCCGAACAGAGCCGGTTGCAGGGCGCGGCTTTCCACTTTGGCTATAGTGACCGGCACCGGAGCCAGCGGCCCCGAGCGCAGCGCCACGTAGCCGAGCAAGATCAGAATGGGCACCAGTACGGCAAGCAGCAGCAGGGTGCGGCGGTTCATTGCGGAAAACGTCATGGCTGGCTCCGAATGCAGCGACGGTACAGCGCGAACACTCCAGGTGCCGCGCTGCGAATGTGTTGGGGTTTGCCGGTCAGCAGGGTCTGCATCACCAGGCCCTGGATGGCGCCGATGAACATCGCGGCGGCGGCGTCGGCGGTGATGTCTGAACTCAGTTCGCCGCGCTGCTGGCCCGTGGTAATGAGCAGGCGCAGGCGCTTGCCGTAGGCCGAGAGCAGGCTGCGAGCGACGCGTTTGGCGGCGGTGTCCTCGGCGCGCTGCAGTTCACCGAACAGCATGCGCGGCACCCCCGGATGCTCGGCAACGAAGTCACAGTGCGTGAGGAACACCGCTTCCAGGGCGTCGAGGGCATCGCTGTGCGTGCCCATGGCGGCGTCCACCCGCGCCATCAGCCGGGCCGCTACCCAGTCCATCACCGCCTCCCACAGCGCCTCCTTGCTGGGAAAGTGGCGGAACAGCGCGCCTTGCGTCAGCCCCATGTGGCGGGCAATGGCGCTGGTGGTGATGTCGCCGGGATTGTGCTCGGCAGCCAGCGCGATCACCGCTTCGACCGTGACCTCGCGGCGCACGTCGGCGGGTAGATGTAGGGAATGCGTATCCATTGAGTCCTGTAAAGTAAGTAATTGAATACTAACTTCAGTGTGACGAGCTTGCAAGTAAGAGTGAACGGATGCAGCGGCGCTGCATCCGTTCACTGAAGTCAGTGCGCGCCGACGACGACGGCCCAGCCGAAGGGGATCAGCAAGGCGAGTCCACGGATCAGATGCCGGAGCGTGTTCATCACCATGCAAGCTGGTGTTGTGGCGTCACGTCGGGGCAGGATGGCATGGGAGCGGACGCGGGCCAAATCCGGCTCACGTCCGTTCCTCTGAGGTCAGACGCTACCTCTCTCCTGCGGACTGTTGACAATGGCGTCGAACTCGGCCTGGGTGATGTACTGCGGCACGTAGGTCACACCCAGCGTGGCCAGCTGGGACACGAAGGCGCGCAAATGGTTGCGCGAGCCCTTCAGTAGATTGCTGTACACCAGTTTCACATCCGGATTGTCGGTCTGGGCAATGCGTTCGTTCAGATCCTTGATGTCCAGATCCTCGATCGTGGCGCCGACCTGCAAAGCCGCCTGCAGCGAACTCTGGCCCTGGCTCATGAGGGCATTGAACATGGTCTGCAGTTCGGCATCGACGAACACGCCTGTGGCGGTATGGGACGCCGGGTCGGGCAGTTTGTAGCGCGAGATCAGCGTGCCGACGGCGTCCATGTGCTGCTGTTCACTCGCGGCAATGTTCGAGAAGATGGGCTGGCCCCACTGGGTGTAGAGCAGTTGGTACACATCGCGGGCGAGCTTTTCTTCTTCGCGCATGATGACAATGCCAGCGGACTCGGTGGCGTCGAGGGTGCGGGTGCTGGCGCCCGTGGGGCGGCCGCCGTTTCCGGCAAACGCCGCGCTGACCAGCAGGATGCCGACCAAGGTGACCGTAGTCTTGGAGAGGATGGAAGGAAATAGGGTCATGGGATTTCCAGGTGGATGGGGAAGACGGGGTCAGACGCTACCGGTTTCCATCGGGCTGTTGACGATGGCGTCGAACTCGGCTTGGGTGATGTACTGCGGCGTGTAGGTGACTCCCTGCTTGGTCAACTGCGAAATGAAGGAACGCATGTGGTTGCGCGAGCCCTTCATCAGTTCGCCAAACACCAGGGCGATGTCGGCGTTGTCCGTGGCGGCGATACGCTGTTCGAGGTCGAGGATGTCGAGATCCTCGATGGTCGCGCCGACCGTGAGCGCACCGATCAGCGAGGTCTGACCTTGCGCCATCAGGGTGTTGAACATCTGCTGCAGCGCCGGGTCGGCGAACACACCCGTTGCGGTATTGGCCGCCGGATCGGGCAGGTTGTAGCGCGTCAGCAGCAGGGCGACGGCGTCCATGTGCTGCTGTTCGCTGGCGGCGATGTTGTTGAACACTTTTTGCCCCCACTGCGCATAAAGCAGTTGGTACACATCGCGGGCGAGTTTTTCCTCTTCGCGCATGAACACCAGCGCCTGCGCTTCGGTATCGGACAGCGTGGACGGAGGCGTCGCGTCGAGCTGCGCGCTCAGCGCGGCGAGTGCGGTGGCGGAGGCTGCGTCCGTGGTCGCGGGCGCTGCGGCGACGGAGGTATCTCCGCCGCCGCAGCCACCCAGGGCCAGCAGCGCAGCCCCGAGGGCAGAGCCCAGGAAGAGTCGGCGTTGCATGGTTTGGTCCTTAGGGAGATCAGTTCGTCGGAGCGACGGCAGTCGTCGGCGTGGTGGAGTGCAGGGACGGGTCTTGCACGCGGTCACGCTGTTGCAGCTTCTGGCCCTGCGCGCTGCCCTGGCCTGCGCCCTGGCCGCCGTTCTGGTGCATATTGCGGTGCTGGTATTGATGCTGCTGCATCTGGCCCGTGCCGGTGCCCGCACCGGCGGGCATGCCACCACCCATGCCGCCACCGCCCATGCCTGCGGCGAAGACGGAACCCGCGGCTGTCATGGCGACTGCGGCAAGAGCGAGACGAAGAGATTTGCTGTGTTTCATGATGAACTCCTAGAGATGAAGAGGAATCAGCGTCGACCACGCCCACTGCCATGTCCGCCTGGCTGTCCGCCGCCCGCAGCGCCCGCACCGCCTGCAGCTGCCCCTGCCGCAGCGGGGCGTGCGGGCGAGCCTGCAGACAGTCCGGCGGCCGCTGCGGCACGCTCCATGCGGCGTTCGTAGCCCGTACCGAAAGGCGAGTCCTGTGCGCCATGGTTCTGCCCGCCGCCCTGCAACTCCTGGAACGCCGGGGCAATGCCCGTGGCCACCGGGGGCTGCACCTGACGCAGGGGTGCCGCAGCGCCGCTCTCGATCTGCCGTGCCTGATCGTTCGCCACCTGACGGGACGACTCGAACAGCGCGCCTTTGCCAAGAGTCGGCGTCTGCGCGCAGGCCAGCCCCATGCTCGCCAGAAGCGGAACGAGGCTGGCTGACGCGACAATGCGACGGAACAGGGCAGGGCGGCAGGACATGGTGAAGCGGACAAGGCAGTGGTCGTGGTCGATGCCGACATGTTTCGCCACGAGGGTTTCGCCGGGATGTCCTGCCACATCCCCAGGGTTGCGCTGCGTGACGCTTTGTTTCAGCGCATTTCCGGATGCGCGCAACCCGCCGCGCCACGCCTAGACTTCGACCCATGCAACCCACGCCAACACCCCACAATCCGCGCATCCTCGTGGTCGATGACGATCCCGAGCTGCGCGCCATGCTGCGCGACTATCTCGTGGGCAACGGCTACGAGGTCGATCTGGCCGCTCATGGCGAGGCCATGCGTGAAAGCCTGGCGCGCGCCAGGCCACAGGCCGTCATCCTCGACATCATGTTGCCCGGCGAAGACGGCCTTGCCTTGGCGCGCGAGCTGCGCCGCGATGGCGATCTGCCCATCCTGATGCTGTCGGCGCGCGGCGACGAGATCGACCGCGTCATCGGCCTCGAAGTCGGTGCCGACGACTACCTGCCCAAGCCCTTCAGTCCGCGCGAGCTGCTCGCGCGCCTGCGTGCCCTGCTGCGGCGGGCGCCATCGGGCGCTCTCGCGGAGCCGCAGCAGCGCACAGATGCCGCCGCGCAGGGTGTGAAACGGTTCGGCCCCTTCGTGATCGACGCCCCGGGCTTTCGCCTGCTGCGCGACGGACGCGACGTGGGCCTGAGCGTCGCCGAGTTCACCTTGCTGCAAGTCATGGCTGAGCACCCCAACCGGGTGCTCAGCCGCGATCAACTGATCGACTGGCTCAAGGGCTACGAGCGCGACGCCTTTGACCGCAGCATCGACGTGCGCGTCACCCGTCTGCGCCGCAAGATCGAGCCCGACGCGGCTCACCCCGTCTACATTCGCACCATCCGCGGGCAGGGTTATCTGTTCAACCCTGCGGGTGCCGAAATCTGAGCCGCCTCTGGCCGCAATGCGCCGCGATCCCCGTCTGATCGACACCTGGCTGCGCACGCCCAGCCTGCGTCGGCAGACGGTGCGCGCCATGCTGGTGCTGGTGCTGGGGCTCGAATGCGCCTTTGCCACGGTGGCGCTGCTGTTCGTGCTTCAACCCATGGCGCAGCGGTCGGCGCACGATCTCGCCGGGCTGATGGTGCTGTCGGCAAATACCTGGGCCGAACTTCCTCCTGGAACGCGCCCGGCCTTCGAGCGCGAACTGCAGCAGCACTATCGGCTCAGCCTTCAGCCCGGCATGGCCGCCCCAGCGGATCAAGGGCTGATCCACGGCTTTTACATCGGCTACCTGGAGAGCGCCTTGCGGCAGCGTCTGGGCCATGCGGTCTATTTCGACAAGCGCGTCGATGCGCAGGGGCATGTCTGGCTGTGGACCAGCATTCCCGCAGGCGGGCGCGACATCGGCGTGGGGGTGGACAACAGCCGCATCCAGACCCAGCCTCTGCGCGCGCTGCTGCTCGGCCTGCTGTTGACCCTGCCCATAGCCATCGTGCTTGCGCTGTGGTGGGCAAGGCGCATCACCCGCCCGGTGGAGGCCATGGAACGGGCTGCGGCCAAGCTAGCGCGCGGCGACGTGCCGCAGCGCCTGCCCGAAGGCGGTTCGCGCGAACTCGCGCGGCTGACGGCGCATTTCAACCAGATGGCGCAGCGCATCGATGACCTGCTGCAGGCGCGCACTGTTCTTTTGGCCGGCGTGTCGCACGACCTGCGCACGCCGCTGGCGCGCATCCGCCTGGCGCTCGAACTGCAGCGCATGCAACCCAGCGATGCCCGGCTCGATCAGATCGAACGCGACGTATTGGCGATGGACCGCCTGATCGGCGACGTGCTGCAACTGGCGCGCGGGCTGCAGATGCAGGCGCCGCAAGAACTCGAACTGCTGCCCTGGCTTGAACAACGCCGCCAGGAGCATGCAGACTGGGCGCAGGCGCAGGGCTGCACGCTCGACGTGCAATGCCCTGCCGATCTGCACGCCTGGGTGGATGTCAGCGCGCTGCAACGCGTGGTGGACAACCTGCTGGGCAATGCGGTTCGTCATGCGCCAGGCTCCATCACCCTGCGGGCCGAGCCTGCGCCCGAACAGGGTTGGGTGCGTCTGTCGATTGACGACCGCGGCCCGGGTATTGCGGCCGACCAGCTTCAAGCCGTGTTCGAGCCCTTTGTGCGTCTGGACAAGGCGCGTACCCCGGGGGCGGGGTCGGGTCTGGGCCTGGCCATCGTGCGCCAACTGGCACAGCAGCATGGCTGGCCGACAGGCTTGCAGGCGCGTGAGGGCGGTGGCTTGCAGGCCTGGGTCGACGTGCCTGAAAAGCCGTCAGCCTGAGCACCAGTGCAGGCGCGAAGCGCCGCCTCAGGGAACATCAGGGCTCAATGCCATCTCGCTTGCGGGCAGCCCGCTTGCGCTTGCGCGCCCGCCACAAGGTCCAGATCACCAGCGCAATGGCGATGCCGCCATAGATGTAGAGAAGAAGATCGACATGGGTGGCAAACCAGCTTGCGTTCATTCGAAGCGTTTCCTGCATGGGGAAAATTCGTTCACACCCTATCATGCTGATTACGGCGACCCGCGGTTTTTCGGCGCTGCCCACGCAGCCGCTGACGGCAGCCGGGTACTGCGGCTGATGCCGGGCTCGACGAATACGCCTCCACTTGCTCCATGTCCTTACGCGCGCTCAACCTGCCGACGCTGCTCACCTGGGCGCGCGTGGCGGCCATTCCCCTCATCGTCGGGGTGTACTTCCTGCCCGCGGGCTGGATGACGCTGCCCGAGCGCAATCTCACCGCGACCGTTTTGTTCATTCTGAGCGCCATCACCGACTGGCTCGACGGCTATCTGGCGCGCAAGTGGAATCAGACCTCGTCGTTCGGCGCCTTTCTCGACCCTGTGGCCGACAAGCTGATGGTGACTGCGGCCCTGCTCATCCTGCTGCAGCTCGGTCGCATCGACGCCCTGGTGGCGCTGATCATCATCGGCCGCGAAATCGCCATTTCGGCCCTGCGTGAGTGGATGGCGCAAATCGGCCAGTCTCGCCGCGTGGCGGTGAGCTACATCGGCAAGGTGAAGACGGCGGTGCAGATGGTCGCCATACCCTTCCTCTTGTTCGACGGCGTGCTGTTCGGGGTCATCGACACGGTGTGGATCGGTCAATGGCTGATCTGGGTGGCGGCCGTGCTCACGCTCTGGTCCATGCTCTATTACTTCCGCATCGCCCTGGCCGGCATGAAACTGGTATGAAACGGCCCCCTTGCTCGCTGCGCGCGTTCCCCCCGAGGGGGCGTCAGTTCCTTCGGAACGGCCGTGCGGAACTGACGTGAGCGCGGCAGCGGCGGTGTCTGCGCCCGTGCTCAAGCGGGTGATGCCCTGGGTGTTCGTGCTGATCTGGAGCACCGGCTTCATCGTGGCTCGGTATGGCATGCCGTATTCGCCTCCGCTGAAATTTCTCAGTCTGCGCTACGCCTTCTCGCTCGCGGTTCTGTTGCCTCTGGCCGCCTGGCTTCGCACGGAGTGGCCCAGTGGGCGCAGGCAATGGCTGCATCTCGCGGTGGTCGGGGCGCTGATGCAGGCGGGTTATCTCGGCGGTGTCTGGGCGGCGGTCAAACATGGCATTCCCGCGGGCACGGTGGCCTTGATCGTCGGGCTTCAGCCGCTTTTGACCGCGGTACTGGTTTCCGCCGGAGGCCAGCGCATTCACCTGCGTCAATGGCTGGGCCTGCTGCTGGGCTTCGGTGGGCTGGCGCTGGTGGTGCTGCACAAGCTCGACGGCGGCGAACTCAGCGTCCACAACCTGATGTTGTCGCTGCTGGCGCTGGGCAGCATCACGGCCGGTACGCTGTGGCAGAAGCGCTATGTCCGCCCGGTTGCGGTGTGGAGCGCGTTGACCGTACAGCTCGCCGCGGCCCTGCTGCTGAGCCTGCCGTTCGCACTGATCGAGTCGGAATCGGTGGTGTGGAACGGGCAGCTCATCGGTGCGCTGGCCTGGTCGGTACTGGCGCTGACGGTGGGAGCCGGTGCCTTGCTCTACCTGCTGATCCAGCGCGGCGCCGCGGTGCAGGTGACCAGCCTGATTTATTGGGTTCCCCCGGTGACCGCACTGATGGGGTGGGCCTTGTTTCACGAGACGCTCGGTCTGACGACCTGGGTGGGCATGGCGCTGGTGGCCGCCGGGGTGATGGCCGTGACGCGCTGGTCGCCCCCGGCTCGAGGCTGACCGTAGACAGGAGATGCAATGAAGAAAGCCGTGGATTCACCACCGTTGCGCATTGCCGTGATGGCGGGCGATGGCATCGGGCAGGAGGTCGTTCCCGAGGGGCTGCGGGTGCTCGACGCCGTATCGCGGCGCCTGGGCATCGCGCTCCAGTTCGATCATTTCGACTTTGCCTCGTGCACGTATTACGAGCGTCACGGCCAGATGCTGCCCGACGACTGGAAAGAGAGACTCGGCGGCCACGACGCGCTGTTTTTCGGCGCCGTCGGCTGGCCGAAGACCGTGCCCGACCATGTCTCGCTGTGGGGGTCGCTGCTGCAATTTCGGCGTGCTTTCGACCAATACGTTAACCTGCGTCCGGCCAGATTGATGCCGGGGGTGCGCTCACCCCTGGTCAAACGCGACGGCAGCCCTTATGCCGCCGGTGAAATCGACATGCTGATCGTGCGCGAAAACACCGAAGGCGAATACTCCAGCATCGGTGGGCGCATGTTTGCAGGCACCGAGCGCGAGATCGTCATGCAGGAGACGGTGATGAGCCGCCTCGGCGTGGATCGCGTGTTGCGATACGCCTTCGAGCTGGCGCGTCGCAGGCCGCGCAGACATCTCACCTCGGCGACCAAATCCAATGGCATCGCCATCACCATGCCGTTTTGGGACGAACGCGTCGAGGCCATCGCAGCCGAGTTTCCCGACGTGACGCGCGATCAGTTTCACATCGATATCCTGACCGCGCACTTTGTGCAACGTCCGCAGGCGTTCGACGTGGTGGTGGCGAGCAATCTCTTCGGTGACATCCTGTCCGACCTTGGCCCCGCCTGCTGCGGCACCATCGGCATCGCGCCTTCGGCCAACCTCAATCCGGAGCGCAAGTTCCCATCGCTGTTCGAGCCGGTACACGGCTCGGCGCCCGACATCGCGGGCAAGGGCATTGCCAATCCCATTGCGCAGATCTGGAGTGCGGCGCTGATGCTCGACTTTCTCGGCCGACGCGATGGCCACGATGCCATCTTGCGCGGGATCGAGACGGTGCTCGATCCCGCCTCCGGCGCACCCCGCACCCCCGATCTTGGTGGCAAGGCGACGACGGCCGATGTCGGGCGGGCCGTGGCAGAGTGCGTCGGATCGCTCGCGCTGCCGGGCCGATGAGGCGTGCCGCTGACAGACGTGGCTAGAATGCACGCTCTTTGGCGTGTACAACGCCATCACTGATATGCCGCATTGACAGGGGCAAATCGCCCCGGCTCTAATCAATCGATCGTCGCGACCGATCATCGCGCGCCCTGAGCAGGGCGCGATTTTTTGGCGCAGGGCGCGGCTTTGCGCCGTTATCCAGACTGAAGAGGGACACAAGTGAACAAGGCTGAACTGATTGAACACATGGCCAAAAACGCCGATCTCAACAAGGCCCAGGCTGGCCGCGCGCTCGACGCCCTGGTCGATGCCGTGCGACGCACCCTGAAGAAAGGCGACAGCGTCTCGCTGATCGGCTTTGGCACTTTTGCTGTCACCAAGCGTGCCGCGCGCACGGGTCGCAATCCGCGCACCGGCGCCGCCATCAAGATCAAGGCCGCCAAGATTCCGAAGTTCCGTCCGGGCAAGGGCCTGAAAGACGCCATCAAGTAAGAGTTGTCCAAGGCCCAAGCCCGCAGGCACGATCGTTCGGCTTGCAAGACCTGGGCCGCAATGGCAACGGCCGGGTGCTTAGCTCAGTTGGTAGAGCGGCGCCCTTACAAGGCGTAGGTCGGGGGTTCGAACCCCTCAGCACCCACCAACGGCTGTTGCGCAGGTCGATCATTCTTCACCTGTCTTTGATCCCTCTGTGAGTCGGCCTCACAGGGCACCCCTCTCCAAGCCTCGCCACCATGCTCGAATCCATACGCAAACACAGCAAGCTGATGCAAATCGTGCTGTTCGTGTTGATCTTTCCGTCCTTCGTGCTGTTTGGAATCCAGGGTTACTCTAGCTTTGAGGGAAATGCGGATGTGGCGGCCAAGGTCGGTGGCCAGAAGATCACCATGCAACAACTCGACGCGGCCAATCGCGAGGAGATCGCGCGCCTGCAAAGTATGTTGGGCAGCGCCGTGGACATCAAGCAACTCGATACCCCCGAACAGAAGCTGCGCACCTTGAACGGTCTGATCCGCCAGATCCTGCTGCAGCTCGAAGCGCGCCGCGAGCATCTCGCAGTGACCGATGCACAGGTGCAGCAGGCGATTCTGCAGATTCCGCAGATTGCGGCGCTGCGCAAGCCCGATGGCAGCTTCGATGTGCAGGCCTACCGCAGCCTGATCGCGGCGCAGGGCATGAATACCGCCCAGTTCGAAGCGCAAGTGCGCGAACAGCTCATCCTGCAGCAGGTGCTCGGAGGGCTGACCGGATCGGTAATCGACAGCAAGGCTCTGGCCGAGGCTGCTGCCAAGGCGGCGGCACAACAGCGCGAAGTGCGTCTGGCGCTGTTCAAGCCCGCCGACTACACGGCGCAGGTTCAGGTCACGCCGCAGCAGGTTGAGAGCTTTTACGAGGACAACAAGGCGAAGTTTCAGAAGCCCGCTCAAGTGGACATTCAGTATGTGGTGCTGAGCGCCAACACGCTGGCTGACCAGATTCAGGTGACGCCCGAGCAGATCAAGGCCTACTACGACGCCAACCTAGCCAAGTTTTCCACGCCAGCCGAGCGGCGTGCCAGCCACATCCTGATCACCGTGCCGAGCGACGCCACCCCCTCCCAGCAGGAGGCGGCCAAAGCCAAGGCCGAGGCCATCGCCAAGCAGGTCGAAGCGAATCCGTCCGATTTCGCTGCACTGGCCCGCAAGGATTCACAAGACCCTGGTTCCGCAGAGAAGGGCGGCGACCTCGGCTATTTCACCGCCGACGCGATGGTCAAGCCCTTTGCCGACGCCGTGTTCGGCATGAAGAAGATCGGCGACATCGTCGGGCCGATCAAGACCCAGTTCGGCTACCACATCATCGAGCTGACCGGCATCAAGCCAGGCAGCCAGCAGCCCTTCGACGCCGCCAAACCCGGCATCGAAAAGCTGATGCGGCAGGAGGCCGCGCAAAAGCAACTCGCCGCCGATGTCGAGACCTTCACCAATGCCGTCTATGAACACCCCGACAGCTTCAAGACCGTCGAAAACAAGCTCAAGCTGAAGGTGCAGACCGCCAACAACGTCACACGCACTCCTCAGCCACAGGCTCCTGGCAGCACCGATCCGCTGTCCAGCAAAGCTTTCCTCGACGCCCTGTTTGCCGAGAACAGCCTGCGCAACAAGCACAACATCCAGGCCGTGCAGATCGCGCCCAATGTCTGGGCTTCCGGCCGCGTGCTGTCGTACAGCCCGGCCCAAACCCTTCCCCTCGCCGAGGTGGAGAACCAGGCCAAGCAGATGCTCGTGGAGCAGCGCGCTGCCGAACTCGCGCGCAGCGCAGGGGAGCAGGCTCTCAAGTCGCCCACAACGCTGAAATTCGGGGCACCGATCACGCTGGATCAAACCCAACCCTCGCCAGATGTCCCGGCGGCCGTCGTCGCCAAAGCCTTCGGTCTTGGCACAGACAAGCTGCCGACTTTGGCGGGCGTGGATCTCGGGGCCGGTGGCTACGCTGTCTTGCAACTCGACAAAGTGACCGAAGGCAAAGCTCCCCCGGTACTCGTCAACGCGGCAGCTGGCGCCGAGCAGCAGCTTCTCACCCAGGGCATCATGGACGCCTACATCGAGGCGCTCAAGAAACGCTTCGGCGTGGAAATTTTCTACAAACCAAACGCCGAAGGCACCACCGCCGCAGGTTGAATGTGCGCTGGCTAAAGCTCTTCAAGCACACAAGGCGTTTCGTATAGAATGTTTGATTTTCTGCGGTGGCTGTAGCTCAGTTGGTAGAGTCCAGGATTGTGATTCCTGTCGTCGTGGGTTCGAGTCCCATCAGCCACCCCAAATAAATCAAGAACTTAGCCCAGCCTCACCCGCTGGGCTTTTTGTTGCCTGGCGTTCATGTAATGGCTGTGTAATGCGCGCACGGGAATGCCTGGCATCTCGGCAGGTTCGGCGGGCATGAAAAACCCGGCGCAATGGCCGGGCGGTGGTGTGGGTCATGCGCGAATGAAGGCGTTGGCGTCAAAGCCTCTTCAGAGCCTGGCGCTGCTCCCGCAGTAGCTCATGGATGTGGCGCAGTGCCTCGCGGCTGCGTGCGTCGAACAGGCCATGCACCAGGGCGTTACCCGACGATGCGGCCTTTCCCTCGGGCGTCTTTGGCCCGGTGGACTGCTCCCACGGTTTCCATCGCTGGATTGCTTCGCGCTGGCGTTGTCTTTGCTCGGGTGTCCAGTGTGCTCCACTCATTCGGTGCCTCCAGGCATGATTGTTCGTTTGCAGGCTTCGGTGAATCCTCCACGCGCGGCGTGCCGTTGTTCACCTGCTGCTGCTGCGCGATGTTCGCTTGCTTGACGAATGCCACGGCGCGCGGGTTCTTGATTTCGGCCAGCGCCTCGACCGTCGCTCGGCTTTGCGCTTGCGCCTTAAACGCCAAACGCAGGTAAGTCTCGGTCGCGTCCAGGTGCTCGCCCATGTTCAGCGCAGCCCGCCGCGCCAGTTCGGTGAACATGACATTCAAGGTCTGTGCCTGTGCCGACAGCATGCGCTCCAATGCTCCTAGCTCACCGCCTGATGCGTCCGCCGCTGCGGTCATCATGCGCTCGTGCATCGCCGTCAAATCGACCTCGACACCGTAGTCAACGGCAAACAGGTGCGATGCGAACGCCAGCGGTAATACGCCGTCCACGGTCAATTTACCGATGATTTCGCCGCGCGGGGCGTTCGGCTCATCCGCGCGAATTTTCACGGTGCGGCCTATGGGCGTTTTGTGTTTCGCGCTCATAGCAACGTCCCCCCATCGTCCAAAGGCTCCAGCGAGTCCATAGCGGCTCGCTGTTGCCTGGCCTGTGCAGTGCCCTTGCTGTGCTGCGCTTTAGGCTCTACGGCCTTGCGTTTGCGCTGCACGGCGTAGGTTGTCAGCACCGCATGCGCCACCATGTCCAGCACCGGGCGCGGCTCGCCATTCGCGGGTGTCCATACCTTCGGCGTGAGTTCACCGGCAAGCGATACCGGCTCGCCAGCAGACAGCGCCAGCAGCGCAGCGCATTCCGTGGCGTCGAAACAAATCACGTTCACGAAAACCGATTCAGTGCCCACCGCTGCCCGCACCTTGGCGGTTGCGTAGGGCTTGCCATTGCTGGCGGTTTTCCCCACCGCGGCGGCGTGCAGCGTGCCACCAATCAATGCGTCAATCATGTTCAATGCCTCCAATCTCGGGGAGCCATTCGGGCCGCGTGCGGATTCGTCGCCAATGCCTGCCCCCGAACCTTGGCCGTAGGGAATGGCATAGTTAACTTGTGTCCGTGAGGCGGTCTTGGCGAAGCGCCAAAAACGGCAGTTTCTGGACCGTGTGGCGGTCTTGCAGCGGTTTCGCTAGGACCGCTGGACGGTCTTGCAGCGGTGTTTCCAGGACCGCTGGACGGACAGCCGTTTTGTTTTTGCAGCGGCAGCAGGTAGGCGCCGGGGTGGTACTGCTGCGGCGAGATGTCCAGCCCGGCAAAGTCGGTCACGGCCAGCCAGGTCAGCGCGTAGAAGTGCGAGCCGTTGCGCAGGCCACCGTGTCGGGTCTGCACAATCAGCCGGTTGCGCAGCAACTCATCGCGGGCCGCGTTGATGCTGCTCACGCTGCCCCAGCCGCGTCCTGCAAGCCAGGACCGGGACAGCCGGATATGCCCGTTGTTCGCGCCGTTGTGCTGTCGCATGAGTTCCAACAGCAGCGCCTTTGCCATGTGCCCGCAGGACTGAAACGCGGCACTGTCCAGCACGCTATGCGGCAGCGGGACATAGCGGCCGGACACGGATTCAGTGGGTGCGTTGCGTCGCCTCTTAGCCATGCGCGGCACCTCCCATAGCGTCAATGTCGGCCGGGTCCAGCGAATACCTGGCGACTCCGCAATGCTTGCCGGTCCAGGGCTGGCCGTCCTCGGTCAACGTGCGAACGTGCCAGCCTCGGCGCTTGAGCGCATGGGCGTAGGCAGCAAGGCGCCAGGTGCGAGCCTCGCCAATGAACTCGGCATGGTTGAAGCTCGCGCCAGTCAGCAGCGCGGCCAGCAATTGGCCTTCCTTCGTTGCGTTGCTCGGCCACTCGGGAGAAAATGGCGGCCGTTCGAACAGTTCTTGCTGTGCTGCCTCGAACCGCCCCCGGCTGCAACCGGGGTTTTCCTTTTTGGGGGCGTCCATGTCAAGCCCCCTCGGTCAGCAGGCGGGCCACGTCTGCGATGGGCCACAGCAAGCGGCCTCCGACATTGCGCGGCCTCACGCCGCAGCAATGCCCGGCGATGCAAAAATTCTTGCGCGCAGTCTGCGGCGCGCGTCCCACGGTTCGGGCGAATTCGGCGGTTGTCAGGAAGTCCCGCCCCTGTGCGATGCGGGCCAGTTCGGGCGGCATGTTTTGCGTGTCCATCGGTTCCCCTCCTATGGGGTCGGTTGCGATGGTTTCGCAAGTTATGCGGCGTTTTCCGGTTCTCCGATAGCTGCGGGCGCTCGCGGGCGCTGGCGTCCGTTAGCGGGCGTTCGCGGCGCGGCTCATGCGCTTGCGTAGCGCGTCGAACCTGAAAAAATCCACCTCACCAGCGGGCGTTTGATACTTGATGCCTTCACCTTCGGCGAACCCAATAAACGGGGCCTTGCGCTCCTCGGCCCATCGCTGAAGCACGGCATAAACCGCGTGCGCATCGTTGGGGTTCGTCGCTTCGTGCTTGGCTGCTTCAATCTCTGCGTCCAGCGGTTGCGCTCTCTTGCCCTTCGTGTTGTGGCGCACCGTGCCCGGCCCTGCAATCGTTGCAACCTCACCCGCTGGCGCTGCTTGCGGTTCGGCCAGTAGCGCACTGCCCAGAAAGTCCGGCGCGCATTCTTTGGCCCAGGCTCGAAGCTCTGCCTTCGTCATGTAAAGCCCTTCGCGCCAGCCCGGCGGCAGCGGCTGGCCCTTCGGCCACAGCAACCCGCTCGGCGGCTGACGCAGCGGCAGCGCGTCGGCGTGCGCCTCGAACGCGCGCATGATTTGCCCCTCTGCGACAGTCCGTGCCGCGCTGTCCATACCGGGGTTGCGCTCGCGCAGTTCAGCAGCGAACCAGAAGGCCCACAGCGCGGGCGGAGCGCCGTTATCTGGTTCGGCTGCGATTGCTGCCAGTTGCTCGGTTATCGTGCCGTACTCGCGCACCCTGAAGTTTTCCGGCGGCACCGTGTAGCCCCTTGCCTCGCTTTGAATGCGTGCGGCCTCGCACATGACAACCCAGTTTTGGAACCCACCCGCTGCCCTGATGCGTTCGAATTGCTGGCACTGGGCTTCAATCTGCGCCTCGCTCCAGCCCGATGCGCGCAACGTTGCGATGGCTTCAGGCGTCGGGGCGTTGCGCTGTTCGGGTTGCTTGTCTGTCATGCTTGCGCTCCTCCTGCGCTGGCCTTCATTCACGGGCACCAGGCAGGCGGGCGAAGGTTCCCGCTTTTCTCCCCGTCGAGGTAGCCTGGCGCTGAACTGTCATGCCTCGATGCGCACCACGGCGCGGCCTCCCACGGCTTGCGCGTAGCGTTGCACCGTGCGCAGCGACGGCGGGCGACGACCACTTTCCAGGCGGGCGACCACGCTTTGGGTCGTGCCCATCCGCTGCGCGACCTCGGCCTGTGACAGCCCGGCGCGGGCGCGTGCGGCGGTTAGCTCGTGCGCGATGGCGAATTCATCGGCCAGGGCGTCGTATTCGGCCTTCACCGCGGGAGCGGCCAGTAGCTCGGCCTTCATCTGTTTCAGGGACTTCATCGCATGGCCTCCAGGCGTTTGCGCGCGGTCTCGATGGCGGCGCGCGGGGTTGTCTGCGTCTTTTTCACGAACACATGCAGCACGGTCAGGGTGCGGCCGTGCTGGGCGACGTAGACCGCGCGGGCGATGCCGTCCCGACCCTGCGCCCGCATCTCCCATAGCTTGTCCTCCAACGGGCGAACATGGGGCATCCCGACGCGCTGCGGCCCAAAGGTCTCCAGCATGTCGGCCACCCGCAGCAAGCGCGCCTGCATGTCCGCCGGAAGCGCCCGCAGCTCGGGCTCGGATGCGGGGTGTAGCTGCACTGTCCATGTTTACATGTTATCGCCTTATTGCTATGCCTGCACCACGCGCAACCCTGGCGCGGCTTGCTCGAAACTCACCCCGGCCTGCTCCAGAATCCACGCCTCGATGCGTTCATGGTGAACCCGCAGCAAGTCGAGCGGGCGCACCTTGTAATGCCGTTCGGCTGTGGCGCTGGGCTTGTGCCCCATGATTTGCGCCACTACACCGGCGGGAATTTCCAGCCATTCGGTGAGTGTCGAGAAACTGCGGCGCAGGCCGTGCAGTGTCAGGCCCTCGATTCCGGCGGCAGTGCAGGCGCGGGCGTGCGGCGTGTTCGGTTTGGCAATCTGCCCGCTGGCGCTGCTCGGGCTCGAAAACACCCAGGCATTGCGCCGCGGCAGTAGCGCCAGCAAGTGCGCCACAAAAGGCGTCAGCGGAATCATGCGCTCGCCCTCCACCTTGTCCCGTATCACGATGCTGCGCCACTGCGTGCCCACATCCTCCCAGCGCAGGGTGAGCACTTCACCAAGCCGGGCACCCGTCAGCAGCATGACTTGTAGCGCGGCGGCAATCGTCGGATTTTGAATCTGGCGCACATGGGCGAACCAGGCGGGCAGTTGCTCGCGGGTGAGCACGTCCGATTTCCTGCCGGGCTTACCCAGGGCTTCGCGGGTGCGGCGTGTCTTGGCGGGGTTCGGCGTCCGCACGATGCCCGCATACTGCGGCTGTTCTGCGCACCAGGTGAGAAACACCCCCAGCAGTCGCCATGCAAGCCGAGCCGATGCCGGGCGCGTCTGGCCTTCACGCTGCGCCCATGCCTCGATACTGGCGGCGTCCAGCTTTGCCAGCGCCAGCGGCATGAACTCAGCCAGCGGGCCGGGCTGTGTTTTTCTGCCTGCCTGGCCCCTGGCGTTGGAATCAGCGCCACCAGGCCGGGCCTTGTCGATATGGTCGCGCAAGTGCAGCGCGCTCCAGTGCGGGCGGCGTTCCTCAACATAGGCGGCCCATGCTTCGCCCACCGTCAGGCTTTCCCGCTGGCGCTGGGTTTGCTCCTGCACTTTGGCGGCGGCTTTGGCCTGCTCCAGTTCGCGGCGCTTCTCGGTCGGGTTTGTGCCGCTGTCCACCAGCACTTTCAGCCGGGCGGCTTCCTTGCGGGCCGCGTCGAGTGTCCAGGCGGCAGGCGTGCCAATTGTCACGCGAACAGCGCCAGCGCCTAGCCAGCCTTGGAATACATAGGCGCGGGCACCGGCTGCCGTCACGCGAAGCCCCAGGCCGGGCTGTCTGGCGTCCCAAAAAATGGCCTGTTGCTTGCCCGGCGGGCATGCGAACTCCGCCACCCGTCCCGCTGTGAAGTTCTCGCGTTTGCCCATGTCCCAGCCCTCCAAATCGGCCCGTGTAATGGCCGTGTAATGAAATTTTAGGCATTTTCGGGAATACATGGCAACGCTTCGATGCGTCGAAGCATGCGTAAGTGCTTGTTTTTTATTGAAACGGCTATGCGCGTCAACACTGCGGAATGCCGTTCTGTCAGGATTGTGATTCCTGTCGTCGTGGGTTCGAGTCCCATCAGCCACCCCAAAGATTTCTTCTGAACTTGCGCGGACTTACCAACGTCGCGCTGCGTTGATTCTGCTCCGAGTTCTGGCACTTGTTCCAGATTTGAGACAGAAACCCGGTCGGCCCAGGCGGCCAGATGACCGGGGCTCAGGTGGGTGTAACGCTCCACCATCGCCAGACTGGCCCATCCCCCAAGTTCTTTCAGCACCATTGCAGGTGTACCCGCCATCGTGTGCCAACTTGCCCAAGTGTGGCGCAGATCGTGGAACCGTAGCTCGGGCACTCCCGCCCTGACGCATGCCTTGCGCCAGGCGTGATTGCAGATCTTCCCAGTGGGCGCATCGGCCGTTTTCGTGTCGCGGCGATAGACCGGGAACACCCAGCGCCGGTGCTGGTCTCGTTGCTCGTGGAGAACGTCCAAGGCGTCGGCGTTCAGCGGGACCGGAATGTTCTTACCGGCCTTGGCCTGATCCGCATGAATCCAGGCCGTACGGCGTTCCATGTCGACCTGAGTCCAGGTCAGCATGCGCACGTTGGTTTCACGCAGGCCTGTTGACAGGGCGAAGCGGGCCATCTGGCGCAGATGCGTGGGCAGCTCGGCCAGCAGTATGCTCGCCTGCTCAGGGGTGAGCCAGGTCATGCGCTTGGCAGGCTGCGGCTGCTTGGTGATCGGCGGCACACGGTCGATCCATCCCCGCTTGTGCGCGTAGTGCAGGATTTTGGACAGCTCGGCCATGTGCAGGTTGACGGTGCCGGCGGCTGCGGGCTTGGGGGTAGGCGGTTTCTCGCCTGCGGCGATGGCATGCTCGATGGCGCGCCGGTTCACCGGACAGTCGCGGCGTGCGGCCATGATCTGCCGCACGCGCTGTGCGTCGATGTCCTTGAGCGCCACCCCCTGCAGACCGCCCTGGTAGGTTAACCAGGTCAGCTTGAGCTTGATGTCCTCGATGGAGCGCCGATGCCCGAACTCCTGCAGCCATGCCAAGACGGCGGCATCCCAGGTTACGGACGGGGCTTGTCCGAGCCGCTTGACCCGCCAGAGGTCACTCGCAACCTGGGCGGCATATTCCTTCGCCTGCGCTCTTTCTGTGGCGCCAGCGCTTCGCTTAATGCGCTCGCCATCGACGGTGATGTCGATGTACCAAGTAAGGCTCTGTCCACGCCGATAGACGCGCATGAGGCGTTCTCCTGCTTTTTCCCGTTGAGATATTGTGTGCGTACCCATTCGATCACGTCATCGTCGATCAACGTGTAGCTGCGCCCCAGCTTTGCCGCCGGCAGGCCGTGGTGGCGGATGTGGTTCACCACGGTTTCGGGGCAGATGTGCAGCATTTCGGCTGCCTGGATCAAGGTGAGCGTGTTAGCCATGGGTTGCCCCGGTGTTTGAATGCCCCGAAAACGCGGCAGAATCGTCTTGGGCGGCCTTTCGAGTCGTTGGTGACGCCGATGTCGTGGAACGATGAATCAACCCCGTCAGAAGGCCGCCTTTCGCCTTTGGCCTTCCGCGTATGGAGCCAGCGACGATGCGCGGTCGGTTTTCCTCGTCGCCAGCAACAGTGCCAGTTCCAGCAACGGATGCCTGATCGCCATCGTGCTGTCGGCCAAAAGCCAGAGCACCGGCAGGTGCGGGGCATGCTGCGGTGACCAGCCCCGGTAGGGGCGGGTGTCCTGCGGGGAGCAGGTGTGCCTGAATGGCGGGCTCCGGCAAGGAGTCTGCCATTTCAGGTCTAAAGAGACCTGAAATACCTAAAGGGACTGGGCGGGTGTGGCACAAATCGGGCGGCTGTGGCACGCGATTGGGCGGCTGTGGCACGCGCCGCACCCTGTCGCCGTCGATTTCGATCCCAATTTCTCTCAGGCCGGCCGCGTCGGAGCGCAAGCGGCGCCGCGCATTTCTCATATCTTGGTCGTTTAGCGCGCCAGCAGTCGCTTCGATCACGGTGTCGATCTTCCATCCGCCGTTGGGTTGTCTGTCGACGCTATGGGTGATCAGGAGACGCGCCACGGCTTGGCTGACGCCGTGTTCCAAGCGGGCGATGGGCGTCGGATCGTAGTTCAGCACCTTGTCCAGGCGCATGATCTCCGCCCATGCCTTGCCCAGCCATACGACCCATAGCCTGCGTGGCTCTCCAGTGAAGGGATCGGGTAATGTCCCCGGGCGTGGTGTAAGTCTTTGAAGCGGTGAGCTGCGAAGGGCGTAGCCCGGAGCAGCTCACCGCGCGCCGGTCGTCCCTGGTGATGGGGGTGGCCATCGTGAAGTCCGGATAAGGTTGAGGTGCGAACCCACCAACTTTGTCTGAAGGAAACCACGATGACCCACGCCCCTATCGCATTGACCGAGCTCGCTGAGAAGGGGGCCGATGTCGACGTGCTGCGCCAGATGGTGCAGTTCATGGCCCAGCGCCTCATGGAACTCGACGTCGAGGGGCGCTGCGGCGCCGGCTACGACGAGAAGAGCGCCGCCCGGCTC
>NZ_LIPV01000011.1 GCF_001418255.1 Thiomonas bhubaneswarensis
CTTCACGCTTGGTGCCGCGCAGCAGAATGCCCACGTTGTCGCCGGCCTGACCTTGGTCGAGCAGCTTGCGGAACATTTCCACGCCGGTGCAGGTGGTCTTCTGGGTGGGGCGGATGCCGACGATTTCGATTTCTTCGCCCACCTTGATGATGCCGCGCTCGATACGGCCGGTCACGACGGTGCCGCGACCGGAGATGGAGAACACGTCTTCGACGGGCATGAGGAAGGCACCGTCCACGGCGCGCTCGGGCGTGGGGATGTAGCTGTCGAGGGCGTCGGCGAGGTTGAAGATGGCCTTCTCGCCAAGGTCGCCTTTGTCGCCTTCGAGGGCGAGCTTGGCCGAGCCTTTGATGATGGGGGTGTCGTCACCGGGGAAGTCGTACTTGGAGAGGAGCTCGCGCACTTCCATTTCGACGAGTTCGAGCAGCTCGGCGTCGTCGACCATGTCGCATTTGTTGAGGAAGACGACGATGTAGGGCACGCCGACCTGGCGGGCGAGCAGGATGTGCTCGCGGGTCTGGGGCATGGGGCCGTCGGCTGCGGAGACGACGAGGATGGCGCCGTCCATCTGGGCAGCGCCGGTGATCATGTTCTTGACGTAGTCGGCGTGGCCGGGGCAGTCGACGTGGGCGTAGTGACGGGTGGCGGTCTCGTATTCGACGTGCGCGGTGTTGATGGTGATGCCGCGGGCCTTCTCTTCAGGAGCGGCATCAATCTCGTCGTATTTCTTGGCCGAACCGCCAAACTTGGCCGACAGCACGGTGGTGATGGCCGCCGTCAGCGTGGTCTTGCCGTGATCCACGTGACCAATCGTGCCCACGTTGACGTGCGGCTTGGTCCGCTCAAACTTTTCCTTCGCCATGATTCAAACTCCTCAAGCCAACAATGATCGACAAAACAACGAAATCAACTGGTGCCCATGGCGGGAATCGGACCCGCGACCTCTCCCTTACCAAGGGAGTGCTCTACCACTGAGCCACATGGGCATGAACGCCAACGCGCTCAATGCAAAAAACGAAAGATCCTGAAAGACAACCGATACGCAAGACAGGAGGTGGAGCGGGAGACGGGAATCGAACCCGCGCCATTAGCTTGGAAGGCTAAGGTTCTACCATTGAACTACTCCCGCCTTGCCACGCTAACCCTGAGCTGGCGCGATCAAGGCTGCACTCCGCCTGTCAACTGCCGTTCATCTACCTCAACACCCACCAACCCTGCCATCACCGACCGCAACTCGCGACACCGAGAGAAATGGCCTTGTCGATGCTTCTCGAAACTTGGCGCCTGGTGGAGAGGGCTGGATTCGAACCAGCGTACTCGTTAGAGGGCAGATTTACAGTCTGCTGCCATTAACCACTCGGCCACCTCTCCGCAGCGAACCGCAGATTCTTAGCGATTTTTGCGGCGATGTCAAATTCCAGGGCTTTACCCCGAAGAGCCGAAGAGCGCCTGCAAGGCCAGCCCGGGATCTTCGGCGCGCATGAAGGCCTCGCCGACGAGAAAGACCTGAACGCCCGCCTCGCGCATGCGACGGACATGCTCTGGCGCCAGAATGCCGCTTTCGGTCACGACAACGCGGTCGGCCGGAATGCGAGCCAGCAGGTCGAGCGTGGTTTCGAGCCGGGTTTCGAAGGTGCGCAGGTCGCGGTTGTTGACGCCGATCAGCGGCGTGCGCAGCGCCAGCGCGTCTTCCAGTTCGGCGGCGTTGTGCACCTCGACCAGCACATCGAGACCGTAGCTGATCGCCTCGGCCTCCAGATCGACCAGTTGCGCCCTCGGCAACGCGGCGGCAATCAGCAGCACGCAATCGGCCTGCATCGCAGCGGCCTCGGCGATCTGGTAGGCATCGACCATGAAGTCCTTGCGCAGCACCGGCAGATCGCAGGCGGCACGCGCCTGCTGCAGATAGGCGGTCGCGCCCTGGAAGTAGGTCACGTCGGTCAGCACCGACAGGCAAGTGGCGCCCGCAGCCGCGTAGCTGCGTGCAATCGCGGCCGGATCGAAGTCGGCGCGCAGCACGCCGCGCGACGGACTGGCCTTCTTGACTTCGGCAATGACGGCAGGGCCGCCTGCTGCCACCTTGGCTTTCAGCGCGGCGGCAAATCCGCGCGGCGCGCTGCGGGCAGCTGCCTGCTCGCGCAGCGCCGACAGGGGCACGCGCGCTCGGGCGACGGCGACTTCCTCGGCCTTGGTCGCCAGAATGCGCTGCAGGATGTCGCCCTGAGGACGCCCCGCCGCACTCGATGACCCTCCCTTGCCGCTCATGCCGCCTCCGGCGCGCGCAGGGCGGAGGTCACGCGAACAAATTCCCGCATCTTCTCGCGGGCAGCGCCGCTGGCGATCGTCTCGCGCGCCATCTGCACGCCTTCGCTGAGGGTGGGTGCGACATTGGCGGCATAGAGCGCCACGCCGGCATTGAGCGCCACGATGTCGCGGGGCGGGCCATCCACATCGTTGAGCGCCTCGTGCATGAGTTCGATCGACTGCGCGGGCCCCTCCACCCGCAGCGCCTCCAGTGGCGCCGCCTTCAGGCCAAGGTCGCCGGGGTGAATGGCGTATTCGCTGATCTGGCCGTTCTTGAGCTCGCCAATCAGCGTCTCGCCCGACAACGACACCTCGTCGAGTCCATCGAGCCCATGGACCACCACGGCATGCTCGCTGCCCAGACGCTGCAGCACGCGCACCATGATGCCCACCAGATCGGGATGGAACACCCCAAGCAGTTGGTTGGGCGCACCGGCCGGATTGGTCAGCGGCCCGAGGATATTGAACAGGGTGCGCACCCCCAGTTCCTTGCGTACGGGCGCCGCGTGCTTCATCGCCGGATGGTGGTTCGGCGCGAACATGAAGCCGATGCCGCATTCGGCCAGACTCTGCGCCACCTGCTGCGGCGTGAGCTGAATGTTCGCACCCAGCGCTTCGAGCGCATCGGCCGAGCCGGAGGAGGAGCTCACGCTGCGCCCCCCATGCTTGGCCACCTGCGCCCCGGCTGCCGCGACGACGAACATGCTGGCGGTGGAGATGTTGAACGTGCGCGCCGAATCGCCGCCCGTGCCGACGATGTCGACCAGCCGCTTTTTGTCCTCCACCTCGACCGGCGTGGCGAACTCGCGCATCACCGTTGCGGCGGCGGTGATTTCGCCGATGGTTTCCTTCTTCACCCTCAGCCCGGTGATGAGCGCCGCCATCATCACCGGCGGCATTTCTCCGGTCATGATGCGCCGCATCAGCGCGATCATTTCGTCGTGAAAGATCTCGCGGTGTTCGATGACGCGAACCAGCGCCTCCTGATTACTGATGGTCATGGAAATGGCCCTCCTTCAGCGCCAGAAAATTCTGCAGCAATCGGTGCCCGTGCTCCGTCTCGATGGATTCGGGATGGAACTGCACCCCCTCGATGGCGAAATGGCGATGGCGCACGCCCATGATTTCTCCATCCTCGGTCTGCGCCGTGATCTCCAGCGCGGCGGGCAGGCTGGCGCGCTCGATCGCCAACGAGTGGTAGCGCACCACGGTGTAAGGGCTGGGCAGATCGGCGAACACGCCGCGGCCGTCGTGGGTGATGGGGCTGGTCTTGCCGTGCATGATGTGCTGCGCCCGCACGATCCGGCCACCGAAGGCCGCACCGATGGCCTGATGCCCCAGACACACGCCCAGAATCGGCAGCCGCCCGGCGAAATACTGCAGCACCGGCACGGAAATACCGGCCTCGCTGGGCGAGCATGGCCCGGGAGAAATGACGATGCGCTCGGGATGGAGCGCCGCGATGGCTTCGAGATCGAGCTCATCGTTGCGCACGGTGTGCACATCCTGGCCGAGCTCGCCAAAATATTGCACCAGGTTGTAGGTAAAACTGTCGTAGTTGTCGATCATCAGCAGCATGGTGGACTCCGTGGGTCTCGTGGGAGGCGGCGGGTTGCGGCTCAGCCGTCCAGCCCTTCCTGCACCTGTTCGGCCGCGCGCAGCACGGCGCGCGCCTTGGCCTCGGTTTCCCGCCATTCCATCTCGGGCACGGAGTCGGCCACGACCCCGGCTGCGGCCTGCACGTACAGCCAGTTGTCCTTGACGATGCCGGTGCGGATGGCAATGGCCAGATCCATGTCGCCAGCAAAGCTCCAGTAGCCCATCGCCCCGCCGTAGAGCCCGCGCCGCGTGGGTTCGAGTTCGTCGATGACTTCCATCGCCCGAATCTTGGGCGCGCCCGACAGCGTGCCCGCCGGAAAGGTGGCGCGCAGAACGTCCATGGCGGAATGGTCGGGCTGCAGCATGCCTTCGACATTGCTCACGATGTGCATCACGTGCGAGTAGCGCTCGATGGCAAACGCCTCGGTCACCTTGACGCTGCCGGTCTGCGCGATGCGACCCAGATCGTTGCGCGCCAGATCGATGAGCATCAGATGTTCGGCACGCTCTTTCGGATCGGCCAGCAGCTCGACCTCGTTGCGCTGATCGGCCTCCGGCGTGGCGCCACGCGGCCGCGTGCCCGCCAGAGGGCGGATGGTGACCTTGCGCCCCTCGGGCACGGCTTCTTCGCGCACCAGGATTTCGGGCGACGAGGCCGCAATCTGAAAGTCACCGAAGTTGAAGTAAATCATGTACGGCGACGGGTTCAGCGAGCGCAGCGCGCGGTAGAGCGACAGCGGCGAATCGCTGTACCGCTTGCGCAGCCTCTGCCCCACTTGCACCTGCATGAAATCGCCGGCGGCGATGTAGTCCTTCGCCCGCTCGACCGCCTTGAGGTAATCGGCCTTGTCGAACTCGCGCTCGATCGGCGTGACGCTGCTGCGCTGCATGGGCGGCGCCGAGACCGAGTAGCGCAACTGCTCGCGCAGGCTGCGCAGCCGCGAGCGCGCCTTGGTGTAGGCCTCGGGCTGGGCCGGATCGGCGTAGACGATGAGATACAGCCGCCCCGACAGATTGTCGATGACCGCCAGCTCCTCACACAGCATGAGCAGGATGTCGGGCATGCCCAGCGGATCAGGCTTGGGGTACTTGGCAGCCGAGGCCATCAGCCGAGGCTCGATGTAGCGCACGGCGTCGTAGCCGAAATAGCCCGCCAGGCCGCCACAGAAGCGCGGCATGCCCGGGGGCAGCGCCACCTTGAAACGGGCGTGGAACGCCTCGATGAAATCCAGTGGCGGCTGATCCGAGGTTTCGACCACGGCGCCGTCTCGCAGCACTTCGGTGAGGCCGTTTTTCACCCGCAGTTGCGTGCGCGCGGTCAGGCCAATGAAAGAGTAGCGGCCGAAGCGCTCACCCCCCACCACGGATTCGAGCAAAAAGGTGTTGCGTCCACCGTCGGTGCCGTGCCCCAGCTTGAGGTACAGCGAAAGCGGCGTTTCCAGATCCGCCAGCGCTTCGGAGACGAGCGCAATGCGGTTATAGCCCTGGCGGGCCAGTTCCTTGAATTCGAGTTCGGTCATGTTCATCTCGAGGGTCTGCCGCCCGACCCACGCGGGCAGCGGTCATCACGGGAGCGCAGACTGAGGCTAAGGGTCGAACCCGCGCCACAAAAGGCGCAGAACCCAGGCCGTCTTTAGTGCGCGACAGCGGGCACGATCACGCAGGACCGCCAAGGCCAGGCCCCCCGGTCTCCCGAACCCGATGCGTGTCGCCGATGGATGAACATGAAAGTGTGAGCCGTGCAGAGCAATGCGAGTGAGAAATGTAGCAAATTCTCTAAGTCCGGCCCATCACATCGCCCTGCGGCCGTTCAGGCGTCGAAATGCTCCGGCATCTGCACCGCCACAACTTCGCCGCGGGCTGTGGCCACGCCCTGTGCGGACACGGTAGTCGTCACCACGACCTTGCGGCCCTTGATTTCCTTGACAAGCCCGCGGATTTCCAGCTCGACGCCCAGCGGTGTGGGCTTGAGAAAGTCCACATGCAGCGAACCTGTGACAAAGCGGAATGGCGGCTGCGAGTCCATCTCGCGGCCTTCGGCCCGGTACATCGCCGCAGCCGCCGTGCCGGTGCTGTGGCAATCGATCAGCGAAGCGATCAGGCCGCCATAGACAAACCCCGGGACGGCGATGTGATACGGCTGGGGCGTGAACCGCGTCACCGTTTCGTCGCCATCCCAGACCGTCTTGATCTGATGGCCCTGCGCGTTGAGACGGCCGCAACCGTAGCAGTGCGCGAGCGGGTCTGGGTAGAAATCCTGAAAGGCCTTGGGCATGACATCTCCTTCTTGGCTTGGTGCAGAGCATGTTAGGGCCTGGATCCACTTGTCAAAGCGCGGCGTTTTGCGAAAAATGAACGACCGTTCGATTACAGGAGACATCATGGATCACCGCGCCAAACCCTCGCTGCGCAAACTCGCTGCGGCTGCCGCCGTGCTTGCTTCGCTGGCCGCAGGGCTCGCCACGCCGAGCGCCCAGGCACTGACTCTGCACGGGGTGGACATCCCGTCCCAGGTGGAAGTCGGCGGCAAGACGCTCACGCTCAACGGCGCGGGAACCCGCTATGTCTTCCTGTTCAAGGTCTATACCGCCGCCCTGTACCTGCCGCAGAAAAGCTCGCAGCCGCAGGCGATCTACACCATGGCCGGCCCCAAGGAACTCAAGCTCACCATGCTGCGCGACGTCAGCGGCAAGGAGCTCGGCGACAAACTCAATGAAGGGGTCAAGAACAATCTGACTCCGCAGGAATTCAACGCCTTCATTCCCAGCCTCGTGCAGCTTGGCGGCCTGTTCGCGCAGAAGAGCCAGGTCAAGACGGGTGAGACGGTCACCATTCAGGAGATTCCCGGCAAGGGCACGACGATTGCCATCGACGGCATTCCGTCGGGCGGCGTGTTTACCGAGCCGCAGTTTTTCAACTCCATGCTGAAGATCTGGCTGGGCAAAGACCCTGCCGAAGACCGGCTGAAACGAGCATTGCTGGGCAACGCCGACGACGGCAAGTGAGCCTTTCGGGCGCGCTGGCTTGCGCGCCGTCATGTTTGGTGACCACTCCAACACGACGTTTCGGTGAAAACCCGGACACCCAAGGGCCGGGTTCCTAAAATAAGATTTCGCTGATATTCGACCACCCGAGGAGTCCCCAATGAAACAAGTCTGGGCCGCGACCGCCATTGCGCTGGCCGCCACCTTCAGTGCCGCCAGTGCTCAAGCCGCCGTGAACATCGGCGGCATGCCCATCATGCAAACCGCGCCGGCCAACGGCGTTCCGCTGCTGATCAACGGCGCGGGCGTCGTGAACATGGGCGGCAAGATGGCCGCCGCGGTCTACCTGCCGCAGAACACCACGTCGGCAAGCAGCATCATGACCATGCCCGGCGCCAAGTCGATCCGCCTGACCGCCATGGCCAACATGTCGGCCGATGCGCTGGCCAAGGCGCTCGAAGCCGGTGTCAAGAAGGGGGTGTCCGCTGCGCAGTACGCCTCGTTCAAGCCCGCGATGGACGCCTTCGCCAAGCAACTCGCCAGCGTGAAGCAGATCCCCAAGGGTGAAACCGTGGAACTGCTGTTCGAGCCCTCCAACGGCATCGTGCTGATGGGCCCTGGCGCGCACATCATTCCGGGCACGGGCAACGCCGAGCTGTATCAGGCCATGCTGCGCATGCTGCCGGCCAGCGTGTTGTCGAACACCGCAATCCAGAAGCAGAACGTCAGCTGAGCGCGATCTCTAAGCCAATGAAAAAGGCGCCCTCGCAGGGCGCCTTTTTCATTGGCCTGCGCTCAGGCCGGGAGTAGATCGCCGATGCGGTCGGCAAAGGCGTCGGCGTCGGCTGTACGGATAGGCTCGCCGTGGTTGTAGCCGTAGGTGACCAGCGCCACCGGGCAGCCCGCTGCGCGTGCGGCCAGCGCGTCGTTCTGCGAATCGCCGATCATCAGCACCAGCGCGGGCGGCAGACCGAGTTGTTTGCAGGTTTCCAGCAAGGGCATGGGATCGGGCTTTTTGCGCGGGAAGGCATCGCCGCCGTTGACCAGCTCGAAATACTGCAGCAGGCCTTTGATCTGCAGCAGCTGGCGCGCCAGCCCGGTGGGCTTGTTGGTGGCGCAGGCCAGACGCAGCCCGGCGGCCTTGAGCGCGGCGACACCCTCGACGACCCCGGGAAAGGGATCGGCGAACTCGCCGTTGAGCTGGGCATATTGCTGCAGATAGGTGTCGAGCGCACGGGCGTACAAGGCCTGCGCCTGCTCGTCGGGCAGATGAATGCGCAAAACTTGCAGCACCAGATATTCCGACCCCTTGCCGATGCGGTGCTCGACCTGCTCGCGGCTGACCGCAGGCAGACCCAGCACGTCCATGGTGCGCTGCATGGCGGCGTGCAGATCACCCAGGGTGTCGATCATGGTGCCGTCGAGATCAACGATGGCGCCCTGCACGGCGTGGCCCGCCAGCATCACGCCGTCAGGCGTGGTGTTACGCGCGTCCATCAGGCGACTTGCGCGAGCTGGGCGCGCATGGCGTCGATCACGGCCTTGTAGTCGGGTTTGCCGAAAATGGCGCTGCCTGCGACGAAGGTATCCACCCCCGCGGCGGCGGCCGCGGCGATGTTGTCGGGCTTGATGCCGCCGTCGATCTCCAGCAGGATGTCGCGGCCTGACTGCGCCTTGTAGGCGTCGAGCTTGGCGCGCACCTGCCGGGCCTTGGGCAGGCTGCTCTCGATGAAACTCTGACCGCCGAAGCCCGGGTTCACGCTCATCAGCAGCACCAAATCGACCTTGTCCATGACGTAGTCGAGCACGCCCAGCGGCGTGGCGGGGTTGAAAACCAGCCCGGCCTTGGCGCCTCCGTCGCGGATCATCTGCAGCGTGCGGTCCACATGCTTGCTGGCCTCGGGGTGGAAGCTGACGATGTCGGCCCCGGCCTTGACGAACGATTGCGCGATGGCATCCACCGGTTCGACCATCAGGTGCACATCGAGCGTGATGGGGGTGCCGTCGGCCTTCTTGCAGTAGGGCTTGATGGCCTCGGCCACCAGCGGGCCGATGGTGAGGTTGGGCACGTAATGGTTGTCCATCACGTCGAAGTGGATGAAATCGGCGCCGGCGTCAATGACGTTGCGCACCTCCTCGCCCAGACGGGCAAAGTCGGCCGAGAGAATGCTGGGGGCGATGCGGTAGGTTTTCATGGCTGCGGATTCTAGGCCAACGCCGCGCAGCCCCGATAGACTTCTAGAATTGGCCGAATGTCTACTTACCAGTTCTCCGTTTCGGTCATCCCGCAGTTTCTTCCGGAGCAGTCCGACCCGGAGCAGGGGGTCTATGCCTACAGTTACACGGTGACCGTCATCAACACCGGCGGCGTGAGCGCGCAGCTCATTTCGCGCCACTGGATCATCACCGACGGCGCGGGCAAGGTGGAGGAAGTCAGAGGCCTGGGGGTGGTGGGTCAGCAGCCCCTGCTCAAACCGGGTGAGGCGTTTGAGTACACCAGCTGGTCGCAACTGAGCACGCCGATGGGCAGCATGAGGGGCAGTTATTTCTGCGTCGCCGAAGACGGGACGCGCTTCGAGGCGGTCATTCCCGAGTTTGCACTGGTGCAGCCGCGGAGCCTGCATTGATGGGTTTTGCCGCCAGGCGGGCGCGCAAGGCCGCCGCGCTCGCGGCCGAGGGACTGCGCACGCTGATTGCCGCAGCCCATTCGCAATCGCAGCCCGTAGAGCAGTGGTTCTGGGTCATCGAGGCGCTGGACTGGCTGCGCCACGGCCCACCCCCCGAAGTTCTGCGCGCTGAGTTGACGCTCGCGCCCACAGCGGCCCCGGGCGATGCCGCCTTGCCCGAGGAGATCGAGCGGCTCAACCTGCTGCTCGACGTGCTCGACGGCCAGCCCGAGCGCCGCGCGGACATCGCGGCCATTCTGGGGGGGGTGTTGCGGCACACCGACGCCACCTTGCTGCTGGCGGATTTCGGCTTCAGCCAGCGTCCCTCGTTTTTCAGCGAGTTCGGCGAGCGTTTGCGCAACAAGTGGCTGCCCCAGTCGCCCGAAACACGCGATCTGGCCGTTCTGTTCTCGCTGTTCTTCCCGCACGAGCACGATGCAGTCTGGCTGGAGGCGCTCGACACGCGCACGCTTCACCGCCTGACCGAGTTGCTGGCGACGCCCGTCGCCGTCAAGCACGCACAAGACCTGCCTGCCACCGCGGCGCTCTGGCGCACTGCGCTGCTCGACGCGCTGACCTACACCATCAGCCAGATCCGCGCCACCGGCTTCTCGCCCGACCTGCGCTCGCGCATGCAGCGCAACAACGCGCTGGACATGGATGTCGAGGCGCCCTTCAAGCATCTGGCGGCGCAGTATGAGCAGGTGAAGGCGCTGTTGACCAACGACGCATCCGCCGAGCCGAATGCATTGAGCCAGTCGCTGACCCTGTTGCGCGCCGGACTGGCCGCCTGCCGTCAGCAGGCTGATTCGGTCACCGGCCACCTTGAAGACTATGGCACCTCCGTCAGCCTGGTCTATGTGCTGCATCAGCTGCACCAGCGCATCGACCGCGCCGAGGCGCTGTTGAACTGCCTCGTGGGCGACACCCCGGCACGCGACACCGTTCATCTGTTCGCAACCCTGGTGCGCCTGAACGCGCAACGCCGCAGCCTGAGCGCGCTGTGGCGACACAACACCGCGCTGCTGGCCAGGAAAATGGCCGAGCGCCACGCCGAGTCGGGCGAGCATTACATCACCCGCGACCGCCGCGAATACCGCGCCATGCTGGGCGCGGCCATGGGCGGTGGGCTGATCATGGGGTTCACCACCTGGATCAAGATCGGCATTCTCGGGCTGCAGAGTGCACTGTTCTGGACCGGCCTGCTCGCAGGGTTGAACTACGCCGTGAGCTTCGTCATCGTGCAACTGCTGCACTGGACCATCGCCACCAAGCAACCGGCGATGACGGCGCCGGCGATGGCCGACAAGCTCGCCGAGCTGTCCAAGCCCGGCGGCGTGGAGCGCTTCGTCGACGAGGTCGCCAACCTCACCCGTTCGCAGTCGGCCGGGGTGTTCGGCAATGTGCTGATGGTCATGCCCGTGGCGCTGCTCATCGGCCTGGGCGGGCTGGCCTGGTTCGGCCCGCAGTTCCTGCCCGTACCCAAGGCGGAGCATGAGCTTGAGTCGCTGTCGCTGCTCGGGCCGACCCCGCTGTTTGCCGCGTTCACCGGGGTGCTGCTGTTTCTTTCCAGCGTGATTGCGGGCTGGGCGGAGAACGCCTTTGTCCTGCACCGGCTCGACAGCGCACTGGCCTGGAATCCGCGCATCCGCCGTCGCCTGGGGCCGCAGCGCGCCGCGCGTTGGGCCACCTGGTGGCGACGCAACATCGGAGTGATGGCAGGCAATGTGTCGCTCGGCCTGTTGCTGGGGCTGACGCCGGAGTTTTTCCACATTTTCGGCATCGATCTTCAGGTGCGCCACGTCACCCTGTCATCGGGCATGTTCGGCGCGGCCTGCGCCAGTCTGGGGCCCGCGGTGGTGAACGACCCGGCGTTCTGGTGGGCGCTGGCCGGGATAGCCGTCAACGGCGTGCTCAACGTCGGCGTGAGTTTCTATCTGGCCTACCGACTGGCCTTGCGTGCCCGAGGCATCCACGTCAAGGAGCGCCGCGCCATCTACGCCAGCATCGCGCGCCGACTGCTGCGTCGGCCGTGGACATTCATCCTGCCGCCGCGCTCAGCAGCGTCCGCAGACCCCGCATGAAAGGCGCGGCGCTGAGCGTTGTGGGACGCAGTGCGCGGGCCGCGCTGCTGTGCCTCGTGGTCGGCCTGCTGGCCTCGTGTGCCACGACGCCGACGCCCACGACCACCAGCGCGCCGACCGCGGCCATGCCCGCACCGGCCTGGCCGACCACCCCGCCGGGCACGACGACAGCCTTGACCGGTTCCGGGGTGACCTTGACGGCTGCTTCATGGAGCGACCTGCCCGGCTGGTCGCAGGATGACTTCGGCTACGTCTGGCAGGCATTCCGCCGCGACTGCTCGGCACGGCTTCCCGAGGCCCTCGCCGAGGTCTGCGCCCGGGCTGCTTCGGTGCCGCCGAACGACACGCAGGCGCAGCGGGCGTTTTTCCAGGCGCAGTTCGCACCCTGGCAGATCCAGTCAGCCGAGGGCAAGGATGCCGGGCTGATCACCGGGTATTACGAGCCGGTGCTGCACGGCTCGCTCACCCGACAATGGCCTTATGTCGTGCCGGTCTGGGGGCTGCCTGCCGACCTGGTGCCGCGCGCGCCTGGCAACGACGGCATCAGCGGCGGGCGTGTGGCCTGGGTCGATGGCCAGCAGCGCATCCTGCCCTACTGGAACCGGGCGCAGATCCAGGCCGATCCGGCGGTGCAGGCCGCGCTCGACCGCAGCGTGGTGGTCTGGCTCGACAGCGCCGTGGACGCGCTGTTTCTCCAGGTGCAGGGCTCCGGCCTGGTGCGTCTGCCCGACGGCCAGGACCTGCGGCTGAGCTATGCCGGCACCAATGGCTGGCCCTACAAGTCGGTGGGCCGGTGGCTGCTCGACACCGGGCGCGTCAAGGGCACGGTCACCATGTCGGTCATCCGCGCCTGGGCGCAGATGCACCCGGACGAAGTGCCGCAGATGCTGGCCTCCAACCCTCGCGTGGTGTTTTTCACCGCTGCGCTCGACACCGATCCGCAACGCGGGCCGGTGGGCGCGCTGGGCGTGCCGCTGACGGCCATGCGCAGCATCGCCGTGGACAAGCGATCCATCGCGCTGGGTCTGCCGGTCTGGCTGTCCACCTCGCAACCCTATGCGAACGGCACGCCACCGCAGCCGCTCAACCGTTTGGTCTTCGCCCAGGACGTGGGCTCGGCCATCACCGGCACCGTGCGGGCCGACCTGTTCACCGGCACGGGCGATGCCGCCGGTGAACTCGCCGGACGCATGCAGTGGCCCGGCCGGATGTGGGTCTTGCTGCCCGTCATCCCCTGAATACGTCGCGAACTTGCGCGTGGCGGTGGCAGCCCGGACTGAATCGCTTTATGGTTTGGGTTTGATCCTCACTTTGGGAGCCTTGTCCATGACCCTCGACCCACACGATCTCGCCCATGAATTCCCTGCCCTCGCCGACAAGATCCACAGCCTGAAGACCAGCAACGCCCACTTCCACAAACTGGCCGAGCGGTATGAAGAGATCAACAAGGAAACCGTGCAGATCGAAGAAGGCGTGCGCGTCGCAGACGGCGCCTATCTCGAAACCCTAAAAAAGGAGCGGCTGCTGCTCAAGGACCAGATCGCCGCCATGCTCGCGGGGTAAAAACGTCAGGACACCGCCGCGCGCAGTTTCTGCACCCCCGTCCAGACGAGCACGGCGGCGATGCCCGCGATGATGCCGGTGGCGGCGTCGAACAGCAGCGGTGTCAGCCAACCCCAGCCTGCACCGACGCGATATGCCAGACTCTCGCTGGCGTGATGCAGCCAGGGCCAGCCGTGGGCGATGATGCCGCCGCCCACCAAAAACATGGCCGCGGTGCCGACCACGCTCAAGCCCTTCATCAGCCAGGGCGCTGCGGCCAGGATGCCCCGGCCAAGCCGCTGCGCCGCGGCGGAGGTCTGACGGCTCAGGTAGAGCCCGGCATCGTCGAGCTTGACGATGCCGGCCACCAGACCATAAACCCCAACGGTCATCAGCAGCGAAATGCCCACGAGCACCGCCACCTGCGTGGCGAAGCTCGCCTGGGCCACGGCCCCCAGGGTGATGGCGATGATCTCGGCCGACAGCACGAAATCCGTTCGCACCGCGCCCTTGACCTTGTCGCGCTCCAGCGCCAGCAGATCCACCTCGGTGTGTATGAGCGCTTCGGTCAGCTTTTCGTGATGCGCCGCATCCTCCGCGTCGTGGTGAAAGAACTTGTGCGCCAGCTTTTCGGCACCCTCGAAGCACAGGTAAAGACCGCCCACCATCAACAGCGGTGTGATGGCCCAGGGCGCAAACGCGCTGATGGCCAGGGCCAGCGGCACGAGAATGGATTTGTTGATCAACGAGCCCTTGGCCACGGCCAGCACGACCGGAATCTCGCGGTTGCTCTGCACGCCGGTGACCTGCTGGGCGTTGAGCGCCAGATCATCGCCCAGCACGCCCGCGGTCTTTTTCGCCGACAGCTTGGTGAGCACGGCGATGTCGTCCAGCACCGTGGTGATGTCGTCGAGAAGGGCGAGCAGACTGGTGGCCATGATCGGGCGAAATGTGTTACTGAAGGAAAGCGGCATTGGACTACAAACAGCGCGACAGGCGCCGGGCAAACCAACCGCTGTGCGTATGCTTGTGCTTTTTGTGTGACAGTCTCATGCCTTTCGATGGTTTCACCCTGGCGCTGGTCGCGCTGGCCGCTTTCCTGGGCGCTGCGCTGAACGCCGCAGCCGGAGGCGGTAGCTTCCTCACCCTTCCCGCGCTGATCTACGCCGGCGTTCCGCCCGTGGCCGCCAACGCCACCGGCACCACCGCCCTGCTGCCGGGCTATGTCGCCAGCACCTGGGGCTTCCGCGAGGATCTGGGGCCGCCGCGAGCCGTCGGCATGACCGCGCTGCTGGCCACCTGTCTGGTGGGCGGCGGCCTGGGCGCGGGGTTGCTCATCACCACCAGCAATCAGGCGTTTCGGGCGCTGGTGCCTTGGTTGCTGCTGTTCGCCACGGCCTTGTTCGCCTTCGGGCCGACCCTGCTGCGTTGGATCGGTCGCCACCCCGAGCAGCACGCCTCGCGAGCTCAGGCGCTGCTCGGTCTGTTCGTGGTGAGCGTGTATGGCGGCTATTTCAACGGCGGGCTCGGCGTGCTCTTGCTGGCATTGCTGACCCTGATTGGCGAAACCCACCTCAACCGGATGAATGCGCTGAAAAATGCCGTCTCCGCCGTGCTCACCCTGTTCGCCGTGGGTATTTACGCTGCAGCGGGCACGGTGCAGTGGCGCTGGGTTGCGGTGATGCTGCCCGCCGTGCTGCTCGGCGGCTATGTGGGCGCGCGCGCCGCGCGGCGCATTCCCCGCGACGTGATGCGCTGGGGCATCGTCATCATCGGCCTGGTGATGAGCGCGCTGTTTTTTCGCAATTAACCCGCTGCGCAGCAGCCCACTTCGATACGGTTCTTGCCATTGCGCTTGGCGGCGTAAAGCGCCTGATCGGCCAGACGCAAGACCCGATCGAGGTGGGTCATGCCCTGGTGGAACAACGCTAGGCCGATGCTGATGGTCACCGGCTGCGGCCCCTGGGACATGACCACTGGTCGCGCCTGCGCTGCGTGCAGGAAACGCTCGGCGCACTGCTGCGCCTTCTCCAGATCGGCGTCGCGAATCAGCAGGGCGAATTCTTCGCCGCCGATGCGGGCGAACACATCGGAGGCGCGTAGTTGCTCGCGACATTGCGCCACCAGGTGCCGCAAGACTTCGTCGCCGCCCAGATGGCCGTGACGATCGTTGATGGCCTTGAAATTGTCCACATCGATGATGGCCACGGCGAAACTGGCGCCCGTGGCTTCGGCCTGCTGGATCTGCTGCTGCAACGCCTGCATGAAATAGCGCCGGTTATGCAGTCCGGTCAGGGGGTCGTGGTGCACGGCGTGATCGAGTTCGGCGCGGGCACGTTCGAGCTGCAGAACCAGCCGCAGCGTGAGATAGGTCATCACAGGTGCGATCAGCGACGGCGTGGCGATGGTGATGACCCAGGCGGGAAGCCCCATGGTGCCGTCGAACACGAGATAGGTCAGGCCCGCCGCGATCACAATGGATACCGCGACCGACCCCAACGTGATCAGCAGCACCACGGCAGGCAGCCCCCACCTCAGCAGGAGCGCCTTGAGCAGCCCCAGGGAGGGTTGGTCTGCCCTGGGGGCAGTCACTTCCCGCCGTCCTTCACGATGAGATAGACGCCCAAGGCCGCCATTCCCATCCAAAGCGCCATGGCTCCAGTACCCAGCCATTGCGCGACTTGATCGATGAACAGCAGAAACACGGCGGCCAGCGCCAGTACGGCATTGCCCAGCCAGAAGAGACGCCCATGCTTGGGTTGTTGTTGCACTGTGTTCCTCCTGTCCCCGCCAAGGTGTGATGGCGCCAATCGTAGAGCCTTCATGCCCGCATGATCCATCCAGCGCTTGTCTTGCTGCATTGTAGAGACGCCTTTACATTGTTAATCTGAACCCTATTCGGTGAAATGCTCGGTTTCCGAACCGACACCCAGGGAGGGCGTATGGAACTCAACTTCTTCTCGGCAACCAACGCGCACAAGGCCTGGAAGAAACGGCTGCACGATTGCGTCAGCGGCTCGTGCAACACGCTCGACCCCGCCGTGATCGCCTTGGACAACCGCTGTGACCTGGGCAAGTGGCTCTATGCGATTCGCGACCAGCGCCCGGCGCTGAGCGCCGACACGCAACGTCTTTTCACCCGCTTGCTCGAAGAACATGCGGCGTTTCACCGGGTGGCGGCCGGCGTGGTCGAGCAGGCGATGGCCGATCAGCAGAAGGAAGCCCTGCAGCAACTGCAGGCCGGGGGCGAATATGCCCGCATCTCCAATCAGGTCATCGGCACACTCGGCGAGCTCTATCTCAAACGCCGCGAATTCGGCATGGATTGATCCATGCCAAGGCGCTGAGAGTCAGAGGGCGGTCTGCGACAATACCGGCATGACCGCCCCTCTCGCCAACGACACCTTCCTGCGCGCCCTGCGCCGCCAGCCCACCGACTACACCCCGCTCTGGCTTATGCGCCAGGCCGGGCGCTATCTCCCCGAGTACAACGCCACCCGCGCGCGCGCCGGGAGTTTTCTCGGCCTGGCGCAAAACCCCGACTTCGCCACCGAGGTGACGCTGCAGCCGCTGGACCGCTACGCGCTGGACGCGGCCATTCTGTTCTCCGACATCCTCACCGTGCCGGATGCGATGGGGCTGGGCCTGCGCTTTGCGGCGGGGGAAGGCCCGAAGTTCGACCGCCCGCTGCGCACCGAGACCGATGTCGCCGCGCTGGCCGTGCCCGACATGGACAAGCTGCGCTATGTGTTCGATGCAGTGGCGCAAATTCGTCGCGCCCTGGTGCAGAACGGCACCCAGCGCGTGCCGCTCATCGGCTTTTCCGGCAGCCCGTGGACGCTGGCCTGCTACATGGTCGAAGGCGGTGGCAGCGACGACTACCGCACCGTCAAGACGATGCTCTATGCCCGCCCCGATCTGATGCACCGCATTCTTTCGGTGAACGCCGAAGCGGTGGCGCAATACTTGGCGGCGCAGATCGACGCCGGCGCCCAGGCGGTGATGATTTTCGACTCGTGGGGCGGCGTGCTGGCCGATGGCGCCTTCCAGGCCTTCTCACTGGCGTACAGCCAGCGGGTGATTGCGGCGCTCAAGGCCCATGCCGACGCGGCCGACGTGCCGGTCATTCTGTTCACCAAGGGCGGCGGCCAGTGGCTCGAAGCCATGGCCGACACCGGAGCCGACGCCCTGGGGCTGGACTGGACCACCGATCTGGGCCGCGCCCGCGCCCGTGTCGGGCACAAAGTGGCGCTGCAGGGCAACCTCGATCCTACGGTGCTGTTCGCCCCGCCCGAAGCGATCGCCACCGAGGCCCGCCGACTGCTCGACTGCTTCGGCCCGGTCGAGGCTGGCGCGGGGCATGTGTTCAACCTGGGGCATGGCATTTCGCAGTTCACGCCACCCGAGCATGTCTCGGCTCTGGTCGAGGCCGTGCACAGCCATAGCCGCCAGTTGCATCGCCGTTGAGATCGGCTTGCTGCCAGCATCGTCCGAACTTCGCGTGACGGGCTCTTGCCCCAGCCGAGAAGCAAAAATCGGCGCTTTGTCAAGGGCCTCGAATCAGCTTATGCACATTCTTGGTTCCTTTGCAGCGCAGCAAGTTGATCACAGACTTGACTTGAAATTACATCACTCAAGTTATTGATTTTCGCTAAAGTTTTCGATATTTCACAATTTGGCAAATTGTTCTGCACAGGCTTATCCACAGCTTGAACGCCGACCCGCACAGGATTGATGCACAGAGTTATCCACATCCTGCTCCACGCTTCCATTTGCCCTGCATTCACGCCGACTTAGCGCCGATTTCGTCCTCCGATTTTCATCACCCGCGCTCAACTCATGTGCTTTGTCCATCAGGTTGCCGTTGACGCGCCGGGCCTTCAGTTGCTCGATTACAGCGCCGAGACACCCCTCGCCCCGGGCACGCTGGTTCGGGTGCCGCTGGGTCGGCAGACGGTCAGCGGCGTGGTGATGGCGTGCACCGCGATGGACGATTCCCCGCGCGCCATCGCGCTGCGACCCATCGAGGCGGCGTTCGACACCCTGCCCCCGCTCGACGCGGCCTGGCGCGAGCTGCTGCAATTTGTCGCACGCTACTACCAGCGCGCCGTGGGCGAGGTCATCGGCGCGGCGCTGCCAGCGCAGTTGCGCAACCGCAAGCCCGCCGATCTCGCGACGACGACGCCCCAGGATCTCGTTTACCGCTGCACCGAGGCTGGCCTTGAAGAGCTAGGCGCCAGCCTCGCCAGGCGCAGCGTGGCGCTCTGGAGGCTGGCTCGGGCGTTGGGCGTGCCCGGCCCGGAGGCTGCCGACGCGCCGCCCGACCCGGCGGATTCCGCCCCCCTCGCCCTGAGTGAGGCGCGCAGCCTGCATCCTCAGGCACGACAGGTCTTGGCCGAGTGGGCGCAGGCCGGTTGGGTGGAACTCGTCGATACCGCGCCCTCGGCCGCGTCGATGCCCGCACCCGACCTTCATCCCGAGCAGGCGCAGGCGCTGCAGGCCATTGCCGCCAGCGACGGGTTTGCGCCCTTCCTGCTGTTCGGGGTGACGGGCAGCGGCAAGACCGAGGTCTATCTGCAGGCTGCATCGCAGGTGCTGCAGCGCAAGCCCGGCGCGCAGGTACTGGTTCTCACACCAGAAATCAACCTCACGCCGCAACTGGTCCGCCGTTTCGAGCAGCGCTTCGGCGCGGCGCATCTGGCGGTGTTGCACAGCGGACTGTCGGAGGGCCAGCGGCTGCGCCACTGGTTGGCGGCGCACACCGGGCGGGCGCGCATCGTGCTCGGCACCCGACTGGCGGTGCTGGCGTCGATGCCGTCGCTGCGGCTGATCGTGGTCGATGAGGAACACGACACCTCATACAAGCAGCAGGAAGGCGCCCGCTACTCGGCGCGCGACCTGGCCTTGTGGCGAGGGCGGCAGCTCGGCATCGCGGTGGTGCTCGGTTCGGCCACACCTTCGCTGGAGAGCTGGCGCGCGGCGCAGACCGGGCGCTACACGCTGTTGACCCTGACCCAGCGCGCCAGCGGCGTGCTGCCCAGGGTGCGCCTGGCCGATACTCGGCGCGACCCGACCCTGCGCGCGAGCGGCGCCCTGATCGGCCAGACGCTCGACGCCGCGCTGCGCCAGCGGCTCGAACGCGGCGAACAAAGCCTGCTGTTCCTCAACCGCCGCGGCTACGCCCCGGTGCTGAGCTGCCCCGACTGCGGATGGATGTCGGACTGCCCGCATTGCGATGCCCACCTCGTGTTTCACCGCACCGACCGCACTCTGCGCTGCCACCACTGCGGCTTCCAGGCCGCCGTGCCCCGCGCCTGTCCGGGCTGCGGCAGTCTCGATCTGCAGCCCGTGGGCAAGGGCACGCAGCGGGTCGAGGAGGCGCTGGCGGAAAAATACCCCCAGGCCCGCATCGCCCGCATCGACGCCGACAGCACTCGCCGCAAGGGCGCGGCGGCAAGCCGTTTCGACAGCGTGCACGCCGGCGAGGTGGACATTCTGGTGGGCACGCAGATGGTGACCAAGGGCCACGACTTTCAGCGGGTCACGCTGGTGGCCGCGCTCAATCCCGACGCGGGCTTGTTCACCCACGATCCGCGCGGTCCCGAGCGCCTCTTCGCACAGCTCATGCAGGCCGCCGGGCGCGCGGGGCGAGCGGTGTCGGATCAGGATGGGTCCGAGGCATCGGCGCCGGAGATGCTGGTGCAGACGGGCCACCCCGAGCACCCGCTGTACCGGGCGCTGGTCGCGCACGACTATCCCGGCTTCGCCCAGGCCGAGTTGATCGAACGCGAGCGCGGAGGCATGCCGCCGTTCACCTTCCAGGCGCTGCTGCGCGCCGAGCACCGCAGCTTCGATGCCGTGGTCGAATTTCTCGCCGCGGCACAACAACTGGCCGTGCCCCTGGCGCAGCCCCTAGGCGTGACGCTTTACCCCCCGATTCCCGCCGCGCTGGCGCGCGTGGCCGATGTTCACCGCATGCAGATGCTGCTCGAAAGCCAGCATCGCGGTGCCTTGCAGCGCATGCTGACTTCATGGCGCGGCGCCCTCGCCGCCCAACGCTCGCGGGTGCGCTGGGCCGTGGATGTGGACCCGCTCGATTTCTGACCGCACGCTGCGGTGAGTCTTACCGCGAAGCGAGACCCAAGCGAAGGCCAAAGCGTCGTCGCAACACGGTCGGCAACGACATTTCGATACAACAGGGCAGCGCAGCACGGACTAAATTGAGAGCATCGAAAGACGTATTGCACCGCAGCAATCGCCTCACTTTTTTCGGGAGAGCCTCCTCATGTCCACACAACGCCATCTGCATCATCATCCCCTTCCGGCGGGCACGCCGGTGATCGAGTTCGACCACGGCCGTCCGGGCAGCGTCACCCCGGATTCCCCGGCCACCGATGTGATGACCGATCTGCGTCATACCCCCGCCTTCACCATCGATCCCGACGCCACGGCCAACAACGCGCTGCAGAAAATGATGCACGCCGGGGTGCGACTGCTGCTGGTCACCAACGCCTCGCGCCATGTCGTCGGCCTGATCACGGCGCGCGATCTGATGGGCGAAAAGCCCGTACGCGCTGCCACTGAGAACCAGATTCCGAGCGACGCGGTCACTGTGGCGCAGTGCATGGTGCCGCAGCAGCACATCGAAGTGCTCGACTACGCCGAGGTGCTGCGCTCCACCGTGGCCGAAATCGTGCTCACCCTGCGTCATTCCGGCCGCCAGCACGCGCTGGTGCTCGAAACCGACGGCAAACCCGTGGTGCGGGGCATCTTCTCGGCAGTGCGCGTGGGTCGGCAACTTGGCGTGGAGCTGCACGCCAGCGGCCAGATGCAGAGCTTTGCCGAATTGGAACAGGCGATCGCGGCGCTCTGATCGACCCATCCGATCGACGCCGTCAGCGCGGTGTGAGGCGCTGGTTGGCCAACAGCGCCAGCACGGCAAAGGCGCAGAACACCCCGGCCATCGGCAGTGCGCTGTGCGCGCTGAACAGGCCGACAGCCGTGCCGCTGACCGCTGCGAGCGTGAACTGGATGCTGCCGATCAGCGCGGCGGCGCTGCCCACCCGGCCCGACTGGTGCGCCAGCGCCAGCGCCGTCGCGTTCGGAAACGAGAATCCCAGGCTGGACAACGCAAGAAACAGCGGAACGACCACGCCCCAGAGGCCGCCCGCGCCCAGCGCGATCAGCACCACCATCGACACTGCCCAAACCGTGAGGCTGCGCAGCGCGCGACGTAGCAGCGCATCGCTGGCCACGCGGGCCAGAAGCGCGTGGTTGAGCTGCGACGCCGCGATCAGGCCAAGGGCGTTGGCCCCGAACACCCAGCCGAACTGCGCCGGGCTCAGGCCATACACCTGCATGAGCGCGAACGGCGCTCCGGCGATGTAGGCAAACATGGCCGACTGCCCCAACGCACCACTGAGCGCGAAGCCGATGAAGCGCCGGTCGCGCAGCAAATCGCCGTAAGTACGCAAGGCGTTGCGCACCGGGTGTTGCCGGGCACTGCTGCGCGCGCCGGGCGCCAGCGATTCCGGCAAGGCCAGCGCAGCCAGCAGACAGGCGACGCCAAACGCCACCAGCACGAGAAAGATCGCGCGCCAGCTCCAGGTCTGAACCAGGGCGGCGCCCGCCAGCGGCGCCAGAATGGGTGCCGCCCCGAGCACCAGCGTGAGCCGGGAGAACACCCGCGCCGCATCGACCGGCTCGTAAAGATCCCGCACCATGCTGCGAGCGATCACGATGCCTGCGCACCCGCCCAGAGCCTGCAGCAGTCGCCACGCCATCAGGGCGTCGATGGAGGTGGCCAAGGCGCAGCCCAGCGAGCCCACAACGTAGAGCACGATGCCCATGAGCAGCGGCCGCTTGCGCCCGTACCGGTCGGACACCGGCCCCCAGAAAGCCTGGCCCAGCGCCAGTCCGATGAAAAACACCACCAAGGTGCGCTGCACCGCCTCGGGCGTGGTGCGCAGATCGTGCTGCAGGGCGGTGAAGCCCGGCAGGTACATATCGATGGACATCGGGGCGAAGGCGGTCATCGCCCCCAGGGTGAGAATGCGCTGCAGCGCGGTGAGACGGGTCATCCGGCGCATTGTCGCAGCGCCGGATGCAGGCTCAATCCTTGATGATCGCCTTGCGCAGCGCCCTGACCTGCTCGGGCGTGGCCGCCGAGGCGCCATTGCCCCAGGTGGCGCGGATGTAGGTCACGACATCGGCGACCTGCTGGTCATTGAGCGACTGCGCGAAGGGCGGCATGACCATGGGCGCCGGCGCCTTCTCGGTCACCACGGTGCTGCCGCCGGCCAGCACCACGCGAATGCTGTTGTTCGGGTCGGAGCATTGCACCGTGGCGTTTTTCGCCAGCCCGGGGAAGACCTGCGCCAGGCCTTGGCCGTTGGCCTGATGGCAGGCGACGCAGTGCTGGTTGTAGACCGCAGCTCCGCGCTGCACCGTGGCCGAGTCCTTGCTGGCGGGGGTCTGCTGGGTCAGCACAGGCTTGAGCGATTTGATGTAGACCGCCATCGCCTGCAGGTCGTCGGGTTTGAGGTGCTGGGTGCTGTGCGAGATGACCTCGGTCATGCTGCCCAGCGCGGTGAAGTTGGCGGTCTTACCCGTCTGCAGCAACTCGGCGATGTCGCCCGCCGTCCACTTCTGCATGCAGTTGCCGCGCAGATTGGTGGCGAACCAATGTTCGACCTGCGAGCCGGAGAGATAGAAGTCGCCGTTGGGACCGCGCGAGCTCAGCGCCTTTTCCTGGAAGAACAGACCGCGGGGCGTGTGGCAGGAGCCGCAATGGCCCAGCCCTTCGACGAGGTAGGCGCCGCGGTTCCACTGCGCGCTCTGCTTGGGGTCAGGGGTGAAGGTGGTGTCGCGCACGAACATCCAGTTCCAGATGGCCAGCGGCCAGCGGATGGTCATGGGCCACACCATGTCGGGCTTGCGATTGGGCGTGGGGTCGGGCGGCACGCCCTGCATGAAGTAGGCGTACAGCGCCTTCATGTCGGCCTGATTCACCCGCACATAAGACGGATAGGGCATGGCGGGATAGAGATGCTTGCCGCCGGGCGCAACACCATGCCGAACCGCGCGGTCGAACTGCTCGAAGGTGTAATTGCCGATGCCGTGGGTTTTGTCGGGCGTGATGTTGGTGGAATAGATGGCGCCAATGGGCATGTCCATCTTCAGCCCGCCGACAAAGGGCTTTCCGCCGGGTGCCGTGTGGCAGGCCACGCAATCACCGGCCCGCGCGAGATACGCGCCGCGCTGCACCTCCTGATCGGAAAACTTGCCGACCGCTACGGCAAGGCCACACTGCGCCACCAAGGACGCTGCCAGGGCAGCGCGCCATCCCTTGAATTGAGTCATCTTCCGTCCCTTTGCTGATGCCGTGCTCTCGACAGCGAGAGCGCAACCATTTGTAAGCAGGTTACGGGGTGCAGATCATTTCGGGGTTGATGCAGGCCAAAGTGCTGCGACACCGCGTCGCAGCCAGGCTCAGACTGTTGTTTGCGCGAGAACCGCCTGCTCCGGTTCCCTGGGAACGGCCCCGAAGCGGCGCATCAACAGGCCTTGCACCTGTGCGGCAGCGAGATGCTGCACCGCATGCTCGCGCGCAAACTGCGCCGCGGCTTGCGGATCGGCGTGAAATTTGAGGTAGAGCCTGCGGAGCTGGTCTTCATCACAGACGTCCAGTGCCACGCGTTCGTCGATGCGGCCCGCGCGGATCAGCGCCTCGTCGAGGCGGTCGATGTGGTTGGTGGTCATGAACAGCACATTGCCTTCTTGCGTGGCCACGCCGTCGAGCGCGTTGAGAAAGCCCGAGAACGACAGCCGCACCTGGGTATGCGCGGCGTCGCGCTGATGGAAGAAGGCGTCCACGTCCTCGATCAGCAGCAACGATCGCTGCAGCACGGCGGCCAGCAGGGTGTGGATTTTTTCATCCGTCACCACGGGCGAGGCCAGGCTCAGGGTGCAGACATTGAGCCGCAGCTCAGACGCCAGCGCCGTGACCAGCGAAGTCTTGCCCGTACCCGGCGGACCGTACAACAGATAGCCGCGCCGCCAGGGATGCCCAGCTCGGCGTAGCGGTCGCGCGCCCGGTAAAAGCGCTGCAAATCGCCCAGCAGAGTCTCCGCCAGCCCCGCCTTGAGGACCACCGAGGCCAGCGGACGGCGGCTGCCCAGTCGCGCGCGCATCCAGTCGCCGCCATGAAACGGGTTGGGGATATAGACCGAGAGCGCGTCCGACTCGCGGTTGGCGCGGGCATCAATGGCTTGCTGCAGAAAGCGGGTGAGAAAGGCGCTGCTGCGTCCAAAGTGCGACAGGCTGATGCGCTCGAACACGCTTTGCGTCACCTGCACTTCGCGCCGCACCCACACCAGTCGACCGTCGATGCGCAGGATATGCAACCCCTCTCCGGGTGAGAGGTAGGCGCGCGGTGAACTGGTTGACCTGCCGCAGCGCCGGATGCAGGTCCATGTATTCCACCATCGCGGCGAACAGAAATTCGTCACGCGAGTCCAGGGTGAGCGTGGTGATGAAAAACCGCCGTATCCACGAAAGTGCCAGCCCCGGCACATCGCGCAGCCAGAACGCCAGCGCGCCAACCGCAGCCAGAAGCAGCGCCTGCAAGGCCGGGAAGTGCAGCAAGGACTCCAGCATGGAAGATCAACGCGCCAGGGCAGCGACGACGCGGCGCTTCAGCGCAGCACCGCCACCAAGGCCAGCACCAGTGCGACAACGCCCAGCCCGAAAGCCGCCAGCGCCCAGCGCTGCTGCCGCTGCTGAGCCGCAGCAAGCTGCACGCCGGCCTGTTCCAGCGCGGTCACGGTGGTCTGCAACTGCTGCGCCAGCGCGCGCACATGTTCGGCGTTGTGCGTCACCGCGGTCTGCAGCTCCTCGATCTGCCGTTGCTGGGTTTCGGCGGCCTCCTTGTCCGACTTGCGCTGCTTGAACACCGGCAAGGCGAGCTTGGCCACCGATTCGATGTAGGGCAGTGCGGCGCCGATGGCCGTCATCCAGGTTGCGGGCATGGTTCAGAGCTGAGCTGCGTTGAAGGTGTCACAGACTTGCGGGCGACCGCTGGCGAAGCCGGTTTCGAACCAGCGCGCCCGCTGCGCCGACGTGCCATGCGTGAACGAGTCGGGCACCACATAGCCCTGCGCCCGCTGCTGCAGCCGGTCGTCGCCCACCGCCTGCGCGGCGTTGATGGCCTCTTCCACGTCGCCGGGCTCGAGCACCTGCCGCTCGTGCTGGGCGTGATAGGCCCAGACCCCGGCATAGCAGTCGGCTTGCAACTCCAGCCGCACCAGCAGGGCATTGGCCCGCTGCGGGCTGCTGCGCTGCATGGCCTCGCGCACCTTGGCCTCCACACCCAGCAGGTTCTGCACATGATGGCCGACCTCATGCGCGATCACATAAGCCTGGGCGAAGTCGCCTCTGGCGCCCAGACGCTGCTGCAACTCCTGGAAGAACTGGGTATCGAGATAGAGCTTCTGGTCTGAGGGGCAGTAGAACGGCCCGGTGGCTGCTTGCGCATAGCCGCAGGCCGACTGCACCGCACCGGAAAACAGCACCAGCTTGGGATCGACGTACTGCCGCCCGGCCTGCTGAAAAAGCTCGCGCCAGGTGTCTTCGGTATCGGCCAGCACGACGGAGAGGAAGGCCTTGTCCTGCTGGTCCTGGGCGCTGAGCTCGGCGGGCGCGTGCTGCGCGCTTTGCTGCGTTTGCTGCTGCGCCACCTGGTTCAGCACCACGCCCGGATCGACGCCGAAATACAGCGCCACCAAGGCGAGAATGATGGTGCCTATGCCCCCACTCACCAGCCCTCCGCGACGCGCCGGGCCTACGGTGCGCTGGTCTTCGATGTTGTCGCTGCGTCTGCCGTTTTTCCAGAGCATGATCGCCCTACCCTCAAGGAAATGTCGAACCGCCCGCTGACCCTGGGGCGCTCGGATGGAACTGATTATGCCCACTCGCCGGGTGGCTCAGGCTGAGCGGAGCGCGCCACCCGGCTGCGGTCACACCACAGCTCGCGCCGTTTCCGCATTAGAGCTTGCGGACGCGTCGGTCGGCGGCTCGCGCCACTGCCGCATCAGCTCGTCCCACTGCGGCAGCACCTGCTGTAGATGACGCTGCTTGACGTGACCGTAGCCGCGGATGCTGTCGGGCAGGCGTGCGATCTGTAAGGCGAGCTGGCGGCGCGGCTCTGAAGGGTCGGCATCCAGGCCGCGCAGCAATTCGCTCACCGTGTCGCGATAGCGGGCGATCAGGGCGCGTTCCTGCTGCCGTTCGGCCGTATGCCCGAAGGGATCGAGTGCGGTGCCGCGCAGCACCTTGAGCGGCGCCAGCAGCCGGAAGGCCAGGCCCATCCACGGGCCGAACTCGCGCTTGATCAACTCGCCCTTGGCATTGCGCCGGCTCCACAGCGGCGGCGCAAGAAAGTAATGCAGCTTGAAATCGCCTTCGAACTGCTGTTGCAGTTGTTTGGCGAAAGCCGGGTCGGACTGCAGCCGCGCCACTTCATACTCGTCTTTGTACGCCATGAGCTTGAACAGGTTGCGCGCCACGGCCTCGGTCAACGCGGTGGATTTCAGCGGCGCCTCGGCCGCCCGCACCTGCGCCACGAAGGCGGTGAACTGCTGCGCATAGGCGGCGTTCTGGTAGTCGGTGAGGAACCCCACTCGGCGCTTGATGATCTCGTTGAGACTGGGCCGCTTCACCAGCTCGATCACCTGTTCGGTCGCGGTGAGCGCGGCGATGGCCTGGGGGTCATGCGCGGCGTGCCGACCCCACTCGAAGGCCGCCTTGTTTTTCTCCACCTGCACGGCGTTGAGTTCGATGGCGCGCATCAGTGCGGCATGGCCGAGCGGCACCCAGCCCTTCTGCCAGGCAAAGCCCAGCAGCATCGGGTTGGCGTAGATGGCATCGCCCAGCAGTCTTTCGGCGGCGCGCACGCAGTCGAACCCCGCCACCCTGTCGGCGCCCGCGGCCTGTTCGATGGCCTTGTGGCAGGCGGCGTCGGGGAATTGCCAGTCGGGGTTGTGGACGAAGGCCGCCGTGGGCGTGCCGTGGGTGTCGAGCGCGATGTGGGTGCGGCCCTCGCGCACCCGCGAGAGGGTTTCGCGGTCGGCGGTGACGATGGGGTCGCAGCCGAGGATGAGCTCGGCCTCGGCCGTGCCGACCCGGGTGGTGACGATCTGCTCGGGGTCGCCCGCGATGAGCACATGGCTCCAGGTGGCGCCGCCCTTTTGCGCCAGCCCGGCGGCATCCTGCGTGACCACGCCCTTGCCCTCGATGTGCGCGGCCATGCCCAGCAGCTGGCCTATGGTGATGACACCGGTGCCGCCCACACCGGCGACGACGATGCCGTAGCAGCCGCCACCGGCCACGTCGTCACGCACCGGGTCGGGCACCTCGGGATAAGGCAGTTCGGGCATGGACGCCAGATCCGCGCCCGGCTGCGGCCTGGGTTTGCGCAGCGTGCCGCATTCCACCGTGACGAAGCTCGGGCAGAAACCCTTGAGGCAGGAAAAATCCTTGTTGCAGCTGCTCTGGTTGATGGTGCGCTTGCGGCCGAACTCGGTCTCCAGCGGTTCGACCGAGAGGCAGTTGCTCTGGTCGGAACAGTCGCCGCAGCCCTCGCACACCAGGGGGTTGATGACCACGCGCCGCGCCGGATCGACCATCTGCCCGCGCTTGCGGCGGCGGCGCTTTTCGGTGGCGCAGGTCTGGTCGTAGATGATGATGGTGACACCGGCCTCTTCGCGCAGTTCGCGCTGAATGGCGTCGAGATCGTCGCGGTGGCGCACGGTGACGCCGCTGGCCAGACCGACGGCGTGGGCATATTTCTGCGGCGCGTCGGTCACCACCACGATGCGGCGCACGCCCTCAGCTTCAAGCTCACGGCTGATCTGCGGCACCGTCAGACCGCCCTCGACCGGCTGTCCGCCGGTCATCGCCACCGCGTCATTGAACAGAATCTTGTAGGTCGCGTTCACACCTGCAGAAATGGCCTGGCGGATGGCGAGCAGACCCGAGTGGTAGTAAGTGCCGTCGCCCAGGTTGACGAAGACGTGTTTTTCGGTGGTGAACGGCGCCTGGCCCACCCAGGCCACGCCCTCGCCGCCCATCTGGCTGAAGGTCTGCGTGGCGCGGTCCATCCACACCACCATGTAATGGCAGCCTATGCCGGCCATGCCGCGCGAGCCCTCGGGCACGCGGGTAGAGGTGTTGTGCGGGCAGCCTGAGCAGAACCAGGGCGGACGCTGGGCGTTGGCCGCAGGCGCCTGCAGGCTGCGCTCGCGCGCGTCGATCACCGCCAGACGCTCGCGGATGCGCCGCTGCACGTCCACCCCGGCGTCGCGCAGGATGCCCAGCCGCTCCAGACGCGCGGCGATGGCGCGGGCGATGATGGCAGGCGACAGATCGGCCTTGGCCGGCAGCAGCCAGTTGACGCCGGGATTGGGCTGGCTCCATTCGCCGCCGGTGCGGTCGCCCTCGCGCTCGTCGAACTTGCCGATGACGTTGGGCCGCACGTCTTCGCGCCAGTTGTAGAGCTCCTCCTTGAGCTGATACTCGATGACCTGGCGCTTTTCCTCGATGACGAGGATCTCCTGCAGCCCGGTGGCGAATTCGCGCGTGATGCCCGCCTCCAGCGGCCAGACCACGGCGACCTTGTGCAGCCGGATGCCGAGCTGCGCGCAGGTGTCGGCGTCTAGCCCGAGGTCGTTCAAGGCTTGCCGGGTATCGTTGTAGGCCTTGCCCGAAGCCATCAGCCCTAGGCGCGCGTGCGGGCTGTCGATGACGGTGTGGTTGAGGCGATTGGCGCGGATGTAGGCCAGCGCCGCATACCACTTCACATCCATCAGCCGCGCTTCCTGCGCCAGCGGCGTGTCGGGCAGGCGGATGTGCACGCCACCCTCGGGCAGCATGAAATCCTCAGGCAACAGGATGCGCACGCGGTCGGCACCCACATCCACCGCCGCGGAAGACTCCACGATTTCCTGGATGGTCTTCATGCCCGACCAGACCCCGGCATAGCGGCTCAGGGCAAAGGCGTGCACACCCAGATCGAGAATGTCCTGCACCGAGGTGGGAAAGAACACCGGCAGTCCGCACGCCTTGAAAATATGGTCGCTCTGGTGCGCCAGGGTGGACGATTTGGCCACATGGTCATCGCCCGCTACAGCGATCACCCCACCGTGCCGCGCGGTGCCTGCGCTGTTGGCGTGCTTGAACACGTCCGAGCAACGGTCCACCCCGGGCCCCTTGCCGTACCAGATGCCGAACACCCCGTCGTACTTCTTCTTGTCGGGAAACAGGTCGAGCTGCTGCGTGCCCCACACGGCCGTGGCCGCCAGCTCCTCGTTCACCCCGGGTTTGAACACCACGTGGTTGGCTTCGAGAATCTTTTTCGCCTTCCACAGCGCCTGGTCATAGCCACCCAGCGGCGAGCCACGATAGCCCGAGACGAAACCCGCCGTGTTGAGCCCGGCAGCGGCATCGCGCTGGCGCTGCAGCATGGGCAGACGCACCAGCGCCTGGATGCCGCTCATGAAGGCGCGGCCGGATGTGAGGGTGTATTTGTCGTCCAGCGAGATGTTCGCCAGCGCTCGACGGATGGGCTCGGGTAGGGGAGCGTTCATCGCCTGTCTCCTTGTTGCGCGCGCACCTCATGCGGTGGCGCTTGGGATCACCGATCGGCCGCCGATCAGGCTGGCCGGGCAAATGCGGTGCTGCACACGAGCGCAGCCCGCACGCCGTCTTGTGGACGGCGGCCGACTTTGATGCCGGTGACACGATGCTAGTGCGGCTGCAGGGGAGTGAACAGGGGGAGAAGCGATAGGCGCTTCGAGCTTGCGGACATGCGTCTGCGCAAGCTCTTCAGACGATCAGCCGAAGGACGGCAGGGTCAGTACATAGGTGTCGATGGCGGCGTTGGGGTTGACCGTCGGATTGCTCGGGTCGCCATCGCCCCAGTCGCTGTTGAACAGAATGCGCGTGCCGCTGGTGCTGAAGGTCACGTTCGGCTGCGCCCAGTAGTTGCTCTGCGACGCATTGCTGTAATTGCCGGTGGAGCGATGGTGGGCGATACGCCAGGTGGTGCCGTTGGTCAGGTTGGTGATCATCAGCTCCTGATCGAGGATGGTGCAGGGGTTGGCGGTCGGCCCGCTGTTGCCACTGCTGCCCGGCGTGGCCTGACCGTTGCTGCCGGTGCCGTAGATGTTGCCCGTCATCCCGGTGACAACCCACGAAGGGTTTTTCCACGCGGTCGAGCCACTGAGTGACCCCGTGACCGGATAACCCCAGCCGCTGGATTCGCCCACATAGTTGAAGACCTGGCCGGTGTTGATGTTGCAGACGATGACGTTGCCATTGCCGCCGGTGTTGCGGCTGAACTGCGAACCCACCAGCAGGTCGTTGCCGTTGGCGTCCATCGCGGTGTCGCAATGCTCGTTGGTGTCGAAGTTCACCATGCGAAGCAGCTTGCCGGTGGTCGCGTCGAAAATGCCCGATTGCGTGGTGGGGGTCGATTCGAGATTCGTGGCGGCAGCGCCATTCCAGATGAAGAACTTGCCTGACACGGAAGGGAACGGCGTCGATCCCCGCGCCTGCGGTTGCGGAATGGTCGAGTCGTAAATCGTGAACGCGCCCGTCGCCTCGTTGAAACCGAACACCCACATGCCCAGCTCGCCCGCGACATTGCCGATCGGCCCGCCAAACGCCCCCAGGCCCCAGACTCTCTGTCCCAGAGAGTTCACCCCCAGCGCGAACGGATAACCGCAACGCACACCCGTCACGCCAGACGGGCAACCCGGCGGCAGTCCGTTGGGCAGGAAACTGTGAATGATGGTCTTGGCACCGGTTTCGACGTTGATCGCGGTGAGGTCGGCCAGATTGGTGCTTCCCGACGAATGATTGTCGATGTAGCGCAGCGTGGCTGGGTCTTGGTGATCCCAATAGAACTGCTCGACGTCACCCGGGTTGATGTCGAGGAACTTGATGAAGGCGTAAGTCGTGCCGTCGTACATGGCCCAGCCTTGTTGCCCACCGGTCTGCGCCGTGGAACCCGGCACGTACAGGATGAAGCGGGTTTCGTCGCAGTTCCAGGCCATCGCCGTGGGATAGGCCGGGGCGACGCAGAGATTCTTGAAGTCGGCCACGCAGTCGGTGATGCGGGTGATCTTGAGGCCGAAGTCGGGGTCGGTGACGGTTTGGCCCTTGGCAGGTTTGGCCAGCTTGCTGTAGGGCACAGGGTTCATGCCCACTTGTTTCAGACCGACGGAGAGATCCTGTCCAACGGGCACGACGTAGGGCGTGGTGCTTGCCGGGGTGGTCGATACCGGGCTGGTACTTGCCGGGGTGGCTCCACCGGGTGTCGCGGCCACTGCGCCGGCCGATCCGGTGCTGGCTGTGCTGGTTCCTCCCCCGCCGCCGCAGGCGGCGAGCGAGCCTACCGCTGGAATGGCGAGAAGGGATTTCTGGATGAAAAGACGACGGGACGGCTGCATGGTGTGACTCCAAAATGGGTGGTTGCGCAGGCGGAATGCCTCTGCAGCGAGGCATTCCGTGCCGCGTGAACCACGCAAAACCAGGCGAAGTCACAGGCCGTCTTCTGGCAACCCGGGCGGGCGAAAAAGGTCACACCGCCGACTTAGACAAAGGACTTATACCCTATTTGAGGGGGTTTTTTCCGCGGCGTCTGTATCTGAAAGTAAAAGATGCATCATTTTCTACGCCTGCAGGGTCACTGCTGCTGGCACACCGTGTTGGTGTTCTGCAGGAAGTTGGTCACCGTGGCCTGGCGGCCCTTGAACCAGACCTGAAAGGCGCTGTTGCGGTAGCGGGCGCCATCGGCGGAGACGGTCTGGTCAAGGGTGAGATTGCCCAGCGCCGTCTGCAGGGTGACCGACACGTCGCCAAAGGTGGCGATGAAGGAGCTGCCATCCTGACAGTTGAAGCGCACCGCGCCGGGCGGCAAGGCCGGAGCGTTCGAGGGCGGTGCCGACTCGGACTGGGCAGGCGGGGGTGGCGCCACCGCCGCGCTGGGCGCACTCGCAGCGGGCGCGACGCCGGACGGCCCGAGCGGCTGCACCGTGATCGGCGCGCTCGGCGCCAGCGGCTGCGCTTCGCTCGGCGGCGGCTGGACGGGCTGCGGCGTCACGGGCGCATAGGTCGAGGGCGGCACGGTCACGCGCGGCGCGGGCGGGTTGAGCTGCTGCACCGGCGCGGGCTGGTTGAGGTTGACCGGGGTCGCACACCCCCCCAGGGCCAGGGCACCCAGGGCAGCGAGTGCCGCGCTCAAGCGCAGGGGACGATGGACGACAGGCGATGGAGGGTGACGATGCATGCGTGGGCTCCCGAAGACTTTGGCGCAAATTGAACCATACAAACGCGCCTGGGAGCCTGTCGGGCTTGAGGCGCGGAAGGCGAAAATGGGCATGGGGATGCCATGTGGCAGCCCGCGATCCTCAAGTCCGACAGGCTCCTCGCCCCACCGTATGACGCGGCGCAACTGTAGAGACTTGTAAAGCTGACATCATGCATAGCTTGCAATCTTGCGATCGCGCTTGACCTCAGGCGCTTCCGAAGGAACCCGTCTTGCCGACCTTTGCCCTTGCCGTCCTGCTGGGCTGTGCGCTGCAGACCGCGCAGGCTGCGCTGTGGCCGCAGCCGGTTTATGTCGCGCAGACGGCAGCCGGTGCCGCAGCGACTCTGGCGCTGATCGGCTGGCGCGGCCGCCGTGGCGGTAGGCCTTGCCAGCGGCGCCTCGCGCGTCTGGGCGTGCAGGCCTTGCTCGCGCTCGGCGGGGCGATGCTGGCCTTCGGCATGGCGGGCTGGCGAGCGCATCCGCTGCTGGCCGACCGGCTCGACCCGGCACTGGAATCTCAAGTGGTGCAGGTGCGCGGCGTGGTGACCGACCTGCCCGTGCTCTACCCCGACGCGACGCGCTTCGTCCTCGACGTCACGCAGGCCCCGCCCGGGGTGCCGGACAGGCTATCGCTCAGCTGGTACGCAAAGCGGCCACGCAACGGGCCCGCTGAGGCGCCACCGCGCGTGCATCCAGGTCAGATCTGGCAATTCTCCGTGCGGCTCAAGCGCCCGCACGGCTATGCCAACCCGGGCGGCAACGATGCCGAACTGAGCTTGTTCCGCGACGGCATCGGCGCCACCGGCACGGTCAGCCGCATGGGCCCGCCGCCGCAACGGCTTGGCATGCGCCACGACCCCGCCGACTGGGTCGCCCAACTGCGTGACCACCTGCGCCAGCGCATGATGGCCGCGTTGCAGGGGCCGCCCGGCCCCCTCCCAACCTCCCCCACTGCCGGGGGAGGTGAGAACAGTGCTTCGCACACGCTACGGATGCCCCTCCCCGCAGCGGGCACCGTCATCGCCCTGGCGCTGGGCGACCAGGCCGCCATCACCGCCAGCGACTGGGCCACTTACCGCATCACCGGGGTCGCGCACCTGATGAGCATCTCGGGCCTGCACATCACCCTGCTGGCCTGGCTGGCGATGCGGCTGATCAGCGCGGCCTGGCGGCAGACGGCCCGCCTGCGTCGCCCGTGGACGCTGGTGCTGCCCGCGCCCACCGTGGCGGCCTGGGGGGCGCTGGTCACGGCCACCGCTTATGCCGTGGTCGCGGGCTGGGGCGTGCCCGCGCAGCGCACCCTGCTGATGCTGGCGGTGGTGCTGATCCTGCGCCAGCGTGGGCTGCGCGCGGACTGGCGTGACGTGATGGCGCTGGCGCTCACCGCCGTGCTGCTGTGGGACCCGTGGGCGGTGCGGCAGGCCGGATTCTGGCTGTCCTTCGTCGCGGTGGGCATGCTGTTCGTCGCCGCCGACCGCGGGCGGCCCGAGGGCCTGGGTGCCGATGCGGCCCGGCCGCCGTGGTGGCGGCGGGTCTGGCTGCGGCTGCGCGAGGCCAGCCGCACGCAGTGGGTCGCCACCCTGGCGCTGGCACCGCTCACGCTGTTGTTCTTCCAGCAGATCGCGCTGCTCTCGCCTCTGGCCAATGCCCTGGCCATTCCCGTCGTCACCATGGGCGTGGCGCCGCTGGCGGTGGGCGGCCTGCTGTTGCCGTCGCCGCTGGACGGCTGGGTCTGGCGCCTCGCCGCGTGGATTCAGCAAGGGTTGGATGTCGCGCTGCGGCATCTGGCCGACTGGCCGCTGGCGCAATGGCATGCCGCCGCGCCCGATGCCCTCACCCTGGGTCTGGCCGCGCTGGGCGTGCTGGCGTTGGCGCTGCCGTGGGGTTGGCGGCTGCGCGCGCCGGGGCTGTTGCTGCTGGTGCCGCTGGCCAGCAACCCCGGCACCGCGCCCGCACAGGGCGAGACGGAGCTGTGGTTCGCCGATGTCGGCCAGGGCATGGCGGTGGTGGTGCGCACCGCGCGCCACACCCTGCTGTTTGATACCGGGCCGCAGCAGGCGCCAGGGGTGGACGCCGGCGGGCGCGTGCTGCTGCCGCTGCTGCACAGCCTGGGCGTGCGGCGTCTGGACCGCGTGGTGGTGAGCCACGACGACAGCGACCACGCCGGCGGCGCGGCCACCATCGCCCGCGCCCACCCCAAGGCCGAGCTGCTGACCTCGGCGCCACCACAGGCTGCTGCGCGCTACGGTCTGAGCAAGGTCCACGCCTGCGCCGCCGGGCAACGCTGGACCTGGGACGGCGTGGACTTTCGCATCATCAGCCCGCTGCCTGAGGAGCTGCCGCGCAACGACAACGCCGCCTCCTGCGTGCTGCATGTGAGCGCGCGCGGCGCCTCGGCGCTGCTCACCGGCGACATCGACCAGCCGCAGGAACGCGCGCTGCACGCGGCTGAGGCGCTGCCCTATGCCGATGTGCTGTTGGTGCCGCACCACGGCAGCAAAACCTCGTCGAGCGACGCCCTGCTCGACGCCGTGATGCCCCGCGCCGCGGTGGTGCAGGCGGGCTACCGCAACGCCCACGGCCATCCGCATCCGCTGGTGGTCGAGCGCTACTCCGCGCGCGGCATCGCGCTGTGGCGCACCGATCTTCAGGGCGCGCTTCGCTGGCGCGACGAAGCGCCCGATACCTTTGTCGCCTGGCGGGCGCAACAGCCGCACTATTGGAGCGCGCAGCAAGAAGCATCCTCCGACTGACCGCTAGTTGACGCCGATCAGCGCAGCGCCGCTGCGTCATCGCGCTGTCACATGGCCCCCACGGTTGGCCTGTATCTTGCTAACCTCGCTGCACAGGTCTGCCCAGACGGCCGCTTCGAGAGACGACGATGCCCTTCTACGATGAAATGACCCCCGCGAGCGGCGGCGTGCGCCCGCACTATGCGCAGTACGCCCAGTGGCTGGCGCAGCAACCGCCCGACACCATACGCGCCAAGCGCGAGGAAGCCGAGCTGATCTTTCGCCGCGTCGGCATCACCTTCGCGGTGTACGGCGACGAGGCGGGCACCGAGCGGCTCATTCCCTTCGACCTGATACCGCGCATCATTCCCGCGGCCGAATGGAAGCATCTCGAAGCCGGGCTGAAGCAGCGCGTCACCGCGCTCAACCGCTTCATCCACGACGTCTATCACGATCAGGAGATCCTCAAGGCGGGCATCGTGCCGACCGAGCAGGTCTATGGCAACGCCCAGTTTCGCCCCGAGATGATGGGCATCGACCTGCCGCACCACGTCTACGCGCAGATCGCCGGCATCGACATCGTGCGCGCCGAAAACGCCCAGGGCGAGGGCGAATACTTCGTGCTCGAAGACAACCTGCGCGTGCCCTCGGGCGTGAGCTACATGCTGGAAAACCGGCGCATGATGATGCGCCTGTTCCCCGAGCTGTTCGCCCGCCACAGCATCGCCCCGGTGGCGCATTACCCCGATCTGCTGCTGGAAAAGCTGCGCGCCGTGGCGCCGTCCAGCGTGAGCGAACCCACCGTGGTCGTGCTCACGCCGGGGATGTACAACTCGGCGTATTTCGAACACGCCTTCCTCGCCCAGCAAATGGGCGTGGAGCTGGTCGAGGGGCAGGATCTGTTCGTCAAGGACGACTTCGTCTACATGCGCACCACCCAGGGCCCGCAGCGGGTGGACGTGATCTACCGCCGCGTCGACGACGACTTTCTCGATCCCAAGGTGTTCCGCGCCGACTCCTCGCTGGGCTGCGCCGGGCTGATGCGCGCCTACCGCGCGGGCAACGTCAATCTGGCCAACGCCATCGGCACCGGCGTGGCCGACGACAAGTCGATCTATCCCTATGTGCCGCGCATGATCGAGTTCTACCTGGGTGAAGCGCCGCTACTGCACAACGTGCCCACCCGCATGTGCCGCGAGCCCGACAGCCTGAGCTATGTGCTGGAGCACCTGTCCGAGCTGGTGGTCAAGGAGGTGCACGGCGCCGGGGGCTACGGCATGCTGGTCGGCCCGGCTTCCACCCAGGCCGAGATCGCCGCGTTCGCCGAGAAAATCAAGGCCAACCCCCATCACTACATCGCCCAGCCCACGCTGGCCCTGTCCACCTGCCCCACCTATGTCGAGTCGGGCATTGCGCCGCGTCACCTCGATCTGCGGCCCTTCGTGCTGTCGGGCAAGACCGTGTCCATCGTGCCCGGTGGCCTCACACGGGTGGCGCTGACCGAGGGCTCGCTGGTGGTCAACTCCTCGCAAGGCGGCGGCACTAAAGACACCTGGGTGCTGGAAAAGTAGACCCCCGCCCTTCGCATCCAACCGGCAAGGAACTCCCATGCTCAGCCGCACCGCCGATCACCTGTTCTGGATGGCCCGCTACACCGAACGCGCCGAAAACACCGCCCGCATGCTCGACGTGCATGTGCAATCGGCCCTGCTGCCGCAGGGCGCCGAGGCCATGCAGTTGGGCTGGCGCGGGCTGCTGGGCATCTCCGAGCTGACCTCGGCCTATACCGAGCGCTTTGGCGCCATCGACGCCGACAAGGTGCTCGACTTCATGGTGTGCGACACCGGCAACCCCTCGTCGATCCAGAGCTGCCTGCGCGCGGCGCGCGAGAACGCCCGCGCGGTGCGCGGCGCCATCACCACCGAGGTGTGGGAAACGGTCAACCAGACCTGGCTCGAATCGCAGCGCCTGCTGACCAAGGGATTGTGCGGACAGGATCCGGCCCAGTTTTTCGAGTGGGTGAAATACCGCTCGCACCTCTCGCGCGGGGTGACCTCGGGCACCATGCTGCAGGACGAGGCCTACCACTTCCTGCGTATCGGCACCTTTCTGGAACGAGCCGACAACACCGCCCGCCTGCTCGACGTGAAATTCCACGCCCTGCAGTCCGACTTCTACGGATCGACGAATGGGAATGGCCGCCTGCAGGAGCTCGACTTCTACCACTGGTCGGGCGTGCTGCGTTCGGTTTCGGGGTTCGAGGTTTACCGCAAGGTGTACCGCGACGTCATCACCCCCGAGCGCGTGGCCGGGCTGCTCATCCTGCGGCCCGACATGCCGCGCTCGCTGGCGGCCTGCATGGCCGCGGTGAACCACCACCTACAGGCCGTGGCCAACCCGCAGTCGCGCGAGACATTGCGCCGCGCGGGTCTGCTCAACGCCCAGCTACAGTTCGGTCGGCTCGACGACATCATGGCCACCGGGCTGCACGCCTATCTCACTCACTTCCTGGAGCGCATCAACGATCTGGGCGTGGGCATCAGCCAGGATTTCCTCGCCGCCTGAAGCCGCCAGTCATCCTTCAAACTCTCTTTCGCAGGTGCCCGGATGTCCATCCACGTCGCGCTCACGCACACCACCACCTACCGCTTCGATCGCCCGGTAGGACTTTCCCCGCACGTCGTGCGCCTGCGCCCGGCGCCGCATTGCCGCACGCCCATCCTGTCGTACAGCCAGCGCGTCGAGCCAGCCCAGCATTTCATCAACTGGCAGCAAGACCCTTTCTCCAACTACCTCGCGCGCCTGACCTTTCCCAACAAGACCACCCTGCTGCAGATCACCGTCGATCTCGTGGCCGAGATGGCGGTCTACAACCCCTTCGACTTCTTCCTCGAACCCGAGGCCGAGCAATTCCCCTTCACCTATGCGCCCGATCTGAAGGCCGAGCTCGCCCCCTATCTGGCCGCCGACGCGCGCACCCCGCGCCTCGATGCCCTGCTCAAGAGCCTCGACCTCACCCCGCGCCGCACCATCGACTTCCTGGTGGACGTCAACCAGCGGCTGCAGCGCGACATCGGCTACACCATCCGCTTGGAGCCGGGGGTGCAGACCCCCGAACAGACGCTGGAACTGGCCTGCGGCTCCTGCCGTGACACCGGCTGGCTCATGGTCCAGGTATTGCGCCACCTCGGGCTGGCCGCGCGCTTCGTCTCCGGCTACCTGATCCAGCTCACACCCGACGTCAAGGCGCTCGACGGCCCCAGCGGCGCCGAGGCCGACTTCACCGATCTGCATGCGTGGTGCGAGGTCTATCTACCGGGGGCGGGCTGGATCGGCCTCGACCCCACGTCGGGGCTGCTCGCTGGCGAAGGCCACATTCCGCTGGCCTGCACCCCACAGCCCTCGGGCGCGGCGCCGGTCGAGGGCCTGGTGGACGAGTGCGAGGTGGAATTCAGCCACCACATGGCCGTCACCCGCATCTATGAATCGCCGCGCGTCACCAAGCCCTATACCGATGACCAGTGGCAGGCCGTGCTCACCCTGGGCGAAGTGGTCGACCAGCACCTGAAGACCGGCGACGTGCGCCTCACCCAGGGCGGCGAGCCCACCTTCGTCGCCACCACCGACCGCGACGCGCCGGAATGGAACACCGACGCGCTCGGGCCCACCAAGCGCGGCTACGCCGGCGAGCTCATCGGCAGGCTCATCGCCCGCTACGGCCCTGGCGGTTTTCTGCACTTCGGCCAGGGCAAGTGGTACCCCGGCGAGCAACTGCCGCGCTGGGCGCTGTCGGCCATCTGGCGTCGCGACGGCCAGCCCTGCTGGCACAACCCCGCGCTGTTCGCCGACGAACGGCTGGGCGGCACCGCCACCGCCCTCGACGCCCAGACCTTCATGCTGGCCCTGGTCGATACGCTGGGGGTCGATCCGGCCCACGTGCAGACCGGCTTCGAGGACACGTGGTACTACCTGTGGCGCGAGCGCCGCCTGCCGGTCAACGTCGACCCGTTCGACTCGCGGGTGGACGACGAGCTCGAACGCGCCCGCCTGCGCAAGGTGTTCAGCCAGGGCCTGAAGGCGCCCACCGGCTATGCCCTGCCGATCCGCCGCGAGCCCGGTTCACCCCAGAAGAATGGACAGCCCCCAGGTCTGGGCGACGCCCAGACCGCTCCCCAAGGGGGTCAAGGAAACTTGGGACGGCCCGGCGTTTCCTTGAGCGGCCCGCGCTGGATCTCCGGCCCGTGGTTCTTCCGCGACGAGCGCATGTACCTGATTCCCGGCGACTCGGCCATGGGCTGGCGCCTGCCGCTGGACTCGCTGCCCTGGGCTTCCGACGGCGATCGCGCCTCCGACTGGCCGCAAGACCCCTTCGCCCCGCGCGGCAACCTGCCCGACGCCGCCGCACTGCGGCTGCAGTACGGCCCGATGCACCGCATCGGGGGCGGTTACGCCGAAGGTGGCACCGTCGGGGTGCAGAACCAGGGTGTCGCCGCACCGCTTCGGGGCGAGGTGGCGGGTCGCGGTGGCGCGGCATGGTCCAGTGGCGATGGCCAGCGCCTGCGGCCAGGCGACAGCCGCTACCCCGATCGTTTCGAGTCGGCGAGCTGGATTCTGCGCACCGCGCTGTGCGTGGAGGCTCGCGGCGGTGTGCTCTATGTGTTCATGCCGCCGCTGGCCAGCGCCGACGACTACCTCGACCTGCTCGCCGCCATCGAGACCACCGCCGAGCGGCTGCGGGTCAAGCTGGTGCTCGAAGGCTACCCGCCGCCGCGCGACCCGCGGCTGAACCAGCTTCAGGTCACGCCCGACCCCGGCGTCATCGAGGTCAACATCCACCCGGCGCACAACTGGGCCGAACTGGTCGATCACACCGAATTTCTCTACCAGGCGGCGTTCCAGACCCGGCTGGGCGCCGAAAAGTTCATGCTCGACGGCCGCCACACCGGCACCGGCGGTGGCAACCATGTGGTGCTCGGCGGCGCCACCCCGGCGGACAGCCCCTTCCTGCGCCGTCCCGACCTGTTGGCCAGCCTGATCGCCTACTGGCACAACCACCCCAGCCTGAGCTATCTGTTCTCCGGCCTGTTCATCGGCCCCACCAGCCAGGCGCCGCGGGTGGACGAGGCGCGCGACGATCAGGTCTATGAACTCGAGATCGCCCTGAACGAGCTGCGCGCCAACCGTGCGCGTTACGGAGTTGACGCACCCGCATGGTTCGTGGATCGCACCCTGCGCAACATCCTCATCGACGTCACCGGCAACACCCATCGCAGCGAGTTCTGCATCGACAAGCTCTACAGCCCCGACGGCGCCACCGGGCGGCTGGGCCTGCTGGAGCTGCGCGCCTTCGAAATGCCACCGCATGCGCGCATGAGCGTGGTGCAGCAACTGCTGTTGCGCGCGCTCATCGCCCGCTTCTGGCACACCCCCTACACCGCGCGGCTGCAACGCTGGGGCACTGCCCTGCACGACCGCTTTCTGCTGCCAACCTTCATTGCGCTGGACTTCGAGGACGTGCTCACCGAGGTGCGCGAAGCCGGTTACGACTTCGATCCGCAATGGTTCGCGCCGCACCACACCTTCCGCTTCCCACTGCTGGGCGACTACGCGGTGCGCGGCATGAAGCTGGAGCTGCGCATGGCGCTGGAGCCCTGGCACGTCATGGGCGAGGAAGGCGCGGTGGGCGGCACGGTGCGCTATGTCGATTCCTCGCTGGAGAGGGTGGAGGTGAAGATCAACGGCCTGACCGACAGCCGCCATGTGCTCACCGTCAACGGCCAGGCGCTGCCGCTGCAGCCCACCGGGCGCAGCGGCGAATTCGTCTGCGGCGTGCGCTATCGCGCCTGGAGGCCGCCTTCGGCGCTGCACCCGGGCATCGGCGTGCACGCGCCGCTGACCTTCGATCTGGTGGACACCTGGATGCAGCGCTCGCTCGGCGGCTGCCGGTACCACGTCGAGCATCCGGGCGGCAGCAACCCCTCCACCTTCCCGATCAACGCCTACGAGGCCGAGAGCCGCAGGCTGGCGCGCTTTTTCCGCATGGGCCACACACCAGGGCGCATGCAGGTCGCCCCGGCGCATCCGAGCCTGGAATTCCCGTTCACGCTCGATCTGCGCTCGCCCAGCTGATCCAACCCCGGCATGGGGGGCTGGGTTTTGACGCCCCGCCCCTTCATGCCACAATGCCTCATGGCCAGCCTGTTCCAGAACCCTTCCCAGGACCACGCCGATCCGGGCGATGAATGCGCGGCGCTCGCGCGCGACCTGGCCGCGTCCGTGCTTCCGGGCCATTGGGACGAGCTGCGCGGCCGCGTCTCCGACGGCGCCACCGGCACGCCGCTGACGCCGATGTGGGAGCAGTTCTTCCGCCTGCTCGGCCCCGGCGGCTTCGACGCCCTGGGCGCGCGTCAGCAGCAACTGCTGCAGCAGATTCACGACGACGGCGTGACCTACAACGTCCACGCCGACGCGGCACAGGCGGTGCGAGCTTGGTCGGTCGATCTGTTCCCGCTGCTGATCGACGCCGCCGCGTGGAAACAGATTTCCGCCGGGGCCGCGCAGCGCGCCGCCTTGCTCAACGCCATTCTGGCCGACATCTACACTGGCGCGCAGCGCACCCTCAAGGAAGGCCTGCTGCCCCCGGCGCTGGTGCAGGGCCACCCCGGCTATCTGCGCGCGGTGCACGGGCACGCGCCGCCGGGCAACGTCTGGCTGCACATCGCCGCCTTCGATCTGGCGCGCGGGCCCGACGGGGTGTGGCGCGTAGTCAACCAGCGGGTGCAAGCCCCGTCCGGGCTGGGCTATCTGCTGGAAAACCGCATCCTCATCTCGCGCCTGTTCCCCGACGCCTTCACCCAGCTCAAGGTGCAGCGCCTGGCAGCGAGCTACCGACTGCTGATGGACACCCTGCTGCGCCTGTCGCCCGGCGGCAGCGGCAGCCGCGTGGTGCTGCTCACCCCCGGCCCCTACAGCGAAACCTATTTCGAGCAGGTGTATCTGGCGCGCTACCTGGGCATCACCCTGGCCGAGGGCAGCGACCTGACCGTGCGTGAAGACCGGCTCTACCTCAAGACCCTGCGCGGCCTGGAGCCGGTGCATGTGGTACTGCGGCGGCTCGACGACAGTTTCTGCGACCCGCTGGAGTTGCGCCCCGACTCGATGCTGGGCGTGGCCGGGCTGCTGCAGGCGGTGCGCGCCGGCCATGTGCTCGTGGCCAATGCGCTGGGGGCCGGTTTTCTCGAATCGCCCGCGGTGCAGGGCTTTCTGCCCAAGCTGTGCGAAACCCTGCTGGGCGAGCCGCTCAAGCTGCCCTCGCTGCCCACCTGGTGGTGCGGCGAGCCGGGTGTGTGCGACGCGCCGCTGGACGATCTGCGCTCATGGGTCATCAAGCCGGTGCACGCCGATTGCGGCTTCGAGCCGACGGTGATGGCCAGCCTCGACTACGGCCAGCTTCCCGCCTGGCGCGAGCGCGTGCATGCCGACCCGGCGCGCGTCACGCTGCAGCAATACCAGCCGCTGCCGCAGGTGCCGGTATGGAGCGACGACCGCCTGGCCGCGCGCGCCGCCATGTTGCGCGTCTATGCCCTGTCCGACGGCCAGGGCGGCTGGCGGGTGTTGCCTGGCGGTCTGGTGCGCACCGCGCCGCGCGGCGGCAACACCGTGTCGATGCAGCGCGGCGGCAGCAGCCAGGACGCCTGGGTCATCACTGGCGACGCGGTCGACGACTCCACCCTTCTGCCCCCGCCGATGCGGCCGCAGGATCTGGTGAACCATCACCGTGTGGTCACCAGCCGCGCGGCCGAAAACCTGTTCTGGCTGGGCCGCTACAGCGAACGCGCCGAATACAGCGCGCGGCTGGCGCGCATCACCCTGCGCGCGCTCTCGGGCGACGACGACCTCGGCCCCGCGGTGCGCGACATGGTCGACTCGTGGTGTCGCCAGGCCGGGCTGATCGAACCCGAGTCGCCCTCGCTGAGCGACAACCCGCACGGCTTCGAGCGCTGCATCGTGCGCGGCCTCACCCCGGGGCAGCATGCCGGGGGCATCGTGCAGAACATCCAGGCGCTCGGCTTCGCCGCCACCCAGGTGCGCGAGCGCTTGGGCGGCGATCACCGGCAGTGGATCGCCTCGGCCACCGCGCTCGAACTGCTGCCCGCCGCCGCCCGGCGCGACGAATTGCAGGCCGCACAGGCGCTGCGCGGCCTGGAGCAGCTCACCGAAATCCTCAGCGCCATCACCGGCGCGCAGACCGACCGCATGACCCGCGACGATGGCTGGCGACTGCTGAGCATCGGCCGCCACATCGAGCGCCTGACCCTGCTGGGCGAAGCACTGAGCCTAGCCTTCCGCACCAACGCGGTCCACACCGACAGCGGCTTCAACCTGCTGCTGGCCTTGTTCGACAGCACCATCACCTACCGCGCGCTCTACCAGAAGCGGCTGGAAATTCCGCCGCTGCTCGACCTGCTAATGCTCGACCGCGAGAACCCCCGCGCCCTTGGCTGGGTGGCGCAGACCCTGCGGGCACGCATGGCCAAGCTGCCCGGCGAGGCTGCCGACAAGGAGGCGCTGCTCGCCCTCGCCCCCGACCCCGACGACTGGCATCTGCCCGAGCTCTGCACCCACAACCAGGATAGTCACTACGCCTGGCTGGAGCTCACGCTGACGCAGAGCATCGAGGGCGCCTGGCGCCTGTCCGACGAGATCAGCCGCCGCTATTTCGCCCACGCCAACGCCCCCGACCGCACCCTGGGCGGGTACTGAAAGCCGAACGCATGACGCAAGACGCCCCGACCCCGCCGTCTCTGGGTGAGGCCGACCCGGCCGCCGCCGTGCTCTACCGCGTGGTGCACGAAACCGCCTACACCTACGCCACCCCGGTCGAGCTGGCGCACCATCTGGCCCACCTCTGCCCGCTCGACAATGGCGTGCAGCAGCGCGTCGACCATGCATGCGACATTCACCCCGAACCCGGCCACCGCCGCAGCGAGGTCGACGTGTTCGGCAACGCCCGTGAGTTCTTCGCCTACTACAGCCCGCACGACACCCTGACCGTGCGCGCCACCAGTCTGGTGCGGGTGCGCCCGCCCGATGCGCCCGACTGGGGCGTCAGCCCCGCCTGGGAGCAGGTGCGCGAACAACTGCTCTACCGCGCCGACAGGCCTTATGTGGCCGAGTCAGAGTTCACCTTCGGCACCCATTTCGCCCCGGTGTTCACTGCGGCCGCGGCCTATGCCGCGCCCAGCTTCGCACCGGGCCGGCCGCTGCTCGAAGGCGCGCGCGACCTGATGCAGCGCATCCACGCCGACTTCACCTACAACCCCGAGAGCACCGAAGTCCAGACCCGCGCCCCGCAGGCACTCGAACTGCGCGCCGGGGTCTGCCAGGACTACGCCCACGTGATGATTTCCGCGCTGCGCAGCCTGGGACTGGCCGCGCGCTACGTCAGCGGCTATCTGCGCTCCCACCCCAGGCCCGGCGAGGAACAGCTCGTCGGCGCCGATGCCTCACACGCCTGGGTGTCGGTATGGTGCCCGGTGAACGGCTGGGTCGAGTTCGATCCCACCAACAACCGCCAGCCCGCCGCCGACTATGTACGCATCGCACTGGGCCGCGACTTCGCCGACGTCTCGCCGCTGCGCGGCGTCATCCGCGGCGGCGGCGAACACACCCTGAAGGTCGGTGTGCATGTCAGTCCGGTCGAGGACTGAGAAGCTGTGAATGGCCCACGCAGACGCGAATAACTGCGTTATTGCGTAATTCTTTGCATCATCGGCCGCGCGGCCCGGGCAAGCCCTGACGCCCAGCCCGAAGGGTGGCCCGTGCCTCTGCCGGGCGGCGCCTTCGCACGCGGCTCGGGCCGACATGATCGGCAACACGGCAGCACTCATCCGGTTACATCGCTTCCATTTTTTAGCGGCAATCGCCGAATCGCCGCCGATGATGAAGACATCCAACCTGGCGTTGGACGATGGGCCGGTCCGTATTCACTCCGCGCCGCCCGTGCACTTCCCACCCCGAGGGCAGGCTCTCCATGCATCGACTCGCTGCGATTGAACGACCCGCGCGCCGCTGGCGCTGGATGATTCTGCTGGGCGCCCTGCTGCTTGCCGGCTGCAGCGGCATGGGCCATGGCAGCTTTCTGCATCCGCACGGGCCCATCGCCGCAGACGACCGCCATACGCTGCTCATCACGGTGCTGCTCATGCTGATCGTGGTGGTGCCGGTGTTCATCCTCACGCCGCTGTTCGCCTGGCGCTACCGGCGCGGCAACACGCGTGCGGTCTATCGTCCGCGCTGGGAGTTTTCGCTGCCGTTGGAAATTCTGGTGTGGGGCGTGCCGGTGCTGATCGTCATCGCGCTGGGAGTGATCGTCTGGCAGCAGTCACACCGGCTCGATCCTTACCGCCCGATCGCGTCGGCCTCGGCCCCACTGGACGTGCAGGTCATCGGCATGGACTGGAAGTGGCTGTTCATCTACCCGCAGGAGCACATCGCCACCGTCAACGAGCTGGTCATTCCCGCCAACCGGCCGGTGCACATGAGCCTGACGAGCGACACGGTGATGCAGTCGCTGCTGGTGCCCGAGCTGGCTGGGCAGATCTACGCCATGGCCGGCATGCGCACGCAACTGAACATGCTGGCGAGCCACACCGGCACGTATCTGGGCGAGAACACACAGTACAACGGAGACGGTTTCCAGAAGCAGAAATTCCAGGTGCATGCGGTCAGCGCGGCGCAGTTCGCCCACTGGGTGGAGCAGGTGCGCTCGAACGGCCAGACGCTTGACGCCGCCCGCTATGCCCTGCTGGCCAAGCCCTCGGTGCTGCCCGCGCCCGAGCAGTTCGGCAACGTCACGCCGGGGCTGTTCTACCAGGTGATTGGCCACTTCTGCCCCATGTGCGCCGAGCAGTTGCAAAAGACCCGGGCCGACGCGCCCGCCACTCAAGACGCGAAGGCCAGCCATGACTGACACCGGCGGTATCGGGCATCTGCTGCTCGGCAACCTCACCCTGCAAGCGCTTCCCACCTACAGCGCGGTGGCCGCCACCGGCGCCAGCATCGCGGTGCTGGGCGCGGTGGTGACCTTCGGTCTCATCACCTATCTGAAAAAGTGGCGCTACCTGTGGACGGAGTGGTTCACCAGCGTCGATCACAAGCGCATCGGCATCATGTACATCGTGCTGGCGCTGGTGATGCTCACGCGCGCCGTGATCGAGGGCGTGCTCATGCGGCTGCAGCAGGCCGACGCGGTGAACCAGCCGGGCTTCCTCGCCCCGGAGCATTTCGGCCAGCTGTTCACCACCCACGGCACCATCATGATCTTTTTCATGGCCATGCCGTTTCTCACCGGGCTGATCAACTACGCCATGCCGCTGCAGATCGGCGCACGCGACGTGGCCTTTCCGCTGCTCAACTCCATCAGCCTGTGGCTGACCGGCGGCGGCGCCGGCATCATGATGATGTCGTTGGTGCTGGGCAAGTTCTCTACCGGCGGCTGGAGCGGCTACCCGCCGTACACCGAAATGGCGTTTCAGCCCGGCGTGGGGCCCGACTACTGGATCTGGGCGGTGACGCTCAGCTCCATCGGCACCATGCTCACCGGCATCAACTTCGCCGTGACCATCTACAAGGGCCGAGCGCCGGGCATGAAGCTCATGGACATGCCGCTGTTCACCTGGACGGCGCTGTGCACCAGCATCCTGATGATCTTCGCCATGCCGCCGCTGACCGTGGCCACCGTGCTGCTCGCGCTCGATCGCTACGTGGGCACGCATTTTTTCACCAACGGCATGGGCGGCAACATGATGAACTACGCCAACCTGTTCTGGCTGTTCGGTCACCCGGAGGTGTACATCCTCATCCTGCCGGCCTTCGGCGTGTATTCGGAGGTGATCGCGGTGTTCTCCTCCAAGCGGCTGTACGGCTACACCTCGCTGGTATGGGCCACCATGGCGATCGCCGTGCTGTCGTTCACGGTGTGGCTGCACCACTTCTTCACCATGGGGCAGGACGCAAACATCAACGCCTTCTTCAGCATCGCCACCATGACCATCGGCATCCCGACCGGGGTGAAGATCTACGATTGGCTGTTCACCATGTACCGCGGCCGCGTGCGCTTCAGCGTGCCCATGCTCTTCTCGCTGGCTTTTCTGGTCACCTTCGTCATCGGCGGCATGACGGGCATCATCCTCGCGGTGCCGCCTCTGGACTTCATGGTGCACAACACCGTGTTTCTGGTCGCGCACTTTCACAACATGCTCATTCCCGGCCTACTTTACGGCATGATCGCCGGGTATGAATTCTGGTTTCCCAAGGCCTTCGGCTTTCGCCTGAACGAACGCTGGGGGCGCATCGCGTTCTTCTGCTGGGTGGCCGGCTTCTACCTCGCCTTCATGCCGCTGTATGTGCTGGGGCTCGAAGGCATGCCGCGCCGGTCGGTCGAGGTGTTCAACAACGGCTTCCTGCCCTGGCTGATCGTCGCGGCCTTCGGTGCGCTGCTGCTGTTCAGCGGTCTGGCCAGCCTGTTCGTGCAGTTGTGGATTTCGGTGCGCGACCGCGAGCACAACCGCGTGCCAGTCGGAGACCCCTGGGACGGCCGCGGGCTCGAATGGGCCATACCCGCCCCGGCGCCCGAATACAACTTCGCCGTCGTGCCGCAGGTGCACGGGCGCGACGCCTTCACGGCGCAGAAGGAAGAGGGCGCGGCCTACCGCGCGCCGGCGAAGTACGAAGACATCGGCGTGCCGAAGAACAGTGCCGTGGGCCCGGTGGTGGGGCTGGCTGGCGCGGCCTGCGCCTTCGGGCTGGTGTGGCACATCTGGTGGCTGGCGATCGCCGCGCTGGTGGTGATCTGGGGCGCGGTCATCGCGCGCAGCTTCGTGCGCGACACGGAAAGGATCATTCCCGCGGAAGAGATCGAGGCCGAGCAGCGCGCCTGGCTCGAACAGGCCCACAGCGTGCGCGCGATCGATCGCGACCTTGAATTCACGCCCGAGAACAAGGGCCTTGCGGAGACCATGACATGAACATCAGCGCCCGCCTGCATCCCGGCCTCAACCTGCACCACACCGACCCGCACACCCACATCAAGGCGGTGGGGCCGCTGTTCGGCTTCTGGGTGTTCCTGATGAGCGACGCCATCATCTTCTCGCTGCTGTTCGCCAACTACGGCGTGCTGCTGCACGGCACCGCCGGCGGGCCGGGGCCAGCCGAGGTGTACGACATGAGGAGCGCCTTCATCGAGACCATGCTGCTGCTGGCGAGCAGTTTCACCTTCGGCATGGCCTCGCTCTCCATGAAATACGGTCGCGGCACTGGAAAGCTGGTCGGCTGGCTGGCGGTGACGCTGCTGCTCGGCCTGGGCTTCATCGCCATGGAGCTGCGCGACTTCGCCACCATGATCGCCGCAGGCGCCGGGCCGGACCGCAGCGGCTTTCTCTCGGGCTTTTTCATCCTGGTGTCCACCCACGGCCTGCATGTGCTCAGCGGCTGCATCTGGATGGTGGTGATGATGGTGCAGATCGCCGTGTTCGGGCTCGACACCCGTGTGAAAACCAACCTGATGCGACTGGCCCTGTTCTGGCACTTTCTCGACATCATCTGGGTGGGCATTTTCTCCGTCGTCTATCTGCAGGGGCTGATCAAATGAGCGAGCACATCGAGACCTATCGGCATGACCTGCGCAGCTACCTCATTGGCCTGGCACTCGCGCTGCTGCTGACCGGCGCTGCCTTCGCCGCCGTGCTGTGGCAGGTGGCGCCGCCGCATGTGCTGCTGGGCATCGTGTTCGGCCTGGGGCTGTTGCAGGTGATCGCGCACTTCCGCTTCTTCCTGCACATCGACTTGGGCAAGTCCGCCCGCGACGACCTGCAGCTCATCCTGTTCTCCACCCTCATCATCCTGCTGATGGTGGGCGGCACCCTGGTCATCCTGATGAATCTGCGCACGCGGATGATGTGAGCGCGGCCCCGCCGGGAATGCGGCCGCATGGCAGGTCGGCGCGGGTGTAGGGCTGGGCGCGTCCGCTGAGCGCGCAGGCCACGGTTTCCAGCAGCGCATTGGTCGGGAAGATGCGGCCATAGGTCAACACCAGCGGCAAGGCCAGCGCCAGCGGCAGCAGCCAGACGGCAAGCGCCGAGCGAGTCGGCGTTGCCCGCCCCAGAGGCACCAGGAACAACAGCGCCAGCGCCGCGCCCCAGAGCGCGCCCAGAGCCGCCTCGGGCGGGGTATGTACGTCGATGGCCAGCCGCGACATCACGATGGCCGCAGCCAGCAGAAAGCCCAGCAACGTCAGCACCCTGCGCATCGCCAATCCCTGCCCAGCGGCCAGCAGCGCGCCGATGGTGGGCCACACCAGCATGGACAGAGCGCTGTGGCCGCTGAGGCCGGTGAAATCCAGCCCCGGCGGATGAATGCCCCAGCCCATGAACGCGATTTTGGTCAACGCCACGACACCCGCATCGAGTCCGAGCAAAACGCCCCAGAGCACCGCCAGTCGCAAGCCGTGACGCTGCGCGATCCACATCACCACCACACCCGCCAGGGGGATGAGAACGGCGCTGTCGCCGAAGTCGGTGATGGCGATCCAGAGATGATGGGGAGTCATGCAGGCTCAGGGGGAACGATGATCACCGCGCAGCGCAAAAACGCGCCAAGCGGTGGATCGTAGCCAGCAGAATCCGTGCCTGTTGCCGTGCTCAGGGCTTGCCGTAGTCCTTGGGCATGAACTGCATCTTGTCCCACGGGAAGTTCTGCAGTACCTGCCAGTAGGCAAGGCCACCGAACAGGGCGGGATAGGGATCGGCCGCCCCCGCGAGGGTGTAGGTCATGGGGTTGACTGCGCGCAGCGAGACATTGCCCGCCGTGTCCCAAACGACGAAGCCGTACTTCTGCGCCGCCTTGGCGATGATCTTGCCCACCGGCGTCAGAGGTAGCGCATCAACGTTCACGCTGGGATCGAGGCGCATGCGCGTGCCCTCGGGAATGGCGTTGACCTGATTGTCGAGGTTGTAGCCATCGGTGCGGTTCGCAGGCCAGGAGAGGGTGGGATACTTGGCCGGGCTGGGAAGAGAGATGCCGATGACGTGGTTGATGGCGCCGTTCTTCAACTCCTGTGCCGTGATCTCGCCGCCGATGAAAGGCAGTCCGGTGGCCGTGGTGCCGTAGGGATTGGGGTAGATGCCATCGCTCTGCGTGGTATTTTGGATGCGCCCGCCCCAGCATGCCGTCCACTGGCCGTTGCTCTGCCTCATGACCCAGAAATCCCACAGGGTCTTGGTGCTGATGTCGTAGATGGACATCTCGCTGTCGGTGCCCAGGGCTTCGGTGGCACCTGCGGGTATGGGCACGCCCTTCCATTGCGCGATCAGATTGGGGTCGGTCCAGCCCTTGTTCTGACAGTCGTTGAAGCCGACGTCGACCGTCTGCGACACGGGGTAGATGGGCATGCCGTCCTGCCAGGTCACCGTCTTGCCCCCCCCCATCGTCTGCACGAAATAGATCGGCGCGGCGTAGCTGGTGGTGTTGAGCGCGGTGGTGCCGTTGTAGCGGTTGACGATCTGCGCCACCAGGTTCTTGGCATAGTCAGCGGACAACGGGTTGAGGGTCGCGTTCGACGGAATCGGCTGGTACCAGAAGCTGCTCGGTGCGAACACACGGGTGATGGACGTTGAGGAGGCGGTCGTGGGTGCAGCCGTCGGTGCGGGGGTTGCAGTCGAGATCGAGACGACCGTCGGGGTTTCGGCAGACGAACTGGTCTGCGTTGAGGTGGCCGTGGTGCTCGTGTTGACCGCGGCGCTGGGGCTGGTGCCGTCGACGGAACTGGAGGTGCCGCCACCACAGCCGCCGAGCGAGGCCATCAGGCCGACGGCGATCGAAAGACGCTGAATTGAATTCATGATGATTTTCTCCGGGCCCGCCAGGTGTTTCGCTCACCTCGGCCCGCATGGCATGCCAAAAGACCCGCGCCGAGCAAGCTGCGGCACGGATCATCGAGGCGCCATGCTAGCGACCCCGCCCCGCGGCCCCCATCGGAAAAGGCTGCTTTTTTTGTCAGAAATTTCCTAATCTGTCGCGAACTTCGGGGAAAGCAACGGGAACGTGCACTTATTTGATGCTAAACGCACCATTTTGATGCGAAACATCCCTCGTGGGTCCGTCCGGCACAGGCTGCGATCCTGTGGATCGTGCGATGGGCCGTCCTGCATCCTCCAGCTTCGGGCACGGCGCGATCAATGCCGCCCGTAAGCGTCCTCGAAGCGCACGATGTCGTCCTCGCCAAGGTAGGCGCCGCTCTGCACTTCGATCATGACCAGATCGAGGATGCCCGGGTTTTCCAGCCGATGGCGGATGCCCGCAGGAATGTAGGTGGACTCGTTGGTGCGCACGAGCATCGACTGCTCGCCGTTGACCACGCGCGCCGTGCCCGAAACCACGATCCAGTGCTCGCTGCGATGGTGGTGCATCTGCAGCGACAGCGCGCGCTTGGGCTTGACCACGATGCGCTTGATCTTGAACTGCGCGCCCTCCTCGAGCACGGTGTAAGTCCCCCAGGGCCGATGCACTTCGCGGTGCAGCCGGTAGGCTTCGTGGCCGTTGGCCTTGAGCTGGGCGGTGATCTGCCTGACGTCCTGCGCGTGGCGGCGGTCGGCCACCAGCACCGCGTCGGGGGTGTCGACGACGATCAGATCGCGCACCCCGACCAGCCCCACCACACGCTGCGGGCTCTGCACATAGCAGTCGTGCACGTCGTGCATCAGCGCCTCGCCGTGGACGCGGTTGCCCTGGTCGTCGGCGGTCTGCAGCTCGCTCAGAGCGGTCCAGGAGCCGATGTCGCTCCAGCCGATGTCGCATGGCACCACGGCGACGTTGCGCGAGTTTTCCATCAGGGCGTAGTCGATGGAGATGTCAGGCGCGTACCGGAAGGTCTCGGCCTGCAGTTCCACCTGCATCTGCCCCGCGCCCTCGATCTGCGGCGAGGCGCCCAGGCAGTCGTGCAGGCTTTCGAGCACACTGGGGGCATGCTGCGCGAGTTCGCGCAGCACCGTGTCGACGCGCAGGCAGAACATGCCGCTGTTCCACAGGTAGCGGCCGCTGGCGAGGTACTCGGCGGCCAGCTCCAGCGGCGGCTTTTCGACAAAGCGCAGCACCCGGTGGCCGTCGGCCTCGATGTAGCCATAGCCGGTCTCGGGCGCCGTGGGGCGGATGCCGAAGGTCACCATGTTGCCCGCCTCGGCCAGCACCCGGGCCTCTGCCGTGGCCTGGGCGAAGGCTTCCGGACGTGTGATGAGATGATCGGCTGCGAGCACCAGCAGCGTGGCATCCGCGCCGACATGCTGCTCGGCCCACAGCGCGGCGGCAGCCAGCGCGGGCGCGGTATTGCGACCGTAGGGCTCGAGGATGTAGGCGGTGGGCAAGCCATTCGGATTCACCCGGGCGTATTCATCCTTGGTCTTGAACAGCAGCTCGCGGTTGGTCACGGTCAGCACCTGTTCCACTCCGGGAAGCGCCGCAGCTCGGGCGAAGGTTTTCTGCAGCAGACTCTGACCGTCGGCGAGTTGCATGAAGGGTTTGGGATGCTGTTCGCGCGACACCGGCCACAGACGTGTGCCCGCGCCACCACAGAGAATCACGGGCAGCAGAACGCCCTGTGCAGAGACCGCCTGCTGCAGCGCTGCGGGGAGCACGGCGTCGTTCATGGCGTGCGCGGCGCCCGCGTGAACAGGCCGCCGACGATTTCACGCAACGCGATGGCAACGAAGGCGGTATCGCGCAGCAGATAGCGCCGGATCAGTCGCCTCGGGTCCTGCGCCATGCGCCACAACCATTCCAGGCCGCTGCGCTGCATCCATTGCGGCGCGCGCTGCAGGGTGCCGGCGGCGAAGTCGAGTGCGGCGCCGATGCACAGCACCATGCCGACGTCGAGCTGGTCGAGGTGGGCATGGCTCCAGATCTCCTGCTTGGGCGCGCCCACGCCGAAGAACAGCAGATCGGGGCGCGTCGCCCGGCACAGCTCGATGATCTCCTGCGTCTGCGCCGCGTCAGCCTCGAAGCCGAAGGGCGGACAGTGCACCGCCACCACCCGCAAGGCCGGATGGCGCGCACGCATCACCTCGGCGGCGCGCGCAGCGATACCCGGCATACCGCCGACAAAGGCGACGCTCAGCCCCATCGCCTCGGCCTGCGCGCACAACGCGGGCAGCAGATCGGCCCCGGTGACGCGCCCCGGCAGGGCCTTGCCACGAATCAGACGGCTGGCCCAGATCAACGGCATGCCATCGGCGAACAGAAAACGCGCGCCGCGGTAGATTTGCCGCACCTCGGGGCGCTGCTGTACCGTGACGATATGGTCGACGTTCGGGGTGATGACCAGGCCGCGTTCGCGCCGCTGCGCCGCTGCGGCGATGGCTCGAACGGCGGCGTCGAAGGGAAGGGTTTGAAAATTCAGCCCGAACAGATGGACGGTGGGGGCGGACGGCGTCATGGCGGTGGTGTCCTCCAGCGTTCAGCGACGCTGCTCACGCTCGGTTCGCACCCAGGCGCGCTCGCGTCGCCACAGAAAGCCCAGGTACACCGGAATCTTCCACAGCACATACAGCGGCGCGGCCGCGAGTTCGCCCGCGCCGAGAATGTCTCGACCGAAGCGAGCCCACGCGACGAGCACGGCAGCTCCGAACGCCGCACATGCCGCCAGCGCCAGCACCAGCGGCGCCACCCAGCCCGCCAGCAGCCAAGCGACCCCGCTCACCGCCAACAGAGCGGCCAACAGCACCGCGAGCAACGCCAGCGGAGGAACGATCAGGTCAGCGGCCACGGCGAGAAGCTGGCCGCTGCGCTGGCGCAATGCCCGGGCGACCAGTCGCGGCGCCGCGTGCAGCATCACGCCCAAGTGACCATGCTCCCAGCGGGTGCGCTGCTTGCGCGCGCTGGAACCGCTGCCCGGCAGGCTGCTGCGCACCTCGGCGGCGGGCTCGAAGCGCGGCGCGGCGCCCGCACGGGTGAGATCGAGACCGAGCTGCAGGTCTTCGACCAGATGCGAAGAGCCGAGCTCGAAACGCGCCAGCAGCGCCCAGGGAAACGCCATGCCGCTGCCCATCAATGGACAGGGCAGCCCGAGCGCGCCCCAACCCAGCGGACGCACGAGGGTTTTGACGCGCCAGGCGAAGGCCGAGACATGGCTCATCAGCCCGGCGTCGGCCGGCGCATCCATGCGGTAGTGCGCCTGGATGGGCTGCTGCCGCCCCCAGGCCTGTTGCGCCAGCAACGGCAGCGCGCCGGGCCGGGCCTCACAGTCGGCATCGAGCACGATCACCACCTCGGGCGGGTCGGCGGCGAGATGGCGCATGCCATGCGCCAGGGCGTAGCCCTTGCCACGTCGTTGCGTATCGTGGCGTTCGATCACTTCGGCGCCGGCTGTGCGGGCGCGCTGCGCGGTGGCGTCGCTGCAGTTGTCGGCCACGACCAGCACGCGGTCGGCGCTGCACAACTGCGGCAGCGCGGTGGCGATGGCGGCGGCGATGCCCTGCTCCTCGTCGTGCGCCGGCATGAGCACGGCGATGCGGCCTGAAAACGGCTGCGCTTGAGCACGAGAAATATTGAGCCCCGAAAGCCGCCGCGCCGCTCCCAGCGCCAGCAGCACCTGCAGCAAAAGAATGACCGCCGGGACAGCCAGCAGCAAGCCGACTGCGCACAACAAGACCTGGAGGGTGAGCATCATGCTGCGGCTCCGGTATGGCGGGTGCGAAACAGCTCTCCCAGGCGCTGGGCCTCGCGGTCCACGTCGTGCAGCGCCAGCACCGCCTCTCGCGCCTGCGCGCCCATGCGGGCGAGCTGCGCGGCGTCGGTCTCCAGGGCTCGGCGCATCGCCGCGGCCAGCGCCTGCGCGTCGCCTGCGGGGCAGAGCCAGCCGCTGTGCCCTTCTTCCACCAACTCGGGAATGGCGGCAATGTGGGTGCCCACCACCGGGCGGCTCAAGGCCATGGCTTCCATCACCACCACCGGCAAGCCTTCCGCGAAGCTGGACACGACCAGGGCACGCGAGGCCAGCAGCAGACGACGCACTTCGGCACTGTCGACCCAGCCGGTGATGCGGACCAGACCCACGAGATCGCGGCGTTCGATCTCGGTCTCCAGCTCGGCGCGCAGTTCGCCGTCGCCCGCGAGCACCAGGGTGAAGTCCAGTCCGTCCATGGCCAGAAGCTGCGCGGCCTCGATCAGCAGCAGATGGCCCTTCTGCTCGCTCAGCCGCCCGATGCACAGCAGTTGCCGTGACGCGTTGGGGGCGGGATCGGCCCCATCATGAAACGCGGACTCGACGCCACAGCGCACCACTTCGATCTTGTCCCACTGCGCAGGCAGCGCCCAGCGATAGAGCTGGCTTCTGCAGAACGAGCTGATGGCGACCACGAAGCTGCTGTGCGCGATCTTTTCGCGCAGGTGGATGCCCTGCGGCTTGTCGAATTCTTCCGGCCCATGCACGGTGAAGCTGTACGACGGCCCACCCAGCAACCGCGCCAGCAGCGCCACCTCGGCCGAATTGGTGCCGAAGTGGGCGTGCAGATGCCGGGCTCCGGCGGCCTCGGCCCACTCCACCACGCGGCAGGCCTCGGCGACGTAGATCAGGTGATAGACGAGGCCGCGCTCGTTGTGCCGCGACAGTTGTACGGCCCAACGTAGCGCCCGCATCAGTCCGGCCGGACGCCCCAGCGCGGTGCGCAGCACGGCCGCCAGCAGGCCGCGCAGCCCCTGTTGCAGCACATACTGGGTGCGCTCGCGCTCGGCACGGTCGGCGGCATCGACCACGTCGGTGTCCCAGCCACGCAGGGCGATGCGCTGCACGGCGATGCCCTGCCGCTCCAGCGCGTGAATCTCGCGCCGAATGAAGGTATGGCTCACCTTGGGATACTGATTGACGAAGTAAGCGACCTGCATAAAGGCTCCCGCATACCGCGATCAGGGCGACGGCACCGTGCCGACACTTGGGTCATGCAAGGGTCGTGCCGGGGCGCCCGCCACGGTCACCCCCGGCGGTACATCGCGCGTGACCACCGACAGCGCGCCCACGCGACAACCCGCGCCGAGCCTCACGCCGCCAATCACCTGGGCGTAGGCGCCAAGCTCCACCCCGTCCTCGAGCACCGGCACCGGCCCGCCCTCGGTCTTGTTGCCGATGGTCACGCCCTGGCGCAGGGTGCAGTGGCTGCCGATCCTGGCCTCGGGGTGAATGAACACCCCGCCGAAGTGATAGATGCGCAGCCCGCCGCCGATCTGCGCCGCCTTGGGCAGGCTTATGCCCGTGACGGTCTCGGCCCAGCGAAACAACAGCCAGTACAGCCTGGTATGCAGACGCTTGCGCAAACCTGCGGACCGGGCATCGACGCGGCGGCCGTAGCGGTACACCCAGATGGCCCACAGCGACTGCTCCTTGAACAGCGGCCTGGGCTGATTCACGCGCCGTAGATCGGCCTGCCAGTCAGGGTCGTCTCGAGATCGCATCGGAGCGTCGGGTTATGGCACAGCGCGCATACCGTCAGTGTTTCGCTCGGGCATCGATGACCATGCGCTATTCACGCGCCGGTGAAGAGTAAGCCAAATGCGATTTGGGTGCCCATCTGGCGATAGCTTGGAGTCGATGGAAATAATCCACGAACGTCAGGCTGCCACACAGATCCATCCCTGATTTTCGAATCGCCTCCACAGATTCCCCATTTTTTTCTGCGAGCGCCCACAGGATGGCATTTCTCAACGCTTGCGCATCATGCGCTGGAACCACCAGGGCGTCGATACCGGGGCGGAGGTGATCATTCACACCCATGACGTCGGAAACAATCGTCAGCTTTCCAAGCGCCATGGCGCTCAAATAAGTCTGTTGCCCAGCCGACCGCCTGGGATGGGCAACGAGCGGGACCACCACGATTGAACTGCGAGACAGTGCTGCATAATATTCTTGTTGATCGAGCCACTTCACGGTTACGTTATCAGGTAAATCGCTGTAAATATTGGAACTCGCGATGAGAAACCGCTTATCGCAACCCCGCGCAGCCTCAATCAAGGTTTCATAATCCCTGCTGCTGTTTCCGCCCGAGAAAACAACAACATCTTCCTTTTCATCTTGGGACGATGGCGCGATTGCGTTTAAGTTTGGCGGTAGTTGCGTACAAAATTTAGTGAAAATCACCCGATCAGCGTGAATCCCTGTTTCCCGACGGAATAGATCGACCTCGGCTTTCGACAGGAAGCAGTAGAACGTCCAGGGTGACTCGGCCGCAAGCAACAATTTCCTTTGAAACCAGGCATAAAGTCTGTGAAATTGCTTGGTCTTGCTGCGATCCCCTTCGGCACGGGGATGCCAGGTCGCGTCCGAGATGACGATCGTGATGCCTTTGCGGAACAATGCAATGATGGCGGCAATCCAAAGGTCGAACAAATATTCGCGCAGGCCGAGAGCGCCATTCAATATGAATGCATCCCCAGGCCTGGCAGAAAATATCGCCCGCACGATAGCAAGGACACCGACCTTGTGCCTATTGAGAATGATGACGTCGCCGCTCGGATGAGGATCGTGATCACACCAGATCAAGCTGTAGATTCTCATGGCATTCCCCCCAACGAAGTGTCGATTCGCCCTAGGCCACCATATCTCCTCATGAGAAAAGAGCGGTAAACCAAGTGGCATGCAGAAATGACGGTCGTTTAGTCTAACGGACAAAAATCACGATTTCTAGGGCTCGCCATTCCCAAATTGCCGCACTCTGTGCAAACTGAAACCCGCGCCCAAGGCAAACCACAAATACCATTGGAAAACAAGGTAATCAAGCATATTGTCGGAATAGGAAACGACCGCAAGCTCGATGACCAACATCAGCAGCAGGAAACCCGCCATGCGATCGGTTTTCATCACTCGCCTGGCCATGGCACCCGTGCTCACCAACAGCCAGACAAATGCACCGAGGCCTAATACCCCACCGTCGAAAAACACCTGCATATAGACGTTGTGCGCAGGTGGGCCCAGCGCGCCATCGGCGTGAGAAAAAAAGATCGCAGAATAAAACTCGAAGGATTCCTTGCCATAGCCATAAAGGTAGTGAGCGGGCTCCATGAACCGCAGCGCGTCCCACCACATTTCCTTGCGCCAGGCGAACGAGTTCAGCGGCTGGTAATACATGCCGCTGTTGCCCGAGGTGAGTTCGGTGATGCGCTCGCGCACCTCGGGCAAGAGCAGGGTCGCTCCCGCCGCAATGACCAGCAAGGGAAACAGCTTGCGCTCCATGATGAGGGTGTAGGCGAAAAAGAAGATGGCCATCGCGCCCCAGGCACTTCGCGTTTTCGTCGCCAGGAGCAGGACCAGCAGCAAGAGGATGTACAGCGGCAACAGCCGCCGCAGGCGCGGTCCAACGGTCAGCAGACCGCCGCGCCACACTACGAACAGCATCGACACCATGAGCACCAGATAAAACGCAAAGATGTTGGAATTGGTGAAGGAACTGCTGATTCGAAGACCCGCGCCCTCGTAAGCCGGCGCCTGGTAGCCGCTGTGCGTCAATAGCTGGTACATCCCATACAGCACCGGGCCCAGGCTCGACAGAAGGACCGCCCACAACCAGCGGTCATGGCTGGCCTTGTCGCGCACATAAACAAAGGCCAGCAGAAAGATGGCGGCGTAGGACATCAACGCCAGGTCATTCTTGATACCCGGCACGAGACGCGGCGTGTACAGCAGAGTGAGGGTCATGACCAAGAGCAGCGGCAGCCAGGTGCGCAGCAGCAACCTTCCCGCGAGGATGCGTTTGCGGTGGAGCAGTTCCATGACCAGCAGACCGATGATGAGCGCGTTGAGCAGTCCTCCCAGGCTCATGCCCGAACTCCCGATGCCGACCTTGGTCATCTCCAGCATGCGGTCGAGGTCGGAGCGGAACAGGATGATGAGCAGCAGCAGGGTTTCGCGGGCGTAGAAGAACAGCACGCCGAGCACGAACGTGGCCACGACGGCCACCACCAGAATGATCAGATGGCGACTGTCGAGTGCCAGGTGGCCCGCGCCATAGCCTCCGAGCACGGCGAGCAGCGCGCCCGCTGAGATGGCCAGTGCCGCGCCCGCCTGCGTGCGCAGCTCGGGACGCGTGATGGCTCGCAGCATGGCGCCTTGCGCGTTCAGCGCTGGTTGAGCACGCTGCCCACCAGGGTCATGCCACCCTGCTGAATGGCATGGGACACGGCCTGCACCTCCGCGGCGGTGCTGTGATGCTGGTCTGCGAGCAGCAGCGCGCCCTGCGTGGCGGCGCAGACGGGCAGGATTTCGGCGACGTGGCCGGGCGCGGTATTGACCAGCACCACATCGAAGGCGTCGGCGGCATGCCCCAGCAGTTCGGTGAAGGCGGGCCGGGCGAGCAGTTCGGCGGGGTTGGGCGGCCGCGTGCCCGCGCCCAGCACAGTAAGGCCGAGCAGCGGCTCCAGGCGCACCGCGGCGTCCAGCCCGGCGCGGCCGATGAGCACATCGGCAAGGCCATGTCTTGCCGGCAGATTGAACAGGCCATGCAGCAGCGGTCGCCGCAGGTCGGCGTCGATCAGCAGGGTGCGCTCGCCGAGCTGCGAAAACACCACGGCAAGATTGGCCGCAAGACTGCTCATGCTGCCGGTCATCGCCGTGCCCACCAGTGCGAGGCAGCGCCGCCCGGCGCCGAACCAGCGCAGCATGAGCTGGCTGCGCAGCGCGCGCAACTGCTCGACCTGCGGGGTGAAGGGCTGAAAGGCGGCGACGAGTTCGTCGCTGAAGCCATGCGCGCCGTGGGCCAGGTAGGGATAGTCGAACTGGCGGGAGAGCGCGAGCAGGATGTCCTGCTCACTCACCAGACCCAGGCGCAGCGCGGCATCGCCGAAGCGCAGGTTCTCGGCCTTCTGCAGCCGCAGCACGCGTTCGGCGTCGGCGGCGCTGAGCTTGCCCGAGTCGAGCAGCAACTGGCCGAGCTTGAGGTCGCGCCCCGGATCGGCCGCCAGCGCCGGGCCGGGCTGGGGCGGGAAGGCCGAGCGCAGCAGCACGCCCTGCGTGTCGTGGGCCGCAAAGCGCTGCGCCAGCCGCACAGGGATGGAATCGACGGGAGCGGGAATGTCCATGACGGTCTCCATCAACGCAGCAACAAGGGGTGAATCTGCACGGTGCCCAGTAGCGGCGCACCGGTGAGGTCGATGACGTCCTGCACCGAGCGCACCTTGCGCTGCAACTGTTCGAGCAGCAGCGCCACCGACATGCCCAGAATCAGCCCGAGCAATCCGCCCAGCGCCACGGTGATGAGCACTCGCGGCCCGGTGGGCGACAGCGGCGGCACGGCGCGGCTGAGCACGGTGAGATCGGTCTGGTCGGACTTGGACAGCATCTGGCTTTGCTGGTAGCTGTTCAGCGTGGCGTCGTAAAGCTTCTGCGCGTTGGCAACCTGCTGCACCAGGAGCTGACCCTCGGCGCGCAGCGTGTCGTCGGAAATGAGTCTCTGCTGCTGCGCGCGCATCGCCGCCTGCATCGCCGCCATGCTCTGCTGCGACGCCTGCGCCGTGCTCTGCAGGGTGCGCTGAACGGTCGCAATCTGCTGCGCCAGCTTGGCGCGCAGGCTGGACACCTCGGCTTGCTTGGCGATGTATTGCGGGTTGTTCGGCCCTTCGGTCTGGGCGAGCTGGCTGAGCTTGGCCTCGGCCTGTGCCAGGCTGGTCTTGAGGGTTTGCACCACGGGGTCGCGCATGGCTTCGGCACTGTGGTCGGCAGCGACCTGGGCGCGCGACAGGTCGGCGTAGTTGGCCGCAGCCGCTGCCGCCTGCTGCGCCGCCAGCGCCTGCAGCGGCGCCGTGGCCTGCGGGTCTTGCGCCGTGAGAATCACCCCATGCTGCTTCTGGTAGTCCACCAGACGCGCCTGCGCCTGCTGCAGCTCGGCCTGCTGGGCCTTGAGCTGCGCCGCGTACCACTGCGCGTTGCGCTGCGCCGGCCCGGTGCGCAACGCCAGATTGGCCTGCAGGTAGGCGTCGAGGAAGGCGTTGGCCATGCGCGCGGCCTGGTCGGCATTGGGCGAGTCGTAACTCAGGCTGATGATGTTGTCGCGGTCGGAGGTGCCTACCTTGAATTTGGACAGCAGGCTCTGCGCGATCCATTCGCGCAGGCTGCCCACGCCGGGCGTGAGCTTGGCGGCGAGCGCCGCGTACTGCGCCCGCCACGCCGGGTCGTCCGCCAGATGCAGGGCATCGACCACCTGCAGCGCGGTGCTGCGGTTGGTCAGGATCATGGCCTGGGTGTTGAGGTAGGCCGGGATCAGCATGCCCTGCATCTGCGCCCCGGTGATGGGGTTGACGTACTGGCTGTTGACCACGACCTGCGCCGTGGCCAGGTAATGTTTGGGCAGGAGTTTGGTGGTGATGCCGGCCGCCGCGCCTGCAATGACGGCGAAGACGACGATCAACCCCCAGCGCGCGCGCAGCGCCAGCAGCAAGGCTTGAAGGTCCATGAGCAGCTCCTAGAAAAGACTCTGGCCGATGTCGATGACATCGTTGGCCCGGATCGGGGTGTCGGCACCGGCTTGCTGCACGGCCGTCTTGCCGCCCTCGACGCCGCTGTGAATGGTGGCGCCGCTGAGCGTGCCGCGGCGCGTGAGCCCGCCTCCCAGCGCCACGGCCTGCAGCAGGGTCATGCCCGGGGTGAGGCGATAGGCGCCGGGCTTGTTGACCTCGCCTTCGATGTAGAACACGGCCGCCTGGGGCACGTAGAGCACATCGCCTGCGCTGACCACCGGGTCGGGCGCCGACGCACCCGCGAACAGGGCGTCGAGGCGGATGGTGGTGTCGGTGCGCTTGCCGTCCTGCGTGCGTTGCAGCACCACGGTGTCGCCCCCCGCGTCGCTGATGCCGCCAGCCTGCGCCAGCAGATCGGTGACGCGGCTGCCGCTGTCGAGCACATACTTGCCCGGCTTGTTCACCGCGCCCAGCACCACGGCCTGCTGACTGAAGTATTTGTCCACCAGCACGTTGACATAGGGCTTGAGGATGAAGCCGCCCTCCTTGAGCCGCGCGGCCACGGCCTTGCTCGCCCCCGTGGCGCTGAGCCCTCCCACCGGCACATAACCCAGCAGCGGCAGCACGATCTGTCCCTGCGCGTCCACCTGCGCCGCTGGCACCAGCAATTCGGGGTGGCCGTACACGGTCACGCTGACGATGTCGCCGGGGCCGAGGAGGTATTCACCGGCATCGGCTGGAGCGAACGCGAGTGCGAAAAAGGCACCAGCCAGCAACAGGATTCGACGGATACGCATGGCAGTTCAGCCTCCGGTAAATGTTTCAGAACGCTTGCTGCAGGCTCAGGCTCACGGAGCGATTGGCGTAGCTCTGGTCTGGCACGTTGGAGCTGCGATTCGACCGCGCCAGACGCAATGCAAGTTGTGTGCCCGGCCGGGGCGTATAAGCCACGGTCAGCCCGCCGCCGTGAATCTGATCGCGCCGGGTCGACCCCGGAAACACGGCCTGGTCACGGGTGAAGTCCAGCGCCAGTCGCACGGCGGTGTCCACGCTCCAGCTTGCACTGAGTTGTGCTCCGGTGATCACCTGATAGTTCGTGGTGGCGGTGTTGTAGGCGGCCAGCTTGCGGTAGAGCTGCAAGCGCAGGGCGGTCTTGTCGGTGACGGCGAACTTGGCATCGATATTGGCCACGACCCCGCTGAAGTCGAGCGCGGGCAGGCTGGGCGCGGTGTATTGCAGATAGCCCACCGAGCCCGCAGCCTGCCAGTAGGCGTCGTCCGACCCGTTGAACTGCACGCCGTTCTCCACCTGATGGAAGTCGGCCAGCGGCGCATTGCCGGTCTGCGTGGCCGCATTGGGATAGCGGCCCTGCAGGAAGGTCAGCGCATAGCCGATGCTGTTGCCGGCGGCGCTCGTGTAGCGCGGGCCGAGGCGCAGCAGGTCGATGTCCATGTCGTAAGGGCGCTGGCTGGTGGCGCTGTTGCGGATGCGGATGAACGCCGTGTCGGCGGTCAGATCCCACGGCCCGACCACGCGGCGCGCCCCGCCCGCGGTCACCACCTGTCTGCGCACCAGATCGGGCAGTGGCGATTGCAGGATGGTCAGGCTCTGCTGCGCGGCGTAGTCGCTGGCCGAGGCATACGCGCTCCAATGCGGTGCATGATCAAGGTTGTAGGTCAGCGAAACATCGTGGCCGGTGAAGTCCAGCGCGCCGTAATGGCTGTACCGGGTGCGGTTGATCAGCGCATGGCCGTAAAGACGTCCCACGGCGCCCGCGTTGTCGAAGCGCACCCCGGCTTGCGCCGAGGTCCAGCAGTCCGAGAGCTGCGTGTCGCCGAACAAGTCCCGCGCCGCAACGCCGCTGCTCAGACCGAACAGATTGCTTTCGCAGGTGCGCTGCAGTTGCACCACGGGCTCGATGCCCGGCGCATCGAACGCCAGTTTCGGCGGAAACTCCGCGGCCTGCGCCCGAGGTGCCGAGCACAGCAAGGCCAGCAGCGCGATGCGGCCGATACCCCTCGCGGGCCGCCCGGCCGACCCTGGTCGCAAGGGATGTGCACGGCTCATGATCGGGACGGGCCAGGCGCGCGCCGCAACAGCAGCAGGCGCAGCACCGAGTCGACAAACGGACGGTTTGCCAGCAGGTTCAGCAGCAGATAGAGCGGCGCCGTCGTCAGCACAGCGGCCGCTAGCTGAACGATCGGCTGGCTGAATTCACGCACCAGAAACACGCCGGGCACCATGCTCAGCGCCGCGATCAGCACCGGGCGCACGATCAGTACCGCATACGACGCAAAGCCCAACGAGGCCAGCGGCCGATAGATGCCGTACCAGGTCGGCACCAGCAGCAACAATGAAGCCAGCGCCATGCTGACGGCCAGCCCTGCCGGCCCATGCATGGAGCCGAGCACGATCGCGGGCAGCGTGAGGGCCAGGATGCCCAGGCTCCACCACAGCTCGACACGCGCCAGACCCAGACCCAGCAACAGTCCCCGCGTCGGCGCAAGCATGGAGCGGACATAACCCACGACCGCCAGAATCGCCAGCAACGGTCCGGTGTGGTGCCACTCCGCTCCGAACAGCACCCGCACCAGCGGTTCGGCGAACAGCGCCATGCCCACGTAAAGCGGCGCATTGATGGCGCCTACCATATTGAGCGTGGCGCCAATGATGGCCTGCACCTTGGGGCGGTCGTGTTGCACGCTGGAGATCAACGGGAAGCCGACCCGGGAGATGATGTTGTTGACCAGCTGTTGCAGCATCTCGACAAAATTGCGCGGCACGCTGTAGAGCCCCAGGCTGTTGGCCGGGACGAATTTGCCCAGCACGATCACGTCGAGGCTGCGGTTGATGTTGTTGATGATGGCGCTCGATACCGCGGCCAGACCGAAGTGCATATAGGGCCGCAGTTCGCGCCAGCTCAGATGCCAACTGGGTTTCCAGCCGTCGGACAGATAGACCCAGCACAGGAGGGTGTTGACCAGGGAGCGGGCCAGACTCGACCACACCAGGGTATACGGGCCAGCGCCGTACACCGCGGTCAAGATGGCAGTGGCCGTACCCGCCAGGGCGGCAATCGTTTCGATCACCGCCATGGGCCGAAAGCGCAGTGTTTTTTCCGCTTCGAGCCGGTACTGCGAGCCCAGGATGACCACGAGGAAGGTGGCCGAGGAGAGACCCAGCAGAGGCAGGAGGCGCGGGTCTGCGTAGATCCAGGCGATGAGCGGGGCCAGCGCGAGCACCACGCCGCCCAGCAGCACGGCAAAGATGGCGCCACCCCAGAACAGGCTGGAGCGTTCGTCATCGGTGACGTTGCGCCGATGGATATAGGCGCTGTTGAGCCCGGTGTCGTTGATCACCCAGGGGAAGGTCAGTACCGCAGCGACAATGGCCATGACCCCGTAGTCTTCCGGCGTCAGGATGTGGGTGAGGATGACGACCTGCACCAGTTTCATGATGACCCCGGTTGCGGTGGACACCGTAGTCCAGCGCACGGCCGAGAACGCCTTCTCCTTGAGACCGCCAGGGGTCGGGCTCATGACGAAGCGCCCTCATCGACGTCCTTAGCCACGCGGCCTACGCACTGCGCTCGGCATGCACCATCTGTCTGCGCTTCAAACGAGAACACGGCCCATTCCTTCCTGACGGCTGAATTGCTGGAGCTGGTCCAGCATCCGGGAGTGGACCGATTCGATGGCCGCGTCACTGCTCAGACGCGGCTCGGCGCCGGTGGCCAGAGCGTGCAGACGGTCGGCGGTGCGCCGCACGACCCAGTCTGGGGTGCTGTCGCGCAGGAAGGCGGTGGCGCGGCGCTGCAATGACAGCGACTTGGACAGACGTCCACCCGAAGGGGCGTGCTGCAGCGCGATCTCAAGCAGAGAGCTTCCCGGCACATGTTGCCAATCGATCTCCATGCCCAACGCGGAAGCCCAGTCGTGCCACTTCATGTGATGAATGTCATGCGTGGGTCGCAGCGCAATCCACGGCACGCGCAGGGCGTCGGCCACGATCGCGCCGTGCATGGCCTCGGTCACGACAAAGTCGGCACTGGCGATGTCTGCCAGCACGGCATCGACCGGCCCGGTCGGGTCGACAAAGTGCAACCCGGCCAATCGGCAGACCTCCTGCCACCTGCCGCGCCAGATGCTCTCCCAATGCGGGATGAACGCCACCTTGCCGCCGATGCGCTGCCGTGGCACCTTGCACGAGCGGATGTAGATCCCGGCATCGCCGATGCCCAGGGACTCGTCCAGTCCCAGCACGCGGGCTGTGAGCTTGCCGCGCACAAAGTAGAAAGCCCACGACCCGTCCCGCTCGGGCTGCGGGGAATACGCGCCGTACCCTGCGCCGAGCACGACCTTGCGACGCCCCGCAGGAAAGCCAGCGCGGATGTTGGAGCCTATGCCAAAAAACAGATCGCCTTCGCCGTCAAACGCTCCATCGAGCAGCCGCGGCCAAAGCCAGAGGTTCAGTTCATCCCCGAAATTGGAGAGCACCCCGCGATAGAAGAACAGTTCCATGATGGGCTGCTTGCTGGATGGATGACGGCTTCTAGGGACGATTCAGGCTGGCACTTGCTCGACCATCGGCGGCACTTCGGTCGACGCCTGATTGGCTGACCCCGACGCATCCTCCGACAACCTGGCCCGCAGAACGCGCAGCAGTTCCTGCGACTCGGCCGTGAACTTTCGCGCAAACAGAAACGGCATGCCTTGCGGAAAATGGCGGCTGGGGGGCTGCGTAGGGTTGTGAGTGAGAAACTCCGCATGCGCCAAGGTCAGGTTCTCCGGCCGGTGACTGCGTCGGCTCCAGTCGGCGTAGGTCGGGCAGCACCTCACCTTGTCCGCAAAGGGCGAGTTGCCGAGCAGGGTGTGGAAGCAATGTTCATCAGGGCAAAAGGTGTGACGGCAGAAGTCGACATAGACCGGGTTGGCTTCCATCGCAACGAGCACATGCTCCACGGCCGCACGCGTCAATGCCCACCAGGTATGCCCGCCGTAGGGCTGCATGTCGCCCAGGGCAGGATCAAAGTCCCGCTCCCTGGGCAACAGGCCCACCCGCTGCGCGCCTCGCTTGAGCCGATTGAGCACGCGCGATGAGGTCTTCAATGGCTGATAGCTTGTCAGCCGGGTCAGGGTCTTGCAGCCGTCGGCCGTCGGCATGCGCTCCAGATTGATGAATTCCAGATCCTCGTGCTTCTCGAAGAAGTGGTGGATGAAGGCATTGCTGCGCACCGGGTAGTCTGCGCCACTGAGCAGCACGAAGCGAGGGTGCCTTTGTCCGGGCTGCGACAGCGCGGCGCGCATCAGCGTCACGATGGCCTCGACCTGGGAGTAATCCCCCCAGAACACCCTGACGCGCTCCTGCAGCACATGCACCCGCGGACTGCGAGGCAGGTCAAAGTCCTCCAACCGCGACTTCCTGTCGATGTGGACATAGAAGTGGCTGTCCCGCGTGGACAGGCATTCGATCAGCGCGCGCAGGTGGGTCGGCTGGTCGTGAGCAAGAATGAGGTAGGCGATGTCCATGATTTGTCTCTGCTGGTGGGGGTCATGCAGCAGCGAGGTCCGGCATCAGTTGCGCCTGCGGGCCCTTGCGGCCGAGGAGGTGGAGCTTGACGGTGGTGTGCTCGTTCATCATCGGACGGCACCTGCTGCGAAACAGCGCGTAGCGAGCCAGCATGACCGCGGGGTTGCGGTTGGACAGCACGCGGCGATAGCGCAGCTCGCGCTCGACCTGAGCGGGGTCGGCATCCATGCGCCTCAATGTGGTACGCAAGGCGTGGAACTCGGCGGTGTAGTCCGTGCGCGCGCCCAGGTCGAACAACATGCCACCGTGATTGCAGAAAGGCGTCGGGTCGAAGGGCTCCGCACCGACCCTGTCACACAACCGCGCCGCCAGGTGCCGCGACACGCTCTGTGATGCGACCATTTGCGCCGCGAACTTCTTTCGACCCACGCTGCCGGCATGCATGCGGTAGCGGATGAGCTGCTGCGGCAGATTGGCAACTTTGCCCAGCAGGGCGAGCTGGCCGAACAGGAAATAGTCTTCCACCAGGTTCTCGAACTCCGGCACCGTCTGTGGCGGCCGACCGTGGCCGAAGGCCACGCCATAGCGCGCACCCAGCGCCTGCAGCCGATCCAGCCGCATGGCCACGGTGGGATGCGCCACGGGATTGCAGAACAGCATGGCCGCTGCAATGCGGCCGGGTTCGAGCGGCAGGGGATGCTGCCGCAGCGTGCGTCCCTGGTCGTCGAAGTTGGTGAGCTGCCCGCCAAGCGCCACGGCCTCGGGATAGGCGGCAAAGCCAGCCTCGGTATGCCGCAGGCGCTCGGGCCGGGCGATGTCATCGGCGTCATGGCGCACGACGTACTTCGCGTCACACAACTCCAGCCCGGCGTTGAGCAGGCCGGACAGGCTACGCGCATCGGGCAGGCTGTGGATGCGGATGCGGGGATCGATCAGCGCTTGAGACTGGGCGATTTCCAGGGTGTGGTCAGTGGAGCCGTGATCGAGGATGAGCAAACGCCAGTCGGCGACGGTCTGGGCACGGATGCTGTCGATCGCCTCGCCCAGATAGGCCGCGCCATTCTTCACGGGCAGCAGGATGTCGAAGCAGGCCATGATGGGTCCCGGCTCAATAGGCATTCGCGTTGCGAAAGCCCTTGAAAAGGGTTGCAACGATGATGCGCAGGTCCATGATCAATGACCAGTTCTGGATGTACTGCATGTCGTACTCCACCCGTTTTTCCATTTTTTCCACACAGTCGGTCTCTCCGCGCCAGCCGTTGATCTGCGCCCAGCCGGTGATGCCGGGCTTGACCTTGTGGCGCAGCATGTAGCCGTGAATCAGTGCTCGGTACTGCTCGTTGTGAGCCACCGCATGCGGACGCGGCCCGACAATGGACATGCGCCCCTGCAGCACGTTGAAGAACTGCGGCAGTTCGTCAAGCGACGTTCTGCGCAAGAACGCACCCAACGGGGTGATGCGCGAGTCGCCACGCCTGGCCTGCACCACGGTATCGCCGTTTTCGGTGACCGTCATGCTGCGAAACTTCCACACCTCGACGATCTGCCCGTTGAGCCCATAGCGTCGTTGTTTGAAGATCACCGGCCCTGGGGAAGTGAAACGCACCGCAGCGGCGATGGCCAGCAGCAGCGGACTGATGAGCGCGAGGATGAGGCTGGACACCACGATGTCTTCGAGGCGCTTGAGCAGCCCGCTCACACCGAAGAACGGCGTGTCGTACACGCTGATGATGGGATGGCCGGCGATCTCGCGCCAGTTGGCATTGCCACGCTCGAAAATGCGCGCATCGGGCACGATGAACACCGAGGCCGTGGTGTCGGCGAGTTCGCGTACGACATGTTCGATGCGCTGCTCCGCGCAGGCCGGCAGGGTGATGAACACGAAGTCCACGCGCCCCGCCTTGGCGTCGCGCACCAGCGTGTCCATATTGCCGATCAGCGACAGACTCTGCAGGTTCAGGCGCTTGACCGCCCGGTCGTCATACACCCCGGCAACGCGCAACCCCGACCACATGCGGGTCTTGAAATGGTTGGCAATGCGGTCGGCCGCGCGGTTGGCGCCAACAAATGCGAGGATGCGGATGTCCACACCGCGACGCGCATTGCGCTCGATCTGGTGGCGAAGCGCAGCTCGCAGACCGATCATCAGCATGGGCACGGCCAGCGCCCAGACGCCGAGCGATAGCCGCGAGTAGTGCGCCGTCACATGCAAGGTAAAGCCGATGGCCAGCAACACCGCCAGCACGGCGCTCCAGACCAAGACGATCTGCCGCATTTCTTCTCGCAGGGGCAGCAGTTGCCACGAGCCATACAGACCCCAGAACCGCGCGCACAGCTGAAAGACCAGGAGCGCGGTGGTGAACAGCATGTAGATGTTGTCGCCCAGCCGACCTTCGTTCAACAGCACGCTGACCACCAGCGCGCCAGCCAGAAACACCACGTCCATGACCCGGAGAAACAACTCCGCGTTGTCATAGGGTGACTGCACAGCTCCTCGCAACATGGCACGACCCTCCTGGCGTTTGGCGTCCCACCCCCGCTGCGCACGATCCGCGCCTCGCCACGGGCGTATCGCCTTGGCTTCTGCGGGACTGCGCAAGTGCGGGCTGACGCAATCGATCCATTCGTGAAGGCAGGCCGGGCGCACTGGCCAACCGCCTGCCTTGTCTGACGATAAGCAAGTCATGGGCCAGTGCCCTGGTCCTCACCGCAGAGTGTTGGAAAGACCTCGACGCGCCCGCGATGATCGATGCTGCATCGCACAAAAACCGTGCTTATGGCACCAAGGCCGTGCAATAGACGCCGTTTCTGCGCCCTCACCCCAGAACGCCGTGTCTGATGCGGCAGGTCCGCTTTTTGCGTGAAGGAAGCTCAGCGGCCCTTCCTTTGGACACGCGTTGACGCGACATGGAGGAACAATGGATATGACCGAGTCTGCATCGCCACTTCCAACCCCCCAGGACCGGGAGACCTGGTCGAGACAGGGCTATCTGCCTGTCGAGGGACTGTTCAGCCGGGAGGAGCTTGCGCAGGCCGCACAGTTGCTCGACGGACTGCTCGCGGCCAAGGCGGCCTCAGGCAGCGACGACTGGACCCTGCAGCAAAACGGCCAGACGGTGTCCGAGGAAATCATTTTCACGGCGGACCGTGAGCCCCGGCTCAAGCACTCCGAAATCTTCCGCAAGTGCGAAGCCTACGCCGCGGCGCTGCTGGGCATGCCGGTGGAGTATGCGTTCGATCACGTCATCCGCAAGACCGCGGGCATAGGCCAGGGCACACGCTGGCATCAGGATGTGTATTACGAGAGCGACGAGGTCTACCGCTACAAGCAACGGGTTCATTTCTGGATTCCGATGGCCGATGTGCCGCTGATGGGAGGGGCCATGCGCTACATCCCGGCGTCTCATGGCGGACGGCTCTACGAGCACCGGAAGCTGCAGGGAGCGAACGATAGCCACTATGTCATGGCCACCGGCTTTGACGAAGCTGCCGCAGTGGATGTGCCGATCACGGCGGGTGGCGCCATCCTGCATCATCCTTACTTGCTGCACGCCAGCGGCCCGAACACATCGCCCCAGGTGCGCACGGCGTGGATACTGCACTTCGCCAGACCGCGCACCTTCAGTCAGAATCTTTGGTACCAGACCATCCAGATGCGCAATGGCTGGAGGCGCGTCAAGGGCGAACTCAAGGGGCGGCTGAAATCGCTCACCCCCGCAGCCGGTTGAGCGAGTGCAGTTCGTAGATCAGCCGGGTGCGTACGCCGTTGATCGACAGCGTGTCCTCGATGCCCTTGACCGCGCGCCCTGCCGCAGGGGCATACCAGTAGTGCGTCATCACCGTGGCCTGTGCGGCGGTGTAGTGGCCCTGCAGGCGAAAGGTGTGAAACGTTCCGGCGGGCACGGTGATGGATTCCTCGGCCTCCACGCTCACGCTCACGCCCAGGCGGGTGTGCAGTTCCCATTCGGGCTGGCTCTGGGTGATGGTGTCCTTCCAGTTCTTGCCCACGCTCAGTGGAAACACGAACTGCGGAAACGCCGGTTTGTATTCGATGGCCTCGCCCGGCACGATCTCGCGCGAAAGCAGGTCGAACTGGCGGGAATAGATATTCTTCAGCACTGGCGAATCGGCCTTGTTGGTGCGCTGCACTTCGACGTGCACCTCGCCGTCGGCGCCGATATGCGTGACGTGGTTGGCCATGACCAGACCCGGATCGCCGCGTTCGGCCTCTTCCTGCGTGCGGGTGACGAAGACCCAGCGGTCTCCGACGCGAATATCGGGCAGTTGCATCTTCAGTCTCCTGCAAGAATGGGGTGAGAGAACCATTTTGCCGCGATCGCCGGGTTGCACGCCGGGCGTCGGACAAAGTCCCCGAAGACCAAGGTGAATCAGTCGGCGTCGGCGTAAAAGCCCGCGCGGCGACGCGCCCGCGGCGCTTCGTTCTTGACCGCCGCTTGAATGGCGGCGATGTGATCGGGCGTGGTGCCGCAGCAGCCGCCGACGATGTTCACCAGCCCCTCGGCGGCGAATTCGTGCAGCAGCCGCGACGTGACTTCGGGGGTTTCGTCGAAGCCGGTGTCGCTCATCGGGTTGGGCAGCCCGGCGTTGGGATAGCAGCTGATGAAAGTGTCGGGCGCGGCCTTGGCCAGCTCTTGCAGATAGGGCCGCATCAGCGCCGCACCCAGGGCGCAGTTCAGGCCCACGGCCAGCGGCTGGGCGTGGCGCACGCTGGCCCAGAACGACGTGACCGTCTGCCCCGACAGAATGCGCCCTGAGGCGTCGGTAACCGTGCCGCTGATGATGATGGGCAGACGTTCGCCCGTCTCCTCGAACACCTCGTCAATGGCGAACAAGGCCGCCTTGGCGTTGAGGGTGTCGAAAATCGTCTCCACCAGAATGACGTCGGCGCCGCCGCGCATCAGCGCCCGGGTCTGCTGGGCATAGGCTGCCCGCAGGGTCTCGAAATCGACGTTTCGCGCCCCGGGGTCGTTCACATCGGGGCTGATGCTCGCCGTCTTGGGCGTGGGGCCGAGGGCCCCGGCAACGAAGCGCGGCTTGTCGGGCGTGCTGAACTTGTCGCAGGCCGCTCGTGCCAGACGCGCCGAGGCTTCGTTCATCTCGTCCACCAGCTCGGCCATGCCGTAATCGTCCTGCGCCACCGTGGTGGCGCCGAAGGTGTTGGTCTCGACGATGTCGGCGCCCGCAGCGAGATAGCCCTCGTGGATGTCGCGGATGATCTGTGGCTGGGTCAGGCTAAGCAGCTCGTTGTTGCCCTTGACGTCGCGCGGCCAGTCCTTGAAACGCTCGCCACGGTACTGCGCCTCGCTGAGCTTGAAACGCTGAATCATGGTGCCCATGGCACCGTCGAGGATGACGATGCGCTGTTTGAGCAGCGCAGGCAATTGGGCAGCTCGGGTGTAGGGCTTGGGGGCAGGAGTCTTCATGGCTGAATGGTAGGGCCTGTAGCGCGATGAGGCCCCGTTCAACCCAGATTGTTCATTAGGGCGCGGGATGGTGGCGAGGCGGGTTGGGGAGGGATTTGACTTCGGGCGACAAACCTACAGCGCCAGCTATGGGCGCGAGGCACGGGGGCAAAGACGCCCCAAACCGACCGCCAATGCCGGTAATGTCCCCGGGCGTGGTGTAAGTCTTTGAAGCGGTGAGCTGCGAAGGGCGTAGCCCGGAGCAGCTCACCGCGCGCCGGTCGTCCCTGGTGATGGGGGTGGCCATCGTGAAGTCCGGATAAGGTTGAGGTGCGAACCCACCAACTTTGTCTGAAGGAAACCACGATGACCCACGCCCCTATCGCATTGACCGAGCTCGCTGAGAAGGGGGCCGATGTCGACGTGCTGCGCCAGATGGTGCAGTTCATGGCCCAGCGCCTCATGGAACTCGACGTCGAGGGGCGCTGCGGCGCCGGCTACGACGAGAAGAGCGCCGCCCGGCTCAACCGCCGCAACGGCTACCGCGATCGCACCT
>NZ_LIPV01000012.1 GCF_001418255.1 Thiomonas bhubaneswarensis
CGTCGGCCGCAGCCTGACCGACCCAGTTGATGATGCTCTGCGCGGTACAGCCGAACTCGCGTGCCAGCTCCGCCGGGGTGCGCCCAGCGTGCACGAGGTCGACCATCTGCTGCCGGAACTCGGCAGGATACGGCGGACGTGACTTGGACATGATGTGGACTCCTTCATCAAAAGATTAGGTGTCCACGAAGCGGGGTCAACTCCAGCCCAACCGTGTTCAACTCGCTAGTTGGTATTACAGGCGGCTGATGGCGATCGGTCAAAGTGGCGGTGGGTCAGGGATTCGAACCCTGGAAGGACTTACATCCTTGCTAGTTTTCAAGACTAGTGCATTCAACCGCTCTGCCAACCCACCTAATTCTGCGAAGCGCTAGGAGTCTGCCAAACGTCGTTAAAGCTACTGCTGAGAGAGTCGTTTTAAGACTTTTTTTATTTCGTTTTTCGCAAATCTGACACCGCCTTAACGCAAGGCTACGAGACCGGTGCAATCGACCACTCTGCCACGCTTCCCTGTGCTTTGGCCCAGCGGTGGAGCCGAAGGTCGCATTCTAGCCAGGACTGGCTTGCGCTCAATCGGGCAGGAACAACTCGAGCGCGTTGTTCAGCATGTCGAAACCCAGCGGAGTCGTCTTCAATCGGGTGGTCGGGTCGACCATCAAGCACTGGCTTTGGGCTGCCTGCAAGGCTCGCTGAATGGCCGACGGCGGCAGGCCGGTGCGTTCCGTGAACAGCTCTGTCGGGACGCCCTCGCGCAGCCGCAGGGCGTTGAGCATGAACTCGAACGGCAGATCGCGGCGTGCCACTTCGACTTCGGTTTCGACAGCGCTGGCGCATTCGGCCTGCTCCATGTAGCGCTGCGGGTGGCGCCAACGTGTCTGGCGCACGATGCGGTGCCCAAAGGTGAGTTTGGAATGCGATCCCGCCCCGATGCCGAGATAGTCGCCAAATTGCCAGTAATTGAGGTTGTGACGGCAGGCATGCCCGGCTGCGGCGTATGCCGAAACCTCGTAACGTTGCAACCCTGCGGCCTCGGCCAGATCGGCTACGGCATGCTGCATGTCTGCGCCAAGGTCGTCGTCGGGCAGGGGCGGCGGCTGGCGGACGAACAGGGTGTTGGGCTCGAGCGTGAGCTGATAGAGCGAGAGATGCGGCGGCTGATGGGCCAGCGCTTCGCGGACGTCGGCCTTGCAGCCCGCCATGTCCTGCCGAGGCAGGGCGAACATCAGATCGAGATTGAAGGTCGCGAAGTGATGCGCGGCTTCGGCCACGGCGTCGTGAGCCTGACGCGCATCGTGCACGCGGCCCAGTGCGCGCAGGGCGTCGTCGTCGAAGCTCTGCACACCGATGGACAGGCGGTTGACGCCGGTCTGTGCGAAAGCCGCAAACCGGTCTCGCTCGAAGGTGCCGGGATTGGCCTCCAGCGTGATCTCGACATCGGCAACGAGGGGCAGCCTGGCGCGCACATCGGTGAGCAGTTGATCGATGGCGTCGGGCGAAAACAGACTGGGCGTGCCTCCTCCGATGAAAACGGAAATGACGCGCCGCCCCCAGACCAGTGGCAAGGCCGCATCGAGGTCGGCACGCAGCGCTGCGAGATAGGCATGCTCGGGAATCGCCCCGCCCGCGCGCCACTCATGCGAATTGAAATCGCAGTAGGGGCACTTCTTGAGGCACCACGGCAGGTGCACATAAAGACTGAGAGGCGGCAGCGACTGGAACTGGAGGGTACCGGGCCGCATGTAGTGCGGCAGAGACTGCGCCGCACGTTGATGCGCCGCGTCGCCTGGCTCGATGGGCGCAGCACCCGCGTCGACGATCGGAATGTGCTTCGGGTTCACCTAGGACGCGCACTTACGAAGAAGCCACCCAGCCCCATTGCGTGCGCAGCAGGGGCAGCAGGGCCTGAAGGGCCTGCCCGCGGTGGCTGATGCGATTTTTTTCGGCGGCATCGCATTGCGCCAGGGTGCGGCCATCGGCCAGGACGAACAAGGGGTCGTAGCCGAAGCCGCCCTGCCCTTGCGCGACATGGCCGATATGCCCGATCAGTTCACCACGAACGATGAGTGGCTCGGGATCGGCCGCGTGGCGCAGCGCCACCACGACGCTGACGAAACGGGCAAGGCGTTGCGTCTGGCCCTCCATGCGCTGCAGCAGCAGTTGGTTGTTGGCGGCATCCTGCACGGCACGCGGCCCTTCAGTCTGCGGTGCGAATCGGGCCGAGCGCACGCCCGGCAGTCCGCCCAGCGCCTCGACGCACAGGCCCGAGTCGTCCGCCAGCGCGGGAAGTCCGGTGTGGAAGCTGGCATGACGCGCCTTGGCCAGCGCATTCTCGACAAAGGTCGGGTGCGGCTCTTCCGCATCGGCAAGATGAAACTCGCTCTGGGCCTGCACATGGCAGCCCAGCGGCGCCAGCAAGGCCGAGAGCTCGGCGAGCTTGCCCGGGTTGCCGGACGCAAGCACGATCCTGCGCTCGACTGGAGTCGAAGAGCCCACTGTCAAATCTCCAGAGCCTGGCGCTGCAGCGCAACGAGTTCGGCAATGCCGCGTTGCGCCAGATCGATCATGCCGTCGAGTTGCTGACGTGTGAACGGTGTGCCTTCGGCCGTGCCCTGCACCTCGATCAACGCCCCGTCGGCCGTGCCCACCACGTTCATATCGGTGTCGCACTGGCTGTCCTCGGCATAGTCGAGATCGAGCCGGTAGTCGTCGCCCAGCAGGCCCACCGAGACTGCGGCCACGAGCTGGCGCATCGGGTTGTGCTGGACGCGGCCCTGGGCGATGAGCCACTGACAGGCATCCCAGGCGGCCACGGCCGCGCCGGTGATGGCCGCGGTGCGCGTGCCGCCGTCGGCCTGCAACACGTCGCAGTCCAGGGTGATCTGCCGTTCGCCCAGCGCGGAAAAATCGAACACAGCGCGCAGCGATCGGCCGATGAGGCGCTGGATTTCTTCCGTCCGGCCCTGTTGCTTGCCGCGCTTGGCCTCGCGCTCGCCTCGGGTGTGCGTCGCCCGCGGCAGCATGCCGTATTCCGCCGTCACCCAGCCCTGCCCGCTGCCGCGCTTGTGCGGCGGCACGCGTTCCTCGACCGAGGCGGTGCAGAGCACGCGGGTGTGCCCGAAAGCCACGAGGACCGAGCCTTCGGCATGATGGGTGAAATGACGTTCGATGGCAATGGCGCGCAGCGCCGAGAGCCCGCGGCCTTCTCGCGCAGGATGGGTATTGTTCATGGATGAGGTAGGAAGCGTTATTTGCGCGCCGCGCCTTGTCGAATGGCGGCGTTGATTTCGGCGATCGAGCGCTCGATGTCGGCCTCGTTCATTTCTTCGACCTGAAGATCGGCCAGCTCGCTCTGGATGGTGGACTTGAAGCCACCTTTCTGCATGGTCTCCGTTTCGATGCGCAGCGAGGTTTCGAGTTCTTCGGGGTCGGCCTCCCATTCGACGCCGAGCGCCGTCACGTTGTCCGAGTCGGCACCGCCTTGTCGCAGCGCCATCTCGACCACTTCGGGGACGGCGTCCGAGAGCACCTGTTGACCGAACTGCCGCACCAGAACCGACTCGGGAATCTGCCCCCACAGGCCATCGGAGCACAGCAGCACGATGTCGCCCCGTCGCATGGCCTGCGGCAAGCCCACCTCGATCATGGGCAACTGCCCCGACCCCAGACAGGTGAACAACATATTGCGCGTCGGGCCGTCCGGCTGCAGCAGGGCCAGACCGTGGATCTGATCTTTCTTGTGCTGTTGTTCGATATGCGAATGATCGCGCGTGCGCGTGAGCATGGCGCCATTGCGCATGAATACAGCCGGGAGTCGCCCACATGCGCCCAGTGCGCGGCGCCGTTTTGCAGCACGCAGACCACCACGGTGGTGCGCGGTGAATCGGTCAGCTTCTGCTCCTGGGCGTAGTGCTGAATCTGCTCGTGTGCGCGAAAGATCGAGCGGCGCAGAAATTCCTGCGGATCGCGCAGCCGAGGCCGGGCCTCTTGCTGAAACAGGTTGGCAATAGTCTGCAACGCCAATTGTGCGGCCACGTCGCCGCGCGGGTGACCGCCCAGGCCGTCGGCCAGCGCGAACAGCGCACTCTCACGCGTATAGCAATATCCCATGCGATCCTGGTTGGTCGCACGGCCGCCGCGGCGGCTGACCTGATACACCGAAAACTTCAATTCCTCTCCCTGTCAGCTGGCTTGCCCCGATCCGGCGTCGGGCTCTGCACGGCCTGAACCGGCGCACCAAAGCGGGTGACGTCACGCACTTTCTGGACTTGCGATTTGGTGTCGTTGACCAGCTCGTCGATATGCAGGCGCAGCTTCTCTCCCATGGTCAGATTGGTGTAGCGCCGGGCATTTTCCGCGCCGAGTTCGCGTTGGAGGTTGAACACACTCTGCGGCCGAGCCATGGCATCCAGCGCCATGCACCATTCGACGATCTCGATCAGATTATCCGAATACACTCCACGCAGCTTGGAGAGCTGCGCCTGCAGCCGGTCTTTCTCCAGGCGCTGTGGAGCCTCATACGGTGGGTAGCCTGTCATGCAGGCGTAGATGCAGGCGCCGATGGCGTAGATATCGGTCCAGGGGCCGAACGATCCTTCGCGCTTGTACATCTCTGGTGCCGCGAAACCCGGGGTGTACATCGGGCGAAAGCGCTTGTCCTGCTGATTGAGCACTTCGCGTGCCGCACCGAAGTCGATCAGGATGGGCTTATTGTCGTCGGTGATGAACACGTTCGCCGGCTTGATGTCGAGGTGCAGCATCTTGTGCTGATGCACCACGCGCAGGCCCTGCAGGATGTCGTCGAACAGCGAGCGGATGGTCGATTCACGAAAGATTTTCTTGCGCTTGAGCTCGCGCGCGGTGATGACGAACTCCTGGAGCGACGCACCCTCCAGGTAATTCATCACCATATAAACCGTGTCGTTCTCGCGGAAAAAGTTGAGCACGCTGACGACGCTCGGATGAGAAATCTGCGCCAGAGAGCGCCCCTCTTCGAAAAAGCTCTTCAAGCCCAGACGATAGAGCGCGAGCTTGTCCGGTGGCACCACCGGGCTCGACTCACCAGGCCCCCGCTCCACCAGCGAGGCCGGCAGATACTCCTTGATCGCCACTTTTTGCCCGTCCGGGCTCAACGCCAGGTACACCACGCCGAAGCCGCCACTGGCCACCTTGCGCACGATGCGATAGCCGCCCACCTGCGTTTCGGGCGCGAGTGGGGCGGGCTTGGTTTTGTGCTGGGTTGCCATGAGGCGAAGACTAGCAGTCTGCGGGCGAGACGAGTGTGGAAAAATACACGCAAAAGGGGATGCGATTGAAGCCAATTTATAGCATGACTGGCTACGGCCAAAAGAGTGCGCAACTGTCGACAGGAGCCAAGATCCATATCGAGTTGCGCTCGGTCAACAGCCGCTTTCTCGACATCGCCTTTCGGCTTCCGGAGGAACTGCGCGGTGCCGAAGCTGCCATGCGGCAATCCATCACCCAGGCGCTGCGCCGAGGCAAGATCGATTGCCGTGCCACGTTCGAGGCACCCCAGAGCACGCCAGCCCTGCCCGACCCGGCCACGGCTGCGCCCTTGCTGGCAGCGGAAGCCGCTCTGCGCGGCATGGCCCCGCACCTCACCCCGCTCTCGGTCGGCGAGGTGCTGCGCTTCATCGGCGGGGCTCAGGAAGAGCATGCCGACGCCGCCGAGATCGCGCAGATCACCGGGCAGGCGCTCGACCAGGCGCTGGCTGCGCTGATCAAAGCGCGTGCCCAGGAAGGTGACCGTCTGCGCGCCCTGCTGCTCGATCGCATCGATCAGATCGCCCAGCATGCCGCTCGCGCCCGGGCCATCGTGCCCCTCGCGGTGGAGCGGCAGCAGGCGCGCTTCACCGCTCGCTGGGAAGAGGCTCTGAGTGCGCTGACCGGCTTGGAAACCAGCGCCGAGACGCTCAACGAGCGCCGCTTGCAGGAAGCCGCCAGTTTTGCCATCCGCATCGACGTCGCCGAAGAACTCGACCGCCTGCAGGCCCACCTCCAGACCTTGCGAGATCTGCTCGACCAAGGCGGCGAACTCGGCAAGCGACTGGATTTTCTCATCCAGGAACTCCACCGCGAAGCCAACACCCTGGGCTCCAAGTCCGCCGCGCTCGAACTCAGCGAAATCTCCCTCGAACTCAAGGTACTGATCGAGCAGATGCGCGAGCAGGTGCAGAACATCGAATAAGCCAGGCTCAACGTGTCCACCCACTTTCCCGGAAATCTCTTTGTCGTCGCCGCCCCCAGCGGGGCGGGCAAGTCCAGCCTCGTCAACGCGCTGCTGGCCGAGGACTCTCGCATTCAACTCTCGGTGTCCTGCACCACGCGGGCGCCGCGCGGCGCCGAGGTCGATGGCGTGCACTACGTTTTCATTGATGCCCCGGAGTTTCAGCGTCGCATCGACGCGGGCGAATTCCTTGAATGGGCCGAGGTGCACGGCAACCGCTACGGCACCTCGAAGCGCTGGCTCGAAAGCCGCATGGCCGATGGCATGGACGTGCTGCTCGAAATCGACTGGCAGGGCGCCGCCCAGGTTCGCGCGCAGTTCGACAATGCGGTGAGCATCTTCATCCTGCCGCCCTCGTTCGAGGAGCTTCGCCAGCGTCTCACGCGCCGCGCCGAAGACGCGCCCGAGGTCATCGAACAGCGGCTGCGCGAGGCTCGCGTCGAGCTGGCGCAGGCGAAGAACTTCGACTTTATAATTGTGAATCAAGACTTTACGCATGCCTTGCGCGATCTCAGGCAGGTCGTGGCCGCCCAGCGGCTACGCTATGCCGCGCAACGCCTTTCCCACCCCGAGGTCTTTCGTGCCCTCGGCATCCTCTGAACTGGAACTCTGACATCATGGCCCGCATCACCGTTGAAGACTGCCTGGAAAAAATCCCCAACCGCTTCCAGCTCGTTCTGGCCGCAACGTACCGCGCCCGCATGCTGGAGCAGGGTCATTCGCCTAAGCTCGAATCGAAGGACAAGCCCGCCGTCACCGCCCTGCGCGAAATCGCCGCCGGTCTGACGGGTATCGAGATGCTGAAAAAAGTACCCACCTGATCGTTGACGATGCCCAGCAGCCCTACCGCCGCCACCGGCCCGAAATCTTCGGCCGTGGGGCGGTCCGTGCCTGCTGCGGGCAAGCCCGAGGCGATCAAGCGGCCGCGGGCGCGCTCCAAGAGCGCCGCCGCAGAACCTGAGCCCGCCTCCGTGGCCTCTGCGGCTCCCGAGGCGAACCTGGATCATCCCAGAATTCCTGCGGCTCCGGCGGCTCTCGAAGAGGGTTCTGCCGCGCGCTATGTGCCGGTGAGTCTGGCGAGCCTGCTGAGCAAGCTGCAGGCCTATCTTCCCGAAGCCGATCTGCAAAAAATCCGCGAGGCCTACCGCTTCGCGGATGCCGCGCACCTCGGCCAATATCGCGCCAGCGGCGAGCCCTACATCTCCCATCCCGTGGCAGTGGCGGAACTGTGCGCCGACTGGAAGCTCGACACCCAGGCCATCATGGCCGCACTGCTGCACGACACTGCCGAAGATAAGGGCATCACCCAGGCCGAACTCATCGAACATTTCGGCCCCACGGTGGCCGATCTGGTCGATGGGCTGACCAAGCTCGACAAGCTGCAGTTCTCCAACCGCGAAGAGAACCAGTCGGAGAGCTTTCGCAAGATGTTGCTGGCGATGGCCCGCGACATTCGGGTCATCCTCGTCAAGCTAGCCGACCGTCTGCACAACATGCGCACCCTGGGCGCGATGGCGGCAGCCAAGCGGGTGCGCATTTCGCGCGAGACGATGGACATCTACGCGCCCATCGCACACCGTCTTGGCCTCAACCTGGTGTACCGCGAACTGCAGGAGCTCGGCTTCGCCAACAGCCACCCCAACCGCTATGCCGTGCTGTCACGCGCGGTGCAGGCGGCGCGTGGCAACCGGCATGGTCTGGTGGAAAAAATTCTTGCGGCAACGCAGACCGCACTGAAAGACGCGCAGATTCAGGCGCAGCTCTTCGGCCGCGAAAAGACGCTGTACTCCATTTACCGCAAGATGCGCGGCAAGCACCTGAGCTTCGCGCACATTCAAGACATCTTCGGCTTTCGCATCCTGGTGCCCGAAGTGCTCGACTGCTATCGCGCTCTGGGTGTGCTCCATGGCCTGTACAAGCCCATGCCCGGCAAGTTCGAGGACTACATCGCCATCCCGAAGGCCAATGGCTATCAGTCCTTGCACACCACGCTGATCGGGCCCAACGGCAACCCGATCGAGTTCCAGATCCGCACCGAGGCCATGCATCGCATCGCCGAAAGCGGGGTGGCCGCGCACTGGCTCTACAAGACGCAGGACGACAAATCGGCGCCCCAACAGGCGCTGACCAACGCCTGGCTGCAGTCACTGCTCGACATCCAGACCGAGAACCGCGACTGGGCCGATTTTCTCGAAACCGTCAAGGTCGATCTGGCGCCCGATGCGGTGTATGTGTTCACGCCCAAGTCGCGCATTCTGGCGCTGCCGCGCGGCGCCACGCCGGTGGACTTCGCCTATGCCATTCACACCAATCTTGGCGACCAGACGGTGGCCGCCAAGGTGAACAACGCCCTGGTGCCCCTGCGCACCGAACTGCGCAGCGGCGACGTGGTGGAGATCATCACGGCACCAACGTCGCGCCCCAATCCGAGCTGGCTGAGCTTTGTGCGCACCGGGCGGGCACGTTCGAAGATCCGACACTCGTTGCGCACCACGCAGCAGGCCGAGTCGATCGAACTCGGCAGGCGCCTCATGCAGAGCGCGCTGCGGCACGAGCATCTCGACCTGGCCGCGCTCGACGACGGGGTGTGGGACAAGCTGCTGCGCTGGACCGGCTTCAAGGCGCGTGACGATCTGTTTGCCGACATCGGCCTGGGCAAGCGGGTGGCCGACATTCTGGCCAAGCGCGTGGTGGCGCTGGTCTCGCCTCAGGATGCGCTTTCTGCGCCGCTGCTCGACACCATCGAGCGCCTGGAGAGCCGCGCCGGACGCGATTCGCAGTCCACCCTGCAGCTCGACGGCAGCGAAGGCATTTCGGTGCGATATGCCACCTGCTGCCGCCCGATTCCTGGCGATGCGATCATCGGCTATCTGGGCAAGGGCGAAGGCCTGATCGTGCATCAGCAGGATTGCGATACCGCCCGGCGCCTGTTCCAGAAGGACCCGGATCGCTGGATCGACCTGAGCTGGGCCGACGAATGCACCCGTCCCTTCGAAACCGGCCTGAGCGTGATCGTGCAGAACACCAAGGGCGTGCTGGCCCGGGTGGCCGCCGCCATCAGCGAGCACGACAGCGACATCGCCCATGTCACGATGGACGAGGACACCCAGCAGGCCACCACCGAGCTGCGCTTCGTCGTGCAGGTGCGCGATCGCAAACACCTGGCCGACGTGCTCCGGGCGCTGCGCCGCCTGAAGTTCGTGGTGCGCGCCAGCCGCATGAAAAATCGCGCCAGCGGAACCGCCGCGTGAATCAAGCGCGCGGCGGGTAAGACACCTCCAGAATGTCCAGCGTGGCAAGCCCCCCCGGCGTGGGCAGGCTCACACTGTCGCCTTCGCGCGCCTTGAGCAGCGCGCGCGCCACCGGGGAAATCCAGCTGATTCTCCCCTGCAGCGGTTCGGTCTCGTCGATGCCGACGATGGTGATGGTGTGCTCGGCGCCCTTGTCGTCGGCATAGCGCACAGTGGCACCGAAAAACACCTGATCGTTGCCATGTTGCAGGCTGGCATCGACGACTTCGGCAATATCGAGGCGCTTGGTGAGAAAGCGGATGCGCCGGTCGATCTCGCGCAGGCGCTTCTTGCCGTAGATGTAATCACCGTTTTCCGAGCGATCGCCGTTCTTGGCCGCCCATGACACGGTCTCGACCACCTTCGGACGCTCGTCCTCGACCAGCGTCTTCAGCTCGGCGCGCAGCCGGGCGTAGCCTTGCGGGGTCAGGTAGTTCTTGCCGCCCGGCGGCAACGGTGGAAGCTGGGCGCCGTCGTCGTCGTCATCGGCGTCCGAGGGCTGTTCGCGGACAAAGGCCTTGTTCATGAGGAGCTCAGTTTATCGATACGCCAGAGCAATCCGCTGGCGCGGCGCGTGACGCGCTCGATCCCTTCGCGCAGGATCTGCACATCGGCGCAGGCCAGGGTGAAAGCCTCTCGTGCGCGGGTGATGCCGGTGTAGATCAGCTCGCGGCTCAGTCCGGCATGGTGCTCGGGCAGCACCAAGACGGTGTGCTCGAACTCCGACCCCTGCGACTGATGCACCGTCATGGCAAACGCCGTCTGCACATCGGCCAGTCGGCTGGGGCTCACCGTGCGCAGCGCCTGTCCTTGCAGAAACACCACCCGCAGGTCATGCCCGGCCATGGGCAGAGCGATGCCCACATCGCCGTTCAGCACGCCCAGATCGGGGTCGTTGCGCGTGACCATGACCGGACGGCCCGCGTACCACGTGCCCCGACAACGGAGCTGACCAAGCGCATCGAGCTGCGCGGCAATCGCCTCGTTAAGGGCGCTCACCCCCCAAGGCCCTTCGCGCACCGCGCACAACACCCGGCAGCGGTCGAAAGCCCGCAGCACACGGCCCGCCCAGTCGTCCCACTTCTGCGGATCTGCGGGCGGCTGCTGCTGCAACAGCTCGGCATAGGCGGCATACCCGGCCGCATGCGCCCGCCCCCTGACAGCCAGCTCGGCGACGATCTGCGCCACCGACACCGCGGGCGAAACCGCCACGGGCAACAGCCGCACGGCAGGGTCGTGGCTGGGCTGCAACAAGCGCAGCGCTGTGTCAGCATCGCCGTTTTGCACCGCAAAAGCGAGCTGACCGATGGCGCCGCCGAAGCGATGGCTTTTGCGCAGCATCACGACCTGCTGCGACAGCAGCGGGCCTTCGGGGTCGATGAAACACGCAGGCAACGCCGTGCCGGCCAGCGCCTCGAGGGCCTGCGACGTCTCGGGGGTGTAGCGCCCCTGCTCTGCCCCGCGACACAATTCACCGAGCACCGCACCGGCCTCCACCGAAGCGAGTTGATCCTTGTCGCCCAGCAGAATGAGGCGCGCGGCAGGCGGCAGGGCTTCGAGCACCGCCGCCATCATTTCCAGATGAACCATGGAGGCTTCGTCGATGAGCAGCACATCGACGTCGAGCAGGTGCGCGGCGTTGCACGCGAACCGGCGGGTATCGGGCCGTGCGCCGAGCAGGCTATGCAGGGTGCGGGCCGGGCCCAGGCTGTGCGACAGATCGCTCATACCCTCTAGCCCAGAGAGCTTGCCGAGTTCGCGGTCGATGGACTGCTTGAGCCGCGCAGCGGCCTTGCCGGTGGGCGCTGCCAGGGCCACTCGCAGCGCCTGAGTGGCTTCGTCCCGGTTCGCCCACAGCAAGGCCAGCAGGCGTGCCGCGGTGTGCGTCTTGCCGGTGCCAGGGCCGCCAGTGATCAGGGTGAAACGTCCGCGCAGCGCCACGGCACAGGCGAGCTTCTGCCAGTCCACCTCATGGTCGGGCGCAGGGGGAAACAGCCGCGCGAGCATGGCCGCGGCCCGCGAAGCATCGAACCCGGTCTCATACTGCAGGCGCTCATGGATGCGCGCCGCCACGGTGCATTCGTCGCGCCAGTAGCGGCGCAGATACAGCCGTCCAGCGCTGACGACCAGAGGCGCGCCCGCATCCTCCTCACCCTCGACATGGACGACCGCGCAGGCGCGGAGCATGGGCATGGCATCGAGCGGCCAAACGACATCGGGCGCCAGGCTGCACGTCGAACCCGCCTGCAGCGCGCGCTCCTTCAAGGCTGCGAGATGCTGCGGCATCTCGTCGAGCATCACGCAGGTGTGCCCGCGTCCCTCCAGATCGGCCAGAATCGCCACGCCCACCACCAACGCCGATGGCATCTGCGGGCAAAGTTCGTGCAGGAAGCGGGCCAGCGCCACATCCAGGCGACGCAACACGCCCTGCTGCGCCCAATCGTGCAGAACCTCGAACACCTCCTGCTGGGTCATGCCGTCTCTCCCTGCCGGGCAAAGATTGCATCGAGGCCTTCGAGAAGGGCCGCATCCGGTGCAAGGTGCACGCAGCCCGAAACGGGCCCGCCGATGCCGCGCAAAAACAGCACCAGCCCTCCTCCGAGGTGAGTCTCGGGGTCGTAGTCCGACCGCAGACGGGCACGCAGCAGACGATGCAGGGCCAGCATGTAAAGCGCGCTCTGCACGTCGTAACGATGGTCGAGCACGGCAGCCTCCAGCGCGTCCTTGGTGTAGTCGGCGTCGTCTGCGCCGAGGGCGTTGCTCTTGTAGTCGAGCACCCAATAGCGCCCGCCGTGGGCAAAGACCAGATCGGCAAAGCCCATCACCATGCCGTGCAGCACGCGCTCGGTCAGCGCGGGACGCGCGCGCCCCGGCAGGATGTGGCGCTGGCATAGGGCGTCGATCTCGGCCGCGCGTGCCCGCGTCACCGGCAGCCAAAACTCCATCTCGGCCAGGGCGGCACCGATCTCGGGTAAGGCCACACCCAGCGGCGGCAGGCGCGTGGCCAGAATCTCGCTGAGCCATTGCAGCAGGTCGTTTGCGCGCGCTTCGTCCCACCCCTGCCCCGCACAGCGTTGCAGCAGGCGTTGCCGCATCTCGGGCGAGGCCAGGTCGAAACCGTTTTCGCCCAGCCAGGCCAGTTGCTCGTGGACGAACTGGCCCATCAGCGCCCCGCGCGGAAAGCGATGACGCGCCGCGGCCGATACGCTCACCGGCTGGGTGAGCGGCTGCGCGGTCCACAGTTCGTCTTGCAGCATGACGGGCACGGCGGTCTGCTGGGTGGAGCGCGGCGTGAGGTCGCGCACCAGCGCCGAGAAGCTGCCTATGCTCCAGTCGCGCTCGAAGGTGGCGTGATAGACCAGCGGCTCGACCAGCGCCGCAGTCTCGCTCGCGCGCTGCAGCCTGCGAAACTCGGGCGACGCGGCGGCATCGACGATGTGCACGGCCGAGTCATTGCCAAAGGTGTCGCGCAGCAGATCGCCCAGCGCCTGGCCCTCGAAGGGCGTCTCGCCGCCGAGCAGATAGCCGATGGCACTTCGGTGCAGCACGCAGGCTTTGGCGTTGCCGATTTTCAATGCACCGAGCCCCACCCACAGCGCATGTCGTGCGCGGGTCAGCGCCACATAGAGCAGCCGCAGATCTTCGCGCAGACGGTCGCGGTCTTCGGTACCGTCGCGTGGCTCCTTGAACGCGGTGGCAAAAGGCAGGAACACCACGGGATATTCCAGCCCCTTGGATTTGTGGATGGTGACCACGCGCACCAGATCGGCCTCGCTCTCCAGCCGTACCACCTGTTCTTCGTTCCCCTCCTCGGTCATCTGCTGCTGCAGCCATTGGATCAGCGCCTGTTCGCCGTCGAGGGTGCTGCTGGCGGTCTGCAGCAGCTCGGCCAGATGCAGCACATTGGTCAGGCGGCGCTCGCCATCGGGCTCGTTCAGCCAGTCTGCGGGAAGATCGAGCCGGTGCAGCATCCGGCGCACCATGGGCAGCACACCCTGGCGCAGCCAGATGCCGTGCAGCTCGGCGAGCAGTTCGAGCCGGTCTTCGAACACGGCATCGTCGGTGGCGAGCGCGGCCATTTCAGGCAGCGAAGCACCCAGGGTGCGGGTGGCAAAAGCGGCACGGGCCAGGCGCCCATCGCGCGGCGCTGCCACCGCCCGCAGCCAGCGCAGCAGATCGGCGGCCTCCGGCGAGGCGAACACCGAATCGCGGTCGGAGAGATAGACCGAGCTCACGCCCCGGCCCTTGAGTTCGTCGCGCACCGCCTGGGCCTCGCTGCCATCGCGCACGAGCACGGCGATGTCGGACGGGCGCAGCCGCACGAAGCCGCCGTCGGCCTGCTCAAACCCCGCTTGCGCATCTTCGAGCAAGGCGACGATGCGCGCAGCGGCGTGCGCAGCGAAGCGCTCGCGGGCCGCGTTCTTCGACTCGGCCTCGGCGTGCACTGCGCAGGTCAGAGCGGGTACCGCGCCTTCGGCGCAGACGAGTCGTTCGGCCCGTCCCTTCGCTGCGACCGCGATGAAGGGCAAGGGGTTGGCATCCTCCGAGTCATCCGCGCGTCGGTAGAGAAACGCGCCCTCGCCTGCGGCCTGCTCGCGTCTGCCGAACAGACGGTTGATGCATCGCACCACCGCCTCGGTCGATCGATGGTTGGTGGCCAGCGCGACATGCCGTCCCTGCGTCGCCAGCCGCGCCTGCAGATAGCTGTCGATGTCGGCCCCGCGAAACGCGTAGATGGACTGCTTGGGGTCGCCGATGAGCAGCACGGCGCTGTCCGCGGCGGGCGTGCCCCTCAGCCCGTAGAGGCGATCGAACAGCCGGAACTGCAGGGCCGACGTGTCCTGAAACTCGTCGATGAGCGCCACCGGATATTGCTGCAGGATGCTCGTGCGCAGCCGCTCGGCGCGAGGCCCGGCCAGCGCGGCGTCGAGACGTTCGATCTGATCTTGAAAGCTGAACTGGCCCGACGCTGCCTTGAGTGCGCGCAGCCTCGTCTCGACCTGCGCTGCGGCATGGTCTTGCATGGCTGCGGCGAGGTCGGGAAGTTCGGCCAGCGCATCGCGCAAGGTCTCGATCGGGCCAAAGACCTCGGGCACGTCGATGGTCTTGCCCTTGTTGCAACCCGCCCGCAGCGCTTCCGGGGTGAGCTTGGAACAGACGTCTGCTTTGAGGTTGGGCTGCGCCAGGGCCGGGTCGTTCGCCCAGCCCTCCAGCGTCTCGAACCAACCGCAGACCTTGGCTGTGGGGTATTTCGTTTTGCTGAGTGGATTGTCCGGGTGCTGCAACAGAGTGCACAGCCAATCGCGCATCTCGAGGATGCGCGGCTTCCACTGCGACTTGAGTTCGCTGGCCTTGGCCTGACGTTGCGAGGCCACGCGCTGCCAGAGCGCCAGCAGCGACTCGTCCGCAGGTGCCTGCCGTGGCGCCACCTCGGGGGCGGCACGTAGCCGCATCCTTCGGGCGGCCTGCACCGTGGCGATGACCGCTTCGACATCGGGCCACACTTCGAGCACGCCGTCGAGGGCCTCGCCTGCAAGGGGATAAACCTGCTGCCGCCAGTAGTCGTGCACCGCCTGTTGGATGAGCGCGTTCTCGTCGGCGACGAGATCTTCGTCGAAGGCATGGCCACTGTCGAAGGCATGTTCGCGCAGCATGCGCTGGCACCACGCGTCGATGGTGAACACGGCGGCATCGTCCATGCCCTGCGCGGCCACGGACAGGCGCCAGGCCGCCGCTTCTCGGGTGGACCCAGGCGGGTAATCGGCCAGCAGGCGCTGCAGATATTCATCGTCGGCCTTCGGCTGCGCTTCGCCCTGAAAGCAGCGCGCAGCCTCGACCAGGCGGCGGCGGATGCGGTCGGTCAGCTCGCGCGTGGCAGCCCGGGTGAAAGTCATCACCAGAATGTTCTCCGGCATGAGCGCACGCGAGAACGCCGCTCCATTTGCGCCATGACCGAGCACCAGACGCAGGTAGAGCGCGGCGATGGTCCAGGTCTTGCCGGTACCCGCGCTGGCTTCGATGAGGCGGCTGCCCTGCAAGGGCAGGCTCAGCGGATCGAGCAAGGGCGTCGTCATGGCGTGTCCCCGTCACCCACGTTCGTATCGTGGACGAACACCGTCGCTTGCTGCGCCCAATCGAACAAGGGCTTGAACAAGGTGGCGGTGTAGGCGGCCAGACGCCCGTCGGCGGCGAGCGCCGCATAGCCGGGAAACATCCGGGCCAGACAGGGTTCTTGTACTTCAGGAGCGTTGTTGAATCCGCCGTCGTAAGCCTGCTGGCCCTTGCCGTCCTTCAGATCGGCCAGCGCGGTTCGGGCGGTGAAGGGCAAGGGCTCGCGCATGCCGTCATGCCAGGCTTGCAGCAGCGCGAGCAGATGCCCGGTCGCTTCATCCTTTCCGAGCGGTGGCACCTCGATGCGCGCATCCAGGCCGACCAGCACACCGCCGACCGAGTGGCCGCAGGAGCTGGCGACGATCTGGCGCACCCAGGCCTCGAGCAGCCGATCCGCCCGCACCTTCCCATCGCCATCGCAGAGTTTCGACGCGCTCAGTTCGAGCCACACCTTCTTCCGACCGCCCGAGCGCAGGCCTTCGAGCCAGTCGTCGATCTGCAGGCCGAACAAACCGAGGTTCAGACGCAACTTGTCAACGGCTTCGGGGTAGGCTTGCGCGAGGGTCTGCCAGCAGGCGAGTGCGGGTTGCACATCGCGCACCAGCGACACCGCGACGCGCTCGCCCAGGTGGCGCATGGGGAGCACCCCGCTGCCCAGCTCCCGCTGGGCGCGTCGCGCCAGCACGGCTTGCGCATCATCGCAGGTGAGGGCATGAGGGTCCTCGATCAGGCGGTCTCTCAGCGCGTAGCGGTCCAGGGGGTCGAGGCTGAAGACCTCATCGTCGTCATGCGTTTGCAGCTCGTCGAACACCACGTCGAGCCTTGCCCGGAAAAAGGTCTTGACCGGGTTTTTCAGAAAGCGGGCCAGCTGCTGCACCGTCAGGGGTTCGGTCCAGGGCTCGAACTTCGGTGACTCTTGCGCGGTCGCAGTCGGCCCAGTGTGAGCCTGCCGCCATTCGCGGGCATAGGTAAAGAGTTGTGCATCGCCCTCGAAATAGCGGCGGCTGAACGGCTGCAGCGGGTGCACCGTGGTGCGCTGCGCGAGCAGGTCGCCCGGCTTGCCATGCGCATCGGCCTCGCCCTGCCAGCCGGCGGCGAGGTAGTCGCGCAGCTGCGCCACTAGCACCGAGGGCGGCTGCTCGGTGTTGTCACGCGCGCTGCGTCCTGCCCAACTGACGTAGAGCATGCGCCGCGCCGAGAGCAGCGCCTCGAGCATGAGATAGCGATCGTCCTCGCGGCGGGCGCGGTCGCCGGGGCGATACTGGCCCGGCTGATGCAGCAGATCGAAATCGCTGCGCGGGCTCTGGCGCGGATAGTCGCCTTCGTTCATGCCCAGCAGACAGACCACCTCGAACGGAATCGACCGCAGCGGCATCAGGGTGCAGAAGGTCACGCCGCCGGCCAGGAAGCGGCCACCCGAAGCGGCTTCATCCAGGCCGCTGAGCCAGGCCTCGCCCAGCACTTCCAGCGGCACTGCTTCATTGAATCCGGCCGAGGCGCAATGCTCGACCCAGCTCGACAGGGCATCGTCAAGACTGGCGCGGGTTTCGCGCTCGCGCAGGTCTTGCGGCTGGCTGATGGCGTCGAGCAGGTCGCGGGCACGCTGCGCCCATTGCAGCGGCGTGGCGCCTTCACGGGCCGTGCGCCACCAGTCCTGCAGCACATCGAGCAGGTCGGCCAGCGGCCCCACCAGCGCGGCGTCCAGCCCACCGATTTCGTCGAAGGGCACGATGCCCGCAAACCCGTCATCCCCCGCGCCGGTGTAGCCCAGCAGCATGCGGCGCAGGCCGAAGCGCCAGGTGTTCTGCTCGCCGCAGGCACCAAGGCCGAGACCGGCGCGCTGCTCGGTATTCAGCCCCCAGCGCACCCCCGCCCCGGCGATCCACTGCGTCAGGCGGGGCCGGTCTTGCGGTTCGATGCCGAAGCGCCGGGCAATGGCCGGTACGTCGAACAGGGCGGCGACTTCGGAGGCCAAGATGCGCTCCTGCGGCAGACGCAGCAGCCAGTCCAGGGCGACGAGGAAGGGCTCGGTCGTGCGCGCAGAAAGGTCGGCGATGTCGAAGGGAATGAAGCGCGCATCGCCCGGTGGATATTGGCCGAACACCGCACGGATAGCGGGCGCAAAGGGGGTGATGTCGGGGGTCATCACCACGATGTCACGCGGCCGCAGAGGTCTGTCCCCCGGCTGCGCCAGCAGATGCAGCAACTGATCGTGCAGGATTTCGACTTCGCGCTGGGCACTGTGCGCGATGTGAAAGACCACCGAACGATCCGCCGCAGGCATGACATGCCGCGGATGTTCGGGCAGGGGCAGCAGGTCGCGGATGGCGGCCTGCACCTGTTCGAGCAGGGTGTCGCCCGGCGCTTCGTCGAACTGATCGAGCCGGGGCAGACCGGGGCTGTCGTTCGCTGAGGCCCGGTCATCGAAGGCATCGAGCTGGCGCATGAAATCGCGCCCCTGACGTCCCCACGCGGCCAGCAGCGGGTGGGCGTGGGCATGCATCGCCTCCAGGCTCACACCAGCCAGGTCTTCGGCACGCAGGGGGCGGCGCCGGGGAGCGTCGCGCAGCAGTTCGCGTCCATCGATGATGTCGGCCCAGTGGTAACGGCAGGGATTGGGCAGCGCGATCAGGACCTGCGCATGGCGCGACAGCGCCACGAGAGCGTCGAGCACCACCGCAGGCAGATGCGAGGCGCCGAACAGCACCACGCGGCGCGGCAGCTTGCCCGCAGCCAGGGGTGACTGCAGGGCCTGCACAAAGGCTCGCTGCACCTCGGCGCGGGTGCCCGCGCGTTCAGCCTCGCTCAGTTCGCCGAGCACGCGGCGCCACAGCCAGGGCTGCCAGCGTTGATCCTCCGGAAGAGGCGTGGTCTGGCCACGGGCATCGATGAGCACGTCGCGGTCGCGCGCCCAGGCGTCGAGCCAATCACCGCGGTAGATCTGATACTGGTCGTAAAGATCGGCCAGCCGTTGCGCCAGTTGCAGCCGCCGCTGCGCACCCTGCCCCTGAAGGTACTGGCGCAGCGGTTGGCACACGGTCTCGTCCGGCAGATCGCCCAATAGCCGCATGAGCCGCCAGACCAGCAGTGGCTTGTCCAGCGGCGACTGCGAGGGCGTGGCCGCACGCCCCAGCACCTGCCGGTAGATGCGCCAGAGAAACCGTCCTGGCAGCTCCACCCTCGTGGCCGCGCAGATGCCGCCGTGTGCGGCCAACGCCATTTTCAGCCACTCTGCGGCGCCATTGCTCTGCACCAGAACGACCTCTTGCTTCAGAGGCGCCAGCGGCTGCCGCGCCAGAACCTCGAGCACCAGATCGCGCAGCCATTCGAGTCGGTTGCCCTGCAGGATGAACAAGCCGGGGGGAAGATCGTCAGTCATGGCAGGAGCGTACAGGAGCAGGACGGCATACGGTAAGGCGGACGATGAGTCTTGCCAATTTTTGCCAAAAGACCTACCCTTGCACCATGAGCACGATGAACATTTCTCTCCCAGACACCCTGAAATCCTTCGTGGACGAACAGGTCAGCCAGCGTGGCTATGGCACGAGCAGCGAGTACGTGCGCGAGTTGATCCGCAAGGACCAGGAACGTCTGCAACTGCGCAGCTTGCTGTTGGCCGGGGCCGCGTCGGCGCCGACGGCACCAGCCGATGTCGGCTACTTTGACGGGCTGCGGGATCGGGTGCGCAATAACCCCAAGGCCGACGCTCGCGGGTGAAAGCCAAGCCTGTCATCCCGCGTGGGCAGGCCCATCGTGATGTGGAAGAGGCTATTGCCCACTATCTGAGTGAGGCAGGCGAAAGCGTGGCGCTCGATTTCATCTCCGCCCTGGAGAAGGCCTACGGCCATATCGGCCGCCACCCGACCACGGGCTCGCCGCGCTACGCCCTTGAGCTCGCCATTCCGGGGCTGCGCGCCTGGGCGCTGACCCGCTACCCGCACCTCGTGTTTTACGTCGAGCATCCGAGTCACATCGATGTTTGGCGCGTACTGCACGCACGGCGCGACATCCCCGCGTGGATGCAAGAGCCCGACGAAGTCTGACGGTCTGTCGCCTGGGTCCTTGACCTCTGCAGATGACGCATCAGGACATTTTGACCCGCATTCGACGTCTTCTAGTATTTGCTATAAGGTATGTTCATGCAGTCGTTCCCGACCAAGCGCAACAAGGCTTCGGTACAAAAACCATGACAACTTCCACCCATATGCCCGACGCCGTGCCGCTGGGCTCAGCCGACGACATGCGCAGCCGCCTGCGTCGCAAGAGCAGGCTCAAGGGCCGTCAGGCCGATCCTGTGTCGATCGCCGAGGTTCAGGCGCTCATCGGTCTTGCCCCCCATCGCCGCGACATGCTGATTGAGAATCTGCACAAGCTCAACGACGCATGGCACGGTCTGCACGACCGCCACCTGGTTGCGCTCGCGCGCGAGATGAACATCCCGATGGCCGAGGTGTTCGAGGTCGCGACCTTCTATCACCACTTCGAGGTGCTGCGCGGCGACGATCGACCGGCCGCGCTGACGGTGCGTGTCTGCAATGGCCTGTCGTGCGAGCTGGCGGGTGCGAAAGACCTGCTGCAACGCTTGCCAGCGCTGCTCGGCACCGAGGTGCGCGTGGTAGCCGCGCCGTGCGTGGGCCGCTGCGAGCAGGCGCCGGTGGCCGTGGTCGGACAGGCACCCGTCGTCCACGCGAAGACGGTGGACGTTCAAGCCGCGGCGCAAGCGCGCGCCGTGCTTCATCGCGCGGCGACCGACGACGCGGTCTTCGACCCTGCCGCCGCCGGCCCTTGCGCGATCACCACTTCGCCTGACGAGATTTCGCCCGCCTACGTTGGCTTTGATGCTTACCGCGCCCGGGGCGGCTACCGGCTCGCGGCGGCGGTTGCCTCGGGCGCCAGGCCTGCCGACGAGGTGCTCAAGGCGATGACCGACTCAGGGCTGCGCGGTCTGGGTGGCGCGGGCTTCCCCGCAGGGCGCAAGTGGAGCATCGTGCGCGACTATCCGGCTCCGCGCCTGATGGCGGTCAACATCGACGAAGGCGAGCCCGGCACGTTCAAGGACCGTACCTATCTCGAGCGCGACCCGCACCGTTTTCTCGAGGGCATGCTGATTGCCGCAAAGGTCGTCGGCATCGATGCCTGCTACATCTATATGCGCGACGAGTACCACGGCTGCCGCGCACTGCTGACCAAGGAGCTCGAACGCCTGCGCGCCGATCCGCCCTTCGAGCTTCCGCTAATTGAACTGCGTCGCGGCGCCGGTGCCTACATCTGCGGTGAAGAGTCTGCGATGATCGAGAGCATCGAGGGCAAGCGGGGCGAGCCACGCATGCGCCCGCCGTACATCGCGCAGATCGGTCTGTTCGGCCGACCGACGCTGGAGCACAACTTCGAGACCCTGTACTGGGTGCGTGACATCGTCGAGCGTGGCCCGGCTTGGTTCAGCGGTCACGGGCGCAACGGCCGCAAGGGGCTGCGCTCCTTCAGCGTCAGTGGCCGCGTGCGCGAGCCTGGGGTCAAGCTCGCGCCGGCAGGCATCACCCTGCGCGAACTCATCGACGAATACTGCGGCGGCATGCTGGCCGGGCATGAGCTTTATGCCTACCTGCCCGGCGGCGCCTCCGGCGGCATCCTCCCGGCCTCGATGGCCGACATTCCCCTCGACTTCGACACCTTGCAGCCGCACGGCTGTTTCATCGGCTCCGCGGCAGTAATCGTGCTGAGCGACAAGGACCGGGCGCGCGACGCAGCACTCAACATGATGCGCTTCTTCGAACATGAAAGCTGTGGTCAGTGCACGCCGTGTCGCGTGGGAACGGCCAAGGCAGCGCAGTTGATGCAAGCGTCGCACTGGGATCATGCAACGCTGGAAGACCTGAACCAGGTGATGATCGACGCATCGATCTGCGGTCTCGGCCAGGCCGCGCCGAACCCGGTGCGCTGTGTGCAGAAATACTTTGCGAAAGAGGTGGTCTGAATGAACGCACCCTCCCCCACATTCGCGCCGCCGAGCACGATCGACTTCGAGCTCGACGGCAAGCCGGTGCAGGCCTTCGAAGGTGAGACCATCCTCGAGGTGGCCGACCGCCACGGCCTGTCGATCCCGCGGCTGTGTTTCAAGCCGGGTTATCGCCCCGACGGCAATTGCCGCTCCTGCGTCGTCGAGATCGACGGTGAGCGCACGCTCGCGCCGAGCTGCTGCCGCGCCCCCGCCGCCGGCATGAAGGTCAAGGCGACCAGCGAGCGTGCCCTCAAAAGCCAGAAGATGGTGCTGGAGATGCTGCTCTCTGACATGCCGACGCAGGGGCACAAATGGATCGGCGACGATGCAACGCTGCAGCACGGCGAGCTGAGTGACTGGGCGCAGCGCATGCAGGTCTCGGTTCGCCCGGCGCTGGCGGCGATTGCGCGCACACAACCCGCGCCTGATCTTTCGCATCCGGCGATGGCGGTCAACCTGGATGCGTGCATCCAGTGCAATCGCTGCGTGCGCGCCTGCCGCGAAGAGCAGATGAACGACGTGATCGGCTACGCTTTCCGCGGGCATGAGAGCGCGATCGTCTTCGACTTGCAGGACGACATGGGCGACAGCACCTGCGTGGCCTGCGGCGAGTGCGTGCAGGCCTGCCCCACCGGGGCGCTGATGCCCAAGAGCCACATCGGTGCGCAGGCGGTCGACCGCAAGGTCGATTCGGTCTGTCCGTTCTGCGGCGTCGGCTGCCTGCTTACCTACAACGTGAAAGACGAAGTCATCGTCAGCGTCGACGGCCGCGATGGCCCGGCGAACCACGGCCGTCTGTGCGTGAAGGGCCGGTTCGGTTTCGACTACGCACACCATCCGCAGCGACTGACCAAGCCCCTGATCCGCAAGCCCGGCGTGCCGAAGAATCCTGACGCGCTCGGCGACCCGACGAACTGGCGCGAGATGTTTCGCGAAGCGAGCTGGGATGAAGCGCTCGATCTGGCGGCAGGCAAGCTCAAGTTCTTGCGCGACACACATGGCCCCAAGGCGCTCGCCGGCTTCGGCTCCGCCAAGGGCAGCAACGAAGAGGCCTACCTGTTCCAGAAGCTGGTGCGCACCGGCTTCGGCAGCAATAACGTCGATCACTGCACGCGGCTTTGCCATGCGTCCAGCGTCGCCGCGCTGCTCGAAGGCGTCGGCTCGGGCGCGGTCAGCAACCAGGTCAACGACGTCGAGCACGCGGGTCTCATCCTCGTCATCGGCTCGAACCCGACCGCCAACCACCCCGTCGCCGCGACGTGGATGAAAAACGCCGCCAGGCGCGGCACGAAGATCGTGCTCGCCGATCCGCGCGTCACCGACATCGGCAAGTACGCATGGCGCACGCTGCAGTTCCGCGCAGACACCGATGTGGCGCTGCTCAACGCCATGATCCACACCGTGATCGACGAAGGCCTGGTCGATGCCGATTTCGTCGCGCGCCGCGCCTCCAACTTCGAGGCGCTCAAGGAGAACGTCAAAGGCTACAGCGCCGAGGCGATGGCGCCGATCTGCGGCATTCCGGCCGAGACCATCCGTGAGGTGGCGCGCGAGTTCGCGACCAGCAAGGGTTCGATGATTCTGTGGGGCATGGGCATCAGCCAGCATGTGCACGGCACCGACAACGCCCGCTGCCTGATCGCGCTGGTCACCGTGACCGGCCAGATCGGCAAGCCTGGCAGCGGCTTGCATCCGCTGCGCGGGCAGAACAATGTGCAGGGCGCGAGCGACGCCGGGCTGATCCCGATGATGTACCCGAACTACCAGCGGGTGGACAACGCGAAAGCGCACGACTGGTTCGAAGCGTTCTGGAACACCCGACTCGACAGCCAGCCCGGCTACACCGTGGTCGAGATCATGCACAAGGCGCTCGCGCCTGACAGCGACCCGCACAAGATTCGCGGCATGTACATCATGGGCGAGAACCCGGCGATGAGCGACCCCGATCTGAACCACGCGCGCCACGCGCTAGCATCGCTCGAACATCTGGTCGTGCAGGACATCTTCATGACCGAGACGGCACTTCTGGCCGATGTCGTGCTGCCAGCCAGCGCGTGGCCTGAAAAGACCGGCACGGTCACCAACACCGACCGCATGGTGCAGATGGGTCGCCGCGCGCTGAACCCGCCCGGCGATGCCAGGCCCGATCTCTGGATCATCCAGGAAATGGCCCGACGCATGGGCCTGGCATGGAACTACCAGGGCCCCGAGTGTGGCGTCGCCGAGGTGTATGAGGAAATGCGGCAGGCGATGCACGAGGCGATTGAAGGCATCACCTGGGAGCGCATCGAGCGCGAGCAGAGCGTGACCTACCCGTGTCTGTCGGCGGACGATCCTGGCCAGCCGACGGTGTTCGTCGACGACTTCCCCACCCAGGACGGACGCGTCAAGCTGGTGCCCGCAGACCTCATCCCCGCCAACGAACGCCCCGATGCCGACTATCCCTTCGTGCTCATCACAGGGCGGCAACTGGAGCACTGGCACACCGGCAGCATGACCCGACGCGCTACTGTGCTCGACGCGATCGAGCCCATCGCCACGGCATCGATGAATGGCGCCGACCTTCAGAGGCTGGGCCTGCAGCCCGGCGACACCATCACCGTCAAATCACGTCGCGGCGAGGTGGTGATCACCGTTCGACGTGACGACGGCACGCCGACCAACGCCGTTTTCATCCCCTTCGCCTACTACGAAGCGGCGGCCAACCTGTTGACCAACCCGGCACTGGACCCCTTCGGCAAGATCCCGGAGTTCAAGTACTGCGCGGTTGCCGTCACGCCCGGCGGCACGCCGGTTCCCACGGTGGGCTATCGCCGCGAAAGCCCATCGCCCGCAGAGGCAACGCCCTTCTAACCAAGAAACCAAGGCTTGCCGCGCATGGCTCTACTGCCTGCAGACCTGCTCGAACCGCTGGCCTACGACGCGGTCGATCTGCCGCGTTCGGCAGGTGCGCCGCGCCTGAGCAGGGCCAAACGCCCGCTGTTGCGCCACATCGTGATCGTCGACGAGCGCGGCAAGCGGCGAACCATCGACATTCCCGCCGAAAGAGCGCTGACCGTCTTCGTCGACAAGCGCGAGCTGGTCACCCTGATGACGCTGGGCGCATGCCCCGAGTTGCTGGTCCTGGGCTATCTGCTCAACCAGGGTCTGATCGCGAGGCACGCCGATGTCGACAGCATCGACGTGGACTGGGACGTGAACGCCGCCGCGGTGAAGACACGCGCGGGCATCGAAGACTTCGACGCCAAGACCGCGCACAGGGTCGTGACCACGGGGTGCGGACAAGGCACCGTGTTCGGCGAAGCGATGGCCGAGGTGGATGCCATCGAGCTGCCTGCGCCGACCGAGGCGCGCATCTCCCATGCCACGCTCGCGGTCGTCCTGGAACAGATGCGTCAGCGCCACAGCGTTCACAAGCAAGCTGGCTCCGTGCACGGTTGCGCCCTCTTCAAGGGCAGCGAGATGCTGGTGTTCGTCGAAGACGTGGGTCGTCACAACGCGATCGACACCATCGCAGGCTGGATGGCCGTGCACGATGTGGCCGGGGGGGACAAAATCTTCTACACCACCGGGCGGCTGACCAGCGAAATGGTGATGAAGGCAGCCAAGATGGGCATCCCGATCGTCGCCTCCCGAAATGGCGTGACGGCCATGGGGCATGAACTGGCGACAAGGCTCGGCATGACCCTGTTCGGCCGGGCGTCGGCTCGACGCTTTCTTTGCTACAGTGGGGCCGATCGCTTCGAGCCCGAAGACGGCGCAGGCGACGTCCATGCACAAGCCGTGGCAGCCTCCGCCTCGCAGTAGCGTTGCAAAGGGAAAGTAGGGACGAAAAAAAGCCCAACCTTTCGAGTTGGGCTTTTCCTCAAATCTCCTGATTTCTCAGGAATGATGGTGCGCCCGGCAGGATTCGAACCCACGACCCCTTGGTTCGTAGCCAAGTACTCTAATCCAACTGAGCTACGGGCGCTAAAGAAAAGAAATTATAGACACACTTTTGCGGGCGCGTAAAGCCCCCTGGTGTTTCGCTTCGGCTTGGCTCTGCCGCGCAGGCACAATGCCCGTCCATGTCAATGTTGCGCATTTTCTCGCTCAGCCTGCTGCTTCTGGCCGCCAGCCGCCTGCTGGGGCTGGTGCGGGACGTGGTGGTGGCCACGCAGTTCGGCCTCTCCGGGCATGCCGATGCCGCATTGGTCGTGTTGTCGTTTCCCGACCTCGCGGTGAGCCTGCTGTGGGGGGCGGCCATTCCTGCGGTGATGGTGCCGCGCATGGCCGGGCGCGATGCCGTGCATATCGCTGCCGAGGGCGCGCGCTGGTCGCGGCTGGCGACCGTGCTCTTCATCCTGGCGGGCATGGTCGTGTGGTGGGGGCAGCACCTGATCGTGCATCTGCTGGCCCCGGGGCTGGATGCGTCTGAAGCCGCTCTGGCGGCGCAGGCGCTGGGGTGGTCCGCCCTTGTCGCCCTGCCCGCGGGCGCGGTGGCCATGGTGGGCAACGCCATGCTGCAGGCGCAGGGGCGGCTGCAATGGCAGTACACGGGGCAGGTGGTGTTCAACCTGAGTCTGATCGGCGGGCTGATCGTTGCGGCGCATACAGGTCAGTTCACCTGGGTGACCCTGGGTGTGGCCGTCGCCGCGCTGGCGCGGCTCGTGCTGATGCGACGGGCCAGCCGAATGGCAACGCCGGGCGCGGTGTCGGGCCAAGTCTGGCCGGACATGGCCAGTCTGCGCGCCCTGGTGCTGGCGCTCGCGGCTTCGGGGCTGACGGTGCTCTACACCCTGGCCGCCCGCGCGCTGATGTCCGATGCCGGGCCTGGGCAGCTCGGCGTGTTTCAGTATGCGCAGCGCGTGGGCGAGTTGCCGCTGCACACGGTGTTCGCCGTCGCCTCGGCGCTGGCGCTCGCCCGACTGAGCGCTGCGGAGAGTCAAGGCGATTCTGCCCGCGCACAGTCGGAGACGCGCCAATGGCTGCAAGCGATGCTGTGGCTCTCTGCCCTCATCGCGCTGGCAGGCATGGTGGCCGCGCCCGGCATCGTCCGGCTGCTGTTCGGCTGGGGCCGGATGACCGCCGAGGCCCAGCAGCAGGTGACCGAGGCGATGCGCTGGATCCTGCTGCTGCTGCCACTGCAGGCAGCGCAACTGGTGCTGGCCACGCGGCTCAACAGCCACCGTCGCATCGCCGATCAGGTGCTGGGTTACGGCGCGGGGCTGGCGGCGCTGGCTGCGGTCGGCACGGTGCTTGCCGCCCAGCCCTGGCGCGGGCTGGCCGCCTACGGCGCCGCCTGGGCGGTGGCGGTGGCCGTGCTGTGGTGGCGACTGGCGCGACATCAGCGCGATGCCCAGTGGCGCAATGCCGCCGTGCTGCTGGGGGTGCTGCTGATTCTCGCCGCCGCGGGTGCGGCGCTGCACGCCGCAGCCCTGCCCTGGGCGGTGGCTCTGGTCGCGGCGGCCTTGCTGTTTGCGGCGGGCGTGGCGGCGCTGCTGCGCTTCGATCCGCTGGGGCGGCTGGTGCGCGATCGCTACACTTCCCGTCGGCTGCGCCGCGCATCCTGACCCTTTCTCACACGATGGACTTCATCCAGATCACCAACGACCCCGACTTTGCCGCTTTTGCCGTGAGCTGTGGCGTGGCGCGCATCATGGTGGACCTGGAGCAGCACGGCAAGCAGGAACGGCAAGGGGGGCTGGGCACCTTCATTTCCGATCACGTCCCGGCCGACGTGCCCAAGGTGCGGCGGGCGGTGCCGCATGCCGATTTGATTGTGCGCATCAACCCGCTGCACCGCGACAGCGGCGCAGAAATCGACCGCGCGATCGCCGATGGCGCCAGCCACCTGATGCTGCCGATGTTCCGCAGTGCCGAGGTGCTCGCCCAGTTCGTTGCGCTGGTGGCCGGACGGACACGCACCATCGCCCTGCTGGAAACGCGCGACGCGTTGCAAACCCTGCCGGAGTGGGCAGGTCTTGCCGGTCTGGACGAGATCTACGTGGGCCTCAACGACCTGCACCGCGAACTGGGGCTGAGCTTCATGTTCGAGCCGCTGGCCGACGGGGTGGTCGATCGCGTCGCGGCGGAGGCGAAGCAGCACGGCAAACGCTTCGGCTTTGGCGGCATCGCCCGCCTCGACGAAGGTCTGCTGCCCGGACGCGTGGTGCTGGGCGAGCATCTGCGTCTGGGTTCGAACAGCGTGATTCTCTCGCGCACTTTCAACCGCGAGCGCATCGAAGCCCCCGACTCAGACTGGCATGGCATTTACGCCGAAGAGATCAGGAGGCTGCGCCATGCCGCGCAGGTGCTGGCGCAGCGCGAGCCTGCGGAGGTCGAGAGCGACCGTCTGCTGGCGATGGACCTGATCCGGCGCGTGGCGCAAACCTTGAACGCGCGCTGAACCTCCGTGGCCAAACGTCTGTTCGACATCGTGCTGGCACTGCTGGCGCTGTTGCTGCTTTCGCCCGTGATGCTCGCCGCCGCGCTGGCCGTGTGGCTGGACTCAGGCCGACCCGTGCTGTTCGCACAGACCCGCGTGGGGCGAGGCACCCAGCCGTTTCAGCTCTACAAATTCCGCAGCATGGTGGTGGATGCGCCCCGCCTCGGTTCTCACTCTACGGCGCAGAACGATCCGCGCATCACCCGCGTCGGCCGCATCCTGCGGCGCAGCAGCGTGGACGAACTGCCGCAACTGTTCAACGTGCTGCGAGGCGACATGAGCCTGGTCGGCCCGCGCCCCGACGTGCCGGCGCAGCGCGGCAACTACACCGAGGAACAATGGGCCCTGCGCCATCGCGTGCGGCCGGGCATCACCGGCCTCGCCCAGGCCCTCTACCGCTCGCGCGCCACACCGCAGCAGCGGCTGCAGGCCGATCTCGACTACGCACAGCATCATGGTCTGCTGGTCGATCTGCGCATCATCGGCCTTACTGTGCTGCAACTTTTCCGGCGCAGTGCCAACTGACTTGCGCACCAAAACACGACAATCCCGCCATGTGTGGAATTTATGGATTTTTCGACCGCTCGGCGCAAAACCTGAGCGAGCAGGCCCTCGCCGCGATGGGCACCAGCCTGATCCATCGCGGCCCGGATGACAGCGGCACCTTCACCGCGCCCGGAGTGGCCATCGGCAACCGCAGGCTGTCCATTATCGACATCGCGGGCGGCCACCAACCCTTCGTGAGCGACGACGGGCGCATCGCTCTGGTGCAGAACGGCGAGATCTTCAACCATGTGGAACTGCGTGCCGAAGCGCAGCGCCAGGGCGTGCGCTTTCAATCCGATCACAGCGACACCGAGGTCTTGCTGCGGCTGTTTGAGCGTGAAGGGCTGGCCTTTCTGCCGCGACTCAACGGCATGTTCGCCATCGCCATCTGGGACGGGCGCGACCCCGAACGCCCCCGACTTCATCTGGTGCGCGACCGCATCGGCGTCAAGCCGCTGTTCGTGCATGACGACGGCCAAGGCATCCTGTTCGGCTCCGAGATCAAGGCCGTGCTCGCCGCGCTGCCAGGGCGCTCCGCGCTCGATCTGCCCGCGCTGCAGCACTACCTCGCCTACAACTACGTTCCACCGCCGTTCACCCTGTTCGAGGGTATCCGCCACGTCATGCCGGGCACGGTGCTGACCGTCGATGGCACCGGCAGCCACACCCACCGCTGGTGGAGCCTGTCCGAGCAGACACCCACGCCGCAGAACTTCACCGCATGGCAGGAAGCCTGTCTCGCCCTGCTCGACGATGCCGTGCGCCTGCGCCTGCGCGCCGATGTGCCCTTCGGCGCATTTCTCTCGGGCGGGGTGGATTCGAGCAGCGTCGTGGCGCTCATGGCACGACACATGCGCGAGCCCGCCCGCACTTTCTGCATCGGCTTTCCCGACCCGCGCTTCGACGAATCGCCCTACGCCCGCGAAGCCGCGCAGCGCTTCGGCACCACGCACCGCGAGCGCATCGTGCAGCCCGACATGCTCGACGACTGGGGCCGCGTGCTGTGGCACTGCGACCAGCCGCATGGCGACGCCTCGTTCATGCCCACACGCGAGGTTTCGCGCCTTGCGGTGCAGGATGTGAAAGTCGTACTCACCGGCGACGGCGGCGACGAGTTGTTCGCCGGTTACGACAAATACGCCAGCTTCCAGGCCGACCCCGCGCTCCGCGACCTGCCCGCCGCCGATTTCGCCCGGCACTATGTCGAGCACACAGGTCTGTTCGGCGAGCAGGCCAGAGCCGCGCTGTTCCAGCCCTGGCTGCGCCAGAAGCTGGCCGATGTGGACAGCGTGCGCGACGTCGCCGCGCCGTGGTTCGAGCAGGCCGCGCACTTCGACCGCGTCAACCAGATGCTGTTTCTGGACATGATGTTGCTGCTGCCCGGAAACAACCTCGTCAAGCCCGACCGCATGGGCATGTCGGTGTCCTTGGAGGCACGCACGCCGTTCCTCGACTGGCGCATGATGGAGTTCGCCTTCCGCGCGCCCGGCGACACCAAGCTCAAGGACGGCGACAAGAAGCATTGGTTCAAGCGCGCGGTCGAACCGCTCATTGGCGCCGACCTCGCGCATCGCAAGAAGCAGATGTTCACCGTCCCCATCGGCGAGTGGTTCCGCGGGCCGCGCAAGGCATGGCTGGCCGATCTGCTGTTCGCCCCCACCGCGCTCGGCGCACAACTGTTCAACGCCGACACGGTGCGCAAACTATTCGACGATCATGTCTCAGGCGCGGCCAATCACACCCGCGAGCTGCGCGCGCTGGCCGCGCTGGAGCTTTGGGCGCAGCAGTTCGAGCCTATGTTGCCGACATGAGCAGCCGCCCGTCCATCCTTGCCGTGGCCTATGGCGGAGGTCATATCGCCATGATGCTGTCGGTGCTGCGAGCGCTACGCACGCGGCTTCCCCATCTCGACATCGCCCTGCTGGCCCTCACCACCGCCGCGCGCGTGGCGCGCGAAGCCGGCGAACACCCGCTGGGCTATGCCGATCTGCTACACCTGCTCTCGTCTGAGGAGCAAGCCCGGGCGCTGACGCTCGGCCGCGCGCTGCTGGAGGGCAACTCGCACCCCGACATTCCCGCGGCCGAAAGCGTGGCCTATCTCGGCATCAACGCCTGGGACCTGCAGCAGCAACTCGGCGCCGATGCCGCGCAAGCGCTGCTCCAAACCCGTGGGCGCCAGGTCTTTCATCCCCTGCATTTCTTTCGGCGCATCGTCGCCCACCTTCGGCCCGTTCTGGTGCTGGCCACCAACTCGCCGCGCAGCGAATTTGCGGCGATCGACGCCGCCAGCGAAGCAGGCATCCCGACCTTGGCAATGCTCGATCTTTTCGCCCTGCCGGGCGATGCTTTCGCCGCGCGCAACCGCTACCCCAGCCGGGTGTGCGTCTTGTCCGATGCCGTGCGCAACAACCTCATCCGCGCTGGTTGGCCGCCCGAGCGCATCGCCGTCACCGGCAATCCGGCCTTCGATGCGCTGAGCGCCCCGCAGATCCGCGCAGCCGGGCTTGAGATGCGCAAGCAGCTAGGCGCTCCGCACAGGCGCTTGGTGCTCCTCGCGCTGCAACCCGAGCCCGCCACGCATCCGGCCTCGCCCGGTCGCGAAGGCGACCCGCATCTGCCCGAGCGGGTGCTGCAGGCCTGCATCGACAGCGTGCGGGCTCATCCCGACTGGACGCTGATCGTGCGCCCGCACCCTTCCCAGCTCGCCCCCGCTCTGCCCGACGACTCGCAACTGCGCCTGTCGCCATCCAGCGAGCCGCTGCACCCGCTGCTGCACGCCGTGGACGCCGTCATCACCGGCACATCCACTGTCGCCCTCGAAGCGCATCTTGCAGACAAGCGCGTGCTGCAACTGCTCGATTCCATCGCCGCGCCCGCCATGCCTTATGTCGCGCTGGGCGTGGCCGACGCCGCCTGTCACCTCAGCGATCTGCCGCAGGCGCTCGCCGCCCTGCTCGCGCTGCCGGCAAAAACGCCCACCACGCGGGTAAGTGCACACGCCGCGGCAGACCAGGTGAGCGAGCAGGCGCTGGCTTTGCTCGCATCCCGCAATCGTCCTGTGCCCTCTGCCCTTGGCCTGAACCCATGACCACCATCGCCACCATCTGCGCCCGCGGCGGCAGCAAAGGCCTGCCGGGCAAGAACATCCTGCCCTTTGCGGGGCTGCCGCTCATTCATCACAGCATCCGCTATGCGCTGCAGCATCCAGTCATCGGCGCCGTTTATGTGTCCACCGACGACGCCAAGATCGCGCAAATCGCCCGCGAAGCAGGCGCCATCGTTCCCTATCTGCGTCCGCCCGAACTGGCGCGCGACGACAGCCCCAAGCTGCCGGTTATCGAACACCTCGTGGCCCATCTCGAAGCGCAGAGACAAATCGTCACCCGCATCGTCGATCTGCAACCCACCTCACCGCTGCGCGCGCCCGAAGACCTCGACGGCTGTCTCGCCCGCGCCGAAGCGCCGGACGCGCCGGGGCTGGTGGTCAGTGTGTTCGACAGCGGCTTCAACCCCTATTTCAACCTCGTCGAGGAGCAGCCCGACGGCAGCGTCAGCATCAGCAAGGGCGGTGGCTTGGCCACCCGCCAGAGCGCGCCGAAAGTCTGGGCGCTCAACGGCTCGATCTACGTCTGGCGCCGCGAAGCCCTGGCTCATGCCGCGCAGCACGGACTGTGGAGCGTGAGCGTGGCCGCCCATGCCATGCCCCCGAAGCGGTCGGTGGACATCGACACCGCCGACGATTTTGCTCTTGCCGAATGGTTGCACCATCGGCAGCCAACATGAACTTAACGTCCGCCATGCCCCGCGACCGCGTCTTTCTCATCGCCGAAGCCGGCGTCAATCACAACGGCCAGCTCGACCTGGCGCTGCAACTCGTCGAAGCCGCCCGCGAAGCAGGAGCCGACGCGGTCAAGTTCCAGACCTTTCGCGCCGAAGACCTCGCTCTGCCCGGCACCGCCACCGCCGCCTACCAGCAGGGCGCCACTGGCGAGACCGATCAGTTCGCCATGCTGCGCAAGCTCGAACTCAGCGCCGAACAGCACCGCATCATCGCCGCGCATTGCGAGCGGGTCGGCATCGAGTTCATGTCCACCCCGTTCTCCGAAGATGCGGTCGATCTGCTGACTAGTCTTGGCGTGCGGCGGCTCAAGCTGTCGTCCGGCGAGATCGTCAATAGATCTCTGTTGACCAAGGCCGCTGCCACAGGTTTGCCGCTCATCCTTTCCACCGGCATGGCGACCCTGGCTGAAGTCAGGCAGGCCGTCGGCTGGGTGCGGGCGGCCTGGGCAGAACGCGGGGGAGACACACCGGCGCTCACCTTGCTGCAATGCACCTCCGCCTACCCCGCGCCCGACGATGCGCTCAATCTGCGCGCCATCGCCACGCTGCGCGACGAAACCGGCCTGCCCACAGGCTATTCCGACCACAGCCTGGGCAACGTCGCCGCTCTCGCTGCCGTGGCGCTTGGGGCCTGCGTGATCGAAAAGCACATCACCCTCGACCGCGCCCTGCCCGGCCCCGATCACAAAGCGTCGAGCGAACCTGCCGAGTTTGCCGCCCTGGCGCGCGACATCCGCCGCATCGAAGCCATGTTGGGCGACGGCATCAAGGCGCCGCGTCCCGACGAGATCGACGTGCTCAAGGTCGCACGCCGCAGCGTGGTGCTGGCCACCGCCCTGCCCGCAGGCACCGTGTTGCAACGCGAACATCTGCAACTGCGCCGCCCGGCCAGCGGCATCCCCGCCGCCGATCTCGACAACGTCATCGGCCGACGTCTGCTCGCCGACGCCGCTGCGGGCACGGTGCTGCAGTGGGCGCACCTTGAGCGCTGAACCGGCGCTAGGAGCCTGTCGGGCTTGGCGCGCGTAAGGCGAAAAATGGGCATGCGGATGCCATGTGGCGGCGCAGGGCCATTTTGCAGCCCGCGATCTTCAAGCCCGACAGGCTCCCAGTCTCCTCCCCGCTTACCCCGCCATGCCAGCCGCCCCGAGAGCTCGGGCCAGATCGTCGATCAAGTCCTGAGGATCTTCCAGGCCGATGGCCAGTCGCACCAGACCGCCGGCATGCGGCCAATGCGACGAGGGCCGCATGAGCTGTACGTCGTAGGGCACGGCCAGACTGACCGGCCCACCCCAGGAGTAGCCGATCTTGAACAGCCTCAGCGCGTCGACGAAGGCATCGATCTGCGCGGCGGTGTAGCGCGGCTGGAAGAGCACGCTGAACAAGCCACCTGCCGCGGTGCAGTCGCGCTGCCAGAACGCATGTCCGGGACTTCCCGGCAGCGCGGGATGAAGCACCTGCGCCACGGCGGCCTGCTGCTGCATCCAACGGGCGATTTGCCGCGCGCTGGCATCGTGCGCGGCATAGCGCAGCGCCAAGGTGTGCAGGCCGCGCAGCACGCGTGCCGCATCGTCTCCGCTCACCCCCAAGCCGAGCCGCATGTGGGTGAGCAGCAGACGTTCGTGCAGGGCGTCGTCGCGGGTGGTCACGCTGCCCATGAGCACGTCGGCGCCGCCGCTCTGATACTTGGTGAGCGCCTGCATCACCACATCAACGCCGAGATCGAAGGGCTTCAGCGCGATGCCCGCAGCCCAGGTCGCGTCGATGGCGGTGAGCACGCCATGCTGCCGCGCCACGCCGATGAAACCGCGCAGGTCGGGCATTTCCATCGTCACCGAACCGGGCGCCTCCAGCCAGAGCAGCTTGGTCTGCGGGGTGATGAGGGCGGCGAGTTCGTCCGGCGTGCAGGAGGCGTCATAGAGCCGGTGCTCAATGCCCCAGGCGCCGAGAAAACACTCGGCGAGTTCGCGGCTCGGGCCGTACACGTTCGACGGCAGCAGCACGGTGTCGCCTTGCTGCAGCAAGGCCAGATCGACCAGTGCGATGGCCGATAGCCCCGAGGGACAGAGCACGCAGTGACGCCCGCCATCGAGCGCGGCCAGTCGCTCTTCGAGAATGAAGGTGGTGGGGGTGCCGTGCAGGCCGTAGGTATAGCCGGCCTTGCTGCGCCAGTCGCGCGCGCGCATGGCCGCCACATTGGGGAAGATCACGGTGGAGGCGTGGTGCACACCCGGCTCCACCGCATCGAAACCGGCTGGCGCCTGATACGGATGATGTTGCAGCCGGGTGGACAGTGCGAGATTTTCGGAGGAAGGCAGGGGTTTTTGGTCTAATTGGGGCTCTTGTTGACTCGACATGGAATGGGCTCCGGGCAGTTTCGATCTTGTTTTCGTGGCCTTGCGCGGGCTGTCACGACTCGCGCAAGACTGTGAGAAGCATAGGCCGATTGCCCGATCCGTTCCGACACCCCTCCTTGGACCCTGACCCTGCGTCTTTGTTGCCCGGCTCATCGTTACCCAACCCCTGTGCCGGGTCTGCCCCCACCGCCCTGCGTTCTGCGCCGCTCTCGCGCCGCGACCGCAACGCCCGCCCGATCTTGCCACGGGGTTCTGAGTGCGTCCGCCGGGCCGTCACGCCGCCTCGTGTTTTCCGTGTTTCGTCCGCCCTGGAGCGCCCGTCATGGAAGTGCTGATTCTCTTCGGCCTGATTCTGCTCAACGGCTTGTTCGCCATGTCGGAAATCGCGCTGGTCACGGCGCGGCGCGCACGGCTGACGGCGCTGGCCGAAGCCGGCAACGACAACGCCCGCACCGCGCTGCATCTCTCGGAGCAGCCCACGCGCCTGCTCTCGACGGTGCAGATCGGCATCACCTCGATCAGCGTGCTCAACGGGATTCTGGGTGAGGCGGCGTTTTCCGAGCCGGTGGCCAACTGGCTGGTCTCGCTGGGCATGCTGCCCAGGTTCGCCGGGGCCACGGCCACGGCCATCGTCGTGGTCGTCATCACTTTTGCCTCCATCGTGATCGGTGAGCTGGTGCCCAAGCGGCTGGGGCAGCTCGCGCCCGAGCGCATCGCCATGGTGATGGCGCGGCCGATGACCTGGATCGCCCGCGCCGCCTCGCCCTTCGTCAAACTGCTGTCGATCTCCACCGACCTGCTCCTCACCCTGCTGCGCGTGCGGCACGACACCATGCCGCAGATGACCGAAGCCGAGATCAACGAGGTGCTCGAAGAAGGCTCCGACGCCGGGGTGATCGAAGAACAGGAACACGAAATGGTGCGCAATGTGTTCCGCCTCGACGACCGCCAGATCGCCTCGCTGATGACGCCGCGCAACGAGATCGAGTTCCTCGACGTCGATCAGCCGCTGGCGGAAAACCTCAACAAGATCGCGCAGTCCACGCACTCGCGCTTTCCTCTGGTCAAGCGCGGGCTGGAGGAAGTGGTCGGGCTGGTCTCGACCAAGGAACTGCTGGGCCGCTTCATCCGCCGCGAAGGCATCGACGATCTGAGCAAGGCCGCCACGCCGGCGACCTTCGTGCCCGAAAGCCTGACCGGCCTGGAGCTGCTGCAGACTTTCCGCCAGAGCGCCGAGCACACCGCTATGGTGATCGACGAATACGGCCAGACCATGGGCATCGTCACGGTGCAGGACCTGATGGAAGCCATCGCCGGAGAGTTCAAGTCGCATCCATCCGAAGAGCCCTGGGCGATACAGCGCGAAGACGGCTCCTGGCTGATGGACGGCCTCATCACCGTGGACGATCTCAAGGCCCGCCTCAACCTCGGCCACCTGCCCGACGAAGAGAAGCAGCGCTACAACACCCTCTCGGGCATGCTGATGCTGCTGCTCGCGCGCCTGCCCGCCACCGGCGACATCGTGCACTGGGACGGCTGGACCTTCGAGATCGTCGACATGGACGGCAAGCGCATCGACAAGGTGCTGGTACAGCGCAAGCCCGAAGAAGCGCCTGACGAATTTTCCGAGCCCACTGACGCGCGCGAATCACGGCTTTGATCGCGCGCCCGGGCGCTGCGCCCAAAGCCTGCTTGTCCCATGCTGCATGACGCCCTGCTGCTCCTGCCCGATTTCACGCTGATCGCGCTCGGGCTGGTGCTGGTGCGCCTGCCCACCCTCAACCGCAGCGTTTGGGACGGGGTGGAGCGTCTGGTGTATTTCGTGCTGTTTCCGGCGCTGCTGTTTTCCACCACCAGCCGTGGCCACGCCAGCCTGAGCGACACCCGCGATCTGGTCATGGCGGGTGCGGCCATGCTGCTCATTGGCATCGCGCTGGCGTATGCCGCATTCTGGGCGCGCAAGGCCGATCGTCGTTGCGTGGCCAGCGGGGTGCAGACGGCATTCCGCTTCAACTCGTACATCGCCCTGGCGGTGGCCGACCGCGTCGGCGGTGCGCCAGCAGTGTCGCTGGTCGCGGTGCTCATCGCGGTAGGCGTGCCGTTGTGTAATCTCGCCGCGGTCTGGGCGCTGGCGCAGCACGCGCAGAGCAACGTCTGGCGTGAATTGCTGCGCAATCCGCTGCTCATCGCCACGGTGGCCGGGCTGACGGTGCATGCGCTGGGCTGGTCGCTGCCCGAGCCGGTTGTGCCGGTGCTCGACCGGCTCGGGCAGGCCTCCATCGCGCTCGGGCTGATGACTGTGGGCGCGGGGCTGCAGTGGCGCGGGCTGCACCGCGAGTTGCCGGTGGGCCTTTGGTTTCTGTCCATCCGCCATCTGCTGCTTCCCTTGGTGGCGATGGCGCTGGCGTGGGGTTTCGCCTTGCCGCCTCTGCAGGCGCTGGTGCTGGTGCTGTTCGCCGCCATGCCCACGGCATCGAGCGCCTATGTGCTGGCCGCACGCATGGGGGGTGACGGCCCTTACGTCGCCGGCCTGGTCAGCCTGTCCACGGTGCTGGGGGCCGTCTCGGTGCCCCTGTTTCTCGCGCTCATGCGGCCCTGAGTCCGGCCGCGGACAATGCCGACGAAATCGTGGTGGCTTACTGACGGCTGACATATACGCCGTGTATCCTTCGTCACTTCCGACGTCACACGAACGAAACTCCCTAATATGTCGAATTTCAATGTCATTTTCTGGCGTCATGCCGAGGCGGAGGACGCTTTGGGATCGACCCAGGGCGACGAGACCGATCTGCGTCGCAACCTTACCAAGCAAGGCCGCCGCGACGCGGCTCAGGTCGCAGGGTGGATCAAGTCGCAACTGCCCAAGCCATGGACGGTCATCTCCAGCCCCGCGCAGCGCGCACGCCAGACCGCGCAACACCTCAACGACTATGCCGGCACCGATGCACGCTTGCGCCCCGACGCCTCGATGGAGGAACTGCTCTCGATCGTGTCGGAGTTTCCGCGCGACGGCGGCGGCCTGATTCTGGTCGGCCACCAGCCCACCCTGGGCCGCGCCGGGCTTTACTGGATCACCGGCTGTGACCAACAGTTTTCCATGCGCAAGAGCGGCCTGCTCTGGGCCGTGGAGCGCAGCCGCGAGGTGGGCATCAAACGCAGCCTGCGCGCATGCATCAGCGCCGATCTGCTCGCGGACTAAAGCGCGCGAACACAACTCGTCAGCACAGTTGCACTGTCACACCAAATTCACAAGACCTTCACTGAACTGTCACCCGGCTTTTCTATCTTTCTTTCCAGATACTCTGGAGGAAAGACCATGTTCGATGACGAACATCCGCATCAGGCTGCGATGCGGGCACCGCATGACCCGGCCCAGACCTGGGCCACCGCGACGAAGGCCGCGCCTGCGCTCACGGTCGCCTGGGCGCGCCATGCGGACGAAGTGCGCGAGGCTCAACGTTTGCGCTACAAAGTGTTCGTCGAAGAGATGGGCGCGCAGATCAAGACCCCAGAGCCCGACCTCGACATCGACCTGTTCGATGCCTACTGCGACCATCTGCTGGTGCGCGACGCCGATGGACGCCTGATCGGCACCTACCGCGCCCTGCCGCCCCATCAGGCCAAGCGCGTGGGCACGCTCTACACCGAAACCGAGTTCGACCTAACGCGGCTCTATCACCTCAAACCGAGGCTGCTGGAAATCGGCCGTTCCTGCGTGCACCGCGACCACCGCAGCGGCGCGGTCATCATGGCCCTGTGGAGCGGCATTGCCACCTACATGCAGCGCCACGGCCTCGATGCCCTCATCGGCTGCGCCAGCATGTCCATGCACTGTGGCGGCCATACCGCAGCCAGCCTCTGGGCGCAGTTGCAGCGCAGCCATCTGGCCGCGATCGAAGACCGGGTGCATCCGCGCCTGCCGCTGCCGGTGCAGCACCTGCGGCAAGACCTCGCGATAGAGCCGCCGCCGCTGCTCAAGGGCTATCTGCGCGTAGGCGCCAAGGTGTGCGGCGCCCCGGCCTGGGACCCGGACTTCGGCGTGGCCGACTTTCCGGTACTGCTGCGCCTGAGCCAGGTCAACCGCCGCTACGCGCGGCATTTCCTCGGCGAGTAACCAGGCGCGAACCTCTATCCTGCCCGCCCGGGCAGCCCATCTGTGGCGTCTATCTCGACGCAACTTTAGCGGGGTCGCGTTGTAACATGCACGCTTTCGCGGCAATGCCACTGCCTCCCCGGGCACGGGCGGACACCTTCGGTGGACCGCGACATCCGCCCACCGGTGCCCATGCCCGCCTCCCTCACCCAACGCAGCCTGCAAGCCGTCTGGCATCCCTGCACTCAGATGCATCGGGCCACGCACGTGCCGCCGCTGGGCATGGTGCGCGGCGCAGGCCCCTGGCTGTTCGATGAGGCCGGAAGGCGCTACTTCGACACCAGCAGTTCGTGGTGGGTCAATCTGTTCGGCCATGCCGACGCCGACATCAACGCCGCGCTCAAAGACCAACTGGACCTGCTGCCGCACGTCATGCTGGCGGGCTGCACGCACGCGCCAGCGGTGGAACTGGCCGAACGCCTGTCGCGACTGACGGGCGATGTGCTGGGGCACTGCTTCTTCGGCAGCGACGGCGCCTCTGCCGTGGAGATTGCGCTGAAGATGAGCTTTCATTACTGGCGCAACACCGGCAGGCCCGACAAGCAGGAGTTCGTCTGCCTGCGCCAGAGCTATCACGGCGAGACCCTGGGCGCGCTGGCCGTCACAGACGTGGCCGTGTTCCGCGATGCCTACGACCCACTACTTATGCGCGCGCACCTGGTGATTTCGCCCGACGCGCGTCAGGCCGTGGCGGGCGAATCCACCGCCGATGTGGCGCGCCGCGCCGTGGCCGCGCTGCGCGCGCTATTCGAGACCCGCGCAGAGCGCATCGCCGCCTTCATCCTGGAACCGCTGGTGCAGGCGGCCACGGGCATGGCCATGTACGACGCGATTTATCTGCGCGAAGTCCGTGCGCTGTGCGACGAGTTCCAAGTGCTGCTGATCGCCGACGAAATCGCCGTGGGCTGCGGCCGCACCGGCACATTTTTCGCCTTCGAGCAGGCCGTGCAGCCAGGTGCTGCCCCCATCTGGCCCGACCTGTTGTGCCTGTCCAAGGGCATCAGCGGCGGCTATCTGCCGCTGTCCGTGGTGCTATCGCGTCCGGCTCTCTACGCCGCCTTCCTCGACGACGACGTCGCCCGCGGCTTCCTGCACTCGCACTCCTACACTGGCAACGCGCTGGCCTGCCGAGCGGCCCTCGCTGTGCTCGACCGTTTCGACAGGGCCGACGTTCTGCAGGCCAACCGCCAACGCGCCGCGCAGCTCACCGAGGCGCTGGCGCCGCTACGCGAAGATACGCGGCTGGAACATGTGCGACAGATCGGCATGATCTGGGCCTTCGACGTGCGCGAGCCCTTTGTCGGCGCGCGCTTTGCCGAGCGTTTTCATCTGGCGGGTCGGGCGCGCGAGCTGCTCATCCGCCCCATCGGCCGCACCGTGTACCTGATGCCGCCGTATGTGCTCGATGCCGCACTGTCGGCCTGGCTGGCACGGCAGCTGCGCGCCACGCTCGACGACGTGCTTCAAGCAAACCATCCCGGTGCTGATCGACCATCTGAACCAGCAGTTGCTTGAGCGCGCCGCCGAGGGCCTACAGCGCCAGCGCCGCACCGCGCACACCGCCTGCGCCCCGCGGCAGCAGGTGAGGGCTGGCGACGGCGCGCCCCCGCGCGACCTGCTCGGCTTCTGCAGCAACGACTATCTCGGCTTGGCCAATCACCCGGCACTGATCGAGGCCATTACCAGCGGCGTCCACCTCTACGGCGCGGGCAGCGGCGCCTCGCACCTGGTCAGCGGCCATTCGCAAGCACACGAGGCGTTGGAGAGTCTGCTGGCGCAATGGATGGCGCCTGCCATTCCCCAAGCCCGCGTGCTGACCTTCAGCACCGGCTATATGGCCAATCTGGCGCTGCTGACTGCGCTGGCTGACGAGCAGGCGACGCTGTTCTGCGACAAACTCAATCACGCCTCCCTGATCGATGGCGCCCGGCTGTCCAAGGCTGAGGTGCGGCGCTATCCGCACGGCGACCTGGCCGCCCTGGAGCGGCAGTTGAGCACCTGCACCACGCCGCTGCGGCTCATCGTCACCGACACCGTGTTCAGCATGGACGGCGACCAGGCCGACCTGCCCGCCCTGCTGGCGCTGGCCGAGCGCTTCGACGCCTGGCTGATCCTCGACGATGCACACGGCTTCGGCGTGCTCGGCCCGCAGGGCCAGGGCAGCCTTGCGCAGGCGGGTCTGCGTAGCGAGCGCTTCATCCTCATGGGCACGCTAGGCAAGGCCGCAGGTGTGAGTGGCGCCTTCGTCGCCGCGCACCCCATCATCATTGACTGGCTGATGCAGACGGCACGCACCGCAGTATTCACCACGGCTTCGCCTCCTGCGCTGGCCCATGCTCTTTTGACCAGCCTTCAGCTCATCGCCAGCGAGGAAGGCGTCCAGCGTCGCGCCAGGCTGCAGCAGCACATCGCCCAGTTGCGCAGCGGTCTGCAGACCTTGATCGCCCAGTTCCTCGAACTCGGCTGGAGTATGGGCGCGTCCGATACGCCTATTCAGCCCCTGATCGTTGGGGACAATGCGCAGGCGCTGAGCCTGTCCAGCGCGCTGGATGCGCAGGGGCTGTGGATTCCCGCCATCCGGCCGCCCACCGTGCCGGTGGGCAAGGCGCGTCTGCGCATCACCCTAAGCGCTGCGCATACTTCTGACGACATCCAGCGCCTGCTTGCCGCACTGCACGAAATTGCACGAGACTTTCGATGAAACAACCGATCGCACCGCGTGGATGCTTCGTCACCGGCACCGACACCGAAGTCGGCAAGACCCGAATCAGCGCCGCTCTGCTGCGCTGGTGCACCGACCAAGGCTGGCGCAGCGCCGGGTTCAAGCCGGTGGCCGCCGGCCTGGAGCAGGTGGACGACCAGTGGATCAACGCCGACGTGCAGGCGCTGCGCCAAGCCAGTTCGGTGCCGCTCGCCGAGGACGAAATCTGCCCCTGCCAGTTCAGAGCCGCCTGTGCACCGCATCTAGCCGCCGCACAGGAAGGGCGGGTCATCGACTTAGACGCCGTGCTGCATGCCGCTAGGCACCTCGCGCGAAAGTCAGACGCGCTGGTCGTCGAAGGTGTAGGCGGATTCGTCGTGCCCCTGGACGCGCAGCGGGATACCGCCGATCTGGCGCAGGCACTCGGCCTGCCAGTGGTGCTGGTCGTCGGCCTGCGCTTGGGCTGCCTCAATCACGCCATGCTCACCGCACAAAGCGTTCAGGCGCGCGGGCTGCGACTGGCCGGCTGGGTGGGTAACACCGTCGATCCGGCCATGCCCTGGAAGGACGACAACTTCGCCACCCTGCAGAAGATGCTGTGGACACGGCATGGTGCGGTCGCTCTCGGCCATGTTCCCCGCCTGCCCGACCCCAGCCCACAGGTCATCCTGTCCCACCTCGACACAGCCGGTCTGCGTCAGGTCTTCGCGCAATGAAGGCGCTGCTGCAGCCGCCACTGGTCGATGCCGCCTTTCTGGCCGACCCCTACCCCACCTATCGGGCGCTGCGCGACGCCGGGCCGCTGCACTGGAGTGAGGAATTCTTCGGCGGTGCCTGGCTGCTGACGCGGCATGCCGACGTCGAAGCTGTGCTGCGCGACACGCGCTTCTCCGCGCAGCGCACTGGCGGCTGGATCAACGACGTGGAGGTGCAACGTGGCGAGTTCGCGCCCTTTCAGCGCCTGTTCTCGCGCGCCCTGCTGTTTCTCGATGCACCAGAACACACCCGGGTGCGCGGGCTGATGCAGGCGGCCTTTCGCCCCGATGCCCTGGCAACGCTGCGGCCGCGCATCGAGCGCATCGCCGACACCCTGCTCGACGCCATCGACCCCGGCGTCCCGTTCGATTTCATGGCCAGCGTGGCCAGAGTGCTGCCGGTGCGCGTGATCTCGATGCTGCTGCTAGGCACGCCGCAGGCTGCTGGCGCGCCGCTGATGCACTGGTCGGACGACCTAGCCGCCTTCATCGGCGCGCCGCAGCCCACCCGCGCCCTGGCACAGCGCGCGCAAGCCAGCCTGCTGGCCATGACCCGTTACTTCACGCGGCAGCTCGACTGCCCGCGCGCCGATCGAGTCGGCACCGAGCCACCGGCCCTGCTCGACGAGCTGCGTCAGGCCCGCGCCCGCGGCGCGCTCAAGGACGACGCCGAACTGCTGTCGCAATGCGCCATGCTGCTGTTCGCCGGACACGAAACCACCCGCAACCTGCTTGGCAACGGCTTGCTCGCCCTGCTCACCCATCCCGAGCAATGGCAGGCCTTGCAGAGCGACCCTGAACGCGTACCGGGCGCGGTGCGCGAACTGCTGCGCTACGACAGCCCGGTGCAGTACAGCGGGCGGCGTGTGACCACGACGCTGACGCTGCACGGCAGACAACTCAAGCGCGGCGATCTGGTGTTACCGCTGATCGGTGCGGCTAACCGCGACCCGGCTCGCCACCCGCACCCCGACCGCCTCGACATCCTGCGCCCCGACCCCGGAGCGCTGTCCTTCGGCTCCGGCACGCACGCCTGCCTGGGTGCCGCGCTCACCCGCATGGAAGCCGACATCGTGCTGCGCCGCCTGCTGCAGCGCTGGCCGCATCTACGACTGGCGCAGGCGCCGCGCCAACTGCGGCGGTGCGCCAACCCGGCCTATCGCGGACTGACTGCGCTACCGCTGCACACGCGGTAGACAGGCCCGGGCACGTTACTCCGCGTTGCGCACCATGCTCTGCGGCCGCACCCAGCGGTCGAAGTCTTCCGCGCTGACCAGGCCCGACGCGAGCGCGGCCTCGCGCAGCGTGGTTCCGTGGTGATGCGCCGCCTTGGCAATGGCCGCGGCTTGGTCGTAGCCGATGTGCGGCGCCAGCGCGGTGACGAGCATCAGCGAACGCTGCATCAACTCGGTGATGCGCGTGCGGTCGGCTTCGATGCCACGCGCCAGATGGTGGTCGAAACTGGTCATGGCGTCAGTCAGCAGACGCAGGCTTTGCAGCACGTTGTGCGCGATCAACGGCTTGAACACATTGAGCTCGAAGTTGCCCGATGCCCCGCCGATGTTGATCGCCACGTCGTTGCCGAAGACCTGTGCGCACACCATGGTGAGCGCCTCGCATTGCGTGGGGTTGACCTTGCCGGGCATGATGGAGCTGCCCGGTTCGTTCTCGGGAATGCGGATCTCGCCCAGGCCGCTGCGCGGCCCTGAGGCCAGCCAGCGCACATCGTTGGCGATTTTCATCAGCGCTGTGGCCAAGGTCTTGAGCGCGCCGTGCAGGAACACCAGGGCCTCGTGGCCGGCCAGGGCGGCGAACTTGTTGTCGGCGCTGGTGAAGGGCAGGCCGGTCTGCCGCGCCAGTTCGGTGGCCACGCGCACGCCGAACGAGGCATGCGTGTTCAGCCCGGTGCCCACTGCGGTGCCGCCCACGGCCAGCGCATAGGCCGGGCCGAGCGCGGCGTCGATGGCCCGACGAGAGATATCGAGCTGGGCGACATAGCCTGAAAACTCCTGCCCCAGCGTCAGCGGCGTGGCGTCCTGCAGATGGGTGCGGCCGATCTTGACGATGTCGGCGAACGCGTCGGCCTTGGTCTGCAGCGTGGTGCGCAGGGCGATGAGCGCGGGCAACAGATATTGCGCCGTCTGCGCGGCGGCAGCCACGTGCATGGCCGTGGGGAAAATGTCGTTGGACGACTGCCCCATGTTCACGTGGTCGTTCGGATGCACATTGCGCGCCAGGCCCACGCTGGCGCCGAGCAGCACCGAGGCGCGGTTGGCCAGCACCTCGTTCATGTTCATGTTCGTCTGCGTGCCCGAGCCGGTTTGCCAGACCGACAGTGGAAACTCGTCGGGATAGCGCTCGGCGATGACCTCGTCGGCCGCTTCGATGATGGCCCGTGCGGTGCGCAGATCGAGCTTGCCCAACTCGGCGTTGACCCCGGCGCAGGCGCGCTTGACCAGGGCCAGGGCGCGGATGAGTTCGCGCGGCATCTGCTCGGTGGAAATGGCGAAGTGCTGCAGCGAGCGCTGCGTCTGCGCGCCCCACAGATGCGCCTCGGACACTTCGATGGGACCGAACGAATCGGTCTCGATCCGCATGCCCTCGGCGGGCTCGATATCCGTTTGGGCGCTACTTGCTTGGTTCATGGCTTTTCTCCCGCTAGGAGTCTGTCGGGCTTGGGGCGCGGAAAGCGAAAAACGGGCATGCGGATGCCATGTGGCGGCGGGTTTGCAGCCCCATAGCCGTAGCGATGGGGCAAAAAGCCGCTGCCGCAGGGCGCCGCAGGGCCATTTTGCAGCCCGCGATCCTCAAGTCCGACAGACTCCCAAGTTTTCCGATGTTGTAGTGCCTGCGGCGCAACAATGCCACCGACGCAGTTGTGACCGCGTCATTCCGTGACAGGCGATGGGTCAGGTTTGGTCATGGTGCTTGCATCTGGATACGCCCGTCAGCTTGACCCAGCTTGGGGCAAACTCCTAGACTGGTTTCAACAAATACGGCGATGGAGTTCGCCAAAACCGCGCGGGGCTGTCCCGTAGCTAATGACTCCTACCTGCCGCAAGACTCGTTGCAGTCTTGCGCATCACGACAGGGAGGAACCATGCGCGGTGACGTCATCTTGCAGCAGATTGCCCAGGTTCTGGCTATTTTGTTGCTCTCCCCGCTGTTGCACGGCTTCATCGCCAAGATGGAAGAGATCGTGCAGCGCGGCAGCGGCCCGAGCCTTTTTCAGCCGTACCGCGATCTGTTCAAGCTGTTGCGCAAGGAAATCGTGGTGCCGCAGACCGCCTCATGGGTGTTCTGGGCGGCGCCGGTGGTGGCCTTCGCCTGCATGCTCACGGTGCCCATCCTCATCCCGGTGCTCACCGACTATCCGCTGCCGCTGTCCGACATGGGCGACATTCTGGGCGGTGGCCTGATCCTCACCCTGGGGGGCTTTGCCATCCTGCTCGCGGGTCTGGACAGCGGCCATCCCTACGGCGGCCTCGGCTCCAGCCGCGAGACCATGCTTTCCATCCTCGCCGAGCCCACGCTCATCATGGTGTTCGTCGGCATCACCCTGCTGGCGCAAGCCATGTTGCCCTTCGTCGTCAATCATCTGCTGGTGGCGCAGCCTGCGGTGTTCTGGAGCCCGGCGCACCTGTTTCTGGTGGCGGCGTTTTTCATTCTGCTGACGGTGGAAACCGAGCGGCTGCCGATCCATTCGAGCATTCACTACGAGATCTACATGATCGGCGAGGCCCGCATCCTCGAATACTCGGGCCCGCTGCTGGCGCTGCTGAAGTGGGCTTCGTGGATGAAGCAGGCCATTCTCTACACCATCTTTCTCAACGTGCTGACCATCCCGTGGGGGCTGTCGACCGAGGGCACGGCGCTGGGCATGCTGGGGGCAACCCTCGCGCTGCTGGGTAAATGGGCCATCGTCGCGCTGCTCATGGTGTTCGTCGATACCGCGCAGTCGCGGCTGCGCTTCTACCGCTATCAGGAACCGCTGGCGCTGTCGTTTCTGATGGCGATTCTCGCCATCGTGGCGCGGCAGGTTTGAGAGATTGTGAACAAATCCGCCATGACCGCTCATCGCGCCCCAAACGCCCCACTCGGCGTTGCAAATGCTCGCCGTGCCGACGGGCACAGCTGTGCTTTGCGCCTTGATTGGAACCTTTCGGACGCGCTGCTCGGCCACGCCGGATTCATTCACAACCTCTGGAGGGCCCAGCCATGCTGATCTTCCACCTCGGCGGCGTGCAGGCCTCGTTGTTCAGTCTGCTGACCATCATCGCGCTGATCCTGGCCTTCGTGATGCTCGGCTCGCACTGGATCAAGAACCACATTCTGGCCTTCGCCGCCGAGTCCTGGGTGATCGCGGCACTGTCGGCTGCCGTAGGCATCAGCGGGCATTACCCCGAGCTGATCTTCATCGCCGCCCTCACCGCTTTGTTCCGCGGCAGCCTGCTGCCGTATCTGCTGCTGCGCATCGTCAACGACCTGAAGCAGAACCGCGAGTTCACTCCCCTGCTGCAGCCAGCGTCGAGCGTGGTGCTCGGCGGCTTTCTGGTGCTGTTTTCCTACGCCGTGGCCGAGAAGCTGGGCATGCGCATGCATCTGGTGGACAACATCGCGGTGCTTGCGCTCACGGCCATGTTCTCGCTTAAGCTCATCGGCTTTCTCATGCTGGTGCTGCGCGCGGAGGCGGTGAGTTCCATCCTTGGTCTGCTGGTGATCGAAAACGGCATCTTTCTCGGTTCGCAGATTCTGGTGCCGGGCATGCCGCTTTTGCTGGAAATGGTGATCCTGTTCGACTTGCTGATCATCGTCTCGACCTTCGGCCTGCTCATCCGCTACCTGCACAAGGAAGTGGGCACCACGAGCAGCCGCGAACTGACGCGACTGGTGGGGTGACGCGATGATCTGGAACGTGCTCTACGCGATCTGGATCGCCACCGCCGTGGCGATGGTGGGCAGCTGGGTCTCGCGCAATAGCCGCGTGGCTGAGGCGCTCAACCTAGCGGCGGCAGTCATCGATTTCGTCCTGGTCATCGTGTTGCTGATCGCCACGCCCGACCAGGGCGCCACCGCGCTGAACCACTATCTGCTGCTCGACGATTTCGGCGTGTGGGTGATGTTCTGCCTGGCCATCGTCTATCTGCTGGCCAGCGTGTACGCCATCGGCTATATGCGGTGGATGCGCGGCGAGCAGGCGCGGCTGCATCGCTTTTACGCGCTGTTCGCGGCGTTCGCGCTGACCATGTTCTTTGCCCCGGCGCAGAACAATCCGGGGCTTTACTGGATCGCCATCGACCTCACCACCATCGTCAGCGCGTTTCTGGTGGGATTTCAGCGCGCGCCCGAGAGCATCGAGGCGGCGTGGAAATACATTGTCATCGTCTCGGCCGGGCTGGGCCTGGCGCTGCTGGGCACGGTGCTGTTCTACTGGGGCGGCACCTTCATTCTCGGGCCGGTGTACGACATGACCTGGGCCAATCTCGCGCTCATCGCGCCCAAGGCCGAGCCGCTGCTGTTGCTGCTGGCCTTTCTGCTGGTGCTGGTGGGTTTCGGCACCAAGGTGGGCCTGGCGCCGATGCACACCTGGCTGCCGGATGCGCACAGCGAAGGCCCGGCTCCGGTGTCGGCCATGCTGTCAGGGGCGCTGCTCAATTGCGCCATGCTGGGCATCGTGCGCTACCTGCAGATCGTCGAGCACACCTCCATCGAGACCACGGCACGCACCGCGCTGGTGGTGCTGGGCGCGTTCAGCCTGCTGGTGGCCGCGCTGTTCATCAGTCGGCAGACCATCGTCAAGCGCCTGGCCGCGTATTCGAGCGTGGAGCACATGGGCGTGATCGCGCTCGGTTTCGGCTTCGGCGGGCCGCTGGGGGTGATCGGCGCGCTCTATCACATGCTCAATCACTCGCTGACCAAGTCGCTGGTGTTCTTCGGCGCGGGCAACATGATGCACGCCTACGAGAGCAAGGAAATCGGCAGCATCCGCCGCGTGCTGCGCTACTTTCCGCGCACTGGCGCGATCTGGCTGGCCGGTGCGGTGGCCATCACCGGCGCGCCGCCGTTCGGGCTGTTTCTGTCGGAGCTCACCATCCTGCGCGGCGGCATGCAAAGCGCCAACCCTTGGGCGGTGTGGTGGATGGGGGTGCTGCTCATCGTCATCTTCATCGGCTTTCTCAACCATTTCCGCGCGATGTTTTTCGGCTCTCGCCCCGAGCATGCACCGCACTTGAAGCTGAAGTTCGTCCACGTCGCGCCGATGGCCGTGGCGCTGGCCGCCATCCTGCTGCTGGGTCTATGGTGGCTGCCGCCGATCTGGGCCCATCTGGCCGCCATCGCCAACCAACTTGGAGGCGTGTGAGATGCGTCATTGCGACACCACCCGCCTGAATCCCGCCGAACTGCCGACAGCGGCCGATAGTCTGCTCACCGCACTGGGCGACGCGCCCAGCGCCCATGGCCGCATGCAGATGGCCTATGCGTGCGGCTGCGCCGACGACAGCGTGGACGTGGTGTATGTGCTCAGCCAGGGCCCCGGCCTGCCTTACAAGGTCTGGCGCGTGCGCCCAGAGCATCACACCCTGCCCTCGCTGGCGAACAAGCTGCCGTTGCTGGGCTGGTACGAACGCGAAATGATGGACCTTTATGGCCTGCGTTTCGAGGGTCACCCCGAGCCCCACCCGCTGGTGCTGCACGAAGGCATGCCGCGAGAGCCCGCGCCGTTGCTCAAGCCTTTTGACCCGCAGGCCGCCGCGCTCGACTTCTCGCCGCAGCCGCCCACCGTGCCCCAGGTGCTCGGTCCGGACATCCAGCGCCTGCCTTTCGGGCCGGTGCGGGCCGACATTGTCGAATCGGCGCAGTTTCTGTTCTTCTACATCGGCGAAGGCATCCTGCACTATCACCCGCGGCTGTTCTACAAGCACCGGGCGATGGAGGCACGGTTCCAGGGCCAATCGCTGCGCTCGGGCGCGGTGCTGGCCGAGCGCGTGAGCGGCATCGACTCGGTGGCGCACGCCCTGGCCTACGCCCAGGCGGTGGAAGGCGCGATGGGCTGGCGCGCGCCCGCGCGTGCGCGGTATCTGCGCGTCATCCTGGCCGAGCTGGAGCGTCTGTACAACCATCTGCACTACCTCGGCCATCTATCCAAGACCACCACCCTCAAGGTCGGCGAGGCCGAGGGGCATTTGCTCGAAGAGCGGGTCAAGCAGATCAATGGCAAGCTCACCGGGAGCCGCTTTCTGCGCGGCCTCATCACCCCCGGCGGCCTGCGCCGCGATCTCGACATTGCCGGTCTGGACAAGGCGCTCGACGCGATCAGCGACGACATAGCCCGCTATCTCGACCGCCTTGAATCCACCCGCAGCTACCTCGACCGCCTGATGACGACTGGGGTGCTGGCGCGCCAGGTGGCGTTCGACCAGGGCGCCACCGGCCCGATCGAGCGCGCCAGCGACCTCGACCGCGATCTGCGGCGCGACCACCCTTACGCCAACTACGAGAAGGTGCGCTTTGCCGTTCCCGTGGAGACGGTCGGCGACGCCTACGCGCGCTCGCGGGTGCGCATGGAGGAAATCCGCGAGTCGCTCGCCATCATCCGCCAGACCATCGGTCGCACCAAACCAGGCGAGGTGCTGCGCTTCGATGTGATGGAAGACGCCGACCTGCGCGGCGAAGGCCTGGGCTGGGTCGAGGCCACGCGCGGTGGGCTGCTCTATGCCGTCCATCTGAGCGAAGACCGCACCCTGCTGCAGCGGGTGAAGATCAAAGAGCCGTCGTTCTCGAACTGGCGGGTGTTTCCCTTCACCGTGGAGGACAGCAACATGATGGACTACGCCATCAACGAAGCCAGCTTCGGCCTGTCCATCGCAGGCGCCGATCGCTGACAAGGAGCAAAACCATGCCCGTGTGGACCTGGTTGGGCCTGCAGAAAGGCCGCGCCACAACCCCTTGGCCCGAGCGCCCCGGCCCCGATGGACAGGACGGCGTGCTCGGCCTGCCGCGTTTCGATGCGGCTCGCTGTTCGACCGCGCAAACCGGCTGCACCGACTGCGTCGCGGCCTGCCCAGCGTCGGCCATCAGCCGCGGCGCAGCAGGCGGGGTGCAGCTCGACTACGCCCGCTGCGTCGGCTGCCAGCTCTGCACCGAGGTCTGCCCGGAGCCCGCGTTCACCCCGAGCCACGACTGGGCTTTCGGCGTGCGCGACAAGGCCGATCTGCTTCATGTAAGTAGCGAGCAAAACGCTCTACCGAGCGAGAAAGAAGAACCGATCACCGCCGAACTCGAGCAGGAACTCAAAGCCTTCGGCAAGAGCCTGCACATCCGCCATGTGGACGCCGGTTCATGCAACGGCTGCGAAAGCGAGCTGCAAGCGCTGTTGAATCCGTTTTACAACCTGCACCGGCTGGGTATCTTTTTCACGCCCTCGCCTCGGTTTGCCGATCTGCTGCTGGTCACCGGCCCGGTGACCGCCGCGATGCGCGAGCCGCTGCTGCGCACCTATGAAGCCATGCCGCAGCCGCGCTGGGTCATGGCGGTAGGCACTTGCGCCACCGGCGGCTGCACGAATGGCGGCGGCTACGCCTGCCATCAGGGGCTGGACGGCATCCTCCCCGTGGACGTGTGGCTGCCGGGTTGTCCGCCCAACCCCGCCGCGCTGATCGAAGCGCTGCTTCTGCTGCTGCGGCGACGTCCGCAACGGGTGCACGGAGGCCGGTATGAATCTGCCTGATGCCATGGGCCTCGCCGCCTTCGTTCTGGCCGCGCTGGCCTGGGTGCTGGCGCTGCTGGCCGATCTGTTCCTCGGCTCGGCACTGCCGCGCGGGCTGCTGGCGCTGGGCTGCGCGCTCGCGGCCTTGGGCGCGCTATGGGGCCTGCCCTCGGGCGTTGTTGGCCAGAAGCTGCTGGTGCTGGGCGACGCGCCCGTGGTGTTCCAGCCCGATGCCGCGGCTCTTTGGCTCATGCTGCCCGCGCTGCTGCCCGCGTTCTTCGCCAGCCTGCTCGGTAGCACGGCGCACGCGAGGGGCTGGGCCGCGGGCGCGGCGCTGTCGTTGCTGGGCGCGCTGGGGGTTTACGGCTTGCAGGACGGGGCTAGCTTTCTCATCGCCTGGGAGGTGATGGGCTTCGGCGGCGCGCTCATGCTGCTAGCCGATCACCGCAGCGTGCAGGCCGGGCATGACAATCTGTTCATGCTCGCTCTGCTCGAAGTCGGTGGCGTGGCGCTGCTGCTGGCGGTGCTCATGCTCGGCCAGAGCCTGGCCTTTGGCACCTACGCGCTGCAGTGGACCGGATGGAGCGTGGCCTCGGCGTTCTTCCTCGGCCTGCTGTGGCTGGTGGGCTTCGGCGCCAAGCTCGGCCTGCTGCCGTTCTACGAGTGGTATCCCGGCGCCTATGGCAGCGGCAGTGGGGCCAGCGGCGCGCTGATGTCGGGCGTGGTGATGAACGCGGCCTACTTCGCCTTGGGGCGGGCGTTGCTGCAGTGGATGGGTGATCCGCCCTGGCTGGCGAGCTTTGGCGTGGTGGTGCTCATCGTCGGCACCTTCACCGCGATTCTGGCCATTCTGTATGCCTTTCAACAAAGCGACTGGCGGCGGCTGCTGGCATTTTCCTCCTCCGAAAATGCCGGTGTGGCCGTGACGGCGCTGGGAGCGGCGCTGGTGTTTCGCGCCGGGGGCGAAGACATGCTCTCGGCCCTGGCCTGGACGGTGGGCATGCTGCACCTCATGGGCCACAGCCTGGCCAAGGGCACGCTGTTCCTCAGCGCCGATGCCGCTGCCGCGCTGCAGGGCAGTCACCATCTGCGGCAGAGCGCCATCCTGCGCCATGCGCCGCTCACCCTCGGCCTGGGCGCGGTGTTCGGCGCCATGAGCCTGGCCGCCATGCCGCCCACGGCCGGCTTTGTCAGCGAGTGGTATCTGTTCCAGAGTCTGTTCCACGACTTCACCCTCAAGACCGATGGCTCGCGCATCGCCCTGGCACTGGCCGGAGCCGGCATGGCGCTGACGGCGGCGATCGCGCTGGCCACCATGGTCAAGGTCTTCGGCGTGGGGCTGCTGGGGCAGAACGAAGCCCACGCCGCGCACCACCGCAAACACCAGACCACACTCTCGCCCTTGCAGCGCTGGTCGGTGCTCGTCACCGGGCTTGCCGTGCCCGCGTTTGCGATGAGCCTGGTGTTCTGGCTGCCGGAGATGTCGGCGTCGGCTTGGCCTGCGACGCAAACGCCGGGGCAGATGACGCACGGCTGGCTGCTGGTGCCGCTGTCGGCTGGCTTTGCCTTCATCTCGCCCGCGATGCTAGTGATCGTCGTACCGCTGCTCGCCCTCATTCCACTGACTCTGGTGTGGGCACGCCGCCGCCACCCGGTACGCCGCGCGCCGCTGTGGTGCGGTGGCGAAGACTATGCCGCACACGCCGGGGCGACGACCGCGCTGTCGTTCTCCAACGCTCTTCGGGTCTTCTACAACTTCGTCTACCGGCCGCGCAACGCCGTGGCTCGGCAGTTCGAAGGCAAGCCGTATTTCCTGAAAGAATTGCAGTTCGACTATTCGCAGGCACCCATCTTCGGCCCGCTGTTGTTTACCCCGTCGATCCATGCGTTGCAATGGCTGGCGCGCAGGCTGCGCTTTCTGCAGAACGGTCTGATGAATGCTTACCTGGCCTATATCGGCATTCTGCTGATCGTGATTTTCGGCCTGGTGCTGGTATGGCAACCGGGCTGACCACCAAGGGAGAACTCGACACAACATCTTCACCCAGACTCCCCAAACGGCCGCCCAAGCGGCAGCTCTTTACCTCCGACCTTTCTGGATGTACCGAATGACCTACGTTTTCATCGCCCTTTTCGCCATCATTGGTGCGTTCGCGCGCTACGGCCAGACCCTGGTCGTGCAAAGCGTGCTGGGACGCTCCTTTCCCTTCGCCACGCTGTCGATCAACGTGCTCGGTTCGTTCCTGATGGGTTTCCTGTTCTTCGAAACCCTGGAGCGCATCAACCTCAGCCCCGAACTGCGCACCGGCATCCTCACCGGCGGCCTGGGTGCCTACACCACCTTCTCGACCTTTTCACTCGAATCGCTCAACCTGATTGAAAACGGCGAGATGGTGAAGGCCGGGCTGTACATCGGCGCCTCCGTGGCGCTGTCCGTCTCGGCGGCCATCTTCGGCGCCTATCTGTCACGCAATATGGGAGTCTCGACATGAGCGCCAAATCCGTCACCATGGTTCGCGTCTACATCAAGGAAGGCGACAAGGACAGCGGTCATCACGACCTCATGCGCAGCATCTTCAAGCTGCTGCACGAACAGCACAAGGTGCATGGTGTGACTGTGTTTCGCGGCGTGGCCGGCTTCGGCAGCAAAGGCGAAGTGCATGCCGACGATCTGCTGCGGCTCAACGTGCACCTGCCGCTGGTGCTGGAGTTTTTCGATGAACCGGAAGTGGTCGAGGCCGTGCTGCCGCGCATTCAGGAGATGGTGCCGCCCGGGCACATCGTCTATTGGTCGGCGCAGTGCGGCTGCGCCGTGGATTGATCGTTTTCAGCCTTGCGACCCGGCACCGACCGGGTCGCTTTTTTCCTCAATGCCGTCACACCCAACCCGGCTCATGCCGCGATAGCCATGAACCCATCCAAACACGCCGCCGTCTGGATCGATCACAACGAAGCCCATGTGTTCTTCATCGATCCCGAACATGTGCGCGAATCCATCGTGCACTCCCCTCACCCGCACCAACACCTGCACCACAAGGCCAACACCATCGGCTCGGGCAAGGTGCAGGAAGATCAGCATTATTACCACGCGGTCGCCGAGTCTCTGCGTGATGCGCATGAAATCCTCATCACCGGCCCAGGTCAGGCCAAGCTCTGGCTCATCAAACACCTGCACCACCACGAACCGGACGCTCTGGAGCATGTGATCGCCGTCGAGACGGTGGACCACCCGTCGAACAACCAGCTCGTAGCCCACGCCCGACATTACTTCGACGTCACCGACCGCCGCATCACTTTCTGAAATGCGAGAGTGCCATGGGCGAGCGCAGTTCATTCCAATACTGCACTTGGTGCTTTGCCGAGATACCTCTCGATGCCAAGGTCTGCCCCGACTGTGGCACCAATCTGGACGACTACGCCAGGCACACACCCTACGCAGACCGCCTGATCCACGCCCTGCGCCACCCACTGAGCGAAACCCGCATGGGCGCGATCATCGCCCTGGGCAAGCAGGCCCAACCCAACACTATTGGTGCCCTCACCGAATGCGCCATGGACAACCGCGGCGACGTCATCGAATCCCTGGAAATTCTGCACAGCCTCGCGCAGATGCCTGCCTGCCCAGCGCTCAAGCAAGCCCTGCAACACCTTGCCCAAAACCACCCGGCACACGCCGTTCGAGTCAAAGCCACCGAAATGGCGCAAAAATCCGCCCCGCTGCCCACTGCGAGGAGCCGATAGAGTCGTGCGCAAACCAGAAATTTCTGTGACCTGCCCCCTGTAGACGTACCAATCAAAAGTGGAAGTCCGGGTTCAAGGTTACTCGATAGGTATCGGGGTTGATGGGGATTGAGCTGCATCGCCAGCGCGCTGGCGATGCAGCTCGGCGAAGCGAGCCGGTGGCATGCGTCCCAGGCTGCTGTGCGGCCTGACCTCGTTGTAGTCCGTTCGCCAGACCGCCACGGCCCTCCTGGCCTGATGCAGGGTCTCGAACCAGCCCTCGTTCAAATGCTCGTCACGGAACTTGCCGTTGAAGCTCTCAATAAAGCCGTTTTGCATGGGGCGTCCCGGCTGGATCAGGATGTGGCGAATGCCATGCGCCTGTGCCCAG
>NZ_LIPV01000013.1 GCF_001418255.1 Thiomonas bhubaneswarensis
CGTGCACGCTGGGCGCACCCCGGCGGAGCTGGCACGCGAGTTCGGCTGTACCGCGCAGAGCATCATCAACTGGGTCGGTCAGGCTGCGGCCGACGCCGTCCATCCGCTGCCCGGCAAGGATGTTCTGACTACCGTTGAGCGCGCCGAGCTGTCGAGGCTGCGGCGCCAGGTCAAGCAGTTGCAGATGGAGCGCGACATCCTGGCAAAGGCCACGGCCTGGTTCGCGGCGCGAGGCGAGAAGATGTCCACGCCATCTTCGAGCTGATGCTGGCGAACCAGGCTACCTTCCCGGTGAGCGTGATGAGTGAGGGCTTTCACGTCTCGAGCAGCGGCTTCTACGCCTGGAAGGCGCGGCCGCCGAGCCTGCGCGCGTCAGGCAACGCGGTCATGAGCGAACGCATCCGTCGGATCTACGCCGACTCCGATGCGACCTACGGCATGCCGCGCGTGCGCGCCGAGCTGATCGAGCAGGGCGAGCGTATCAGTGCCAAGCGCGTGGCCCACCTCATGCGCGCCGCGCATCTGCGCGGCGTCAGCCGTCGCCGCGGCTTCGCGGTCACGACCCAGCGCGACCAGCGGCAGCGGCCAGCTCCGGATCTGGTCAACCGCCACTTCGTCGCCGACGCGCCGAACGTTTTGTGGGTGGCCGACATCACCTACATCCCGACCTGGGCCGGGTTCATCTTTCTGGCCGTCGTGCTGGATGTCTGGAGCCGACGCCTGGTGGGATGGTCGATCGGCGAGACGCTGCAGACCGAGCTGATCCTGGCCGCGCTGAACATGGCCGTGCAGCAGCGCAAGCCAGTCAGCGTCATCCATCACTCCGACCAGGGCAGCCAGTACACCAGCGTGGCCTTCGGCCAGCGCTGCAAGGCCATGGGCGTGCGTCCGTCGATGGGATCGGTCGGCGACGCCTACGACAACGCCATGGCCGAGAGCTTCTTCGCCAGCCTGGAATGCGAACTGCTCGACCGTCGCTGCTTCAAGACCAAGACCGAAGCGCGCCTGGCCGTGTTCACCTGGATCGAGGGTTGGTACAACCCGCGCCGTCGCCACAGCGCGCTGGGCTACCAGTCCCCACTGAACTTCGAGAGGAGGAACGCCGACGTCACGCCACCATTGCGCATCGAACACGGGTTCCCCACCGTCGGCTCCGGCGTTGGCTGCGCCACGCCGCCGGTGGACAACCCTGCTCCCTTGACCCCGAGGTCATCTCGGGAATCAAGACCGAAACTGTCCACGTAAAAGGGTCAAGTCCAAGTCCACTTCAAGACCTTTCAACACTCCACTCCAGCCGCTTGCTAGGGGCGCGGGCGTCTCGCAACAGGCCCTAAACTGAGGCTTTCCTGTCGGAGCTTCTCATGTCGATTGCGCAAACGCTCAAAGATCTGGGCATCAGCCTGCCCCCGGTGTCCACCCCTGCCGCTGCCTATGTACCCTTCGTGCAGACCGGCAATCTCGTGTTTCTTTCAGGGCACATCGCCAAGAAGGACGGCAAGCCCTGGGTGGGACAACTGGGCACCGACATGGACACGGCAACGGGCAAGGAGGCGGCTCGCGCCATCGCCATCGATCTGCTGGGCACGCTGCAGGCGGCGGTGGGTGATCTGGAGCGGGTGAAGCGGGTGGTCAAACTGCTGGGTCTGGTGAATTCGGCGCCAGGCTATACCGAACACCATCTGGTGATCAACGGCGCGTCGGAACTCATCGCCCAGGTCTTCGGTGAGCGCGGCGCCCATGCGCGCAGCGCGTTTGGCGTGGCGCAGTTGCCCATGGGGGCCGCCGTCGAAATCGAACTGATCGCCGAGGTCTGAAATGGCTCGCGGCGCTCTGGATGGGGTTCCCATGCTCTGATGCACGGACCCAGCAGGGGAGGTGAACGCATGACGAATAACGCGTCCGATCTCGTCTCGACGGCCTCGACTTCCTGGATGGAGCGGCTGTTCGTGGCCTTGCCCTTTGCGGGCCTGGGCGTGCTCGCGCTGGCACTGGCGCAGCCGGGGCAGGCTTTCGTGTTGGTGCTCAGCGCGTTCGCACTCATCGGTGCGGTGATCGCCGCGGTGCATCATGCTGAAGTGGTGGCGCATCGGGTGGGCGAACCCTTCGGCACGCTGGTGCTCGCGCTGGCGGTGACGATCATCGAGGTAGCACTCATCGTTTCGATGATGATGACCGCCGAGCCTGCGAAGGCGGCCACGCTCACCCGGGACACTATCTATGCGACCGTGCTCATCATCACTGGCGGGGTGATCGGTCTGAGTCTGCTCGCAGGCGGTCTGCGACATCATGTGCAGGCTTTTCAAACAGAGGCCGCTCGGCCTGCGCTGGCCATTCTGCTTGCGCTCTCGGTGCTCACGCTGGTGTTGCCGCGTTTCACCACGAGTGCGCCCGGTGGGCAATACTCGGTGCCGCAACTGGTGTTCACGGCCGTGGTCTCGCTGGTGCTGTGGGGTGTTTTCATCTTCGGACAGACGGTGCGGCACCGGGACTATTTCCTCGATCTCGACCATGGCGGCGAGCAGCCTTCGGCAGCGCACGCCCCTAGCAGCCGCGATGCATGGATCAGTCTGTTCGGACTGTTGCTTGCACTGGTGGCCGTCGTCGGACTGGCCAAGACGCTCTCGCCTTCGATTGAGGCCATGGTGCTCGGTGCTGGCCTGCCCCGTGCCGTGATCGGTTTGATCATTGCCATGTTGGTGTTGGCGCCTGAAACCGTGGCGGCCGTGCGCGCCGACTTGGCCAACCGGCTGCAGACCAGTCTGAACCTCGCTCTGGGTTCGGCGCTGGCCAGCATCGGCCTCACTATTCCGGTGGTGGTGATCGTGGCCATCTATCTGGGCCTTCCCATGGATCTCGGCCTGCAAGGCAAGGATCTGGTGCTGTTGGTGCTGAGCCTGCTCGTCTGCCTTGTGACGCTGGGTTCGCGCCGTACTGACTTCATGCTCGGTGCGGTGCATCTGGTCGTGTTTGCCGCTTTCCTGTTTCTCACGCTGGTGCCCTGAATGCGGCCCGCCTCCCTTGTGCGGGTCGGACACGCTCGGACTTTAGAATGCCGCGCGGCTACCCCGTTGCGCATCGGCGCCGACAGGTTCGCGCCGTGATATTCAGAACACTCAGGAGGATTTGCGATGTTTTTTCTGGATGACGACAACCACGTGCCCATCGTCGGTGTGGTTCTGGCCACGGTGCTTGCGACGGTCGCGGTGATCGTGGGCGTGGCCATCAAGGATGGCGGCAGTGGCGCCGGGGTCATGCAGGCCGCGTCGGCGCCCGCCGTGGCCAGTTCCGCCGCACCGGCGGCCGATGCCGACGGCGCCCGTGTGGTGGTGGAAGACGGGGTGATCAAATTCTATTTCGCCAGCGGCAAGGCCGATCTGGCCACCGGGGCCGATGCTGCGCTGAAGCAGGTCAGTGAGGCCGTGGCGCAGGGCCACACGGTGGTGATCAGTGGCTATCACGACGCCACCGGTTCCGCGGCGCTGAATGCCGAGCTGGCGAAGAAGCGCGCCATGGCCGTGCGCGATGCCCTGGTGGCGCAAGGCGTGCCGGCCGATCGCATCGCGCTGGAAAAACCGGCTGAAACCACCGGCGGCGCCAGCGCAGCCGAGGCGCGTCGCGTCGAAGTGACCGTGAAGTGATTTCGTCGCGGCCAGCCGGTGGTGAGTGCGGCCCCGTGCAAAAACGCCCTGCCTCGCGCAGGACGTTTGGTTTTCAGCCGCGATCGAGTCGTTCGGGCTTGAAAGCGATCTCCAGCTTGCGTCCCCGCTTGGCGCGCTTGCCGACGTAAGGGGACTGTTGCGTGCTGCTCAGGCTGGTGCTGCGCTCGACGCCGCCACGGCCTTTGCCGCTGACCAGCAGCGCTTCGCGCTCGGCGGCCAGGTGGGCGATGCCGAGCAGCGTCTCCCTGGCGTCCAGCGTCATCAGGGTTACGCCACGACCGCCACGCGACAGCACCTTGACCTCGGTGGCCGGATAGAGCAGCAGACGGCCGTCTGAGCTGAGCAGGGCGAGTCGGCCTGCCGGGTTGCCATCCGCATCGGTGCCGAGGATCAGGGGTCGCTGCGGCACATCGCCGTCGTCCAGCGTCATGAAGGTCTTGCCTGCGCGCTGGCGGCTCAGCGCATCGCCCAGCCGCGCGACAAAGCCCAGGCCCTGCGCCGTCCACAGCAGCATGGGGGTGGTGCGGGCGGCTGCGAGATAGTGCAGCGCCTGCGTGCCCGGTGCGAGTTCGATGAAGGTGGTGACGGGCTGGCCGTCGCCCCGGCCGCCGGGCAGGTCGGCCACATCGATCGAGTACACCCGGCCGTCGCTGCCGAGCACCACCAGCGCATCGACGCTGCGGCACTCGAACGTGGCATAGAGCGCATCACCAGGCTTGAAGGTGAGGGCGGACAGCAGAAGGCCGTGGCCCTTCTGCGTGCGCAGCCAGCCTTTCTGCGACACGATGACCGTGACGGGTTCGTCGACCACCTTGACCTCGGCCACGGCGCGCTCATCAAACTGGATGAGGGTGCGGCGGTCGTCGCCATAGGCCTTGGCGTCGGCCTCGATCTCGCTGATGATGCGGCGGGTCATGGCCTTCTCGTCGGCCAGCAGCTTCTGCAGATCGGCCTGCTCGACGCGCTGGGCCGCGAGTTCCTTGTCGATGCGGATGGCCTCCAGCCGGGCGAGCTGGCGCAGCCGCATGTCGAGAATGTCATCGGCCTGCAGTTCGGTGAGGGTAAAGCGCGCCATCAGCGCGGGCTTGGGGTCGTCGCTGTTGCGGATGGTTTCGATCACCTCGTCGAGGTTGAGCAGCACCTGCTGCCGGCCTTCGAGGATGTGGATGCGCGCGTTGACCTGCTCCAGCCTGTGGCGCGAGCGGCGCTGCACGGTGTCGCGGCGATAGGCGACCCACTCACGAAGCATGTCCATCAGCCCCTTCTGGCGCGGCTTGCCGTCGCTGCCGATCACAACCAGATTGATCGGCACGCTGGTTTCGAGGCTGGTGCGGGCGAGCAGGGTGTTGACGAACTCGTTCACGTCGATGCGCGAGCTGCGCGGCTCGAACACCAGCCGCACCGCGGCCTCGCGGCCCGACTCGTCGCGCACGGTGTCGAGCAGATTGAGCATGACCTGCTTGAGCGCGATCTGCTCGGGCGCGAGGGCCTTCTTGCCGGGGCGAATCTTGGGGTTGCTGAGCTCCTCGATTTCTTCGAGCACCTGCTGGCTGCTGGTGCCGTGCGGCAGTTCGTTGACGACCAGTTGCCATTGGCCCCGCGCCAGTTCCTCGATGGTCCAGCGCGCCCGCACCTTCAGGCTGCCGCGACCGCTGGCATAGGCCGCGGCGATCTCCTGCGGGCTGGAGATGAGCTGGCCACCGGTGGCGAAGTCGGGGCCGGGCATCAGCGCCAGCACGTCGGCGAGTTCGAGCCTGGGGTTTTTGAGCAGGGCGACACAGGCGCTGGCCACCTCACGCAGATTGTGCGAGGGGATCTCGGTGGCCATGCCCACGGCGATGCCGCTGGCGCCGTTGAGCAGCACGAAGGGCAGGCGCGCGGGCAGCAGGCGGGGCTCGGTGGTCGAGCCGTCGTAGTTGGGAATGAAGTCGGCAGTGCCCGCGTCGATCTCGGCCAGCAGCAGACGGGCGATGGGGGCAAGCCGCGCTTCGGTGTAGCGCATCGCCGCGGCCCCGTCGCCATCGCGCGAACCGAAGTTGCCCTGGCCGTCGATCAGCGGATAGCGCTGCGCGAAGTCCTGCGACAGCCGCACCAGCGCGTCGTAGGCGGCCTGGTCGCCATGCGGGTGAAAGCGGCCGAGCACGTCGCCGACCACGCGGGCCGACTTGACCGGCTTGGCGTCTGCCGCCAGCCCCATGCGCCACATGGCGTAGAGGATGCGCCGCTGCACCGGTTTGAGGCCGTCGCACACGTCGGGCAGGGCGCGGCCCTTGACCACCGAGATGGCATAGTCGAGATAGGCGCTGCGGGCATAGTCGCCCAGCGCCAGCGTATCGGCGTCGTCTTCGGGCCGGGAGTCGAATTCGAGGGGGGCTTGTTCGGTCATGGTTCAGCGTTGGCAGGCCTTAGATGTCGACTTCGATCTGGTCGCCGTATTCCTCCATCAGCGCGCGGCGCGCCTGGGCTTCGCCCTTGCCCATGAGCTGATGAAAAAGCTCTTGGCAATCGTCTAGCCGCACGCGATACAGACGGCGGGTGTCGGGATTGAGCGTGGTGTCCCAGAGCTGCTCGGCGCTCATTTCGCCCAGGCCCTTGAAGCGCGAGATCTGCCAGGCGCCCTCCTTGAGCCCGTCCTTGCGCAGCTTGTCCTGCGCGGCCAGCAGCTCGGCGTCGTCGAGCACATAGATTTTTTGCGCGGGTTTCTTGCCGCGCGCGGGCGCGTCGAGGCGGTAGAGAGGGGGGCGGGCCACAAAGACGTGACCGCGTTCGATGAGCGTGGGAAAGTGGCGGAAGAACAGGGTGAGCAGCAAGACCTGGATATGCGAGCCGTCCACATCGGCATCGCTCAGGATGCAGATCTTGCCGTAGCGCAGGTTCGACAGATCGGGCGCGTCGCTCTTGCCGTGCGGATCGACGCCGATGGCCACGGCGATATCGTGGATCTCGGTGTTGGCGAACAGCCGGTCGCGCTCCACCTCCCAGGCGTTGAGCACCTTGCCGCGCAGCGGCAGCACCGCCTGGAACTCTTTGTCGCGGCCCATCTTGGCCGAGCCCCCGGCGGAATCGCCCTCGACGAGAAACAGCTCGTTGCGCGCCACGTCGCGGCTTTCGCAGTCGGTCAGCTTGCCCGGCAGCACGGCCACGCCCGAGCCCTTTTTCTTCTCGACTTTCTGCGCCGCGCGCAGGCGGCTCTGTGCCTGGCGGATGACCAGTTCGGCGAGCCTGCGGCCCTGGTCCACCCGCTCGTGCAGCCAGAGCTCGAGCATGGGGCGCACCGCCTGGGCGACCAGGCGCAGCGCGTCGCGGCTGTTGAGTTTCTCCTTGATCTGGCCCTGGAACTGCGGGTCGAGCACCCGCGCCGAGAGCACGAAGGAGGCCCGCGCGAACACGTCTTCGGGCAGCAGCTTCACACCCTTGGGCAGCAGGTTGTGCAGTTCGATGAAACCCTTGACGGCCTGGAACAGACCCTCGCGCAAGCCGGCCTCGTGCGTGCCGCCAGCCGGTGTGGGAATGAGGTTGACGTAAGACTCGCGCAGCACGGTGCCTTCATCGGTGAAGGCCACGCACCAGGCCGCGCCTTCGCCTTCGGCGAAGCTCTCGCTGTCAGCGGCACCTGCGTAGTGCTCGCCTTCGAACAGGTCGATGAAGGGATCTGCGCTCAGGCTGGTCTGCAGATAGTCACGCAGACCGCGGGCATATTCCCAGTGCGCGGTCTCACCCGATTTTTCCTGGATCAGATCGACCTTCACGCCTGGCAGCAGCACGGCCTTGCTGCGCAGAAGGTGGGTGAGTTCGGCCAGCGGCAGATGCGGGCTGTCGAAGTACTTGGCGTCGGGCCAGACGCGCACGCGCGTGCCGCTTTTGCGCTCGTCGCGCGTGGCCTTTCGTATCGTCAGCGGTTCGATGACCTCGCCGCCCGCGAACACCAGATGCGCGACCTGTCCGTCACGCCAGACGGTGACCTCCAGCCGCGCCGCCAGCGCATTCGTCACCGAAACACCCACGCCATGCAGACCGCCCGAGAAGCTGTAGGCGCCGCCTTGCAGCTTGTCGAACTTGCCGCCGGCATGCAGCCGGGTGAACACCAGCTCGACCACCGGCGCGTTCTCGTCCGGGTGCATGCCAAAGGGGATGCCGCGGCCATCGTCTTCCACGCTCACGCTGCCATCGGCATGCAGTGTGACCGCGATGTGATGGCAGTAGCCGCCCAGGGCCTCGTCGGCGCTGTTGTCGATCACCTCCTGCACGATGTGCAGCGGGTTGTCGGTGCGGGTGTACATGCCCGGCCGCTGGCGCACGGGTTCTAGCCCCTTCAGCACACGGATGGACGATTCGGAATAAGCGGGTGGTCGGCGACTGGCCATGGGTCGGAAAAAATTATCCACAGGGAGGCCTCCGGTGCCCAGTTATCCCCAGCGGCTGGGGAAAATGTCACACCGGATGGGCTCAAAGCCCTGATTTCACGCGGGTCAATCGGGCTGCCCAAAAAACAGGCAGGCCGTTGCGGGGACAGACCCGCATCACGCGAAGCGGGTCTGGGATGGATTGTAGGCAGGCTTACTGCATTTCCAGATCGGGCAAGACGGCGTCGAGCCCGGCCTGGGCGCATGCCTCGTCGACCTTGCCATCGGGCGCACCGCTCACGCCCACGGCGCCGTACATGCGCCCTCCGGCCTCGATCGGCACCGAGCCTGCGGTGAAGGCCAGGCCGTCACCCAGCAGGGCCAGAGGCGAGGCGGCCTGAGGCCCCATCGCCGTGCCCTTGATGCCGAACATGGCTGCGGTATAGGCTTTCTGCCGACTGATGTCGAGCGAGACGGGCGGGGCCAGGGTGTCGCGCAAGGTGGCCTGCACGATGCCGTTGCGGTCCACCACCGTGGCGCTGACCTGCAGCCCCTTGGCCCGGCAGGCCTTGATCGCGCCCTGCGCGATGCGCTCGGCGGCATCGAGCGTGAGGCGGTGCACGGTCACCGTGAGCGGTTCGGCCGCGAAGGCGGGCGATGCCAGCGCGGCGCACAGGCTGACGGCCAGGGGTAAACGAAAGCGAAGGGAAGCACTCATGTTTGTCTCCTGCAAAGGGTTGTTGTGGAAATGGGCAGGGTGCGTGCGTGAGGCAGTATTCCACAGCTTCCGAGGAGCCTGTCGGGCTTGGGGCGCGGATGGCGAAAAATGGGCCTGCGGATGCCATGGGCGGCGGATTTGCAGCTCCATAGCCCGAGCTATGGGGCAAAAAGCCGCTGCCACAGGGCGCTGCAGGGCCATTTTGCAGCCCGCGATCCTCAAGCCCGACAGGCTCCTGGGCCTTGCGCCCAGGAGGAAAGGCCGATTCAGCGAGCCTGCTGCATGAGCCGATCCAACGTCGGGGTGATGGCCTGCGCGATGCGCTCCATGCCCTGCGCGTCGGGGTGCAGCAGCACGGTCTGACGCGGCTCGTGGCCTTCGAGGTAGAGGTTGGGGTCGGGCTTGCCTTGGGCGTCGAGCAATACATGCCCCACATCCATGAAGGTCACCCGCTTGCTGTGGGCGTAGCGTGCAGCCAGCGCGGCATTGATCTTGAGCGTCTGTTCGCTGATCCAGGCTGAACGCCGACTGGGCAGCACCCCCAGCAGCAGCACCTGGGTGTCGGGCAGCAACTGATGCACCTTGTCGACCACGGCTTCGATGCCGGGCACGGTGAGATGGGCGCCCCAGTGCGGTCGCCCGAGGTTGTTGGCGCCGATCAGGAGGATGAGCACCTTGGGCGACAGTCCCGCGACCTGACCGTGATCGAGCCGCCACAACACGCTCGAGGTCGTGTCGCCGATGAAACCGAAATTGAGCGCGTCGTAACGCTCATACTCGCGCTGCCAGATGGGCTGATAGTCGGCCCAGGGCTGCGGCCCGTTGCGCTCCCAGTTCTGGGTGATGGAGTCGCCCAGCCAGACCAGTTGCGCCCGGCTGTGGCGCACCTGCTGCAGCGAGGCCTCGAAGCGCTTGCGCCACCAAGGCAGGTCCATGCGCCCGATGGGCACCGTCGCCAGATTGGTCGCCGCCAAGGCAGGGATCGGACGCAGCCACGAGCCGAGCAGCAGGGCACCGGCCGCGACCTGCATCATGGCTCTGCGGCGCGATGGCAGTTGGGGGTGCTTGGGAGGCATCAGGACTCCTGGGCTTGAGGTTGCGCAGACGATGCGGATTCGGCGGGTTCGGCCATGGCATCGACCGGCAAGGCTTCGCACCATTGCGCTGCCCACGCGGCGCTGCGCCGGACGGAGGGCGGGAGCAGGTCGTCCACGCTCGCGGCCTGCCGACCTTGGACATCTCGCCACAGACCATCGGCTTCGCGGCGCAATTCGACCCGGCCACCGCCCTGCGAGGATCCAAACCAGCCGATCAGGCCCAGCGCCTGGCCGTGCGCGTTGCGTTCGACCCGGATGGCGAAGTGATAGCCCTCCAGCGTGGTGCCACGAAGCTCGCTGGTCGGGGCGTTTCGAATGTCGGTCGGGGGGAGGGACTGCTTGGTGCGAAACAGCTTGAACACGGAAGTGCGAGGAGAAAGAGGCTGGGCGACGATGGCGCAAATTATGCGCGTGGCTCTTTTTGAGCGCTCTGTGCAGTAATCCACACTTTTGGCACTTCGCGGCTGAGACATCGATGCGTGCAGGGCAACAGCGTGACGAACTTCACGGACAAAGCGTGCCGTGTTGATGAGAATCCCCCAGACCAAGCAAGCCACTCACGCCGTACAGCAATAATGCGCATCCTGCAACGATTTAGGTAGTTTGTCTTGATTGTCAAGAACTTTGTCTTTTTTCGAATGAATCGCTGACTATTTAACCGCCGCACCCTTGTGATGTTCACCTCGCCCTCACGCTCCATGTCCCGCTGGCTGTTCTGGTCCGCGGGCATTGTGGCGTCTTATGTGTTGCTGGCGTGGCTGGTGCTCGGTGTGCGGTCGACGGAAATCGTGCTCTGGCCGTCTGCCGCGGTGGCCGCATTCGCCTTGATCACGCGAGGGCCTTCGATGGTTCCTGCGGTCCTGCTGGCTTCCTGGGTGAGCAACTACCTTTTGCTGGGTTGGGGACTGCAGGCGAGCCTGATCATTGCCGCTGGCGATGCCCTGGGGCCGCTGCTGGGTTGGTGGGTGCTCAGGCGCCGTCCGGCCCGCTGGCAGGAGTTTCAGACGACGTCCGATGCGATCTGGTTCATCGCGGCCATGGGCATGATGGCAGCGGCCGTGTCCGCCGCCGTCGGCGCTACGGCTGCCGCGTTCTATGGCATCGGCCATACGCCGCTGACGCCCGATCTGGGCGTGCAGTGGTGGGTCACCGACATGACCAGCATCGTGGTGCTCACCCCCGCGGCAGCCTTGCTGCGGGCGCTGTCATGGGAGGAGATGAAGGCTTCCTTGCACTGGGAGACGGTGCTCGCGCCATTGTTGGCCTTGGTCGGGACGCTGTTGACCTACACCATGCCGACCGGACAGAGCGCGCTGCCCATCGGCCTTGCCAGCCTGGTATTCCTGCCGCTGCTGTGGACGGCCATGAGGCTGCCACTGGCGGTGTCGGCCAGCCTGAACGCCCTGATCGCCGTGGTCATCGTGACCGCCACCGTGCTGCATCACGGCCCGATGTACAGCATGCTGGGCAGCGATCGGTTTGTGTCCATGCAGATCATTCTGCTGGCCATGGCCGCTGCGCTGCTGCTGGCCGGACTGCTGGCCAACGAGCGCTCCCAGGCGCTCAAGCAGGTGCGCGACATCAACGCGACGCTGGAGAAAAAGGTCAACCGCCGCACCGCCGCGCTGCAGATCGCCCAGGCCACGACGCAGGCGCAATTGCGGTTTCAGGAGTCGCTGCTCAACGCCTTGCCCAACCCGGTGGCGTTCAGCGATCCGCAGGGCCGGTTCACCCGGGTGAATGTGGCCTTCAACCTGCTGGTCGGGCTGGGCGGGCCGGAGATTCACGGCCGCACCGGAACACAGATTCTCGGCACCACGCTGGGCCGCATCTGGGAAGAGATGGACCACGAACTGCTTTCGGGCAGCCAGCAGGCCACGCGCGAGGCGCCGTATCTGCACCCCGATCATGAGCCCACGGTGTGGATTCTGAACAAGGCGCTGGTGCGAGACGCCGTGAGTCGGCAGATCGTTGGCGTGGTCACCAGCATGCAGGACATCACGGCGCTCAAGCAACTGCAGCAGCAGCTCAGCGAGGACGAACAACGCTTCCGCTTCCTCGCGGAAGAGTCGCCCGTTCCCCTGGTCATCACCCGCACCACCGATGCGGCGCTGCTGTTCTCGAACAAGGCCGCCGACGCCCTGTTCCGCGGCTCTTATGCGCAATACGCCGGCCAGTCGATGCGCCATCTCTGGGGCGATTCGGTCAGCCGCGATCAACTCTTGCAGCGCCTGCAGCGCGAGGGCGGGGTGGTGCGCGGCATGGAGGCGCAGTTCCGCCGTTTCGACGGCACCGAGGTCTGGCTGCTGCTGTCGGTGACCCGTGGGCGCTACCGCGACGACGACGCGCTGATCTTCGCCTTCAAGGACATCACCGAAGTCAAGGCGCGCGAGAGCGAACTGCGCAATCTCGCCTATACCGACACCCTCACCGGCATTCCCAATCGCCGCTATTTCATGGCGCGGGCAGCAGCCGAGCTGCGCCGCGCCCAGCGCGAGGGCACGCCGTTTGCCGTTCTGGCGCTGGACATCGACCGGTTCAAGCTGGTCAACGATCAGCTGGGCCACCAGACCGGGGACGCGGTCATCCGCTGTTTCGCGCAGACCTGCATGCAGCAGTTGCGTGGGCAGGATCTGTGCGGCAGGCTGGGGGGGGACGAATTCGCCATCCTGCTGCCGCAGACCAACCGCCAGGTGGCGTTCGACGTGGCGCAGCGTCTGCGTCTGGCCATTCAGGAGGCGAGCTGTCTGCCGCCGGCCTCGCAGATCGGCATGACCCTGACCACCAGCATCGGCATTGCCGAGTTCCTCCCGATCTCGTCGATCTCGGACTCCGACGAACTCCTCGACCGCGCCGACCAGGCGCTTTACCGCGCCAAGGAGTCCGGACGCAACCGCGTTGAAATCTGGACAGCCGAGCCCGGCGCGCCGGTCTGAGCGCCCCGGAAGGATCAGCCTTGCTTTTGATCGAGTAGCCAGCGATAGAGCACGTCGCGCTTGAGGCCGGTGAGATCGGCGGCGACGGCTGCGGCGCGTGAGGCTGGCAGTTCCTGCACCAGCCGCTGCAGCACGGCGATGGCCATGGCATCGAGTGTGGCCTCGGGGGCGCGGGGCTGAAGCAGCACGACGAATTCGCCCTGCGCGCGGCGGGGATCGGCCGCCAGCCAGTCGAGCACGGCCTGCGGCGTAGCGGGCAGCAGGGTCTCGAACTGCTTGGTCAGCTCCTTGGCGATAACGAGACTGGCCTGCGGGTCCAGGGCGTGCAGGGTCTCCAGACAGGCGTGCAGCCGGTGGGGCGCCTCGAAAAACACCGTCACCTGCGTACCCTGCAGGGCCGTCTGCAGAAAGCTGCGCAGCGCTGTCGATTTTTCGGGGGCGAAACCGGCGAAACAAAAACCGGCGTGCAGGTCCAGCCCGCAGGCGGCGAGCGCCGTCGTCACCGCGCTGGCGCCTGGAATGGGAATCACCCGCTGCCCGGCGGCCTGCACGGCCGCGGCGATGCGGCTGCCCGGATCGCTGATGCCCGGCGTGCCGGCGTCGCTGACAAAGGCCACGCGCTGCCCGGCGGTGATGGCCGCGACGATCTGCTGCGCGGCCTGGGCCTCGCGGTGCTGGTCGCAACGCCATGCGGGCCTGCGCAGTCCGTAGGCCTCCAGCAGACGCTGCGCCACGCGGGTGTCCTCGGCGGCGAGGTGGTCGGCGTGGTGGAGCACAGCCAGGGCGCGCAGGCTGATGTCGGCAAGGTTGCCGATGGGGGCGGCCACCATGTAGAGCGCGGGCGGAAAATCCTGCTGGGCGCAGAATGCCAGCGCGGCGTCAAGGGGAGAGGACATGGCGGGAATGGGGCAGTGGTGGAAGCGGCGGCAGGCGCGCCGTCTGGGGCAGTCTGCGGAGGCGCAGGCCTGCGCTGAACTGCAGGCCCGTGGCTGGCAGGTGATCGAGCGCAATTATCGGGTGCGCGGCGGCGAGATCGACCTGATCATGCGCGATGGGGACGGCACCCTGGTGTTCGTCGAGGTGCGGGCCCGCAGTCATGCGGCCTACGGGGGCGCGGTCGGCAGTGTCGATGCCACCAAGCGCCGCCGCATCGTGCTGGCGGCGAGGCACTACCTCGCGCGCCTGCCCGAAGAGCCGGTCTGCCGCTTCGACGTGGTGACGCTGCAGGCTGGGGAGATGGACTGGCTGCCCGGCGCATTCGCTGCGGAAGAATGAGGTGAGAACATGAGGTAAGAACGCGCGACGCGGCGGGCGCGAATAACATCCATGTTTTGAACCTTCGTCCCGTCATGCTCGAACAGCGAATTCAGCAGCATTTTTTCGACAGCGCCGACCTCAAATATCAGGCGGCCGAGTCGCTGACCGGCCCGATCGCACGCGCCGTGGATGTGCTGGCCACCGCGGTGTCCAACGGGCACAAGATTCTGATCTGCGGCAACGGCGGGTCTGCGGCGGACAGCCAGCACCTGGCGGCCGAACTCGTCGGCCGCTTCGAGCGCGAGCGTCCCGAACTGGCCGCCCTTGCGCTCACGACGGATACCTCCGCCCTCACCGCGGTGGCGAACGACTATGGCTTCGACCATGTGTTCTCCAAACAGGTTCGGGCGCTCGGGCTGCCGGGGGATGTGCTCGTGGCCTTCAGCACCAGCGGCAATTCTTCGAGCATCGTCGAAGCCATACGGGCCGCACAAGCCCGTGACATGAGCGTGGTGGCCCTGACCGGGCGCACGGGTGGTCGAGTGGCAGGCCTGCTGCGCGAGGTCGATGTGCACATCGCCGTGCCCCATGACCGCACCGCGCGCATCCAGGAAGTGCATCTGCTGACTCTGCACTGTCTTTGCGATGGCTTAGACTGGGTCTTGATGGGTGAACCGGAGTCCTCGGAATGACACAATCCAACACAACCGATTTTTCACAATCGTCTCCTGCTCAGCGCGACGCGCAACGGCCACGTCGTCTCTGGCGCGCGGCCAGCGTGCTCGTCGTGGTGCTCGCCGCCACGCAGTTGCAGGGCTGCTTCGTGCTCGGTCTGGGCGCGGTGGGTACCACGGCCTACGTGGCGACCGACCGCCGCACGGCGGGCTCCATCCTGGAAGACAACACCATCCAGCTCAAAGCCGACAACCGCATCTCATCGGCCTTGGGGTCTGACGCCAATGTGCGAGCCGTGAGCTACAACCAGCAGGTTTTGCTGGTCGGCCAGGTGCCCAACGAGGCCGACAAGCAGAAGGCCGAAGAAATCGTCAAGGGCGTGCCCAACGTGAAGGCGGTGCTCAACGAAATCGACATCGGCCCGGTGGCCGACCTCAACCGCAGCGCGACCGACACCCTCATCACCACCAAGGTGCGCGCGGGGCTGATCGACGCGCACGACATCTTCGGCAACGCCTTCAAGGTCACCACCTCCAACAGCGTGGTCTATCTGATGGGCATCGTGACGCAGCGCGAGGCCGACCGCGCGGTGCAGATCGCGCGCGACACCACCGGCGTGTCCAAAGTGGTGACCATGTTCAACATCATCAGCGAGCAGCAGCTCCAGCAGATGCAGAACCCGCAGAAGACCAACGCGCCGCCGCCGCCCGCCAGCGCGGCAAACTAAAGGCAGGCCGCTTGCGATAAGAGCTTTTCAACCCCGCTTTTTTATAAGGATCGATGATGAGTTTGCTCGATGTGCCCGCAGGCAAGAGCCTGCCCGACGATTTCAACGTGGTCATTGAAATTCCGGCCCATGCACCCCCGGTGAAATACGAAGTCGACAAGAGCAGCGGCGCGCTGTTTGTCGACCGTTTCATGTCCACGGCCATGCACTATCCGTGCAACTACGGCTACATCCCGCAAACCCTGTCGGAAGACGGCGATCCGGTGGATGTGCTAGTGGTCACCACCATCCCCCTGGTGCATGGTTGCGTAGTGCGCTGCCGTCCCATCGGCATGCTGAAAATGACCGACGAAGCCGGCGTGGATGCCAAGCTCGTGGCCGTGCCGGTGGAAAAGCTGCTGCCGCAGTACCGCACCATCCAGAAGCCCGAGGATCTGCCGGCGGAACTGCTCAAGCAGATCGAGCATTTCTTCAACCATTACAAGGATCTCGAAGCCGGCAAATGGGTCAAGACCGAAGGCTGGATGGGCGCGGATGCCGCCCGCGCCGAGATCACCGCCAGTGCGGCGCGCTACAAGGCGAAGTAATCACGGTTCGGCTCAAAGAAGAAGGCCGTCGGCATGCCGACGGCCTTCTTCATGAAGGGGCACCGATCAGACGTTCTTGTCGCGCAGCCGCGTGAGCAGCGACGAGGTATCGAGCCGTCCGCCTCCGGCGGCCTGAACGTCGGCATAGAACTGATCGACCAGCGCCAGAACCGGCAGACGCGCGCCATTGTGGCGGGCTTCATTCAGGCAGAGGCCGAAGTCCTTGCGCATCAGATCGACGGCAAAACCGAAGTCGTAGCGGCCTTCGATCATGGTAGGGCCGCGGTTGTCCATCTGCCAGCTCTGCGCGGCGCCCTTGCCGATCACCTGCAGCACCGTGTGCAGATCCAGTCCGGCGCGCTCGCCAAAGGCCAGCGCTTCGGCCAGACTCTGCACCACCCCGGCGATGGCGATCTGGTTGACCATCTTGCAGAGTTGCCCGGCGCCATGCTCGCCCAGGCGGGTCACCGCGCGTGCATACGCCCGGATGACTGGCTGCGCCCGCTCGAAGGCGTCGGCATCGCCACCGCACATCACCGTGAGCGCGCCGTTCTGCGCGCCAGCCTGACCTCCGGATACCGGGGCGTCGATGAAGAACAGGCCGCGCTCGCGCGCCGCGATGCCCAGTTCGCGCGCCACGTCGGCCGAGGTCGTGGTGTGGTCGACGAACACCGCTCCGGGCGACATGCCGGCAAAGGCGCCCTCTGCGCCCAGGGTCACGCTGCGCAGGTCATCGTCATTGCCGACGCAGGAAAACACGAAGTCGGCGTTGGCCGCGGCCTCGCGCGGGGTTGGGGCCGAATGCCCACCATGGCGGCGCACCCAGTCGTGCGCCTTGCTCGCGGTGCGGTTGTAGACCGTGACGCGGTGCCCGGCGCGCACCAGATGACCGGCCATCGGGTCGCCCATGACGCCCAGGCCGAGAAAGGCCACGGCGTAAGAAGGAAGGTTGTAGTTGGTGGAGTCGTTCATGAGGGTGGAAAGGTTGTCGTGTCAGAGTAGCCAGAAACACGCCATGGCCATTGCGGTAGGCAGCAGCGCCGCGCCCAGCAGCCCCAGCGGGTGGATGGCGCCGCCGTCGAAGGTCTGGCGCAACAGCGCAATGCCCGCAGGATTGGGAGCATTGGCAATGACCGTGAGGCCGCCGCCACTGACGGCCCCGGCCACCAGCGCGTATTTGAACTCGGGGCTCAATCCCTGCACCAGCGAGCCCAGGTAGGTCAGCGCAGCGTTGTCGGTGATGGCGGTGAGCGCCGTGGCGCCGAAGAACACGGCGGTGGCGTCCATGCGGGTGAGCAGGGGCTGCAGCCACCATTGCTGCAGTCCGCCCAGCACCACAAGACCGCCCAGGAAGAAGCCGACCAGCATGCCTTCCTTGAGCATGAGCGGGTCTTGGAAACGCGCGTAAGCGGTGACGAATCCGAGGAAGAACAACAGCAGGGGAATGAAGACGACGGGGTGATGGGCGAACACCACCACCCCTGCCAGGAACAGCATGTGCACCGCGATGACGCTCAGCGGCGCGCGCAGCGGCGCAGCGGTCTGGCTTTGCACCGCGGGCATGCGATCGAGGATGGACAGTTCCTGCCGGAACAGCAGCGTGGCGCCCAGCGCGTTGATGGTGACCGCGATCGCCGCCTTCCAGCCGAACTGGCTGAGCATGAACCCCAGATCCCATTGCCAGGTGGACGCCACCATCAAGACGGGCGGCGCGGCGAAATGGGTCAGCGTGCCGCCGATAGAGACGTTGACGAACAGCACGCCGAGGGTGACGTACTTCAGCCGCGTCGAGACGGCGCCGCCGAACACCCGTTCACGCAGCAGCAGGGCCGCGAGGGTCATGGCCGCAGGTTCGGTGATGAACGAACCCAGCAGCGGCACCACGATGAGCACCAGCGCATAGAACATCACCTCGCCGCGCAGGGGAACCGCGCGCGCCAGCACGTTGACCACGTCCCCGGCGAGCTGAAGAATGGGCCGCGTGCCCGCAATGACCATGATGGTGAATACGAACAGCGGCTCGGTGAAATTGCGCGAGTCGAGATAGGCCACCGCCTCGTGATGTCCCAGGCTGAAGAACAGAAACACCATCAGCACCATGGCCCAGAAGCCGAACACCACTTCGACTTCGCCCAGCAGATGCCACAGCCCGGCATGCGCCGTCTGCCGGTGCGCCAGGTTCTCGAAGAACTTGGTGGAAAACGTGTGGAGTACGGCCACGGCAAAAAGCGTGGCACCCAGGTATTGAACGAAAGCGGGCTGGGTTTCTGTCATGGGAATCGTTGGGCTTTCACAGATGAGGCCAAGCATGAAGGATCATGGCCTCATGGTATCGGCTGACCGTGTGCTCCCCGGCGCGGAGCCATAATGCCGAACAACCGATCAACCGTGAGGTCTCGATGTCCGCCACTGCATCCACCGTCTGGGAACGACTGCGCCGTGTGCTGCTCAGCCTGCCGGTGCTCATCGCAGCCGGGCTCATCGTGTTTTACCTGGCTTTCGGCTACCTCGCGGTGGGGCCGCTGGCGCAGCACTACATCCCGAAGCTGGCGCAGTCCAAGCTCGACAGCCGGGCCACGGTGGGCAAGGTGGCGTTCGATCCGCTGCGCCTGGACCTCACGGTGGACGACTTCAGGCTCGCCACCTCCCAGGGCGTGCCGCTGGCGGGGTTCACACGGCTGTTCGTTGATTTCGCCCCGGCCAGCCTCTGGCACTGGGCCTGGACCTTTCATCAGATCCGCCTCGACCGGCCCGATGTGAACGTGGCCATCGCCAAGGGTGGGGCGATGAACTGGGATGCCTTGGTGCGCGCGCTTCAAGGTGGCGCCAAGCCGTCCAAACCGTCGGACACCATCCCGCGCGTGGTGATCGAGCACTTGCAGATTGCAGGCGGCACCTTGCGCTATGCCGATGCCGATCGTGACCATCCCTATGTCACGCAGCTCACACCGCTCGATGTTCAGATCGATGCGCTGTCCACCCTGCCCAAGGCGCGCGGTGACTATGCCATCAGCCTGATGCTGCCCGAGCAGAAAGCCACGCTGCGATGGAAGGGCTACGTCGGCCTCAACCCGCTGGTGTCGGGCGGGCAGGCCGAACTCACCGGTCTGGACCTGGCCGCAGCAGCGCACGCCGTGCCGGGTCTGGCGCGCACGCTGCAGATCGCCTCGGGCACCGCCAGCTTGAGCGCCGCCTACAGCGCGGTGCTGGGCCGAAGTGGCCTTCTTTGGGCGGTCAACGATCTCGGCGCGCAGTTGCGTGGCCTGCAGGCCAAGGCTGCGGATGCATCGGTGCAGTGGCAAGACCTGCGGGTGGCTCAGGGCAGGGTCGACGGCTCGACGCGCATCGCCTCGCTGCAGACCATCGCCCTCGAGGGTCTGCAGGCCGACTCGGGCAATGCCCGGCTGACCTTGCAGTCGGCGAAGCTCGATGGCGCGCGTTTCGACGGAGCCACGCGCCAGGCCGGTTTCGGCCCGCTGCAACTGCTGGGGCTCTCCGGGCAGATCGGGCAGGCGGCGCTGCAGGCCGCGAGTTTGCAAACGCAGGCCGGCACCGGCGATCTGGCCAAGCAGACCGTGCAACTGCCGCAACTGGCGCTTTCCGATCTGCGCCTGCAGCCGCAGCAGAGCCCGCAGGCGCCGCCCTGGCTGAATTTGACGACCTTGCAGATCGATGCGGCGCAGGCCGATCTGGCGCAGCATCGCCTGCAACTCGGCGCGTTGCAGCTCGATGCGGCCCGGCTGCAGCTCAAGCGTCTGGCCGACGGCCAGATCGACCTTGTGCAGCGGCTGAGCGCCGCGGCGCCACAGGCGTCGCCCGGGCTCAAGACGAGCGCAGCGGCAGCCGCCAAGGCGCCTTCAGCCGCGGCGTGGACGGTGGATGTCGGTCGCGTCGCCGGTAGGGTGCAGGCTTTGGACTACACCGACCAGAGCTTCAGACAGCCCTTGCAGCTCCAGCTCGCGCACGTCGAACTGAACTCGGCGCTGAGCGCCACGCTGGCCCCCGGCAGCCCCGCTCAGGTGCAGGCTCGCGATCTGCGCCTGCAGGCAGGCACGCTGCGTCTGGACAGCGCGGGCAGGCCACTGGCGCAGTGGAAGACGCTGCAACTCGGGGCCACGCAGATCAGCCTGCCCGGCGCCGGTGCGCCCCGCGTGCAGGCCGGGCCTCTGGAGGTGGACGCGCTGCACGCCGACGTGGCGCTGAACCCCGGCGGGCTCAACTGGGCGCTGGCCTTCCAGCCTGTTGCGGCAGCCCGACCCGCCGCCGCCAAAGCGCCGAGCCGTTCGGGGCCACCTGCCGATGTGCAGCTGCAGAGTCTGAGCCTGCGCAATCTCGGTGCCCGCATCGACGACAACACCGCGCCCGCGCCGATCCGCCTCGACCTGGTGCGCGGTCAGGTTAGCGCGCAGCATCTGAGCCTGGATTTGCGCAAGCCCGTGCCGCTGCAGGTGCGCTTCGCCCTGGCGCAGGGCGGGCAGTTCAGCGCGCAGGGGCAGATCGCGCCGCAGCCGCTGGCCGGCAAGTTGAAGGTGCGGCTCGATCAACTGGCACTGACCCCCTTCGGCTCGCTGCTCAAGCCTTATGTGCGGCTGCTGCTCACCAGCGGTACGGCCTCGGCCGAGGGCACGGTGCAGTTGAGCCCGGGGCGGAGCGCGGTGCCGCAGGTGCGGTATGACGGCGTCGCGCAGGTGGACAATCTGGCGCTGGTCGAGCCCGAGGGGCGTACGCCCTTTCTCGGCTGGCGCAAGCTGGCGGCCACCGGGCTGCGCGTCGATTCCGCGCCGCTGTCGGTGCAGATGACGGTGCTGCAGGCGATCGAGCCCTACGGCCGCATCGTCATCAACCCCGACCGCACGCTCAACGTGCAGGCCATTTTGCTGACGCGTAAACCCGTGGCGAGCCCGCCGTCGTCGCCGGCGCAGGGTGCGGCCGACAAGCCGCTGCCGCTGGCCTTGAACATCGACCGCACGGCCATCGTCAATGCCGACGTGGATTTCACCGACCAGTCCATCAAGCCCGATTTCCGCGTGCGCATGCAAAAGCTCAGCGGCGTGATCAACGGGCTTTCGGACGCACCCGACAGCAGCGCGCAGATCGAGCTCGACGGCCAGGTCAACGACTACGGTCAGGCCAAGGTGCGCGGGCGGCTGCAGCCTTTCCGCGCCACCAACGATACCGATGTCACGCTCGATTTCCGCAACCTCGACATGGCGTCGATCTCGCCTTATTCGGGCAAGTTCGCCGGGCGCACCATCAAGTCGGGCAGGCTCGACGCCAAGCTCGAATACAAGATCGAGAAAGCGCAGATGCAGGGCAACAACCAGTTCACCATCACCCGCCTGAAGCTCGGCCCCCATGTCGACAGCCCCGAGGCCGTCAACCTGCCGCTCGATCTGGCCATTGCCGTGCTTGAAAACAGCGAAGGCGTGATCGACATTGACCTGCCGGTGCATGGCGATCTGAACAACCCGAAGTTCAGCTACGGCGGCATCATCTGGCATGCCATCGTCAACGTGCTGACCAAGATCGTCACCGCGCCGTTCCGTGCGCTGGGCGCGCTGCTCGGCGGTGGCGACAACGCCACGCCGCAGGCCGTGCATTTCACCGCAGGCAGCGCGATACTCGCCCCGCCCGAGCGCGAGAAGCTGTTGCACATTGCCGAGGCCCTGTTCAAACGCCCAAGGCTGGAACTGCAGGTGCCACCCACGTACAACGCCCAGCGCGACACGGCCGCGCTGCAGGAGGCCGCCGTCCGCCGCGAGGTGCTGGCCAAGCTGGGCGTGACCGTTCCGCCCGATGCGCGCCCAGGGCCGCTCGACCTGGGCAACGCCCGCACCCGCAACGCCATCAATGCTCTCTACCTCGATCAGCACCCCACCAGCGCCCTGGACGCGCTGAAAAAATCGCTGCCCGCGGGCGCCAACGAGCAGGACCTGTTGCAGGCCATGCTGGCCCAACTGGCCAAGGCCGTGACGATTACGCCCTCGACCCTCGACGCGCTGGCGCAGGCGCGGGCCAAGGCCGTGTTCGCTGCGCTGACCACGGGCACCAAGGCGCTGCCGGTGGCGCGGGTGCAACTGGGCAAATCCGTTCAGGCTGACGACAAGACCGATGAAAAAGGCGTGACCCTTACGCTCGGTCTGCGCGCCGGGCAGGGCGCTGCGGGCACTGCGGGCGCGGCAGAAGGTTCACCCGCGGTCGCCGCGAGTGCGGCTCAGGGCAGGTAAGTGACCGGCCGCATGGCGAGAAATCGCTCCAGCGCCGCAGGGCGGTAGTCGGGCAGCGCGGAGTGTCGGCTGAGCGTGGAGGTATGCACCCCCTCGCGGCTGGCGGGGTTGGCGACCCCGGGCTGGCGTTCGCGTTCGCCCAGCAGCCGGTAGAACGGCGTCATGCTGTTGCCCATCGGCGCCGCGGGCTCGCCGTGCGGCGGCAGCAGCGCCGGGTCGAGCGCCAGGCCGCAGCGCTGGGCACGATCGGCCATCCACAGCAGGGCGCTGTCGGACAGACCCGTTTGCACCTGCCCGCCCCCCACGTCGCCATGCGTGCCGGGAAACCACGCCTGTTCCACCACCTGATCGGTGGCATGGCTCTGCGTCTGCCACAGCGTGGGAACGAAGGGTTTGCGCCGCTCGTCGATGGCCAGCGCCTGGTAGCCGTAGCGCACATGGCTGCTCAGGGCCACGTCGTGAAATTCGTAGAGCGATTTGGTCCAGAAACGCAGCGGCGTGACCGGAATGCCCAGGGCGCCCACCGTGTCCCACACGCCGATGAGTTCGATCGGCGCATCCGGCCAGGCATAGGCCTCGCGAAAGGCCTTGGACTGCGGCGCATCGGGGTGGCTGTCGGGCGTGCGGTCGCGGTAGAGCGCATAGGCGTCGCCGATGCGATCGACGAACTGCGGTCGAAGAATGCCGCAATTGCGAATCAGTCCGCCCACACTGCGCACGGTGTAGGCGCCCCGGCTGAAGCCGAACAGATAGATCGCGTCGCCGGGGTGGTAGTTCTGCACCAGAAACAGGTAGAGCTCGCGGATGTTCGCCGAGATGCCCATGCCGAAAGCGCCGCCGGTGAGCTTGTCCCACAGGTTGCCCTGTTCGCCCAGGCCTTTCTGGTAGAACACGATCTGGGCGGTGCCATGGCTGTCTTCCCCGGCCACGGCCACCGAGAGTTTCACCACATTGGTCGGGGTGGCGACGTCCCCCGCCCGCTGATCGGGCTTGCTCCAGGTGCCGTCGGCAAAGAGGGCGATACGTTTCATGGTGAGATGGCGCGCGTCAACGAGGAACCGGCTCGAATGATGAAGTGCCCCAAAGACCTTGCCCACCCCCAAACCCGGTGCCGGGCGGCGCTTGCTTCGGGGGGATAGACTGAACCCACTTGGCCTGCGAACCCGAACCCATGCCGACAACGATCCTCATGCCCGCAGAACCCTCACGCGACGACTTGCATCGCATCGTCGATGCCGCCATCACCTCGCGCCGCTCCGTCAGGCGCTTTTTGCCGACTCCGGTTTCGCGCGAAACCGTCGAGGCCATCCTGCAAGTCGCCTCTCGCGCGCCTTCCGGTACCAACACCCAGCCCTGGCAGGTGCATGTGCTCACGGGCGAGGCCAAGGCGCGGCTGTCGGCGTGCATCCTCGCTGCCTACGACGACCCGGTGCAGGCGGCACAGCACACCGACGAGTACGCCTACTACCCCCGCGAGTGGCGCTCGCCCTACATCGACCGGCGCCGCAAGGTCGGCTGGGATCTGTATGGTCTGCTGGGCATCGCCAAGGGCGACAAGGCCGCCATGCACGCACAGCACGGACGCAATTACCTGTTTTTCGACGCCCCGGTCGGCTTGATCTTCACCATCGACCGGGTGATGGAGCAGGGCAGCTGGCTCGACTACGGCATGTTCCTGCAGAACATCATGGTGGCCGCGCGCGGACGCGGCCTCGATACCTGCCCGCAAGCGGCTTTCACCACCTTTCACCGCGTCATCGAAGACGAACTGAAACTCGATGCCGCCACGCAGCAGGTCGTCTGCGGGATGGCGCTGGGCTGGGCCGACCCGCAAGCGGTCGAGAACAAGCTGGTGACCGAGCGCGCGCCGGTGGCCGAATTCACCCGGTTTCACGAGGCATGAACGCGCTGGCCTGGATCGGCGAGACCCGCATCGCGCAGGCGGTGCAGGAAGGCAAGCTCGACAACCTGCCCGGCGCTGGCCTGCCGCTCGATCTGACCGTGCGCGACGCCGCGCTCGACGCCCAGGCCAGGCTGGGCCTGGAACTGCTCGACCGCGCCCGTCGCGCGCAGGCCCACACCGACCAAGATCGCCGCGAACGCGCCGCGCTGCGTCTGCTCTGGGCCAAGGCGCTGGCAAGTCAGCGTCGGAATGATTCCAAGCCATGATCATCGAATCCCTGCTCGATACCGACCTCTACAAATTCACCATGATGCAGGTGGTGCTGCATCATTTTCCGGGTGCGCAGGTCGAGTACCGTTTCAAATGCCGCACCCCTGGGGTCGATCTGGTCTCGCGCCTGCCCGAGATCGATGCCGAACTCGACGCCCTCTGCACCCTGCGGTTCCTGCCCGAGGAACTCGACTATCTGCGCAGCCTGCGCTTCATCAAGAGCGACTTCGTCGATTTCCTGGAAATCTTCCGGCTGAACCGCCAGCGCATCCGCGCCACGCCCGCGGCAGATCCGGCGGCGCGGGAGCGCGGCGAGATCGACATCACCATCCAGGGCCCCTGGCTGCACACCATCCTGTTCGAGGTCCCGGTGCTGGCCATCGTCAGCGAGGTTTACGCCCGGCATGCCCATGCCGACGCCGATCTGCAGGCAGGTCTGCGTCGGCTCGACGACAAGATCGCCCTGCTGCGCACCTCCGAATTGCAGGACTGCCGCATCGCCGATTACGGCACCCGCCGCCGCTATTCGCGGCGCTGGCAGGCGCAGGTGCTCGGTCGGCTCAAGACCGGTCTCGGCCCGCAGCTGGCCGGCACCAGCAATGTACTGCTCGCCAAGGAAATGGGCCTCACACCGCTGGGCACCATGGCGCACGAATACCTGCAGGCCTGCCAGGCGCTGGGCCCGCGCCTGCGCGACACCCAGGTCTTCGCCTTCGAGATGTGGGCCAAGGAGTATCGCGGCGATCTGGGCATCGCCCTGGCCGACGTCTATGGATTGCAGGCCTTTCTGCGCGATTTCGACCTCTATTTCTGCAAGCTGTTCGACGGCGCCCGACACGACTCGGGCGATCCGTTCTCGTGGGGCGACCAGATGATCGGGCACTACGCGAAGCACCGCGTCGATCCGCGCACCAAAACCCTGGTGTTCTCTGACATGCTGACCATCCCCAAGGTCATCGCGCTGTACCGCCAGTTCCACCAGCGCGTCGGCCTGGCCTTCGGCATCGGCACCAACCTCATGCACGACCTCGGCTTCGAGGCGCCGCAGATGGTGCTTAAGATGACCCGCTGCAACGGCCAGCCCGTCGCCAAGGTCAGCGACGCGCCGGGCAAGAATATGTGCGACGACCCGGCGTATCTGGCCTATCTGCGCGAAGTCTTTCAGATTCCGCAGAGCCAGCTCGTCGAGCACGATGCCGAGGATGGTTGACCCCAGCTTCTTTGAGTTGGGCTCGGTAGCCTTACTCGTCTGCCACGAAGCTTCCGATGCTCAGGGCGAGCTGGGGATTCTTGCGGGTCAATATCAAACCGTAGATCAAAGACACGACGAGAACAACGATCGCGACGTAGGGAAAGAGGTTGAAAGGCTTTGGCTGCCCCGGTTCGACCAAGCCCCACAAGGGCATCAGCATCAGCGCGGTTCCCAGAGCGGGCAGAAGAAAGTGGCGACCAAACCGGAATTCGGCACGATGGTGTTTGCGCATGTAGATGGGTAGCGCAAGATTGGTGATCAGGTAGGTGAGAATGATAGGAATCGTTCCCAACGTGGCCGCATAGCCGAAAAGATCAACGGGGTGAACGTTCCTGCCAAAGCCTACGACGATCAACACTGCAATCGCGATGAATGTCCACATTGCCATGTGAGGCGTCTGATGTTTGGCATGAACGCGCCCAAAGAATTTGGGCAGGAGGCCTTCTCTCCCGGAATTGAACAAAATGCGGGCCTGAGAGTTGGTCAAGCCGATCAGCGATGAAAAGATGCTGCTCATTCCGGCAAGATAAGCCACGATGAGCAGTGCTGCGGCAGAGGCCTTGAGCGCATCGACAAAGGGGATTGCCGAAGCGCTGATGGCTTTGACGTCGTGATGAAAGCCAATTTCAGTCGCGTAAGCGAGAAACACGTACAGCGCCCCGATGACCAGCGTCGATGAACGCAAGGCACGCGGAACATTGGCGCGGGGATCTTTTGTTTCCTCTGCCAGCATGGCGGAGTTTTCCCAGCCTATGAACAGGTAGATCGCCAACGGAAACCCCAGGCTCAGACCTTTGAAGCCCCCCGCGAGCTGCGACCATGAGAAAGGCGACAAATTGATCCACTGCCGGTTCTCCACCAACATGATGATGGCTCCGATCAAAAGCAGGACGAGTTCGAAATAGAAGAACACTGCTGCCCATCGTGTGGAGAGGCCAATGCCTCTCGATACGAGAATTCCGACGATCAGGGCCGAGATGATGCTTAGGATTTGCCAAGGGATGTTCAGGCCGAGAAATGCATGCAAGGTGTCGTGCGCCCATCCTCCGGAAATCACCACGACGGCCGAGGCGCCGATGACGTAGCCGAAGACGACGAAAATCGAAGCGGCGGCGCCTGCAACAGGACCGAATCCCATGCCAATGAACGTGACGAACGATCCGGTACTGGGCCGGAATTTGGAGAACTCTGCCAGAGTATTGGTCAGAAAAAGCACGACCACCATGGCGGCGATGATGGTGAGCGGCGCCGCTACGCCTGCGCCTTGCACGATAGTGCCGAACCCGAAATAGAAGCTCATCGCGGGCGCGATATTGGCCAGGGTGGATGCCACGATCTGTGGCAGACCGAGCGCGTTACGCTGTAGTCGCGCGCCTTGTTGTGGGGTATGCATGGTGTCTCCGTGTAGTCAGTGTTTTATGTGAACGGCAGTTACCCAGCATAAAAACCAAAGGCATGACCATTGGTCAGATTTGGTAACAAATCGTCCATCAGTTGAAAGCCTTGCAATGAAGACGGCCTCCTAGAATGGTCTCCATGAACACCGACACCGCCCGCGCCGCGATCCTGGCGCAGATTCGAGCCCGTCAGGGGCGCCCCGCTGCGCAGCATGACATGGAGGCCGCTGATGTCGAGGTCGACATCGGCCGTCATGTGCGCGGGCCGCAGCCAGCGATTGCCGATCTCGTCGCGGAGTTCAGCACGCAGGCGCAGGCGCTGCAGACCAGCGTGGCCAGGGTCGCAACCGTCCAGGACGTGCCTGCCACCGTTGCGACCTATCTGCGCGAACAGGGCTTGCCGCTGCATGGGGTGGCCTGGGATACGCTGGCCGCTTACCCCTGGGCCGCGGCCGGGATGACGCTGGAATATCGCCCCCCGCGTGACGAAGACAAGCTGGGCATCACCGGCTGCTTCTGCGCGGTGGCCGAGACCGGCTCGCTGGTGCTGGCGAGTTCGCCTGCCACGCCGGCGTCCACGCATCTGCTGCCGGAAACGCATATCGCCGTCGTACCGGCCAGCCGCATCGTGCCCGCGCTGGAAGACGCCTACGCGCTGCTGCGGACCGAACTGGGTGAGCTGCCGCGCGCGCTGTCCACGGTGTCGGGGCCGTCGCGCACCGGCGACATCGAGCAGACCATCGTGCTGGGCGCGCACGGCCCGTATCGCGTGCATGTGGTGATCGTCGATGCGCACTGACGCCGCGCGCCGCGCCGTGCGGCTCGGCATGGTGGGGCTGCTGGGGCTCGTGCCCCTGGGCGCTTCGGCCGGCACGGCCCATGGCCCCGACCCCGCCACGCTCTCGCTCTGGTGGGGGCTGCCCTTCGCCGCAATGCTGCTTTCCATCGCTCTCATGCCGCTGTTCGCCGCCAAGGTATGGCATCACCATCAGGGCAAGATTGCCGCGCTCTGGGCCGCGTTGTTTCTCCTGCCTTTTGCCGCCAGCTTCGGCGTGCAGGCCACCTTTGACGCCGCGCTGCACACTCTGCTGCACGAATACCTGCCTTTCGTCATTCTGCTCACCGCGCTCTACACCGTCAGCGGCGGCATCGCGGTGCGGGGCAATCTGCACGGCAGTCCGGGGCAAAACACCCTGCTGCTGGCCATCGGCACGGTGCTGGCCAGCCTCATGGGCACCACCGGGGCGGCCATGCTCATGGTGCGCCCGGTCATCCGCGCCAACGATGCCCGCCGTCACAACGCGCATGTGCTGGTGTTCTTCATCTTCCTGGTGGCCAATGCCGGCGGCGCGCTCACGCCGCTGGGCGACCCGCCGCTGTTCCTCGGCTTTCTCAAGGGGGTGGATTTTTTCTGGACGCTGCGCCACCTGCTGGCTCCCACGGCGCTGCTGTGCGGGCTGCTGTTGGCCTTGTTCTATCTGCTCGACCGCTGGTTCTGGAGCCGCGAGGCCGAACGCAGGTCCATAGACCCCACGCCCGACAGCCCGCTGGGCCTCATCGGCGTGTGGAACCTGCTGTGGCTGCTGGTCATCGTCGCCGCGGTGCTGCACAGCGGCATCTGGAAACCGGGTGTCACCGTGTCCATCCTCGGCCAGCAACTCGACCTGCAGAACCTCACGCGCGACGTGGTGCTGATCGTCGTGGCCCTGCTGTCGCTGCTCACCACGCCCTGGCAGGCGCGGCATGAAAACCAGTTCAACTGGGGGCCGATGATCGAAGTGGCCAAGCTGTTCCTCGGCATCTTCCTCACCATCATCCCGGTGATTGCGATTCTTCGCGCGGGCAGCGGCGGGGCGCTGGCCCCGCTGGTGGCGCTGACGTCCGACGCGCATGGCCAGCCCATCGCAGCGGCGTACTTCTGGCTCACCGGCGGGCTGTCGTCCTTTCTCGACAACGCGCCGACCTATCTGGTGTTCTTCAATCTCGCCGGAGGCGACGCCGCGCACCTCATGGCGCAGGCCACCACCCTCATGGCGATTTCGGCGGGGGCGGTGTTCATGGGTGCGGTCACCTACATCGGCAATGCACCCAATTTCATGGTCAAGGCCATCGCCGAGCACCGCGGCGTGCGCATGCCCTCGTTCTTTGGCTACATGGGCTGGTCGTTCGCCGTGCTGATGCCCTGCTTTGTGCTGTTGACCCTGGTGTTTTTCCGATGACTTCCGTTGCACATTCCGAGCGCCCGCGCGTGCTGGTCGCGCGTGCGGTGTTTCCCGACATCATCGACCTGTTGCGCGAGGTGGCCGAGGTGGAGGCCACGCCCGACGACGCCATTTCGACGCCCGAGACGCTGCGTCGGCGGCTGGCCGACAAACAAGGCGCCTTCATCACCGGCAGCGAGCGCATCGACGCTGCCTTGCTCGATGCCTGCCCGCTGCTGAGGGTGGTGAGCACCATGACCGTGGGCGTCGATCACATCGACCTCGCCGCCTGCGCGGCGCGCGGCATCATCGTCACCCACGCCCCCGACGTGCTCACCGAAACCACCGCCGATTTCGGCTTCGCCCTGCTGCTGGCGGCGGCGCGGCGCGTCGGCGAAGCCGAGCGCTATTTGCGCGCAGGTCAGTGGACCAAGTGGAGCGTCGATCTGTTCGCCGGGGCCGATATTCACGGCGCAACCCTGGGCATCGTCGGCATGGGGCGCATCGGCCAGGCCATCGCCCGCCGCGCCGCGCTCGGCTTCGACATGCGCGTGCTCTATCACAATCGCAATCGTCTGTCCGAAGCTATCGAGGCCGACTGTGGGGGTGCGCAGCACCGCGCGCTGCCAGCCCTGCTGGCTGAAAGCGACCATGTGCTGCTGGCGCTGCCCTACAGCCCGCAGGCATATCACCTCATCGGCGCGGGCGAACTCGCGCTGATGAAGCCCGGCGCGACTCTGGTCAACATCGCCCGTGGTGGCGTGGTGGACGAAGCCGCGCTGGCGCAGGCGCTGCACAACGGTCGCCTGGGTGCCGCAGGGCTCGATGTGTTCGAGGGCGAACCCGCCGTCAACCCGGTGCTGCTGGCCGCGCCGCGCCTGGTGCTCACCCCGCATATCGCCAGCAGCAGCCTGCCCACCCGCCGCGCCATGGCCCGGCTCGCGGTGGACAATCTTCTCGCCGTGCTGCAGGGCAGGCCGCCGCTCACTCCCGTCTGAACGCTCATGTCGCTCGAATTCATCCTGCTCGTCGTCGTCGCGCTTCTGCTGTTCGTGCTGCTGGGCATGGGCTGGGCGCTGCTGGCGCGGCTGCGCGGCCTGGCCGAGCTTCGCCGCGAGATCGGCTTTGAGGTGGCGCCGCAACTCGAACGCCTGGAGCGCGAATTGCGCGGCGCGGTGCAAGCCAGCAGTCAGGGCCTGCGCACCGAGCAGGCCGGGCAGCTGGCACAGTTCCAGCAGATGCTGCTCAACCAGCAGGGCGAGAGCACGCGCACGCAGAACGCCCAGCTCGACGCCGTGGCACTTCAGCTCCAGAACCTGCAGAAGGCGGTGGGCGACACCCTGGTGCAGCAGGTCGGCCACCTCACCCAGACCAACACCCAGAGCCTGCAGGCCATGCAGACCCAACTCGCCGAAAGGCTCGACGCGCTGCGCCAGGCGACCGACAAGAATCTGGCCGAGATGCGCGGCACCGTCGAGCTGCGCCTGCGCGAGCTGCAGGCCGACAACGAGAAAAAACTCGAGCAGATGCGCGCCACCGTCGACGAGAAGCTGCACGCCACGCTGGAGCAGCGGCTTGGCGAGAGCTTCAAGCAGGTGGCCGAACGGCTGGAGCTGGTGCACCGTGGCCTGGGCGAGATGCAGACTCTGGCGCAGGGCGTGGGCGATCTGCAGCGGGTGTTCAGCAATGTGAAATCGCGCGGCATCTTCGGTGAAATCCAGCTCGCCGGTCTGATCGAGCAGGTGTTCACGCCCGAGCAGTATGGCGTGAACGTCGAAACCGTGCCCGGCAACAACGCCAGGGTGGAATACGCCATCCGCCTGCCGGGCAAGGGCGAAGGCCCGGTGTGGCTGCCGATAGACGCCAAGTTTCCGCGCGAGGACTACGAGCGCCTGCTCGACGCGCAGGATCGTGCCGACAAGGCCGATGCGGAAACCGCCGCCAAGGCGCTCGAACTGCGCCTGCGCGACGAAGCCAAAACCATACAGTCCAAGTACATCGCCGCGCCCTACACGGCCGACTTCGGCATTCTGTTCCTGCCCACCGAAGGGCTGTACGCCGAGGCGCTGCGTCGGCCGGGTCTGGTCGAAGCGTTGCAGCGCGAGCACCGCGTGATGCTCGCCGGGCCAACCACGCTTCTGGCCCTGCTCAACAGTCTGCACATGGGTTTCCGCACCCTGGCGCTGGAGCAGCGCTCCACCGAAGTGTGGAAGGTGCTCGGCGCGGTGAAAACCGAATTCACCAAATTCGGCGAGGTGCTCGCCAAGACCCGGAAAAAGCTCGATGAAGCCAGCAACACCATCGGCAGTGCCGAAGTGCGCACCCGCGCCATGGCACGGCAGCTCAAGACCGTCGAGGCCCTGCCCGTTGATCAAACTCAAACCCTGCTGGGTTTGACCGAGGTCGACCCCGGCGAGGTCGAAGACCCGCTATAAATCCATCAACATCACACGCCCCACGCCGGTTCAAGACCCGCGTGCGGCACTTCCGTATCTCCTATTGCCAGCGCGCTTCGCTGCGCGCTTTTTGTATTGCCGAAACACCATGCAAGCACAAGACATCAGCCTCGACGTTCTGGCGGAAAAATACGCCAAGGGTAGTGAACAAAGCATCGAAGACATCCACGCCCGCGTAGCCCGCGCGCTCGCCGCGAAGGAGGCCGATCCGGCCCGGTTCGAGGGCGAATTCCTCAAGGCGCTGGCCGAGGGCTTCGTGCCCGCCGGGCGCATCATGTCCGCAGCCGGCACCGACATTCAGGCGACCCTCATCAACTGCTTCGTCCAGCCCGTCGGCGATTCGGTGTCCGACGACAAGGACGGCAAGCCCAGCATCTACAAGGCCCTGGCGCAGGCGGCCGAAACCATGCGGCGCGGCGGCGGCGTGGGCTACGACTTTTCGCGCATCCGCCCGGTGGGCGCGCATGTCGGCGGCACCCACAGCCGTGCCAGCGGCCCGCTGTCGTTCATGCGGGTGTTCGACGCCTCCTGCGAAACGGTGGAGTCGGCCGGCAGCCGCCGAGGCGCGCAGATGGGCGTGCTGCGCATCGACCATCCCGACATCGAAGCCTTCATCCACGCCAAGGACCAGGGCGCGTTCAAGAACTTCAACCTCTCGGTCGGTGTGAGCGCGGCTTTCATGCAGGCGGTGGAAAGCGATGCCGAGATCGACTTGGTGCACAAGGCCCGCCCGGGCGACGACCAGATTGCCGAGGGCGCGCATCAACGTGCCGACGGTCTGTGGGTCTATCGCAGCGTGCGCGCCCGCGATCTGTGGGATCAGATCATGCAGTCCACCTACGACCATGCCGAGCCGGGCATCCTGTTTCTCGACACGGCCAACGGCGACAACAACCTCTATTACTGCGAGACCTTCGAAGCGACCAACCCGTGCGCCGAGGAATTCCTGCCCGACTATGGCTGCTGCTGCCTGGGCTCGATCAACCTCACCCGCTTCGTGCGCGAGCCGTTCACCCCGCAGGCGCGTTTCGATGTCGAGCGATTCAAGGCCACCACGCGCACGGCAGTGCGCATGCTCGACAACGTGCTCGACGTCACCTACTGGCCGCTTCCCGAGCAGCATGAAGAGGCGCAGAACAAGCGCCGCGTCGGCCTGGGCTTTCTCGGCCTGGGCGATGCCTGCGTGATGCTGGGCCTGCGCTACGACAGCGAAGACGCGCGCCGCTTTGCCGCCGACATGGCCGCAGCCCTGCGCGATGCGGCCTACGCCGCCTCGGTCGATCTCGCCCGCGAGAAAGGGGCCTTCCCGCTGTTCGACGCAGAAAAATATCTCAACAGCGGCTTCGCCCGGCGGCTGTCCGACGACCTGCGCGCGACCATCGCCCGGCATGGCATCCGCAACTCGCACCTGCTCGCCGTGGCGCCCACCGGCACCATCAGCCTGGCTTTTGCCGACAACGCTAGCAACGGCATCGAGCCCGCCTTCTCCTGGGTCTATACCCGCAAGAAGCGCATGGCCGACAACACCACCCGCGAGTACGAAGTGGCCGACCACGCCTGGCGCCTGTACCGCAGCATGGGCCACGATATGGCCCAGTTGCCCCCCGCCTTCGTCACCGCCCTGGAGATGTCCGCGCTCGACCACATGAAGATGCTGCAGGCCGTGCAGCCCTTCATTGACACCAGCATCAGCAAGACCGTCAACGTCCCCGCCGACTACCCCTACGACGACTTCAAGGATCTCTACCTGCAGGCCTGGAAGGCCGGGCTCAAGGGGCTGGCCACCTACCGCCCCAACAGCGTGCTGGGCGCCGTGCTGCAAACCACGCCCACCCCAGCTGCGTCTACCACCGCTGCGCCCGCGCCCGCAGCGGCCGCCGTTCAAGCGACGGGCGACATCGACCCGCTGACCCGCCGCATCGAAGGCCGCCCCGCCGGCGATCTGCAGGCCGTGACCAGCAAGATCAGCTACATGACCTCCGAAGGGCAGAAGACCGTGTATCTGTCGGTCTCCTTCGCCGAAGTGGAGGGCAGGGCGAACGGCGAGACCGTGCGCATCGAACGGCCCATCGAGTTTTTCATGCCCGCAGGCCAGCGCGACGAAGGCCAGCAATGGATCGCCTCCAATATGCGGCTGCTGTCGCTGGTGGCGCGCTCGGGCGGATCGGTCGCCAAGAGCCTGCTCAACATGCGCGAAGTCGTGTGGGACAAAGGCCCGGTGCGCTCTGGCGAGGTCATCAAGTCAGACGGCAGCCGCGCGCCGCGTTTCCACCAATCCGAGGTGGCGGCCATCGCCTACGCCTTGCAGGAATTGCTGCGCCGACGCGGCTTTCTCGACGCCGAGGGCCGCGAACGCCCGGTGGAACAACTGGCACAGCGCGCCCACGTCCCCGAAGCCCTGCGCATCGACCTCGAATCCGCCGAAGCCAAGCCCGACCTGCTGCCCAGCGGCCGCATCTGCCCCGAATGCGGCGGCCCCTTCCTGCGCCGCGTCGATGGCTGCGACCGCTGCGAGAACTGCGGGTATATCGGGAGTTGCGGGTAATCCGGCCCGCTTACCGCCAGGAGGCTGTCTTCTACGAGGACGCGATGATTGCGGCGACCGCGCGCATGCGCAGCCTGACCGTCGTCACGCGCAACGTGGCAGACTTCAAGCCGTTTGGCGTTGAAGTACTCAACCAATTTCAGACTCCGCGCAAGTCATGCGGTGCGGGGAGAGGGAAAGTTGGTGTCCCTCAATGGAAGGTCGTGCTACGAAGTTAGACCTGACCCCATTTGTGCCATACAAAGTCGTGCAATAGGGGGCTGGCGTCGTTACCGGACGAAGCACGAGCGCCCCGTAGCGGCGGGCGCTCCCGCTTCGTCAGACCGCGCGCGGCGGGATCTCGATCTTTACTTCCAGCACTTCCAGCGTGTCCTGGCGTTCGAGCTTGACCTGGATGTCGTTGCTGTCGACCATGACGTACTTGGAGATGACGTCGACCAGTTCGCGCTGCAGCGCCGGCAGCCAGTCGGCGGGGGCGCCGGCTCCCCCGCGCTCGTGGGCGAGGATGATCTGCAGCCGCTCCTTGGCGACTGTGGCGGTTTTCTTTTTTTCGCCCAGGAGAAATGAGAGGAATGACATGGTGCGTGTCTCCCTCAACCGCCGAACAGGCGCTTGAACAGGCCCGGCTTCTGATAGTCGGTGAAGCGCATGGGCTTGTCTTCGCCGAGGAAGCGGGCCACCACGTCTTGATAGGCCTCGGCGACGTCGGTGCCGGTGAGGTGAATGGCCGGTGTGCCCTGGTTGGAGGCTTGCAGCACGGCTTCGCTCTCGGGAATCACGCCAATGAGCTGGATGCGCAGAATGTCCTGGATGTCGGTGAGCGAGAGCATTTCGCCGTCGCTGACGCGCTTGGGGTTGTAGCGGGTGATGAGCAGATGTTCGCGGATCGGCTCGGCCCCTTCGATGGCGCGCTTAGTTTTGCTCGACAGCATGCCCAGGATGCGGTCGGAATCGCGCACCGACGAGACTTCGGGGTTGGTGACGATGAGGGCTTCGTCGGCGAAGTGCATGGCCATCAGCGCGCCGCTCTCGATGCCGGCGGGTGAGTCGCAGACGATGTAGGTGAAGCCCATCTCGTCGAGCTCCTTGAGCACGTTTTCCACGCCCTCCTTGGTGAGGGCGTCCTTGTCGCGGGTCTGCGAGGCCGGCAGGATGAACAAGTTGTCGCACTGCTTGTCCTTGATCAGCGCCTGGGTGAGCTTGGCTTCGCCCTGGATGACGTTGATGAGGTCGTACACCACGCGGCGCTCGCAGCCCATGATCAGGTCGAGGTTGCGCAGGCCGACGTCGAAGTCGATGACGGCGGTCTTGTGGCCGCGCAGGGCCAGGCCGGAGGCGAAGCTGGCGCTGGTGGTGGTCTTGCCCACGCCACCTTTGCCGGAAGTCACCACAATGATTTTCGCCATGAGTTCAGTCCTTTGAAAATTACTTAAGAGCCAGGGGTTCGATCAGCAGTTGTTCGCCCTGCAGCCGCACGGTGGTCGGCTGGCCGCGCACGCCCGCAGGCAGATCTTGTTCGGCGGTGCGGTAGATGCCGGCGATGGCCACCAGCTCCGGCTCGAAGCTAGTGCAGTAGATGCGCGCCGCGGTGTTGCCGCGCGCTCCGGCCAAGGCTCGGCCGCGAAGGACGCCATAGATATGCACATGGCCCTCGGCCATGACCTCGGCGCCGTGGCTGACCACGCCTTGCACGATGAGGTCGCCGGGGGAATACACCCGCTGGCCCGAGCGTAGCGGCCGGTCGATGAGCACCGTGGGCAGCAGCGCGGGCGGGTGTTCCTTCGCCGTCGCGACGGTTGGTGCGGAGGGCGCGGGCTTGTCCGCGACGTCGGGGCTGGGTGAGGTGCCTATCGCATCGGCGGCGGCGGGGGTGGCCGCGTCGGCCGGTTCCGTGGTTTCCGCGGGCTTGCGGGTGTCGCGACCGACATCACGGCTGTCGAGCAGGGGCAGGTCGCTGGCGGCGGCCCAGGTCTGCTGCGCGGCCAGCGCCACCACGCCGAAGGGCCGCATCTTGAAGCGCCGAAGCAGGGTGGCGAGTTCGTCTAGCGGGAGGGCGGCATCGTCGGCCAGTCGGCGCAGGTCGATGGCCACGGCCTCGCCTGCGAAAAACTCGGGCGAGGCGTCGAAGCGCTGCTGCAGCGCATCGGTCAGCGCGGCGAAGTCGGGTGTTTTCACCACCAGATGCACAGCGTCGATGGCGCCGCTGCGGAGTTCAAACAAGGTGGTCTTGGAACGGGACATGGACAAACACGAGGCAGCGGCAGATACGGAAGGAAAGGAGTCCACCAATCGTAGTGGATCGGTGCGCCGCGCCGCCGGGCGACGTCAGGCGTCCTGCAGCACGCCGTTCACCAGGCGAAGCTGGCGCTGGCAGCGCGCGGCCACCGAGGCGTCGTGGGTGACGATGATGATGGCATCGCCTTGCGCCGTCGCCACGTCGAGCAGCATGTCCAGCGCCACCGCGGCGGCTTCGCTGTCGAGATTGCCGGTGGGCTCGTCGGCGAGCACGAGCTGCGGCTGCGTGACCAGCGCACGGGCGATGGCCACGCGCTGACGCTCGCCACCCGAAAGCTCGCCCGGTCGGTGCTGCAGACGGTCGCCCAGACCCATACGCTTCAGCATCTGCGTCGCGACGGCGTGCGCAGCTTCAGCCCTTGTGCGGCGGATGCGCAGCGGCATGGCGACGTTGTCGAGCGCACTGAATTCCATCAGCAGGTGATGGAACTGGTAGACGAAGCCGACATGCGCGTTGCGCCACTCGCCCTGCGCCTTGGGGTTCATCTGCGCCCAGTCGCGCCCGCAGACCTGCACGCGGCCGCCGTCGGCCCGGTCGAGGCCGCCCAGCAGATGCATGAGAGTGCTCTTGCCCGAGCCCGAGGCCCCTATGATGGCCAGCGTCTGCCCGCTGTCGAGACGCAGATTCACGTCCTTGAGCACGTCGACGGGCTGTGGCCCCTCGGTGTAGCGCTTGAGCACCTGTTCGGCCAGCAGGATGGGTTGGGTCATGGCGGAGGACGGGTCAAAGCGGCTCATGCTAGTTCAAGCCAGTCCAACGTCACGCCAGCTTGTCGTCCGCGACGTGATAGCGCGGGTCTTCGAGCAGATTGACCTCCACGCTGTCGCCGGCCCTGTCGAGCAATTCGCGGCAGTCGGGGCTGAGGTGGCGCAGGTGCAGGCGCTTGCCTTCCTGCCGGTAGCGCTCTGCGAGCGTGTCGATGGCCACGATGGCCGAATGATCCTTCACCGTGGCGTGGGCGAAATCGATGATCACATCTTGCGGATCGGTCTTGGGCTGGAACAACGCCTGAAACGACGCCGCGCTGGCGAAGAACAGCGCGCCTTCGAGGTCGTACACCTTCCACCCCTGCTCGTTGACTGAGGCGCTCGCGTGCATGCGTTTGGCCTGCTCCCAGGCGAACACCAGAGCAGCGATCACCACGCCCAACACCACGGCGACGGCCAGATCGGTGAGCACGGTTACCACCGTGACGCCGACGATGATCAGCGCGTCGGCGCGGGGCACTTTGCGCAGCACCCTCAGGCTGCCCCATTCGAAAGTCTTTTCCGCCACCACGAACATCACGCCGATCAGCGCCGCCAGCGGAATGCGCTCGATCCACTCCGACGCGAAAAGAATGAACGACAGCAGCGCCAGCGAAGCGACGATGCCCGACAGCCTCCTGAGCGCGCCATTGTTCACATTGATCATGCTCTGGCCGATGAGCGCGCAGCCGCCCATGCCGCCGAAAAACCCCGTCACCACATTGGCCGCGCCCTGCGCCATGCACTCGCGGTTGGGTCGGCCGCGCGTGTCGGTCATCTCGTCGATCAGGTTGAGGGTGAGCAGCGACTCGGTCAGCCCGATGATGGCCAGAATGAGTGCGTAGGGCACGATGACCTGCAGCGTGTCGAAGTTGATCGGCACGCTCGGGATGTGAAAGCTCGGCAGGCCGCCGCCGATCGACCCCATGTCGCCCACGGTCTTGGTCTGCAGGCCGAAGAACTCGACCAGCCCCGCCACGATGAGAATGGCCGCCAGAGGCGACGGAATGGCCTTGGTCAGCCGCGGCAGCAGGTAGATGATGGCCATGGTCAGGGCGATCAGCCCGATCATGGTGAACAGCGGCGCACCCGTCATCCAGTGCAGGGCGCCGTCCGGCCCGGGGCTCTTGAGCTGTCCGAGTTGGGCGAGAAAGATCACGATGGCCAGCCCGTTGACGAAGCCCAGCATCACCGGGTGCGGCACCATGCGGATGAGCTTGCCCAGCCGGGCCGCGGCGAACAGCATCTGGAACACGCCCATCACCACCACCGTGGCGAACAGGTACTCCACGCCATGGCGCGCGACCAGCGCCACCATCACCACCGCGAGCGAGCCCGCTGCTCCCGAAATCATGCCCGGGCGCCCGCCGAACACCGAAGTAATCAGCGACACGATGAACGCGGCGTAAAGCCCGGTCAGGGGCGAGACCTGCGCCACCAGGGCGAAGGCCACGGCTTCGGGCACCAGAGCCAGCGCGACGGTCAGTCCGCTGAGGACATTGGTTTTGATCAATGCAGTGTTTTCAGACATGGCGGCGGCCGCGCCCATCGGGGGCACAGCATCGTGAAACTGTGAGGGACGGCGGAGAAGCGAAAGGGGGCGAATCGCAAGGGGGACTCGCCGAGGGGCAGCGTGACGTGCCCTGACTCAAGGGCTAGGCCAACGGCTTGCCGACGAAACTGCAAAGTCTACCAAGCGCGTCCGGAATCTCGGAATCCTGAATCGTCCCAGCTGAGGCGAGATGGAGTGGGATGAAGGGCTCATGGGAAAGGTGTGCTGCGGCCTTCCCCTTCCCACCCCCCTCACGCGCGGGAGGTGTGGTCTCACCCTTGTATGTTTATTTTGCTGAACAAGCGCGAAGCAAAAGGTGGAAGATGCGTGTTTAGCCCGGCCCGGCAGCTCGTTCACCCTCAGGGACGCCAAGCCCGTTGGAGAGCAAGGAGCGTCGAGCCGGTTTCTCACGGACAACCCGAACGGTTGCTTGGGCCGATAAGCCCGCATTGTGCAAGGATGGGTATGAGCGAGAACCTGGTGGAACAGTTTGTCGGTGTGGATGTATCCAAAGCCACCTTGGATTTGTTTATCACACCTTGTGGACGTCGCTTGCATGTGACCTACGACGACGAGGGTTTGGCGCGTGTGCTGTCCATGCTCAAGGAGGCCCGAGCGACGCTCATCGTGCTGGAAGCCACCGGGGGATTGGAAGTGCGTCTGGCCGGCGAGTGCGCGGCGGCGGGGTTGCCCGTGGCCATCATCAACCCGCGTCAGGCTCGGGACTTCGCCAAAGCCACGGGACGGCTGGCCAAGACCGACCGGGTCGATGCGGCGATGCTGGCGGACTTTGCCCGCGCCATTCGTCCCCAGGTGCGCCCGCTCAAAGAGGCGCACACGCGGGCGCTCGACGACATGGTCAGTCGTCGGCGCCAGCTCATTGCGATGCGGGTTCAAGAGGCGCTGCGACTGGGTACGGCCGCCTCCAAGCCCTTGCAAACGAGCTTGAACAAGCACATCGCCTGGCTGGACAAACAGATTGCCCAAGTCGATGACGATCTGCACCGATGTCTGCGCGCATCCGAGGTTTGGCGGGCCAAGGATGATCTGTTGCGGGCCATTCCCGGCGTGGGCGCAGTCACCAGCCTGACGCTGCTGGCCAAGTGCCCCGAACTGGGGACGCTCAACCGGCGTGAGATTGCCGCGCTCACCGGCGTGGCGCCCCTGGCCCGCGGCAGTGGCACGCATCGTGGCAAACGCTTCATCTGGGGCGGCCGCGCGGATGTGCGCGCGGTGTTGTACATGGCCGCCCTCTCGGCCATGCGCTGCAACGCCACGATCAAGTCCTTTGCCCAACGCCTCAAACAGGCCGGAAAACCTGCCAAGGTCGTCATCGTCGCTTGTATGCGCAAGCTCCTCACCACCATGAATGCCATGCTGAAAAACAATGCCCCCTGGAACCCGCAACCAGCTTGACTTTGAACACGGTTGCTCCCCACTCGTGGGGAGGGCCGGGGTGGGGCGGCGCAGTTTCAAACTGCACCGCCCCGCATCAATAGCCTGCGAGCTGCGGCGTGTACTCGGGCACCAGGGCGTGCAGCCTGGCCTTGATCTGCGCGGGCGGTTCGGCGCCGCTGGCGGCGATCCAGATTTGCAGCGCCTGCAAATCGATGGCGTCCAACTCGGCCTGGCGGGCGACGCGCAGTTTGGGATGCGGCGTGGGCAGGGTGGTTTCGTCGTCGGCGAGCAGTTCCTCATACAACTTTTCGCCCGGGCGCAGGCCGGTGAAGTGAATGGGAATCTCGTCCTCGGTCTTGCTGGACAGCCGGATCATCAGCCGCGCCAGATCCACGATCTTCACCGGCTCGCCCATGTCGAGCACGTAGATTTCGCCGCTTTGGCCCATCAGCCCCGCCTGCAGCACGAGCTGTGCGGCTTCGGGAATGGTCATGAAGTAGCGCACGATCTCCGGGTGGGTCACGGTGACCGGGCCGCCCGCGGCAATCTGCGCCGCAAAGCGCGGCACCACGCTGCCGCTCGATCCCAGCACATTGCCGAAGCGCACCGCGCAGCAATGCGTGTCGGGGTGTTGCGCGGCGTGCGCCTGCAGCACCAGCTCGGCCAGCCGCTTGCTAGCGCCCATCACATTGGTCGGGTTCACCGCCTTGTCGGTGGAGATGAGCACGAAGCGCCGTGCGCCGCAGGCCGTGGCCGCGCGTGCGGCATTGAGCGTGCCCAGCACATTGGTGCGCAACGCCTCGATGGCGTTGTCGTCTTCCATCAAGGGCACATGCTTGTAGGCCGCGGCGTGCAGCACCACGGCGGGGCGGTGCCGCTCGAACAGATGTTTGAGCCGTTCGGGCTCGCGAACATTGGCGGTGTAGTAGCGCACGGCAAGCTCGGGAAAGCGCGCCTTGAACTCCTGCTCCAGCGCATAGATGGCGATTTCCGAAGCGTCGATGCACACCAGCAGGCGCACGCCGAAGCGCGCGATCTGGCGGCAAAGCTCCGAGCCGATGCTGCCTCCTGCGCCCGTGACCAGCGCCACCTGCCCGGCGAGCAGACCGGAGAGCCCACGCACGTCGAGTTGCACGGCGGCGCGCCCCAGCAGGTCGGCCAGCTCGACCTGGCGCGGCGTCTGGCCGCCGCTGCCGCCGCTTTGCAGCCAGTCGTCGGCGCGCGGCAGCGTAAGCAGGGCAAGATGCGCATCGCTGGCCTGCAGCAGCAGCTCGCGGCGCGCGGGGCTGCCGGGTTCGCTGGCGATCAGCGCGTGGCCGACGCCCTGCGCCTGCGCCACCCGGGCCAGATCGTCCACGCTGCCGGCAACCCGCACGCCCTGCACGCTGCGGCCGACTTCGCCCCGGTTCGGGCTGATGAGCGCGGTCACCTGCCAGCCCTTACTGGAGCGCAGGCTTTGCAGCGCTCGCGCGGCTTCGTCGAGCGTGCCCAGGACCAGAAGCGGCTTGCCTTGCGCGGTGGAGCGGGTGAGGCGCCCTTCGGCCCAGATGCGCGCGCCCAGCCGCAGCCCGAGCAGCGCGGCACCCGCGAACAGCGGATGCAGCAGCACGATGGAGCGCGGGAAATTGGGCAGGCGCAGCAACAGCAGCACGGCCGCTAGCGCCAGCGCCGCCACGATCATGGCCGAGGCCAGCCGCTTGAACTCGGGCACGCTGGTGTGCCGCCACGGCGTGCGATACGCCCCTAGCCCGGCCAGCGCCGCCACCCACACCGCCGCGGCCAGCGGGGTGCTGATCCAGAGAATCTGCGCCAGATTGGCCGGCGCGTCGTTGCGCAGCAGGCTGAAGCGGAACAGGAAGGCGAGCAGCCAGGTGAGGGCGACGAGAACGGCGTCGGCCGCCGCAGGGCGCCAGATGGCGCGACTGGAGAATCTCATGCAGCGCTCCGCAACGGCAGCTCCAAGCCGCGCGCTACCAGTTCGGCAACGCGCGTGCGCTGCGCGGCGCTCATGTTCGAGCCCGAGGGCAGGCAGACGCCGCCTTCGAACAGCGCGCGGCTGACGTCTTGCCCAGGGGCATGCGAGAAGTAGCGGCAGCCTGCGTACAAGGGCTGCAGATGCATGGGCTTCCACACTGGCCGGGCTTCGACGTTGTGGCGTTCGAGAAAGTCGAGCAGGGCGTCGCGGCGGGCCTGGGCATCGTCGGCTTCGAGCACGAAGGCCGACAGCCAGCGGGTGGAGCGATGCCCCTCGGGCTCGGCCATCCAGCGCAGACCGGGCACCGCGGCGAGCGCATCGCGATACTGCGCGAACACCTCGCGGCGCGCCTGCACCCGTTGACCGAGCACCCGCAACTGCCCGCGGCCTATGCCCGCCAGCACATTGCTCAGCCTGTAGTTGTAGCCGTCTTCGACATGCTCGTAATGCCGCGCCGGTTCGCGCGCCTGGGTGGAGAGCTTGCGGGCGTGTTCGATCAGCGTCGCGTCGTTGCCCACCAGCATACCGCCGCCCGAGGTTGTGATGATCTTGTTACCGTTGAACGAAAACACCGCGAGCTTGCCGAAACTGCCGCTGGGGCGGCCCTTGTAACTCGCGCCCAGGGATTCGGCGGCATCCTCCAGCATGGACACACCATAGCGCTCGAGCAGCGGAACGATGGCGTCCATCTCGGCGCTCTGGCCGTAGAGGTTGACCACCACGGCGGCCTTGGGCGCGATGCCTTCGGCGTGCAGCGCCTCCAGTGCTGCAGCCAGCGCCTGCGGCGACATATTCCAGCTCTGCGGCTCCGAATCGATGAACACCGGTGTAGCCCCAAGCTGCTTGATCGGGTTGGCGCTGGCGACGAAGGTGAGGCTGGAGCACAGCACCACATCGCCGGGTCCGACGCCCAGCAGCCGCAGCCCCAGATGCAGCGCCGCCGTACCCGAACTCGTGGCTGCAGCGTGCTGCACGCCCACCAGCGCCGCCAGCTCGCGCTCGAAGGCGTCCACATGGGGGCCGAGCGGCGCGATCCAGTTGCTGGTGAACGCCTCCTGCACCAGCGCCACTTCGTCTTCGCCCAGATGCGGCGACGACAGCCAGACGCGCTGCGAAAGCTCGCGCCGAGTGACCAGATCGACCGCGCGCCCGTGGGAGTCCACCACCGGCACATGGTCGATGCGGTGTGCGTCCATCAGCGCCAGCACGTCGCGCTGGCTGGCCTGCAGGCTCACCGTGTGCGGCGGGTGGGCAGGCAGGGACGACAGGGCCGTTTCCTTCCTCGCCCCGGATAGCGCGGCGCGGCGCAGGTCGCCGTCGGTCACAGTGCGCAGCAGACGGCCTTGCGTGTCGGTGACCAGCAGAATGCCCTGCGCCGTGGCATCGAGCCGCGCCAGCGCCTCGTGCAAGGTGGCGGTGGGGGGCAGACAAAGTTGGGCGAGTGGGAGTGGGGACATGGCAGCGGGGAATCAGACGGCAATCAAACAGGAACGACGCGCAGGCCGAGGGCGCGCGCTGCGCCACACTGGCGCTGATCGGCCGAGACGAACACCTCGGCCTCGCAAGCCAGCGCGGCGCCGATGTGCAGCGCGTCCATGCCGCGCAGCGGGTGGGCCTCGAGCGCGCGCACGGCGTGGCCGACGACGTCGGGCGAGGTGTCGCAGACCAGGGCATCCTCGATGTCGGCGAGCAGGTCGGCCTTCACGGTACGGTACTGCTGCACGTCGATGCAACCCGCGCGCAGCAGGCGGTTGAAGGCGGAGATCAGCTCAGGCACTGCGATGACCGACAGCGCGAGCACGCTGGCCGCATCGCACCAGCGCAGCACCTCGGCCGAGCCGGTTTCGTCGACATAGCGCTTGGCCAAGGCCGAGGAATCGAAGAACACCCGCATGGTGTCTCAGCGCAGAGGCGGTGAATCTCAGCGCTGGTCGAGAATGACGCGGCTGATCTGCTCACCCGTAATCTGCAGCGGGCGGGCCGCTCGTCGCTTCCAGGAGGGCACTTGCGGCGCGACCGGGTGAATCTCGGCGATGGGTTTGCCCTTGCGCAACACGCGCACGGTTTCGCCGGCTTCGACCAGATCGAAAAACGCGCGGGCGTGGTTGCGCAGTTCGGTGAAAGTGGTGTCACGCATGGCAGGGCTCCGGGCAAAATGTACATTGAAGTGTACATTGCGGCCTAGTGGACGAATCTCCTGGTTCAGGCTGTGGCCTGTGACAGAGGCCGCGCCGGCACGCCAGCCCAGGCCGCGCCGTCGGGCAGGTCTTGCAGCAGCACTGCGCCCGCGCCCAGCGTGGCAAGCGCGCCGATGCGCAGATTGCGCAGCACCGTGCTGCCCGCGCCCACCAGCGCGGCTTCACCCACCTGCACCGCGCCGCCGAGATTCACACCGGGGGCCACATGCGCCCAGGCGGCGATGCGGCAGTCGTGATCGACCACCGCGCCGTGGTTGACGATGACCCCCTCGCCCAGCTCGGCCATCGGCCCGACCACGCACTGCGCCGTGATCAGACAGCCTGGCGCGACGCGCGCCGACGCCGCCACGCTGGCCGCGGGGTGGACGATGGTGGCCAGCGGCCCGAGAGACGCCAGCCGCGCCGCCTCGTCGCGCCGTATCGTGTTGTGGCCGATGGCCACATGCACCGCGCGCGGGCCGGGCAGAGCAGCGGCCTCGTCGGGAGAGAGCACTGGCACGCCGGGCAGCAGTTCGCCGCCCCATGTGGCCGCGTTGCGGTCTGAGGCGACCACGCGCGCAAACGCGCTGCTTAACAACGCCGCGTCGGCCGCCACACGGCCGTGGCCACCGGCGCCAAACACGATCAGGACGGGTTTTTCAAAGGATGCGGGCATGTGGGTTTCAGTAACGGTTCACCTTGTGCAACAGTTCGGCCGACAAGGGAAGTGTCGCCAGCAACTGCGCGATGCGCGCGGCGCTGCGGCCATCGCCATAGACATTGTCTTCGGGATGCGGCCACGGGCCTTCGGCCAGCGCCTGCCGCACGGCCGCTTCGATGGCCTCGGCCTGCGGCGGCACGTCGACTGTGTTGGCGTTGCGCTCGCGCAAGTTCTGGCGGCTGCCGACGTTGACCACCCGTGTGCCCAGACTGGCCGCCTCGATGATGCCCGACGACGAATTGCCCACCAGCACCGCAGCATGGCGCAGCGCGGCCAGATAGTCGTCGCGCGGCAGGTGCGTGATGCGGTGAAACCCCGGCCACTGCTGCGCCCGCAGCAGCGCCTCGATGGAGCCCGAACCCGCGTCGGCATTGGGCGCGAGCCACAACACGTTGAAGGCCGAGCCCGCCCCCGCGGCCCGCAGCCCATCGAGCAGCGCCTGGGTCTGCGTGGCGGCGTCTTCGGCCTCCTGAACCACGGGATGAAACAGCACGAGAGCGTAGGGGCGATCCGCAAAGTTCTCCGCCCAGGGCCGCAAGGCTTGCAGCGCGGCCTCTCGCGCAAGCTGCCGCACATCCGACAGATCATCCAGCCCCGGAGCGCCCACCACATGCACGCGCTGCGGGTCTTCGCCCATGGCGATGAGGCGCTCGCGCGACTGCGCAGTGGCGCAGAAATGCAGCGCCGCGAGCTTGCTGATGGCATGGCGCACCGGCTCGTCCACCGTGCCCGAGCGCTCGCCGCCGTGCAGGTGGATGCTCGGGACGCCCAGATGCAGCGCCGCAATCGCCCCCGCGAGCATCTCGCCACGGTCACCCAGCAGCAGCAGCGCGTCAGGCTTTTCCACCTGCAGCACCGGCACCAGGCCTGCCAGCGTCTGGCTGATCGCCCGCGTCATGCCTGCGCCATCGCGCGCACCCACATCGCTGGGAATACGCGCCGCGATGCGCAGCCTGCTGGCCGCGATGTCGTCCACCGTGTGGCCGTAGTCGGGGTGCAGATGCATGCCCGTGACCGCCACCGCCACCTCCAGCCCCGAATGCGCAGCTGCCGCGTGCAAAGTCTGGCGCATCAACCCGAAGTCGGCTCGGGTGCCGGAGAGATAGAGAATGCGGCGGGGCATGGGGCGAGGGGATTGGAGGGCGAGTCAGCCAGCGCGAGCGGCCAACGGAAAGATTTTTGCAGAGATTGCAATGCAGCCACCCTGCGCGTGGCGAAAAGGGGGGGCGTGCGAACGCGACCCTTGCGGCGAAAGCGCGGCAGCGCCGAGCAAATGGAGGCGAAAAAAGGAAGAGCACGAAGCGCAGAGCCACCAAGCCGCAAAGAATTGTGACCGCCGGTAAATGTGCACCTGAACCAAAGATCGTTCGAAATATGATCTCACCACACATTGACCTACGCAAGCCAACTCATGCAAAACCATCTGCATGAACTTCGAGACACGTATCGCATGACGGTAAACACCCAGGGCTCCCAACGCAACAACTCCGGCGCCGACAGCGTCAAGCCCAAGGCCACCATCACCTGGGTGGGCGCCGCCGACGGCGTGAGCGCCGAAGTGCGCCTGTACGACCGCCTGTTCACCGACCCGCAACCCGACGCGGGCGGCAAGAACTTCCTCGACGCCCTCAACCCCGACAGCCTGAAGGTGGTGACGGCGGTCGTGGAACCGTCACTGGCCGCCGCCAAGCCCGACCAGAAATTCCAGTTTGAACGGCACGGCTACTTTGTGGCCGACCGCGCGGACCATGGGGTGGACGGGAAGGTGGTGTTCAACCGGGTGACGGGGTTGAAGGATTCTTGGGGAAGATGAAGCTTTCCTGCCCTTATCGCGTGACCTGTCAACTTGCATCGCAGAAATGATCATTACAGTGTCACCTAACGAACAAGTACGACCGCATTGAAATCACAACATGAAAAACAAGTTTTGCGTTTTAAAAGACCTAACGAATGAGGCCACTGTTGAATCGCGCTTTGTCGACAAGCTATTGGATGATTTAGGATTCCTTCCACCAGAAGTCAAACTCAAATCATCTCTCCGAGAACTTAAGGTCGGCAAGGGGAGCAAGTCAGCACTATATAAACCTGACTATGCAATTATGTCCTCTGGAATGCCCACTTTAATTGTAGATGCCAAATCTACGACTGTGAACATTTACGAGTACGAACAGCAGTGCTCATCGTACTGTCTAGAAATAAACAAGGCCTTCGATCACAATCCGGTAAAATATTACCTTCTAACCAACGGAGTAAAAACCTCCTTGTGGGCACCTCGAATTACTGGTTTCCTGACCTGAACTTGCCGTGACGACCGCGCAATCCGACCGGTTCACAGCCTTCTTGAAGGTTGGCGTGGTGATTTTTCGCCCTCCGGTGCCCGGATCTGGTCGTTTTCGACCGATCCAGGCCCATTTCGGGCGTCAGAAGGCCGCCGGTCCCATGTCCTTCAACGAGCACAGGCGCCGCAGGTTGTACGTCGCGGCCTTCCAGTTCAGGTGCAGCGTGGCCCGCGCCAGGCCGATTGAGCGCAGCGCCTTGCCGCCCATCTGCTCCAGGCTGGCGAACACGTGCTCCACCCGGGCCCGGGTTTTGGCGATGCGCTTGTTGCGCCGCTCCTGGCAATCCGACAGCGGCTTGTCGGCTTGGCCCTTGCGCTGAATGTGCAACCGCCACCCCTTCTCGCCGAGTCGCTGTTCGCGCTCGCCGTCGACGTAGCCCTTGTCCGCGTAGACATCGCGACTCGTGTTGCCGCAATCGAGCACGCGCTCGAAATGCAAGGTGTCGTGCTCGCTGGCCGTGCTCACGTGCACGCGGCGGATCAGCTTATGGCGCCGGTCCACGCTGCTGCAGAGCTTGAAGCCGAAGTAGCTCTTGCCATGCTTCTTGGTCCAGCGCGCCTGCACGTCCTTCTGCCGGCGCTTCGAGGGCGACCACTCGACCGGCATCGCGTCCTGCTGGACGATCTCCTTTTCATTCCTGGTCAACGTCTGCTTCGGGGCAGGCACGATGCTGGCATCGATCATCTGTCCGCCTCGCGCGATGTAGCCGTGACGGTCGAGTTGCCGGCCCACCGCCTCGAAGATGCGCTCGGTTGCGCCGGCCTTGATCAGCCGCTCCTTGAAGGTCCAGATCGTCGTGCGGTCCGGTGCCTGCGAACTCTGCCGCAAGCCCACGAAGCGCTGGAAGCTCAGCCGATCCAGAAGCTGGAACTCCATCTGCTCGTCGCTGAGGTTGTAGAGCTGCTGCACGACCAGCACCCGCACCATCAGCTCGGTCGGCAACGGCGGGCGGCCACCGCGTTCACGCCCAGGCCTCGGCGCCGCCTCGTCGATCTCCGCGGCCAGCGCCGCGAAGTCCACATGCTCGGCCAGCTTGCTCAACGCGTCGCCGATCTTGTCCAACTTCGTCTCGCGCTCTTGCTCCGCGAACAGACTGACCTTGATCACTGCCACCCCCTTGTCACATCAACTCGACCACATCATGCACGCACCGCCGCGAGACCGCCAGGTTTTTCGAGGCGCCCAACTGATCGGTCCAGGCGGGCATCGACGCCAGCCTCGTGGCGCGTGCCTTGGCGGCGATCATTCAGGTCCGGGCTGACGATGACTTGAGGCGGCCGCGCCAGGCTCACTGGATGGGCGCGGCATCAATCGTCGACGGGGTCGCAGTGCCGCGACTGCCGAAAGGCGCCTTGTGGCGCCGCGCCATACCCCAGCATGCATGCCGGGCCTGCCGCGCAACGAATCAAACAGCGCGGAACAGGATCAACGGCATGACGGGGTACAGCATAAGGTCGCCGAGAAAACGCATCGCGGGATTGGCAAACGACTCGGATGTTTTCATGTGCCGCTCAGCGCAGCGAGACAAAATGGCTCCCGGAAGCTGGGTTCGCGGCAATCTGGGCATTCGCCCTATTTGCTATGGCGCCAAGGGAATTGGGGCCGAGGCTGTTGGATGTTTCAAGAACAGGCTCGGCACCATCCGCCTGAGCTTTTGCAAATGCCGCCGAAACGGCCGCATAGGTTTCTTGCGCGGAAGTGCCTGACGCTACGGCTGGCGATGTGTTCCCGCCGCACGCGGACCGTAGCGACGGAAAGAGCAACGAGATGACAAGAATCGCCGGGCGCGGCGTTCGAGGGGAACGCATCCCGGACATGAAGCCCCTGAAATGTGCTGATGCGGCGCGCCGCATCAGCACATGCCCATTCGCAAGGACTTCAGCGCAAGTCGCGAAAGTTTGGCATATTTCTCCGCATACGAAACGCTGTTGCGCAAGAGATCAAATCACCGAAGAAGGCTCAGAACTGCCCTTGATTACCCGTGGTGAAGCTGAACTGGCGGGTGAAGGTATTGCCGTTGATCGTCCCGGAAAGCGTGGCCATGTAGGTCGTGTTGGGTTGAAGCGCATTACTAGGAAAGGCAACGGCAGTATTTGCGCCAAGCTCATGATTGCTGTCATTGCTTGAGTCCATAAGATTCATTGCAATAGTATTATTGCTTGGGTCTGTTAACGTTCCACTTGTAAGGCGCACAGTGTCGCCAGCATTCGCCTCAATCGCGATTGGAGTCCCTGTCGTTCCGGTAATGGCCATCCCGTTGATGGTTGGCGTCGGATTTTCTCCGGGGGCGGATGATTCGTAGTTCACACCGCTTGTGCCCTGGCATGGAAATGTGAGCGGAGCATTCGGCAATGTTTGCAATGAGACGCCAGAACCAAGCGTCGCCTCAAACAAATACGAAGAATTCGTCGCGCCTACCACATAAGTTCCATATTTAAGCCCCACTTCGGAATATGGCTGGAAGAGCAGCGCAAGGTGATACGGCACGCTTGAAAGTGCAATGATAGATAAATCGCCACCAACATTGCTATTGAATGCGCTATTTTCTTCTGAAGCCTGATAGGCGTACCCAACAAAAGTCGCGCGAGCCAGAGGCGTGACGCCGGTGAAGCCTGGGTTTCCGCTCACCTCGTAGTGCCCCGTAACCTGGTTGTCCACCATGTACTTGTAGTGATTATTCGCAGCGGCGTCCAGCAGCGTGTTCTCTTTCACGGCCGGGAATCCGCACTGCTGGCGCATGGCGTTCAACTGGTTGAACGCGGCCAGTTCCGGCGAACCCGCAGGGTATTGCGCGGTCGCCAGCGTGCCGGTGCTCGCGGACGAGGTGGTCGTCGAGGTCGAGGACGACGTGGCGGTGCCAGCGGGGGCCGAACCGCCCCCGCCTCCACCGCAAGCGGCGAGCAAGGTGGTCAGGACGAGCGCGGACGCGATGGCGAGGCGGCGGAGGTGAGTGTGATCGGCCATAGAAATTCTCCTTGTTGACAAGACCGCGGCGTGGAGGCTCCACGCCATGAAATAATCATCTCACACGAAACAGGCGGCGCAAGCCTGCGACAGCGAGAATGCCACGCATCCCAAGCGATTTTTGCGCGAGATCGTGCGCAGGATGCGGTGAATCATGGACCCATCGGGCTGCTGCGCCGCCGATTCGGAGGATCCAGGGATGTGATGGCGAATTCGCGGCCTGGCGTCTTGCTCCAGGACTGTCCTGGATGCATGCGACAAACTATGCGCGAGGCCGCGCAAACAGCGCCCATCGCGGTCGAGAAGCGTTCCGTTGCGCGGGGACTGGAGTTGACCCCGCTTCGTGGACACCTAATCTTTTGATGAAGGAGTCCACATCATGTCCAAGTCACGTCCGCCGTATCCTGCCGAGTTCCGGC
>NZ_LIPV01000014.1 GCF_001418255.1 Thiomonas bhubaneswarensis
GACGTGCTGGCCTTCATGACCTTCCCGAAGGCGCACTGGCCGCAGACCGACTCGACCAACCCGCTCGAGCGCCTGAACGCCGACATCAAGCGCCGCACCCACGTCGTGGGCATCTTCCCCAACGATGGGGCCATCACCCGCCTGGTCGGTGCCATGATGCTGGAGCAGAACGACGAGGGGTCGCTGAACCGTCGATACATGCAGCTTGAAGGCCTCCAGTCGCTCTGCGATACTGCCCCGGCTCGGCTGTCCGCTGTGGCACGCTGAGTACCGTGTAGCTCAGCCTATCCGGGCTGTGGACCTACACCACGTCGCGGGACGCGACCCCATCGGACGCAACGACTCGTTGCGATCTGCTATCCAGATACTTGGCTATCCCATTGATCTAAAACAAAAAATCCCCAACCTCCAGGCTGGGGATTTTTTGGCAAGTGTGAGAATTTTGGCAAGTTAGATGAAAACCTACAAACCTACACATCCAGATTCGCTGCCCGCAGGGCGTTGGTTTCGATGAAGTCGCGGCGGGGTTCGACTTCGTCGCCCATGAGCATGGTGAACACGCGGTCGGCTTCGATGGCGTCGTCGATCTGCACGCGCAGCAGGCGGCGCACGGCGGGGTCCATGGTGGTTTCCCAAAGTTGCTCGGGGTTCATTTCGCCCAGGCCTTTGTAGCGCTGGCGGCCGACGGTGTTTTCGGCCTGGCGGATGAGCCAGTCCATGGCTTCGCGGAAGCTGGCCACCGCGGCTTCCTTGGCGTTGTCGCCGTTGCCGCGGCGCACGGTGGAGCCTGCAGCGATGAGGCCGTGGAAGGTCTGTGCGGCCTGCGCCAGCACGGCGTAGTCGGCGCCGTGGACGAAGTCGGCGTGCAGCACTGTGGATTTGAGGTTGCCGTGGTGTCGGCGCACGATGCGCAGATAGGGCTTTTCGGTGCGCGGATCGACCTCGGCCAGCACCTGCGGCGCTTCGCCGTGGTCGGTGTGCTGCGCCAGATAGGCGGCGAGCGCGTCGGCGCTGCCTTGGGGCGCATGGTCGAGGTCGATGACCACGCCATCGACGATGGCGCGCAGCGCCTGCTCGTCCATGAACACGCCCAGACGGGCGATCACGGCCTCGGCCAGAACGTGCTGGCGGGCGAGTTGTTCGAGGGTTTCGCCCGCCAGCGGCGAGGGGGTGTCGGGGCGGTGGATGGCGGCGTCTTTGAGCGCCACGCGCAGCAGGTAGGCGTCGAGTTCGGCGCCGTCTTTGAGGTACTGCTCGTCCTTGCCGTGCTTGACTTTGTAGAGCGGCGGCTGGGCGATGTAGATGTGCCCGCGTTCGACGATCTCGGGCATCTGGCGGAAGAAGAAGGTGAGCAGCAGGGTGCGGATGTGCGCGCCGTCGACGTCGGCATCGGTCATGATGATGATGCGGTGGTAGCGCAGCTTGTCGATGTTGAAATCGTCCTTGCCGATGCTGGTGCCCATCGCGGTGATGAGGGTGAGGATTTCGTTGCTGGTGAGCAGCTTTTCGAAGCGCGCTTTTTCGACGTTGAGGATCTTGCCGCGCAGCGGCAGGATGGCCTGGAACTTGCGGTCGCGGCCCTGTTTGGCCGAGCCGCCGGCGGAGTCGCCCTCCACCAGGTAGAGCTCGCACAGGGCGGGGTCTTTTTCCTGGCAGTCGGCCAGTTTGCCGGGCAGGCCCAGGCCGTCCATCACGCCCTTGCGGCGGGTCATTTCACGCGCCTTGCGCGCGGCTTCGCGGGCACGGGCGGCGTCGATGATCTTGCCGCAGATGATCTTGGCGTCATTGGGCGTTTCGAGCAGGTAGTCGGACAGCGCCTTGGCCACGAGGTCTTCGACCGGCCCGCGCACTTCGCTCGACACCAGCTTGTCTTTGGTCTGGCTGCTGAACTTGGGGTCGGGCACCTTCACCGAGAGCACGCAGGTGAGGCCTTCGCGCATATCGTCGCCGCTGATCTCGACCTTGGCTTTCTTGGCCAGTTCGTTGTCGTCGATGTATTTGTTGATGACCCGGGTCATCGCCGCGCGCAGGCCGGTGAGGTGGGTGCCGCCGTCGCGTTGCGGAATGTTGTTGGTGAAGCACTGCACGGTTTCGGCATAGCCATCGTTCCACTGCATGGCGACTTCCACGCTGATGGTGGTGCCCACCTCGGAAGCCTTTTCCGCCTGGGCGTAAAAGATGTTCGGGTGCAGCACACTCTTGCCGCGATTGATGTATTCGACAAAGCCCTTCACCCCGCCGGAGAAGGCGAAGTTCTCTTCTTTGCCCTGGCGCTCGTCGACCAGACGGATCTTGACGCCGTGGTTGAGGAAGGACAGCTCGCGCAGGCGCTTGGCCAGCACTTCGTAATGGAAGTCGACGGTGGTGAAAATCTCCGCATCGGGCAGGAAGTGCACTTCGGTGCCGCGCTTGTCGGTCTTGCCGGTGACGGGTGCGGCGGAGACTTCCACGCCATCGATCATCTGAATCTGCCGGTTCTGCAGCGCGCCTCGGGCGAATTCGAGGGTGTGCACATCACCATCGCGCCGCACGGTCAGTCGCAGCCATTGCGACAGGGCGTTGACGCAGCTCACGCCCACGCCGTGCAGACCGCCGGAGACCTTGTAGCTGTTCTGGTTGAACTTGCCCCCGGCGTGCAGCTCGGTGAGGGCGATTTCGGCCGCGCTGCGCTTGGGCTCGTGCTTGTCGTCCATCTTGACACCGGTGGGAATGCCCCGCCCGTTGTCGGACACGCTGATGGAGTTGTCGGAGTGGATGGTGACGACGATGTCGTCACAGAATCCGGCTAGGGCTTCGTCGATGGAGTTGTCGACGACTTCGAATACCAGGTGGTGCAGACCGGTGCCGTCGGAAGTGTCGCCGATGTACATGCCGGGACGTTTGCGCACCGCTTCGAGTCCCTCCAGGATTTGAATGGAATTTTCGCTGTAGCTGTCGTTCTTCGGTTCGTTCATCAGACACTTTCAAAAACGGATGCCATGGCCATCCATGGAAAAAATCGATGCGGTGAGGCCGGGTGAGGCAGGGCCGGAGCCGGGGCGAGCGCCGGGTCAGATCCGCATGGGCATGACCACATACTTGAAATGGGGTTCGTCGGGCATGGTGAACAGGGCGCTGCTGTTGCCGTCGAGCAGTTCGAGCCGCACCTGATCCGAGGTCATATTGGCCAGAGCATCGATGAGATACGCGATGTTGAAGCCGATCTCGATGGCATCACCACCGTAATCGACATCGATCTCTTCCTGGGCCTCCTCCTGCTCGGCGTTGATCGAGGTCAGCCGCAGCAGGCCGGGTTCGAGGTTGACGCGCACGCCCTTGAACTTGTCGTTGGTCAGAATGGCCACGCGCTGCAGCGCCGCCTGCAGGGTGCTGCGCTCGACCTGCAGCATATTGCGGTGGCCTTTAGGCACGACGCGCTGGTAGTCGGGAAACTTGCCTTCGATGAGCTTGCTGGTGAATTCCAGCCCGTCCATGGTAAGGCGGGCCTGGTTGCTGGCCAGCGCGATGTCGATCATGGCCTCGTCGTCGTCGCTCAACAAACGCGAGAGTTCGAGCACGGTCTTGCGCGGCAGGATGATTTCGCGGCGCGCAACCGCTTGTTCCAGCGGCGCGGTGGCCAGGGTCATGCGATGGCCATCGGTGGCCACCAGATGCATCTGCTGCCCCTCGGCGACCCACAGCATGCCGTTGAGGTAGTAGCGAATGTCGTGCTGCGCCATGGCGAAGTGGGTAAGGCCGAGCAGGCGCTTGAGCAGCTTTTGCGGCAGCCGCAGAGTAGGGCCATGAGCGGCAGGGTCGGTGAAGTCGGCCGCGGCGCGCACCAGAGGAAAGTCTTCTGCGGGCAAGGTCTGGAGACTGAAGCGGCTCTTTCCGGCGCGTACCGTCATCTTGCCCTCGCTCCATTCCAGCGTGACCGTTCCGGGGCTGGCCGCGCGCAGGATGTCGAGCAGCTTGCGCATGTTGACCGTGATCGCTGCGTCTTCCGCGCTCGTCTGCACCGTCTCACCGGCCTGGAGGCGGATCTGCACTTCCATATCGCTGGTGATGAACTGGGTGCCTTGAGCGTTGTGCTGGATCAGCACATTGGCCAGGATGGGCAGGGTTTGGCGGCGTTCGACGATGCCCGCTCCCTGGCCGAGCAGTTTGAGCAGTTCATCGCGAGAAGACGTCAATCTGTTCATTCTTTCTTTTCCTTTATTCAGAATAGGACTGATAGTAAGGGGCGGCCCAGCTTGTGGATAAGACAAAAAGTGCAGTGTTCATGCGGCTTGCATCGTTGCAAGGGGCTGTGGACAAACAGCCGGGAGACAAAGGACGGTTTGGAACAACTTGCCTCGAGCCGCACGACTTGCCGATTTATCCAGAAATTCTTCACACCCTACACAACGACTTGTTCTTCTTCTACGGGTTGATGCTGCGTTCGCGCCGGATTTGCTCGCAACCTCTCAGGCCTTGAGCGTCTGTTCCAGCACGTGGAGCTGCTGGTTGAGTTCCTGCAGCTTGGTACGTTCCTGGCCGATCTTGCGCACGGCATGCAGCACCGTGGTGTGGTCGCGCCCACCGAACAACTCGCCGATCTCCGGCAGGCTTTTATGCGTCAGTTCCTTGGCGAGGTACATGGCGATCTGGCGAGGACGCGCGATGCTGGCAGGACGTTTTTTGGAATACATGTCGGCCACCTTGATCTTGTAGAAATCGGCGACTGTTTTCTGGATGTTTTCCACAGATACCTGCCGGTTCTGTAGCGAAAGAAGGTCTTTGAGCGCCTCTTTCGCCAGGCTGATCGACACGTCCTGCCCGCTGAAGCGCGCATAGGCCAGGATCTTGCGCAGCGCGCCTTCGAGCTCGCGCACATTGGAGCGCACGTTCTTGGCGACAAAAAACGCGACTTCCTCAGGCAGGGTGGTCAGCTCAGCATCGGCCTTGCGCAGCAGAATGGCCACGCGCATCTCCAGCTCAGGCGGCTCGATGGCCACCGTCAGGCCGGAATCGAAGCGGGAGACCAGGCGCTGATCCATCTCCCGAAGCTCCTTGGGGTAGGTGTCGCTGGTGAGGATGATCTGCGAGCGCTTGGTGATGAGCGCCTCGAAGGCGTAGAAAAACTCTTCCTGGGTCTTGTCCTTGCCGGCGAAGAACTGCACATCGTCGATCAACAGCAGATCGAGCGAGTGGTAGTAGCGCTTGAATTCCTCGAAGGCCTTGCGCTGATAGGCGCGTACCACTTCGCTGACGAACTGCTCGGCCTGCAGGTAACGGATGCGCGCGCCGGGCTGTTGCGCCAGCAGCGCGTTGCCGACGGCATGCATCAGGTGGGTCTTGCCCAGGCCGACGCCGCCGTAGATGAACAGCGGGTTGTAGGAACGACCGGGGTTTTCCGCGACCTGGATCGCCGCGGCGCGGGCGAGCTGGTTGGCCTTGCCGGTGACCAGCGTCTCGAAGCTGAGCATCGGGTTCAGGCGTGAGCGCTCCAGCGCGTCGGCTTCGACGGTATCCCGGGACAGGCCATTGCCGCCAGCAGGCTGAGCTCCAGGCGCATCGTCCGGTTCCGGGGCAGATGCCTCGGTGTTGGGCTGAGATGATGGGGTGCCGACAGGCGGCCGCAGCCCATGAGTCCCGCTGTGATGCTGGGCCGGGCGGGCGGGCGTCTTCTGCACCATGAAATCGACCTGCACCGGGCGACCCACGACGGCACTGAGCGATTCGGTGATGCGGGCACCGTATTGCGAGCGCAGCCAGTCGAGCTTGAAGCGGTTGGGCACGTTGAGCACGGCGGTGCTGCCGTCTTCGCTCCAACTTGGAGCCGACAGTGGCTTGATCCAGGCTGCGAACTGTTGATCGGGAATGACCGTAGCGAGCTGGGCGCAGCACTGCTGCCAGGATTGTTCGTGAGTCATGCAGAAAACGAGGTTGGAATCGGTTCCCCAGGCCCTTCGTCTTTGGCGGCGCCAGTCGGGAAACGGGGTTGCTCAACGACTGTATCAGGGGGCTTGGCGAGGGTGAAAAAATCGGCTGCGAACGCCAAGCGAAAGCCTGTAAGTTTAACTCCGCTGCACAAGTTATCCACAGACCGGGGGCGCTTTTTTTGCTGTGAATCGGGTTCGCGAGGGAGGTTGCGAGGGGTGCTTATGGTGCAAGGCCTGTACGGCTTCGGATGGGGCAAATGGGCATGGAAAAAGAGGGTCTTGATTGACAAGCGGAGTGAAGCCGATTCCAATAGAGGGCTTTTTTTGAAGAATCTAGGCCTTCGATCGGCCAGGATTTGCGCGCCGCCCGGCGCGATCAATCAAGTCGGTGCTTCAAACCGGACGGCTGTGATGTTGGCCGTTTTTCCATCAAGGTGAGTTTCATGAAACGTACGTATCAACCTTCGAAGACCCGCCGTCAGCGCACCCATGGCTTTTTGGTGCGCATGAAGACCAAGGGTGGCCGCGCGGTGATCAATGCCCGCCGCGCCAAGGGTCGCAAGCGTCTGGCGGTCTGAGGTCGTCAGGCCATTGGGTTTGAGCGGTCTGCGGGTCTCGCTTGCAGTCCGACGGTGTCGCGCACGCCGAGGACGCGACACTCGATCCTTCCACCGCACTTCCGAGTGCCATGAATATTGAAATGCTGCGGCAACCCGACGCGTTTGCCGCGCTTTTTGCTGCGCGATACTTTCAGCAGGCCGAGTTCCGCCTGCACTACCGCGCGGCGCCTGCCGAGTGGCTGCAGGGGGACGCGGCCCCCAGGTGTTGCTGGCTCGGACTGGTCATCCCCAAAAAATTCTGCAAGGCTGCCGTGCGCCGCAACCTCATCAAGCGGGTGATGCGCCAGGCGTTGCGCGAGCTGCATCTGCCCGAGTTCGCCCAAATGCAGGCGCCGGTGCTGATGCTGCGTTTGACGCGCAAGCTGCCGACGGATTTCCGCAGTGCGCGCTCGCCGGCCTTGCTGGCTTATGTGCAGCAGGCGGTGAACGCTTTGCTCAAGGCCTGGATCGAACGCACGGTGATCCTGGCTGAGCGGGGTTCCGCATGAAACACATTCTGATCGGGCTGGTGCGCTTGTACCGTCTGCTGCTCAGCCCCTGGGTGGGCGGGCAGTGCCGTTTCTACCCGACTTGTTCGCAGTACACCATCGAAGCGCTGGAACGACACGGTGCGGCGGCGGGAACCTATCTTGGAGCCGCGAGAATTCTGCGTTGTCAGCCCTGGTGTCTAGGCGGGCATGAGCCGGTGCCCGAGGTTTTTACCTGGGCGCCCTGGCGTCATCGCGACGAAGCCGATGCCCAGGCGCAACAAGAGGCTGGCGACGCGACGCGGGATGCGTCACCGCCCGCCATGCACAATAGCGCGTCGACGTCGGAAGAATCGGTTTCGCCCGCAGCGTCCGGCCCTGGCGCGAGGGCGCCAAAACCCCCGTCTCCACTCCTCTCTTCCAAGCTCTGAGGTCTTCGGGCCCTTCTGCATCACTTCAACAGGATTTGCGTATGGATCTCCGCCGTTCGGTTCTCTGGGTGGTATTCACCATGTCGATGATTTTTCTGTACAACGCATGGTTGCGCTACAACGGTGAGACCGATTTGTTCGGCACGCCGCCGGCCCATCCCGCGCACGTGGCGAGCGCGCCGACCAGCGCCGTGCCGCAGGCTGCGCCCAGTGCGGCCACTCTGCCGAACGCCACGAGCACGGCCTCGGGTGCGCCTCTGGCCGCGCCCACCGCGGCGGCTTCATCGGCACGCGCTGCGCAGATCGTTACCGTCCATACCGACTTGATGGAAGTGAAGATCTCCTCGCGAGGTGGCAATCTGGTATACGCCAAGCTGCTCAAGTACGAGAGCCGCACCGAGCCGGGCAAGAACGTGGTGCTGTTCGACGACACGGCGAACAACAAATACATGGCGCAATCGGGCCTGATCGGCGGCGACTTTCCCAACCATGAAACCGAGATGACGGTGCTGCCCGGCCCGCGCGACATGGGCGATGCCAAGACCCTGCAGGTCAAGCTGGTCTCGCCCGATCTGGGCGGCATCAAGCTCGAACGTACCTACACCTTCACCCGCGACAGCTATGTGGTGAATGTGCAGAACACCATCACCAACACCGGCACCCAGCCGGTGAGCCCGCAGATGTATATGCAGATCGTGCGTGACGGCAATACCCCGCCGGGCGACGAATCGCACTTCTATCACACCTATACCGGCCCGGCGTACTACGACAACGCCAACAAGTTCCAGAAGTTCGAGTTCAAGGATCTGAAAGCCAACGAGACGCCGAAAAAGGTCGACAGCGGTTGGGTGGCCATGATTCAGCATTACTTCGTCTCGGCCTGGGTGCCGCAGCCCTACGAGGGGCCGCGCGACCTCTACACCCGCAAACTCGGCGAAAACCTCTACGCCGTGGGCGTGATTCAGCCACTTGCGCAGATCGCGCCGGGCAAGAGCATCAACACCGACGCCAAGCTATTCGTCGGCCCCGAGCTGGAGAGCACCCTGGGCGCGCTCGCCCCCGGCCTGGAACTGGTGAAGGACTACGGTTGGGTCACCATCCTGGCCAAGCCCATTTTCTGGCTGCTGGAAATGATCCACAAGGTGGTGCAGAACTGGGGCTGGTCCATCATCGTGCTGACGCTGCTGATCAAGCTGGCGTTCTTCCCGCTGACGGCGGCCAGCTACAAGTCGATGGCCCGCATGAAGGCGGTCGGCCCGCGCATCAACGCGCTGCGCGAGCAGTACAAGGGCGATCAGGCCAAGATGAACCAGGCCATGGTCGAGCTGTACCGCAAGGAGAAAATCAACCCGCTGGGCGGCTGCCTGCCCATCGTGATCCAGATCCCGGTGTTCATCGCGCTGTACTGGGTGCTGCTTTCCAGCGTGGAACTGCGCGGCGCACCGTGGATTCTCTGGATTCACGACCTCTCGGCCAAGGACCCGTACTACATCCTGCCGGCCATCATGACCGCCACCTCCTTCCTGCAGGTCAAGCTCAACCCGACGCCGCCCGATCCGATGCAGGCGCGGCTGATGTGGATCATGCCCGCGGCGTTTTCCATCATGTTCTTCTTCTTCCCGGCCGGTCTGGTGCTGTACTGGCTGACCAACAACACCACCTCGATCGCGCAGCAGTGGTTCATCAACAAGAAGATGGGTGTGGGCGTGCTGACCGACACCGCGGCCAAATAAGGCTCGGCGGGAGACGCGCTGGCGCTGGGCCATGAATCTGCTGGCGCGTGACGGCGATCCGATCGTGGCGGTGGCCACCGCGCCCGGGCGCGGTGCCGTGGGCATCGTGCGGGCCTCGGGCAAGTCGCTGGCTGACGTGGCCCGCGCCATCACCGGACGGGAGCTCGTCGCGCGTCATGCGACCTATCTGCCGTTCAGGGACGCTCGGTGCGAGGTGATCGATCAGGGGCTGGCGCTGTACTTCCCTGCGCCGCACTCCTACACCGGCGAGGACGTGCTGGAGTTGCAGATCCACGGCGGGCCGGTGGTGCTGCAACTGCTGCTTGCCCGGCTGCTCGAACTTGGGGCGCCCTTGCGCCTGCGGCTGGCCGAACCCGGCGAGTTCACCCGGCGCGCGTTTCTCAATGGCAAGCTCGATCTGGCGCAGGCCGAAAGCGTGGCCGATCTGATCGATGCCAGCACCGAAGCGGCTGCCCGCAGCGCCACGCGCGCGCTGGCTGGCGAGCTGTCGCGCGCTGTGGGCGAGCTGGCCGCCGAGCTGGTCGAACTCAGACTGCTGGTCGAAGCCACGCTCGATTTCCCCGAGGAGGAGATCGATTTTCTGCGTCAGGCGCAGGCGCAGCAGCGCTTGCAGGCTCTGCAGCAGACACTGCAGCAGGTACAGGTCAGGACGCGGCAAGGCGCGCTGTTGCGCGAGGGGCTGCGCGTCGTTCTGGCCGGACAGCCGAACGTGGGCAAGAGCTCTTTGCTCAACGCCCTGGCGGGCGCCGAGCTGGCCATCGTCACGCCCATTGCCGGCACCACGCGCGACAAGGTCAGCCAGACCATCCAGATCGAGGGCGTGCCGCTGCATATCGTCGATACCGCCGGGCTGCGCGACAGCGCCGACGTGGTGGAGCGCATCGGCGTGGAGCGCAGCTGGCACGCCATTGCCGACGCCGATGTGGTGCTGTTCCTGCACGATCTCACCCGCTTGCATGCGACGGGTTATGCCCAGGCCGAGGCCGACATTGCCCGCGGGCTGCCCCAGGGCGTGCCGCTGCTGCATGTGTTCAACAAGCGCGACCGTGTCGATGTCGCAACGTTGACCTTGCAACTCCCGCAAGTCTGGTCGGATTGGGGGATGGAGGCGGGCGAATCAGTCTGGATCTCGGCCGCCAGCGGCGAGGGCCTGCAGACCTTGCGCTACCAACTGCTTGCCCTGGCCGGGGCGCAGCAGGGCAGTGAAGGCGTGTTCATCGCGCGCCAGCGGCATGTGCAGGCCCTGGCGCAGACGCGGCAGCACCTCGACGCCGCCCTGCGCCTGATCGAGCTCGACGCGCAGGCGCCGCTCGACCTTCTGGCCGAGGAGCTGAGACTGGCGCATCAGGCGCTGATGGCCATCACCGGGCAATACACCCCGGACGATCTGCTCGGCGCGATCTTCTCCAGTTTCTGTATCGGCAAGTAGCGCCGCGCCGCAGGATCAGCCCCGCCGAGGATTCAACCCATCGGCATTGAGCAGGGCGCTCATGTCGCCAGCGGCGAACTGCTGGATGATACGAAACGCCTGCGCGAACATCTGTTCGTAGTGTGCCTGTTCGACGAAGCCGATGTGAGGCGTGCAGATGGCGTTTTCGAGCCGCAGCAGCGGATGGCCTTGCAGAATCGGCTCGGCCTCGAACACGTCCACGGCGGCCAGCCCAGGCCGCCCGCGGTTGAGCGCGGCCACCAGGGCGTCGGGCGCGGTGAGCTCGGGCCGGGCGGTGTTCACCAGCAGCGCCGTGGGCTGCATTAGCGAAAGGTCGGCCAGGGTGACGAGATGGCGCGTGGCGTCGCTCAGGCGCAGATGCAGGCTGAGCACATCGCTGCTGGCGAACAGCTCTTCTCTTGAGCCCACGGCCTTGAAGCCATGCGTGACCGCGAGCGCGCGCGAGGCCTCGCTGCCCCAGACCTGCACCTGCATGTCGAAGGCCTGACCGTACCGGGCCACGCGCTGGCCGATGCGGCCATAGCCCCAGATGCCCAGCGTCTTGCCCGCCAGCCTTTGGCCCAGACCGAAGTTCGGTGGCATCGACTGCGATTTCAGCCCCGCCTGCTGCCATGCGCCGTGCTTGAGGCTGGCGACGTATTGCGGCAGCCGACGCATGGCGGCCAGCACCAGCGCCCAGGTCAGCTCGGCGGTGACGCCCGGATCGGTCTGCCCGTCCGCAACCGCAATGCCCAACTCGGTGCAGGCCTGCACGTCCACATGCGGGCCGATCCGCCCCGTCTGAACGATGAGCTGCAACTTGGGACATTTCTCCAGAAGCGCCCGGCTGATGGTCGTGCGCTCGCGGATCAGCACCAGCGCCTGCGTGTCGCGCAGACGCACGCTGAGCTGCCCCACGCCCTTGACGGTGTTGTTGAAAATCTTGAGATCGTGGCCATCGAGATGCTGCGCGCAGTCGAGTTTGCGCACAGCATCTTGATAGTCGTCGAGCACGGTGATCTGCATGGCGGTCGGTCCGGGGAAAACAGCAGAGTCGGCCAGTGTAGACCCTCACTCGTGCGCTGCAGAAAGTCGCCGGACCGTGACGATCCGTAATGCCCCGATTAGGAGTTACCCGATTTTGCTGCGTTGCAGCTTGCATCTGCCACCGCCCACAGAATATAAGTAGCCCTTGATATATGCCTGTCTGCCGCGCAGTTTGAAATCGATGCGGCAACGGTCAGACGACATGGAGACCGCAATGGATGTCAAGGGGAAGTGGTTGTTGCCGACGAGTCCGCAGAAAACCTGGGAGGCGCTCAACAATCCGGAAGTGCTCAAGGCCTGCATCCCAGGCTGCGAATCGATCACGGATACCGGGTCTGGCCACTTCGAGGTCGTGCAGGTGCTGGCCGTGGGTGGATTCAAGACCCGGTTCAGCAGCACGCTCACCCTGGAAGATCCCAACCCGCCGCACAGCTATGTCTTGCGCTTCGAGGGCAACGCGGGAAGCGCTGGTTTCGGCCTTGGGCGCGCCCTGGTGGCCCTGCAGCCTACGGCCGACGGCGGCACGCAGATGAATTACCAGGCTACCGCCGAAGTGGGCGGCGCCATCGGGCAATTGGGCAAGGGCACGGTCGACAGCACGGCGCAGAGTCTGGCGGAGACGTTCTTTTCGCGCTTCGATCAGGTCATGCGCGGGCAGCTTCCGGTGGATGACGGGGCCGGCGTGCTCGATCGCCTCTGGGGCATGATGCCGCCCTGGGCCTGGGCCGTGTCCACCCTGGTGCTGGTCTTCATCGTGTACTGGGGCCTGCACGGCACATGGTGAGCATGCCGCAGGGCAAGGTGGGCGTTGGGCCGCCGTTAGGCAGGCGCCACGGTCGGGCTTTGGACCGGCCTTATTCGGCAGGGCAGAGCGCGCGCACCACGTTGAGCACTTGCTGGCTCTTGATGTGATAGTGCACGAAGCGCCCGCGTCGGGTGGCTTCGACGATGTTTTCGGCGCGCAGTTTGGCCAGTTGCTGTGACAGCGCGGCCTGGCGCATGCCGACTTCGTGTTCCAACTCGCGCACACAGCGCTCGCCATCGAGCAGCAGGCACAGAATGGCCAAGCGCTCGCGGTGCGCCAGCGCCTTCAGGATGCGCACCACATCTCCACCGGCCATGCTCTCCAGCCGCGCCAGCCGGTTCTGCGGCGTGGGCAGGATGAGATGAGGCGCGTTGGTGGAGGTGGACTGAGGGGCGATATTCATGATTTGGAGTTTATGAATATCAATTCCCAAGGTTTTGATTCAACACAATAAAAAGAGTCATCGACCGGGCGCGAACCGAATCGGGCCCGCCCGTCGGACCGCCCGAGCCTACGGAACACGGCCCGACGCCAGTTTGGGTAAGCTGCCAGACTTTTCCCGGCCTAGTCCACTGCCCATGACCCACGTTCTGCGTCATCCCCCCGTTCGTCTTGCCCTGCTGTTCTGGGGCATAGGCGCGGCGGCCTATATGGTGGGGTTCTTTCTGCGGGTCACGCCGGGCGTGCTCAATGTCGATCTGATGCGCGATTTTCATCTCAATGCCGCGCAACTGGGCAATCTGGCTTCGTTCTATTTTTATTTTTACGCCGCCTCGCAGATCCCGACCGGGATCGCCAATGATCGCTTCGGCCCCAAGATCCTCATCGTGGTCGGACAGGCCATCACCGGCATCGGGGCGTTGTTGTTCGCGCTGGCGGGCAGCTTCGAATCGGCGGCGGTGGCGCGCGCCCTGATCGGCCTGGGGCATGGAGTGGCCTGGGTGTCTTTGCTCGAACTATCGGCGGCCTGGTTCGCGCCCAGGGTGTTCGGCACCATGTCGGGCCTGTCGCTGGCCCTGGGCACGCTCGGCGCGGTGCTGGCGCAGGCGCCCTTGCTGATGTTGTCGCACAGCTTCGGCTGGCGATGGGTGCTCGGCGCGGTCGGGGTGCTGTGTCTGGGCTTGTCGTTGCTGGCGCTGCTGCGCATCCGCAATCGGCCCGAGGACCTGGGTTTCGACGGTTACCTGCCCGCGCGCAGGGTGCCCACGCTGGCCGAGGTCGGGCGCGGCCTGGGGGAAGTCTGGCGCTATCGCAATACCGTCCTGCTGTTCATGGCGCCGGGTGGGGTGTGCGGCGCGTTTCTGACTTTCACCACGCTCTGGGGCATGCCGTTCCTGACGCAGCAGCGATCACTGCCCGCGGGACAGGCTTCGTGGGTGGTGGCGGCCATGCTGGTGGCGTTTTCCGTCGGCGGCGTCTTGTGGGGGCGGATTTCGGATCGCTGGCGCCGTCGCAAGGCGCCCTATCTGCTCGGCGGGGTGATGATGCTGACGGGCTTTTCGCTGCTGGTGTTCTGGCCCCAGGCGCCCTGGGTTTTGATGCTGCTCGGGCTGCTGCTCAGCTCGGTAGGCTCGGGCGGCATGGTGGTGGGGTTCGCCTGGGCCAAGGAGTCGGTGCCTCAGCGGCTCGCTGGCACGGCCTCGGGCGTGCACAACACTGGGGTGATGGTGGGCGCGCTGGTGCAACTGCCCTTGCTGGGCTGGGTGCTCGATCTGTTCTGGAAAGGCCAGCAGTCGGGTGGGGTGCGCTTGTACGACGGTGTGGCGTTTCAGGCGGCCAACGGGGTGTTGCTGGCCTGGATTGCGGTGTCGGTGCTGTGCGTGCTGCTGGCGCGCGAGACGCACGCACGGCCCCTCGCAACGAGTTGAGCGGGGCCGACCTGCGTGCGCTCAGTGGGCCTGCAGCGATTGACGTGATAGCGCCGAATAGCGGTCGAGAAAATCGTCGATCTCCTCGCTGCTGGGCTCCTGGGCGATGAGTTGCTGCACGCTGTGGCGAAAGCCCTCGGCCGCGCGACCGCCCAGAAAAATTTCCTTGCGGGCGAATTTGTCGACGATTTCGTAACCTCCGCGCGACAGATCGGCTTCGGCACCATCCTGTGAAGCCTGTGCGCCCGACCAATCGAGCTGCAGGACACAGAAGGCGTCTGAGTCATAGATCATGGTTTGCATGGTGTTCCTCCGCTGGATGGTGGGGAGATAGGGTTGCTCCAAGCAAAATTCAAGCCTGTGGTCTTCCGGGGCTGTGTCTGCACTCCAGATCGGCCTTCCCATGTCTGCATAACGGCACGGGATGGGCCGGGGTTGACCCCTCGGGGTGCGCCGTTTTCTCATGGCGCGGCGGAGGTAGGGGCTTGAGGCAGGGCCTGCTGCTCGGCGTGATCGAGGGTGAAGAGCAGGTAGCTGTCGGCGGAGTGCTGCAGTCGGATCTGCACCGGGAGGTTCTGCAACTGCGGCGACAGCCAGATCTGGGCGCCGAGCTGGTTGGCGTCTTCGGCGTGACGCACGATATGCCAGCAGGACAGCGGCCCTTCCGGGGTGGACACGGTGGTCATGCCGGCGACGGTGAAGGTCCAGTCGGCCATGCCGCTGGGCCGGGCCACGGCGAAGGTGAGCTGGGCGCCGGGCTGGAAGGCCTCAGGATCGCGGGTGAGGCGGTTGGCGAGTTGCAGAAACAGGCTGGCGCTGTCCTGCACATGGGGTTGCAGCGGCAGAACCTGGGGGCTGGCGCTGAAGTGCAGGGTGCCGTCGCTGCGGTCGAAGCGCACCGATTTTTCGCGGGTGAAGATGCGCTCGGTATAGCGCGTGGGCGCGAGCCAGTTGCCGTCGATGCGGCCGACGCTGCGGTAGGCAAAGCCGATCAGCGCCTGACCTTCGAGGGTGGCTTCGTAATGATCGCCGTCGACGGTCCACACCAGGGCACCGCTGCCGTGCAGTTGGCCTCGCCAGTAGCCGGTGATGGTGTAGCTCAGTCGGGTGGACGGCGGCCAGGCGCGCGCTGAGGCCGGTGCCGCATCGCTCACGGGCGCCGAAGCCGACGACGCGGGCGCGCTCTGCCTCGCCGAGCTGTTCTCAGCCTTGCCGGCCGGAGCCGCACCGGGTTGACTGATGGCTCCGGGCGCGGCCTCCCCGCCCAGACTGGAGGCGACCTTCGGGCTGGGCGCGGATATTGGCGGCTGTGGCGCGCTGGTCTGCGGCGCAGGTGAGGACGCGGCAGCGGCCGGATCAGTGTCTGCCACCAGGGTTCGGTGCGGGCTGGGCGGCGGTGGTGTTTCGGGACTCGGCGCGGGCGCCGGGGAGACCGGGCGATGCCTGGACGGCTGCCGTGGCTTGGGCGCGGCGGCGTGTCGGGGCGGTGCCGTGGGTCGAGGCGGGTGGACGACGGGTGGCACGGGCTTGAGCAACTGGGTGTAGATCGGCTCGGGAAGGCGACCGCTGGCCCAGGGCGCAAAGGCGTCGCCCAGCCAATGCAGTGCGAGCAGATGCAGCAGCAGCACGCCCAGGCCGAGCAAGGCCATTGCCCACCAGGTCCGCAGCCGACGCCCGCGGCCCTCAGGTGGCATGGCGGCAACCTTTCGGACGCGCGGGGCCGCGTGGGCAAACGAGCGGGGCAGTGCGTGCGAACATGCCTCTCATTCTGCCGGGCGTCTGCCGTTCATCATGGACGGTGCGGGTTTTCGCGGTAGTCGGCCGCGCGTATGCTGCGGCCAGGGAGTGACATTGACTCCCAGGCAAGACCCACGAGGAACGAGTCATGGCGCAGATACCGGAGTTCAAGGATTTCATGCCGGGCCTGGAGTTTTTCCAGACCTTGCTCAGGGGCGCGGGCATGCCGTCGCAGTTTGCCAACTGGGTGGCGCCGACGCTGGACGTGGAGGAGCTGGAGCAGAGAATCACCGATCTCAAGGCCGTGCTGGGCTGGCTCGAAACCCACACTCGCATGACGCAGAACATGATTCAGGCGCTGGAGGTGCAGCGCATGACGGTGCAGGCGCTCAAGACCATGAATGTGGACATGCAGGCTTTCGCCAAGGGCATGGTGGCCGAGCCATCGCCCGCCGAGCGCGAGGCCCCAGAGCCGCAACAGGCACAGGCCGAGCCTGCCGCGCCCCTGTTCGATCCGATGCAGTGGTGGAACACCATGACGCAGCAGTTCACCGAACTGGCGAATCAGGCGCTGCAGGAGGGTGGGCCGATGCACCCTCAGAGCACGACAACCGCCGCACCCGTCAAGATGCCTGCAGCGCGCCCGCCTGCTGCCAAGAAGACGGCGAACAAAGCAGCGAAGAAGGCCGCGACCAAGCCCCGCGCCGCCACCGGAGCGCGCAAGACGGGCACCGGAGCCAAGCCAGCGGCCAAGCGCGGCAAGGCCGCGCGCTGACCCGCGTCGCTTACATGCCGACCCAGCGCACCAGTTCCTGCGCGGGCATGACGCCGGACTGGCGTTTCACCTCCTGCCCGCCGCGGTACAGCGCGAGGGTGGGGATGCTGCGAATGCGGTTGCGCACCGAGACCTGCGGATTGGCGTCGGTGTCGACCTTGGCCAGCACCGCGCGGCCCTTGAGCAGCGTCGCGGCCTGCGCGAATTGCGGCGCCATCATCTTGCAGGGCCCGCACCACTCGGCCCAGAAGTCCACCAGAACGGGCAGTTCGCTCTTGGCGATGAAGCGATCGAAACTGGCGTCGGTGAGGGTGATGGGCGCGGCCGGGAGGAGATCCTTGCCGCATTGACCGCAGACGGGCGAGTCGCCCAGGCGGTCTTCGGGGACGCGGTTGAGCGTGGCGCAATGGGGGCAGACGACGAGCATGGCGGGCTATTGGAGAGCAGGAACGCGGAAGACAAGAACATGCGGCACGGCGCGATGGTTTTCAAGGGCTGGCCTATCCGGCGTACATTGCGGTCATCGATCCGACCCTCATCCCGCCCATCATGCCGAGAATCGCGTATCTGCCCCAACATCACACCGAGCCCGAGGACCTGGTGGCGGCCATACGCCAGCGGCGCGGTGGCGAGCTGCTCAATCTCGATCGCATGCTGCTGCACAGCCCCGCCTTCGCGCGAGGCTGGAACGACCTGCTGGGCGCGGTGCGCGGCGAGCTCGAACTCGACGCCGATCTGCGCGAGCTGGCGATCTGCGTGGTGGCGCGACTCAACGGTGCCGACTATGAATTCATGCATCACGCGCCGCTGTTTCTGGCCGCGGGCGGAGCGGCCGAGCAGCTCGCCCTGTTGCACGACATTCCCGCCGCGGTGGAAAATCGGCTGGCGTTCTCCACCCGAGAGCGGGCGGTGATGGCGCTGACCTATGACATGACGCGGCGCGTGCGGGTCAGCGAGGCGCATTTCGCCGCCATCCGCGCCCTGCTGCCGGCGCAGCAGGTGGTGGAACTGGTGGGCGTGGTGGCGACGTACAACATGGTGTCGCGGTTTCTGGTGGCGCTCGACGTGGGCATTGAAGACCGGTCTGGGTCGGAGCCCGCGCATTGACCCCAGATCGCAGGCAACCCACGCCGAGGAGACGACATGACGCATTTCTGGCTGCTTGCACTGCATTACCGCACCCTCAGTCTGATCGTTCTGGGCTTGGTGCTGGCGGGCCTGACCCTGCTCACCAGCTCGCGCGCGGCGCACGATCTGCGCGTGGCGCAGGTGCTGTTGCGGTGGTTTTTGCTGTGTGCGGTTGGCGTGGGTTTTCTGGTGCTGGGAGCGCAGCATCTGCTGCCGGGCGCAGCGCCCGACCCGGCGCGGTTTCAGCTCGGGCTGGCGGCGCTCGGCATGGCCGCGGTCGGCGTGGCCGCGGCCTGGGGCGATCTGGGCGCGAGGCTGGCGGCCTTGATCGGGCCGTCGGTGTGGATCGTCGGCGCGTTGCTGGGCCAGGCGGCGGCGCCGTCAGCCCTGTTCGGCCCCGCCGATCTGCTGCTGCCCCTGGTGGGCTTCGCGCTGCTGGCCTGGCAGTTCAGGGCGCAGCGGCACCGTAGCGTGTTTGCGCGTTCGCGGCTGTGAGCCTCGACGAAAACGCGGCGAGCTGGCGCAGGCCGTCTATGGTGCGCACGCCGTACCAGCTGGCCCATTCTCCGGGGATGCAGTGCACGGCCGGATGCAGGCCGCGGCGTGCGAGCAGCTCGCGCACTTCGTCGGCATGCCTTGGGCCGAAGCGATAGGGCTCGCTCGACAGCAGCACCGTGTCCACCTGGGTCAGCCAGTCGGCAGACCAGTCGAAGGCCGGATAGCGGGTGGAACCCGGCTGGTGCAGCCCGTCGCCGCCGCGCACGTCGGGCAGGGTGTGCAGGCCGACGGCTGCGAGACTGCGGCTGATGTAGGTGTCGCGGGCGACGGTCATCCACGGCTGGCGCCAGATCAGATAGAGCGCATGGTGTGGCGGCGGGGTGGGCGGCAGGCTGTCGAGCGCCAATCGCATCGCCTTGCGCAGCGCCGCGGCACGCTCGGGCACACCGGGTACGCCCGCGAACGCCGCGCCGAGCAGGTCGAACAAGGCGAGGTTGTCCTCCGGCGTCTGCGGATGGGTGACGATGACCTGCGGCACGAAGCGGCGTAGCGCCTCCACGGTGTCACGGGTGTTTTCGTCCACGTTGACCAGCACATGGCTGGGGCGCAGCGAGCGCAGCGCATCGAGGTGGACATCCTTGGTGCCGCCGACCTTGGGCACGGCGCCGACCTGGTCGCGGGGATGGATGCAGAACCCGGTGCGGGCGACGATCTGCGCCTGCAGCCCGAGCGCGAACAGGGTTTCCGTCAGGCTGGGCACCAGGCTGGCGATGCGCGCCTGCGGGCCCGCCGCGACGACGGGCTGGCCGATGGCATCGTGCAGGGGCATGAGGAGAGCGGCTTCAGGCGGCGTCGATCCGGCTGGGGGCCGAGCGGGCTATCTGCCCGAGATTCTCGAAGATGAGACGGCGTGGCGCGAGGCGCCAGCCCAGCTGTTGTTCGATGGCGAGGACCGCGCGCATGGCCAGCAGGGAATGGCCGCCGAGGTCGAAGAAGTTGTCGGTGCGCAGAACCTGATCGACACCGAGCAACTCACGCCAGATGGCGGCGATCAGGCGCTCTTGTGGTGTGGCTGGTTGCTCTGCGGCGCGAGTGTCGGCCATGCGGTCGGGGGCGTCGGGCTGCGGGGCGGGCAGCGCGGTGCGGTCGAGCTTGCCGTTGGGCAGCAGCGGCAGCGCGGGCAACGGCACGATGTGCTGCGGCACCATGTAGTCGGGCAGGCGCGCACGCAGGGAACGGCGCAGGTCTGCGGCAGACGCTGCGGCGACACCGGGCGCGGGCACGATGTAGGCCACCAGGCGAACATCGTCCGGCGTGGGGGCATGGGTGGTGAGCACGCAGTCGGCAACGCCGGTCTGCTCGCGCAGCGCGGCTTCGATCTCGCCGAGTTCGACGCGGTAGCCGCGAATCTTGATCTGATGATCCAGCCTACCGAGGTATTCGAGCTGGCCGTCGTGCCGCCAGCGGCCGAGGTCGCCGGTCGTGTAGAGCCGGGCCTGTGCGTCGACGCTGAACGGGTCGGGGATGAAGCGCTCGGCGGTCAGTTCGGGGCGCTGGAAATAGCCCAGCGCCACCCCGGCGCCGCCGATGTGGATTTCGCCGGGCACGCCGATGGGGCAGAGCTGGCCCCGGGGATCGAGCACCCAGACCTGGGTGTTGGCTATCGGCCGTCCGATGACGATGGGCTGCTGCGGCTGCACCCGCCAGCAGGTGGACCAGACGGTGGTTTCGGTGGGTCCGTACAGATTCCAGACTTCGGCGCAGGCGGCCAGCAGGCGGGGGGCGAGGTCGGCGGGCAGGGCCTCGCCGCCGATGAAGGCGCGCAGACCGGGGCCGCCGCGCCAGCCGGTGTCGAGCAGCATGCGCCAGGTCGAGGGCGTGGCCTGCATCACGCTGGCGCCGCTGCCTCGCAGCAGGTCGCGCAGGGCGTAGGGGACGCGCGACTGGGCGTGATCGGCGAGCACCACGCGCGCGCCTGCGGCCAGCGGCAACAGCAGTTCGAGCACGGCGATGTCGAACGACAGGGTGGTGACGGCCAGCAGCGCGTCGTCAGCCTTCAGGCCGGGTTCGCCGGCCATGCTGTGCAGAAAGTTGATCACGGCGCGGTGCGGAACGACCACGCCCTTGGGCCGTCCGGTGGAGCCGGAGGTGTAGAGGATGTAGGCGGGGTCTTCGGGCCGGGGCGCGTGGGCGGGGTCGGTCGCGAAGGCGGGAGCGTCGGCCGCGGCGTCGAGGGCGATTTGCGGCACGCCGGTGGCGGCCAAGAGTGGCAGCAGGTCGGTCTCGGTGAGGATGCAGCGCAGCTCGGCGTCGGTGGCCATGTGGTGCAGGCGCGCAGGTGGAAAGCCGGGGTCGAGCGGCACGTAGGCGGCGCCGGTATGCAGCACGGCCAGCAGGGCGGCGAGCATGTCGGCGTGACGGTGCAGGCAAAGCCCGACGCGGTCGCCCCGGCCGACGCCCGCATGCTGCAACAGCCCGGCGATCTGCAGCGCGCGGGCGTGCAGTTCGGGGTAGCGCAGGCTGCGGCCGCTGGCGTCGGTCACGGCAAGGCGATCGTGCCGTTCGGGGGCATCGAGCCGCAGATAGTCGGGCAGGTTGCGCGCGGGCGGGGGCGGTGCCTGGGTGGCGTTCCACGAGTCGAGCAGGGCGCGTTGCGGCGCGGTGATCAGCGGGTGAGCGCCAAGCGGCGCCTGCGGCTGGGACAGAAGCTGTTCGGTGAGCTGCACATAGCCGTCGAGCAGGCGCTGCGCGGAGTCGGTGCTGAACAGGTCGGTGGCGTATTCGAGCTGGATGCGGTGGCTGAATTCGGTGTCGATATGCAGCGACAGGTCGAACTGCGCGGCCACGCGGTCGAAGTCGAAGGGCTCGTAGGTGAAGGGCACGGCGACGGCCTGGCCCAGAGGGGCGTTGAGCACGTTGAACAGCACCCGCACCAGCCCCTGGGGATGATCGGCGCGCAGCGCATCCATGCGCTCGACCAGTTCGTCGAAGGGGGCGTCCTGGTGGGCGTAGGCCTGCAGCGCCGTATCGCGCACCTGCTGGACCAAGTCGTGAAACGACTGGTCGAGATCGACCCTGTTGCGCAGCACCAGGGTGTTGACCAGGGTGCCCACGAGCTGCTCGGTGGCGGCGTGATGCCGGTTGGCGATGGGGGTGCCCACGGCGATGTCGCTGCTGCGGGTGATGCGCGCCAGCAGCACGTCGAAGCTGGCCAGCAGCAGCATGAAGGGGGTTACGCCATGCGCCGCGCAGTAGCCACGCAGGGCTAGTCGCAGCGGCTCGCTGAGCGGCGCATGAACGCTGCGGCCCTGGAAGCTGGGCTGCGATGGGCGGGGGAAGTCGGTCGGCAGCGGCAGGTCGGCCAGGCCTTGCAGGCGCTGCATCCAGTAGTCGAGTTGCGCCTCGCGCGCGGCGGCCACAGCGGCGCTGCGCTGCCAGGCGGCGTAGTCGGCGTATTGCAGGGGCAGCGGAGGCAGGCCCATGTGGGCGGCATCGGTCTTGCCCTGAAGCAGACCGGCGTAGATCTGCATGGCCTCGCGCCCGAGGATGGCCAGCGACCAGTTGTCGGCGATGGTGTGGTGCAGCACCCAGAACAGCACATGGTCGTCTTCGCTCAGGCGCATCAGGCAGACTCGGTGCAGCGGCGCGCGGGCCAGGTCGAACGGGCGGGCGAGGAAGGCGGTGGCGGCCTGCCGGGCCGCGGCCAAGCGCGCATCGGCCGGGAGGTGGCGGAAGTCGAGGATGTCGAGCCCGGGAGCCACGGACGGCAGGATGACCTGCACCGGCTCCTGGCCGCGCAGGGCGAACTGGGTGCGCAGGCCTTCGTGCCGCGCCACGAGCTTGGCCAGCGCGCGCTCGAACGTCGGCAGATCGAGCGGCCCGCGCAGGCGCAGCGGCGCGGTGACGTTGTAGGCCAGGGTCTCGGGATGGAAATGCTGGATGACCCACATGCGGCGTTGCGACAGCGAGGCGGGCAGGTCGCCGCTGCGGTCGGCCATGGGAATGGAGGCCTGCTGCCGCGCCTCGTGCAGCCGCTCGTCGATATGGCGCGCCAGCGATTCGAGGGTGAGGTGGGTGAACAGCGCGGCCAGCGGCAGCTCGAGGTCGAAGCGCGCCTGGATGCGCGAGCGGACCTGGGTGAGGGTGAGCGAATGGCCGCCGAGGTCGAAGAAGTGGTCGCCGATGCCGAAATCGGTGGTGTGCAGCACTTCGCTCCAGATGGCCCAGAGGGTGTGCTCGGTGGGGGTGCGCGGCGGGGTGGACTCGACCGTGGCGGCGGCCTGCGCGAGAACTTGGGGCACGGGCAGTTGGCGCTTGTCGAGCTTGCCGCTGGCCGTCAGCGGCAGGCGGGGCAGGATTTGCCAGGCGGCGGGAACCATGTAGTGCGGCAGGCTGTCCTTCAGTGCCTGGCGCACCGAGGCCAGCACCGTACCGTCGTGTTCCTCACGCAAGACGAGATACGCGGCCAAGCTGGGCTCGCCCGATGCGGCCGTCCAGACGGTGACGGCGGCCTGGGCGACTGCGGGATGGCGCAGCAGCGCGGCTTCGATGTCGCCGAGCTCGATGCGAAAGCCGCGCAGCTTGATCTGGTCGTCGCTGCGACCGAGGATGTGCAGTTGACCGTCTTGCGACCAATAGCCCAGATCGCCGCTGCGGAACATCCGCGAGCCGGTATGTAAGGGATCGGGGATGAAGCGCGCCGCTGTCAGCTCGGGCTGACCGAGGTAACCGCGCGCCACGCCCAGACCGGCGATGCAGACCTCGCCGACGACGTCGAAGGGCAGCGGGCGCAGCCGCGCATCGAGCACATGGATGCGGGTGTTGTCGATCGGGCGGCCCACCGGCAACGAGCCGCCGCTCTGGGTGATGGGGCCTTCGATGACATACAGCGCGCTGTCTTCGGTGGTTTCGCTCGGGCCGTAGAAATTGAGGAGACGCGTCTGCGGCAGCAGCGCCTGGAAGTGCGCAGCGAGTGCGGCGTCGAGCGGTTCGCCGCCGAACTGGAGGTAGCGCAGGCTGGTGCAACGGGGCAGCAGCGGGTCGTCGGCCAGAGCGCGGGCGGTGGACGGCGCCAGGGTCAGATGGGTTATGCCCTCGTCGATGACGTATTGCAGCAGGGCGTGCAGATCGCACTGCAGGCCGGGCGGGGCCAGGTGCACCGCAGCGCCGCAAATCAGGGGCACGAAAAACTCGGAAACCGAGGCGTCGAAACTCAGCGACGATTTTTGCAGCAGCCGGTCGTGCGGGCCGAAGTCCACCGCGCGGGCGTTCCACAGCTTGTGGTTGCACAGCGCGCGGTGGCTGAGCATCACGCCCTTGGGCTGGCCGGTGGAGCCGGAGGTGAAGATGACCACCGCAAGGTCGTCGGGTGTGTTCACCACCTCGGGCGGCGCGGCGGGGCCGCCCGAGGCAAGGTCGGCATCGAAGATTTGCAGGTCGGCGTCAGCCAGCGCTTCGCGTAACGCCGCGTGCTGGGCCTGCGCGGCCAGTAGCACCCGCGCGCCGGTCTGCCACACGATGGCACGCACGCGCTCAGCGGGTAATTCGGCGTCAAGTGGCACATAGGTGCCGCCCGCCTTGAGCACGGCCAGCAGCGCGACGACGAGCTGCGGACGACGCTCCATCAGAACAGGCACGCAGACGTCGCGCCCCACGCCCTGCGCGCGCAGGGCGTGGGCCAAACGGTTGGCTGCCCGCTCCAGCGCCTCATAGCTCAGTTCGGATGCGCCGAAGCGCACCGCGCAGGCCTGCGCGGTGCGGCGCGCCTGCTCGGCTACGAGGGCGTGCAGGCATTGGGGATTGGGGCGCGGCTGCGGCGCGGGCTGCAGCGCGTTGAGCGCGGCAAGCTCGGCGGGGGAGAGCAGGTCGAGGTTGGCGAAAGTGCCCTGCGCATCCCCGGCCAGCTGCTGTAGCAGGTGGTCGAGGCGCTCGCGCAGAAAGCGGGTGTGCCGCAACGCCGCCGGGGCGCGCGGGTCGATGACGAAGTCAATGGGCGCGATCGGCGCGTCGGCGTAATGGCGCACATAGGCGGCGATGGGCGCGAAGCCGGGGTGGCCACTGAACGGCGCGAAGCTGAGCCGGGCGGCGCCGAGCGTGGCGTGTTTGCCGAAGTCCTCGACCGACACCATGAGGTCGAAATGCATGCCGGGAACGCCCTGCCGCGGCGGCAGCCGGGCGATGGCGTCGTCGAGCGGGTATTGCTGGTGCCGCAGGACTTGCCGGGTGTCTTCGGCCAGCGCTCGCATGCCCTGGTGCAGGGACGTCAGCGGCGCGCTGTCGAGCTCCACGGGCAGGGTGTTGGCGAACACGCCCAGGGTACGCTTGTCGATGGCGTCCTTGCGGTTGTGCAGCGGCATGCCCAGGCGCACGCGGTCTTGCCCGGTGATGAGGGCGATATAGGTGCCCAGCATGAACAGCACGGCCTGCGCGGCAGACAGCCCCTCGGCGGCAGCGCGTTCGACATAACGCTGCCAGGCGCCGGGATCGGGGTTCCAGCGCATCAGGGCGGGGGCGGCGAGTACCTGCGGGACGGGTGCGGAAGCATGGCCCGTGGCCGCACTGTGGGCGAGGCGCTCGCCCCAGAAGGCGCGGTCGCGGGCGTGGCGTTCGGACTTCAGATAGGCCTGCTCGCGGGAGACGAAGCGCGCATAATCGGCGCCGGGTGCGAGCGCAGGCGCTGCGCCTTGCGCCAGATCGTCGTAGCGCTGGCGGATGGCCTCGCCCACCAGCAGTACCCCCCAGCCGTCGACCAGCAGATGGTTGAAACTCAGCAGCCAGGCCCAGCGCGCCGGGGCGAGGCGATAGAGGACGAAATGCCAGAGGGTGTCGCCCATCGGGTCTATGCCCCGATCCTTGACGGCGGCGATGGCGCGCTCGGCGCACTCGGTCGCCTGCTCGGAAGTCTCGGTCTGAGCGGCACAGTCGATCACAGGCAAGCGCCAGGACAGCGTGGGCGCATAGTGCCAGCGGGGACCTTCTGGCGATTGTTCGATGCGCGCGCGCAGCATGGGCTCGGCGGCGATGACGTCCTGGGTGGCGCGTTCGAGCAGGGCGGGGTCGATGTCGCCTTCGATCTGGACGGTGAGACCGATGGTGTAGATGGCGCTTCCGAGCAGTTCCTGACGCAACAGGATGGCCTGCTGCGTCAGGCTCAGCGCGCACGGGGCCGCGGCGGGTGCTGGCTCCGTGGGGTGGGCGTGAGGGCTGTACAGGCAGGCCGACATCAAAAAAGCTCGCTGCAGAAGGCGTCAGGCCCTCTATTCTGACTGGGGCGTGTGAACGCTGTGGATGGTTCCGGGCAAGGCAACCCTAACAGTCCTTCGATTCGTGAACTATTCCACTATTGCGGGGTGGGCGCCGATTTGCGGGACGTTGTATCGGCCCTACGATGGAGCCCTCAGCCGGTCTCGAACGGCTCGCCGCCCCGCTCAGCATGACTGAAGCCAAGACGCCCCCCCAAACCGCAGCAGACACCCGCGCCGAATGGCGTCTGGGGTGGGACGGCCTGTTCGCCGATGCTGCGCAGGAGGAGACGTTCGTTCGCGAGGAATGGACGGTCATCGGGCCGAGGGTGCGTCAGATCGGTCTGTACGGTTCGCTCGCGTTCCTGTCGGCCACCTTCACCGATCTCACGGTGCTGGGGGCGACCTGGGTTTATTGGAGTCTGCTGACGGCGCGGTTCGGCATCCTGGCCTGGGGTCTTTGGCTGGCGCGCGTGGGCAAGGCGCGCACCGTGCCCAATGTGCGGCGGGTTGCGACCGCGCTGCTCGGCTTCGAGCTGAGCATCATGGCGCTGTTTCTGCTGGTGGTGCTGGCTTATGGTGGCAGCGCCGACTACCACTCGATTACCGCGCTGGCCCTGATTTTTGCCGGTTACGCCTATGTGCCGGTATTGCGGCGCGAAGCCATGTGGGTGGGCGGCCTGTTCACGCTGCTGTTCGCCGTGGTGATCTGGACCTCCCTGCACTACGACGCCAAATTCATCAGCATCGCCGTCGTGTTGTTCGGTTTTGCCAATATCGCGGGGTGGCAGATCGCGGTATCGCTGAGCCGAAGCATGCGCTTGGCCTGGGTCGATCGACAGCGCCTGCGCGTCGAGGCAGAGGCGGCGCAGCAGGCCAAGCACATGGCCGAGCAGAGCGAGGAGAATCTGCAGCGGCTCTTCGACGCGGCGCCGATGCCGCTGGTGCTGGTGCGCATGGCCGATGCCCGGGTGCTGCGTTTCAACGCCGCGGCCAAGGCGCTGATCGACCCCGATGGTGCCTTGCAAGGCGACATCTACAGCACCGATTTCTACGAAAACCCGGCACAGCGCGACCAACTGATCGCGCGACTTCAAGCCGAGGACGCCGTCGGCCAGGTGGAGGTGCGGCTGAAGACGGTGCGGGGCACCGCCGTGGACGTGCTGTTTTCGATGCGCAAGGTGCGGTTTGCCGGAGAAGACTGTGTAATCACCGGCATGGTCGAGATTTCGGCCCAGAAGTCGCTGGAGCGACAGTTGCGGGCGCTGGCGTTCACCGATCCGCTCACCGGCTTGCAGAACCGGCGAGGGTTTTTCACCCTGGTCGAGCGCGCGATGGCGCAATCGGCACTCGACTCGGTCGGGCCTTGCGTCGTGCTGATCGACATCGACCATTTCAAGAGAATCAACGACCGCTACGGTCACCCGGTGGGTGACGAGGTGCTGGTGCAGTTCGGCCAGGTCGTGCTGGCGCTGCTGCGCGATGGCGATGTGTTCGCCCGGCTGGGCGGAGAGGAGTTCTGCATCCTGCTGCCGCATACGCGAGCCGCGCAGGCGCTGGAAGTGGCCGAGCGGGTGCGCGAATTCGTCGCGGCCCACCCTTTCCAGACCATGGCCGGTGTGGTGCGGCTCAGCCTCAGTCTGGGCGTTGCCGGCTGCGACGCACCCGTCCAGAGCATCGATGCCGTGCTGTCGATGGCCGATCAGGCGATGTACCGCGCCAAGCAGGGCGGGCGCAACCGCACCGAATTGCACTGTGCCTGAGCCAGGGTAAACCCACAGGCGCCCAAGGGATAAAAAGCGAATAGGAATGATTCGCAATAAGATGGCTGCAACGTGATCGGCAAGATCACACCGCAGCCCCTGCGGGATGGGGCGCAAGCAGGCTCAAGGAGTATGAACATGGGTGTTGCAGAACTGGGGCTCAGTCTCCTGGCGGCGGTGCTGCTGACCTGGGTCGTGATGGAGTGGTCCAAATGAATGCCCTGCCAAGCAAGGCGATGCCATTTTCGGCCACGAAGGTCGAGTTGTCGCAACCGATGGCCCATTCGGGCTTGACGCTGCATTCGCGCGAGCTGTTCCGGCAGGGCGCTGTTGTGCAGATTCGCCATCACGGGCAGGTGTACCAACTGCGTCTGACCCGGCAGGACAAGCTGATTTTGACCAAGTAGGCGGTCTCTTTCCTCTTTCTCGCAGCTTCGCTAGCCAGCCCAGTGTGGATTAGGGCCTGTTAACGCTATGGGTGCACCCGCGCCGGGGGTTTGGGCGGATGCAGCGCGAGGCGCAGGCCGCGCCGTGGTGTGTTGCACCACAAGCGGACTGCAACGTGGCGATGCGCCGCCCAAACCCCCGGCCCGAAGGGTTGCCCTCAGGCGGGGCGTCTGCGGCGTTGTCGGGCACAGGCAAGGCACCCAGCCTTGCCTGTGCCCTCCGCCTTGCATCCATCCCCGCCTGAGGGCAACGCGGGTGCACCCATAGCGTTAACAGGCCCTAACCCTCCGGCACGGATGCCAGCCATGCGATTTTTATGTCCGACACATCTTCCTTCAACCCGCAATCTGCCGAGCCGCTGCTGGCGGGCACTCTGGCTTTGATGACGTTCTATGCCGACCGGCCCAGTGTGGCGGCTATGCAGAAAATCGGCCGCAATCTGCAGTGTCTGCATCAGCACCCCGCACTCAGCGCGGAAATGAGCCTCGTCTGCAGGCGGCTGGCAGCTTACTGGCTGACACTCGGTTGCGACGTCGAACCCGCGGACGGGCCTGCGGCCTGCCGGTTTGCGGCGGCCTCGGTCGCCACGCAGTGAAGTTCAGGACGGCGAATCCTCGGCTCGAAGCAGGGCGAGGAGGCCGTCGAGTTCGTCGAGGGAGCCAAAGCGCAGCGCGATTTCGCCGCGCATCTTGCCCTGGCGTTGGGACTTGCCGCGGATTTCGACGGTGGTCCCGAAGCGCTCGGAGAGCTCTTCCTCAAGCCTTTGCCAGTCGCGGTCTTTGGCGGCTGCGGCGGCTTTGGCCGGGCGATTGGTCGGCGCGCCCTGATGGGTGCGAGCGACGAGCTTTTCGGCTTCGCGCACGCTCAGGCGTTTGGCGAGGATCTGCTGTGCGGCCTGAACCTGCTGCGCCTTTTCCAGCGAAAGCAGGGCACGGGCGTGACCCATGTCGAGATCACCGGCCAGAAGCATGGTCTGCACCGCATCGGCCAACTGCAGCAGGCGTAGCAGATTGCTGGTGGCGGTGCGGGAGCGGCCGACGGCCTGCCCGGCCTGCTCATGGGTGTAGCCGAATTCTTCGATCAGACGGGCGATGCCGCGGGCTTCCTCGAGCGGGTTGAGATCTTCGCGCTGGAGGTTTTCGATCAGCGCCATGGCCAGGGTGTCGCGGTCGTCGGCGTCCTTGACGATGGCGGGAACGGTGTCGAGCCCGGCCAGGCGGGCGGCGCGTGTGCGTCGCTCTCCGGCGATGATCTCGAACCGGCCATCGGGCAGGGCGCGCACGAGCACGGGCTGCATCACACCCTGCGTCTTGATGCTCTGGGCCAGCTCATAGAGTGCGCCTTCGTCCATCTGCGAGCGGGGCTGGTAACGGCCGGGAACGAGATCGTCCAGGCGAAGTTCGCGCAAGGCTGAGGCATCACTGTCGGTCAGGTCGACGGCGGGGCCGAGCAGTACATCGAGTCCGCGGCCCAGACCTTTGGGTTTTTTGGTAGCCATAGGTGTGGCGGTTGAAAACGGGTTCAGTCGTTGAAAGGGGAAGCCGGGTGCGAGCTGCGGCGCACTAGCTCGTCGAGAAGATGGCGGCCCTGCGGCCAATCACCCAGCCCCGATTCGGCGTTGACGTGGCCGCAAGGCCCGAGATCGACAAAGCCAGCACCCCAGCGTTCGGCCAGGCGCTTGGCGGCGGCAAGACGGCAGTAGGGGTCGTCGGCGCTGGCGGCGACGGTCGCGGGAAAGGGCAGCGGCGGCTGCGCCAGGGCGCGGCGCCAAGGCATCAGAACGGCGGGCAGTTGCGAGCCGTGCAAGTCGGGGGGCGCGACCAGCAGGGCGCAGACGACCCGGTCGGTATGCCGCGAGCTGCTGGCCCAGGCGTCGATCAGGTGGCAGCCCAGACTATGCCCGACGAGAGCGACGGGGGCGGTCTGCGCCAGAATCACGTCTTCCAGGCGGGCGACCCAGTCACCGCGGCGCGGCACCTCCCAGTCGGCCTGTTCCACTACGGTGTCGCCATAGCGCGCGGCCCAGCGGCGTTGCCAGTGCTCGGGGCCGGAGCCTAGCCAGCCGGGCAGCAGCAGGATGTGCGGTAGCGTCATGGCTGGCGCGTCAGGCCGCGACCGCGAGGCGATCGACCATTTCCTGGGCGAATTCGATGAACGCCTTAGCGCCCCGGCTGCCGGGATCGAACACCACACCGGGCAGCCCGTAGCTGGGGGCCTCTGCGAGCCGGACATTGCGCGGTATGACGGCGTTGAACACCTTGTCGCCGAAATGCGCCTTGATCTGTTCGCTGACCTGCTGCTGCAAGGTGATGCGGGGATCGAACATCACCCGAAGCAGGCCGATGATACGAAGGTCACGATTGAGGTTGGCATGGACCTGCTTGATGGTGTTGACCAGGTCGGAAAGGCCTTCGAGCGCGAAGTATTCGCACTGCATCGGCACGATGACGCCATGCGCGGCGCACAGGCCGTTGAGGGTCAGCAGTCCGAGGGCGGGCGGGCTGTCGATGAGGATGAAGTCGTAGTTCGTTTGAACGGTGGCCAGCGCGGATTTGAGGCGGCGTTCGCGCTGGGCAAGATCGACCAGTTCGACCTCGGCACCGGCCAGCTCACGGTTGGCGCCGATGATGTCATAACCCGCCTTGGTATTGCGCTGCAGAGCCTGCCCAAGCTCGCTCTGACCGATGAGCACTTGGTAGATCGATGCTTCGAGGGTGTGCTTGTCCACGCCCGAACCCATGGTGGCGTTGCCTTGCGGGTCCAAGTCGACCAGCAGGACGCGCTGGCCGATGCGAGAAAGTGCGGCGGCCAGGTTGACACTGGTGGTTGTCTTGCCGACCCCACCCTTCTGATTCGCGATGCAAAAAATCTGCGCCAAGCCGACTCTCCAGAAAACCGATGTTTCACGTGAAACAGCTGAGCCCGAACTCAGCAGGCTGTATTGTGCCGGAGCGGGCCAGGGGTCAACGTTCTACGGCGCGCTGCAACCAGACCAGGCAGCGCTGCGCGTCCAGCCCGGGCACCTGCAAGGGTTCGATGCGGGCGCGCACGAGGCAGCTCACGGCCGTGATCTCATCTTCGGGCGGATGGCCCTTCATCGCACACCATTGCCCTCCCGGCGCGAGCAGGTGTGTCGTGCTCTTGACCAGCAGGGGCAGATCGCTGAAGGCGCGGCTGGTGATGCAGTCGAAGCCGTCAGGATCGGCCAGCGTCTCGACGCGCGCATGATGTACCTGTACGTTCTGGAGTTGCAGGCTGCCGCAAGTCTGCTGCAGAAAGGCGCACTTCTTCTGCACGGTGTCGACCAGATGCACAGCGGCATCGGGCAGGCCGATGGCAAACACGATGCCGGGCAGGCCGCCGCCCGAGCCGACGTCGAGCAGGCGGCGCGGTGCCAGCCGCTGCAGGGCGGGCAGGGCGGTCAGGCAGTCCGCCAGATGCAGTCGAGCCATGCCTTCGACATCGCGCACGGCGGTGAGGTTGAACACCCGGTTCCAGCGCTGCAGCAGCGCGGTGTAGTCGAGCAACTGCTGCTTTTGGGTCGAGCTGAACGTCAGCCCGAGCGCGCACAGGGTCTGCTCCAGATAACCCTCAAGGTCAAAGCCGCCTTCCGCGGTGGCGCCAGCGCGGGTCACGCGACGGCATCCTTCTCCAGTTTCAGCGCCTGTTTGAGCACGCCTTTGCGCAAATGAATCAGGAGCAGGGAAACGGCAGCAGGGGTCATGCCCGAGAGCCGCGATGCGACCCCAAGGGTTTCGGGCCGCGCCTGATTCAGCCTTTGTTGCACCTCGATCGACAGCCCGGACACCTCGCGGTAGTCGAGGTCTGCGGGCAGGCGCAGCGATTCGTGCTGCGCGGCCCGCTCCACTTCGCCCTGCTGCCGCTCGATATACCCGGCGTACTTGATGTGAATCTCGACCTGTTCGCGTTCGGTGTCTCCCAGGGGTGCTTCCGGCGCAAAGTCGGGATGGGGGAAGGCGGTCAAAGTGTCGTAGCGCAGCTCGGGGCGACGCAACAGGTCGGCGAGGTTGTATTCGCGCTCGATGGCCTTGCCCAGCAGGGCCTGCGCCTGCTCGGGCGGCAGGGTCTGCGGCGTGACCCAGGTGGAGCGCAGACGCTGGATCTCGCGCTCGATGGCGTCGCGCTTGCGGCAGAAGGCGTCCCAACGGGCATTGCTCACCACGCCGAGTTCGCGGCCGATTTCGGTCAGGCGCAGATCGGCGTTGTCCTCGCGCAGGCTGAGGCGGTATTCGGCGCGACTGGTGAACATGCGATAAGGCTCGTTCACGCCCTTGGTCACCAAATCATCGACCAGCACGCCCATATAAGCCTGATCGCGTCGCGGGCACCAGGGCTCACGCCCCTGCACCTGCAGTGCGGCGTTGATGCCCGCGAGCAAGCCCTGCGCCGCAGCTTCCTCGTAGCCGGTGGTGCCGTTGATCTGCCCCGCGAAGAACAGACCGTCGATGGACTTGGTCTCCAGCGAGGTCTTGAGTGCCATCGGGTTGAAATAGTCGTACTCGATGGCGTAGCCGGGGCGTAGCAGGTGGGCGTTTTCCAGCCCCGGAATCGAATGCACCATGGCAAGCTGCACATCGAAGGGCAGGCTGGTCGAGATGCCGTTGGGATAGAACTCGTTGGTCTGCAGGCCTTCGGGCTCGAGAAAAATCTGGTGCGACGACTTGTCGGCGAAGCGGTGGATCTTGTCTTCGATGCTGGGACAATACCGCGGCCCCACGCCTTCGATGACTCCGGTGAACATCGGGCTACGATCGAGCCCGGCGCGAATGATGTCGTGCGTCTGCTGCGTGGTGTGGGTGATCCAGCACGCCACCTGCGTCGGGTGCTGGTCGGCCGAGCCGAGAAAACTGAACACCGGGATGGGATTGAGATCGCCCGGCTGCTCGATCAGCTTGGAGAAGTCGATGGTGCGGCCATCGATACGGGCCGGGGTGCCGGTTTTGAGGCGGCCCTGCGGCAAGGCGAGCGCCTTGAGGCGGGCGGAGAGCCGCTGCGCCGGGGGATCGCCAGCACGCCCCGCAGCGTACTGGTCGAGGCCGATATGAATCTTGCCGTCGAGAAACGTCCCGGCGGTGAGCACCACGGTGCGGGTGCGAAAACGAATGCCCGTCTGGGTGACCACGGCCGTGACACGCTCGCCCTGACCCGTGGATTCCACCAGTAGATCGTCGGCGGCCTGCTGGAACAGCCAGAGGTTGGGCTGATTTTCCAGGCGTCCCCGAATGGCGCGCTTGTAGAGTTGGCGATCGGCCTGTGCCCGTGTGGCGCGCACGGCGGGGCCCTTGCTGGCATTGAGCACGCGGAACTGGATGCCAGCCTCGTCGGTGGCTTCGGCCATCGCCCCGCCGAGGGCGTCCACTTCCTTCACTAGATGGCCTTTGCCTATGCCGCCGATGGACGGGTTGCACGACATCTGCCCCAGGGTTTCGATGTTGTGGGTCAGCAGCAATGTGGCGCAACCCATGCGCGCGGCGGCAAGGGCCGCTTCGGTGCCGGCGTGGCCTCCGCCGATGACGACGACATCAAAGTTACGCGGATAATCCACGGTGTGCGCCTCCTCTATTTGGACGTGCATTTTATGCGGGTTAACCCTGGATGCGGCTTTGAGGGGATTTGTTTCACGTGAAACACGCTGCGCTGGCCCGCCCCGTTGCACCACAACGATCAACTTCCATGGATAGCTTAGGCAAACTTCTTGAACTTTACCCGGCCCTCGCGGCCGTGCCGCCCGCCGAGCTCCGCGCGGAATGGGCCGACGGCGCTGCCGTGATGCAGGTGCCGAAGGACATGCGACTGTTCGCTCCAGGCGCACAGTGTGGAGGGTTTCCGCTCGTGCTCGCAGGAGAGGCGCGGGTATTCCGCATGGCCCCATCGGGGCGGCAGCTCGAGATGTATCGCCTGACGCCGGGTGAAATCTGTCTTGTGTCGTCGGCCAGCCTATTTTCGGGCGAGACGCTCACAGCGCATGCGGACATGCAGACGGACGGGGCCTTGTGGCTGATTCGCCCGCCGCTGTTCGAGCGCTGGATGCAGAGCACCCCGGATTTCAGCCGCTTCGTGTTGGGCCAGTTTGCCACCCGCATGTCCGACCTCACCGCCCTGATCGATGCTCTGGCCTTTCACCGCCTGGATCAGCGCCTGGCTCAGGCGCTGCTGGGGCAGGGGCCTCGCCTGCAAAGCACGCATCAACAACTCGCCGATCGCCTGGGTACCGCGCGCGAGATCGTCACGCGCTTGCTCAAAAGATTCGAGGCGGCCGGGTGGGTTGCCCTGTCGCGGGAGAAAATCGACATCCTGCAACCCGCCGTGCTGCGGCAGGTGGCGGCGGGAGAAATCTCCGGCTAAATTTCTGCGTAGCTACGCCTTCGTGTGACAGCGGTCACAGTGGTGTCGCGGCAATCGGTGTCCAATAGCGACATTCTTTTTTCAAGGAGTGGGCTATGAAACTCAACGTTGGCGGCATCGACCGCATTCTTCGCATTGTTGTGGGTATCGTGCTGATTGCGCTGACACTGATGGGCACCATCGGCGTCTGGGGCTGGATCGGCATCGTGCCCTTGGTGACCGGGCTGTTCAAATTCTGTCCGCTGTATTCCATCATCGGCATGAATACTTGCCCGATGAAAAAATAAGAAAAGGCCGCACGAGCGGCGCAGGTACAAGAACGGCGTCGCCCGTCACGGGGACGCCGTTTTTTCTGGGTCAGAAAAACGCGTCATGCGCGGTCTTGAGAATCAGTGCAGCGACCACCAGCAGAAACACCGCTCGCACGAAGTGCGTGCCCCGACGCAAAGCCAGCCGGGTTCCCAGCAGGCTGCCCGCGATGTTGCACACCGCGATCAGCGCCGCATAGGGCCACATGACATGCCCCTTGCTGGCAAACACCAGCAGCGCGGCCAGGTTGCAGGCGACATTGACCACCTTGGCGCTGGCCGAGGCGTGCAGAAAGTCGAAGCCAAAGCCGCGCACGAACAGAAAAATCAGGAAGTTACCGGTGCCCGGGCCGAAGAACCCGTCATAGAACCCGATCAGCAGCCCGCCGCCCACAGCAAGCAGCCTCTCGGTTGTGCCGCTGAGATGCGGCGCATGGTGATGGCCCAGGTCCTTGCGCTTGAGGGTGTAGAGCAGCACCGCCAGGAGGATGAAGGGCAGCGCCTGGCGGAAATCGCTCGACTTGACCTGGGTGATGAGCCAGGCGCCGCCGAGCGCACCGACAAAAGCCGCGAGGGTGGCGGGCACGACGGTCGACCACGGCGGTTGAACCCGGCGCACATAGGACCACATCGACGCCGAAGTGCCCCAGATGGCGCCGCCCTTGTTGGTGCCGAAAAGCGTGGCCGGTGCCGCGTTGGGGAAGGCGGCGAAGAGGGCCGGAACCAGAACCAGGCCGCCGCCGCCGACGATGGCATCCACGAATCCGGCGAACAGGGCGGCGAGGCCGAGCAGGATCAATTCCATGGATGCGACGTTCGGGGATGAAGGGGAATCAAGAAAAAAGCACCGGAACCGGGGTTCACGGTGCTTTGGGCGTTGCCTGCGCTGCCATCAAGAGCAGCGTATTTGTCGTGGAGCAACCGGATGGTTGCCAGTCTCCTCAGTCCCTCTTGTTGGGGTGCGTCGGATCGAGCCAATCGCAATGAAAAGTATTGTTCAAATTTTGTGCGCCGCACGCACTAGGGCGAACCCTGAGAGATCCAAATGGGTGCATGCAACCCATCTCAGCGCCCCAGCCCCGGAAACAGCTTGATCAGACCGTCGCTCATCATCTCGACCGCGAGGGCAGAGAGGATCAGGCCCATCAGGCGGGTCATCACGTTGATGCCGGTCTTGCCGAGAAAGCGTGCAATCGGCTCGGCCGCCATGAAGCAGAGCGCGGCCGCTGCCGCGATGATGACGCCATAGCTGATCAGCACGGCATGCTGCCACCAGTGATGGGTGTTGCTGGCGTAGATGATGACCGTACTGATGGTGGCCGGGCCGGTCAGCAGGGGAATGGTCAGTGGCACGACCGCCACGCTGGCACGGTCGGCGGCCTCCTCGACCTCGTCGCTGGTCGATTTGGTCGCGCCGGTCTTGGCGTTGAGCATGCTGATCGCGGAAATCAGCAGCAACATGCCGCCGCCCACCTGAAAGGACGCGATGGAAATGCCGAAAAAATGCAGCAGATCCGCGCCGATCAGCGTGCTCACGGCAATGACGATAAACGCCGAGATCGAACTGACCAGGATGGTCTTTTTCTTCTGCTCGGGGGTGAAGCTCTCGGTGAACAGAATGAAAAAGGGAATGATGCCCAGGGGGTTGACGATCGCCAGCAGGGCGATCAGCGGTTTGACCAGATTCATCGGGACGGGAAAGAGTGCGCGCTGCGCATTATCCTCCCGGCCCTTCAGATCACCCTTGAATAGCGCGGTTGCAGCAGCTGTTCGCGCGGCTGATGCAGGTAGGCATCGAACTGCATGGCCACGACGCGCACCAGCAGACGACCTTGGGGCGTGACGCGAACCTGCAGCCCTTGCGGGCCTTCGCGCACGACCAGTCCCGCTTCCTCAAGCGGCTTGAGACGCTGCAGATCCTGGGCGAAGGTCGAGGCGGCGTCTACCTTGAAGGTGTCGGCAAGGGCGGCGAGGTCGAGGTGGAAGTCGCACATCAAGCGCTGGATAGCGGTGCGGCGCATGTGGTCTTCGGGGGTGAGGTGCACGCCGCGCGCCGTGGGCAGTTTGTTGAACGCCAGCATCTCGGTGTATTCGTCGATGGTCTTGGCGTTTTGCGCGTAGCAGTTGCCGACGTTGGAGATGCTCGAGACGCCGAAGGCCAGGAGATCGAGTTCGGCCTGGGTGGAGTAGCCCTGGAAATTGCGGTGCAGCTTGCCCTCGCGCTGGGCGCGGGCGAGCTCGTCGTTGGGCTTGGCGAAATGATCCATGCCGATATAGACATAGCCTGCCTCCTCCAGCCGCTTGATAGCCAGGCCGAGCAGGCCGAGCTTGACCTCGGGGCTGGGCAGGTCTTCGGCGTTGATGCGGCGCTGCGGCTTGAAGATATGGGGCAGATGCGCGTAGCTGTAGAGCGAAAGCCGGTCGGGCGAAAGCTCCATGACCTGGTCGAGCGTGCGGGCGAACGAATCGAGATTCTGGAAAGGCAGGCCGTAGATCAGATCGAGGCTGATGGAGCCGAAACCGTGGGCGCGTGCGGCGTCGATGACCAGACGGGTTTCCTCGACACTCTGGATGCGGTTGACCGCCTGCTGCACTTCGGGGGCAAAGTCTTGCACGCCGACGCTCATGCGGTTGAAGCCGAGCTGGGCCAGATGCGCCACGCGCTTCTCGTCCACCTTGCGCGGGTCGATCTCGATGGAGAATTCGCCGCCAGGCCGCAGCTCGAAATGTTCGCGCGTCATGGCCATGAGCCGCGCGGCCTCCTCGTCGTTCAGGAAGGTGGGCGTGCCGCCGCCCCAGTGCAGCTGTGTCACCGGCAGGCGGGTCTGCAGCACCCCGGCGATCAGTTCGAGCTCGCGCTGAACGCTGTCGAGATAGGGGGCCGAGCGGCCATGATTCTTGGTGGGAATCTTGTTGCAGCCGCAGTAATAGCACAGCGTTTCGCAGAACGGGATGTGGAAATACAGCGACACGGGCTCTTCCGGGCGCTGGGCGCGCCGCCGCAGTTCCTCGACGTAGTCGCGCGGACCGAAACCCGAGTGCATACGGTCGGCCGTGGGGTAGGAGGTGTAGCGGGGGCCGGAGATGTCGAAACGCTGGAGCAGCTCGGGCTGGAAGTCGAGAGATTGATTCATCATAATGATTGAATGTTTGCTCAAAGGCGACGCAGTGGTCTTGATCTGACGCAAGGAATGGCGTGGTCGGAACACCCTTGCTGCAACGCAAAAACAACAGCGGCTGCCCGGAAGTGGCCCGGTAGGCCCGGAAGTCAGGGGCGAATGGACTATCCTGCGACGCGCATCTTCCGTTGGCCTCGCGCAATACCCATGCAGACAGCAACCCCATCCGCGACTGAGCACAAATCCAGCATGGCGGCCCTGAGTCTCGGCGCTCTGGGCGTGGTGTACGGCGACATCGGCACCAGCCCGCTGTACGCCTTCCAGACGGCGTTCAGCCCCGACCACGGCGTGCCTTACAGCGCGGACAACATTCTGGGCGTGCTGTCGCTGATCTTCTGGGCGCTGACCCTGATCGTGCTGGTGAAGTATGTGCTGCTGGTGCTGCGTGCCGACAATGACGGCGAGGGCGGCATCCTTGCCCTCATGGCACTGGTGATGCGGCGCTATGCCAAGGGCACGCGAGGGCGCACTGTGGCCATCACCCTGGGGCTGATCGGCGCGTCGATGTTTTACGGCGACAGCGTCATCACCCCGGCGATTTCGGTGCTCTCGGCCATCGAGGGCCTGGGCGTGGCCACGCCGGTGTTCAACGACTGGATCGTGCCGATCACGGCGGGCATTCTGGTGGGGCTGTTCGTGGTGCAGAAGCACGGCACGGCCGTGGTCGGACGGTTTTTCGGCCCGGTCATGCTGCTCTGGTTCACCGCCATTGGCGTGTTGGGCTTGGCGCAGATCGTGCACAACCCCACGGTGCTGCTGGCCATCAATCCTTACTACGGCGCCGAGCTGTTCGTGCGCGAGCCTACGGTGGCGCTGATTCTGCTGGGCGCGGTGTTCCTGGTGCTCACCGGCGGCGAGGCGCTGTATGCCGACATGGGGCATTTCGGCCGCAAGCCCATTCAAATCGCCTGGATCGGCCTGGTCATGCCCGGCCTGGTGCTCAATTATTTCGGCCAGGGCGCGCTGGTGCTGGCGCACCCGGAGGCGACCAAGAACCCCTTCTTCTATCTGGCGCCGCAATGGGCGCTGTGGCCGCTGCTGGCGCTGGCCACGGCCGCCACCATCATCGCCTCGCAGGCGGTGATCTCCGGCGCCTACTCCATCACCACGCAGGCGATCAAGCTGGGCTATCTGCCGCGCATGCGGGTGCTGTTCACCAACGAGAGCAATCAGGGGCAGATCTACGTGCCCTTCATCAACTGGTTGCTGATGATTTTCGTGCTGCTGCTGGTGCTGAGCTTCAAGACCGCGGAGAACCTCGCCGCGGCCTACGGCATCGCGGTGAACATCACCATGATCGTCACCACCGCGTTCTGCTGGATGATCGCCCAGCATCGCTGGGGCTGGAGCGCGGCGCGGGCCAATGCGGTGTTCGGGCTGTTCATGCTGATCGATCTGGCCTTTCTGTCGTCCAACGCGCTGAAGGTCGATCACGGTGGCTGGTTCCCGCTGCTGTTCGGCGCGGTGGTCTACACCCTGCTGGCGACGTGGAAGCGCGGCCGTACCCTGCTGCGTCGCCAGCTCGAAGAGCATGCACTGAATCTGCAGGATTTCGTCTCCAGCCTGTCCACTTACCCCCCCACCCGCGTCGAGGGCACGGCCATCTACCTCACCCCCAGCGCCACCACTGTGCCGCACGCGCTACTGCACAACCTCAAGCACAACAAGGTGCTGCATGAGCGGGTGATCTTTCTGTCGGCGCAGACCATGGACGTGCCGCACGTCAGCCCCGACGTCGGGCTGAAGCTCACGCCGATGGAGGAGGGTATCTATCTGCTCCACGTGGAACTGGGCTTTCAGGACGAGCCCGACATCCAGCGTCTGCTCAAGGAGTGCGAGCGGCTTTACGGCCTGGAATTCCAGCTCATGGAAACCTCCTTCTTCCTGGCGCGGCAGACCATCATTCCGTCCAAGTTGCCGGGCATGGCGCTGTGGCGCGAGGTGCTGTTCTCGTGGATGAGCCGCAACGCGCAGGAGGCCTCGGACTACTTCCGCATCCCGCCCAACCGCGTGGTCGAACTCGGTACGCAGGTGGAAATCTGAGCTGCGTTGTGCGGTATTTCACGGCTTGGTGATGCCCTTGAGGGCTGCCGCCCTTGTGCGGCGCCGCCAGTGTGCCGATGATGCGGGCATGGTTGATGCTTCAACCCCACTGACCCGCACCAGGAGGACACCATGCTTGCCGTAGCCGCCTACAAAACCGTGTTCGATGTCAGCGCCGTGGAACGCAAGCTCCAGGGTATGGGGCCGGATGCCAACGAGCATCTGCGCGGCACCTACCAGCGCATGCTGGCCACCGGCGGAGATCGACTTGCGATCAAGCCGCAGGACGCGCCCGAGATGGACCAGCTCTGCGCCGAGCTGCCCAACTTCGGCGCCCCGCTGCGCGACATCCAGCGCAGTCTGGCGCTGTGCGCCGACAGCCGCGACCCGGTGGAGATCATGCCCATGTTGCTGCTGGGCGACCCCGGCATCGGCAAGACGCACTTCGCCCGTCGGGTTTCGGCGCTGCTCGGCACCACCTGCGCGGTGGCGCCGATGAATGCCCTCACTGCGGGGTGGATACTGTCGGGCGCCTCATCGCAATGGAAGAACTCGCGCCCCGGCAAAGTGTTCGACACCCTCGTGGGCGGTGAATACGCCAACCCGGTGCTGGTGATCGACGAGATCGACAAGGCCGCGGGCCACGCCCAGTACGACCCGCTCGGCGCGCTCTACAGCCTGCTCGAAGCCGACACCGCGCGTACTTTCACCGACGAGTTCGCCGAAGTGCCGATCGACTGCAGCAGCGTGATCTGGATCGCCACCGCGAACGACGCCAGCGGCATCCCCGAGCCCATCCTCAACCGGCTCAACGTTTACGACATCGCCGCGCCCGATGCCGAAGGCACGCGCAACATCGCCGTCAACCTGTACCGCGAGATCCGCAACGCCCACGACTGGGGCGCAGCCTTCCCCGAGCAACCCGACGACGACGTGCTCGATGTGTTGCAGCAGTGCAAGCCGCGCGAGCTGCGCCGACTGCTGCTGGGCGCTTTCGGCGCTGCCAAGCTCGACAAGCGCACGGCGCTGCAACCCAGGGATCTCGACTTCGAGCGTCTGCGGCGTCAGGCGCGCATCGGCTTCATGCACTGAGCAAGGGCAAGACGACGCGCCGGAGCTTCTCTGGCGTCCATGCCGGATGCGGGTCGTTCCAGCCGTCGTAGGCCAGGCGTCCGGCGCGATCGATGGCAAAGCTCACCGGAATGCGCCAGATGCGGCCATACGCGCCGAACCATGGGCTGGGCAACAGCCCCACCGGGAACGACAAGGTCTCGGCCACCGTGCGCACCTGCGCCAGCCGGTCCGGCCCGTCCAGGCAAAAGCCCAGCACGCGCAGCCCTTGTGCTGCGTGGGCCGCAGCAAAGCGCGACAGAATGGGCAGTTCCTCGCGGCACGGATCGCACCAGGTCGCCCAGAAGGTGAGGATCACCACCTGCCCGCGCATGTCGGCGGTGGACAAGGTCTGGCCGTCCAGGGTGTGCAGCACCGCGACCGGGGCGGGCTGGCCGATCGCCATGCCATCCGCCCAGGCAGCGCGTGCGCCCAGGCCAGCCGCGGCCAGACCCAGCAGCGCACCGCGCCGCAGCAGCCGGCGTCGGCTCAGTGCGGGCAGGTCAGGGGTGTTCACACCTCAGTGCTTCATGCCCTGCATGTGGTCCATGTCCATCCCCTTCATGTCTCCGGGCCCGGATGCGGTGGGCTTGCGCACCTCGAACTCGGCGGTCACCGTTTGACCGTCCGAGAACTTGAGCGTGACGGGCACCTTCTGCCCCGGTTCGATGCCTGGCTTGGGCTGCATCAGCATGATGTGATAGTCACCCGGGGTGAACGCCATGCTCTTGTGCGGGGCGATGGGAATGGCATCGACATGCACCATGTTCGACATGCCGTTCTTGTTCACCGTCTGGTGCAGCATGACCATGCCGTATTTCGGGCTGGAGGCGCCGACGAGCTTGACCTCCTTGTCGGTGTCATTGGTCACCTTGGCGTAGCCGCCGGCGGGCAGATTGGCCGGAAGCCAGCGAATCCAGGCATCCGTGACCTGGATGCCCGCGGCAAAGGCCGAGCCGAGCAGCCCCAGGCTGAGCGCGCCTGCGGCAAGACCGCGCAGCGCTGCGCGGGAGAGGGAAGCATGTGAACGCATCGTGAACTCCTGTTGAAGGTGGAACAAATCAGAGCTTAAAACGCCGTACTGATTCCCAGGCTGGCGGTCCAGTGCGGGAAGAGTTGATAGCCGTCGAGCTGGCTGTACACCGGCAACTGCACGAAACCATAAGCCTGCCAGCCCTTGTCCACGGTTACAGACAGGCCGGGGCTGAGGTACGCCACGGTGCCCGCGGTGTCGGTGGTATCGGCCAGAGCGCCCTGGTCATGGCTCTTGCGGGTGAGGTTCACCTGCAGTTGCGGCACCCAGTCCGGGTGCGCCTCGTAGCGTACGCCGAAGCTCAGGCTGGCGAGATTGCCGGGGCGGTAGTCGGCGCCGGGCGAGTCGAGCTTGTGCGCCACCGCGGACTGAAACTGGCCGTTGACGAAGCCGTCGAAGTCCTGGCTTAGGGGCTGGTAGTAGTAAGCGCCGACGATCAGATCGGTGCTGCCCGTGCCCGGCTGCAGGCTGGTGTCCACCAGTTGTCCGGCGCTCGGCCCGCTGGAAAACGCAATGGGGTCGCGGCCAACGGTGCCGGTGCCGTCGGCATTCGGCCCGCCGTAGCGGCCGGTAGGCAGCTTCACACCGAGCTGAACGCCCAGGTTGTGTGTGGGCAGCAGACCTTGAAAGCTGCCGATGAGCTTGATGTCGCCCAGCCCTCGCAGCGTGGCGCCGCTGAGGTTGTCTGCCGTGAGCTGGTCCGGCGTGGCCGCGCCGTAGGTGCTGTGGCTGCGGTCGATGTAGGGAATCTGCAGGTTGAGCGACCAGTCGGAGTTGGGGCTGTAGCTCAGTCCCAGCGTGGTGTAGCGGTTGATGGTGTCGTGTTCGACCTCCTGGTTTGCCGCCGGGTTGAGCGCGGCCACGCTCGAGGCCGATACGCTGCCCGTGCCGCTGCGCAACTGGCTCTGGTTGATGTAGTCATACTGCAGGTTCACCCGCCAGCCCGAGGCGGCGGAATAGCCCATGGCGGCGTCGGTACTCAGGCTGCAGCCACAGGTGGCACAGGCCTGAGCCGTGAGGGGAAGGCAGAGGGCGCCGAGCGCCCAGGTCAGGGTAAGCAGCGCGCGCGGGGAAAGGCGCGAGCATGTGCGCAAATGAGGGCGCATGAATGATGCTCCAGTCGGTTCGGATCGCCCGCGGTCGCGGGCGGGGGCGCAACGCCATAGGCGAGCACGGCGCCGCGAGATCGAACGGATCAGGAGACTTGGGGTGGAGCCCGCGGCTGCAGCGGGCTGGGCCGTGGCGCCGCGTAGTGGGGCGCCGATGGTTGCGGCAACAGCCGCCGTGCGGGCGGCGAGGCGAACGCCAGGGTTGGTCCGGGCGCCGCGGGCATGGCCCACTGCGCCCCGGCGGCGTTCAAGGCGGCTGCGGGATTGAGCAAGACCCGCAGGTGATGCGCATGCCCGCCGACGCTTGCCTGCGCTGCGGGCGAGGCATGCTGTACCGACGCAGCGCCGGTCGTGCAATACGGCAGCGACACCCATTGCGCCGCAGGTTGCCACGCCCACGCCAGAGGCTGCAAGGCCAAGGCCAGCACCACCAGCCAGATCAGGCGGGGAAGCCGCAGGGCGAACGGACGAGGGGTGGCGCGCATGAGCCAGGATATTACTCAGACGGCCGAGATTTGCGTTGCAATAAAACGTTTCGCTTGCAGCCGTGGTAATCGGCCGCCAGTCCAGGGGGTGACGTGGCCTCGCCCGGACACGACACAAGCCCGTTCAGCCGGAGATGTGCAACATCAAGCCGACCACGGTCAGGACGTCGGCCGACGGCTCCTGCACCTCACACCCGCGTCCAGCGGCTTGTGCCGCAATACCTGGGCGCCGGCGAGCAGCGGCGCTGTCGAGCTGCCGCCGGTCAGCCCGATGATGACGGAAAACAGCTCGGCAGCGATCCAGCCGGTAAGCAGCTTCACGGCCAGTTATTCAGGGCGGCGTGGTTGCGCGTCGTCGATGATCTGGGCGCCGAGGGAAATTTCCAGGAAGCCGTGGACCATCGCCCGGCCGCTTTCATGGCGTCAAGATGAAAGCGGAACCCAGAGTGAAGCACTCATGGTGGGCCAGATTTCTGGTCTGATTTTTGCTTAAAAGGATGCGTGTTGTCATAGGCTTCATGCAAGCCCCGCGGAATGATGTCGAGCGGCTTGGGAGCTGTCCTCGAGAAATCATTCGCCATGAAAATCGCGATTTGCTTTTTTGGAATCACTCGGTCCTTGCGGCACACGTTCGAGTCCATTTCTTCAAATGTATTGAAGCCCTGCCGCGATGTTGGCGACACCGAGAATTTCTGTCACTTTTTTCAACTTGGCGATATCAATAATCCGAGATCCGGGGAGCGTGGCGAACTGGATAGAAACGAATACAAGTTGTTGTCCCCAGATTGGCTCCAACTGGATGAGCCGGATCAATGCTTGGAAAATTATCCCATCGATCGTATTTTCCATTATGGTGATTATTGGGGCGACGATTTCAAATCGCTTAGAAATTTGCTGCATCAACTGCATTCAATCAAAACGGTCACGCAGGCCGTCCAATCGCATGATTTTGATCTGGTGATTTTTGCCCGCCCCGATCTTTTGTACCATGATTCAATTCGTCGCCCTCTCCTTCGAGTGGTGCAATCGAGAAATGAAAACGAAGTCTGCGTTCCGGATTGGCAGCACTGGGAGGGTGGGCTCAATGATCGGTTTGCAATATGCAAGGGTGCAGACGCCATCCACGCCTACGGTTGTCGCGTAGATGAGGCACTCTCTTATTGCGAAGAGTATGACGCACCCTTGCATGCCGAAAAGTTATTGAAATTCGCTTTGGATAAAATGCGGATTCCAATCAGCACGATGACCACCAAGGCCAGTCGGGTGCGGTTTGACGGCACGATGAAAGAAGAGGTCTTCTGGTCTGGCAGCAGGCGACTGGAAAGGCTGCGACGCTTGTTTTCGCAGTACTGTCCCCCAATGAATAGTTCGCAGGGTGTTGAACTCACAGCCAAAGCGTCGAACGACGCGCGGGCTTTGAATTGAACCTCGGGGTTGTGCGCTGTTTTCATGCCCCGACCGCCCCTTTGGGGGTTGCCTCCCGCTGCCCGCATGCTGGTGCAGACTTGGTTTGAACCCAGATTGTTCATTAGCAAGCCGTTGAAAAAGTGCTCTTCGAACGCATCAGGGGCGCTGATTTCGAAGAAACGAGCCGCCCAGAGGCGGCTGTGCAGCGTTGCGACGTGCATTTCGGCCTGTTTGCAGGCCATCTCGCCCATTTCGGGCGCACGTATCCCAGGACTCACGCATGATGCGCGTCCCACCAGCCGCCGAGGCTGCCCATGCGCACCAGGTTGTAGGTGGCAAAGCACAGCAGCGCCTGGCTCGTGAGCTTGGCCTGACCGATCAGTTTGGTCTTGGCCAAGCCGCCCACCGTCTTGATCCAGCCAAAGGCCTCCTCGATGCGTTTGCGCACCTTCAGACTGGTCTTGTAGCCCTCGTGCCGCTGGATGCGACCATCGACTGCCGAGTGCTTGTCCTTGGCCGCTACGTGCGGCGTGACTTTGAGTTGGCGGCAACCCTTGATGAAGGCCTTGCTGTCATAGCCCTTGTCGGCCCCGACTGTGGCCCGCTTGTTTCTGCTGCCCCGCCGTTTGAGCATCGCCAGCGCCGCCTCGCGCTCGGCCGTGCCGCTGGCGTGGGTGATCTCAACGTCCACGATCAACCCGTTGCGGTTCTCCATGAGGATGTGCCCCATGTGGTACAGGCGAGACTTGTCGCCCTGGCTCTTCTTGAACAGGCGGGCATCGGCGTCGGTGGTGCTGGCGTGGGTGTCGTTGCAGCGCTCCTGCCCTTTGAAGTCCACCTCGGGGTTGCGCCCCGGCGGGCTGGCGCTGTCATCGTCCTTGCGCTTGAAGCTCTTGTGCGAGGCCCAGGCCTCAATGAGCGTGCCGTCCACGCTGAAGTGTTCGTCGCTGGCGAGCCGACCCCACTGGGCGCTGAGCTTGACGCGCTCGAAGAAGGCGCGAGCGAGGTCTTCATTGAACAGTCGTTCGCGGTTGGCGCTGAAGGTGGAGTGGTCCCAGACCTTCTCTTCGATGTTCAGGCCCACGAACCAGCGGTAGAGCAGGTTGTAGTTGACCGCCTCGACCAGCTGGCGTTCGCTGCGGATGGAGAACAGGATCTGCAGCAGCAAGGCCTTGAGCAGCATCTCCGGCGGCACCGAGGGGCGGCCGCGGCGGGCATAGGCCGCTTCGAACTCGCTGCTCATCGTCGTCAGCAGCGCATCGACCACGGCACGCAACTTGCGCAGCGGGTGTGCCTGCGGAACTCGCTCTTCAAGGCTGATGTAGCTGAACATCGTCCCCTGGAAGTCTTGGTTGCCTCTCATCGTGCTCGTCTGCGTCGTTCTCGGATGGCTGCAGATCGTAGTGGCCGACGCAGGCACCGGCGGGGGATTTTTCAACGGCCTGTTAGGCGGCGCTTCGCACCTGCACACGGGCATTGGGGTCGCGTCCCGCGACGTGGTGTAGGTCCACAGCCCGGATAGGCTGAGCTACACGGTACTCAGCGTGCCACAGCGGACAGCCGAGCCGGGGCAGTATCGCAGAGCGACTGGAGGCCTTCAAGCTGCATGTATCGACGGTTCAGCGACCCCTCGTCGTTCTGCTCCAGCATCATGGCACCGACCAGGCGGGTGATGGCCCCATCGTTGGGGAAGATGCCCACGACGTGGGTGCGGCGCTTGATGTCGGCGTTCAGGCGCTCGAGCGGGTTGGTCGAGTCGGTCTGCGGCCAGTGCGCCTTCGGGAAGGTCATGAAGGCCAGCACGTC
>NZ_LIPV01000015.1 GCF_001418255.1 Thiomonas bhubaneswarensis
CGCCTCGAAGATGCGCTCGGTTGCGCCGGCCTTGATCAGCCGCTCCTTGAAGGTCCAGATCGTCGTGCGGTCCGGTGCCTGCGAACTCTGCCGCAAGCCCACGAAGCGCTGGAAGCTCAGCCGATCCAGAAGCTGGAACTCCATCTGCTCGTCGCTGAGGTTGTAGAGCTGCTGCACGACCAGCACCCGCACCATCAGCTCGGTCGGCAACGGCGGGCGGCCACCGCGTTCACGCCCCGGCCTCGGCGCTGCCTCGTCGATCTCCGCGGCCAGCGCCGCGAAGTCCACATGCTCGGCCAGCTTGCTCAACGCGTCGCCGATCTTGTCCAACTTCGTCTCGCGCTCCTGCTCCGCGAACAGACTGACCTTGATCACTCCCATCCCCTTGTCACATCAACTCGACCACATCATGTACGCACCGCCGCGAGACCGCCAGGTTTTTCGAGGCGCCCAAGGGTAGTAAGGAATCGGGGGTGGGTTTCGCCTTTTCCTAAAGGCGCGCAGCGAACCGCCCGCCCCCACTCGCCCCAATCACCAACCGCTGCGTCGCCCGCGTGGCCCCCACGTAGAACAGCCGCGCTTCCTCGCGCTCGTCTTCGCCCTCGGCGGGCATGCGCCCGGCGCCCACCAGCGCCACCACCGGGAACTCCAGCCCTTTGCTGACGTGCAGCGTCATCACCTTGATGCTGTCGTGCGCGGGGTCGAACACGCTGGACGAGTTGCGGCGCACTTGGTGCGGCAGCTTGCGTTTGCGCAGGAATTCCGCGCACAGGTCCATTTCGCTGTGGTGGCGGCAGAGGATGGCCATGTCGGCCCAGGCGTGGCCTTCGCGGTGGGCGGTGGCCAGCAGCTCGGCCACCTGGGCCACCTCTTCGCGCAGGGTGGGCAGGCGCACGATGAGCGGCGCCTCGCCGTCGCGCCCGCAGCTCACGGGCTTGAGCAGGGGCACGCCGTCGTCGTCTTTGTCTTCCGGGCGCAATAGATCAGCAGCGACGAGACTGGCCGTCTCTAGTATTTGCCTTGTGTTGCGATAATTGATCTGCAAGATGCGGGTGCGCCCTTGCGCCTGGATGCCCACACTCTTGAATCTGAAGTTCTTCTTCTGCGTGCGTTCGTAGATGCTCTGCGCATCGTCGTACAGCACGAGCAGGCTGTTGGTGGCGGGGTCCACCATCTGCACCACCAGGCGCAGCCATTCGGGCGCGAAGTCGTGGCCTTCGTCGATGAGCACGGCCTGGTATTGCCCGCTGGGGATCTGGCGGCGGTCCACGCCGGTGATGACGCGCTGGACCATGTCTTCAAAGAAGGCGTCCCAAGAGGGGTTCTGCGGGGGCAGGTCTTGCCCGTAGGCCACCAGTTGCTGACGGCACCATTTGTGGAAGTGCACGGCGTGCACGCGGTCGGCAATGCCTTTGGCGGTCATCACGCGGGCAATCTGCCGGGCCAGCGGCTCGTTGTAGCAGAGGATGAGGATGGGTTTGCTGGCGGCGGTCTGTGCCTTGGCCAGATGTTCGGCGCGGTAGCCCAGCAGCATGGTCTTGCCCGAACCGGCCACGCCGTGAATGACTCGGTGCCCATCGCCCAGGCTGCGGGCCAGTTGCTCCTGCTGCAAGTCCATCACCCGCATGATGCTGGGCAGTTCGGCGGCTTCGTCGGCGTCGTCAAACAGCTCGCCGGTTGCCTGCACGCGCACCTCGGGGAACATGATCCAGCGCACCCGGTCCATCTGCGGCAGCGACATGACGCCGCTCATCATGAAGGGGAACATGTCCCACAGGCGGCTTTGCAGCGCCTCGGGCTCCACCGCCTCGAGCATCTCGTCCTGGCAGATGACGCGGTGGGGCTCGATGGCGTGGCCGAGTTCGGCCTTGTCGAACTGCGCGCGGGTGATGTTGGGCAGCACCACGCCGTAGCTCCACGGAAAGGCCAGTTTGCCCTGGTGTCGGCCGTTCGGATGCACCAGTTGCGGGTCGCGCTCCAGGGCGTTCACCACCTGGTGCGCGTACTGCCGGGCCTGCTCCAGCGGGTTGGGTAGGGTCTTGGGGCCAAGCTCACCGTGAATGTCCCAGGTCTGTTTGTTGGCCTGGATGAGGGTGGAGAGCCGAAAGTCCTTGACCTCCAGGATCAGGATGCCCCGGCGCGGGTGCATGACGACAAAGTCGGGGTGTTGATGTTTCGGGCCGACGGCCACGTCGTACCAGAGCAGGTAGTCGTCATCGAGTTTCTGTTCGAGCCGCTCGGCGGTGCGGCGCTCGCCGGAGGTCATGCGCGAAACGCAGGAGCCGAGCGCAGGGATCAGTGTGGCCATGTCGTAGGGTGTCAGCGTCTTGTCCGCGTGGTTGCCGGGGTCAATGATGCCCCAATTCCGGGGGGCGACGGAAGGGTCGTGTCTCGCAGTCCGATGTGTGATGGAGACGCTCACTTTTGATTACAGGTAACGCTCGAAGCCTTCGCAGCCCTGTCGGCAAAGTCGGGGTGGGGCGCGTTATCGGCTCAATGTCTATCGTTTTATGGAGAAGCGTCATGATTCGGCGTGCTGGTTTGCTAGGGGGTGTGGTGTTGATGGTGGCGCTGGGTGGTTGCGCCGTGGTGCCGCCGTCTTATTCCACGTCGTATGCGGTGCCGCAACAGCCGGGCTACCAGGCTGCGCCGGGTTATGCGCCAGGTTATGCGCCTTATGCGCAGCAGGGGTATGACACGGGCTATGCAGCGCAACCGGCCTACGCGCCACCGCCTGCTTATGTGCAACAGCCTGCCTACGCGCAGCAGCCCACCTACGCGGCGCAACCGGGCTACGCCCCGGCGCCGGTGGCGCAGTCGGCTCTGCCGGGGGCGGCGCTGGGCGCGGTGGCCGGGGGGCTGATCGGTTCGCGGTTTGGCTCGGGCAACGGCCGCACGGCCATGGCGGCCACGGGGGCAGCGTTGGGGGCGGTGGTGGGCGCGAATGCGGCCAACCCCTATGGCACGCAGATCACGCCCGGCACGGTGATCGGCGGTGTGGTCGGCGGGCTGGTGGGCTCGCGCTTCGGCCAGGGCAATGGCAAAACCGCGGCGGCGGCGCTGGGCGCCGCGGTGGGGGCGATGGCGGGGTCGCAATATCCGGCAGTCACCTTGCCGTAAAGGCGGGCGCAGGCGGCTCGGGCTCTTGGCAGCCCGGCCCGCACCTCTTACTCGAACCAGTGCAGCAGGCTGTCGAGGGCGCCGTGATCGATCGCGGTGGTGGCGGCTTCGCGTACCTTGGGCTTGGCGTGGTAGGCCACGCTGAAGCCGACGGCGTGCATCATCGGCAGGTCGTTGGCGCCGTCGCCGATCACCAGCACTTCGCCGGGGTCGCAGCCCAGATCGTCGCAGAACGCGAGCACGGCTTTTTTCTTGGCTTCGCCGTCGATGATGTCGCCTACAAGGCTGCCGTCGAGCGCGTCGCCTTTCACGCCCAGCACATTGGCGGCCACGCGGTCGAAGCCCAGGCGCTGTTTCAGCCGGTCGGTGAAGTGGGTGAAGCCGCCGGTGACGAGCTGGGTTTTCAGCCCGGCCGCCTTGGCTGCGGCCAGCAAGGTTTCGGCGCCGGGGTTCAGCCGCAGGGTGTCGGTGTAGAGCTTGTCGAGCGCGGCGAGCGGCACGCCGGCGAGCAGGGCCACGCGCTGGCGCAGGCTGGTGGCGTAGTCGGCGATTTCGCCGCGCATGGCGGCCGCGGTGATGGCGGCGATCTCGTCTTTCTTGCCCACGGTGGCGCCGATTTCGTCCACGGTCTCGATGTTGATCAGCGTGGAGTCCATGTCCATCGCCAGTAGCTTGAAGTCGCCCAGGTGCAGCCCGGCGGGCACGATGGCCCAGTCGATGTGGTGCTCGCGGCAATAGCTGTCGAGGGCGCGGCGCATGCCGGGGCCGGTGCCGCGGATGTCGCGCAGGCGGGCGGCGTTGTGGCCGCGGTTGGGGCCGTGGTCGTCGGCGAACTTCTCCAGGCTCATCGGCGCGGCGATGTGGCAGAGATGGTCGAGGTCGTGTTGCGAAAGCGGTGCGGTGTGGCGCTGAATGACGAGGTGGTGCATGGCGGTTCTGTGGGAGTGACGGGGAGTGGAGGGAACTTGACGTCGGCGCATCAGGCGGTTACAGGCTCGGCCCTGGGCGTGCCCAGTTGCTTGAGCGTGTCGCGGATGAGCTGGGCGCGCTGCGCGGCGTCTTTGGTCGGGCGTTCGATGCGCAGGCGGTCGTTGCCGGTGAGCTTGATGTGGCGGTTCTTCTGGATGAGGTCGATGATGCGGGTCGCATCCACCGGCGCATCCTTGCGGAAATGCAGGATGGCCACTTCTTCGGCCGCATCGATCTTGGTGATGCCGTAGCCCTGCGCGATCAGCCGCAGGCGGTGCGTGTCCACCAGCGCCTGCGCGGGCGGCGGCATGCGGCCGAAACGATCGACGATTTCCTCGGCCACGCTGTCGAGCTGTGCGGCAGTGGAGGCGCTGGCCAGACGCTTGTAGAGCGAGAGCCGGGCGTGCACATCACCGCAGTAGTCGTTGGGCAGCAGGGCGGGCACATGCAGGTTGATCTCGGTGGTCACGCCCAGCGGGTTGAGCAGGTCGGGCTCGCGGCCTGCGCGCAGCGCCTTCACCGCCTCGGCCAGCATGTCGTTGTAGAGCTGAAAGCCGATCTCCTGCATATTGCCCGACTGCTGTTCGCCCAGCACCTCGCCGGCGCCGCGAATCTCCAGGTCGTGCATGGCCAGATAAAAGCCCGAGCCCAGTTCTTCCATCTGCTGAATGGCTTCGAGCCGCTGCCCGGCCTGCTTGGTCAGGCTCTGCACATCGGGCACCAGCAGATAGGCGTAGGCCTGGTGGTGCGAGCGGCCGACGCGGCCGCGCAGCTGGTGCAGCTGCGCCAGACCGAACTTGTCGGCCCGCGCCATGATGATGGTGTTGGCGCTGGGCACGTCGATGCCGGTCTCGATGATGGTGGTGCACAGCAGAATGTTGAAGCGCTGGGCGTGGAAGTCGCGCATCACCCGCTCCAGATCGCGCTCGGGCATCTGGCCATGGGCGATGTCGATGCGCGCCTCGGGCACCAGTTCTTCGAGCTGGCGCTTGCGGTTCTCGATGGTCTCGACTTCGTTGTGCAGAAAGTAGACCTGGCCGCCGCGCTTGATCTCCCGCAGGATGGCCTCGCGCATCACCGCGCCGCTTTCGCTGCGAACGAAGGTCTTGATCGCCAGCCGCTTCTGCGGCGCGGTGGCGATGACCGACAGGTCGCGCAGCCCTTCGAGCGCCATGCCCAGGGTGCGCGGAATGGGCGTGGCCGTGAGGGTGAGCAGATCGACCGAGGCACGCAGCGCCTTGAGCGCCTCTTTGTGGCGCACACCGAAGCGGTGCTCCTCGTCCACGATGACCAGACCGAGCCGGTCGAACTTGACCGTGGGCGACAGCAGCTTGTGCGTGCCGATGACGATGTCCACCGTGCCGCGGGCCAGCCCGTCGAGCGCGGCGTTGATCTCCTTGGTCGAGCGAAATCGCGACATCTCGGCAATGCGCACCGGCCAGTCGGCGAAGCGGTTGCGGAAGGTCTCGCAGTGCTGCTCGGCCAGCAGGGTGGTGGGCGCGAGCACGGCCACCTGCTTGCCGCCCATCACAGCGACGAAGGCGGCGCGCAGCGCCACCTCGGTCTTGCCGAAGCCCACGTCACCGCAGACCAGACGGTCCATCGGCTTGGGGGCGATCATGTCCTGCACCACGGCGTGAATGGCCGCGGCCTGATCCGGCGTTTCCTCGAAGCCGAAACTCGCGGCGAAGGCTTCATAGTCTTGCGCCGAGTAGCGGAAGGCGTGGCCCTGGTGCGCAGCGCGGCGGGCGTAGATGTTGAGCAGCTCGGCGGCGGCGTCGCGCACCTGCTCGGCGGCCTTGCGGCGGGCCTTGTCCCACTGGCCCGAGCCGAGGGTGTGCAGCGGGGCGTCTTCAGGCGCCGCGCCGCTGTAGCGCTGGATGAGATGCAGTTGCGACACTGGCACATACAGCACCGCATCGTTGGCATAGACCAGATGCAGAAACTCCGCGGGGCCGTCGCCCAGATCAAGTTCGGCCAGACCCTGGTAGCGGCCGATGCCGTGATTGGCATGCACCACAGGGTCGCCGGGCTGCAGCTCGGCGAGGTCGTGAATCAGGGCATCGACATTGCTGGCCTGCTCCTGCTTGCGGCGCCTGCGCTGGGCCGGGTTAAGGGCGAACAGCTCGGTTTCAGTGAGCAGGGCCAGGCGGTCGGCTGGCAGCGAGAATCCGCGCGCCAGCGGCCCCACCGCCAGGGCGAAGCCGGTCGTGCCCTGGACGAAGTCGTCCCAACTCTCCGCGGGCTGGGCCGACAGGCCGGATTCCTGCAGCAGCTCGCGCAGGGTTTCGCGGCGCCCGGCGGATTCGGCCAGCAGCAGCGCGCGCCGGTGCTGCGAGCGGCCTTCCTCCAGCCATTGCGCCAGGCGCGCCAGCGGCCGCGTGGCACGGCGGTCGGCGCTGATGTCGGGAAGCTCGGCACTCGTGGGCTGGTCGACGTCAGGCGCCTGCGCCTTGGGGCGCAGCGCGAGCTGGGCAAAGGGCTTGATGCGGCTGAAAAACGCCTCTTCGTTCAGGAAAAGCTGATCGGGCGCGAGGGCAGGGCGCTCGGGATCGTGCCGCAGCAGGCGGTGGCGCTCCTGTGTGTCTGTCCAAAATTTCTGGATGGCCGAGGCGATGTCGCCATGCAGCACCACGCGCGCCTGCTCGCCCAGGTAATCGGGCAGGGCGGCGGTGTGTTCGAAGAACAGCGGCAGGTAGTACTCGATGCCGGGGCCGGCGACGCCGCTGGCCATGTCCTTGTAGAGCGGGCTGCGGCTGGGGTCGCCCTCGAACACCTCGCGCCAGCGGGCGCGAAAGCGCTTTTGCGCCGCTTCGTCGAGCGGAAATTCGCGGCCCGGCAGCAGCCGCACTTCCTTGACCGGGTAGAGGCTGCGCTGAGTGTCGGGGTCGAAGGCCTGGATGGCGTCGATGGTGTCGCCGAACAGGTCCACGCGGTAGGGCACCGGCGAGCCCATGGGGTGCAGGTCGATGAGGCCGCCGCGCACCGCGTATTCGCCTGGCGCCATCACCTGGCTGACGTGGTTGTAGCCGGCGAGCACGAGCTGGGCGCGCAGCGCGGCTTCGTTAAGCGCCTCGCCCTGGCGGAAATCGAAGGTGTAGGCGGCGAGAAACTCGGGCGGGGCCAGTCGCTGGATGGCGGTGTTGGCCGGGGCGATGACCACGTCGATCTGCCGGTTGTGGATGGCCCACAGCGTGGCCAGCCGTTCGGAGATCAGGTCCTGGTGCGGCGAAAAGCTGTCGTAAGGCAGGGTTTCCCAGTCGGGCAGCAGGCCAACGCGCAACTGCGGGGCGAACCACGGTATCTCGCCGAGCAGACGCTGGGCGTCGCCCGCGCTTTCGGTGACGATGAGCCAGGGCGCCGCGACATCGGGCGATGCGCACAACTCGGCCAGTAGCAGCGCATCGGCGCTGCCTGCGGGAAGCGGCCAACTCACGCGCTGGCCAGGCTTGAGCGCGGGCACTTGCGCCCGCAGGGCATGGACAATAGACATCTTGCAAATTTTCGCCCAAAGTCATGGGCGCTCGTGTGTCGTGATGCAAATGTCGTCGTATCCGCCCCCCCGCTCTGCGCGCTGTCATGCTCTGATTCCCAGCGCGGGCAACGGCTCGCGCCTGCCCGGCGACGCGCCCAAGCAGTACCGCCGACTTCTGGGCGAGGCGGTGGTACAGCACACGGTTCGAGCGTTTCTGCAGACCTCGCACATCGCCTCGGTGGCGGTGGTGGTGCAGGCTGACGACACGGTGGCGGCGTCCTGTCTGGCGGCCGATGCGCGCCTGTCCATCCTGCCGCTGGGTGGCGCCTCCCGCGCTCACAGCGTGCTGGGCGGGCTGGACGGGCTGCTGCAGGCAGGGGCGGTGGCCGACGACTGGGTGCTGGTGCACGACGCCGCGCGCTGCTGTATCACCCCGGAACTGATTGACCGCCTGATCGACGCCTGCGTGAACGATGCCACCGGCGGCCTGCTGGCCCTGCCGCTGCCCGACACCCTCAAGGCGGCCGACGCCGCGGGGCGGGTGGCGCGCACCGAGCCGCGCGAGGGCCGCTGGTTGGCGCAGACACCGCAGATGTTTCGCCTCGGCGCGCTGCGCGATGCGCTGCAGGCGGCGCTGTCGGGTGACGCCGCGATCACCGACGAAGCCAGCGCGATCGAGCATGCTGGCGCGCATCCGCTGCTGGTCACCGGTGCGTCGTGGAATTTCAAGATCACCTATCCCCAAGACCTCGAACTCGCGCAGGCCCTGCTCGCCGCGCGCGCTGGAGCCAAAGCATGACGCAAATCCGCATCGGCGAGGGCTATGACGTCCACGCACTCGTGCCCGGCCGCAAGCTCATCATCGGCGGCGTGACCATTCCTTATCACCTCGGCCTACTCGGTCATTCCGATGCCGACGTGCTGCTGCACGCCATCACCGACGCCCTGCTGGGCGCGGCCGGCCTGGGCGACATCGGCCAGCACTTCCCCGACACAGACGCCCGCTTCAAGGGCGCGGACTCGGGCGAACTGCTGCATCACGCGCTGCAGAGCGTGACGCAGCAGGGCTGGGCAGTGGTCAACGTCGATTGCACCGTGATCGCGCAGGCGCCCAAGCTGGCGCCGCACCGCGACGCCATCCGCCAGCGCATCGCCGCGCTGCTGGCGGTGCAGGTGGAGCAGGTCAACGTCAAGGGCAAGACCACCGAGCGGCTTGGCTTCGTTGGCCGCGGCGAGGGTATCGCCGCCAGCGCGGTCTGCCTGTTGCAGCGCGATGCAGCCGGGAGCAAACCATGACGTCAGCACGCATGCTTCAGGGGTGGGTTCTGCTGCTGGCCCTGTGCGGCGCAACGCCCACCTGGGCCGCCCAGACCGAGGTGAACACCGGCCTGCCGCAAGTGCGGCTGCAGATCGGCCGCCACGCCATCACCGCCGAGGTGGCCGCGACCGACGAGCAGCAGCAGATCGGCCTGATGAACCGCCGCAGCCTGGCGCCGGATCACGGCATGATCTTCGTCTTCGCCCGCACCCAGCCGGTCTGCATGTGGATGAAAAACACCCTCATGCCGCTGTCGGTGGCCTTCATCACCGCGCAGGGCCGCATCGTCAACATCGCCGACATGCAGCCGCAGACCGAAGACGTGCATTGCGCGCAGACCGAGGTGCGCTACGCGCTGGAAGCGCCTCTGCACTGGTTCGCGCAACGCGGCATCGGGCCGGGCATGAACGTGCGAGGTCTGCCGCCGGGGAGTCGTTGACTGTCGGGGGCGACACAACTGGTGACATCTGCGTGCGGAGTGCATGTCGCTGAAGGGGTGTGACTTTCGTTGATTCGACATGGCTGCCATGGTCGTGTTTTCAAACTCAATGAAAGTCCATCATGCACACACTCCTTCGTTCCTCGATGTTCGCGCTGGCTGCGGCCAGCGCTCTGCTCACCGCACCGCTGGCCATGGCCGAAACGCCATGGCAGGCGGCTCATCCGGCGCGCGCTCAGGTTCTTGAGCGCGCCGCACAACTCGATCGGCGCATTGCCCACGCCCGCTGGATGGGCGCGATCAGCCCATGGCGAGCCGCCGCCCTGCAACGCCAGGTGGCGCAGGTGCGGTGGCGGCAAGACCTCATGGCGCGCCGCCAGGGCGGCGATCTGGTGCGCGGTCAGTGGTGGGCGCTGAACCGTCAGGAAGACGCCATCAGCCGGGAGATCGCGCAATGACGGCTCCCACGAAGCGAGCGGCCCGTCAGCCCCGGTTGGCCCGCCTGCCCCTGGCCGCGCTGGGTCTCTCGGCAAGTCTGCTGCTCGGCGGCTGCTATGTGGCGCCGATCGCCCCGGCGCGCGCGTCGGGCGCGGTGGTGGTGCGGCCGGAGGGCGGGGGTTGCTGGCATCACGGCTGGCGCGGGCCTTATGGCGCATGGCACCCGGGGCACTGGGGCGTGTGCTGAGAGGCTGTGAACCCATCCACCATGACTTCACTTCGCAATCCCTCGCGCCGCCATTGGCTGGGGCGGCTCGCCGCCCTGGGCGTAGGCCATGCCATGCTGGACGTCCCCGCCATGGCCCAGATGACTGCGTCGCCGGGCCCGGTCTTGCCGCCCCCCATGGGCGGGCTGGACGCCGCGGCTGCGGCCGATCCGGTAGCGTTCCTCGACCGCGTGGGCTGGGGCGCCAGCGCCGGGCAGTTGCAGGCCTTGGCGCGGTTTGGAGCTACCGCCTACCTGCAGAAGCAACTGCAACCCGATCCCGATCCAGCGCTGCCGCCTGACTGGTCGGCGCAGCTTGCGGCACTGCCGGTGAATCAGCCGCTCGAAGTGCTGATCCCGCCCATCGTGCGGCAGGAGCGGGCCATACGCCAGGCCCGCAAGGACGACCCGCAGGTCGGCGCGGCCGACGTCGAGGCGCGTCTGAAGGCGATCAACCGCTTCAAATTCGACCTCGCCCAGCAGGCCGCGGCGCAGCAGGTGGTGCTGGGTCTGTACGCGCGCAACGGGCTGCAGCAGCGCCTGAGCTGGTTCTGGCTGAATCACTTCAACGTGTTTCGCGGCGGCAATATCGGCCCGATGATGGGCGATTACACCCAGCGCGTCATCGCACCGCATGCGCTGGGGCGGTTCCGCGATCTGCTGCGCGCCACCATGTTTTCGCCGCAGATGCTGCTCTACCTGAACAACGCGCAGAACGCCCGCGGTCATGTGAACGAAAACTATGCGCGCGAAGTGATGGAGCTGCACACCCTGGGTGTGGGAGGCGGCTACACCCAGACCGATGTGACCAACCTCGCGCGCGTGCTCACCGGGCTGGGGGTGGATCTGCTGGACAAGCCGGTGCGGGTGCGCCCGGCGCTGCGCGCCGATCTGTGGCAGCAGGGGCTGGTGGTGTTCAACCCCGCGCGGCACGATCCCGATCCCAAGATCGTGCTCGGCCAAACCTTTCAGGGCCGCGGTCTGGATGACATCGACGCCGTCATCACCCTGCTGGCCGATCACCCCGCTACGGCGCGGCACGTCAGCACGGAACTTGTCCAGTATTTCGTCGCCGATGTGCCGCCGCGGGAGCTGGTCGAACTCATGGTGCAGCGCTGGCGAGCCACGGGCGGCCAGATCGCCGAAGTGCTGCGAGCGATGTTCACCAACCCCGTGTTCATCGCCAGCCTGCGTCAGCCTCAGTTCAAGGACCCGATGCGCTATGTGCTGTCGGCCTTGCGCGCCACGCTGGGGGACGAGCCGATCAGCAATCCGCAGCCGGTGCTGGGCATGCTGGCCCGCCTGGGCGAGCCGCTGTTCGGTCGCCAGACGCCCGACGGCTATCCGCTGGGATCGAGCGCCTGGGACGGCTCGGGCCAGCTCACCACGCGCTTCGAAGTGGCGCGGCAGATCGGGGCCGGTGCACCAGCGCTGTTCGCGCCCATGCCCGACTTCATGCGCCAGAGCGCCCCCTCCGCCACGGGTGCGGCAGGCGAAACCATGAGCGCCACCGCCCGTCCGCCACACCGCCCACCGCCCGATCTGGCACGCAGCGCGGTCTATCTGGCGCAACAAAATCAGCTCGGCACCGCCACCCTGCGTGCGCTGGCGCAGGCCGACAACCGCCTCAGCTGGAACACGCTGTGGCTTTCGTCGCCCGAATTCATGAACGCCTGAAGGACCTCGCCATGCAACGCCGCCAATTTCTGCAAACCGCCACCGCCGCCGCGCTGGCCGCGCCCATGACCCGCCTTTGGGCGGCGCCCACCGCGCAGGGGCAGCCCAAATTCATCCTGGTCTTTCTGCGCGGGGCCTATGACGCCACGAATCTGCTGGTGCCTTACGCCAACGACTTCTATTACACCTCGCGCCCGCATATCGCCGTGCCCAGGCAAGGTGATGGCGCCGATACGGCCATCGCGCTGAATGCCGACTGGGCGCTGCATCCGGCGCTGAGCGATTCGCTGTTGCCACTGTGGCAGGCCCGGCAATTGGCCTTCGTGCCCTTCGCCGGCACGCGCGACATGACCCGCAGCCACTTCGAGACCCAGGATCACATCGAGCTCGGCCAGGGCGTGCAGACCCGCGACTTCGACGACGGCTTTCTCAACCGCCTGGTGCGGCAGATCGGCGGCCGCGCGCAGCCCATGGCTTTCACCGCGCAGTTGCCCCTCTCGCTGCGGGGCACGCAGCGCGTGCCCAACCTCGCCATTGCCCTGGCCGGGCATACGGGTATCGATGATCGACAGCGCTCGCTGATCGAGAGCATGTGGCAGGGCTCGGCGCAGGGCGCTGCGGTGCGCGAAGGCTTTGCCGTGCACCAGACGGTGGCACAGGACATGCAAGCCTCGGGCTGGCAGGCCGAAATGGTCGCCGCCAGCCGCGGCGCGGTGGCGCCCAAGGGCTTCGTCGCCGAGGCAGTGCGCGTGGGCGGGCTCATGCGCGACAGTTTCAACGTCGGCTTCATCGACGTGGGCGGCTGGGATACCCATGTCAACGAAGCCACCGACAACGGCGCCCGCGGCCAGCTCGCCGACAAACTGGCCGCACTCGGCCAGGGGCTGGCCGGGATGGCGCAGGCCATGGGGCCGGCCTGGGGCAATACCACCGTGGTCGTGCTCAGCGAATTCGGCCGCACTTTTCGCGAAAACGGCAATCGTGGCACCGATCACGGCCACGGCACGGTGTATTGGGTGCTGGGCGGCGCGGTGCGCGGCGGGCGCATCGCGGGCGAGCAGATCGTGCAGTCGCCCTCTACCCTGAACCAGAACCGCGACGACCCGGTGCTGACCGACTACCGCGACCTGCTTGGCGGCCTGTTCCGGCGGCTGTGGGGCTTGCAGCCCGCGCAGATCGAGGCGGTCTTTCCCGGAAGCAGGCCGGTCGATCTGCAACTGGTGTGAACCTCGCATAAAAAAAGCCCGCGGTCTGCGGGCTATTCCGTCGAGGTGGGTCGATCAGCCGAAGTTCTTTTCGGCAAAGTCCCAGTTGACCAGCTTGTCGAGGAAGGTGGTGACAAAGTCGGGGCGGCGATTGCGGAAGTCGATGTAGTAGGCGTGCTCCCAGACGTCCACGGTCAGCAGCGCCTTGTCGGCGGTGGTCAGGGGCGTCTGGCCGTTGGAGGTGTTGACGATGTCCACGCTGCCATCGGGCTTCTTCACCAGCCAGGTCCAGCCCGAACCGAAGTTGCCCACGGCCGACTTGTGGAAGGCTTCCTTGAAGGCGGCAAAGCTGCCCCATTTGGCGTTGATGGCCGCAGCCAGCGCGCCCTTGGGCTCGCCACCGCCACCCGGCTTGAGGCAGTTCCAGAAAAAGGTGTGGTTCCACACCTGGGCGCTGTTGTTGAACAGGCCCCCGCTGGCCTTCTTGATGATGTCTTCAAGCGGCATGTTCTCGAATTCGGTGCCCTTGATGAGGTTGTTGGTGTTGTTCACATAGGCCTGATGGTGCTTGCCGTGGTGGTACTCCAGGGTCTCGCGCGACATGTGCGGGGCCAGCGCATCGGGGGCAAAGGGCAGGGGGGGCAGTTCGTGTTGCATGGGCTTCTCCTTGGTGAGTGGCTTAACAGAATGCTCGACTTTGTCCATTCTAGGAACAGCGGTGCCGCCCTGCTCAAGTCGGCGGGATGTCCGTACCGAGGGGATGGGGCTGGGCCTCGATCCGGGCAATGTCGAGGCGCAGCGCGCGTTGCGCATCGGCCAGCAGCAGCGGCGCGTGCGGGTCGAGCTGCGCAAGGTCGCGCAGCACATAGCCTTGAGCGTCCATGCCCAGCAGATAGCCGCGTGCCAGGGTGGCGCGGGGGCTGAGCAACTGAAGGTGTTGCGCGGCCCGGTCGAGCCGTCTGGCGGCATCCGCGAGCTGGCGTGACAGGGCGTCGGGCAGGGCCTGCTGCCAGTGATCCATGCGTTCGCGCTCTCGCGGCAGCCGCTGGCGCAAGGCGCGGTTCAGTCCCTGTTGAAGGAGATGCAGGCGCTGAGCGTGCAGACGGGGCAGATCGCGCAAGCCCTGCTGCAGACGCCACTGAAGCTGGGCGAGGCGGTGCTGCGGCGCGGCCAGTAGCGCGGCAGGCTGCGGCCAGCGCAGCGCAAGGCGGTCGCAACGCTGTTGCTCGCGCTGCAACTGGCGCCGCATGGCGCTGCCCAGGCGATGCGCGGCATGGTTCAGGGCGTCGGCCAGAGTCGCCTGCGCGGGCACGGCGAGTTCGGCTGCGGCGGTGGGGGTCGGCGCCCTGAGGTCTGCGGCGAAATCGGCCAGGGTGAAGTCGGTCTCGTGGCCCACGCCGCTGACCACGGGCAAGGCACAGGCAGCGATGGCGCGGACCAGGGATTCGTCGTTGAAGGCCCAGAGATCGTCCAGGCTGCCTCCGCCGCGCACCAGCAGAATCACATCGACCTCACGGCGCGCCTGCGCGCGCTGCAGTGCGGCCCTCAACTCGGCGGGGGCGGCCGTGCCCTGCACGCTTGCCGGATAAACCACCACGCGCACCTGCGGGCTGCGCCGCTTCAGCGTGGTGAGCACGTCTCGCAGGGCCGCGGCCTGCAGCGAGGTGATCACGCCGACGGCGCGCGGCATGGCGGGCAGGGGCCGCTTGCGCACGGCGTCGAACAGGCCTTCGCCCTGGAGTTTGGCCTTGAGGCGCAGAAAGGCTTCGAGCAGCGCGCCCTCGCCATCGGGTTGCACGCTTTCGACGATGAGCTGGAGGTCGCCTCGGGGCTCGTAGATCGACACCGTGGCGCGCAGCCGCACGCTCAGTCCGTTGCGCAGGGCGATGGCGGCGTTGCCCGCGCGTTGGCGGAACCAGACGCAACGCAGTTGCGCCGCTCCGTCCTTGAGGTTGAAGTACTGGTGGCCGCTCGCGGCGCGCACCAGACCCGACACCTCACCTCGCACCGTGAGGCTGTTGAAGCGGGCGTTGAGCGCGTCGGAGAAGGCCTGGGCGAGCGCCGAGACCGTCCACACCAGCGGGCCGTCTGAGGTGCGATTCAAGGCTGTTTTCCTGCGACGGCGAGGCGCTGGCGCAAGGGGATGTGCACATTTTGCGTGCGGATGCATTCAGCACGGCGACGTGTCGAAAAATGCCGAGGAAACATGGTAAGTTATTGAAAAACAATAAAAATTTGTTGATTAAAAAAGCGTCACATTAAGCCGGGGGCTTGATTTTGCGCGACTTGGCCGCGCCGTTCAGCGGTTTCCCACAGAGTTGTCCACAGAAAGATGGGATAACTTCCGTGGGCCGAGAGGCCGGGCACCGCGGGCGGACTCCAGACCGATTGTCCGCGACTTTGGCCACCCGGCATAATGCTGCGCTGGCAGGCCGGACGCGCGGGTACGGGAGCAGCCCCGATGCGCGCCCGCCGAGGAGTTCTGCAACACAAAACGCAAAGGAAGCATCCCATGTTGCACATGGTGGAAGCCGCGGGTTGGCCGATCTGGCCCTTGATACTGTGCTCGATCGTCGCGCTGGCGGTGATTTTCGAGCGGCTGGCCAGTCTGCGCCGGGCCCGCATCCTGCCGCCCAAGCTGCTCGACGAAGCCCTTAATGTTTCGGCCAAGCAACTGCCAGCGCCGGATGTGATCGACAAACTGGAACGCAACTCGCCGCTGGGCGCGGTGCTGGCCAGCGGTTTTCGCTCCGTGGCGCGTCCGCATGCCAGCGCGGTGGGGTTGCAGGAAGATCTGGAGAATGCCGGGCGGCATCAGGTGTATCGGCTGCAGAAGTATCTCAATGCACTGGCCACCGTGGCTTCGGCCGCGCCCCTGCTCGGGCTGTTGGGCACGGTCGTGGGCATGATCGAAATTTTCGGCTCGCAGAGCACGGCAGGCACCGACCCGACGGTGCTGGCGCACGGCATTTCCGTGGCGCTCTACAACACCGCGCTGGGGCTGATCGTTGCAGTGCCATCGCTGATTTTCTACCGCTACTTCCGCAGCCGCGTGGACGACTACACAGTGGAACTGGAACAGGCGGCACGGCGTCTGGACACGCATCTGCAAAGCTATCTGCCGCGCCGCTGAGCCGGTGGCGCCCACCTCTCTGCGCCGACTGCCATGAACTTCAAACGCCAGACGACCGAAGACCCCGAGGTCAACCTCATTCCCCTGATCGATGTGCTGCTGGTCATCCTGATCTTTCTGATGATCAGCACCACCTATTCCAAATTCACCCAACTCAAGATCAGCCTGCCCACGGCCGACGCGGAGAAGCTGCAGAACCATCCGCAGGAAATCATCGTGGCGGTGAGTAGCAGCGGCGAGTATGCGGTGAACAAGCAGGTGCTGCCCGGCCGCACGGTCGGCGCGCTGACGCAGTCGCTGCTCGACGCGGCCAAGGGCAAGACCGACACCATGGTGGTCATCAGTGCCGATGCGCAGGCGACCCAGCAGTCCGTGGTGAACGTGATGGAGGCCGCGCGGGCGGCGGGCTTGAGCCGCCTGACCTTCGCCACGCAGCGCAGCCCCGGCTCCTGATGGCGTCATCCCCCGCGCCCAGCGGCTGGCCCGGCTGGTGGCTGCGCCGCGGTCTGCTGAGCTGGACGCTGTCGCCGCTGTCGCTGCTGTTCGCCGGACTGACGGCGTTGCGCCGCGCGCTCTATCGCGCCGGGGTGCTGCGCTCTCAGGCGGCGGGGGTGCCGGTCGTCGTGGTGGGCAATCTCACGGTGGGTGGGGCCGGCAAGACGCCCCTGATCGCGGCGCTCGCCCAGGGGCTGCAACAGGCCGGGTGGCGGCCGGGCATCGTCTCGCGGGGCTATGGGCGCCGTGTTGCCGGTGGCGACGCGCCGATCCAGGTCGAGGCGCACAGCGACCCCGCCTTGTGCGGCGATGAACCCGTGCTGCTGGCCCGTCTGACCGGCTGTCCGGTCGTGGTCGGGCGTCGGCGGGCGCAGGCGGCCCAGGCGCTGCGCGCGGCCCGGCCCGAGGTCGATGTGATTCTGAGCGATGACGGGCTGCAGCATCTTGCCCTGGCGCGCGACATCGAGCTGGTGGTGGTCGATCAGCGTCTTTGGGGCAATGGCTTCTTGCTGCCGGCCGGGCCGCTGCGCGAGTCGCCCGCAAGAAGTCGCGATGCCACCCTGGGGCCCGAGGCCGTGCTGCGCAGAATCGACGGCGGCGGCAGGCACTTCGCGCTGCAACGCGGCCCGGGGGACTTCACTCACCTGAGCAGCGGCCTGTCGCTGAGCCCACCGCAGTTCGTCGAGCGCATCGGCGGCCAGCCGCTCGGCGCCGTCGCTGGGATCGGCCATCCTGCCCAGTTCTTCGACATGCTGCGTGCCTTGGGGCTGTCGCCGCAGACGCGGGCGCTGGGCGATCACCAGCCGCTTGCCGCTGATGCCCTTGACGGCTTTCCACCAGCCTGCCCGGTGCTGCTGACGGAGAAGGACGCCATAAAATCCGGGGCTTTGCCGCCCGACCTGCGCGAGCGCTTCTGGGTGGTGGGCCTGCGGCTGCAAACGCCGCCCGACCTTCTGCCCTGGCTGCAACAACGATTGGAGAAAGCCCGTGGACTCCCGACTGCTTGATTTACTCGTCTGCCCGATCTGCAAGGGGTCGCTCCAGTTCGACGCCGCGGCGCAGGAACTGATCTGCCCGCGCGACAAGCTGGCCTATCCGTTGCGTGACGACATTCCCCTGATGCTGATCGACCTCGCCCGCGACATGACGGTGCCTGCCGCTCCCAACCCCGCGCCCACGGCTGCGGACGAGCCTGCGGCTTGAGCGCGGCGATGCGTGAGGGCGCGGCATTCTGGGTGCTGATCCCGGCGCGGCTGGCTTCCACCCGCCTGCCCAACAAACCCCTGGCCGACCTCGGCGGAGCGCCCATGGTGGTACGGGTGGCGCAACGGGTGGCGACCTGCGGCGCCCAGGACGTTGTGGTGGCCTGCGACAGCGCTGAAATCGCGCAAGCCTGCGCCGCCCACGGCGTGCGCAGCGTGCTCACCCGCGCCGATCACACCAGCGGCACCGACCGTCTGGCCGAGGCCGCCGCGCTGCTCGATTTGCCCGACGACGCCATCGTGGTCAACGTCCAGGGTGACGAGCCGCTGATCGACCCGGCGCTGCCCGCGGCCTGCGCGCAACTGCTGCGGCGCCATGCCGACATCCCGATGGCGACCTGTGCCCACCCGATCATCGACGAGGCCGAGATCTTCAATCCGAATGTGGTGAAGGTGGTGACCGATGCGCGGGGCAGGGCGCTTTATTTTTCCCGCGCGCCTATCCCATGGCAGCGCGATGCCTACGCCGCGGGGCCGAATGGCACGGGGTGGGCACTGCAGACCGCCGCGCCGCCGCACCCGGTGTTGCGCCACATCGGGCTGTACGCCTATAGCCACCGCTTTCTGCGCGACTATGCCTCGATGCCACCGGCGCCGCTGGAGCAGGCCGAGGCACTGGAGCAGTTGCGCGCGCTCTGGCACGGTCACCCCATTGGGGTGCACGTGACCCCGAACGCGCCGGGGCCGGGCGTCGACACGTCGGCCGATCTGCAGCGTGTGCGGGCCATGTGGTCGAGCGCGGCCTGAACCCAGGACGGACCGGGTTCGCGCTTGCCCGCGTCAGCGGCGCTGCAGATCGGTCTGCTATTCTGAAATGTGCGTTTTGACGATAGAGAGACCTTCATGCGATTGATTCTTTTGGGTGCACCGGGCGCGGGCAAAGGCACGCAGGCCGCCTTCATCACCGAGCGCTTCGGCATTCCCCAGATTTCCACCGGCGACATGCTGCGCGCCGCAGTCAAGGCGGGCACGCCTCTGGGCCAGCAGGCGCAGAAGATCATGGAAGCCGGGGCCCTCGTGCCCGATGACATCATGCTGGGTGTGGTGCGTGAGCGGCTGTCCGCACCCGACTGCGCCAAAGGCTTTCTGCTCGACGGCTTTCCGCGCACCATCGCGCAGGCCGAGGGGCTGGCCAAGGCGGGCATCGGCATCGACGTGGTGCTCGAATTCGATGTACCCGACGCCGACATCATTCAGCGCCTGAGTGGCCGCCGGGTGCATCCGGCTTCGGGCCGTACCTACCACCTGACCTTCAACCCGCCCAAGACGCCCGGCCTCGACGACCTCACCGGCGAGCCCCTGGTGCAGCGCGCCGACGATCAGGAAGAAACGGTGCGCAAACGCCTGGAGGTCTACCACGCCCAGACGTTGCCGCTGGTGAAGTTCTACGCCGAGCGGCAGGGGCAGCCTGGCGCGCCGCGCCTGGTCACGATTTCCGGCGTCGGCCCCGTCGCCGAAGTGCAGCAACGCATCTTTGACGCCTTGCAGGCGTAAATCCGCCGGAGCGAGCATGCAACTTGCCGGAAACAGCGCAATCATCAGCGGCGGCGCGTCGGGACTGGGCCGCGCCACGGCTGCGCTGCTCGTCACCCGGGGCATGCATGTGCTCATCGCCGATCTGCAGGAGGCGGCCGGTCGCGCGACCGCCGCCGAGCTCGGATGCCAGTTCGTTCGGTGTGACGTGACCCGGGCCGACGATGTGCAGGCGGCGGTGCTGGCCGCAGGCGCCATGGGGCCGCTGCGGGTGGCCGTGAGTTGCGCCGGCATCGCACCCGCGGCGCGAACGCTGGGCAAGCAGGGCCCGCATGCGCTCGATGTGTTTCAGCGCGTGATCGACATCAATCTGGTCGGCAGTTTCAATCTGGCCCGCCTGGCCGCTGCGGCCATCGCGCAGCAGACCCCTCTGGAAGATGGCGAGCGCGGCGTCATCATCAACACCGCGTCGGTAGCCGCGTTCGACGGCCAGATCGGCCAGGTGGCTTATAGCGCGTCCAAGGCCGGCATCGTCGGCATGACCCTGCCGCTGGCGCGCGATTTGTCACGCGACGGCATCCGCGTCATGACCATCGCGCCGGGCATTTTCGAGACGCCCATGCTTATGGGCATGCCCGCCGAGGTGCAGCAGGCCTTAGGTCAGATGGTGCCGTTTCCGCAGCGGCTGGGCCGTCCCGAAGAATATGCGGCACTGGTCGAGTCCATCCTCACCAATCGCATGCTCAACGGCGAAGTCATCCGGCTCGATGGCGCCATCCGCATGCAGCCCAAGTAGTCTTTTCCGCTCGGGCCCTCTCAAGGAAACGCAGGGCCGCCCCAAGTTTCCTTGACCCCCACGGGGGGCGGGTCGGCAAGCCGACCCAGGGGGCGCTTTCATGTCCAACATTCGCGGCCGATCGCCCCGCGACGACCGATCCATGCAGCAACGCATTCCGCCCGGCTTCATTCAGGATCTGCTAGCCCGCGCCGACATCGTCGAGGTCGTGGGCCAGCATGTCGAGCTGAAAAAGACCGGCAGCAATTACAAGGGCCTGTGCCCGTTTCACGGCGAGAAGACGCCGTCGTTCACGGTCAGTGCGAGCAAACAGTTCTATCACTGCTTCGGCTGCGGCGCGCACGGCACGGCCATCGGTTTCCTGATGGAGCACGCGGGCATGGGCTTTGTCGATGCCGTCAAGGAGCTTGCAGCACGCTATGGCATGACCGTGCCCGAGCCCGATCTCGATCCCCAGCAACTCCGCCAGCTCCAGCAGCAGCGCAGCCTGCACGCCACGCTGGTGGATGTGCTGCAGACGGCCGACGCCTTCTACCAGCACCGCCTGCGCCACAGCGATCGGGCCAAGAACTACCTCATCACGCGCGGCCTGCAGGGCGCCATCGCCAAGCGGTTCGGGCTGGGCTACGCCCCGGACGACTGGCAGCCCCTGGCCGGAGCCTTCGCCAATTACCAGGCCGACGCCCTGGTGCAGTCCGGTCTGGTGGTGGCGCGCGACACTGCGGGCGACACCCTCGACCCGCAGGCCGAATCCTTTGCCTCGGCGCAGCGCCGCTACGACAGGCTGCGCGACCGCATCACCTTCCCGATTCGGAATCAGCGCGGCGAGGTTATCGGTTTTGGCGGGCGCATCATCGACCAGGGTGAACCCAAATACCTCAATTCGCCCGAGACGGCGGTGTTTCACAAGGGCGAAGAGCTTTACGGCCTGTTCGAGGCCCGCACCGCCATCTCGCGCGTCGGCTATGCGCTGGTCGTCGAGGGCTATATGGATGTCGTGGCACTGGCGCAGTTCGGTGTGGAGAACGCCGTGGCCACGCTGGGCACGGCCTGTACCGCGCAGCAGTTGCAAAAGCTGTTCCGCCATACCGGCCAGGTGGTGTTCAGTTTCGATGGTGACGCCGCAGGCCGTCGCGCCGCGAGACGGGCGATGGAGCAGGCGCTGCCCTTGCTCAGTGACAGCCGGGTGGTGAAGTTCCTGTTTCTGCCCGCAGAGCACGACCCCGATTCCTACGTCAGGGAACGGGGCGCCGAGGCGTTCGAGCGCGAGGTCGCCCGCGCGCAGCCTCTGTCCGAATTTCTCTTTGCCAGCCTTTTCGACGGCGTGGCGATGGCCACGGCCGAAGGGCGGGCGCAGGCCATCCATGAGGCCGCGCCGCTTTTTTCGCAGATCACCGCACCGGCGCTTCTCGGACAGTTGATCGCCGATTTCGCCCGCCAGCTCGGCATGCCCGCCACCGAATTGCGCGAGGTCTTGCGACTGTCGGCGCCGGTGCGCAAGCCGACGACTCCCGCCGCCTCGTTCGGTGGGCAGGCAGGCAACCCGCAGCGACGCGGCCGCAGCGGTCGGGAGGCGCTGCGCGCCTTTGCCGTGGTGCCGAAAGACCCGCTGCGACAACTGCTGCCCTTGCTGCTGGCGCAGCCCTCGCTCTGGTGGGACATCAGCCCTGCGCAGCACGGCCTACTTTCACACGAGCCCGGTCCCTTGCAGCCCCTGGCGCTGGCGCTCGAATCCATTCTGGAGAATCAGCCGGACCTTTCCGCCGCGGCGCTGTGGGAGGAGTTGCGGGCCGCCGGGCACTCGCCCGAGGAGGTGCTGGCCCAATCGCCCGATCCCCTGGAACTGGATGAGGCGGTGGCCAGACAGGATCTCCAGGCCATCCTGCTGCGTCTGGAACGTTCGGCGCTGCTGCGCCGTCAGGACGAACTGGTCGCCCACGGCTTGGTGGCCGATGCCGACCGCGCCGAATATCGCAGCCTTGCGATTCGTCTGAAGGAAATCGATCACGCGCAGCGCGGTTGACGTCTCTCCCTGGCAAGCCGACAATAGCCGATTTTTTGTAAAATCCACATTTTTGGTGGGGGCCGAGCCGTAGGTGCGAAAAAGCGAAACGTGAGAAGCGCCTCACAGAACCGCCCGACCCGCGCGGAGTCTGATGGTTTGAGAAACTCTCCTCCTCGGAAAACTCGCTTGAACTCCGCTTGCACTTGCCAAGACGTCAAGCCGCTGAGGTTTCGGTATCGTTGCCTTGCGAAAAGCCAGAACAGCTGTCTTTGAATTTTGGCGAATCACCCTACATACTGCCAGTAATCCCCCTTTTCCATTTCCCGCCGAATCGACGGTCGGTTGAGGTCCACCATGACAAAAGCACCATCCAAAACGCAGACTCCCACGCCGCGGAGCGCCTCCCGCAAGGAGGCTGCCGAGGCCGGTTCCGTTGCGGAAGCGCCGCGCGGCAAGGCTCGTCGCGCAGCAGCAGAAGAAGCGGCTGCCGTGGAAACCAAGCTGACCAAGGCGGCGACCAAGGGCACCGCGCCATCTACGGTCAGTGCCGACGCGGCACCCGCAGCCAAACCTGCGCCTAAGCGCGGGCGTCCGCCCAAGGCCAGTGTCACTGTTGCCGAGGCCGAGCAGCCTGCCGCGCGCCGTGGCCGCAAGAGCAAGGTCGAGGCGGCCGACGATATGGCGGATGACCTGAACGATGACGTCGAATCCGGCGAGGTCGACGTCGAGAGCGCCGAGGTCGAGGTGGTGGAGGAAGTCGTCGCCCCCGCGCCCAAGACGCGCAAGGCTTCGCGTGCCCGTGAAAAGCAGTTGCTCAAGGAATTCGGCTACGACGACGCCAACATCACCGACGAGGAATTGGGGCGTCGGCGTGCGCGTCTGAAAAGCCTGATCAAGATGGGCAAGACCCGCGGGTTCCTGACCTACGGCGAAATCAACGATCACATCCCGGATAACCTAGCCGACCCCGAACTGCTGGAGACCATCGTTTCCATGCTCAACGACGTGGGCATCGCGGTGTACGAGACCACGCCGGATGCGCAGACCCTGCTGCTCAACCAGCATGGCCCGACCGCGTCGAGCGAAGAGGAGGCGGAGGAAGAGGCCGAGGCGGCGCTGTCCAACGTCGACTCCGAGTTCGGCCGCACCACCGACCCCGTGCGCATGTACATGCGCGAAATGGGCACGGTCGAACTGCTGACGCGCGAAGGCGAAATCGTCATCGCCAAGCGCATCGAAGACGGTCTGCGCCAGATGATGCTGGCCATTTCCGCCTCGCCTTCGACGGTGGCCGAGATTCTCGCCATGGCGGCGCGCATTCATCACGGCGAGTTGCCGGTCGATGAAGTGGTGGACGGCATGGTGTCGGACGACGAATCCGACGACTACGTGGCCGAAGAAGACGTCGACTATTCGCTCGACGAGAGCGGCGAAGAAGACGAGGACGGCGGCGCCGGCGCCACCTCCATGAAGCTCGAGGAGCTCAAGGGCAAGGCCCTGGAAGCCTTTGCCGACGTGCACGACGCCTTCATGAAAATGCGCCGTGCCTACGACAAGGACGGCTACCGCTCGGCCAGCTACCTGAAGGCGCAGGAAGCCATTTCCGCCGCGCTGATGGAAGTGCGCTTTACCGCGCGGACGGTTGAGAAGCTGTGCAATCTGCTGCGCGCCCAGGTGGACGAGGTGCGCCGGTACGAACGCGAGATCCGGCGCTACGCGGTGGATCGCTGCGGCATGCCGCAAGAGGAGTTCATCAAGTCCTTCCCCGGCCACCAGCTCGATCTGAAGTGGGTGGACAAACACGTCGCCTCGAACAAGCCGTACTCGGTCGTCCTCGGCCGCAATGCTCCGGCCATCAAGGAGCTGCAGCAGAAGCTCATCGACATCCAGACCCGGGTGGTGGTGCCGCTCGACGACCTGAAGGAAATCAACACCCAGATGAGTCTGGGCGAGCAGGCTGCGCGCGAAGCCAAGCGCGAAATGATCGAGGCCAACCTGCGTCTGGTCATCTCCATCGCGAAGAAGTACACCAATCGCGGTCTGCAATTCCTCGACCTGATCCAGGAAGGTAATGTGGGTCTGATGAAGGCGGTGGACAAGTTCGAATACCGCCGCGGCTACAAATTCTCGACTTACGCCACCTGGTGGATCCGTCAGGCCATCACCCGCTCGATTGCCGATCAGGCGCGCACCATCCGTATTCCGGTGCACATGATCGAGACCATCAACAAGGTCAACCGCATTTCGCGTCAACATCTGCAGGAGACGGGTACCGAGCCTGACGCCGCGGTATTGGCCGAGAAGATGGAGATGCCCGAGGACAAGGTGCGCAAGATCCTCAAGATCGCGCGCGAACCGATTTCCATGGAGACGCCCATCGGCGACGATGACGATTCTCACCTGGGCGATTTCATCGAAGACTCGGGCACGCTGGCCCCGACCGAGGCGGCCATGCAGGCAGGGTTGCGCGACGTGGTCAAGGAAATTCTCGATTCGCTCACGCCGCGCGAGGCCAAGGTGCTGCGCATGCGCTTCGGCATCGAGATGGCCAACGACCACACGCTGGAAGAAGTGGGCAAGCAGTTCGATGTCACCCGCGAGCGCATTCGCCAGATCGAGGCGAAGGCGCTGCGCAAGCTCAAGCATCCCACCCGCTCCGACAAGCTGCGCAGCTTCCTCGACACACTCTGATCGCGAGACCCCTGCTGGCTCGTTGGTCAGCCACACGGCCGGCAAGCGCAACACGCTAGACTTGCGGCATGACCAACGCGCGCAAAACGGCAGTCCGTACCATCGTGTTCGCCGATGTGGTGGGCAGCACCGCATTGTTCCAGTCCCTGGGCAACACCGAGGCGACGGCGCTGGTCACGCAGGTGGTGTCCAACATGGCCCGCAGCTTCAAGGCGGCGGGCGGCGATGTGGTGAAGACGCTCGGGGATGGCATTCTCGCCACCTTTGAGCACAACACGCCCGCGCTCAATGCCTGCATCGATATTCAGCGCACCTGTTCCACCACAGGCGCGATGGATGCCACCGGCGCGCGTCAGAAGCTGCCTCTGAAAATCGGCATTGCGCGCGGCGTGGTGGTGCTGGCGCCCGGCGACTGCTTTGGCGATCCGGTCAATGCGGCCTCGCGGCTGTCCGACTCGGCCGGGAGCGGGCAGATTCTCATCGGCGATGCCGTGATGGAGGCCCTGCCACTCGAACTGCTGGCCCGCCTGCGCAGTCTCGGCGCCATTTTTCTGCGGGGCTACGACGTGCCGGTTCCTGTGCATCAGGTCGATTGGGAGGCGTCGGTCGATATGGGCCAGACCATGCCGCAAGTGCCTTCGCGCATCGACTACAGCAGTCAACTGCTGAACCTGGCCTGGCTCGATACCTCGGTGGATTACGCGGCCGACCAGATGCCCATCGTCATCGGGCGCACGAATGGGGCGGATTTTCTCGTCAACGATCTGCGCGTGTCGCGCCAGCATGCCCGCATCGACTGGCGCGGCAGCTATTACATGCTCACCGACCTTAGCAGCAACGGCACCTGGGTGCGCTACACCGGCAACGACACCACGCTGGCGCTGCGGCGCAACGAGTGCGTGCTGCACGGGCAGGGCGAGATCACCCTGGGCGCCAAGCCGTCCGATCCGACCGCGCCCACGGTGATGTTCCAGATCCATCCGAACTGAACCCGGCACATCGCCTTCTCTCTTCATGCCCCTGTCCGATCCCACCGACTATCAGCACGGCGCGGCTGCGCAAACCGCCATCCTTCTGGTCAACTTGGGCACGCCCGATGCTCCCACGTCTTCGGCCTTGCGGCGTTATCTCGGCGAGTTTCTGAGCGACCCCCGGGTGGTGGAAATCCCCAAGCCGGTCTGGTGGCTCATTCTCAACGGCATCGTCCTGCCGATCCGGTCTTCAAAATCCGCGGCCAAGTATGCCTCGGTGTGGACGGACCGGGGATCGCCCTTGCAGGTGGGCACCGCCGATCTCACGCAGGCTGTCGCCGCCGAAATGGCCCGGGCCGGTCATCATGTGCTGGTGCGCTATGCCATGCGCTATGGCAATCCCTCGGTGGCCAGCGTGCTCGACGAACTGGCGCGGCAGAACGTGACCCGCATTCTGCTGGTGCCGCTTTACCCGCAGTACTGCGCCGCCACAACGGCCTCGACCCTGGATGCCGTATCGGCATGGATGCGCCGCAGTCGCCGCCTGCCCGAGCTGCGCGTGCTCAATCATTTCCACGACGTGCCGGTCTACATCGAGGCGCTTGCCGACAAGATCGAGACGCAATGGCGGCAGCAGGGGCGGCCGGACAGACTCGTGATGAGCTTTCACGGCATGCCGGCGCGTACGCTCAAGTTGGGCGATCCATATTACTGCGAATGTCACAAGACGGGCCGACTGCTGGCCGAGCGCCTGGGGCTGGGGGCGTCCGATTACGTCGTCACCTTCCAGTCACGTTTCGGCAAGCAGGAATGGCTGCAACCCTACACCGAGCCCACGCTGCGCAAGCTGGCTCAAGACGGTGTGGCGCGGGTGGATGTGGTGTGCCCGGGCTTTACCGTCGACTGCCTGGAGACGCTGGAGGAAATCGCCATGGAAGGCAAGCAGGCCTTTCTGTCGAGTGGCGGCAAGGTCTTTCACTACATCGACTGCCTCAATGCCGACGCTCACTGGGCGCAGGGCTTCAGCAAACTGCTGACCACGCATCTGCAAGGCTGGGACACGATGGCGCCGACCGACCCGGGCGCCCTGGCTGCGACCCGCGCGCTGGCGCAGGCCATGGGCGCTGACAATCTGGGTTGAGGCTCATAAGGAAACGCGGAGCACCCCACGGTTCCTTGATTCAGACAGGGGCGTTCAAAGGGACGAATCCGCCGCCGAGCGCCGCGCATCGCGGCGGAACTGCACCAGCAGCCCGACGGCGAGTCCCACCACTCCGACGACCAGAAGATAGAGCACCAGTTCTGCCAGGGACATTGTTTCTCTCCTGCTTGCGTCATGCCTGAGGCATATCGACAACAAGTATTGAGAGCCCGAGGCGCGCTGACAGTTCCGTATCTCGACAGGGTTTCAGGAGTCCTCGTCGGCGTTGGTGAAATACCACTGGGCCTGGCTCAGCGTCTCGGCGCGGGCCTCGGACATGGTGTACATCACATGGCGCGCATCCCGGGCGACCATGCCCAGGCGCTGCAGCGCCTCAACCATGCCCACCGGACCGAGGAACTCGAACGACACGCTAGTGCGGCCATCGTTGTAGGCATCGCGGAACAGCGTGTCGAAGACCAGATCGAGGCTGTCCGGATGATCGGGATGGCACAGCAGATCGCGCACATGCATGACCTTGCCGACGGCCTCACAGGCGACGTAGGCCACGAGTCCATCCTCACGCGAACTGAGAGTCAGAAAGCGGAATTTCTTCCAGGGTTTGTGTTCGAAGCGCCAGGCGAGGTAAGCGCGATCGCGCACGCCGATCAACAGGGTCGGATCGTTTTGCGCGTTCCAGAGGGCGTCGAAGCGGGCGTCGGGCTGGTCCAGCCATTGGGCGAGGTAGCCCCGGGCGTCGGGAGCGTGCCGACTGCGGCGCAAGGCATGGCGAGACCAGTCCGCTGCGCGACCGACCAGACGGCGGATCGTATGGGGGATCTGCTTGGGCAGGTAAGGGGAGGTGCGCAGCACCCGCACGTAACGGACCATGCGCCCGGCAACCTTGTAGCCCAGGCGCTTGACCACGGGTTCGGACTTGGGGTTGGGAAAGCCGAGAATCAGGCCGAGCTGCGGCAGGAAGCGATCGCGCAACGTGGTCTGCAGCAGCATGGCAGGGTACAGGGTGCGGTGCTCCGCGACTACACCGAAATCGGTCAGAAGACCGGCTTCGACGGGTTGACCAGCCAGGCGCATCTGCCGGATCCCCAGGCCGATCACGCCGATGGGCGTGCCGCTTTCGGCAGGCGCGTGCGCCAGCAAAACGTGCGGAGCTCCGGCAGGGTTGCGCAGATAGAACCAGTCGTACTTGTCCTGGCGACGCCCGGGGTGGCCGAGATTGCTGATCCACAGTGACACGATGATGTCGCGATCGGCCTGCAGGTCGGCGGGCAGCACGGCGTAGCTGGACGGTGCGGCGGTCATGGCGAGCGTGGCGGATGACTGGATCGGATGAACTGGTCGTGCAGCAGCAGCGTGGAGAGCATGCCGACAAACGCCATATTGTCACCAAAGCCGATGACTTTTCCCGCACGCGCCTTGTCGAACAGCCGGATCGCCGCCGGCACATCGAAGTATCCCGCCTCGGCCAGGCGGGCGGCGCTGAACAACTCGGCGACATAATCGACCGGCTCGCCGTGGTGGAAAAAACTCTGGCTGTCCGGGGCGCGGTAGGGCTGCTTGCTGCGGTGGCGCAGGGCGTCGGGCAGCAGGCCGTCCATGCTGCGCTTGAGCAGATACTTTTCCACCAGCCCCATGAGCTTGTAGCGCGGCGGCAGTCGGCTGGCGAAGGCGATCAGGCGGTGATCGAGAAAGGGAAAGCGCGTTTCGATGGAGGCGGCCATGGCCATGCGGTCGCCCTGCGAGCACAGAAGATAGCCCGACATCAGGGTGTGAGCCTCGACGTACTGATCCTGGCACAGCGGCTCCCATCGTTCGATGTCGGCCGGAAGCAGCGGCGCGATGGCCTGGGCGGGGTCGAAGGCGGTGGCGGCGGCGCGCCAGTCGGGCGAGAGAAAGGCGGTGACCCGCCGCGTGGTGCTCCAGCGTGGTAGATGGGCGAACCAGGGCGCGCGAAACTGCGCCTCGCCCTCGCGGAAAAACCGCTCGGTCATCGCTCGACCGGCCGCCGGGGAATGCTTGAGATAGGGGTAAAGCCGTTCGAGCAGACGAGGCCGCCAACGCGAGCCGGGTTGACGGGCGATGAAACGGCGCACCCGGGCTTCCTTGAAGATGTCGTAACCGCCGAGCACTTCATCGGCGCCTTCGCCGGTGAGCGCCACCTTGTAGCCTGCGGCGCGCACACCTTCGGCAAGTAGCATCATGGGTGCCGGGGCGGTGCGCACGATGGGTGTCTCGGTATGCGCAATAGCGCGGGGAAAGGCGGCGGCGATGTCGGCGCGGGTGCAGTGCACCGTGGTGTGCTCAGTGCCCAGATGCCGCACGAGCTGCTGCTGCCACGGGCTCTCGTCGAACTCGGCGTCGTCGAAGGTCAGCGAAAACGTACGCAGCGGGGTGTCGGTGTAGTGGCGGATCAGGGTGGTGACGATGGAGGAGTCGAGCCCCCCGCTGAGATAGGCGGCCACCGGCACATCGGCGCGCAATTGCAGCCGCACCGCGTCGATCAGCTGGTCGCGTAGCGCTTCGGCATAGGCATCGGCGCTGCGGTCGGCCTCGATGGGCGCAGCCGGGAAAGTCCAGTCCCAGTAGCGGCGGGTCTGCGTGCCGCGGGCATCCAGCGTCATTACATGGCCGGGGGGGAGGGACTCGATACCCTCGAACACGGCGTGCGGCGGCAGCGGCGCCCAGTAGGTGAACACCTCGCCCAGCGCCTGTGCATCCAGTCGGCGTGGCACTTCCGGCAGCGCAAACAAGGCCTTGATCTCGGAGGCGAACGCCAGCCCGCCCGGCACGGGGGTATGGAACAGCGGGCGGATGCCGGTGCGGTCGCGCGCCAGCAGCAGGCGCTGTCGCGGTACGTCCCACAGCGCGAAGGCGAACTGGCCGTTGAGATGGTCGACCAGCGCATCTCCATGGTCTTCGTACAAATGCACCAGCACTTCGGTATCGGACTGGGTGGCAAAGCGATGACCTCTGCGCTGCAGCTCGGCGCGCAGTTCGATGTAGTTGAAGATCTCGCCGTTGAAGACGACCCAGACGGTGCCATCCTCGTTGCTCATCGGCTGATCGCCGCCCGCCAGATCAATGATGCTGAGGCGGGCGTGGGCCAGGCCGATCGGCCCACTGCTGTAGAACCCCCTGCCGTCGGGCCCGCGGTGGTGCAGGCGCCCGATCATCGCTTCGAGCTGCGTGCGCTCGACGGGGGCATGCCAGTTCAGGCGTCCAGCGATGCCGCACATGGGTCGCGCTCAGCCGCCGATGTAGGACATCTCGACCTTGCGCTCGGCGCGCAAGGCCTCGCCCGCCGCCGTATCTCGTAGCAGGGAGTAGCGGTCGTCGCGCGCCGCCCAGACCTGGGCCAGCGCGGCACGGAGCTGATCGTCGCTGACCGGCGCCAGACCGATGGCCGGATCGCCGCGCAGCAGGGCGCGCACGTCGTGACCATGGGTGGCGAACAGGCAGAGGTAGAGCTTGCCCTCCATCGACAGCCGGGCGCGATTGCAACTGGCGCAAAAGGCGCGGGTCACGCTGGAGATCACGCCGATCTCGCCGCCCTCGTCGTCATACGCCCAACGCTGTGCCGTTTCCCCCGGGCCATGGGCTTCGAGCGGGTGCAGCGGGTGGATGGCATGGATGCGGTCGATGACCTGTTGCGACGGCAGCACCTCGTCCATGCGCCAGCCGTTGGTATTGCCCACGTCCATGTATTCGATGAAGCGCAGCACCACGCCGGTGCCGCGGAAATGTTCGGCCATCGGCAGGATTTGCGCATCGTTGGTGCCGCGCTTGACGACCATGTTGACCTTCACCGGGCCGAGACCTGCCTTTAAAGCCGCGTCGATGCCGCGCAGCACCTCGGCCACCGGAAAATCCACGTCATTCATCTGGCGGAAGGCGGCATCGTCCAGCGCGTCGAGGCTGACGGTGACGCGGTCGAGCCCCGCGTCTTTCAAAGCCTGCGCCTTGCGGGCGAGGATGGAGCCGTTGGTCGTCAGCGTCAGTTCGGGTGGCTCGCCTTCGGGCGTGCGCAGCGCGTGCAGCATCCCGACCAGACCTTCGAGGCCTTTGCGCAGCAGCGGCTCGCCGCCGGTGAGGCGAATCTTGCGCACCCCCAGGTCGATGAACACCCGCGCGGCCCGGGTGATTTCCTCGAAGCTCAGCAGGTCGCCATGCGGCAGAAATTCGTAGTGCTTGTCGAAAATCTCTTTCGGCATGCAGTAGGTGCAGCGAAAGTTGCAGCGGTCGGTCACGGAAATCCGCAGATCGTGCAGCGGGCGATGAAACCGGTCGAGCGGAGCCGCAAGGGCCTGGCCCGCGTCCGCCGGAACCGGGGGCACGCTGGCGGCGTAGTGATGATCGACGATGGGAATGACGCGTTCGGACATCCCGACATTATCGGCAATGCAGGCGGTGCGGGGCCAGAGCCGCCACGGCAGACCGTGCCGGGAGAAGTGCCGTGTTGCTCCGATTCATCGGTTCATATGACGCCGACTTGCAGCGCCAGCGCGAAGGTGGCCAGCAGCATGCCCAGCACCGCACCGACCACGACGTCGGACAGGTAATGCAGACCGAGGACGAGCCGCGATGCGGCGATGCACAGCGCGAAGGGCACCGCGATCCAGCCCAGCACCGGGGCGAAAAACAGAATCTGCAGGGTGAAGTTCACCGCGTGCAGGGTGTGGCCCGAGGGAAAGCTGAACTGATCGAGCGGCGGTTCGCTGAGCACGATGCGCACGCAGTGCTCGCTCGGTCTTGGTCGCGCCGCCAGCCGTTTGATCGAGCCGTACAAGCCGATGCCGATGACAGTGGAGATCAGCATCCACGCCAGAGGCATCACGGCCTCGCGCCCATCGATCAGCAGAAAGGCGGCAAGAATGGCCGCCCAGCCCCAGCCGTTGCCCAGGCGGCTGACCAGCTTGAAAAAATGCCGCAGCCAGGACTGACGGCTCAGACGGTTGGCCGAGATGGTCAGTGACTGTTCCCAGACCAGGTAGCGATGAAGCAGAGAGGGTTGTCTCTGGTGCATGGTGTAGGCGAATCGAGGGTGACGAATGCATCCGAATGGTTTGCCCTCCGATCTGTAAGACATCATCGTCGAGGCTCTACCATTGTGGCATGCCTGTACGACGTGCAGGCTCAGACACACCAGGGCCCGCAAGCGATCGGCCCTCATCCTCAAGGACACACCATGGGTTACACCATCGAACTTTCCGGGCGCGTCGCGCTGGTCACGGGCGCATCGAGCGGTCTGGGCTGGCGATTCGCCGAAGTGCTGGCGCAGGCCGGAGCCGCAGTGGTGCTCAGCGGCAGGCGTATGGAGCGCCTGAAGGAACTTCGCGCTCGCATCGAAGGCCAGGGCGGCGACGCGCATGTGGTCGAGCTCGACGTCACCGATACGGCCAGCATCAAGGCCGCCGTGGCGCACGCTGAAACCGAGATGGGGCCCATCGATATTCTGGTGAACAACGCCGGCATCTCGTCGCAGCAAAAACTGCTCGATGCCACGCCGGAAGACTTCGACGATGTCTTCGGCACGAATGTGCGCGGTGCGTTTTTCGTGGCGCAGGAAGTGGCGCGCCGCATGGTGGCGCGTTCCCTTGGGGTAACACCCGGCACCTGGGCCGGCGGGCGCATCATCAACGTGGCCTCGGTGGCGGGACTTCGCGTGATGCCCAAGCTGGGGGTCTATGCCATGAGCAAGGCGGCCGTCGTCCACATGACGAGGGCCATGGCGGTGGAGTGGGGCAAGTACGGCATCAATGTGAATGCCCTGTGCCCCGGCTATATCGACACGGAGATGAATCACCACCATTGGCAGACCGAATCGGGCCAGCGGCTTCTGCAGATGTTGCCGCGCAAGCGCCTGGGCAAGCCGGAAGACCTTGACGCCCTGCTGGTGATGCTGGCCAGTGCTCAGAGCGGCCTGGTCAATGGCGCGATCATCACCGCGGACGATGGGTTCGGCCTTTGAGGACGCTTGCCATGCGCTTTGATATTCCTGAAGACAAGACCCTGGTTTACACCATGACCATGCCCATCCGCTGGGGCGACATGGATGTGATGGGGCATGTGAACAACACGATCTATTTCCGCTTCATGGAGATCATCCGGCTGGAATGGCTGCGCGAAACCGGCGTGCCGGCCAATCCCGAAGGCCTGGGGCCGGTGATCGTCAATGCGTTCTGCAACTTCCAGACGGAACTGAGGTATCCGGGCGAGGTGCTGGCGCGGCTCTACACCACCGATGTGGGCCGTTCGAGCTTCGACACCTACACCCTGCTCAGCCGCACCGACGATCCCGACACGATCTACGCCAGCGGCGGTTCGCGCGTGGTGTGGGTGGATTTTCCCAGGCGCAAGAGCGCCCCGCTGCCCGATATGCTTCGTGAACTGCTCACCGCCTCCGCCCGCGCCTGAGCCCAGTCATCGAGATTGCGCCATGCCAGATTCCGAACGAGATCAACCGCTGTGGCGGCCATCGCCCCAGCGCATCGCCGCCTCTCACATTGAGGCGTTCCGTCAGTGGGTGAATGACCGCCACGGCCTGCCACTGCAGACTTACCAGGACATGCTCGACTGGTCGGTTGCCGAGCAGGCCCAGTTCTGGAACGCGGTGTGGGAGACCTCGGACGTGATCGCCGAACACAAGGGCGAGCGGGTGCTCGTCGATGGCGATCGCATGCCCGGTGCTCGGTTCTTTCCCGATGCCCGCCTCAACTTTGCCCAGAACCTGATGCGCCGAAACGACGACGCGGTGGCGCTGCATTTCTGGGGCGAAGACCAGGTGCGTCGCAGCCTGAGCTGGCGCGACCTGCATGCCGAAGTCTCCCGTCTGCAGCAGGCGCTGGTGCATTGGGGCGTCAAGGCGGGCGACCGCGTCGCGGCCTACATGCCCAACATGCCCGAGACGGTGATCGCCATGCTCGCGGCCACCAGTCTGGGCGCGACATTCACCTCGGCTTCGCCCGACTTCGGCGTGCAGGGCGTGCTCGACCGCTTCGGCCAGACCCAGCCCAAGGTGCTCATCGCCTGCGACGGCTATTTCTACAACGGCAAGACGTTTTCCAACCTCGGCAAGCTGGCCGAACTGGTGCCCTTGTTGCCGTCCGTGGTGAAAACGGTGGTCGTGCCCTACGTGGCCCAGGCCCTTGGCCAGCAGCCCGACCTGGGCGCCATCGCGGGCGCGCAGATCTGGGAACAGGCTCTGGAGGCCTTCGCCCCCCGTGCCGTGCAGTTCGCCCCGCAACCTTTCGATCATCCCGTCTACATCCTGTACTCCAGCGGCACCACGGGCGCGCCGAAATGCATCGTGCACCGCGCGGGTGGGGTGTTGCTCAAGCACCTGGCCGAGCTGCGCCTGCAGGTCGATATCCACCCTGAAGACCGTGTGTTCTTCTTCACCACCTGCGGCTGGATGATGTGGAACTGGCTGATGTCGGCGCTCAGCCAGGGCGCCACGGTCTGTCTCTACGACGGCTCTCCGGGGCTGCGAAACAACGCCATTCTGTTCGACTATGCCGATGCGGTCGACTTCACCCATCTGGGCACGTCGGCGAAGTTCATCGAGGCGCTGGGCAAGTCCGGCATCGCGCCGAAGCAGACCCACAGGCTCGGTTCCCTGCGCACGCTGATGTCCACAGGTTCGCCTCTGGCACCCGAGGGTTTCGACTATGTCTATGACAAGGTGAAGTCCGACATCTGCCTCAGTTCGCTCTCGGGAGGAACCGATCTGGTGGCCTGCTTCATCGCAGGTTCACCCATGAACCCGGTCTGGCGCGGCGAGATCCAGGCCTGCGCCCTGGGCATGGCCGTGATCGTGGCGGACGACGATGGCAAACCCCTACCCGATGGTCAGAAGGGTGAACTGGTCTGCACCAAACCCTTTCCGTCCATGCCCCTGGGCTTTCTGGTGGACGGCAGCCTGGAAAAGGGCGAGCAGAAATATCACGACGCCTATTTCGCGCAGTTCCCGAATGTGTGGTGGCACGGCGATTACATCGAGCGCACGACGCATGGCGGCTACATCATTTTCGGCCGTTCGGATGCCACGCTGAATCCGGGGGGCGTGCGCATCGGCACGGCGGAAATCTACCGTCAGGTCGAGCGGGTCGATGAAGTTCTGGAATCGATCGTGATCGGGCAGAACTGGCCGCCCGGCGCTTACGGCGACGTACGGGTCGTGCTGTTCGTGCGACTGCGCGACGGCGTGGTGCTCGACGACGCCCTGATCGACAAGATCAAGAGGCAGATCCGCGACAACACCACGCCCCGCCACGTTCCCGCCCGGATCGTGCAGGTGCACGACATTCCCCGCACCAAGAGCAACAAGATCGTCGAAATCGCGGTGCGCAATCTGATCCACGGCGACCCGGTGAAGAACGTCTCCGCGCTGGCCAACCCGGAGGCGCTGGACGAATACCGCGCCCTTCGCGCCGAGCTGGAACGGATCTGAGTGCCCCCAGGGTCGGCTCACCGACCCGCCCCCCGTGGGGGTCAAGGAAATTTGGGGCGGCCCGGCATTTCCTTGAGAAGCGTGTCAGCCGCCGCGGCGCCAGGTGCAGCTGCGGCTGATCCAGAGTTTGCGCAGCGGCGTCAGGCTGATGCGCTGGTGCAGCACGGCATAGTCCGCGCGTTCGATCTCGCGAAGCAGCGTCGCGTATTGCGCGGCGATGGCGATCAGCGGTGCGGTCTGAGCGATGGGGTAGGGCGCCAGCCCCTGCCTCGCGGCGCGCAACGCGGCTTGGGCGCGCCGGGTTTCGCTTTCCAGCAAGGCGCGGATCGGCGGCGTGAGGGCGCGCTGCTGCAGCTGCGCTGCGGTGACGCCATGCTCTTGCAGCACGTCGAGCGGCAGGTACACCCGGCCCTCGGCGACGTCGCGCCCCAGGTGCCGAATGATGCTGGTCAGACGCAGCCCGCAGCCCAGTTCTTCGGCGGCATCCAGCGCCGCGGGGGAGGTCAGGCCCAGCAGGGCCGCCGTGTTGCGCAGGGTCTGTCCGCTGCTCACCCTGCAGTAATGCAGGAGAGCCGCACGATCCATCCAGCGGTTTTGCCGCAGATCGATGGCCACGCTTTCGGTCACACCCAGCAGGGCGCCGGGCTGCAGGCCTTGTGTCTGCAGATGGGGGGCAAGGGCGCGAAGGCTCGGATGATCGGCCGGACGCCCCTGATCGAGCGCCTCGATCTGCGCCTGCCACCATGCCAGCTTGGCCTGGGCGACCGCGGCATCGCTGACCTTGGTGACCACGCTGCGCACCTGCACATGCACATCGAGCAGCAGCCTGAGCGCCTGCAGCGATCCGCGCGGGCAGCGCTGCAGGGCGTAATAAGCCGACGAGCCCGCAGGCGGCCCGATGCTGGTTTCGGTGAGACTGGACGGGGACATGTTCGACGCGGCGCCGAGCTGGCGATGGCGGGAAGCTAGAATACTCGATTGCCCAAAAATCGTTGTAGCCGTGACAACGATGGTCGCCTAGCGTGAGCAGCGGTTTTGGGTACAGATCACCTGGCGAGGGTGGCGAAATTGGTAGACGCACCAGGTTTAGGTCCTGACGCCTTCACGGGCGTGGGGGTTCGAGTCCCCCCTCTCGCACCAACCGGCAAGCACAGCTTGGCGGCATTGATCCCTTTTTGAATACTGGACTTTCCCATGACTGTCGAAACCCTGGACAAACTGCAGCGCCGTGTGACCGTGACCGTTCCGAAGGCTGCCGTGCAGAGCGAAATCAACTCCCGCCTCAAGAGCCTCAGCCGCACCCTGCGTCTGCCGGGGTTTCGCCCGGGCAAGGTCCCCATGGCCATGGTGACGCAGCGTTACGCCCCGTCGGTCGAGATGGAGGTTCTGCAGGACAAGATCGGCAATGCCTTCTACGACGTCACCACCACCGCACGCCTGCGTGTGGCCGGCTCGCCCCAGTTCACGCCCAAGACCGAAGGCGTCGAGGCCGATGTGATGGCTTTCGATGCGGTGTTCGAGGTCTATCCCGACGTGCAGATTCCTGATCTCTCGTCGCAGACGATCGAGCGCGTGACCGCTTCGGTGGACGAGGCCGCTATCGACAAGACGCTCGACGTGCTGCGCAAGCAGCGCACCGAATTCATCGAGCGCGGTCAGGCCGCCCCCGGTGGTCAGACCTCCGAGGGGCTGGAGGTGCAGGACGGTGACCGCGTCACCGTCGATTTCGAAGGCCGCATCGACGGCACCGCTTTCGAGGGCGGCAAGGCCGAAGGTTTCACCTTCGTTCAGGGCGAGGGCCGCATGCTGCCCGAGTTCGAGGCCGCCACCAAGGGTCTGCAGGCCGGGCAGAGCAAGATTTTCGAGTTGCACTTCCCTGAGGATTACCAAGGGCGCGCGGTTGCCGGAAAGACGGCCCAGTTCACGCTGAAGGTCACCAAGGTCGAATGGCCCTTGCTGCCGCAGGTCGATGCCGATTTTGCCAAGGCGCTGGGCGTGGCCGACGGCGATGTACAGCGTCTGCGCGACGACATCCGCGGCAACCTCGAACGCGAAGTCAAATCGCGTCTGACCCAGCGCAACAAGCTGGCCGTGATGGAACTGCTGCAAAAGGCGGTGCCGGTCGAGCTGCCCAGCGCGCTGGTGCAGAACGAGATGAACGAACTGATGGTCAGCGCCCGCCAGGATCTGGCCGAGCGTGGCATGAAGGATGCCGACAAGGCTCCGCTGCCGCCCGAGCTGTTCAAGGAGCAGGCCGAGCGCCGCGTCCGCCTGGGGCTGATCGTCTCGGAGCTGGTGAAGCAACACGACCTTCAGGCCAAGCCCGAACAGGTCCGTGCCTATGTCGAGGATCTCGCCGCCAGCTACGAGCAGCCGCAGGATCTGGTGCGCTGGTATTACGCCGACCAGGAACGCATGGCGCAGGCCGAGGCCATCGTCATGGAAAACAACGTGACCGACTTCGTGTTCGCGCAGGCGCAGACGACCGACAAGGCACTCGGTTTCGACGAGCTGATGGGCCGCAACTGATCGCGTGTCGCCACTCGAAAGCCGCTGCGCGCCGGTTCGTGCAGCGGCTTTTGTTTTGCCTTGTCTGTTGCGTCCACCGCAAACCCGGTGCGGAAATCCGGGTGGCTTGCCTCGGCAGGACAAACTGCGTGCTAATCTGTGTCCACCTTCACGTTTTTCCCTTTCATGAGCGCTACTGACATTCAGAACCTGGGCTTGGTGCCCATGGTCATCGAGCAAAGCGGCCGCGGCGAGCGCGCCTACGACATTTACTCGCGCCTGCTGCGCGAGCGAGTGATCTTTCTGGTGGGCCCGATCAACGATCAGATGGCCAATCTGGTCGTGGCCCAACTGCTGTTTCTCGAGTCGGAAAACCCCGACAAGGATATTTCGCTCTACATCAACTCCCCCGGCGGTTCGGTGTCCGCGGGCATGGCTATTTTCGACACCATGCAGTTCATCAAGCCCGATGTTTCGACGCTGTGCACCGGCATTGCGGCCAGCATGGGGGCTTTCCTGATGGCGGCGGGGGCGAAGGGCAAGCGCTACTCGCTGCCGAACTCGCGCATCATGATTCACCAGCCTCTGGGCGGCGCACAGGGGCAGGCCTCCGACATCGAAATCCAGGCACGCGAGATTCTTTATTTGCGCGAACGGCTCAACGGCATCCTGGCCGAGCGCACCGGGCAGCCGCTCGAAAAAATCGCCACCGATACTGATCGCGACTTTTTCATGTCCGCCGATCAGGCCAAGGACTACGGCCTGATCGACGAAGTGATCGCGAAACGCTCCTGACACCGATAGTGAATCCCTACGCTCATGGCTGACAAAAAATCGTCTTCGGGTGAAAAGACCCTGTACTGCTCGTTCTGCGGAAAGAGCCAGCACGAGGTCAAGAAGCTCATCGCGGGCCCGTCGGTGTTCATCTGCGACGAGTGCATCGACCTGTGCAATGAAATCATCCGCGATGAAGTCACCGCGGTCGATTCCCACGGCAAGGTGGCCAGCGCCGATCTGCCGACCCCGTCGGAAATCAAGGCCATCCTGGATCAGTATGTGATCGGCCAGGAGGCGGCCAAGCGCATTCTGGCCGTCGCGGTGTACAACCACTACAAGCGGCTCAAGCACATCGGGCAGACCAGCGACGTCGAGCTGGCCAAGAGCAACATCCTGCTGGTCGGGCCCACCGGCTCGGGCAAGACCTTGCTGGCACAAACCCTGGCGCGACTGCTCAACGTGCCCTTCGTCATCGCCGACGCCACCACGCTGACCGAGGCCGGCTACGTGGGTGAGGACGTCGAGAACATCATTCAGAAGCTGCTGCAGAACTGCAACTACGAGATCGAGCGCGCGCAGCGCGGCATCGTCTACATCGACGAGATCGACAAAATCTCCCGCAAGTCGGACAACCCCAGCATCACCCGCGACGTCTCGGGCGAAGGCGTGCAGCAAGCCTTGCTCAAACTCATCGAAGGCACCATGGCCTCGGTGCCGCCGCAAGGGGGGCGAAAGCATCCGAACCAGGATTTCATTCAGGTCGATACGACCAATATCCTGTTCATCTGCGGTGGCGCGTTCGATGGTCTGGAGAAAGTCATCCGCAACCGATCGGAGAAATCAGGCATCGGCTTCTCGGCCACGGTGAAGAGCCAATCCGAGCGCAGTGTGTCCGAAACCTTCCTTCAGGCCCAGCCCGAAGACCTCGTCAAGTTCGGTCTGATTCCTGAACTGGTGGGTCGCCTGCCCGTGGTGGCCGCGCTGGAAGAGCTCGACGAGGCTGCGCTGATCGAAATTCTCACGGCACCGAAGAACTCGCTGGTCAAGCAATACCAGAAGCTGTTCGAGATGGACGGCATCAAGCTGGAGTTTCGCCCTGCAGCACTCGAAGCGATTGCGCGCAGGGCGCTTGAGCGCAAGACAGGTGCACGCGGGCTGCGATCGATCGTCGAGCAGGCCCTGCTCGATCTGATGTTCGATCTGCCCAATGCGAAGGGCGTGGCCAGCGTCGTTGTCGACGAGAACGTGATTACCTCGGGTGCCAAGCCGCTGCTCATCTACGAAGACGCCGCGAAGGCTTCAGGAACCTGAAGGTTGCAGGCGGGGCGTCGGCCTGACGCCAGCTTGCAAATTCGGCCCGCGGCCCCATTTGCACTCCAACTATTTTTCGGGTGACCCACATGTCCGATACCCCTGAGCAAAACATCGACCTCACCGCGCTGCCTCTGCTGCCTTTGCGCGATGTGGTCGTTTTCCCCCATATGGTGATTCCCTTGTTCGTCGGGCGTCCCAAGTCGATCAAGGCGCTCGAATCCGCCATGGAGAGCGGCAAGCAGATCATGCTGGTCGCCCAGAAGGCCGCGGCCAAGGACGAGCCCAAGCCCGACGATCTGTTCGAGGTGGGTTGTCTGTCGAGCATTCTGCAGATGCTCAAGCTGCCCGACGGCACCGTGAAGGTGCTGGTCGAAGGCGCGCAGCGGGCCAAGGCGCTGAACATCCGAGACAACGGCGAGTTCTTTGCCTGCGAGGCGGTGCCTATCGCTTCCAGCTCGGAGTCGAGCGCGGAATCGGAAGCCATGCGGCGCGCGGTCGTGGCGCAGTTCGATCAGTACGTCAAGCTGAACAAGAAGATTCCCCCGGAGATTCTCACCTCGATTTCTGGCATCGACGATCCGGGTCGTCTGGCCGACACGATTGCCGCACACCTGCCGCTCAAGCTCGAACAGAAGCAATCAGTGCTGGATCTGCACGACGTGCATGCCCGCCTGGAAAACCTGCTCGAGCAACTCGAGCGTGAAGTGGGCATCCTGCAGGTGGAGAAGCGTATCCGTGGCCGCGTTCGGCGGCAGATGGAAAAGAGCCAGCGCGAGTACTACCTTAATGAGCAGGTCAAGGCCATCCAGAAGGAGCTGGGCGAGGGCGAGGAAGGCGCGGACATCGAAGAGATCGAGAAAAAGATCAAGGCTGCGCGCATGCCCAAGGACGCCAAGAAGAAGGCCGAAGGCGAGTTGAAGAAACTCAAGCTGATGTCGCCGATGTCGGCCGAGGCGACCGTGGTGCGCAACTATCTCGACGTGCTGGTTGGCTTGCCCTGGTCCAAAAAGAGCAAGGTGCGTCACGATCTCGCCTTTGCCGAGGAAGTGCTCGAAGAAGATCACTACGGGCTTGAAAAAGTCAAGGAACGCATCCTGGAGTACCTTGCGGTTCAACAGCGCGTGGACAAGGTCAAGGCGCCCATCCTCTGTCTGGTCGGCCCCCCGGGGGTCGGCAAAACCTCTCTGGGCCAATCCATCGCCCGCGCCACGGGGCGCAAGTTCGTGCGCATGGCCCTGGGCGGGGTGCGGGACGAGGCCGAAATTCGCGGCCATCGCCGCACTTACATCGGCGCGATGCCCGGCAAGATCCTCCAGAGCCTGAACAAGGTGGCGGTGCGCAATCCTCTGTTCCTGCTCGACGAGGTGGACAAGCTCGGCATGGATTTTCGCGGTGATCCTTCGTCGGCCTTGCTTGAGGTGCTTGATCCCGAACAGAATCACACGTTCAGCGACCACTATGTCGAGGTCGATTTCGACCTGTCCGACGTCATGTTCGTCGCCACCTCGAATTCGCTCAACATTCCACCGGCGCTGCTCGATCGCATGGAAGTGATCCGGCTGGCGGGTTACACCGAGGACGAAAAGGTCAGCATAGCCCAGCGTTATCTGCTGCCCAAGCAGATGAAGAACAACGGCGTGAAGCCCGACGAACTCGACGTCACCGAAAGCGCCATCCGCGGCATCATTCGTTACTACACCCGCGAAGCCGGGGTGCGTTCGCTGGAACGTGAGATTTCGCGGATCTGCCGCAAAGCCGTCAAGGGGCGGCTACTGAAGACTTATGCCGATCAGGTCGTGGTCACCGAAGACAATCTTCATGACTTCCTCGGGGTGCGGCGCTTCAATTTTGGCATGGCCGAGAAGCAGAATCAGGTCGGGCAGGTGGTTGGCCTGGCCTGGACCGAGGTGGGGGGCGATCTGCTGACCATCGAGGCGACATCGATGCCCGGCAAAGGCGCCATCCTGCGCACAGGGTCGCTGGGCGATGTGATGAAGGAGTCGGTCGAAGCGGCACGCACCGTGGTGCGTGTGCGCGCTCGCCGCCTGGGCATCAAGGACGAGTTGTTCGAGAAGCGTGACCTTCACATTCACGTCCCTGAAGGCGCGACCCCCAAGGACGGCCCGAGCGCGGGCATTGCCATGACGACGGCGATCGTCTCCGCCATGACCGGCATTCCGGTCAAGGCGGAGGTGGCGATGACGGGCGAGATCACGCTGCGCGGCGAGGTTCTCGGCATCGGCGGCCTGAAGGAAAAACTGCTCGCGGCGTTGCGTGGCGGCATCAAGACGGTGCTGATTCCCGAAGAAAACGTAAAAGATCTTCAAGAGATGCCCGAGAACGTAAAGTCCAATCTCACCATCATCCCGGTGAAATGGATCGATCAGGTACTGGATCTCGCCCTAGAGCGGGTTCCTGTTGCGCTGGAAGACGAGGGCGGTACCAAGGACGTAGCGGTCCCGGTGGCATCGACCGAGTCGACGCACTCCGAGGGCGCACGTCACTGAGCCTCATCGGAACAGTGTTCTCACGATGATGGCGCCCCACGGCGTGCTGCGTTGACGGCGCCGCCAGCCATCCCGCCGACATTCATCTGGCCCACATGGGCCGCCCCACCCCATGCCACCCAATCCGGTGGCTTTTTCTTTTTGGTCAATAACTTAGGATGCTCATTGCATCTCGATCGCTCTGCTCGATGCGTCCCTACGGTGCAGTGGCTGCAACATCGAGGTGCAAGAATGGATGCGACAGACCACGATACCCGGAGGAGGCAGCTTGATCCAATCGTATGCAGACTACCAGATGTATCTAGAAGCCGATCGCATTGCGCTGGGGGTGAACTCACGCTGGGCGCAGTTGTACGATGAGATCTATCAGTTCCAGCGCTTGCTAAGAAAAGTCGAATTTCTCACAAATTGCAGAAAAAGTTCGCTGCGCAGGCGCATCGTAGCGTTTCGGTTTCGTAGACTTTCGATCAGATTGGGCTTTTCCATTCCCATCAATGTGTTCGGGCCCGGGCTCGCCATACTTCATTACGGCACCATCGTGGTGAATTCGGGTGCGAGAATCGGTTCCAATTGCAGAATTCATACCGGAGTCAATATTGGTGCCCAGCTCGGTAGTGGGGGTAAGGCGCCAAAAATTGGAAATAATTGTTATATCGCTCCTGGCGCCAAATTGTTTGGCGATATCCATATTGGTGACAATACCGCCATCGGTGCCAATGCAGTGGTCAACAAGAGCTTTCCAGAAGGTAATGTGACACTTGGCGGAATACCTGCCAAGATCATTTCAGAGAAGTCGACCGAAGGTCTTTTCGTTCATGGCGACAAGCGTTTTTGAGTGCCCCCAGGGCAGGGCTGCGCCCAGCCCGCCCCCCACGGGGGTCATGAACCGCACCGGGTTTCGAGGAGGCTTGTTGGCTTGAGTCCGACCGTGCTGGCCTGACAGTCAAGCGGATGGTTGGGTTTCAGATTTTCTCTCACTCAGCCCCCTGCAGGGGCCGCCGGAGGCGCCCCCCGGTTGGGCCATGCCTGCATGGGTCAACCCTCCTGGTGATCTGTCGCGTGGGCAGCCGTGATGGTTGATGATGTCTGGGCCTGGTGTCGCCAGTAGGCGGCTTCGGCCTCGGCAGGCGGGATGTAACCGATGGGCTCGAGCAAGCGGTGGTGGTTGAACCATGAAACCCATTCGAGCGTGGCCAGCTCGACCGCTTCGCGCGTCTTCCATGGCCCGTGCCGGTGGATGACCTCCGCCTTGAACAGCCCGTTGATCGTCTCCGCCAGCGCGTTGTCGTAGGAGTCGCCCGTGCTGCCCACCGAGGGCTCGATACCGGCCTCGGCCAGGCGCTCGCTGTAGCGGATGGAGACGTACTGGCTGCCGCGGTCGCTGTGATGCACCAGTGCGCCGTCACGTTCAGCCCGGCGCGCATACAGCGCCTGTTCCAGCGCATCCAGCACGAAGTCGGTCTGCATCGAGGTACTCACCCGCCAGCCGACGATGAAGCGCGCGAACACGTCGACGATGAAGGCCACGTACACGAAGCCCTGCCAGGTCGAGACATACGTGAAATCCGCCACCCACAGCGCATTGGGTCGGTCGGCCTTGAACTGGCGGTTCACACGGTCCAGCGGACACACCGCGCGGGCATCGGGCACCGTGGTGCGCACGCCCTTGCCGCGGCGCACGCCTTGCAACCCGGCTCGCCGCATCAGCCGCTCCACCGTGCAGCGCGCGACGCTCACGCCTTCGCGCAGGAGTTGGCGCCAAACCTTGTCGGCGCCGTAGACCCGCAAGTTCTGCTCGAACACACGCTGCACCTGCGGCAGCAGGATGGCATCGCGCTGTGCCCGCGCAGGCAGCAGCGCGGGTTGGCGCACACGGGCGGCATGGCGCCGGTACGCCGACGGGGCAACCTGCAGCGCGGTGCAGATCGGCTCGACCCCGAGGCGCGCGCGGTGTGCGTCGATGAAGGCGTTCACTTCTTGTGATGGCGGTCGATCCGCGCAGGGCGAAATAGGCGCTGGCCAGCTTCAGGATCTCGTTGGTCTTGCGCAGCTCGCGCACTTCGCGCTCGAGTTCCTTGATGCGTTGCTGCTCGGCGGTGGTTGCGCCGGGGCGCTTGCCGCTATCGCGCTCGCCTTGGCGTACCCATTTGCGCAGGGTCTCTGCCGTGCAACCGATCTTGGAGGCGATCGACTCGATCGCCGCCCACTGCGACGGGTACTGGTCTGCGGCATCGAACACCATGCGCACCGCGCGCTCGATGACCTCGGGGGAATACTTCGGGGACTTCCTCATCATGGCTCCATTCTCTCAATCGAAGGAGCCTCCTCAAAAACCGGGGCGGTTCACTCGCCAAATTGACCGTGCTTTGCGTCAATCAAGTCTGGAGCCGTTGATCGCCAAACGAGTTGCATCCTTCGATCTGATGATGACTCTTGGGCGCCTCGAAAAACCTGGCGGTCTCGCGGCGGTGCGTACATGATGTGGTCGAGTTGATGTGACAAGGGGATGGGAGTGATCAAGGTCAGTCTGTTCGCGGAGCAGGAGCGCGAGACGAAGTTGGACAAGATCGGCGACGCGTTGAGCAAGCTGGCCGAGCATGTGGACTTCGCGGCGCTGGCCGCGGAGACCGACGAGGCAGCGCCGAGGCCGGGGCGTGAACGCGGTGGCCGCCCGCCGTTGCCGACCGAGCTGATGGTGCGGGTGCTGGTCGTGCAGCAGCTCTACAACCTCAGCGACGAGCAGATGGAGTTCCAGCTTCTGGATCGGCTGAGCTTCCAGCGCTTCGTGGGCTTGCGGCAGAGTTCGCAGGCACCGGACCGCACGACGATCTGGACCTTCAAGGAGCGGCTGATCAAGGCCGGCGCAACCGAGCGCATCTTCGAGGCG
>NZ_LIPV01000016.1 GCF_001418255.1 Thiomonas bhubaneswarensis
CAACCGGCGGGAGCTGGCCGGCGAAGCGACTGCCATCAAGGGGCAGCTCGCCTTCTAGGATCGGCTTGGAGCGCGTGACTTCCTTGCCGTGGTAGCCCGCGATGGTTTCGATGATGGCTTGCGCCTGCGCGACGCGCAGCGTGCCGATGCACGTCATCGGCTCGCCCAGGCGTTCGAGCCAGAGCTTGCCGTCCGCGTTGAGCATGATTTCAACGGTCTTGGGATCGTTGAGGGCGGCCAGCAGCTCCGGCCCCATGTCGCGTTCGAGCTTCTTCTTCGCCCGTTCCTTGATGCTGTTGTGTTCTGGTTTCTGGTCGGTCATTCCGTATGCCCTGTATGCCGTTGCGTTTCGCGCATTCTACACAGGTTCATACGATATACCGAACTAATTTCGACCGCAACACCGAAGCGCACAAGGGCGACTTCGGCCGCGACGTTGCATCGCGGATTGCATGGGCGAAAGAGGCGACAACGCGGCGCATGCTCCGTGCGCCCTCGCGCCGAACCCGTGGCGTTTGCGTTGTGGGTTGTCCGGGGGTTGAGCCACCCCGGCGGGCTTTAGCGGCTAAAACTTGGCTGGCTCTTGTGGCTCAGTTCCGTGCCGCTCCCCTTCCCTTCTCACATCCTGGCGTCAACTCCCTCTAAGTTTCTTCCTTGCCGCTTCGCCCCACTTCTTGACGATGAACGCCTGATGTTCGGGCAGCACGGCCGCCACGCGCTCGAAGCCTGGCGGCAGGCTTCGGGGTGCCTTGCCGCCGGCTAGGGCGTCAAGGGCTTCTTTGTCCAGGTCGGTCGATTCAAGCAGGAGCGGCAGGGGAGTTTCAAGGGCCTGCGCAATGTCCTCCATCACCTTTAGGGAGGGGTTGGCCTTGCCAGTAGTGAGATCGGACAGGAAGGAGATCGAAACCCCCGACCTGTCCGACAGCTCCTTTTTCGTCATGTGCCGCTCATCGAGCAGCCGGAGCACGTTCGTGAAGAAGATGTAGTTGTACAAGGCCCGTATGCCTTCTCGGTGCGGGCGGCAGAAATTTTAGCCGCTAAAGTTCTTGACCACGGACGCAGGTTTAGCTAAACTGACGACTCCATTAGCGAAAGGAGCATGACGAATGAGCCACAACCTGTTCCAGTTTATCGGTAATCTTACCCGCGATACCGACGTTCGCCATAGCGAAAACAGCGCCCGCGCCGTTTTCGACCTGGCCGTCAATCGCGTGTGGCGCAACGCAGCCGGTGCGAAGCAGGAGCAGACGGACTTCTTCCGCATCAAGTCGTTCGGCGGCCTGGCCGAGAACGCGGGCAAGTACCTGGGCAAAGGCTCCAAGGTGTTCGTCCAGGGCCGCATCGAGCCGACGAAGTACGAGAAGGACGGCAAGACCGAATACGGGTTCGATTTCATCGCCGAGGAAATCGAATACCTGGACACCAAAGCGCCAGGCGGCGGCCAGTAAGGCCCAGGCCCGGCCCACGGCCGGGCAGTATGCTAGGAGGGAGATTAGATGCCAAACGAGTTCAACGAGCAGGAATACAGGCGCAAGCTCATCGAGGGCGGGCTTAGTGAAGCCGACGCCACCGACCTTGCCGCCCGTACCGCCGCCGCTCGCAGGGACTCGGGCAGCGCCGGCGGGGCCTTCCGCCCCGCCGGTTCCCTCTTCGAGCTGCCGGCCACGGCCGGCGACAACAAGGCGGCCTTGCCGCCGAAGCCACCGACGCCGGCAAGCGCCGCCGTCGAGCGATCCGAGCGCATGGCGCAGGAATCGGCCGAGCTGGCGCGCACGATGGGCCTGCCGCCCGAACCGCGCACCGCCGTGAACAAGATGGCCGAGCAGATCGGCGCGCTGGCCCAGGACAAACGGAGTAGTGCGATGGCGACCAAGAAGCGAACGGCCGGCGGCGAGCTGGCCGAGAAGGTCAGCGAGGCCAAGCAGACGGCCTTGCTCAAGCACACGAAGCAGCAGATCAAGGACATGCAGCTCTCGCTGTTCGACCTGGCTCCCTGGCCGGATCACATGCGGGCGCTGCCCAACGACTTCGGGCGGTCGGCGATCTTCACCGTCCGCAACAAGAAGGTGCCGCGCGCCGCGCTGCAAGGCCAGTCGATCTACCACGTCAACAAGGACGTGGAGATCACCTACACCGGGATCGAGCTGCGCGCCGACGACGACGAGCTGGTATTCGCCCAGGTGCTGGAGTACGCGAAGCGCACCGCGCTCGGCGAGCCGGTTTCCTTCACCTTCTACGAGCTGTGCCAGGACTTGGACTGGTCGATCAACGGCCGGTACTACACGAGGGCCGAGGAATGCCTGACGCGGCTCCAGGCGTCGGCCATGCAGTTCTCATCCCAGCGCATCGGCCGGCTCGAATCGGTGTCGCTGATCCGGCGCTTCCGCGTCCTGGATCGCGGCAAGCGCACGTCGCGCTGCCAGGTCGAGATCGACGCCGAAATCGTGGTGCTGTTCGCCGGCGACCACTACACGAAATTCGTGTGGGAGAAGTACCGCAAGCTGTCGCCCACCGCGCGGCGGATGTTCGACTACTTCGCCACCCACAAGGAGCCTTACCCGCTCAAGCTGGAGACGTTCCGGCTGATGTGCGGCTCGGATTCCACCCGGCCGAAGAAGTGGCGCGAGCAGGTAGGCGAAGCGTGCGACGAGCTGCGCGAAAACGGCCTGGTCGAAAGCGCGTGGGTGAACGACGACCTGGTGCATTGCAAGCGGTGATCGCCGCCCTGCCCTCCCCTGGAGCCGCCCGAGATCGAGGCGGCTTTTTTTCTCGAGCATCGCCACTTCCGGCGAGGGAGTACCGCGCACCAGCTCGCGCACGTCGAGCTGCAGCATCGTCACTTCCGGCGAGGCTGGCCACGTCCTGGCCACGGTCGACCATCGCCGCATCCAACGATGCACCGAGGGCCCCATCGCCACATCCGACGATGACGGCCGCCGGCGCTGGATCTCGCATCGCCACATCCGACGATGAGATCCACTCTTTGACATTTGAGGGGCCGAGCTGCGGGGGATTCTCCCGGCCTGCGGCCGCGCGAACCGGCTATGTCGTGCTGCGCATCGAGCCAAGCGGCCAAGGCCGCCCGTCTCGCCCCTGGCGGGCTTCCAGCGCCTTCCCGACGCTCACCGGGCCGATGGCCCTCGCCGCTGGGCTACGAGGCCCTGGCGGGCCTTCCTGGCCCCTTCTCGGGGCCGTGGCGGGCCTGCGCCGCCTGGCCGGGCTTGTGGATCGTTTGGGGACAAAACGCCGGCCGGTGACAGTTGAGGGGCGTTTCTTGACACTTGAGGGGCAGCGCACCCCGGCGCGATGCTGACAGATGAGGGGCTGGCCTCGAAATCGGCCGCCCGGAGCTGCGCCGGCGGCCGTCGAGGCGGCCTATGCGCTTGATCCGGCAGGCTTTATCCACAGAAGTTGTGGATAAGCCTGTTGGCAAGGCCCCTACCGTGCTGACACTTGAGGGGCGGGGGTGCTGACAGATGAGGGGCGCGAACCTTGACACTTGGCGGGCAGACTATTGACCCTTGAGGGGCTTATCCATTGACACTTGAGGGGCGGCCCTTATAGCCTTTTCCTTGGCGTATCAACGGGTTGCGCGCGTTTTCCGGTCAAGCTAACCGGCTTTTAACCCTTCATAACCGTTATCTTAAACCTGGTAGTTATAACCGGGTGTCGAAAAAAGCGGCAAACCGGCCCAAGGTGCCGCGCAGAATGACCGGCCGCCGAAGGGGGGTGCCCCCCCTTCTCGATCCCACCCGGCCGCTAAAGCGGCCTCCCATCCCCCCAGGGGCGTTGCCCCTCGGCCTGCGGCCTTCACCCCAAGAATGGAGCGCCTACGGCGCTACGGCTGACCATAGCCAGGCGCAAGCGCCTGGCAGAAGTTCGTGCTCTTCCAAAGGGGGCCAAGGCCCCCTCTGGACTCCCCAACTGTCAAGGCCGCGGTGACTTCAGCGTCGTGGCCCTGACGGACGACAGCGCCGGCTCGAAGGCCGCAAGGTTGAACGCCAAGGAAGGGGGTCGGCCTGCCAGGCCAGGGGCGTGAATGCGCCCCTCAAGTGTCAAGACAAGGGGGCGAAGTCCAGTTTAGCGGCTAAAGTTTAGCTAAAGTGCTTGACAGGTTAGGCCATTTTGTCCTAATATACGTCTTGAAGGCCGGGCATGTCGCCCAGGTCAACTACCGGAGAGTTCCGATGAACACCCAAGACCAACCCGTCACCGCTTCCCTGGTCGCCGAGGCCCAGCGCCTCGACTTCCTGCCCACCTACTTCGGCCCGCGCCTGATGATGCGCGGCGAGGCCCTTGTGTACGCCTGGCTGCGCCGGCTCTGCGAACGCTACAACGGCGCGTATTGGCACTACTACACCCTGTCGGACGGCGGTTTCTACCTGGCCCCCGACCTGGCCGAGCGCCTGGAGATCGAGGTAGACGGCAACGGCTTCCGGGGCGAACTGTCGGCCGACGCCGCCGGCATTGTCGCAACCCTGTTCGCGCTCGGCCAGCTCGCGGCCGAGATCGCCGGCACGGACGCGGCCGACGCCCTGATCGACCGCTATCACTTCCTGCGCGGCTTCGCGGCCGGCCACCCCGAGGCCGCTGCGATCTACCGGGCTATTGACTGATGAGGGGCGGCCCCGGCTTCGGCCGGGGCTGCACCAGGAGCACGTCAAGCGATGGCGAAGCGAACGAAGCAACCGGCCCAGGCGGGCCAGGACTGGAGCGCGCCGGCGGCCGAGCTGCTGGCCGAGCTGCCGGCAGACCGCGATGGTCTGCTGGCTGCGGCCGTTGCGGCCGTGGTGGAGATCGACGCCGCTGTCATGCGCGGCGACGGCGCGGCGGCCGAGTTGGCCGGCGAACGATACGAGGCGATCATCTGGAAGCTGAACGGCGGCACGAACTTCGGGTGCATGGCCGACGACGAGGCCGCCGGCCGCGTCATCGAGCGGCATTGCGCGGCGGTGCCGGGCGAGGTGCCCTTGTGGGGCCAGCGCGGCCAGTTCCTGGCCGTGACGGGCGATATGCGCGCCCTGGTGGAGTACGAGGCCGGCTATGGCGGGCCGCTCAACGCGCACTTCCAGTTCCACGCGGTTGACCTGGACGGGCCGTTTATCTCGGCGACGGGCTATCGCTCGCACTTCGACACGGCACGGGGCTGCATGACCGTGGACGAGGTTGCGCGCGGCATCTTGGCGGCCATGCTGGCCGAGAAGAAGCGGCCGGTGCTGATCGAGGCGAGCTACCGCGACCGCCTGGCCGACGCTCCCCTGCCCGACTGGCTGGCCGGCCTGGTGCCGCCGGCGCGGCGCGAGCCGGCGACCGTGACGATTCCGCCGGGCTTCGTCCTGGTCGATGTGGTGCTGCCCGCGCACAAGGCGTTCATCGCGCGGCGCTGGGCGGCCGACGCGGCGGGCAAGGTCAAGGCGGCCAGGGCCGCCAGGTCGAACGCCAAGGGAAAGGCCGGAGGCCGCGAGCGAGATCCCGCATCGACGGAAGCGGCGATGCGCTGCAGCACCGCCAAAGCTGACGATGGCGAGCAGGCCGAGGGCGGGCCTGTATCGCCAGAAGCGACGATGCCGGGCGCTGGCGAAGCATCCTGCAGCACCGCCAGGAATGGCGATGCAGGCCCGGCCGACCTGGTGGAGTTCACGCCCGCACCGGGTCAACGGTGCGAGATCGTGAGCGTCCACCATCCGGTGTTCGCCAAGGAGATCGGCAAGCGCGTCATCATCGTGAAGGTGCATCCAGACACCCGCCAGGTGTGGGCGCACGATGACCGGCCGGTGACATACAAGACCAATCGCGCGGGCCGCCGCGTGGTGGATTCAGACCCGAGCTGCATTCAGTCGATCTACGGCTTCGACCAACTGCGGCTTATCACGTGACCAGGAGAAAGAACGAATGACGAACGACGCGAATATCCGGCTGGAGTGCTTGAAGCCGGCCGAGCGGTGGGCGCAGCCGACCGGCGAAGAGGTGCGGGAGGTGCTGCGCCTGGCTGGCCTCACCGGCGGCAAGGCCGCGAAAGTGCTGGGCCTCGGCCCGAAGGGAGATCGGACGATCCGGCGCTGGGTGGGCGAGGACACGCCGATCCCATATACCGCGTGGGCGCTGCTGTGCGACTACGCCGGCCTCGGGCTGATCTGGAAAGAGGATTGACGCCAGGAGAAGAGGTTTTAGCGGCTAAAGTGCCTGCATCGGACTACGGTAAAGCGAAAATAGTTTAGCTAAAGTGCTTGACAGCATAGGACATTTTGTCCTAATATAGCACTTGAAGGCCGGGCATTCCGCCCAGGTCGATTACCGGAGAGTTCCGATGAGCAAGAACAAGATCATGCCTTGGGTTGACGCCCTGCCGAACGTGCAAACCACCGACTTCCAAGCCCGCCGCGACCAGATCGAGGCCACGATGGCCGAGGCTGCCGAGCTGGTGAAGCAGGCGGAAGAGCTGCGTGGCAAAGCCTATTTCGCCGCCTTGAGCCTGGAGGCCAGTGCCAAGGGCGAATGGTCGAGCCAGGCGGTCGAGCAGGCCAAGCGTAGCGTCGGCTGGTAAGGGAAGGCGGCCCGGCTTCGGCCGGGTCATCCACGGAACGCCAAGAGGAAACAGTCCCATGAGCAAAGGCAAGATCGAGATCATCGAGACGTGCTGCCGGCGCTGCGGCAAGAGCATCCGCACCTTGAGCCACAGCATCATCGGCGCCGATGATGCCCGCGAGAAGTTCGGCAGCATCTGCGGCGGCTGCATCACGCCGGAGGAAGATAACGAGCTGACGGAAATGCTGCTGGCGGCGGCCGTGCGACGCATGAGCGGAGCGACGCTGCAATGACGGCATTCCACACGTTCGACGGCCCCAGGTGGAGGAACGCCCCGGAGTGATCCGGGGCGCTTGGCCTGGTGCTGGCACACCGTAACCATGCTTCCGAGTGGGAGCATCCAGCATTCAACACGTAACCGCGTGGAGGGTCAAGCCATGTCCAACATCGTCAAGTTCCCCAGGGCCAGCAAGCCGCCGGCTTCCGAGCCGGTGCAGCCTGCCGCGCCCGCTGCTGCGCCTGCCGCACCCAAGGCCGAAGGCCGGGGCCTGGTGGCCGGCCTGGTCAAGTTCGTATGGGTGGCGACCGTGCTGGTCTGGCCGGTGCTCAAGTGGGTGCTGGCGATCATCACCTTCTTCCAGTTCGTGCGGATGCTCTACCACTGGAACACGCCCGGCGTGTATGCCGGCTGGTCGTTCCTGGCGTACTTCGCGGCACTGACCGCGATCACCTACTTCGTTTCGATCTACAAACCGAAAGGGCTTTGACATGGGAAAGCAGACCCTCCCCTACCCGCCTGGCTTCGTGGAGCCGACCACTGGCCGCGTGGCCGTCCTGGTGCGCGAGTACGCGGACAGCGACTTGAACGGCGACGCGCCGGCCTACTGGTACAGCGCGCAATCCGAAGAATGGGGCCTTGACCCCTGGCGTCTCGTGGAGGGCGTCGATCCGCACGTAGGCGGCGGTTCCTTCGATGTGTGCTTTGCCAGCGGCGGCACGCGCACCGTAGGCCCGCTGATGACGTTCTTCCTCAGTGCCGCCCATGCGGCACAGCTCATTGACGCCAAGGGGGAAGAGTTGGCCTTGCAGCGCGCCACCCTGGCGGCCATCGCGGCCGGGCTGGGGTTGCCTGTCGAGGCGCTGCGCATCGAGGCGAAGGTGGAGGGCCGGCCGGCCGTGTTCTACGACCAGGACGGGGCCACGCTTTGCGCGTGCGCGGTGGATTCCGACCACTGGCGGCAGGCGCGGGCGACGGCCGCGACGGCAGCGGCCATCGACAAGGCGCGGACAAATTTTTAGCCGCTAAAACGCTTGACGGCTTCGCATGGTTTAGCTAAACTTCTGCACATGGTCGGCGGCTGGCACCGCCATTTGTTCAACAAACCGGGTGTGGAGTGTTATGGGTGCAATCCATGAAGAAACGGCTAACCGAAGCCCAATTCCAGACGGCCATCAAGGGGCTGGAGATCGGGCAGCAGACCATCGACATAGCGCGCGGCGTGCTGGTCGATGGCCGGCCCCAGGCGGAGTTTGTCACTTCGCTGGGGCTGACCAAGGGGGCAGTGTCGCAGGCGGTCAGTCGCGTATGGGCAGCAGCAGGGGAACAGCTCCCCGAGGGCTTCGAGCGAGTGACGGCGGTACTGCCGGAGCATCAAGCGTTCATCGTCAAGAAGTGGGAAGCAGACGCCAAGAGGAAACAGGAACCCAAGTCATGAAAACACTGGTCACGGCAATTCAGAAGGGCGGTCAAGGCAAGACGTTCGCCACCTGCCACCTGGCATTCGACTTCCTGGAGCGCGGCCTTCGCGTGGCCGTGATCGACCTGGACACCCAGGGCAACGCATCGTTCACGCTGTCGGCGTACCAATCGGGCTACCTCGCCAGCCAGTTGTTCACCGGCGACACCGACGACCTGCGGTATTGGTTCGGCAAGCGCGAGGGCGAGAGCCTGGCGCTGATCGCGGCAGACGCCAACCTGGCGAACCTGGACAAGATGGAGCTGTCCCAGGCGGCCGCCGCGCTGCGGGCCAGTGTGGCCGCGCTGGGCGAGTTCTTCGACGTGTGCCTGATCGACACGGCCCCCTCCCTTGGCGTCGCCATGACGGCGGCCGTGCTGACGGCCGACTACATGCTGTCGCCCATCGAAATGGAGGCGTACAGCTTGCAGGGCATGAAGAAGATGGTCGCGGTCATCAGCAACCTGCGCAAGCAGAACCCCAAGCTGCGCTTCCTCGGCATGGTGCCGAACAAGGTGGACGCGCGGAAGCCGCGCCACGTCAACAACCTGGCGACGTTGCAGCAGGCATACCCGCAGCTCATCTTGCCGTTCAGCATCGGCGCGCGTGACAGCATCGCCGAGGCGCTGGGCGAGCAGATGCCGGTGTGGAAGATCAAGAAGACCGCCGCGCGGAAGGCCACCCAGGAGGTGCGTGCGCTGGCGGATTACGTGTTCACGAAGATGGAGATCGCGCAATGAGCGCCAAGACCAACGCCAAGAAGAAGGAGCAGGACAAGCCGCAATCGTCCGGGCTGGGCCTGGACGGGCTGGGCGACCTGGCCGGCCTGCTGAACGAGCAGCCGGCGGCCAACGCCGGCGGCGCAGGCCCGCAGGAGCTGCCGCTTGACCTGATCGACGAAGACCCGCACCAGCCGCGCACGGCCGACAACCCCGGCTTCTCGCCGGAGAGCATCGCGGAGATCGGCGAGACGATCAAAGCGCGCGGCGTGAAGTCGCCCATCAGCGTGCGCGAGAACCCGGACGCACCGGGGCGCTACCTCATCAACCACGGTGCGCGGCGCTATCGCGGCTCGAAGTGGGCGCACAAGACCACGATCCCGGCCTTCATCGACAACGACTACAACGAGGCCGACCAGGTTATCGAGAACCTGCAACGCAACGAGCTGACGGCGCGCGAGATCGCCGACTTCATCGGCCGCGAGCTGGCGAAGGGCAAGAAGAAGGGCGAGATCGCCAAGGAGATCGGCAAGTCGCCGGCCTTCGTCACGCAGCACGTCACGCTGCTGGACTTGCCCGAACCCATTGCCGAGGCGTTCAACAGCGGCCGGGGCAAGGACGTGACAGTCATCAACGAGCTGGTGACGGCCTACAAGAAGAACCCCGACGAGGTGGCCGCCTGGCTGGCCGACGACAGCCAGGAGCTGACGCGCGGCTCGGTGAAGCTGCTGCGCGAGTTCCTGGAGGACAAGCGCAGTCACGAGGACGGCGACCGCGATCCCAACACCGTCGATGCGCTGACCGGCAAGACCGACGCCGAGGCCGGCGACGGCGAGCAGGGGCCGCAGGATGATGACGCCAAGGGGAAGAAGGAGCCGAAGGAGGCCGACCCCGACAAGCTCAAGAAGGCCATCATCCAGGTCAAGCACGACGACCGGCCGGCACGGCTGATCCTCAACCGCCGGCCCCCGGCCGAGGGCTGGGCCTGGCTCAAATACGAGGATGACGGCCAGGAGTTCGAGGCCGACCTTGGCACCGTGCAGCTTGTCGCGCTGCTGGAGGGCTGACGCGCCCAGCGCCGGGCATCGCCGACCACCAACCCCACCCATCGCCCCGCCACCGAGCGGGGCTTTTTTTCGCCCGCGTTTTAGCCGCTAAAAAAAGTTCAGCTAAACCGCTTGCGTAGTGTTGTATGTTGTAGTATGCTACACGCTACAACATACAACCGGCCAAAGGAGGCCCGACATGGCGATCTCGAAGGAGCAGATATTTGCGGTGGCCGACGAACTGGACGCGGCCGGCCAGAACCCCACGCTGGCGAATGTGCGCAAGCAGCTCGGCAGCGGCAGCTTCACCACCATCAGCGAGGCGATGAACGAGTGGCGGGCACGCAAGGCCAGCCAGGCCGCCCCGATCCGCGAGCCGGCACCGCAGGCGATCACCGACAAGCTGGCCGAGCTGGGCGGCGACTTGTGGGCCGTGGCGCTGGAAATGGCGAACAACCGCCTGGCCGCCGAGCGCGAGGCGCTGGAGGCCGTGCGCCAGGAGACGGAAGCAGCGCGCCAGGAAGCCGCAGAGCTGGCCGACCAGCTCACCGGCGAGCTGGACGAGGCCAAGGCCCGCGTCGCGGCCCTAGAGGCCGTCGAGGCGGCCGCCAAGGGCGAGGCCGACGAGCTGCGCGGCAAGCTCGCGGCGACCAGCGAGCGCGCGGCCACGGCCGAGGCCAGGGCCGGCGAGCTGCGCACGGAGCTGGATCACGCCCACCAGGAGGCCCGCCAGGCGCGTGCAGAGCGCGACAAGGCCCAGGAGCGGGCCACGGCCAGCGCCGACCAGGTGGAGGCCCTGCGGGCCGACTTGGCGGCCGCGAACAGCCGTACCGCCGAGATCGAGCGCCGCGCCGGCGAGCTGCGTGCCGACCTGGAGCGGGCGAACCAGGCGACCGACCAGGCGCGCGCCGCTCAGGCCGAGCAGCGGAAGGCCACCGAGGCGGCCGCCGCCGAGCGCGACCAGGTGCGCGCCGAGTTGGTGAAGGTGCAGGCCAAGGCCGAGGCGGCCGAGCAGGCCCACCAGGAGCAGCGCAAGACGATGGCGGCCGAGGCGCACCGCCAGGCCGAGCGGTTGACCGCCGCCCAGGGCGAGCGCGACCAGGCGAAGCGCGACGCCGCCCAGGCCCGCGAGGAAGCGGCCGGGCTTCGCGGCCGGCTGGAGGCCCTGGAAACCGTCATGGCGCAAGGCCGGCCGGCCGATCCGGCCGGCAGCGGACGCAAAAAGACCTGATAAATCGGTTGGTTTTCCTTAAAATTACCCTGGAACCCTGACAAAACGCACAACCCGGCCGCAGGGAAGGAGCCGGCCTCGCTTTGCCGAGGTCGGCTTTTTTGTTGGAGCGCGGCTTGCATGGGGCCACCATCACCCCTTTTGAGAACCACGGCAACCATAGGAGTGCCCGATGAAAGAACGCCTCTTGGTCATGAACGGTCAGCGGATCGTTCAGGCCGAAAAGGACGGCGCTTGGACGAATCAGAAAGTAGACAAGGCGGGCGCGTTGAAGCCCGGCATCTACAACCTGTACACGGCCCAAGCGGCCGACAAGAAGCAGACCCACGCCGGCGTGATCGTTCATGCCGACGCCACCAACGTGTACCAGCAGATCGGCAAGAACTTTGTCATGCACGCTCGGTCAGATTTCGATAAAGTACCTGAAATCGGGAGCGCAAAGAGCATCAGCTACAACGCCCAGGGCAAGGCGGCAGTCGCCGCAGAGGCCCCGAAACTGACGCGGGGGCGCTCCATGTAGCTTTAGCGGCTAAAAAGGAGGCACGCCCTTGAAACGACTCACCATCCCCGGCAGCGGCACCGAGAGCCGCGCCACCAAGCCGGCCCGCGTCAGCGCGCCGGCCACCCTCGGCGGTGCCGCCTTCGGCGCTTCGCGCGAGGACACCGGAGCCGACTTGCTGGAGGCCGCCCAGGCGGCCGAGATCGAGCAGCAGGCCACCCTAGAGGCGGCCCCGGTCGAGCAGTCCTACCCCGAAACCCTGGCGCTCTACGTGCAGGCCAAGCACGACCAGGTGGAACACATCGAGGACAGGCTAGAAAACCTGATCGACCGGCAGCAGGCCCGCTTGCAGCAGACCCAGGCGTCCGCGCCTGGCCGACTGTCCTTGCCTGGTTCTAAGCGAGCCTGGCAGAACCAGCAGGCGCAGCAGCAGGCCCGCTTGCAGACGCTTCACGCGCGCCTGGAAGCCGTCCGCGAGATCAAGGAAGGCATGGGCCTGCACTCGCCGAAGATCGAAGAGCTGGCGACGCGCAAGATGCGCGCCGAGAACCCCGAGCTGGCTTCCGATTGGGATGCCATGCGCGAGGCCGCCCGCCGGCATGAGCTGCTGATGCGCAAGCAGGAGCAGGAGCGCAGGCAATCCCAGGCCCAGGAGCGGCCAGGGAGATCGCAGTCCTTGGGCCTGTCAGCCAGGCCCGCATAAAAACGAAGCCCGGCGGTTGCCGGGCTTTTTTCTCGAGCATCGCCACTTCTGGCGAGGGAGGCCCGCCGAGGGCCTGGCGATCATCCTGCAGCATCGTCACAAGCGACGATGCCGGGAGCTGGCCAGCATCGCCGAACTTGGCGATGCCGCCGGCGGGCGGTCGACCATCGCCAGTTCTGACGATGAGATCCCGCATCGCCATCTACAGCGAGGCCCAAAGGGCCAGGCCGGCGGCCACGACCGCCATGCCGGCCGCGACCATGTTCATCATGGCGACGCGCCGCGCCTCGCGGATCGGCGCGCCGAGCTGCGCCGTCACCGCCTCAACCTCGCGCCGCACGGCCTCGGCGGCCGCCTTCGCGCCCTCCTGCATCCCTCGCGTCATAGCGTCCTTGCTGGCCGCCAACGCCGCGTTGAGCGTCCTTTCCGCCTTTCCCTTGGCGTCATCACCCCATCGGTGGGCGATGGACTCCAGTTCCGACTTGAAGGCGTCCAGAATTTCCTGCTGCGCCGATGCGCTGTCCTGCATCAGCTTCATGTTGATGGTCTGGAGGATCAAGATCGGATCGTCGCGGCCCACGGCGATGCCGTGCTTGGCCGCGATCTCCCGTATCAGTTCCTCGATCTTGTCGTCGGCCGCCATCAGAGCACCGCCGCGTTTTCGAGCTGGGCGAAGAGCTGGGTTTTCACGATCTTGAGCCGCTGCCGCGTCATGATCGTGAGCGCCGAATCGGCCAGGGCCTCATCGAAGGTGCGCCGATCCTGGAGCATTTCGGCGAAGTCGCGGCCGTAGGTTTCCTCTTTCAGCGCCGGAATCTGGATGATGGCGGACACACGGCCCTTGTTGGCCGTGTACGCCTTCAATTGCTCGAACCCCTTGCCCTCGTGCTCGATTGGCCCCCAATACGGGTTCAGCCAGACCACGAACAGGCATTCGGCCGGAAACTGGCTGGCGAGCTGGGCGAAGCCGCTCACCGTGTCCACCAGGGCCTGGCCGCCGGTGACGACCGTATGCACCACGAGTTCGTGGCCCATGTCCTGGAGCAGCGCCGGCACCTGGTTGCTGATGAGGTAATGCGACAGCGGCACGAACGAGCTGGCCCCGTTGTCGATGATGACGTCGCCCTCGGCCGACGCGATCATCTCGACCAGGGCGTCGAAATTCCGGGTGTTGATCTCGTCGCCGTCCATGATGTTGAGCCGGCGCACGTTGAGGGCTTTGTAGCCCTCGAACGTCGCGTTCACCGGATCGGTGTCGATGCAAAGCGGCTTCTGTCCCTTGCCGGCTTTGTACTGCGCGATGGTGGCCGCGATCATCGACTTGCCGACGCCGCCCTTGCCTTGCAGAACCATGTGAATTTTCGCCATTACAGTAAATCCTCTTTCTTTGGAGTCGCATCAAACGTGAAGCCGCCGATCTTGGGCGGTTCACTCTTGGATTCCGAGGCCGGCGGGGCGGCCTTCGGCTCGGGCTTCGCGCCCTTGGGCTGGCTGTCCGGGGGAGTGGCGGGAGGCGGCGGGGAAGCTACCGGCGCAGCCTTGATGTACCGCTTCACGTGCTGGGTGAAGGTTTCGTACCGACAGCGCAGCCGGCCGGTTTCCTTCATGTGCTCCCAGATCGTTTTCATCGCATAGCCCGCATCGAGCGCCGCTTGCACGTCGCTCTTGACGGCCAGGAACGCGACCACGTGCTTGTCCTGGCGCGGCTTCTTGGCTTCCCGTCCCTTCACCCATTCAGCCAGCTCTTCGGGGTAGGTCTTTGGCATCGTGTTCGTCCATCTAATCCTCTCATCGCAAATGTAACGCTACTAAGCGGCGCTACGGAAACGCAAAAAGTCCGCTATCAGCGTGCATTGGCACGCTTCGACAGCGGCATTATGGGCCATTGTGGCAGGTTTCGCTATATCCGTTGCTGCTTTTGCGGTCTGATAGCGCGATAGTTGCGGATAAATCGGAATGGCTGGTGTAGACTTTCCTTGGTGTTATTAACGCCGTAAGGCGGGCAGGATGTGTGAAGTTAGCTAACCGGCGAGCCGGTTATCTATCTTCACTGTCCCTTATTCGCGCCGGGGGCGCTCAACGGGTCATCCTGCTCTGCGAGGCAGCCGGCTACCGCCGGCATGAGAGACGAGGCGAGGCATGGAGAACGACGAGAAGGAACACGGCCGCCGGCGGCGGCAGCACCTGCGGGTGCCGGTGTTCCCGGAAGAGAAAGACGAGATCGAGGCGAACGCCAAGAGGGCGGGCGTCAGCGTGGCGCGCTACCTGCGCGACGTGGGGCAGGGCTACCAGATCAAGGGCGTCATGGACTACCAGCACGTGCGCGAGCTGGTGCGCGTCAACGGCGACCTTGGCCGCCTGGGTGGCCTGCTCAAGCTCTGGCTGACCGATGACGTGCGAACGCTCCAGTTCGGCGAGGCAACCATCCTGGCCCTGCTGGGCCGGATCGAGGCCACCCAGGACGAAATGAGCCGGATCATGAAGGCCGTGGTTCAGCCGAGGGCCGAGCCTTGAGCTTTTTAGCGGCTAAAAAGCCCGGAGGCCGGCCATGATCGCCAAGCACGTGCCGATGCGCTCGCTTGGCAAGAGCGACTTTGCGGGCCTGGCGAACTACATCACCGACGCGCAAAGCAAAGACCACCGGCTGGGCCACGTGCAGGCGACGAACTGCGAAGCCGGTTCCATCCAGGACGCCATCACGGAGGTGCTGGCGACCCAGCACACGAACACCCGCGCGAAGGGCGACAAGACCTACCACCTGATCGTCAGCTTCCGGGCCGGCGAGCAGCCCAGCGCCGACACCCTGCGCGCGATTGAAGAACGCATTTGCGCCGGGCTGGGCTATGGCGAGCATCAGCGAATCAGTGCCGTCCACAACGACACCGACAACCTGCACATCCACATCGCCATCAACAAGATTCACCCGACGCGGCACACGATGCACGAGCCGTACTACCCGCACCGGGCGCTGGCGGAACTCTGCACGGCCCTGGAGCGCGACTACGGCCTGGAGCGCGACAACCACGAGCCGCGCAAGCGCGGCGCGGAGGGCCGGGCCGCCGACATGGAGCGGCACGCCGGCGTTGAAAGCCTGGTCGGCTGGATCAAGCGCGAGTGCCTGGACGAAATCAAGGGCGCGCAGTCCTGGCAGGAGCTGCACCAGGTCATGCGCGAAAACGGCCTGGAGTTGCGCGTCCGCGCCAATGGCCTCGTGTTCGAGGCCGGCGACGGCACGATGGTGAAGGCGAGCACAGTAGCCCGCGACCTTTCCAAGCCGAGCCTGGAGGCGCGGCTTGGCCCGTTCGAGGCTTCGCCCGAACGGCAGGCGCAAACCACCGTGAAGCGGCAGTACCGCAAAGACCCCATCCGTCTCCGCGTCAACACCGTGGAGCTGTACGCGAAGTACAAGGCCGAGCAGCAGAGCTTGACCACGGCGCGCGGTCAGGCCCTGGAGCGCGCCCGGCATCGCAAGGATCGGCTGATCGAGGCGGCCAAGCGGTCGAACCGCCTGCGCCGCGCAACGATCAAGGTGGTCGGCGAGGGGCGCGCGAACAAGAAGCTGCTGTACGCCCAGGCGAGCAAGGCGCTGCGCAGCGAAATCCAGGCGATCAACAAACAGTTCCAGCAGGAGCGCACCGCGCTCTATGCCGAGCACAGCCGGCGCACGTGGGCCGACTGGCTCAAGAAGGAGGCGCAGCACGGCAGCGCCGACGCCCTGGCCGCCCTGCGCGCCCGCGAGGCGGCCCAGGGCCTCAAGGGCAACACCATCCGGGGCGAGGGCCAGGCGAAGCCCGGCCACGCGCCGGCGGTGGACAACATCACGAAGAAGGGGACGATCATCTTCCGCGCCGGCATGAGCGCCGTGCGCGATGACGGCGACCGCCTGCAAGTCTCCCGCGAGGCCACGCGCGAAGGGCTGCAAGAAGCCCTGCGCCTGGCGATGCAACGCTATGGCAACCGCATCACCGTCAACGGCACGGTGGAGTTCAAGGCGCAGATGATCCGCGCCGCCGTCGATTCCCAACTACCCATCACCTTCACCGATCCGGCTCTTGAGAGCCGGCGGCAGGCGCTTTTGAACAAGGAGAACACCCATGAGCGAACCGAAAGACCAGAGCATCGAGGACGAACTGGACGCGGCGCTGGCGGCCCTGGACAGCGGCCCCCTGCCGACCAGCACGCTACCGGAGCCGCAGCCGTCGCCCGAGCAGGCGACGGCCGGCCAGCAGCCGGCCGAGGCGACCGCGCCGACGCCGGCATTCACGCCGCCAACGTCCACCGGAAGCCCGACGTTGGACGCCTTGGAAGAAAACCGCCGCCCCAAAGCCAGCACCGTTTGCGAGCACTGTCCGAACTCGGTGTGGTTCGCATCGCCGGCGGAAGTGAAGTGCTACTGCCGCGTGATGTTCCTCGTCACGTGGAGCAGCAAGGAACCCAACCAGATCACGCACTGCGACGGGGAATTTCTCGGCCAGGAACAGGAGTAGGCCAGACGCCGCCGGGCGTCGTCGCTGCTGACAAGTACATCGCCGAGCGCGAGGCGAAGCGCCTAAAAGGTTTCGATATACCGAAGCATTCCCGATATACTGCCGGTGAAGGTGCCCTTACGTTCCAGGGCACCCGGAACGTCGAGGGCCAGCCGCTGGCCCTCTTGAAGCGAGGTGAAGAGGTCATGGTTATGCCCATCGACCAGGCCACGGCCCGGCGCTTGACGCGCATCGCGGTCGGCGATGCCGTCTCGATCACCGCGAAAGGCTCCATCAAAACGTCGAAAGGAAGGAGTAGATGAAGATCAAGATGAACAACGCGGTAGGGCCGCAAGTCCGAACCGCCAAACCGAAGCCGAGCAAGCTGCTGCCGGTGCTGGGCGCGGCCTCGATGGTCGGCGGCCTCCAGGCCGCGACGCAGTTCTTCGCCCACACGTTCGCCTATCACGCGACCCTCGGCCCCAACGTGGGCCACGTGTACGCGCCCTGGTCGATCCTGCACTGGACGTACAAGTGGTACAGCCAGTACCCGGACGAGATCATGAAGGCCGGCAGCATGGGGATGCTGGTTTCGACCGTGGGCCTGCTGGGCGTGGCCGTGGCGAAGGTCGTCACGTCCAACAGCTCGAAGGCGAACGAGTACCTGCACGGCTCGGCCCGCTGGGCCGAGAAGAAGGACATTCAGGCGGCCGGCCTGCTGCCGCGCGAGCGCAACGTCCTGGAGATCGTCACCGGCAAGGCTGCACCCACGGCCACCGGCGTGTACGTGGGCGGCTGGCAAGACAAGGACGGCAATTTCTTCTACCTGCGGCACAGCGGCCCCGAGCACGTGCTGACCTACGCGCCCACGCGCTCGGGCAAGGGCGTCGGCCTGGTGGTGCCGACGCTGCTGTCGTGGGGCGCGAGCAGCGTCATCACCGACTTGAAGGGCGAGTTGTGGGCCTTGACCGCCGGCTGGCGGCAGAAGCACGCCAAGAACAAGGTGCTGCGCTTCGAGCCGGCCAGCACTTCGGGCGGCGTCTGCTGGAACCCGCTGGACGAAATCCGCCTCGGCACTGAATACGAGGTGGGCGACGTGCAGAACCTCGCCACGCTGATCGTTGACCCGGACGGCAAGGGCCTGGACTCGCACTGGCAGAAAACCGCCTTCGCGCTCCTGGTCGGCGTGATCCTGCACGCGCTGTACAAGGCCAAGGACGAGGGCGGCACCGCCACGCTGCCGTCCGTCGATGCGATGCTGGCCGACCCGAACCGGGACATTGGCGAGCTTTGGATGGAAATGGCGACCTACGGGCACGTAGACGGCCAGAACCATCACGCCATCGGCTCGGCGGCCCGCGACATGATGGATCGCCCGGAGGAAGAAGCCGGCTCGGTGCTGTCCACGGCCAAGTCGTACCTGGCCCTGTACCGCGACCCCGTGGTGGCCCGCAACGTCAGCCGGTCGGACTTCCGCATCAAGCAGTTGATGCACGAGGACGACCCGGTAAGCCTCTACATCGTCACCCAGCCCAACGACAAGGCCCGCCTGCGGCCGCTGGTGCGCGTCATGGTGAACATGATCGTGCGCCTGCTGGCCGACAAGATGGACTTCGAGGGCGGCCGCCCGGTGGCGCACTACAAGCACCGGCTCTTGATGATGCTGGATGAGTTCCCGAGCCTCGGGAAGCTGGAGATCATGCAAGAGTCGCTGGCCTTCGTGGCCGGCTACGGCATCAAGTGCTACCTCATCTGCCAGGACATTAACCAGCTCAAGAGCCGCGAGACGGGCTACGGCCACGACGAAAGCATCACGTCGAACTGCCACGTGCAGAACGCCTATCCGCCCAACCGCGTCGAGACGGCGGAACACCTGTCCCGCCTCACCGGGCAGACCACCGTGGTGAAGGAGCAGATCACGACCAGCGGCCGCCGCACGGCGGCGATGCTGGGCCAGGTGTCGCGCACCTACCAGGAGGTGCAGCGGCCCTTGCTGACGCCCGACGAATGCCTGCGCATGCCGGGGCCGAAGAAGAACGCCCAGGGCGAGATCGAAGAGGCCGGCGACATGGTGATCTACGTCGCGGGCTACCCGGCGATCTACGGCAAGCAACCCCTGTACTTCAAAGACCCGGTGTTCTCGGCACGCGCCGCGATCCCCGCGCCCAAGGTCAGCGACCGCCTGCGCGCCGTCGCACAGGCCGAGACGGAAGGGGAGGGCATCACGATATGAGCCGCATCCTGAAACGTATCGCGGCAGGCGTCGCCATCGCGGGCGTGGCCGCCCTGCTGCTGGCGGCCGGCGGCTATGCCGCCGGTGCCCGCGTGAACACCACCAAGAGCATTCCTGTCGGCCTGTACTGGACGAGCAGCGCGCCGGTGGAGAAGGGGGCCTACGTCCTCTTCTGCCCGCCGCAGCTCGGCGTGTTCGATGACGCCAAGGAGCGGGGCTACATCGGGGCCGGCTTCTGCGAGGGCGGCTACGGCTACATGATGAAGCGCGTTTTAGCCGCTAAAGACGATGCCGTGGCCGTCGCCGATGACGGCGTGCGCGTCAACGGCGAGCTGCTGCCCCTCAGCGCGCCGATCAAGGCCGACAAGGCCGGGCGGCCGCTGCCGCGCTACCAGTCCAACAGCTACACCCTCGGCAATTCCGAGGTGCTGCTTATGTCGGACGTGAGCGCCACATCCTTCGACGGCCGCTACTTCGGCCCGATCAATCGTTCGCAAATCAAGACCGTGATCCGTCCGGTCATCACCTGGTAGGGAGACACCACCATGCGCCTTTTCATCGCAGAAAAGCCGTCCGTCGCCAAGGCCATTGCCGGCGAGCTGGGCGCGACCGGCAAGGGCGACGGCTTCATCGAGTGCGGCACCGACAAAGTGACCTGGTGCTTTGGGCACATGCTCGAACAGGCCGACCCCGACGAGTACACGCCCGATGACGTGCCGCGCGGCCAGTCCGGCAAGAAGGTCTGGCGCGTCGATGAGCTGCCCATCATTCCCGAGAGCTGGATTCTCAAGCCCAAGGACGACGCGAAGAAGCAGCTCGCCGTGATCGGCAAGCTACTCAAGGAGGCCAAGGAGATCGTCAACGCCGGCGACCCCGACCGCGAAGGCCAGTTGCTGGTTGACGAAGTGCTGGAGCACTTCCGCAACAGCAAGCCGGTGCGCCGCTTTTGGGTGAGCGCGCAGGACTCCGTTTCCGTCAAGCGGGGCCTGGCCGCGTTGAAGGAGAACACCACGTATGCCGGCTGGGCCGACGCCGCACGCGGGCGGCAGCGCGCCGACTGGCTGATCGGCATGAACCTCAGCCGCGCGTACACGCTGCGCGCGCAGCGCGGCGGCTCGCGCGCCCTGCTGACCGTGGGCCGTGTGCAGACGCCGACGCTGGCCCTCGTGGTCGCCCGCGACCGCGAGATCGAGGCATTCAAGGCCGTGCCGTACCACACCATCCGGGCGGTGGTGCAGCACGCCGGCGGCAGCTTCACCGCTGCATGGAAGGCGAAGGAGGATCAAGCCGGCCTGGACAGCGAAGGCCGCCTTGTCGATACCGCCGTCGCCGACACCCTGGTGGCCGCCGTCAAGGGCCAGCCGGGCACCATCGCCGCGTACAAGCAGGAGGCCAAGAAGCAGAACCAACCGCTGGCCTTCGCCCTGTCCGACATTACGGCCCTGGCCTCGGCCAAGTTCGGCTATAGCGCCGAGGACGTGCTGAACACCTGCCAGGCGCTCTACGAGACGCACAAGCTGACCTCGTACCCGCGCACCGACTGCGCCTACCTGCCGGAGTCGCAGCACGCCGACGCGCCGCGCGTGCTGGAGGCGATCAAGCACGTCAACCCCGAGCTGGCCGGCCTGGTCGATGGGGCCGATCCGCGCATCAAGTCCAAGACGTGGGACGACTCCAAGATCACCGCGCACCACGGCATCGTGCCGACCATGCAGAAGGGCAACAAAGCCGCCCTCAGCGAGCGCGAGCGCAACATCTACGACCTGATCGTGCGCGCCTACCTGGCGCAGTTCTACCCGCTGCACGAGTACATGCAGACCACCGTGGGCGTCGAGATCGCGGGCGAGAACTTCGCGGCGAGCGGCAAGGTGGTCACGCGCAACGGCTGGCGTGACGTGTACAGCCAGGCCGACGAGGAAGCCGAGAAGGACGACGACGACGACAGCGGCACGCAGGCCCTGCCGTCGATGGCCCAGGGCGACGCCGTGACCTGCACGGACGCCACCCGCAAGGACGCCAAGACGAAGCCGCCGGCGCGCTTCACCGAGGGCACGCTGATCCGCGCGATGGAGAACATCCACAAGTTCGTCAGCGACGCCGAGCACAAGAAGATGCTGCGCGAGGGCGACGGCATCGGCACGTCCGCCACCCGCGCGTCGATCATTTCCGAGTTGAAGCGGCGCGAGTTCCTGGCCGTCAAGGGCAAGCAGATCATCAGCACGACCCTCGGCCGCAGCGTCATCGACGCGCTGCCCGAGGTTGTGAAAAGCCCGGTGCTGACTGCGCTCTACGAGCGGATGCTGAAAGGCGTCGAGCAGGGCACGGCCGCCCTGGACGCCTTCATCACGAAGCAAGAGACGTTCATCCGCGACCAGGTGGCGAAGGCCAACAGCGGAGCCGTGACCATCGCCGGCGGCAAGGAAGCCGCGCCGGTGTCGTCCCTTCACAAGTGCATGGCCTGCGGCAGCGGCTTGTCGCGCCGGCCGAGCAAGAAGAAGGGGCAATTCTGGTGGGGTTGCAGCAATTTCCCCACGTGCAAGCAGACCTACCCCGACCTCAAGGGCCGGCCCGACTACAGCAAGGGCCGCAACGGCCCGGCATCCGAATGACCACAGCGAAGGAGATCGACCATGAACGAGCAAACCACCACCAACACCGCCGCCCACGACGAGCCGCTGGCCGTCCTGCCGCCGGTTGACGACGACGCCGCCGGCCGCGAGGCCGTGCGCGAGAAGATGGCCGACGCGCTGACGCCCGGCTTCCAGGTCGAGTTCGACCCCGACGAAGCCGAGCGCGTGGGCGCGTTCGTGGAGGACGCGCTGTCCGAGCAGGACGCCGCCGCGAGCGGCGACGACCTGGTGGAAGTCGATGGCGCACTGGAGCCGGCATTCCTGGACGACGAAGGCCCGAGTGCCGACATCCCGCCGTTCATCACCACCACGAACGCCCGCGAGCTGTACGACCTGCGGCCCGGCGAGACGGTGGCCCAGGCCGCCGCGCGCAAGGCGTCGGAGGGCTGACCCATGCCGATCACGAAAGCCGAGGCGCAAGGGGTGACGCGGGCTTTCGTCCGCGACTACCCCGGTGCGCTGGAGCTGGCCTACAAGTTCCGCGAGGACGCGGCCGAGCTGTACGGGCCGCGTGCGGCCGAGGTGCCGGCCGACATGAAGGGCGGCTACGTGCCCAAGGAGACGATGCACGCCGGCCGCGCCTACCGTGGCCGCGTGGACGTGCCCTTGCAGAACGTCGAGAGCGCCGGCGACCTGCTGATGACGTTGCGGCACGAGGTGTTGGGCCACTACGGGGCCAATACCTTCGCGCCTGGCGAGAAGCGCGCCTTGCTGGACGGCCTGGCGGCCGCCCGCAACGAACCCACCCTCAAGCCGCTATGGGATGACGTGAATCGGCGCTACGCCGGCCAGTCCCTGGACGTGCGCGCCGAGGAAGTGTTTGCCCTGCACTGCGAGGGCATCGAGCCGAGCCAGCACCAGGTCGCCGACCAGGTGCAGCAGCGCGGCCAACAGTCATTCACGGAAACCTGCATCGCCCGCGTGCGGCCCATGCAGGCCGACGACCTGCACAACATCGTGTGCATGGTCGCCCAGGGCCTGCGCGACCGTTCCCGGACGCAGCAGAACTTCCCTCAGTTCAACGAGCTATTCCGAAGGGACGAGAACATGGAGCCGAAGAAGCCGTTTCACGAAGTCGTGGCCGAAAAGCTGATCGAGCAGCTCAAGGCCGGCACCGCACCGTGGCAAAAGCCGTGGGAGCCGGGCGAACCCAACGCCTACCTGCCGATGAACCCGACCACCGGCAAGCGGTACAAGGGCATCAACGCGATTCACCTGATGGCCCAGGGCCGCAGCGATGCGCGCTGGATGACCTACAAGCAGGCGGCCGCCGTGGGCGCGCAGGTTCGCAAGGGCGAGAAAGGCACGCCGGTTCAATACTGGAAGTTCAGCGAAGAGCAAGACAAGCTGGACGACAGCGGCCGGCCCGTCCTCGATGCGAAGGGCCAGCCGGTCAAGGAAACCGTCATGCTGGAGCGGCCGCGCGTGTTCTTTGCGACCGTGTTCAACGGCGAGCAGATCGACGGCCTGCCGCCGCTCCAGCCGAAGAAGGAACAGACCTGGAACGCGGTCGAGCGCGCCGAGCACATCCTGAAAGCCTCGGGCGCAACGATCACCCACGTCGCCGGTGATCGGGCGTTCTACCGCCCTTCGACCGACAGCATCACCCTGCCGGAGCGCGGCCAGTTCCCCAGCTCCGACCGCTACTACGCGACCGCGCTGCACGAGCTGGGCCACTGGACGGGCCACGCTTCGCGCCTTGACCGCGACCTGGCGCACCCGTTCGGGAGCGAGGGTTACGCCAAGGAAGAGCTGCGCGCCGAGATCGCTTCCATGATCGTTGGCGACGAGCTGGGCATCGGCCACGATCCGGGCCAGCACGCCGCCTATGTGGGTTCGTGGATCAAGGCGCTGCAAGACGAGCCGCTGGAGGTGTTCCGCGCGGCCGCCGACGCCGAGAAGATTCACGACTACGTGCTGGCCTTCGAGCAGCAGCAGGTTCAGGAGCAAGACCAGCAGCAGAGCCAGGCCCAGGACGAAGCCGTGGCCCAGGCCCTCGCCGTGGACATTGCCGAAGTCCTGGACAACCCGGACGTGTCTTTCAGCCACTACCAGGCATTCCAGGGCGACACCCTGGAAGACGCCTTGCGCAGCCGTGGCCTCGAAACCGTGGGCAGCATCACCGGCACCGATCCCGAGCAGTTCTACGCGGTCGCCCATGACCGGCTGTCGCCGGTGTTCGGCATTGACCCGAGCCACACCGACACCGACAACGCCTACCTGGAGCGCAAGGGCCTGGCGCAAGAGTTCGCCAACATGGCCGAACAGCTCCACCTCGCGCAGCAGCTTCAGCAGCACGGCGAACAGATCGTGTCCGGCATCGACGCCGAAGCCCGGTGGAGCGACGGCCAACGCATCTTTGCGTTCCACGACCAGGACGGCGAACCCCACCAGGTTCGCAGCCTGGACGAGCTGAACAACTACGCGCCCGACCAGTTGATGGCCCTGCCGGCGCTGACCCAGCAGCAAGCGGCCGTCGCAGACCAGGAGGCGAACATGACCCCACCGACCAACGACCAGGCGGCCGCCCTGCTGGCCGCCCATCCTGCCGACGCGGTGCAGGGCATCGAGCAGGCCGCCGCCGCGCGCCGGCAGCTCGCCGCCGGCGAGATCGACGGCCAGGCGTTCGCCGACGCGACCCGTCAACACCTTGGCGTCGAGCTGCCGCCCGACTGGAGCGGCGAGCTGCGCATCGTCGGCGTGGCCGAACAGGACGGCCAGACCGTCGATGCCGCCCAGGCCGGCATCGAGCCGCAGGCGTTCCAGGTGTACGCGCGCAAGGCCGATGCGCAGTTCGGCGAGGACGCTTTTGCCTTCGTGGCCGGCACCCGCACCGAGGGCCAGGCCGAGGCGCTGGCCGAGCGCCTGCACCTGGTCGATGCGCTGGGCACCGACAACCAGCACGAGCGCGCCGCCAAGCTGGCCCGCGTGCAGGAAGAGCGTGTACGGCGCGACCCCAACGCGACCGAAGAGGACATTTCAGCCGCTAAAGAGGCTCGCAAGACCGCCGAAGCGTCGGCCATGCTCAACGACACCGACGCACAGCGCCGCGCGGCCGAGCTGGAGCGCCAGGAGCGCGAGCGGCAGCAGGTGCAGCCGCAGGGCGAGAAGCCCGAACGGCAGTACATCAACGTGCCGTACAAGGAGAAGGACGAGGCCAAGGGCCTCGGGGCGCGCTGGGATCGGCAACAACAGTCCTGGTACGTGCCGCCGGGCACCGATGCCGCACCCTTCGCCAAGTGGGCGCAGGGAGCCGCTACAGCGGCCGTAGAGCCGCGTTCGGCCCAGCAGGCACCCGAAGCCCAGGGCGAGGCGCAGAAGCCCTCGCAGCAGGCGCAGCAGGCCCGCCAGTACCTGGCGGTGCCCTACGAGCAGCGCAACGCCGCCAAGGCCGCCGGCGCGCTTTGGGACAAGGCCGCGAAGTCCTGGTATGTCGGCCCGCGTGCCGACGCGGCGAAGCTCGAACGCTGGAAGCCCGAGAACGTGCAGGCCCAGCAAGGGCCAGCGATGACGCCAAGGGAGGAGTTTGCCGAGGCCATGCGCAGCGCCGGCCTGTTCACCGGCAGCAACGCCCAGGGCGATCACCCGATCATGGACGGCAAGCGGCACCGCGTGCCGGTCGAGGGCGGCAAGAAGGGCGCGCTCGATGGCTTCTACGTGGGCCACCTGGACGGGCATCCGGCCGGGCGGATCATCAACAACAAGACCGGCACGGACATTACCTGGAAGAGCAAGGGCTACGCCTTGAGCGACCAGGAGAAGGCCAAGCTACAGGCCGAGGCGGCCGAGAAGCTGGCACAGCGTGCCGTCGAGCAGGACAAAGCCCAGGAGGCTACCGCGCAGCGCGTCGGCCGGCAGATGGCCGACCTCGTGCCCATCGAGCAGCCGACGCCCTATCTGCAAGCCAAGGGCATCCAGGCGCAGGCCGGCGTGATGACCGACCGCGAAGGCCAGAAGACCTACATCCCGGCCTTCGACGCAGATGGCAAGCAATGGACGATGCAGTACATCCAGGAGGACGGCACCAAGCGGTTCGCCAAGGACTCGAAGAAGGAAGGATGCTTCCACCCGGTCGGCGGCATGGACGCCCTGGCGGCCGCGCCGGCGCTGGTGATCTCCGAGGGCTACGCCACGGCGGCCCAGGTGGCCGAGGCCGTGGGCCACGCCACGGTCGCCGCCTTCGACAGCGGCAACCTTGAGGCCGTGGCGAAGGCGCTGCACGCCAAGTTCCCGGACAAGCCGGTCATCATCGCCGGCGACGACGACCGGCACCTGGTCATGACCCACGGCAACAACCCCGGTCGGGAGAAGGCCGAGGCGGCCGCCCAGGCCGTGGGCGGCAAGGCGATCTTCCCGATCTTCGCGCCGGCCGAGAACACCTACCCGCGCGACTTGCCCGCCATCACGCCCGACAGCTTCAAGACCCACCTCCGCGCCGAGCAGCGCCTTGCCGACGCCGCCGCCGGCAAGGTCGAGCTGGCCGGCGACGAGGCGGCCAAGCTCAAGGCGTCGATGTTGAGCGGCGCGCAGATCGCGGCACTGTCCACGATGAAGCAGCACACCGACTTCAACGACCTGGCGCACAAGAGCGAGCTGGGCATCGAGGGCGTGAAGCGGCAGATCGGCGCGGCCATCAGCCAGGTGCAGCGCGACGAACAGCAGCACCAGGAGCAGAAGCACGTCGAGAAAAAGCAACAGCAGATCGAGCAGCGCCCACGGCGGGCCGCTCGCATCGGATAAGTCGAAAAATCCGGCTAAAGTGGCCGAGCTGCACATCAGGCCGCGCGGTTTTCCTCCCTGATCGCCGGCGCGGTTTCTTCCTCCCTGAACCGCATGCAGACTTGCCGCCTCGGACACCCCGAGGCGGTTTTTTTTCGCCTCGCTCGAGCATCGCCGCATCCGACGATGCCGAGACGACCAGGCCGCGCGCACGTCGAGCTGCAGCATCGCCATTGCCGACGATGGCACCAGGTCGCCGGCGGTGGCCACCGACCTCGAGCTGGCATCGCCGCATCCGACGATGCGCGCCGGCGTCGACCATCGCCAGGTCTGACGATGGCGGCCGCCCTGCCCTGGATCTCGCATCGCCATTTCTGGCGATGAGATCCACGGAGCGGCCATTTAGACCCGCCAACAACGACCCGGCCAAGATAAACCGCATGACGGCCTTTTTGGCCGGGGGTAGCATGACCGGACACTTTGCGTATACCCAAAATGACCGGAGGAACCCATGACCAGCCGCAACGGCTACTTCCCAGGCAAGACCAAGGCGAAGGGCAGCGCGATCATCACGCCGCGCACCGCCCAGGAAACACAGATCGCGGCCATGCCGCGCCAGTCACGCGCAGCGCGGCAGGCGCTCGCCAAGACGCCACCGCTGCGCGTCGGCGGCGATGGCCTGGTCGAAGGTGCCGACCGCATCATGCGGACGCCGACCGAGCACCAGGCCGCCGGCGTCGCCTTCAAGGTCGCGCGCATCTACTTGCGCGTCAGCACCGACGAGCAGGACTTGACCAGGCAGGCCGCCATCGTGGAGAGCACCAGGGCCGCCGGCTTCTACGTCGCCGGCATCTACCGCGAGAAGGCTTCGGGCGCTCGCGCCGATCGCGCCGAGCTGCTACGCATGATCGGCGACCTGCAACCCGGTGAAGTCGTCGTTGCGGAGAAGATCGACCGCATCAGCCGCCTGCCGCTGCCCGAGGCCGAACGCCTCGTGGCCTCGATCCGCGCCCAGGGCGCGCGCCTGGCTGTCCCTGGCGTGGTCGATCTATCCGACCTGGCCGCCGAGGCGAAGGGCGTGGCAAAGGTGGTGCTGGAGTCGATCCAGGACATGCTTTTGAAGCTGGCGTTGCAGATGGCCCGTGACGACTACGAGGATCGCCGCGAGCGGCAGCGGCAGGGCGTCGAGCTGGCGAAGGACGCCGGCCGCTACACCGGCCGCAAGGCCAACACGAAGGTGCATGAACGCATCGTGGCGCTGCGCACCGCAGGCCACAGCATTCCAGAGACGGCCAGGCTGGCCGGGTGCAGTGAAAGCCAGGTCAAGCGCGTATGGGCGCTGCACAACCAGGCGCAGGCGTGACCTACTCGGCCGCCTCCAGCTCGCGCAGACATTCCATGATCGCCGCCCGCTCCAGTGGATCGAGCTTGGCGAGCTTCGCTTGCCAGCGGGCTTTCTTCCGCTTGATGCGCTCGCGCTCGCGGAAGTTGCTGCCGAGGTAGCGCAGATCGTGCAGCTCGGCCGGCTCGGGGTAGTTCATCCACAGCCGTTCGATAGCGATGCCGCCGCGCGTCATCGCGTTGAAGTCGATGGTTCGCCATGACGCCAAGGGAGAGCTGTCATAGATCGTTGAGCTGTAGCCCGACACCATCACCGCGCACGGCAGGCCGGCCAGCACGTCGAGCAGCCGCACGTGGTCGGCGTCGTCGTATTCGTGGCGGTAGAGCTTGCCGCCGCGCCGGCTGTCCATCACGTAGGGCGGATCGACGTAGACGAACTCGGAGCCGGTGAACTGGTGTGACTCCAGCCAGGCCACGGCGTCGCCGTGGTGCAGCTCCAGGCCGGGCACGTCGAGCTGCTGCCAGACCTCGATCACCTCGGGATCAACGTCGATGCCGACGCTGCGGGCAGCGGGCCGCTTGCGCTCCAGGATGTTGCCGCCGCCCAGGTGCGTTTCGATGTACGTGTCGTGAGGCGGGATGTTGTTGATGATCGTCTGGTAGACGCCGGCACCGCCCTTGCCGCCGGGGTATCTCATGGCCTTCTTCCTGGAGTAAATCGGGACTTGGCCAGCATCGTCAGAAATGGCGATGCTGTCAAGGGAAGCCGGCGGGGCCTGCATCGTCAGAGCCGACGATGCGAAGCTGCTGGAGCGACCTGCAGCACCGCCAAGAATGGCGATGCCGGATCGCTCAGTAGGTGGGGATGTAGACCACCTCAATGTCCACGCGCTGGTTCTCGCGCCGGCCCTCGGCCGTCGAGTTGTCGGCCACGAAGTCGGCGGCCGAAGCGAAGTTCACCATGATCTTGAGCGGCGAGACGCCGCGCGCCACCAGGTACGACCTGGCCGAGAGCGCACGACGCAGCGCAAGGGCCTCGTCGGCCGCGCTGGGCCGTAGCGTGCTGGTGCGCCCGCTGATGTAGATGATCGCCGCGTTCCTGGCGTCGGCCAGCAGTTCCAGGGCCTCGGGCGTCGGCTGGAAGGTCGCGCTGCTGTCGGGGAAGGAAACCGAGACGCCGGACTTGATCGGCGTGCCGAAGTTGCCGGCGTCGCCGGCGGCCAGTGCGCTTTGCGCGCTGACCAGGAACGCCAGAGAGAGGGCCAGAAGAACGGGTTTTCGCATGGGGCAGGACTCCAATCAGAAGAACAGGTAGCCGGCCTTGCTCATGGGGATGCGGATCAACCAGAGCGCGGCCAGGTGCAGCGGGTAATAGGCGTAGAAGGCCCAGCGCAGGCGCGGCACGCGCACATCGACACGCGAGGCCAGGAAGAGCACCGGCAGGGCCGCCAAGGCCCACAGGTTGCGATTGATGAACCACAGGGCCGCGCAGGCCAGCACCGCGACCGCCGCGGCGGCCCAGCTCGGCCGGCGCGTGTACGACCACACGGCCAGGCCGAAGGCCACGGCCGGCCACCAGTATTCGACCGAGCTGCCGCCGACCAGGAACGCGACGCCGGCGGCCGCCAGGTGCAGCTTGCCGCCACGTTCGACCAGGTAGGCCGTGGCCGTGACGACCAGCAGCGTGAACATCACGTTGAGCGGCCACCAACCGGCGTACAGGCCACCGAGGGCCACGAAGGGCACCGAGGCCAGCGCGCCGAACACAGCCAGGCGCGACATGGTGCGGCCGTACACGCCGCGTTCGAGCGTGCCCGGCCGCGCCAGGTTGTAGGCCAGGACGAACACGAAAAGGGGGAGCGCCACGCGGCCGGCCTCGAACAGCACCGGCAGCGTCGCGTTGAACAGGTACTTGTTGACGTGATCGCCGGTCATGAGAGCCAGCGCGAGCCACTTCAACGCTTCGACGGTTCCATCAGGAATCCGCAGGGCCTTCATCAGCGCCGGCCCCCGCGAATCGCGTAGGCGCGCAGCACCAGGAAGATGATGTAGAGCGCGGGCAGCGAGAGTACGAAGGCGATGGGCTTGCCGATCCACGCCGGCAGTGCCCACAGCAGAAGGCCCAAGGCGAAGATCGGGCCGAGGCCCAGCAGAAGCAAATCGAGCTGGTTCTTGGCCTGCCCTTCCGCCCACTTGCAATAGGCTTGAAGCAACCGGCCGACGCCCAGCGTGTACCGCATCATGAAGGCGTGGAATTTGTCCATGTTTAGCCGCTAAATCGGAAGAGCCGGCCTACTCGGCCGACCCCTCGCGTGAAGTGTTGAAAGACACCGTGCGGGGCACGTAGCCGGCCACCGACACGCTGCGAGCTGCTGCGGCCGCTGGGGCGGCCTGCTGGGGTGTTGGTGCCGGCCTGGCCGCCGGCGTGGCTTGCTGGGCCACGGTGGCCGCCGGAACGGGCTGGCTCGGCATCGAGGGCGTGGCGCCGGCCTTCGTCACGTCGAGCGTGACGAACCGGGCTTCAAGCCAATCGGCCCACTTCGACGCCTTGCGCATCAAGTCGGCCCGGTACACCGCGTTGTATTGCGGCGTGCGCGAGTGGTAGTTCGCTGCCTTCGTCCAGAGGTCGCCCTTGTCGTTGCGGATGTGCATCCGCAGCCGCCAGGCGGCCAGGTCGAACGAGTAGCAGCCGGCAGCCGCCACATCGTTCGCCGTGATGCCGTATCGGGCCAGGTCGCCCAGGTACGCGGTGTTGAACTGCATCGGGCCAACGTCATGCGTGCCATTCGAGTTGCGCACCCACTGGCCCGGCTTGCCGCCCTCTTTCTCGGCGACGGCCAACACGATGTTGACCGGCACCTCGTACTTGACGGCGGCCGAGATCGAGCAGACGACACGCTCCTGGAGCTGCGGCGGCAGATCGGCGAAGAACGGCATGCCCTCCCCTCCCTCAGTTCAGCCAGGACTGACGGCGGCGCTCTTCGTCCTCGCGCCGGATGCGCTCGTTGTACTCGGCCAAGGCGCGGTCATAGTCGCGCGCTTCGACCCAATACCCGCCCCGCTCTGGCGTCCCGACATAGCGCGGCAGCGTGCCGCTGCTGGCGAAGTCGGTGTAGGCGTGGCCGGTGTAGGCCCCGCAGTAGTCAGGCAACTGGTTGCTGATGTACGTGCGCCCATCGTCGTAGCCGCCCGTCCACATCACCAACGTCGAGTTCAGCGACTGCGCGTCGCAACGGCCAGCGCCGCGCGAGATCGCCGACACGAGCGACTGCATTTCCGGCGTCTGGCTCGCCACCGGGCAAAGCTGGAGGAAGTTCAGGCGGGCGCGGATCGTGTCCGACAGCTTGCGCTTCGTGATGTTGAAGTACCGCGACAGCGACGGCGTGCATTCGCTCGGGCGCGTGCCCGACGACAGGCACAGGATCGCCTCGCAGGCCAGGCGCGTGTCGCCGGTCAGCACGTCTTGCGCGCTGGCCGTGCCGGCGGTCGATCCGAGGGCTGCCACGAGGGCGGCCAGGGCAAACAGTTTCTTCTTCATGGTTGGACTCTCCTTGGTTACGCAGTTGTGCCGTCGCGGCCTTGCTCGCGGTTGGCGAACGCAGCTACTTCGGACTCGGGATCGGCATCGGCGGGGCCGCCTGCCAGGCTGTTGTCGCCGAAGCTCGGCGCGGGCTGCTGGTCGGGCACGTCGATGTTCTCGGCCGTGCCGCTTCCTTGCGCCTTGATCGCGGCGGCGATCTTTCCGCCAGTGGTGTCGGCGATCCGCTCGGCTGCGGCTTCGCGCAGGCTCGCGGCTTTGGCCTTGGCAACATCGGCGGTTCCCTTCGCCAAGTTCGCGCCGGCGTCGGCGGCGATGCGGCCGGCCGTGCCGAGGGCCGATGCGGCCGATGCGAGCAAGCCGGGGCCGGTGCTGCCCGGTGCGGCCTGCTGGCCGCCCTGCTGGCCTTGCCCTGCCCCGCCGGCGGGCTTGGGTTCGTTCTTGGCGGCCTTGTCGGCACTGCTGCCGGTGCTGGCCGTCGAGCTGCTGCCCTGGCCGCCGGCGTCGGCTTTGCCGCCGCCCTTCGAGCTGCCCGAGCTGCTGCCGGTCGAGGGGCTGCCGCCACCCGAAGAAGAGCCACCGCCGGAGCTGCCGCTAAAGCCCGCAGCCTGAGCGAAGGGCGTGCTGCCGGTGCCGGCGTCGCCGCCGCCGCCCGCACCGCCGCCCGAGCTGCCGCCGCCCGAGAAGGCCGACATAACGTCCGTGCCTGCCGACACGTTCTCATTAGCCTTCGAGAAGGCGGCCATGACGGCAGAGGCACCACCGGCGGCCGAGGCTGCGCCGGCGGCCAGGGCTGCGCCGCCAGTGGCGGCCGCTGCTGCCGCCATGCCTGCGGCACCCAGCGCAGCGCCTGCACCGAACTGGCCGATGCCGGCACCGCCCACGCTCGCGCCGGTGATGATCCCGGCGATGAGCGGCGGAATCTTGTTGACCAACGCCAAGAGGATGATGACGACGATCAGCATCACGCCCATTTCCTTGAGGCTGATGCCGGCGCTCATGCGCGAGTAGTAGTCATCGAGGAAGGTCTTGCCGATGCCCACCAGGAGCACCATTGCGAAGAGCTGCGCGGCCACGCCCAGGACGACCTTGTAGTAGTTGATCGCCATGTCGGAAGTCCAGCGCGAACCACCGAAGCCGAGGAAGAACACGCCGCCGTAGGCGAGCACCCACCCCGACGCGAGCAGCAGAAGCATATTCACACCGACCAGGGCCAGGATGACCAGGATCGCCACGGCCATGAGGATGCCGGCCATGCTGTCCACCGGCGACCACACCGAGGACTGATCCATCACCTTGTCGAAGATCGCAAAGCCCACGTCCACGATGCCCGAGGGCGACAGAGCATTGCCCAGGCCCGTCGCGTTGCCGGCGAGCTGCCGCAACGACGCATAGATGGACGAGGCGAAGTTAGGGCCGTTGGTCAGCGCCCACCAGAAGAAGCCGGTAAAGATCGTGAAGCGGACGAACTCCGCGAAGAACTCGCCAATGTCGGCCTTGCGCAAGGCCATCATGCCGAACGTCCAGACCATCGAGATCACAACCAGCGTCCAGAAGAGCCAGGTTGCGGCCGTGGTGATGACACCGGCCCAGCCGCTCGCGGCGGCCTGGTAGCGATCCAGCACGCTATCGAACACGCCGGCGTTGTCGATGGCCGCGTGGGCATCGACCGCGAAGAACGCCAGCCAGACGAACAGCGGCAGGGCGAGGGTTTTTAGATTGGCTGGCATTCTCATCGTCAGCACCTCACCATTCGCGTTTCGGGCTGGGCTTGAAATCCCCACCACGACGCAAGCACAGCGACGAAAAAGCCTGCTGGACGCCCTTGTCCTCGATCTTGGCGATGTTCTCGGGCTTGCAGTTCTCGTCGTTCACTTCCGGCATGGGGGCCGTGGCCGGCTTGTTGTCGCAGCCGGCGACCAAGGCCGCCACGAGGGCGGCCGAGGCCAAGGACAGAGCCTTGATTGCTTTCATGAATCCCCCTTACCAGGTGCGCGCCGGGCTGGCCCGGTAGCTGCCCTGGCGCAGTTGTGCGGCCGCTGCCGCCTGCTGGGCTTCCTTGTCGGCGTCGGCCTGCATCTTGGTTGCCATCGCGTTCTGCTGCGCGATCAGCAGGCCACGAATCTGCAAGAGCTGGTTGGCCTGCTGGCTGGCGAGCTGGTTGGCGTAGCCGATGGCCTGCATTTGGCCCTGCGCGCCCTGCGCTGCCGATTGAAGACGCTGCAACGTCGCTGCATCGGCCGTGAGATTCGTTTGCTGCCTATCGAGGCCCTTGAACAAGGCATCGTTGGCCTTCTTCTGCGACTCGCTCGCGAGCTGGGCCACATTCCGAAGTGCTGCGCGTTCCGCGTCGGAGCACCCTGCCGCCGTAAAGCACGGCGAGTTCTTGTAGTAGTTCACGTCCTGGAACTTGCCGATGTAGCTGTCCAGGCTGCCGAGTTGGGTCTTGTAGTAATCCAGCGTGTTGACCGCGTTCATCAACCCGTTGATGGTCGATTGCGCCTGATCCCAGATATACGCGGCCGGGGCCATCGTGTTCTGGAGCTGGTTCTGATACTGCTGGAGCTGGGTGCTGTACTGCTCAATTTGCTTGAGCGTTTGGGCCACCGATTCGATGGCCGTCATGATGTTCTGCGACAGGTTGGTGCCGTCGATGACGGGGATGCCAGCCTCCACAGGCGTGACCGTCAGCGTGCTCGAAACAGCAATGACGAGGGCCAATTTAGCGGCTAAAAACTTCTGCTTCATGGTGCTCTCCTATGGCGTTAGTAATCGAAGGAACGGTACGGCTTGGAAAACGTCATGTCCTTCGTGACCACGACGTTGAAGCGATAGCCCGGCCGGATTTCCAGCGTCGGCGAAATGCTCAGGTTCTTGGCGATGAGCTGCGCCGTGACCTGGCCGAGCTGCTGGCCGAGGGCTTCGCTTAGGGCACTGCTGGCGCTCGGTGCGCCGTAGGTGTTCGTGGCCTGGTTCTGGCGCTGGCTGTAGGTGATGCCAGCCGTCACGCCGGACATGAGGAAGGCCGAACCGAACAGGCGCACATAGTGGTTGTTCACCTGATCGTTGAAGCCCGCGTAGCCCGCGCTGTCCGCGCCCGGCATCGCGCCAATGTCCATTGCCTTGCCATCGGGGAACACGATGCGCTGCCACGCAACCAGCACGCGCGCCTGGCCGTAGGCCACGTCGCTCGAATACGAGCCGACGAGGCGCGATCCCTGCGGGATCAACAGATGCTTGCCGGTCGGCGTGTCGTACACGTCCTGCGCGACCTGGGCCATGATTTGGCCCGGCAGATCGGAGTTGATGCCCGAAATGAGCGTGGCCGGCACCACGAAGCCCGCGCGCAGCTCGAACGGCGTGCGCGGTGCTTCCGGCTGCGAATCCAGCTTCCAGCGGTCGCCCTGCCCGCCCTGGCCGAACTGCGCCATGCTGTTGCGCCCGCCGCCGCTGGTCGAGGTTTGCAGGAGCTGCGGCGCACCGCCCGCGCCCATGCCGCCGCCGGCCGGGGCCGCACCGCCACCACCGACACCCATGCCGCGAATCTGCGCCAGGCGCGCTTGATAGGCGGCGGTCGGATCGTTGCTGCGCTGCGCGTCGATTTGCTGCTGCACCGCTGCGATGCGGTTCAGCATTTCATCGCGCGTCTGCGGCGTGGCGGTGTAGGTGCTCGGGCCACCCGGCGCGGAGCCGTTGCTGCGCGGGGCATCCACGCGCACGGTGGTCTTGGCCTTCACGGCCTCGCCGAACATCTGCATTTTCGCCATGCGGATGCGCTGGGCCTCGTCATCGTTCACCGGCTGGCCCGGGTTGCCGGGGTTCGCCGGCGGTGCCGGCGGCGCGTCCGGGTTCGACGGCCGCGCGATCTCCAGCGGGGCCGAGGCCGGGCCGGTTGGCATGTCGGGCACCTTGAGCGGGCTTGCCGGCTCGATCAAGCCGCCGGTCTTATCGCCGGCGATCTCCTTGGCGAACATCGACGTGTTGCCGGCCTTCTCCTTCGGGCCGTCCGCCGGCGCGTTCTGCTTGGCCGCGCGATCCGCCGCGACCAGAGCCATGACCAGCACGAACGACAGCAGGACGCCGCCGAGGATGTACATGGGCATGTTGTTGACGCGACGGACGCCCGCCTTCTTGGACACTTCGCCAGGCGAAGCGTCAGGTGCCATCTGATCGGCGTTTTCTGTCATGGCGTCACTCCTTGCGCACCCAGTACCCGGCCGGCGCGAACGTGCCGTTTTGCGCCAGGTAAGGGCGGGTGATGGATTGATTGCCGACCATCAAGGTCAGGCGGTACAGGTTCGAGTCGCCAGCCTGGTCGAGCACGTAGCGCAACGGCAGGCCGCCCGACGCGGCCGTGGTGGCCGGTGCGCTCGCCTGCGATGCCGCCGAGGCCGGGGCCTGCGTGGAAGCGCCGGCCGGGGCGTACTCCAGGAGGGCATAGCCCTTGTCGCGCAGCGACTTGACGAGAGCCTGGCCGAACGGATCGGGCGTCGGCTGTTGCAGCTCCAGGCGCGTGCGCGCCGGCGCGTACAGCGTGGCGAGCTGCTGCACCGCGTCGGTGGCGAGCTTCTGCTGATCGAGCGCGGCCGACTGGACGAAGTTGCCGTACTGGCTGGTGGTTGCGCAGCCGCCGAGGCCCAGGGCGAGGGCGAGCAGCGAGAGAGAGACGATCTTGCGCATGGTCACTTCCTCCGGCTGATGGTCACGCGGTCTTGGCTACTGCCAACACCGGCAATCAGGATCGCGCGGTCAAACACCGTGTCCACGATGTAGCGATTGCCCTGCACGCGGTAATTGACCAGCACCGTTTCGTCGTCGGTGAACAAGCCGCCCTCTTTGCGCACGACCAGGAGCGTCGGCGCTTCGGTCTGCTGCATCGTGCCGGGCATTTCGATGATGGTCTTGCGGCCATCGTTGTAGACGCGCACAGGTTTCCAGCTCGCCGACCCGGACAGCTCATAGTCGAACGAGAGATCGCCCAGGTACTCGCCCGTCGCCGGCAGGGTGTTGTCGGTGCGTTCCTGCTTCTCGCGGCGCTGGATCGCGTCCCACTTGGCTTGCGCTTCCTCGGGGTACGTGAACGAGACTTGCGGCATGTACTCGGTGCGATGCGAGCGCAGGCGGAAGTGGTAGCTGCGGCGGTTCGTGGTCACAACCAGGCTGGTTTCGAGGCCCACGTCCATCGGCTTGATGATGAGGTGCTGAACCTCGGTCGCGCCGCTGCCGGTGATGGCCGGTTCCACCGTCCACCTGGCCGTGTCGCCCAGGTTGATCGAGTTCACTTGTTCGCCGGGCTGCAAGGCCACGTCGCACACCTGGAGCACCGCGCAAACGATGCTCGGCTGCTGCGCGCCGTACACGAACTTGATGGCACCGCCCGAGCCGGCCACCGGCTTGATGCCGGTCGCCGACCCCGCTTCCCACCGTTTGGCGATGGCGAGCGCCGCGCGCTCTTGAGCGGTCAGCGTCGGGTTGGTCTTGTTGAAATACTTGTCGGCAATGTCGTCGCCAGGGGCGGCCAGAGCCAGGGAGGGCACCGCCACAGCAGCGCCCACGATCAAAGCGGAGAGGGTTTTCTTCATGGTGGATGACCTCGAATTCATTGGATGCGGGACCAGGAGTAATCACGCACGTAGATGCTCAACGGGTTGTTCCGCAGTTGCTCATCGGTGGTGTTGGGCGTGACCTCGGCGATGTAGGTAGTCACGAGCGCGCGCCAGGTGACGGGCTGACCTTTCAGCGTGCCTTGGCGGTCGCGCGTGGTTTCCACCCACTCGACTTGCCAGGTGTCAGGCGTTTGCGGGATGACGGTCTTGATCTCGACGCTGACCATTTCCTTTTCGGCGCGCTTGAACGGGCTGGAATCGGGCGTGCCGTTCAACCACTCGTTCATCTTTGGCGTCGCCGGATCGTTGGGGGCGAGCATCGAGTACGCCTTGAACACGCACTTGCGCTGCAAGGCCACGTCAGGCGACACCATGCGCGCGCAGCTCATCCAGTCCGCAACGGCGGCGTGGATGACACGCGGATCGGCCTTCCCTGCGGCCTGCACCGGGCCGGCGGCCACCGTCTGGCCCAGCTTGTCCACCTCGACCACGTAGGGGATGAACTTCGACTGGCTGCCGATGTGGATCACGCCGCCCACGCCGGCCAGCGCGATCAACAGCGACAGGATGCCGATCACCTGCCAGGTCTGGCGTTGCGAGACGACGCCGCCCACGTGATCGTTCCAGGTGCGGCGCGCGGCCAGGTAGGGGTTCTCGGCCTCGCCCGCACGGCGGCCGCCGGCGAGCGGTTCCTTCGAGCGGCGCGGATCGCGCGGCTCGGCGGAGTTGGCGGGCTTCTTGAAGATCAAGCCCTTGAGGGTGTCGGCGATGCTCATGCGGCCTCCAGGTAGTCGTTGAGATTCAGCCCACGGCCGGCCAGCCACTCATGCACCCATTCGTGGCCGAACTTGGCTTCGAGGCTCTTGATGGTGGCGACCGATTCCTTGTCGGACGCACCGACGAAGGCCAGGGCCATCGGCCCCAGGGCAAGGTCATAGAGACGGCGGCCGTTCTCCGAGACGTAGTAGTACTGACGCTTCGGAATGGCAGTCGCCAGGATTTCGATCTGACGCGCGTTAAGGCCCATGCGGCGATAGAGCGCCGATGTGTCCTCATCCCTGGCGTAGACGTTGGGCAGGAAAATCTTGGTCGCGGTCGATTCCACGATCACGTCCAAGATGCCCGAGTTGGCCGCGTCGGAGAGGCTTTGCGTCGCCATCAGCACAAGGCAGTTGGCCTTGCGCAGCACCTTGAGCCATTCCCTGATCTTGGCGCGGAACGCGGGGTGGCCCAGCATCAACCAGGCTTCGTCCAGGATGATGACGGAGGGCTGGCCTTTCAGTGCGCGCTCGATGCGGCGGAACAGGTAGAGCAGCACCGGCAGCGCGAACTTCTCGCCCAGGTTCATCAGCTCTTCGATCTCGAACACCGTGAAGTCGGACAGCGACAGGCCGTCCTCTTCGGCGTCGAGCAGGTGGCCCATCGAGCCGTCCACCGTGTACTGTTTGATGGCCTCGCGGATCGCCTCGTCCTGGATCGTCACCGAGAACTCGGAGAGCGTGCGCGCGCCGCTGGCGTGCATGCTCATGATCGCGTTGCCGATCTCGTTGCGCTGCGCCGGCGTGGTGTTGACACCGTTCAACGCCAGGATGGTGTCGATCCACTCCATCGCCCAGGCCCTATCCCCCTTCGTTTCGAGGAACTGGAGCGGGCAGAAGGCCAGGCGGTCATCGTCGGCGGCCACCGTGAAATGCAGGCCGCTCTTGCCCTTCGTGGCCGCGCGGATGCCGGCCGCGAGCGGGTACATCGACATGCCCTTGTCGAAGGCGTAGATCGACATGCCGGCGTAGCGACGGAGCTGCGCGGCGATGATGCCCAGGTGCGTCGATTTGCCTGCGCCGGTCGGGCCGAACATGAAGGTGTGGCCCAGGTCGCGCACGTGCAGGTTCAGGCGGAACGGCGTAGCGCCCACCGTCACGCAGTGCATGAGCGCCGGCGACAGCGGCGGGTACATCGGGCACGGAGCCGTGGCGCTGCCCGTCCAGATCGAGCTTGTCGGCAGCAGGTCGGCCAGGTTCATCGTGTTGATGAGCGGCCGGCGCACGTTCTCGACGCCGTGGCCGGGCAAGCTGCCCAGGTACGCATCGAGCGTGTTGATCGTCTCGATACGGGCCGCGAAGGCCAGGCGGTTGACGGCCTTCTCGACCAGGAGCGCGGAGGCCGCCAGGCGCTCCCGATCCTCGTCCATCAGCACGACCACGCTGGTGTAGTAGCCGGCCGCCACCAAGCCGCTGTTGACCTCGGCGATGGCCGCCTCGGCGTCGCCGACCATCGCGGCGGCGTCCTGGTTGATCGAGCCGGTATTCGTGTTGAACACCTGATCGAAGAAGCCGCGAATCTTCTGCTTCCACTTCTTGCGGAACTTGTCCAGGTGCTTCAAGGACTCGTGCTGATCCATGAAGATGAAGCGGCTCGACCAGCGGTATTCGCTGGGCAGCTCGGCCAGGGCCGAGAGCACCCCAGGCGTTGACTCCAAGGGGAAGCCTTCGATGGCGACCACCTGGATGAACTTGCGCCCGATCTTGGGCACGACGCCGCCCCACAGCTCTTGCCCGCCGATGACCGCATCGAGGTACATCGGATTGCTGGGCAGCATGACCGGGTGATGGAGGCCCGTCACGCAGAACTGCAACCAGCTCAGGAAGTCATCGTGCGTGACTTCCCTGCCCTCTTCCGACACGACCTTTTGGCCGCGCAGGCGCGTCATCTTGACCGCCGAGGACAGGCGCGATTCCAGGCTGGTGATCTCGCGCTTGAACTGCGCAATCAGGCCCGTAGTGCGCGCCGTATGGTCGGGGGCCACCGCATCGTCATCGAACATGAGTTCGACAAACTTGCGCTGGGCCAGCACTGGCGGGAACCACGTGACGGTCAGGACAAAGTAGCCCTCGAACATCGCGCCCAGGCCCTCGAACAAGCGCCGGCGTTCCTCGTCAATGGCGAAGGAAACGGAGTCGGGGAACGATGACACGCCCCGCTCCGAGTAGTTCGGCGCAGGCCGACGCACAGCATCGACATGCACCATCCAGCCGTTCCCCAGGCCGGCCAGGGCCTGGTTGATGCGGAACGACACCATTTCCCGCTGTTCCTCGGTGCTGCTGGCGTTGTCATCCCCCTTGTACAGCCAGGCGGCCATAAAGGAGCCGTTCTTACCCACGATCACGCCGTCATCGACCACGGCGGCGTAATTGAGCAGATCGGCCAGGCCGGCATCCTTGGCGCGATGCTTCTTGAGCTTCAGCTCGGCATCGACAGCCCGGATGCGGGCAAAGAGGATGAGCAACAGAACCGCACCGAGCACAGCAATGGCAATTGCGATTGCTTCGATCATTTGTATTGCTTCCCTTGACTCGGCGTGTTGTCACGGAAGGGCGTGCTGCGAGCCGGGTAGTACGGCTTGTACCGGCGGTGCCGCAGGTACACGTGTCGCAGCTTCGGATCGGCCTTCGCCATGAGGCGCAGCGCGAAGAGCGCGCCGAACCACAAGGCGATGCCGAACACCGTTGCCCTCACTTCTTGGGCGCTGAAAATCAGCGCGCCGGCCAGCAGGCCCGAGAACATCACCAGCTCACGATCCCCGCCCATGAACAGGTTTTCTCGGTTGCCGGCCCTACGGATGGGGATCGCGCGCAGAGCCATGACTTACCCCGCGATGTGGCCGCGCTCGGCCCAGCGCATGACGGCTTCGCCGGGGAAGCCGGCCACATCCAGCGCGGCGACCTTGACCTGGTGCAGCGCGCCATCGGTCAGGGCGGCGATTTCCGCGCCACGGCCGAAGAACGTGCTCATCATGTTCTGCGCGCCGACCAGCAGGGCCATGACCAGGACGATGAAGATCAACGTGCGGAAGAAGCCGTTGAGTTCGCCGCCGAAGATCAGGATGCCGCCGGCGACCACGATGCCGATGATCGACAGCGCGAAGGCCACCGGGCCGGTGACGGAGTTGCGGAGGTTGGTCAGCCAGCTCTCATACGGCAGAGAGCCGCCGGTGCCCTCGGAGGCGAATGCGTGCTGGGGGGCCAGCAGGAAGAACGCCAGGAGGGCGAAGAGGCCCATGTAGAACAGGGCGTTGCGGTTGAGGCGGAATGCCGGGAGGGTTGCTTGCATTGGTCGTAACTCCTAGTCAGAGGGTTTTGGTGATGTACTGGCCGTTGGCGAACCCGGAAACCTCCAAGATTTCCTGGATGCGCCGCGAGCCTTCGACGCGGGCGATATGAACAACCACGTGAACCGCCTCGCCGATAAGCGGTTCAATGGGTTTCGGGGAATCGGGGTGCATGCTGATGAGCATGGCGAGCCGATCCAATCCAGCTTTGGCGTTGTTTGCGTGCAGGGTTGCAGCACCTCCTTCGTGCCCGGTGTTCCAGGCCATCAACAGATCAAGGGCTTCGGGGCCGCGCACCTCGCCGACCAGGATTCGGTCGGGGCGCATGCGGAGGGTGGTTTTCAGCAGCGCCGTCATGTTCACGTCGATGCTGGTGTGGTACTGGACGTAGTTCTCGGCGGCGCACTGGATTTCGCCGGTGTCCTCGATGATGAAAACCCGCTCGGTCGGGTCTTGAATCACCATCTCGTTGATGATCGCGTTCACCAGCGTGGTCTTGCCCGAGCCGGTGCCGCCGATCACGAGGATGTTCCGGTGCGCGCGCACCGCTGCAATCAATGCCTCGCGCTGCGGCGCGGTCATGATTCCGCGCTCGACGTACTGATCGAGCGTGAAGATGGCGACGGCCTTCTTCCGAATGGCGAAGGTGGGTGCGGGCACAACCGGCGGGAGCTGGCCGGCGAAGCGACTGCCATCAAGGGGCAGCTCGCCTTCTAGGATCGGCTTGGAGCGCGTGACTTCCTTGCCGTGGTAG
>NZ_LIPV01000017.1 GCF_001418255.1 Thiomonas bhubaneswarensis
CGCCATCCGCCGCAGGCCGATCAGGCCACCGTGGCGTTGCACGAGAAGATCGTGGAGATCGCCCATGTGCGTCGGCGTTTTGGCTACCGGCGCATCCACGATCTGCTGCGCCCGCAGTTCCCCGGAGTCAATCACAAGCGCGTGTACCGCCTCTACCGGCAAGCCAACCTGGCCGTGCGCCGACGCAAGAAGGGCAAACGCCCTGTCAACGAGCGGGTGCCGCTGCAACGGGCACAGAAAGTCAACGAGGTGTGGAGCATGGATTTCGTGAGCGACAGCCTCTCGGGCGGCCGGCGTCTGAAGTACCTCACGGTGCGCCTTCACGTCATCGAGGTCGGACAAGGACTTCACGAGCTTCCGCTGGTTCTCGGTCAAGCGGCGGTGAACGTCAGCGCTCTTCGTCTCATAGTCCCCGTCCTGTGGAAGGAAGCGATCCAGCAACTGCACCCGGCTGGTTTCGTCCTGAGCCAGCTCGTAAATCTCGTTCTGCCCATAAATGTCGATGCCGGGCAGCAAGTCTCTCGGGAGAAGGGTGGAAACGTTGCCGCCCAAGTCACGAACAATCGGCGGTTCACCATAACGCCGTGAGACTGTGTACTGCTTGCCGTTCTGAGATGACGACACCACCACCAGCTCCAATCGGCCCGCCGCGCGGCCAAGGTTCTCCTTGATGATCTCCTGATGGAGCTTCAAGGCTTGCTTGCCCTTGGGTGGAAAGTCCAAGGCATAGCGCAGACATTCGAGCAAGGTCGATTTACCTGTCCCTCGACCGCCGATGACCGTGTTGAGGTGATCGGAGAAGTCCACGCGGACGCCATCCAGGTAGCCACCCGTGACCGTCATGCGGAGCACCTTGCCAATCGGGCTTTCGGCCTGCTGCGAGTTCAAGCGGATGCGCGACCCTGGGTCAAGGAAGGCCACCTTGAACGCCGCAAAGTTGGGCCGCGTCATCTTGATGAGGCAAGTGGCTCCCGGCTGCTCCAAGTCTTCCGGCTTGGCGACATCTTTGGCATTGATGACAGCTATGGGCCGCTCGCGGCGATAGGCATCGTCCTTGTTCAGCAGCACCTTGCGGTAGAAATCGCTTTCCACCCCCGCCAAGTCATCTACCGCCCCCGGAATCTGGGCCGAGCGCAGCTTGGGTAGCTTCCATACATGATTGAGCCGGTTCTTCAGGAGGCCACTGTCCTGCGTGCAATGCGCAGCGTAGATGAAGCCGCCAAGCTGATCGACCTTCTCGATCAACTGCTCGGAACTCAATCGAGACGGGCGGACACCATCTGCAGGGTCAAGCAGGTCGAGATTGCCAAGGTAGCGCTCGAGCTGCTGTCCTGTCGTTTCCTCGGAAAACAGGCAGACATAATGGGTCTTGTCGTTCGAGGCGATCTCAAAGCCGGGGAACACCACAATCCCGTGCGGTTGAAGCATCTCACGCAACGCATCGACGCTAGCCACGCTGCCGTGGTCGGCCAAGCCGACTACCGTAATGCCCAGCTCAACGCATTTCTGGAGGAGTGCTTGGTTGTACCCCGCCTCATCCAGCCCGTGATCGGCTCCCCGATAGGTACCGTTGTAACCGACGGGATTGACCTGGAGCGCGCAGCGCCAGAATTTCGCATAGGTGTACTGATCGCTCATGCTCCCCCCTAATTCACTTGATTTCGGCAGCTATCAACCCAACCGCGCTGCCTCTGCCGCGATGTGACCTGCCAGAGCAGATACGAATGTCCTGAGGCTGGTCATCGACGACAGCTCCGTGAAATCTCCGGTATCCACCGCGCTGCGCTCTGCGGCGATGACGGCAGCGGTGGTGTAAAGCTGCTCCTGCACCAGTCGCTGACACAGCAAGTCATACCGCTTGAGGTAGGACGCACCCTTGAACTCATCGAACACTGGGAAGTGTGGCGACGAATCACGGACAGGCTTGCGCGATTCCGGCGCATCCTCGACCATCATCATCCACCCAACAAAGGGACGCGGTTGCTTGCCGAAAGCCTCTTCACGGAAGGCGGTCCATAGATCATGGGCCGTCCCGATGGCTTCCTCAGTTCGGTTATTGAAGTTGTTGCCGAACGAGGGGCCTACCTGGCTTTTCAGCTCAATGGCTGCGATCAGCTCCCCCTTGTAGATCACCAAGAGATCCCACAGCTTCGTCGGGCGGAAATAGCCGGGCAGGGTTAGCATTGCCCGGTTCTGGTGAATCTCGGCGTGGGCTAGCCCATTGGCCTTGATGATGTCGAGCACCAAGGCCAAGAACCCATCCATATTCTTGCCAGCGGTAACTCCTGCACGTTCACCTTGGTCGGCTTTGCCCGACTCAATTTGCTTTTGTCTTGCTGCTTCGCGGTTGCCCCAAAACGCCTTCACGGCCTCGCGGGCTTTCTGTTCGTAGTTGGCGAGATCGAGTGCCATTTATTCTCCATTGCCTCCGAGGGCAGATCGTTCTTCGTGACTCAGTCCGTAAAGCTTGAACACAGCCCGGTTGCAGGCTTGCACGTCCCGCTTGATTGCAGCCTCGACCAGTTCACGGCGCAGCGTCTCGGGCACATCCGCCCAGCGTGGGATGCGAATTCGGCGCAGGTACTGCGCTTGGAAGCGCAGGAAACCACCCCGCATTTTTGTTGAGTAGGTCGCCACAAACAGACGTGAGACAGCAGACAGCAGCACAGCCTGCAATGCCCGCAAATCCCAGTCGTCTGAGGTGACGTAGTAGAGGTTGTGATGGGGATACAGCTCGCCGCTTTCAAAGACGATATGCGCCTCACCCTTGATGTCCGGGACCAGGAGCTTCGGCCTCGCAGCCAGCGCCGGGGTGATGCGGTCAATCGTGCGATACCAGTTGGCCGGAGCTTTCTGCGCACAGTGACGACCAGCAATCGCCTCTCGGCGGGCCTCAAGGTAACGGCGCAGGCGCGGGTACTCGTCAAGATTGACCAGCCCGCCCAACTCGGCAAAGGGGTTGATGACACCCTGACCGCGCCACTGCACCTCGCCAGTCATGATGTCCTTGGTTGTCACCAGCGGCAGCTTCCGGCTTGGCTCGACATCGAGAGCTGAGAAGTCCCCGATGAACGCCTTGTCAGCGCCGGTCGCGACACCGATCCCAACCTTGCACCCCGCCTCTTCCAGCAGGGGGAAAGCACCCTCCAGACGGCGAATGAGCGCCATCTGGTCGGATGACTCCAGCAGCCACGGCTCAGCACCGTTAGTCACGCGGGCCAGTTCGCGCACCAGGCCGGTTCCTTTCGGCAGCATAGGGGCCCTGAGCAAGTCTGCAAGTGTGGTCAGCGTCGCACGGTCAATAGCCGGACGGTGAGCGATGCGCGTTGCCCCCGACACTTCACGGCTGATGATGGTGATGGCTGGGTAGGCGATCACATCGGAGTGGAAGGCCGGTGTATCCACCATATCGACATAGACTTTTAGGTGGAATCGCTCGGCTACGAGGCTGCGCAGCGGCCCGCCATAGCGGTTCTTCATCCAGCGATCCGCGCAGATGAAGCCCAGGCGGCCACCATCCGACAAGACCGACAGCGACCGTTCGATGAATGGAATGTAGATATCGGCCCGGTCATACATCGTCAGGTAACGGCTGCGGTATTCGGCAAGTAGTGGCGCCGGGATCAGTTCCTGACGAACATAGGGTGGGTTACCCACCACGAAATCGAATTGCCCCTCCAGCGGTGCCAGCAGGAAATCGCCCTGCGACAACCAGCATCCAGCCAAGGCGGTCGCTGCATTCGCGGCGACCCCCTGGCGCTTGAGCAGCGCGATCACAGCGGCTTGGGTGCTGCGAAAGGTGTCGTGGTGCAGCTCTACCGCTCGGATCGTATTGGCTAGCTCGTTGAGCGCGGAACCGTTCGGCCTTGCCGCCCTCCATGCACTCAATAGCCGTTCAATGATCGGCAGCAGGAAGTCGCCGCCACCGAATGACGGCTCCAAAAGCCGCTTTTCGTAAAGCGGTTGATCCTCCGTGTAGCCAGCCAGGTCGAGAATGAAATCCACCACCTCAGAGCGCGTGAAAATAGCCCCGCGAGCCTCATGCCCCCCCTCTGTCGCCAAAGCCTCAGTAGCCGCCATGACCGGGCATACAGGGACTGCAACAGCTCTAGGAGAAACCTTGCTGCGCACGCTGTATGCAGTGTCTAGTTGTTGGGCCATCCCAAGTGCTCATTGACGCGGCATGACGACGCCGACGTGCTTGTAAAGGGTGGTTCGGGACACGCCATACCGGCGGGCTACCTCGGCCACCTGAATATCTGGATCGCGCAACAGGGCTTTGATCTCGCGCACCTGCTGGTCGTCTAACTTCGGCTTCCGACCACCGGCCCGGCCGCGGGCGCGGGCTGCTGCCAGCCCGGCCTGCGTCCGTTCTCGAATCAAGCCGCGTTCAAACTCTGCCAATGCCGCGAACACATGGAAAAGCAGCTTGCCCGCCGCGCCGCTCGTCTCGATCTTTTCTGTCAAGCTTTCGAATCCGACGCCGCGCTGCTCAAGATCGGCCACGATCTGTACCAGGTCGGGCAAACTGCGGCCTAGCCGATCCAGCCGCCAGACGACAAGGGTATCCCCAGCCCGCAGCGCCTTTCGGCACTGCTCAAGCTCCGGGCGGGCTGCACTCTTACCGCTGGCCGCTTCCTCGTAGATCGCACTGCACCCAGCCCACGTGAGCGCGTCGCGCTGCAGGTCTAGGTGCTGGTCATCGGTCGATACGCGGGCGTATCCTATTCGTTGATTCATTGACGGAATCAGAACACTGAAAAATTGACGGGTATATTAACACTCATCGGCGGCTTCGGCGATCTAAAACTGGGACTCTACGGAGTGTTCAGAAAACCACCGTTTGACGGACGCCTCGATCCAGAACCCCTGCAAGCATCATCTGCATAGACCAAAAAAGAGTCATCTGGAATGGGGAGTTGAATGCATCGGGCATGAGTGGCAAGTCTCGACCCCTACCCGTCGTTCGTATCGCCGGTGTTCCAATGACTGGTTCCGGGGTCGAGCAGCCATACAGCATGTCTATCCGCCGACAGCGTATCGGCCTGATCTGGCATTGGGGCACGCTCGCGCCATGTCAGCACTGACCGGCTTACAAAGCTATCGGCCTTTTTTCCACCTCAATCGTCAAATGCGACAAATCCCGAAAGCCTTGCAGCTTGTGCCGGTAGTACAACGCATCCCGGGTGGGATCTTTGCATTTCACCGCCACGATCGCTCCGAGGTGCCCAGGTCCGAGGCGCCACAGATGCAAGTCGGCCAATTCATCGCCCGCTTCCTGCACGACCTTGCGGATGGACTGGCTCAGCGCGGCATCCGGATTGACGTCCAACAGAATGGCGCCGGTATCCCGGATCAAACCGAAGGACCAGTTCGCAATCACCACCGCGCCGACGATACCCATCACGGGATCCATAAAGTTCAAGCCGAAGAACTTGCCCGCTGCCAGCCCCACAATGGCCAGCACGGAAACTGCGGCGTCCGCAGCCACATGCACGAAAGCGGCGCGCATATTGTGATCCCGGTGATGGTCTGCATGACCATGGTCATGGCCCTCAGACTCTGCAAAGTGCAGGGTTCGAGATACCACCGTTGCCCCGATGTTCAGATGCAACCGTGCTTCGAAGGCATGCGGCTCCGGAATGGTATCGACCGATTCCCAGTACCCGCCCTGGTCTTGAAACTGAAACGTTTGGTGTTGCCCGGAAGGACGAATCGTCTCCATCCACATGTGCGACGCCAGCAGGCTTGTGGGTGGGCCTGATTGATCTTGCCAACGCAAGCGAAACCTCGGCGGGACGCGATCCTCATGAATCTCGACCCGCACGCGACCTGTGGCAGTGTCCACGAACTGGGCATCGTCCGCGGTTGCCGCGCCATGGACATGACCATGCGCATGTCCATAACTGTGCTCATTGCCACTGAGCAGCCAGGCACTGAGGATGTTGACGAACAGGCCGAGAAAGGCAATGGCGATGGCAGCATTGAAATCGATGGCCACCGGATGGATGAAGCGCGCAATCGCCTCATAGCCGATCAATAAAGCGATCATGGCCAAGATGATGGCGCTGGAGAAACCCGCCAGATCCCCCACCTTGCCGGTGCCGAAGCTGAAGCGAGCGTCATGGGCATGTTGGCGCGCGTAGTGGTAGGCCATGGCGGCGATCAGCATGGCTGCAGCATGAGTGCTCATGTGCAGGCCATCGGCGACCAACGCCAGCGAGCCAAAGTGAACCCCATCAGCGATCTCGATGACCATCACCCCGGTACACAGGGCGATGACGGCCCGGGTCTTGCGGGCATTGCGGTCATGGTCCTGACCGAGAAACACATGCTCATGCTCATGGGTAAACGGGGTCGCGGACATGGATGCGCTCACTTGAAGTATCTGTGCACGACGTCGATCAACTGGGCGGCAGCCTCGGCCGATTCATCCTGTTGGCCCTTGCGGGGATCAATCAGGTGGGTCTGGATGTGATCTTCGACGACCTCGGACAGTAAGCTGTTCATCGCACCACGGCAAGCCGCGATGGCATGCATGACTTGCTCACAGCCCGCATCACTCTCCAGAGCACGCTCGATGGCATCGACCTGGCCGCGAATGCGGCGCACGCGGTTGAGAAGTTTGGTTCTTTCTCGGATGGTGTGGCTCATGCCAACACTATAGGGGGATAGGGTGTTTGAATTCATTGCGCTGGTCTCCATCGAACGGGGACACGATCAGGTGATCATGAGATGGATCGGCATTGGGCGGGGCAGGGGATTGACGAGCAAGGAACCTTCGCTATCATCAGCCACCTTCATCGTCCCATGCACCCATCCAAGCCCATGCGTTCCTTCCGAACTTTCTCCCGCTTCTGGGCGTTCGTTTGCGCATTGGCGTTTCTGCCGTGGATGCAAGTCGCCATGGCGCGTCCGGTGGTTGTTCCGGCCCCTTGCTGCGCGAATATGCCGGGTATGCCGACCATGGACTCCATGTCCATGGGAGCTGCTGGGCAACAAGCACAAGTTTCTAGCCAGGACAGCGCAAGGGTTGAGCGTGCGTTTTGTCAGGCAGCCTGCCAAGACCTGAACGCAGCGGCTCCAGCCAGCACGATCAAGAGCTTTGGTATTGGCCCCGCCGCGCTGATCCAGCGTGTGATGCTGGTGCCGCAAGTCCGCCCCGCTTTGCTGAACTGGCAAATTCAGCGCATTGAGCCCCCACCCCCCTCCAGACCGTCTTTCCTCGCGGCGCGTCTCCAAGTTTGACCCCTTCGGCAGCAAGCAAGCCCGGTGAACTTTGACCGGGCGATGCGCGTGTTCGCCTTGCGATCAACGCTGCAACTCTGCAGCGCACCATCTGCCGAAGAGGAAAGCGATGTCCCTCATGTTTCAGTGCCGCCGTGCGTTCGCCCGGCGATCTGCCACCGCCTGTTCAAAGCGCAGGGTGGCGGCTCTCCCCTTGATGTTTCTGCTCGGTCCGCTGCTTGCCAGCGTGGCTGCCCAAGCCCAAGATGCACCCTTGACCCTCAGAGCCGCCGAGGCGCAACTGGCACAAGCCAACCCGAGTCTGGCAGCAGCCACACAGCGCATCCGCGCTCTCCAGCATCAGGCTGCAGCGGCCACGCACTTGCCCGACCCGCATGTGTCGTTCGACGCGGTCAACCTACCCACCAACAGCTTTTCGCTGACCCAGCAAGGCATGACCATGCTCAGCGTTGGCGTCAGTCAGAGCTTTTCACCCATCGGCAAGCTGGCCCTCGAAGGGAGCAAGCTGCAGGCGCAAGCCTCGGAGCAACGCTTCAGCCGTGAAGCCAAGCGGGCGCAACTGGTTCTCGCTTTGCGACGCGCCTGGCTGGTGGCGGTGTACACGCGCCAGGCCATGGCGACCGTGCAACGGCAGCAGTCGCTGGCGCGTGAGAACGTCGACGCGGCCATGGCCAGCTACCGTGCGGGCAGCGGAGCGCAGAGCGATGTGTTGCGCGCCCGTCTCGCCGAGGACGAATTGCGCAACGACCAAAGCGCGCTCGCCGCCGATGAAGCAGCGGCCCTGGCCGACATCGCTCAGGCACTCGGCAGCGAGCATGCGCCGCAGATCGATCCTGCCTGGCCGAACTTGGCGCCTGGTGCGATGACTCCGGAGCAAGCTCCCCCAGGCCAGCCACTGCTGCGCCTGGCCCAGGCCAAGGTGCTGACCGCGCAGGCTGGCGTGCAAGTGGCCAAGACGAATTTCCGGCCAGCCATCACGGTGGGCGCCTCCTACGGCAAGAGCTTTGTTCCGGGCTCCCCCAACTATTTTTCGGCTGGGGTGTCGATGAATCTGCCGATCTTCTCCAGCCATCGGCTGGACCAGGAACTCGACAGCGCGCGCGCCCAGGTGATGGAAGCCCGCTACGACGAGCAGGACCAGCGGCTGGCCTTGCAGCAGCAGATTCGCTCGGCCACAGCGCGCATGCGCAGCCAGCAGGAGAAGTGGCAGCGCCTGCACGCCCAGATGCTGCCGCTGGCGCACGAGGCCTATGACTCCACCCTCACCGCCTACAGCAACGGCCGCGCCAGCATGGGCGACGTGCTCAAGGCGCAGCAAGCTGTCTTTGCCCTTGAACTCCAGACCCTGCAACTGCGCCGGGATCTGCTGGCCACCCAGGCCGAACTCGACTACCTGACCACGCCTTCGGAGCAGCAGCCATGAATTTGCGAACCTTCACTCTCGGCCTCGGCCTGTTGCTGGTGGGCCTCGGCGCGGGCCTCTGGAGCAGTCGCTGGCTGCCGCACGGCGCCTCGCAAGCCGAGTCGGCAAACACCGCGGCGGCCCCGGCTTCCGCAACAGCTTCCGCAGCAGCGCCGGCAAGCCGCCAGGTGCTGTACTGGGCCAACCCGATGAACGCCGCCATCCACGCCGACCACCCGATGAAAGACAACATGGGGATGGACTATGTGCCGGTCTACGCCCCGGCTGCGGCGCCGCAGCGCCGGGTGCTGTACTGGGCCAGCCCGATGAATCCGGCGATCCATGCGGACCATCCGATGAAGGACAACATGGGCATGGATTACGTGCCGGTCTACGCCCAGGCCGAAACCGGAGGGGCCGACACCGGAGTGCACATCGACCCGCGTCTGACGCAAAACCTGGGCGTGCGTCTGACGACCGCACAGATGCGCCCCCTGGGCCAGGCGATCCAGACCGTGGGCACCGTGGCGGTGGACCAGAACCGTGTCACCATCGTCACCCCGCGCTTCTCCGGCTGGGTGGTGCAGCTCAAGGTGCGTGCCGTGGGCGATGCGGTGGCGCGCGGTCAGGTGCTGGCGGAGATTTACTCGCCCGAGTTGTACGCCGCGCAGCAGGAATACAGCATCGCGCGCCAGCTAGCGGGCACGACTGATAGCCACACCGGCAGTCACCCCGACAACCAGGGCTTGCTGGCCGCAGCCAAACAGCGCCTGCTGCTGCTGGGCCTGCCCGAGGCAGCGCTCAAGCAGTTGGAGGCCTCGGGCCAACCGATGCGCGACGTTCCCATCCTGGCGCCCGAGAGCGGCGTGGTGACGGCGCTCAATATTCGCCAGGGCAGCTATGTCTCGTCGCAGAACAGCCTGTTCGAGATCGCCAATCTGGATCGGGTCTGGGTCAATGTGGCGCTGTACGACTACCAGATGCCGTGGGTGCGTCTGGGCGACGGCGTGCAGCTCCAGCTCCCGGCCTACCCCGGCAGGAATTGGGATGGGCGCTTGAACTTTCTCTACCCCACGCTGGATCCGCAAACTCGCACCATCACCGCGCGCCTGAGCTTCGCCAACCCCGGCGGCATGTTGCGCCCGGGCATGTATGCCAACGCCACGGTGCAGGCTCAGGCGCAAACCGCGCTGGCGCTGCCGAGCAGCGCGGTGCTGCGCACGCAAGATGGCGATTACGCCATGCTGGCGCAGGCGGGCGGCCACTTCCTGCCGGTGCAGGTTGCGCTTGGTCCCGAGGCGAACGGCTGGGTGGTCATCGCCCGAGGGCTCAAGGTGGGTGACCAGGTGGTGGAAAGCGCCCAGTTCCTGCTGTACTCCGAATCGCAGTTCCAGTCGGTCAAGGCGCGCATGCTCGGCGGTCAAGCCAACACGAGTGGAGCGAGTGGCATGCCCGCTACGGGGGCGATGTCAGGCATGCCGCCAGCGAGCTCCCCGCAAGCCGGCGCTGCCGGGCCCATGCCCGCGCCGACGGCTACTCCGCCCGTGAGACCAGCAGCAGCGCCCCCTGACGCGGGATCGATGGCCGGAATGAATATGGCCCCTGGCCGGAGCGCCCCATGATCCGGCGACTCATGGAGTGGTGCTTCGAGAACCGCAGCCTGACGGTGATCGGCGCGCTGCTGCTGCTGGCCGCGGGCATCCTGGCGGTGCGCAACACGCCGCTGGAAGCCATCCCCGACATCTCGCCCACCCAGGTCATCATCAAGACCTCTTACCCCGGGCAGGCGCCGCAGGTGGTGCAGGACCAGGTGACCTATCCGCTGGAGACCACCCTGCAGTCGGTTCCCGGCGCGCGCGCCGTGCGCGGCTACTCGATGTTCGGCGACTCCTTCGTCTACGTCATCTTCAAGGACGGAACCAACATCTACCAGGCGCGCAATCTGGTGCTGCAGTATCTCAGCCAGGTGCAATCCAAACTGCCGCCCGGGGTGACGCCGGCGCTGGGTCCGGACAGCTCGGGGGTGGACTGGGTTTACATGTACGCCCTGACCGATACCGGTGGCACGCAGGACCTGAGCCAGCTCACCACCCTGCAGAACTGGTTCCTCAAATACCAGTTGCAAAGCATTCCGGGCGTGGCCGAGGTCGCCACGGTCGGTGGCATGGTCAAGGAATACCAGGTGGTGGTGAACCCGCAGGCCCTACTGGCCTACAACCTCACCCTGCCTCAGGTGGAAGATGCCATTCGCGCCGCGAACGGCGAGACCAGCGGCTCGGTGGTCGATCTGGGTGAGGCCAGCTATATGGTGCGTACCACCGGCTACATCCGCTCGCTGCGGGACCTGGAAAACGCGCCACTGGCGGCGCGCGGCGGCGTGCCGCTGACGCTCAAAGACGTCGCCCGCGTGCAGTTCGGGCCGGAGCTGCCCAACAGCGCCGCCGACCTCAACGGCGAGGGCGCGGTGGTCGGCGGCATCGTGATGATGAACCAGGGCTCGAACGCCGATGCCATCATTCAACACGTCGAGGACAAGATTCGCGCCATCCAGCCCTCCCTGCCTCCCGGGGTGAAGATCGTCACCACCTACAGCCAAGCGCCGCTGATCCAGCGTGCCATCCACACCCTCACCGAGAAGCTGCTGGAAGAATCACTGATCGTCGCCTTGGTGTCCTTCCTGTTCCTGCTGCGTGCGCGCTCGGCGCTGGTGGCCATCGTGTCGCTGCCGCTGGGCATCCTCGCCGCCTTTCTGGTGATGTGGGCGCAGGGCATTCCGGCCAACATCATGTCTCTGGGGGGCATCGCCATCGCCATCGGCGCGATGACCGACGCCGCGATCGTCATGATCGAGAACATGCACAAGCATATGGAGCACGACCCGCATGCCGATCCCTGGATGAAGGCGCGGGTCGCCGCCGCGGAGGTCGGTCCGGCATTGTTTTTTTCGCTGCTGATCATCGCGGTGTCGTTCCTGCCGGTGTTCGCGCTCGGCGGCGAGGAGGGCAAGCTGTTTCGGCCCCTGGCCTTCACCAAGACCTATGCCATGGCGGCAGCCGCCATTCTGTCCATCACTCTGGTGCCGCTGCTGATGGCGTGGTTCATTCGCGGGCCGATCCGCCCGGAGGGGAAAAACCCCTTGAACCAGGTACTGGTCTGGCTCTACCGCCCCTTGATCCACGGCGTGCTGCGGGCTCCCTGGGTGGTGATCGTGCTGGCCATCGTCGCGGTGGCCAGTCTGTATTTCCCCTGGAAGCATCTCGGCTCGGAGTTCATGCCTCCCCTGAACGAAGGCACCTTGTTGTACATGCCGGTATCGCAGGATCCGTCGATCTCCATCGGCCAATCGGCCGCGATCCTGCAGCAGAGCGACCGCATCATCAAGACCTTCCCCGAAGTGGAGAGCGTGTTCGGCAAGGCGGGGCGGGCGCAGACCGCGACCGACCCGACGCCGATCTCGATGTTCATGACGGTCGTGAACCTGAAAGACCGCAGCACTTGGCCGGCCGGCATGACCACCGCCAAGCTGATTGAGAAGCTGAACCAGTCGCTGCAGATTCCAGGCGTATCGAACACCTGGACCCAGCCGATCAAGGGTCAGGTGGACATGTTGACCACCGGCTTGCAAACGCCGCTGGGCATCAAGGTCACCGGCAGCAATCTCGACACGCTGAACCGACTAGGGCAGGAAATTCAAGCCGTGCTGCAAACCGTTCCGGGTACGCAGAACGCCTATGCGGCGCGCGCCACCGGTGGGCGCTACATCGTGGTCGACACCAACCGGCTGGCCGCCGCGCGCTACGGCCTTTCGGTGGCGGATGTGAACCGCCTAGTCGAGACAGCGATCGGCGGGCAGATCCTGTCCACCGCCGTCAACGGTCTGGAGCGTTTCCCCATCATCTTGCGCTATCCGCGCGAACTGCGTCAATCGCTGTCCACGCTGATGGAAAGTCGCATCGCCACGCCCGAGGGCAGCCAGATTCCGCTGGCGCAGGTGGCCACGCTGCGCATCGAGGGCGGCCCGCCCATGCTCACCAGCGACAACAGCCGGCTGAATTCCTGGGTGTACATCGACCTCAAGCCCGGCACCAGCATCGGCGGCTACGTGGCCGCGGCGCAAGCAGCCCTGGCGCAGAAGGTGCATCTGCAGCCCGGTTTCACACTCGACTGGGTGGGGCAGTACCAGGCGCTGGAGCAGGCCGTGCAGCGCCTGAAGATCGTCGTGCCGGCGGTGATCGGCCTGATCGCGCTCTTGCTGTATTTCAACTTCAAGAACCTCACCGAGGTCGCCATCATCCTGCTGACTTTGCCGCTGTCGCTGGTGGGCGGATTCTGGTACGTCGACTGGCTCGGCTACAAGCTCTCGGTGGCGGTGGGCGTGGGCTTCATCGCCACCGCTGGGGTGGCCTCCGAGTTCGGCGTGGTCATGCTGCTGTATCTCGACGCGGCGCTGGAGCGACGCAAGATTCAAGACCGCCTCAGCACCTGGGACGATCTCAAGCAGACCGTGGTCGAGGGCACCTTGCTGCGACTGCGGCCCATGGCGATGACCCTGACCATGGTGGTCGGCGGCCTGCTGCCCATCATGTTCAGCGAAGGCGCTGGCGCCGACGTGATGAAGCGCATTGCCGCACCCATGGTGGGCGGCATGCTGACCGCCGCCCTGCTGGCGCTGCTGGTGATTCCAGCGGTTTACGCCCTGTGGCAGAAGCAGCGCCTGGGACTGGGCGAGAGTCCCAGGCTGGAGGTGGTTTCATGAACGCCATGAATCGGCCGCAAGCAGACTTGCCCAAAGGGGTCAAGCAAATGCGGCAACGGCCGAGCTTGCCCGCCCTTGAGCAGGGGCAAATCACACCGCTGCCGGGCTCGGCTGCTTCCAGAACTCTGCTGGGCAAACGCCGATCTCAGTGTGCAGGGCGCACGCATTTCAGGAGCTTGCGGCGTCAAAGCCTTGGGCTGGAGAAGAGGTATTTGATCAGCGCCGCCACGCCGAGCGCAATGAAGGCCAGCACCAGCAGTCCGAACAACCCCATGAGGGCCATGCCGCCCCCCGACATGCAGACAGAAGTCATCATGATCGGTTTCCTTTCGTCGTTTGTTCCGTGTGTTGCAACCAGGAGTTCATCATGCAACGTCGTACATTTTTGACTACCGTTGTGGGTTTTGTTGGAACCGTCGTGGGCTTTTTGACCGGACGCGGCGCACCGTCCGCCCAGGCCCAGGGCATGATGGGTGGAGGGATGATGGGTGGCGGCAAGGGCGGCATGATGTCGCCCGAGAACATGAACGGCCCCATGCGCACCGGCATGGAATTGTTCAAGGTTCACCAGCAGATTCAGCGCAAGGTGACCGAGCTGCCCAACGGGGTGCATGACGTGACCACCTCGGCCGACCCCACGACTGCAGCGCTCATCCAGAAGCATGTGGTGGAGATGTATGCACGGCTCGATCAGAACCACCCTTTCCCCTACCCCATGAGCAACAGCGTGCCGCAGATGTTCGCCCACCCGACGAAATATCAACGCAAACTGGACATCCTGCCCGACGGCGTGGCCGTGACCGAGACCTCCACCGACCCGGAGATGGTCGCAGTGATCAAGGCGCACTCGCGCGAGCTCGACCGCTTCGCCAAAGAGGGCATGCCGGCGATGATGCGCGGGATGATGTGAGACCTGCATGCGCGGCTTGGCAGAACTGGCGACACCAGTCTGCCTGGCAATACGAAGTTTTCCATCTGGGTTGTCACAGCAGCCGGCCCCAGGTCTGCTGGATCAGCGCTGCTGCATTTCGATTAACTGGAGCATTGCCATGAAGAAACTGTTGGTCGTCATCACCCCCCTGCTGATGCTGGGCGCCGCCTACCCGGCGTTTGCTGCGGGCAGCAATGGGGTGCAGGCCCGGGAGGCGCAAATTCAAGCCTGCTTTCGCATGCATGGCCAATTGATGGACAAGCCAGCCGTGCGCAACCCGTTGGACTGCTGGAGGGAGCATGGATTCTTGATGCAGAAGTAACCTCCCCTGTGGCGCATGGCCCTGAGGGTCGTGCGCCGGGGTGGCCACCACTCGCCGCAGACGAGCCGTGGCTCGCACCTACCCACAAACATCATGGATCAACACAGGAGAACTCGATGAAACGTTTCGACCTCGCCCTCATTCTGATCGGTTCCGCGGCAGCCATGTCGCCTACTTTTGCAGCATCGAACGCGATGCCGGGTATGGGCAATATGAATGGTGGGGGCATGGGGGGCATGTCCGATCCAGCCACCGCGACCAATGGCTTTATGGCTCACGGGGCCATCAACAGCGTCAACGCCGCCACCGGCACGGTGAATATCACGCACCAGGCGATCAAGGCGCTGGGCTGGCCGGGAATGACCATGGACTTCGGCGTGCGGAGCAAGAGCATGCTCAACGAACTCAAGGCGGGAGAAACAGTGAATTTCGATCTGGCCAAGGGACCATCGGGACAGTACATCGTCACCAAGATTGCTGTCGTGCGGTGACGTCATTCCGACGTGTTGTCGGTTCGTGCGCGTGATGGCGTTCAGCGTGCTTCCGGCGCGGCTCGTAAACCACACCGCAAGATGGTTATCGTGTTCAGAAATCCCTTGACTCTGGACCTCACTCCAAGGTCTAGAGTGCATCCATCGCGATGCGGCAGGTCTTTGTTCACCCGGAGATCATGCCAAGACAGATGGGTGTTCAAACGAAGGAGTTCTGACATGGCAACACAACGTCAGGTTGAAGTTTTCAGCGCCGGGTGCTGTGCCGGGAGCGGTGTCGACGAAGCCGTGTTGCGCGTGGCCTCGCGGCCAACGCGTCCGGTGCTGAAACGCCTTGCAGCTTCAGTCGAAAATTTCTTTCCAGAACGATTTTCGGCCCGGCATCGGGCCATAGCGCCCCTGATGTTTGCCACCGCCGTGGTGGTCGCCGTTTTGGCCATGACTTTCAGGCTGTGGTGATGGGCGGCTCACTTGCTGTGGTGCGCTGGCCGCCTCCTGTTGGTGGTTTCGCTCGATGATCTTGTCAAGCTCGCCGCGATCGAGCCAAACGCCGCGGTATTGCGGCAGTCGTCAATTTCAATGCCCTGGCGTTCGGTCATCACCAGGGTACTTTCCTTGCAGACGTGGCATTTCATGACGGCATCTCCTTGTTGTGAAACCATGAACCCAGAACATCAAACCGTTGCACGTCGTAGCGACAGCAGCCGCATGCCGTTGAACACCACCAACAGGCTGGCCCCGGCATCGGCGAACACCGCCATCCACAGGGTCGCCACGCCGCTCAGGGCCAAGGCGAAGAACACCGCCTTGATGCCCAGCGCTAGGGCGATGTTCTGCTTGAGAATTGCGGCGGTGCGCCGGCTCAAATGGATGAAGTCGGCGATCTTGCGCGGGTCGTCGTCCATGATGGCGACATCGGCGGTTTCCAGCGCCGTGGCGGTGCCGGCCGCCCCCATGGCAAAGCCGATGTTCGCGCGCGCCAGCGCCGGCGCATCGTTCACGCCGTCGCCGACCATACCGACCGAACCGTAGCGCGCATGCAGTTCGGCAACGGCGGCCTGCTTGTCCTGTGGCAGCAGATTGCCTCGCGCATCGGCGATGCCGAGCTGAGCGGCAATGGCCCTTGCCGTGGCCGGGTTGTCGCCCGTCAACATGACCGGCTCGACGCCCAGCCCCTTGAGGGCCGCAACCGCCTGCGCGCTCTCTGGCCTGAGGGTGTCGGCGACGCCGAAAACGGCCACGGGGCCAGCCGCGTCGCACAACACGATGGCGGTCTTGCCGGCACGCTCCAGCACGGCAAGCTGCGCCTCCAGCGCCGCCGAACAGACCCCGATGTCTTCGGCCAGGCGATGATTGCCCAGATGCCAGAGCTGGCCGGTGACGCTGCCCTTAACGCCGCGCCCTTGCAGCACACCAAAATCCTCGACGGGCAGCACTGTGGACCCTGGCTGCTGCGCGCGCCAGCCGGCAACCAGCGCCTGGGCGACCGGATGCGTGCTGTGGTCGTCGAGGCTGGCGGCGATCCGCAAGGCCTGCGCGATGGTCATGTCGCCAAGCGGGATCGCATCGGTCAGTGCGGGCTTGCCGCGGGTCAGCGTGCCGGTCTTATCGAGCGCCACGGCTTTGAGCAGACGGCCGCCTTCCAGATGGATCCCGCCCTTGACCAGGATGCCATGCCCGGCCGCCGCCGCAAGACCGCTGACCACGGTGACCGGCGTGGAGACCACCAAGGCGCAGGGGCAGGCGATGACCAGCATGACCAGGGCCTCGTACAGCCAGGAACTCCAGCCTCCACCACTCAGCAGCGGGCCGAGGATGGCCACGGCGATGGCGAAGACCACCACCGCTGGGGTGTAGTACCGCGCGAATTGATCGACGAAACGCTGGGTCGGCGCGCGCTGTGACTGCGCGCTCTGAATGGCCAGGGCGATGCGGGCCAAGGTGCTGTCACCGGCCGAGGCCGTGACGGAGGCTTCCACCACGCCATCGGCCACAATGCTGCCTGCATACAGCGGGTCGCCCACTTGCTTGTCCACGGGCATGCTTTCCCCGGTGATCGGCGCTTGGTTTAGCGCCGCGCGGCCGGACACGACGCGCGCGTCCAGCGGCACCCGCGCGCCGGTGCGCACCCGGATGCGACTGCCGACGGCCACCTCGGCCACCGGCTTGGCCTGCCAGGCCTCGCCAGCCTTGACCTCGGCGGTTTCCGGCGCGATGGCCGTGAGCGACTTAATCGCGTTCCTGGCACGCTCCAGCGACAGCGCCTCGATCGCCTCGGCCACGGCGAACAGGAACACCACCATCGCCGCCTCCGGCCACTTGCCGAGAGCCACGGCCCCGGTCACCGCGATGGACATCAGGAAGTAGATGTTGAGGGTCAGGTTCTTGAGCGCGACCCAGCCCTTTTTGATGGTCGGCAGGCCGGCGCTCACGATGGACACAGCGGCAAGCGCCATCACCATCGATGAGGTCTCTCGCCCGGTCGACCAGGCGATGGCCTCGGCCGCGACCGCGGCGACGCCAGCCACGGCGAGCAGGCCTTTTTGCCGTGGGCTCAGGGCCGGGGGAAGTACAGACACCGACGCATTGGCTTCCAGCACATTGGGTGCCATGTCCAGCTTGCTCAGCACTGCAGTAATCTCGTGCGGCTGCTCCAAACGGTGATACACCGTGAGTTCCCGTTGCAGGAGGTTGAAGTCGAGTTGGACGACCCCGGGCATGACCTCCAGCTTGTTGCGGATCAGGCGCTCCTCGGTGGGGCAGTCCATCTTGTCGATGCGGTAGCGAACCCGGCTGGTCCCTTCGGGTGCCGGATTGGTTTTGCAAACACCCGTCAGACAGTCGGTCTGTGTCGCCGGGGCGCAGCAGGCATCGGCCCCCGCGTGGGCATGGATATGCGCATCAGGGCCGTGGTCGTGGCCATGATCCTGCGCATGATCGTGGTCACAGGTGGGTCCATGGTCTTGCGCCTGGGCAGGCAGGCGTAACGCTGTGCTGATGGGGTCGTGCTGGCTCATGATGGCGGATCTCGGTGAACAATGCGATCATTGAACAGCCTGTACCTGCTACAGGGTCAAGTACCTTTAGACGACAGGGGAATGCAAGATGCGAATCGGGGAATTGGCGCAGCGCGGGCACTGCGACGTGGAGACGGTGCGTTTTTACGAACGCGAGGGCTTGCTGGACGCGCCCTCTCGCGAGGGCAACGGCTATCGCAACTACACCAGTGATCACCTGGTGCAACTCAATTTCATTCGGCACTGCCGCTCGCTGGGCATGGGATTGCCCGACGTGCGCGTATTGCTCAGCTTTCAGGAGCATCCTGAATCGGCGTGCGACGACATCAACCAGTTGATCGACCGGCAGATCGCGCGCATTCATCATCAGGTCGAATCGCTGCGCTTGCTGGAGCAGCAGTTGCACGCGCTGCGCGAGTCCTGTCAGGTCAACCGAACGGCGAGCGCATGCGGCATCCTGCAGAACCTGCGACACGCCGCGGCCGGCGAGCCCTGCGAATGCCATGCGGAACCGGTCAATCGGTCCGGAGCGGATCATCCAGGTGGCGTGTCGGTGTGAGCGTAGGCGTCGGTCGGCGAGAGATGACAAAGTTTTAATGGCGCTGTCATGAATGGGACAGCGTCGCGGCACTAAAGTGGAAGCACGCTGCACGACAAACTAGAGTCCATCGACTTTTGGCTATTGAGATTTCCAGAATGGGCGACAGACGCAAGGCAGCGCGCAAGGCTCCCCCTCCGGGCCTCCCCCACGAGATGGGGGAGGATTGGGGTGGGGAGAGGTTCAGACAGTCACAGATTCGGGAAACATCAGTAGTGCGCAAAGTGCCCATCTCTGGCGGGAGACGAAGGGAGTATCCAAATGAAGAAGCGCAAGTGTCCTTCCATATCTTCCATGTCCGATTCCGGGACGTCCAATGCTCTTTCCACGCTAACCGAATCGGGTTTGCAACTGAGCCGACGCCGTTTGATCGGCACAGCCGCGCTGGCGGTCCTCGCCGCCCCCGCGCTGCGCAAAGGCGCGTCCGCCCAAGCCATGGGTGGTGGCATGGGCGGAATGATGGGCATGGAGCCTGGCCTGCTCAAACCCGCGACGATGAACGCAGGAGCTTTCACGCGCCCTCTGGCGATTCCCCCGCAGATCTCCGGTGAGGAGCGCGCCGGTGTGCTCCACTATGCCCTGCGCATGGGTGTCGGCACCAGCGAACTCGTAGCTGGAACGCGCACCCCGACCTGGGGATACAACGGCCCGCTGCTCGGCCCGGCGTTGCGCGTGCCGCGGGGGCGCGCGGTGCGCATCGCGGTGACCAACAACCTCGACCAGTCGACCACCACGCATTGGCATGGCGCCCATGTGCCCGGATCGATGGACGGTGGTCCGCAAAGTCTGATCCTTCCCGGTCAAACCTTCGACTATCGCTTCACCCTGGACCCCAGCCTGGCGCGACGCTCTGGTACCACCCTCGTCCGGAGACGCGCACGGGGGCGCATGCCTATGCCGGGCTGGCCGGGCTACTGCTCATCGATAACGGAGTGGACGCTCGCCTCGGTCTGCCGTGCACCTGGGGGGGTGGACGACATTCCGGTGATCGTCCAGGATCGGCGCATGGCCGCCGACGGCCGGCTGCTGTACATGACCTCGATGATGGATCTCATGGGCATGAAGGGTGACCGCTTTCTGGTCAACGGCCGCGAGCAACCCTATGCCGCGGTGCCGGCGCAACGGGTGCGTCTGCGTCTGCTGAACGGCTCCAACGCGCGTTTCTACAACTTTGCATTGAGCGATGGGCGCGCGTTCCATGCGATCGCCACCGACGCCGGCCTGCTGGAACGTCCGGTGGAGATGCGTCGGCTGGTGCTGGCGCCGGGGGAACGCGCCGAAATCTTCGTCGATCTATCCCGCGACCTGGGTAAGACTCTGGTGCTGCGCAGCGATTCGGGTGCCGTGGTCCCGGCCCTCAATGGCGCGCCGATGCATACGGATGGCTGGGACCGCAACGGCTTCGATCTGCTTCAGCTTCGGGTCGTTGCGCCAAATGCGGCGAAAACCGTGCTGCCGGCACGGATGGCCGAGTACGCCGCGTTGCGGCCCGATGCGCCTGTACGCCGCTTCACCCTGCAGGGCATACGGATGATGGGCGGAGGCGACTCGGGAATGATGCGCATGGGTGGCGGCGTGGAGCGCGGCGCCCCGCCCGACTCGGGTCCGGGCCGCATGAGTCTGGGGATCGGCGGCGCGAGGCTTTTTTCCATCAATGACCAGTTCATGGACATGGCGGTGATCAACCAGCGCGTGCGTCTTGGCAGCAACGAAGTCTGGGAGGTGCGCAACGATGCGATGATGGCCCATCCGTTCCATTGCCACGGCACCTCGCTTCGCCTCCTGTCGCGCAACAGCGGTGAGGTACCGGAGTGGGAACAGGGCTGGAAGGACACCGTCCTCGTGCGCATCAACGAAACCGTCCGGATGGCCGCGCGCTTTACTCAGCCCGCAGACGATGCACATCCCTTCATGTACCACTGCCATATCCTCGAACATGAAGGCAACGGCATGATGGGGCAGTTCACCGTAGCGTGAGAAGCGGCGAAGGTTCCGGTCCGCCAGCGTAGCCACCCAATTTAGGAACAAGACGGTCCCTATGAACACCACCAGCGTCATCGATGTCTCCGGGCTGGTGTCGAGCCTTTCCGCCCGCGGGGTCGAAAAGAAGCTCCGGCGCCTGCCGGGCGTCGCCGACGTGCAGGTCAATTACGTCGCGGGCAGCGCCACGGTTGTGTACGACGCGGCCTTGACCAACCTGGCTGCACTGCAGGCGCAGGTCGAGCGTTGCGGCTACCACTGCCGCGGCGAGTCGGTTCCCGACCATCTGTGCGAGCCGCGCGAGGAGCATGCCATGGTGCATGCCCAGGGTGCGCACAAGGCTGGAGTGGTGCATGGCGGAGCCAGGCTCCAAGGCGCCGAACGCGACGCCCATTCCGGTCGCACGCCCGGAATAGATGCCATGGCGCACGACATGGGCCATGGTGCCGGCATGGACGCGCGTGACATGGCGCGAGACATGCGCAACCGGTTCTGGGTATGCCTGTTGTTCACGGTCCCGCTGTTCGTGTACTCGCCCATGGGCGGGCTGTTCGCACCGCCGGCGCCGCCGTTCGGTCTCGCGCTCAAGGACTGGCTGTTCGGCCTGGCCAGCGCCGCGGTGATCTATCCGGCCTGGCCGTTTTTCGTCGCAGCGGCTCGCGCATTGCGCAACGGCGTGCTCAATATGGCGGTGCTGGTCGTGCTCTCCATCGGCACGGGCTATCTGTTCAGCGTCGGCACGACCTTTCTCTTCGAGGGGGCGCAGTTCTACGAGGCCGTATCGGTGCTGCTGGTGTTCATCCTGCTGGGGCATTGGCTTGAAATGCGCGCCCGCGCCGGTGCCTCCGAGGCGATCCGCGCGTTGATGAATCTGGCGCCGCCCAAGGCGACAGTGCTGCGCAACGGTGCGGAAATCACGGTGGCAACCTCCGCGGTGCTGCCGGGCGACGTGGTGCTCATCCGCCCCGGCGACAAGATTCCGGTGGATGGCGAGGTGCTGGAAGGCGCGTCGCAGGTCGATGAGTCGATGCTGACCGGCGAGTCGATGCCGGTGGGGAAAAAACCCGGCGACGCGGTGATCGGAGCGACCATCAACAAGAGCGGCAGCTTGCGCTACCGCGCCACCAAGGTGGGCGCCGACACCGCGCTGGCGCAGATCGTCAAGCTGGTGCAGGAGGCGCAGAACTCCAAGGCGCCGGCGCAATTGCTGGCCGACCGCGCATCGCAATGGCTGGTGGTGATTGCCGTCCTGATCGGCGTGGCGACCTTCGTCGCCTGGTACGTCATCCTGGGGCAGCCGCTGCTGCTGGCGCTGGCATTGACCATCACCGTGTTCGTCATCGCCTGTCCGGACGCCCTGGGCCTTGCCACCCCGATGGCCGTGATGGTGGGAACGGGGCTCGGCGCCATGAACGGCATCTTGTTCAAGAACGCCTCCGCGCTGGAGGATGCGACCCAGTTGAACGTGGTGGTTTTCGACAAGACCGGCACGCTGACCCTGGGGCGGCCGGAGGTGGTCGACTTGGTCCTGGCCGCCGGCATCGCCGAAGACGAACTGCTGAAAACGGCCGGGGCCGTCGAAAAGCTCTCCGAGCATCCACTGGCGCTTGCGATCCTCGAGAGCGCCAAGGGTCTTGCGCTCGAACCCGCCAGCGCGTTCACCAACATCGACGGCATGGGCGCCCGGGCCGAACTGGGGGGCGAGGTGGTGCTGCTGGGCAACGACAAGCTGATAGCGCTCGACAAGGCCAACATGAACGGCCTCGAGGCTGATTCGCAGCGGCTGCAGGGGCAGGGGATGACGGTGGTGCACGTCGCGCGTGCGGGGCGCTTGATGGGTCTCATCGCCATTGCCGACGCTGTGCGCCCGACCTCCGCGCCCACCGTGGCGGCGCTCCACGCCAGGGGCGTGCAGGTGGCCATGCTGACCGGCGACAACCGGCCGACGGCGGAGCGCATCGCCCGCGAGATCGGCATCGACATCGTGCTGGCCGACGTGCTGCCCGGCGACAAAGCGGCCAAGATCAGGGAGTTGCAAGGGCAGGGCAAGCGGGTCGGCATGGTGGGCGACGGCATCAACGATGCACCGGCGCTGACGCAGGCCGACGTCGGCTTCGCCATCGGCGCCGGAACCGATGTGGCGATCGAAAGCGCCGACGTGGTGCTGATGAAAAGCGATCCGTTCGACGTCGTCGGCGCGATCGTGCTGTCGCACGCCACCCTGCGCAAGATGCATCAGAACCTGTGGTGGGCAGTGGCCTACAACGTCATTGCGTTTCCAGTGGCCGCAGGGGTGTTCTACCCCTTCACCATCAGTCCCGAAGTGGCGGCGCTCGCCATGTCGGGCAGCTCGGCGCTGGTGGCAGTCAACGCCCTGATGCTCAAGCGCACCCGGTTGACCGGCATTCGCATCGGCCCGGCCACGAACGCCGTGGCCGGGCCGCAGGTAGCAACAGCGCAGGCGTGACATGCAGCCGACAGAGCCATGCGCCAGACGATGCCATCAAGGACCGTGCACCACCATCTTCAACCCGTTCTTTCCTCAAACCCGGAGATTGACCCATGAGTGACTATGTCTTTACCGTGACCAGCCCCAAAGGCTTCGAGGCCACCGTGCAAGCGGCGACCGAAGCGTTGAAACATGAGGGCTTCGGCGTCCTGACTACCATCGACGTGGCCGCCACGCTCAAGGCCAAACTCGGCATCGAGGAACGTCCCTACCTCATCCTCGGGGCCTGCAATCCGCACTATGCCCATCAGGCCCTGCAAGCTGAGCCGGATATTGGCGCGCTGCTGCCCTGCAATGTCGTCGTGCGGGAAGAGGCGGACGGCGGGGTCAGCGTGGTGTTCATGGACCCAGCGGCCGTGCTCGGCATGGTCAAACGTCCCGAGGTAGACAAACTCGGCGGTGAAGTGCGCGACAAGCTCAAGCGCGTCGCCGAGGCCCTGCGCGCCTGAGGGCTGCGTCGGTGCCATCATCAAGGCGCTGATTCGGTCCAGCCGGTCGGTGCCTGGTTATTGTGAACATCCAATGGGAGCATGGTCATGGGCTATGGATATGGAATGATGGGCGGATGGGGCGGCTTCGGTTTGGGCTGGCTCTTCATGCTGGTGTGGTGGGCTTTGATTCTCGCCATAGTTGTGGGCTTGATCCGATGGCTGTTCACGGGCCATTCGGGCGATTCCGGGGTGCGATCTGACAGCAAAAGGCACCTGGAGATCCTGAAGGAGCGCTACGCCCGCGGAGACATCGACCACGAGACCTATGACCGCATGCGGCGCGAACTGGAAAGTTGAGGCTCAGATCATGAAACCGCTACCGAAGTGGCTGCTTGCACTGGCGATCGTGCTATTCGCTTTTTACCTACTCTTGATCCCCGAATTCGGCGTCGCCCCCTTCTGGGGCCAGCGATGGGACGCGGGCGCACCGCCCACCTGGCGTGAAAGTTCCGGTTGGTGGGGGCCACGATCCGGCTACGGCATGATGAACGGCCCGGTCGGGGACTGGGGTGCGCTCGGCGTTCAGAGCGATCACGGCTATGGTGACGACGGCGGTTATGGCTACGGCATGATGGGCGGGGGCATCTGGCCGGCGGCCAGGGGTTCTTGGCAGGAATTGGTCACGCCGCAGCAGCGCGTGCGGATTGGACAGATTCAGGCTGAGGCCTTGCGTCAGGAAGGCGCCTTGCAGCCGCAGCTCTACACCGCTCGCGCCAACCTGCTGGCGGTCAACTCCGTGGCCAAGCCCGATCCGGCGGCACAGGCCAAGGCCGGCGCTGCAGTTGCCGAAATCCTGCGGCAAATCGTCCAAATTCGCCTTCAGGCGGAGCAGCAAATCCAGGTTGCGTTGAGCGCCCCGCCACTGCCGACGGCTTCGTCCGCGCTCAGTCCTTGAAATGCGCGGTCTGACACGTATTGACGTCGAGCTTGCCGAGATTGGCATGACAACCCTTTCCCAAGGCTCAGGGTTCAAGCTCGTTCTGAATCACGTGGATGGGCTGAGGCTCGTCACGTGAGGCGAAACGTCATTGGCATGAAACCGCCAGCGGAGGGAGAGACATGCGTACAAGCCTGCCGCGTGAGAAGTTAGCGAGGTAATCGGGCCAGGGCCGCAAATCGCCCGAAAGTCGCTCAAAAGACTCATTGTTAATCAACTACTTGGCGTGAGTGACTTGAGAGCTGAGATGCGCCCCCGGCAATCGCACGCTGAAGCATGTTTTTCCATTCTCGGACGTGACCTCGACTTGACCGGCATGCGCTTCGACGATCGACTTGACGATGGCCAAGCCGAGCCCCGCCCCTTCGCCACGGCGCTGGCGCGAAGGATCCACGCGGTAAAAGCGATCGAACAAATGGGGCAAATGTTCGGATGGAATGTTGCCGGGATTACATATTTCAATCCTGACCCACCGCTCGTCCTGCGACAAGCGCAGATGGACGGATTGACCGTGCTGCGTATATCGGATGGCGTTGGCGATCAGGTTGCTGAGTGCGCGGCGCAACATCTCCCGATCACCCTCGACTCGGCCGACTTGCCCGTTCAGTTCGAGCGAGACCCCACGGTCCTCCGCCCAGGCTTCGAAGTAGTCGAACAAGCTGCGTATTTCCGCATGCAGGTCAATTCCCGCGGCGTCGCGTCGCATCGGCCCCTGCTCGGCTTGCGCCAGGAACAGCATGTCGCTGATCATCGCGCCCATACGCTCGAATTCTTCAAGGTTCGAATACAGGATTTCCCGGTAGGCGTCCACGTCCCGGGCCTTTGACAGCGCGACCTGGGTTTGCGTCGTGAGATTGGTCACAGGGGTGCGCAGCTCGTGAGCGATGTCGGCCGAGACGTTACGCAAACGCGCGAAGCCTTGCTCGATCCTGGTCAACATGGCGTTGAAGGCGGCCGCCAGATCCACGAGTTCGACTGGAACATGCTTTGGATCGAGGCGTGTGTGCAGCCGCTCAGTTGTCATTTCTCGCATGCGCGCGCTGATGCGGCGCAGCGGCGCGTGCCCTTGGCGTACGGCTAAGGCTGCGACAAGAACGCTGATGAGGCTTGCCATCAACGTCCCCGCCCAAAGAGCATTCTGCAATTCCCGTAAATACTGGAGGTGGAAGTCGATCGCAGTGGCGACGACGACCGTTTTGTTGCCACTACGCAAGACCGCTCCTCGGTAGACGTGGTGATCGGTTCGCCAGATATGGAGCGTATCTAAAGTCAAATGCGTGGTGGCGGGCACCTTTTCGCCCAAGGCATCGAGATCTGGTGCAGTCGTTCCGTACAGCAGCCGGCCATTAGCGTCACGGACGACAAAGTACACATCGTGGCCTCCCGCGATCGCGTCGACGAGTTCGTGGGACTGTGCCACCCCAGACGAAGAAGCCCCATCTCGATGAAGCGCTGCATCCACCGATGCCCAAGCTGATTGCAGTTCGGCCAGATCCATCCGGGAAAAATGCCGCTGGATCGAATATTCGATGCCCCATGCAGAGAGTACGAATATCGCCGTTGTCACCAAGCCAACCAGACTTGTGACGCGAACCGCCAGCGACATGGGGCGGCGTGTTCGGTTCTCAACGCCCATCGGGGACGTCCAGGGTATAACCCATACCGCGCACGGTCTGGATCAACTTGGGCTCGAAACCATCGTCGACCTTCGCTCGCAGCCGACGAATGGCAACATCAATCACATTCGTGTCACTGTCGAAGTTCATGTCCCAAACCTGGGATGCGATCAGGGACCGAGGCAGCACTTCGCCCTGACGACGGATCAGCAATTCAAGCAAGGCGAACTCCTTGCTGCTCAGGTTGATTCGGGTGCCGGCCCGCGTAGCACGGCGCCGCGGTAAATCGAGCACCAGATCGGCGACCTCAAGTTGATCGATTTGCGTTGGGGCGCGCCCGCGTCGCAACAGGGTGCGTACCCGTGCAAGCAACTCGGTGAAGACAAATGGTTTGACCAGATAGTCATCGGCCCCGAGTTCAAGGCCCTTGACGCGATCCTCCACCGCGTCACGCGCGGTGAGGAACAACACCGGCGTATCGTTGCCCGACTCGCGAAGGGATCGGAGGATGCGCCATCCGTCGATGTCGGGAAGCATGACATCGAGCACGATCAGGTCATACGGCGCGATCATCGCGTGATGATGGCCATCAAGGCCGTTGCGCGCCCAATCCACGACGAACCCCGATTCTCTGAGACCCTGCTGTAGATATTCCCCGGTTTTGACTTCGTCTTCGACGATCAGAAGTTTCATCTGCGTTACCTCGCCGGCGCCCCAAGACCGAAGCATACTCTCAATGTAGTTCGCCGAATCTGCCGCGACCATGACAGGACGATGACATCAATGTAATGCCGTGGTCATCCGCATGAAAGCACACCCTGTCTACGCTTCACATTCAAATTTTTCCATTGAACGGGAGCAGCCGAAACCATGCAACGCAATCTCCTCATCCGGCCACAAGGTGTCCATGTTCAACGGCGGCGCTTCGTGCAAGGGTTGGCTGCTGGCGGCGTCATGCTGGGGCTGGCCCCATGGGCGGCGCACGCGCAAGCGGCGCCCACCGCAACCGGGACGGCCCCGGAGCTGCGGGGTCGCGAATTCGATCTGACGGTGGCCGAGACTCCGGTCAATTTCACCGGAAAACCTCGGGTCGCGACGACGATCAACGGATCGATTCCAGGGCCGACGCTGCGCTGGAAGGAAGGCGACACGGTGACGATTCGTGTGACCAACCGTATGAACCGTTCGACGTCGATCCACTGGCACGGCATGCTCGTGCCCTTTCAGATGGATGGCGTGCCTGGAATGAGCTTCAAGGGCATCACGCCCGGTGAGACCTTCGTCTATCACTTCAAGGTCCGGCAGGCCGGCACCTACTGGTACCACTCGCACTCGGGCATGCAGGAGCAAACTGGCATGTACGGCGCCATCATCATCGAGCCCGCGCAGGGCAAGACCATACACGCCGAGACCGATCATGTGGTGCTGTTGTCGGACTGGATGGACGAAGACCCGATGCGCGTCCTGGCCAAGCTCAAGGACGACAGCGGTTTTGACAACTACCACGAGCCGACGGCGGTGGACTTCTTCCGCGATGTCTCCCGCGAGGGACTGCGTGCGGCACTCGACAAGCGCGCGATGTGGGAGCAGATGCGCATGAGTCCGGGCGACCTTTCCGATCTATCGGGCGCCACGCTGACGTATCTCACTAATGGCGTCACCCCTGCCGGCAACTGGTTCGCACCCATCGTGCCGGGCAAGGTCGCACGACTGCGCTTCATCAATGGCTCGGGTGATACCTTTTACGACGTGCGCATCCCCGGCCTGAAACTCACGGTGGTTGCCGCCGACGGGCAGGACGTGGAGCCGGTGAGTGTAGACGAGTTCCGCTTCGGCCCTGGGGAAACCTATGACGTGCTGGTGCGCCCCAGAGACGAGGCGTACACGATCTTTGCGCAATCGATGGACCGTACCGGATACGCACGCGGCACGCTGGCTGCCCGGCCGGGTCTCGCCGCGCCCGTTCCGCCGATGGACCCACGCCAGCAATTGACCATGGCCGACATGATGGGCAACGACATGAGCTCGATGCCGGGAATGGACATGGGAGGGATGAGTATGGACACGGAACCTGCTGTGCGGCACGCGCCGGCCGAATACGGTCCCGGCGTCGACGCCCGCGTCGACCACCCACGGACAAATCTGGACGATCCTGGCGTGGGCCTGCGCAACAACGGCCGACGCGTCTTGACCCTGGCTGATCTGCACACGATCGGTGGCCCGATCGACCCGCGTGCGCCCGGTCGCACGATCGAGATGCATCTGACGGGCAACATGGAGCGCTACACCTGGTCGTTCGACGGCGTGCCGTTCGGGGAGTCGACACCGGTGCATTTCCGCTATGGCGAGCGCCTGCGCATGGTGTTGGTGAACGACACGATGATGACCCACCCGATGCACATGCACGGCATGTGGAGCGAATTGGAGAGCCCGGATGGCCAATTCCAGGTGCGCCGCCACACCATCCCGGTTCAGCCGGCGCAGCAGGTCAGCTACCGCATCAGCGCCGACGCGCTGGGGCGCTGGGCCTGGCACTGCCATTTGATGATGCACATGGACGCGGGGATGTTCCGCGAGATTCTGGTGTCATGACCACCGCGGCCATAGGAGATGAAATCAATGAGACTGCAACACATCAACAAAGCTCTGGCATTGGCGATCGCCGGTCTGGCGATTGCGCCGGTCTGGGCGCAAAGCATGGACATGCCAGGGATGAGCATGCCAGGGATGGGATCTCCTGCTGCTTCGGCTTCCTCCCCGGCCGATCACCCCGTTTCGCCGACGAAGGCGCCTGCAATGTCTGGCGACATGGGCGGCATGAACATGCAGGGAATGGATGCAACCACCCCGTCTTCGTCAAAGGCAATTCCCACGCCCTCTTCAAAGCCCGCGGCAGCGCCGAATGACATGAATGGGATGGACATGCCGGGGATGCAGATGCAAGGGACGGGCGCGGCCACGCAGGCGGCGGCTGACGGGAACATGAAGGGGGCGGCTCCCAACCAGCCGCGCAGCGCCGATGCGTACTCCGGTGGCTACACGCTGACGACCGGACCCTTTATCCCGCCTGGAGTCAAGCCGCCGCGCCTTGCGGACCAGGAGAATTTCGGCTCGGTGCTGGTCGATCGCCTGGAGCGCGCCTATACGCGCGACGGCAACTGGAGCGCCTACGACGTGCAGGCCTGGTTCGGCCGCGATTTCAACCGCTTGGTGATCAAGGCCGAGGGCGATGTCTCGCAAGGACGCCTGCAGGACGCCCGAACCGAGCTTCTCTGGGGGCACGCGGTTGCCGCGTTCTGGGACACGCAGCTCGGTGTGCGTCACGACAACGGCTCCGGACCCGACCGTAACTGGCTGGCGTTCGGGGTGCAGGGCCTGGCACCCTATTGGTTCGATGTCGAGGCCACAGGCTATTTGGGCAACGCGGGACGCAGCGCGCTGCGTCTGGCGACGAGTTACGACTTGCTGATCACCCAGCGCGTCGTACTGCAGCCGCGCGTTGAAGCCAACCTGTATGGCAAGGATGATCCGGCGCGTCAAATCGGCAGTGGGCTGTCCGATGCGACCGCCGGGTTGCGCCTGCGCTACGAGTTCACGCGCCAGTTCGCGCCCTATGTCGGCGTGGAATGGAGCGGGAAATTTGGCCGCAGCGCGGACTACGCGCGCATTGCGGGCGAAAAGACACGCCAGACGGCCATCGTCGCTGGCTTGCATTTCTGGTTCTGACCCGTTGGTTTTCAACGGATTCGCTGTTGTACTTTTAAGGCTGACGAAAGGATACCCATATGAAGATGAAGAAAATCCGACTGTCCATGCTTCTGCTTGGCGCATGGCCCGTATTTGCGCTTGCCGCCGCGAATGCGTCCGGAGTCGAGAATCCGTCACACGAGGCCACGCCGAAGCGTGGCGCAAGCGTGTCCTCTGAGGCTGCCGCAATGCCTGGTGCCATGAAGGGCATGAATATGCAAGGTATGAACATGCAGGGCATGGGCATGTCAGGGGTTGCCGCAAATGCGGCCTCTGCCCCCCACGCATCGGTTCATGCCGACGCGGACGCCGACGCATCTTCCATCGGCAATCCTGGTCAAGCAACGGCCGCCACCAAAAACGTGGACATCACGATGGACGACTCGATGCGTTTTACGCCGGATGTCATCCATGTGCAGCCGGGACAAACGATTCGGTTTGTTTTGATCAACCGTGGCCAAATCAAGCACGAGATGACGATCGGGAGCATGGCCGAGCTCAAGGAGCACGAAAAGATGATGGCGGCTATGCCCGATATGACCGATGGGGCCGAGCCCAATATGGTCGCCGTACCGCCTGGAAGCAAGGGTGAGCTGATCTGGCGCTTTGGCAAGCCCGGGACCGTCGACTTCGCCTGCACGATGCCCAGGCATATGGAAGCTGGCATGGTCGGCAAGATTCTGGTGGAGTGAGCGCTCCACATGAAGTGGCAGGGGTGGCACCCGGCAACAGCGGCTTGGCGTTCTCAAAAATCTTGCTTGAGTGTCGCCTTCTACCGCTTCGCGCCGCGCCTCCCGCCGCCAAGCAGGGCCGATTGCCCGCGAAAATCGCCTCCATTTCGACGCCGCGGGCCGGATGCCTCCGTCCGGCACCTCAGCCTGCAAGGGATGATGGGCCAGTTCGCCGTGGCCTGATCAGGGACTGTTCAGCGCATCAGGGCCTCGATGACCTGCCGAATCGCAGGGCTGTCGTAATCCCGCCCGCCGACGGCCTGCCGGACGATCATGCCATTCTTGTCGACCAGATAGGTCGTCGGAATGCCCATCACACCGAAGGCATGCGCCGCCTCGCTGTGCTGGTCCAGCAACACCGGGAAGGTGGGTGATGGATTGAGCTGGCCCATGTAGGCGAAAACGTTGTTCAGGGTCTCGCCCTGGTCCAGCGCCAGCACCTCGAAGGGGCGGCCCTTCATCGCCAGGTAAAGCCTTTCGATGGACGGCATTTCCTGCCGGCACGGAGGGCACCAGGTGGCCCAGAAGTTGACCAGCACCACCTTGCCGCGGTAATCGGCCAGGCGGTGGGTCTTGCCGTTGATGTCCTGCAAGCTGAATGCCGGCGCCGGGCGTGGCGGCTCCACCACCGCGAGCGCGTGGTCCTGCGCCGGGTCGGCGGCGCGTGCGGCGCGCGCCGCGCCAACGGCCAGCAGCCCGGCGCCGCCGAGCCAGGACAGCACCTGGCGGCGCTCAGGGTTGATCAGGCGTGGCCCCCGCGCATTGCGGTCCGGCCAATGTGGCTTGGTGTTGCGTTCCATGCTCTCTCCAGAAAAAAATCAGTTTGAACCGCGCGCCGCGCGGCAAGTCGACGGTGGTGAACCCCTGGGCCCAATCCCCGGGCTGCAGGGTTTGCTGCGCCGGCAGGACCGACCAGTCCGAACGCACGCCCAGTGGCTGCCAGCGGTGCAGCCACTGGGTTTTGGTGATCAGCGGGTGCCCCTTGCCATCCGGGGTCACGGCCTTCCAGGCGGCCACGTCATAGGTGATAGGAACCTTGGCGTTGTTCCGGATCGAGGTTCCGAACACGCAGACCCGGGCAATGGCATCGATGGCCTTGGATGGATAGCCCATGTTCTCGTAGAAGGCGCGCACACTGTCTGGGCTGAGCTGGATCAACTGCACGGTGAAAGCGTGCCTGGCGTTCGTCCACGACGGTTGCGCCGCACTCGCCGCTGCGGCCGGGGCGGCATCCGCAGCCAAGGCGCCGGGCGGAAGCACGGCACAGGCAAGTACGACGAGCAAGGGAAAAACACGACCATCCATCGTTCAACTCCGTAAGAAAAACGCGAGCGGGGCCCGCTCTACGGGCGGAAAAGCGCTGAAGCGATGAGATTATTGGGTCGTCGCAACGATCGTTGCCGGTGGAAGGCATAGCCCTTTGTCGGCGCAAGCCTGGATTTGCACCTGTATGCGGACATCGCGCAGCCTTGACAGACCTGGCAGAGCGATGCGTGTACCGTTCTCGTAGACCCGTATGGTCTTGCCGTTGATATGTAGGCCGATGTCTTGACCGGGTGGATAGAGAGGTTGGATCGCTAACGTACGGCCACTGCGTTGCGCGACCACCGTGACAGGAATCAAGTAGGGCGCCGACGGCGGATTGGCGTAGACATGCCAACCCGCGTCAATGTGCAGCGTCACCACCGCATTGGGGCCATTGATCGCGGCACTGGCACCAACCTTGGCGGAGGAATCGACCAGATCGCCGGCAGCAGCCGGGGTCAAGCCAGGGTCGGGATACGCGGCATGGAACAGCAAGGCAGCGCCGATCAAGACGGTCAGGGCAATGAGCGAGACGGCGGCCATGCGCCGGAGTTTTGGTTTCATCGAAATTCCTTTATGGTTGGATGGCATTCAAACCTCGGACGAGCGCATCGGCCGAGAACAGTCCGGAAAGATGGCCGATCTCTCGCCCATGTGGATTCAATATCGCCACGAACGGCAGGCCAGCCCCGCCGTAGGCGGCAAGGAGACTTTGCAGTTCTGGGTTCGGGCGGGTTAGGTCAACCTGCAAGGGAACGACACCGCGGGTGCGCAGGGCTTGCACAACGCGCGCGTCGCCATAGACGGTTTGCTCCAGAAACCTGCAGTTCAGGCACCACTGTGCGGTGAATTCGACCAGCGCAGGGCGATGCAGATTGACAATCTCGGCGATTTGTGTTGCCTCAAGCGGCTGCCAAGGGATGCCCTGCGATGGGACGGGCCAGATCCCTGCACTCAGATAAACCAAAGCCAGTGCGGGCAAGCTCGAAAGTGGCGCGGCCCAGCGCGAGGCGCGATCTGTGGCGCGAAGGCTCGTTGCGAGTACCCACAACATCATCCCAGCAAGAAATGCGAACCATAGCGCCTTGTCCACGCTGGCGGGAAACAGACTTTGCGCGAAAAAAATCGCGGCGCCGGCAAGCAGCCAGCCGAAGCTTTGACGCACGATATCAGTCCAAGCCCCTCCACGTGGCAGCCGATCGAGAAGTCCGGGCTTCAGAAGCAGAATGGCGTAGGGCAGAGCCATGCCAAGACCAATCGCGATGAATATCATCACGATGTCGACAGTTGGCCGGGTGAGGGCAAACACAAGGATCCCACCCAGCAAGGGGCCGGTACAGGGCGTCGACAAAAGGGCACTGACCAGGCCGGAGACCAGCGGCTCGGCGAAACGCCCACCTCCCATTCTCGCGATGATGGGAGGAATCGGCAAACTGCGCCCCGTGAAATTCATCACCGCCATCACCAGCAGGATGATGACCAGGCCGATCAGCACGGCTCGCGATTGGAACAGCACGCCCCATTGAAGATGCAGGAGAGCTGTTGCCAGCCCCAGGGGTGTGAAAAACAACAGGGACCCCGCAGCGAACAGACCGGCGGACAAAGCACGTGTCGCCGGCTTTGCACCGGCGGCGCGCAGGATGGTGCGAACCTTGATTGGAATGACCGGCAGCACGCATGGCGTCAGGTTGAGCAGCATGCCTGCGCCGACCGCGAGGAGGACTTCGAGGATGAGTGAGATGTCCATGGGGCTTGGTCCTTTCAAGCGTTTTTAGCCAGTTCGTGCTGGATCAGTCGATCAAGCTCGGGAAAGTCGGGTTCGCCGAGAATTCGCTTGACGACGTTCCCTTGCTTGTCGACCAGAAACGTGGTCGGCGTCAGGCGGACGTCGTAGAACTCGCGTGCCAGGTGGCCATCCGCGTCCTTGGCAACCTTGAACGGTAAATGCCGGGTCGAGGTGTAGTCGGTCACATAAGACAGCGGGTCATAGCTCATATCCACCGCGATGAACTCGAAATTCCTTCCCTCGAATCGCTCGTACGTCTTGACCATTTGGGGCATTTCCTTGATGCAGGTAGCGCAGCTCGTGGCCCAGAAATTCACCAGATAGACCTGGCCTCGCAGGGAAGAGGTCGAAAGGGTTCTTCCAGTCAGCAGCACAAACGTCGCCTGCGGGACAGCCGGCTTCCTGGCCAGGACAAAATAGGCCATGCCGGCCATGACGAACGCCACAGTGGCGGCAATTGTGAAACGCACACGCATGATTTCACCTCGATCGATGTTTTCAAGAAGGCTGTGGTGATCGGCTCGCCCAGTTTCATCGCGGAACGATGCTCTCGGACCGGGTCCGGAGGCTGGTCGTTGGGACGAGCCGGGGACAGAGGGCGACCTCGCAGATTGACCTGCTGCCGCAGCGCTGAGGCCGGACGAATGCCGGCTTTGAGGGGTGATCAGACCCTGGGCGGGTGATAAGGGGCGTCAGGCGCCGCACTGGCGACGAAGCGTGTGTGGAATTGCGGCATGGAAGCTGCGTTCTGTACAAAGTGCCAAGCGAATGGCGCGGAAGCCGTCGCTAAAGCGATACCGCAGGGGACGGGGCAAAGGGCATGTCCGGCTACCGGGTGGCCCAGGCGGCCGTCCGGCCTCACTTCACGGCTGCGTTCAAAGGAATCGAGGGGATGCTGTGACTGTTGCAGGTCTGTGGCCGACAAGTCTGCGTGCGATGCCCCCATTAAAGCTTGATCTCGTCCGGGGCAGTGACTCAGCATGGCCGTGAACGTCGTGGCATCGCCCATAGCGGCCCAGCCTTGCAGCGGCAGCAACGCCAGCAGGACGGTGAGCAGGACGACACGCAAGGTGTTCATGCAATCAGGCTATTGAGAAAAGCAAGGGGATATAAGCGAGCGTCATCATGCAAATCGATATTTGAGTCCTGCATGCCTGCCGGAGTTCCAGCAAAAATTGGTTATGGTGCTGCCCTCGTCACGCAGGCGGCTGCGAACATGCGTGCGACGCACCACAGCGCATACCGATCCTATTCGATTCAGAGAGGAATTTCTGTGTAAACTTTTTAGGGTGGCATGCTTTGCCCAAACTGCCGCAAAGGCATGACGTCGGCCGAAAAGTTTCTGTCACTTCGGCGATGAAAATGAAGGCAGTCATCCCGAAGATGAACAGCACGCCAAAAAATCCCTTGACTCTGGACCTCACTCCAAGGTCTAGAGTGCATCCATCGCGATGCGGCAGGTCTTTGTTCACCCGGGGATCATGCCAAGACAGATGGGTGTTTCAAACGAAGGAGTTCTGACATGGCAACACAACGTCAGGTTGAAGTTTTCAGCGCCGGGTGCGGCGTGTGTGAAGGGGGCTGTCTGAATTTTTGTGTTCGAGGCGCTGGGAGACTTGTCCACGGCGTCGGTCGGCGCTTGCGACGAACCGAACGACGCGGTGGGCAAGTC
>NZ_LIPV01000018.1:0-2500 GCF_001418255.1 Thiomonas bhubaneswarensis
ACGCTTGGTGCCGCGCAGCAGAATGCCCACGTTGTCGCCGGCCTGACCTTGGTCGAGCAGCTTGCGGAACATTTCCACGCCGGTGCAGGTGGTCTTCTGGGTGGGGCGGATGCCGACGATTTCGATTTCTTCGCCCACCTTGATGATGCCGCGCTCGATACGGCCGGTCACGACGGTGCCGCGACCGGAGATGGAGAACACGTCTTCGACGGGCATGAGGAAGGCACCGTCCACGGCGCGCTCGGGCGTGGGGATGTAGCTGTCGAGGGCGTCGGCGAGGTTGAAGATGGCCTTCTCGCCAAGGTCGCCTTTGTCGCCTTCGAGGGCGAGCTTGGCCGAGCCTTTGATGATGGGGGTGTCGTCACCGGGGAAGTCGTACTTGGAGAGGAGCTCGCGCACCTCCATTTCGACGAGTTCGAGCAGCTCGGCGTCGTCGACCATGTCGCATTTGTTGAGGAAGACGACGATGTAGGGCACGCCGACCTGGCGGGCGAGCAGGATGTGCTCGCGGGTCTGGGGCATGGGGCCGTCGGCTGCGGAGACGACGAGGATGGCGCCGTCCATCTGGGCAGCGCCGGTGATCATGTTCTTGACGTAGTCGGCGTGGCCGGGGCAGTCGACGTGGGCGTAGTGACGGGTGGCGGTCTCGTATTCGACGTGCGCGGTGTTGATGGTGATGCCGCGGGCCTTCTCTTCAGGAGCAGCATCAATCTCGTCGTATTTCTTGGCCGAACCGCCAAACTTGGCCGACAGCACGGTGGTGATGGCCGCCGTCAGCGTGGTCTTGCCGTGGTCCACGTGACCAATCGTGCCCACGTTGACGTGCGGCTTGGTCCGCTCAAACTTTTCCTTCGCCATGATGTTTTCCTTCTCTGAATGCGTTTGAAAGGGTCGTTATTGGGATTGATTACTTGCTTGCGCGGGCGCTGACGATGGCGTCAGCCACGTTCTTGGGCGCTTCGGCGTAGTGCTTGAATTCCATCGTGTAGGTGGCACGGCCTTGCGACATGGAACGCAGCGTCGTCGAGTAGCCGAACATTTCCGACAGCGGCACTTCGGCCTTGATGGCCTTGCCGCCGCCGGGCATGTCTTCCATGCCTTGCACCATGCCGCGACGGGACGACAGGTCGCCCATCACGTTGCCAGCGTAATCTTCCGGAGTCTCGACTTCGACAGCCATCATCGGCTCGAGGATGACCGGGTTGGCCTTGCGGCAGCCTTCCTTGAAGCCCATGGAGGCCGCGATCTTGAAGGCCTGCTCGGACGAGTCCACATCATGGTAGGAACCGAAGTGCAAGGTCACCTTCACGTCGACAACCGGGTAGCCCGCGAGCACACCGGAGTTCAACGACTCTTCGATGCCCTTTTGCACTGCGGGAATGTACTCGCGCGGCACCACCCCACCCTTGATGGCATCCACAAACTCGAAGCCCTTGCCGACCTCATTAGGCTCGACCTTGAGCACAACGTGACCGTATTGGCCTTTGCCGCCCGACTGGCGCACAAACTTGCCTTCTGCGCTGTCCACGGTCTTGCGAATGGTCTCGCGGTAGGCCACTTGGGGCTTGCCGACATTCGCTTCGACACCGAACTCACGCTTCATGCGGTCCACGATGATTTCGAGGTGCAGTTCGCCCATGCCCGAGATGATGGTCTGACCGGACTCTTCATCCGTCTTGACACGGAACGAGGGGTCTTCCTGCGCCAGACGCTGCAGCGCCAGACCCATCTTCTCCTGGTCGGCCTTGGTCTTGGGCTCCACGGCCTGTGCAATCACAGGCTCGGGGAACACCATCTTCTCCAGGGTGATGATGGACTCAGGGTTGCACAGGGTGTCGCCCGTAGTCACTTCCTTCAGACCCACTGCAGCGGCAATGTCACCAGCGCGAACTTCCTTGATTTCCTCGCGGTTGTTCGCGTGCATCTGCAGCAGACGGCCGATACGCTCCTTCTTGCCCTTGATCGGGTTGTAGACGGTGTCACCGGACGAGAGCACCCCGGAGTAGACCCGAATGAAGGTCAGTTGACCGACGTAAGGGTCGGTCATCAGCTTGAACGCCAGGGCCGAGAATTTCTCGTCATCGGCGGCCTTGCGCACAGCCTCCTGCTCGTCCTCGTCATGCCCGGAAACCGGAGGAATGTCGACCGGCGAAGGCATGAACTCAATCACGGCGTCCAGCATGCGCTGCACACCCTTGTTCTTGAACGCAGTGCCACACAGCATCGGCTGGATCTCGCTGGCGATAGTGCGCGCGCGCAGACCTTGCTTGATTTCAGCCTCGCTCAACTCGCCGGTTTCAAGGTACTTGTTCATCAGCTCTTCGCTGGATTCTGCAGCGGCCTCGACCATCTTCTCGCGCCACTCTTTGCAGGTCTCCACGAGATCTGCAGGAATATCCTCGTAGCTGAATTTCATGCCTTGGGACGCTTCGTCCCAAATGATGGCTTTCATCTTCAGCAGATCGACAACCCCCTTGAAGTTTTCTTCGGCACCGATGGG
>NZ_LIPV01000018.1:7500-34890 GCF_001418255.1 Thiomonas bhubaneswarensis
GTGAGCGCTCGACTTGATGCGTCTCTAGAAAGGAGGTGATCCAGCCGCACCTTCCGATACGGCTACCTTGTTACGACTTCACCCCAGTCATGAAGCCTACCGTGGTAATCGCCCTCCTTGCGGTTAAGCTAACTACTTCTGGTAAACCCCACTTCCATGGTGTGACGGGCGGTGTGTACAAGACCCGGGAACGTATTCACCGCGGCAAGCTGATCCGCGATTACTAGCGATTCCGACTTCATGCAGTCGAGTTGCAGACTACAATCCGGACTACGAGCGGTTTTAAGGGATTGGCTCCCCCTCACGGGTTGGCAACCCTCTGTACCGCCCATTGTATGACGTGTGTAGCCCTACCCATAAGGGCCATGAGGACTTGACGTCATCCCCACCTTCCTCCGGTTTGTCACCGGCGGTCTCATTAGAGTGCTCTTGCGTAGCAACTAATGACAAGGGTTGCGCTCGTTGCGGGACTTAACCCAACATCTCACGACACGAGCTGACGACAGCCATGCAGCACCTGTGTCCAGGCTCTCTTTCGAGCACCAAACCATCTCTGGTAAGTTCCTGGCATGTCAAGGGTAGGTAAGGTTTTTCGCGTTGCATCGAATTAAACCACATCATCCACCGCTTGTGCGGGTCCCCGTCAATTCCTTTGAGTTTTAACCTTGCGGCCGTACTCCCCAGGCGGTCGACTTCACGCGTTAGCTACGTTACTGAACAGTATCCCGTCCAACAACTAGTCGACATCGTTTAGGGCGTGGACTACCAGGGTATCTAATCCTGTTTGCTCCCCACGCTTTCGTGCATGAGCGTCAGTGCAGGCCCAGGGAGTTGCCTTCGCCATCGGTGTTCCTCCGCATATCTACGCATTTCACTGCTACACGCGGAATTCCACTCCCCTCTGCCACACTCTAGTCGAGCAGTCACAAATGCAGTTCCCAGGTTGAGCCCGGGAATTTCACATCTGTCTTACCCAACCGCCTGCGCACGCTTTACGCCCAGTAATTCCGATTAACGCTCGCACCCTACGTATTACCGCGGCTGCTGGCACGTAGTTAGCCGGTGCTTATTCTGCGGGTACCGTCATCACCGAATGGTATTAGCACTCGATATTTCGCCCCCGCCAAAAGTGGTTTACAACCCGAAGGCCTTCATCCCACACGCGGCATTGCTGGATCAGGGTTGCCCCCATTGTCCAAGATTCCCCACTGCTGCCTCCCGTAGGAGTCTGGGCCGTGTCTCAGTCCCAGTGTGGCTGGTCGTCCTCTCAGACCAGCTACGGATCGTCGCCTTGGTAAGCCTTTACCTCACCAACTAGCTAATCCGCCATCGGCCGCTCCTATGACGTGAGGTCTTGCGATCCCCCACTTTCACCCGTAGGTCGTATGCGGTATTAGCTACGCTTTCGCGTAGTTATCCCCCATCACAGGGCACGTTCCGATGTATTACTCACCCGTTCGCCACTCGCCGCCAGGTTGCCCCGCGCTGCCGTTCGACTTGCATGTGTAAAGCATGCCGCTAGCGTTCAATCTGAGCCAGGATCAAACTCTATAGTTTGATCTTTTTTGCATTGCGAACAATGCGCACTCAAGGAATTACGGAAAATTTCCGTACTTCATATGAGCGTTTGGTATATTTGCATCAAGCCAAACGCCCACGCTTATCGGTTGATTTCTTAATGAACTCGCCGTTTTGGCGTTTGCTGCGTAAGCAGCGAAGACATCAATTATTGCACTAATTTTATTTCCGAGTCAAGCGAAAGGTTATTTATTACTTTCTCTCTTGTTCGCTTCGCTGTTTTTTGCAGCGAAGACATCAATTATTGCACTAATTTTATTTCCGAGTCAAGCGAAAGGTTTTTGGTTTTTCTGCCACGTACACTTTCTCTTGCTTCTCGCCCGGTGTCGTTAGCGCCGAGAGATGGAATTGTGCTCGTAGCAAGTCTTGGTGTCAAGCGCTTTTTTGATCTGGACTTGTAGATTGCACTGATCGGCTGAAACGCGAGTCACAGCGCAATGCTTTAGTGAGACTGCAAGCGTTTGGCCTCTTGATAGGCCAAGTACAGCGACTGCCCGATGGTACCGGGTCTCCCCGAGGCAACCGATCTTCCATCGAGCGTCGTCACGGAGACCACCTCTTTGGTCGCCGAAGTCAGCAAGATCTCGTCGGCACATCTCAGTTCCCACTCTGCCACCGGTCGAAACTCAAGTGCGATGCCCGTCTCGGCAGCGAGTTCTTCGAGCAAGCCTACGCGTATGCCCTCGAGCTTATCGTGATCTCTTGGGGGGGCTGCAAGGCGGCCGTTGCGCACGATCCATACATTTGAGGCAGAGGCCTCGGTCAGGTAGCCGTCCCTGATGAGCAGGGTCTCCGCGGCGTCGTTCTCGACAGACAGTTGCCGTGCGAGGACATTGCCCAGGAGCGAGATCGACTTGATATGGGCGTTACGCCAGCGCAAGTCGGGCGCGGTGATGCAGGCCAGGCCCTGCGACCGCTTCTCTGTCTGCAGATGAGGGAAAGGAAAGCTCATCATGAAGACCGTGGGCTCGACGCCCCGGGGAAAGGCGTGATCGCGCTTTGCGACCCCGCGTGTCACCTGGATATAGACGCACTGGTCGTCGGGCGCGTTGCGGGCGACGAGCTCGCGCACCAAGGACAGCCAGTCGCCTGCCTGCTCTGGACTCTTGATGCCGACTGCGGCCAGGCTGCGGGAAAGGCGCGCGAGATGCTCTTGCACCCGGAAAACGCGCCGGCCGTAGACCGGTATCACCTCGTAGACGCCATCGCCAAAAATGAAGCCGCGATCCAGCACGGAGACCTGACATTGCGCAAGCGGCTGGAAAGTGCCGTTGAGATAGCACTCGGAAGACTCTTCAGGGAGCGGGTTGGCATTCATATAGATCAGGAGATAAGGCGCGGTTGGTTCGCAGGGATGGGGCCATGCCCCTTCGATGCGGTGAAATGGTCACCGTACCAGCCCGCGCCGGACCGCCTCCAGGGCCGCCTCGGCACGAGATGAGATGTTGAGCTTGCGGTAGATCTGTTTCACGTAGTCGGCCACGGTATGGCGTGAAAGGCCGAGTTGAACGGCGATTTCCGGCAGCGTGTAGCCCTTGCCGACCAGTTGCAGCACTTCGCTTTCGCGCTCCGTCAGTGCGATCTGCTCTTCCTGCGGAACGTTGAGGGATGGCGCCGCCAGGGTGCGATGCAGATGCGTGAAGTGCTGCACCATCCTCCGGGCGATGCTGGGCGACAGCGGGGGCTCGCCATCCTGAATGCGCCGCAACTGGGCGCGCAGCTCGATCTTCGGGCGATCTTTGAGCAGGTAGCCGAAGGCACCGGCCTGCAGCGCGGGAAAAAGGTGGTCGTCATCGTCAAAAATGGTGACCACCACCGAGCGCGCTTGAGGCCTTGTCTCGGTCAGGGTGCGAATCAGTTCAAGCCCGTTGGCATCGGGCAGGCCGAGGTCGACCAGCAACAGATCCACGGGCTCGCGCTGCAGAATCTGCATGGCGTCGGCCATGCGGCCCGCCTCAAAAACAAGCACGCCCGGATAGTTTTCCCGCAGCAATTCGACAAATCCGGCCCTCACGGCAGGCAGGTCATCGACGACCAAGGCACATTGCATGGCGCTCATCGCATTCCGTTTCTGTTCTCAAGGCCGAGCAGACAATGTCGGCGTCAGGTCGATACTATCAACTCACGCCCCCGAACCCGGGGGAGGTCGCCCTCATCTTCCCACATGCCCAGATCGTCCGTGCAACTCCGACACACCTTTTCTCCCCCGGACAACGCCCGCCTCGCCCAGCTCTGCGGGCCGTTGGATGAAAATCTGAGACAGATCGAAGTCGCATTCGATGTACGCCTCGCGCGCCGAGCCGATACCGTGACCGTCGAAGGCGACAGCGCCGCCGCACGAAGCGCCCTCGAATTGCTGCAGAGTTTATGGAGCCGTGCCGAGGCGAGCTTCAGCCTCGAGGACATCCAGCTCGAACTGGCGCAGGCCGCCCAGGGCTTGCGGCCGAAGCTCAACGCGGCGGACGACGAACCGGTGCTCTACACCCGACGCGAGAGTCTGCATGGGCGCACCCCCAACCAGGTGCAGTACATCCGCAACATCCTTCAGCACGACATCACCTTTGGCATCGGGCCGGCGGGCACGGGCAAGACCTTTCTCGCCGTGGCCTGCGCAGTTGATGCGCTTGAACGTCACGCCATCTCGCGGCTGGTTCTCACCCGGCCTGCGGTCGAGGCCGGCGAGCGGTTGGGCTTTCTGCCGGGAGACCTGACGCAGAAGATCGATCCCTATTTGCGTCCGCTTTACGACGCGCTGTACGACCTTCTGGGCATGGAAAAGACGCAAAAGTTGTTCGATCGCGGCGCCATCGAAATAGCCCCCTTGGCCTTCATGCGGGGCCGAACGCTCAACCAGTCGTTCATCATTCTGGACGAGGCGCAGAACACCACGCCGGAGCAGATGAAGATGTTCCTCACTCGCATCGGCTTCGGGTCGCGTGCGGTCATCACCGGCGACATCAGTCAGGTCGATCTGCCGCGTGGCACGCAAAGCGGGCTCATGCAGGCGCAGAAGGTGCTGGCCCAGGTGCGGGGCATCGCGTTCAACCTGTTCACAAGTCAGGATGTGGTGCGGCACCCCCTGGTGGCGCGCATCGTCGATGCCTACGAAACGCATGAAGCACAGAAGGCGCTCGACCCCACGGGCAAATCCGAGGGTCAGTCAGGCGACGACACCCCCTCCCCACGTCGGCGTGCGCCGCGCTCGGCATGACACGGCCGACCCGCCCCGCATCGCCCGCCTTGCGCCTGTCGGTTCAGTTCGCCGATGTCACGCATCACGACCAGCTGCCACGCGCCTTGTTGCTGCGCTGGGTGCGTGCCGCCCTGCGAGTGGGGCCGCAAGCCAGCGCAACTCAGACGCAAATGGGCACCGCGTTGCAGCCCCATCAGATCACCTTGCGCTTCGTGGCGGCCGACGAGGGCCGGTCGCTCAACCGCGAGTATCGCGGCAAGGATTACGCCACCAATGTCCTCACCTTCGATTACGACCACTGGCCCGTGCATGCGGACATCGTGCTGTGCAGCCCCGTGGTCGCGCACGAGGCGCAGGTGCAACACAAGCCGCTGGTCGCGCATTACGCCCATCTCGTCATCCACGGCGTACTGCACGCCCAGGGCTGGGATCATCTGACGGAAGACGAAGCGCGAGATATGGAGCGACACGAGGTGGCGGCCCTGCAACGCTTTGGCATTCCAGACCCCTACGCCGACGGCAGCGCCATGCCTGCGGGGTAAAGTCCGGGCGCAGCCTGTTCCCTGCATGCCCATCATCGTTCCGCTTCATGCCTGAACCTCACGCACTCCGCGATCGCAACCCAACGCCAGCCCGCGCTCGTATGGGTCGCCTGCTTGCCCATCCCCGTCTCGCTCCGTTTCTGTCCATCGGCCTGGGCGCGCTGCTCGCACAGACCTTCGGGCGCCCGCAGTTCGGCGCGTGGTCGATTCTGATTCTGGCGCTGTGGCTGGGTCTGCTCTGGGCCGACCCACTGACCAGCCGTGCCAACCGAGCCAAGCGCGGCGCCTTGCGGGGCTTCAGTCTCGGCCTGGGCTGGTTCACCGGCGGGCTCTGGTGGCTGTATATCAGCATGGCGGTGTACGGCGGCATGGCGCCTCCCTTGGCAGGGGGTGCCATGCTGCTGTTCTGCGCCTATCTCGCCATCTACCCCGCGCTGGCCGCGGCGCTCGCTGCGGCGCTCGCCCCCTCTGCGGGCCGCGAACCCTGGCCGATCCTGCGCGCGCTCGGGACAGCGTGCGTGTTCGCCGGAGGCTGGACGCTGGCTGAATGGCTGCGAGGCACGGTCTTCACCGGCTTTCCCTGGCTGGCGCTGGGCTATGCCCAGGTCGGCAATCCGCTGTCGGGCTACGCTCCGGTCATCGGGCAATACGGGGTGAATTTCACCGCGGCACTGGCTGCTGCGCTCCTGGCGCTGCTCACGCAGGTCAGTCTGCGCGGCGCGGTGGTGAATGTGAGCCTGCTGGCGGCGCTTTTTCTCGGTGGTCTGCAATTGCAGCAGATCCGCTGGACGCACCCGGTAGGCCCGTCCCTGCGCGTGGCGCTGCTACAGGGCGACGTGGCGCAATCGGAGAAATTCCGCCCCGAGTCGCTCGCGCCGACGCTGCGGCTGTACGGCGACTGGCTGAGTTCGATCCATGCCGATCTCATCGTCACCCCGGAAACCGCGGTGCCGGTTCTGCCCGAAGACCTCGATCCGGCTTACCTGCGGCAGTTGGAGCGCTCGCTCAGGGAACACCATGCCGCCGCGCTGCTTGGCATTCCCCTCACGCGGGGCGCCGATCAATACACTAACAGCGTGCTGGGCTTGGGCGGCACGGCGCCGTATCGCTACGACAAGGCGCACCTGGTGCCCTTCGGCGAGTTCGTGCCCTACGGCTTTCATTGGTTCGTCAAACTGATGGACATGCCACTGGGCAGTTTCGCCCGAGGCGGCTTCGATCAGCCGCCTTTCGTGGTGCGGGGCGTGAACGTGGCTCCGAACATCTGCTATGAAGACCTGTTCGGAGCGCAGATGGCGCAGCGTTTTCGCTCACCCGGCAACGCTCCCAACATCTTTGCCAACCTGACGAATCTGGGCTGGTTCGGCAACACCATCGTCATTCCGCAGCATCTGGAAATCGCGCGCATGCGCTCGCTGGAATTTCAGATCCCGGGCATTCGCGCCACCAATACCGGCGCCACCGCCATCATCGACGCGCAAGGACGCGTCGTCGCCGAGTTGCAGCCCTACACGGTCGGCGTGCTCTACGGCACGGTACAGGGTCAGGCTGGCCTGACGCCGTTCGCCTGGCTCGCTTCGCGCTACGGCGATGGCCCCGAGGTGCTGCTTGCGCTCTTCGCCTTGCTGCTGGGCTGGGGTCTAGCGCGGCCGCAGCGTGGCGGCACCCACCACCACAACGCCAGGGTATAGACCCCGACGGCCAGATAGATCGCGGTGAACGCCGCGAGAGGCAGCGGCCAGAAGATCAGGTGGTCGACCCAGGTCTGAATCAGGCCAGCGGTATAACCCTGCTGGCCTGCGCGCTGCATCAGCTCGCTCTGCCAGACCGTGAGAAAACAGGCGCGCCCCATCGCAGCCTGAGCCGCCACGATGGCCATCGACAGCAGATGCGCTGCGCGCCAGACGCAGCCTCGCACCCAAGGCCAGCGCCGCCATGCACCGAGAGGCACGACGATCAGCCCCATCACGTTGAACAGAATCACCCCGAGGTGAACCCCGAGAACGAGATGGGCCCATGCAAGGTCGGACGCGGCGGACATGGCGGCATTGTCCGCCGACGAAAAGCCATCGCGAGCCGAGTTGATACTACATGCCGTTACATCGCCCGTGCCCTCCGAGGGCTATCTTTTACTCGGCAGCGGAAAAGACATACGAGGGAAAAGCGCTTCGCCGAAACCGACAAGTGCCTCCTTTCACTGACGCTGCTTCATCGTTCCCCTGGAGTCGTTTCATGTCTTCCATGACCGTTTTCATGCGCCGCGCCGTTGCGGCGCTTGCCTTGTGCATCGCCTGCGCGCCCGCTTCTCAGGCGGCAGGGTTCACCTTCACGCCCTACCCGGCCGCGCACAGTCTGCCGCTATCGAAGGTCACTTTCGAGAATGGGCAGGGCAAGCCCATGACGCTTGCGGATTTCAAGGGCAAGGTCGTGCTGCTCAATATCTGGGCAACCTGGTGCCCGCCTTGTGTGCGTGAAATGCCCACTCTGGACAAGCTGCAGAAGCTGCTCGGCGGCAAGAATTTCGCCGTCGTCCCGCTGTCGGTGGACAAGGGCGGCATTTTCACGGTCAAGAGTTTCTACGATGACAACTTCATTGGCCATCTGCCGATCTATGTCGATCCGACCACCAATGTGCTCGACACCTTGAACATTCTGGGCACTCCCACCACCATTCTCATCGACAAGCAGGGCAAGGAAATCGCCCGCACCATGGGCCCTGAAGACTGGGACCAGCCTGCGGTGATTGCGCAGATCCGGCACTACATGGCCGCACCGGCTGGCGGGTCGGCCAAGTCGCAAAAGCAGGCCCGCGTCATCGACATCCGAGAAACCCGACTGGCCTCCGCCTCGGTCAAGCACAACCAGCCGGATTGAACGAGCCCCTCGATGCAGACCGCCGCGCGCCCCTGGCGCCCTGATGACGCCTCACAACGAAAACCCAGCGCCTGGGCGCAGATTTCTCCGGCGGCACGTAGCGTCATCCTCGCGCGTCTGGCGCGCAGCATCGGCCAAGGAGCCTTGGTCGCTGCCTTCACCCTCTATCTGCATGCCCTGCAATGGAGCGCGCCGCAGATCGGTGCCGTGCTCAGCGGCAGTCTGTTCATCGGCGCGGCGCTCACGCTGTGGATCGGGCCGCTCAGCGATCGCGTCGGCAGGCGCCAGTTCCTGCTCGGCTACGAACTGATTCTGGTCGTCTGTTCCGCCGTGGCCTTGTTCACAAGCAGCCCCTGGCTTCTGGTGCCCGCCGCCTTGCTCGGAAGCTTCGGGCGCGGGGCCAATGGCGCGGCAGGCCCCTTCGGCCCGCTGGAGCAAGCCTGGCTGGCGCACGGCACACCGACCGCGCTGCGCTCGCAGATTTTCAGCCTGAATTCGACCCTGGGCATGCTCGGCATGGCCTTGGGCGCCGTGCTGGGGGCGGCGCCGCATTGGCTGAGCGGTTTCATGTCGCAGGATTGGGCATACCGCAGCCTGTTCATCCTGCCGCTGCTGGGCTCGTCGATCGGCTTCCTATTGCTGTTGCGAGCCGAAGACGCGCCCACAGTCAGCCGCATCGAACCTCTCCCCCAGAGCGCGCCCAACACGGAGGAGCGTCTCGACGACCTCCCCCGGTTGGAACGCCGCCGTCAAGAAAACCGCCTGCTCTGGCGACTGGGTCTGGTGAACGCCCTCAACGGCCTGGGCATCGGCATGGTGGCGCCACTGATGGCCTATTGGTACCTGCTGCGCTTTGGCCATGGCCCGGCGAGCATAGGCCCGGCGATGGCGGCGAGCTTCGTCTTTGCCGCATTCGGCGCGCAGATCGCCAGCCGTCTGGCCCAACGGTTCGGCGCGGTGCGGGCTGTCGTCGGCATGCGCACCGCCGGCTTGATCATGCTGATGCTCACGCCCTTGTCGCCGGTGTTCTGGGTCGCGGCCGGCTTTTACGCTCTGCGGGCCACCGCCAACCAGGGCACCATGGGCGTGCGGCAGGCCCTGACGGTGAGTCTGACGGGCGCAGATCGACGTGGCCTGGCCGCCACGATCAACAATGTCTCGATCCAGATTCCTCGCGCCATCGGCCCGTTGATCGCCGCCGTGCTGCTGCACATGGGATGGTTGATTGCGCCATTTTTCGTCGCGGCCACGTTTCAGGCACTCTATCTGGTGCTGTATCAACGACTGTTCCGCGACATCGAGCCGAGCAAGGCCTCGGCCTGAAAAACCAAAGCCCTGCATGGCAGGGCTTTGGTTGAGAGTGCATAGGCAACAAGCGGGCGATCAGCGAGGTTTGGGTGCGCCGATATCACCCAACAGCTTGCCATTCATCTTGGTGCCGTAAAGGCTGAACTTGCTGTCGTGGAACTTGGCGCGCGTGCCCGCCACCGTGCCGGTCCAGCGAGGGTCTTGCGGGCGCTCCTGCGCATCCATGAAGTAGGCCACGTCCCAGGCCTCTTGCGGCGTGAGGCTGTAGCTCATGCCGTAGGGCATGTTGGCATAGATGAACTTGGCGGCATTCTTGTAGCTGCCCATGCCCGCGCCCCAGTTGAACGACTTGGGGCCCCACAGCGGAGGGAACACGGTTTCGCCGTTGACATATTGCCCCTGGCCGTCGGCGGCGTGGCAAATGGCGCACTTGGCCTCGAAGACCTTCTGCCCGCGCACATAGTCAGGCGTCTGGGCCGGATCGGGCAGGTTGGGGTAGCCCCGCCCGGCCACCTTTTCGTCCACCGGCAGACCCTTGGACAGCCAGTAGGAATACGACTGCAAGGCCACCAGTGTCTCGCTGCCCAGCGGCGGGGCTTTGCCGTTCTGGCTATACATGAAGCAGCCCTGCAGCCGCTCTTCGTAAGTGTTGACCTTTTTGTTCTTGCCGCGATAGGCGGGATAGCTCACATACGCTGCCCAAAGCGGTGCCGAGCCTGCCATGCGACCGGCATCGGTGTGGCAGTTCACGCAGCTCAGGGTGTTGCCGACGTAGGCCTTGGCGTACTTGGGCGTATCGAGCATGATGTCGCGGCCGAGCTTGACCATCTTGCCGAACTCGTCGTTCGGAATGGACGATTCGGGCGGCGGCACGAACTTCGCGCCGGTGCCCACCGACGCATTGATTTCCGACTTCGGGGGGGCTGACGGCGTTTCGGCAGCCATGGCGATCGAAGTCAAAGCACCAGCACCGGCCAGCGCCAACGCAAGCGAGCCAAGACGAAGCACAGTGCGCGCCGCGACGGGACGACTTGGCTTGAGAATGAAAGCGGGGGTTGTGGTCATGGAACGCTCCGGGTCAAGGTTGGGCTTTGGAAGTCTTGACCGGCAGCAGCGGCTGCGCCGCCAGCCATTGCGCCACGTCCTGCGTTTGCGCGTCGCTCATGCGAAGGGCTACGGTGTGCATCATGCCCAGCGGATCGCCGCGGCGGCTGCCGTCTTTCCAGGCCTTGATCTGCGCCTCGATGTAGGCTGCGGACTGCCCGACCAGCGGCGGAAAGTTTTCACCGACACCCACCGCGCCAGGGCCATGACAACGGATGCACGCCGGGATGCCCTTGTCCCAGTCGCCACGCAACGCCAGCCGCTCGCCCTCGCTGGCCGCCGCCCCGGCAGGCATGGGCGCGGGTTTGCCACTCGGTTTGAGCCCTGCGTAGTACGTGGCCAGCACTCCAATCTGCGCCTGCGACAAAGGCTTGGCCATGCCCGACATGATGGCGTTGTTGCGCGTGCCATCGGCAAAGTAACGCAGTTGATCGGCGATGTATTTCGCAGGCAATCCGGCCAGCCGCGGATACCCGGCAGCGGCATTGCCCATGCCATCCGCCCCGTGGCAGGCCACACATGAAGCCGCCTCAGGGGGCGCGGCCGCCCAGCTCACGGGAGCAGCGGCAAGCATGCCTCCGATCATCATTGCGGCGAAACTGCGCCGCGGCATTCTCAAGTCGTGCATACAAAGCCCTCCTGCAAGGATTCGAGTCATTCGATATATTCATCTAAAACTATCGAAGAGACTCATTGCTCTCCGGATTTGCCCGGAGTCTAGGGCCGAAGGGATGTAACAATCAAACCGATTTTGTCACTATGAATCAGTGCTTCCTTCGATCCATCCGGGGCATGCCGGGGGCCTCGTCTGCGTTAACCGAAAAATTTGCCCAGCATTTGCTGCGCCGTGGCCATCAGGTCGTTTTCAGACGGGAGCTGACCGTTGGGCGTCATCGCATCCACCGCCTGCGGCAGCGACTGCGACAGGGCGCCGGCCACCTGGTCGGGCTGCATGCCGAGTTTGCCCGCCAAATCACCCAGAGCGCCGCTGCCGAGCACCTGCTGGATCTGCGCCGGGGAAATCGGCAGGTTCGCACCGGTGCCCACCCACGACTGCACCAGATCGCCCAATCCGCCCTGCTGGAATTTGCTCAGCAGACCGCCGAGCCCGCCGTTGTCGTTCATCAGCCCCATCACTGCCTGCAACATCGGGTTGTCACCGGCGCCGCCCTGCGGTTGTTGACCCCCGAGCATCTGCCCCAATCCACCTGCCACGCTGTCGAACAGTCCCATGATTAGCTCCTTCGTTGAAAAATCAGTTCAGCAAGCACCGCGCCCTTGAAGCACAATGGCTGTCCGGTTCGGGCTTGGCGCTAGGAGCTTAAACAAATTGCATGTCCTTGCGCTCGATTTGCGATCCGAATTTTGTTCTTTCCGCTTTTTTTACAGTTCGATGGACGCTTCTTCTGAACAGATCCACACCCTGATGGCCGACATGGGCGCGCGCGCCCGGGCTGCGTCGCGCGACATGGCCCGGGCCTCTACTGCCGCCAAGGACCGGGCGCTGATCGCTCTGGCCGCCGCGATCCGCCAGCATCGGCCCGCGCTGCAGGACGCCAATCTGCGCGACCTGCATGCCGCGCGCGAAGCCGGGCTGGAGTCGGCTTTCGTCGATCGCCTCACGCTCAGCGACAAGGTGGTCGAGCAGATGGCGCAGAGCTGCGAACAGGTGGCCGCGCTGCCCGACCCGATCGGCGGCATCGACGGCGTGCGCAGACGCCCCAGCGGCATCAGCGTGGGGCAGATGCGGGTGCCGCTGGGCGTGTTCGGCATGATTTACGAGAGTCGGCCAAACGTGACCATCGAGGCGGCTTCGCTGGCCATCAAGAGCGGTAATGCGGTGATCCTGCGCGGCGGCTCGGAAGCGATCCACAGCAACCGCGCCCTGGCTGATCTCGTGGCGCAGGCGCTGCAGGCTGCTGCCCTGCCGAGCGATGCGGTGCAACTGGTGCCCACGACCGACCGTGCCGCCGTGGGCGCCCTCATCACCATGCCGCAGTTCGTCGATGTCATCATTCCGCGCGGCGGCAAGAGCCTGATCGAACGCATCAGCGCCGAGGCGCGGGTGCCCGTGATCAAGCATCTGGATGGCAACTGCCACGTCTATGTCGACAGCGGTGCCGACCTCGACATGGCCGTGAAGGTGACGGACAACGCCAAGACGCAGCGCTACAGCCCCTGCAATGCGGCCGAGTCGCTGCTGGTCGCGCGCGATATCGCGGCGGAATTCCTGCCCCGGATCGGCGCCGTGTTTGCGCAGAAGGGCGTGGAGATGCGCTGCTGCCCTGCCAGCCGTGCGCTTCTGGCCAACGTGCCCGGCGCCCAGGCCCTGCTGCGCGACGCCACCGAGGCCGATTGGAGCACCGAATATCTCGCACCCGTCATCTCGATCAAGCTGGTGGACGGCGTGAACGACGCCATTGCTCACATCAACCGCTATGGCTCGCAACATACCGACGCCATCCTCACCCGCGACCACCCGCGGGCGATGCAGTTCCTGCGCGAGGTCGATTCGGCTAGCGTCATGGTCAACGCCTCGACGCGGTTTGCCGATGGCTTCGAGTACGGCCTGGGCGCCGAGATCGGCATTTCGACCGACAAATTCCACGCCCGCGGTCCTGTCGGTCTCGAAGGACTCACCAGCCTCAAATGGATCGTCCTGGGCGACGGCGAAGTGCGGATCTGACCTCCTGACCCCACACACCATGACCTCGCCCAAGATCGAGACCGCCGTCCTCACCCTGCCCACCCTGCTGCGCATCAATGCGGCGATCGGTGCGGGTTTCGGCCTGCTCAGCGCGCTGCTCACGGCCATCGTCAAATGGCGGGATTTCAACGCTCTGGAGCTTCTGGCCATCCTGCCCGGCACCGTGTTCTTCAACACCCTGGCCGTGCTGTTCGCCACCTTGGTGGGGTACTGGCTTTACCGCTGGCTGGCCGAGCGGCAACGCTGGAGCCTGCATCATCTGCACACACGCCCCACCCACCCGCACACATCAGCCTGATCACATCAGAGGAGATTGCCATGAACCCACGCGACCGCATCCGACTGCTTGGGGCCGGCCTGATTGGCCTGGGCGGCACCCGCATGGCTCAGGCGCAAACCCAGGGGCCGGTGGCGGCACAGCAGATTTCCAGCGAACCCTGGAAAGTCGCCATGCAGATCAGCGACAGCCTGGAACAGGCTTACGAAGGCTTGATCAATATCCAGAACGTGCTGGAACTCGACCCGAAGATGCGGTTCATCGTCGTGGGCTACGGCAAGGCCATCCACTTTCTGCTCAACGGCGCCAAAACGCCCCAGGGGGCGCTGTTCTCCGGGATGATCGGCGATCTGGCCAATCAGGGCGTGCAGTTCAAGGCCTGCAACAACACCCTGACCTTCCTCAAAATCCCCCAGAGTGAACTCGTGCTCGAAGCCACCGTGGTGCCCGCGGGGGTGTACGAACTGGTGAAACTCCAGTCCGAAGGCTGGTACTACATCAAGCCCTGAGCATCTTTAGCCAGGCCGAAGCGCCTGTCGGGTTCAAAGATCGCCGACTCCAAATCTCGGCAGTCGCAGTGTGACTTCGATCACACGGCCCTTGCATACTCCACCCAGTATTGACGGAGCGCAAACCGGCCCGAACCCCTGCTGGTTCACCCGAATGTATCTATTTGATACATTTCGCTACCTTTTGTTCTAGATCAAAGACGGTTTCAGTCTTGTGATCGGCCATTCCATCACCCAAGGAGGCATCGGATGTTGCGCAAACTGTTGTTCATTCCCCTGCTCTGCGCCGCAGGCGCAGCCCAGGCGGCGTCCATGGTGACGCCAGGCCAGTCGCTGGCCGCCACCTGCTTCAACTGCCACGGACCGCATGGCGTGTCCACGGCGGCCATCCCCACCCTGGCCGGGCGCAGCGCCGCCTCGATCGTCGAGACCATGGCCGAGTACAAGTCGGGCAAACGTACCGGCACCATCATGCCGCAGATCGCCAAGGGCTACACCGACGCCCAGATCCAGCAGATCGCCACCTATTTCGCCCAGCAGAAACCGTAAGGACGTTCCATCATGCCATCACGTCGCAACTTTCTTGCAGGCGCCGCCTCCGTGGGCGCCATCGGCCTCGCGCCTGTCCTGTCCGGCTGCGCCAGCACCACGCGCAGCGCCGCGGGCAAAGGCAAGGTCGTCATCGTCGGCGCCGGTTACGGCGGATCGACCGCCGCCAAATACATCCGCGAATGGTCGGGCAACACCATCGAGGTCACGGTCGTGGAACCGGGCGATGCCTTCATCTCGTGCCCGATCTCCAATCTGGTCATCGCCGGCGCCAAGTCCATGCAGGACATCACCACCTCTTACGACGCCCTGCGCACCCGCCACGGCGTGAAGTGGATCAAGAGCATGGTGGAAAGCATCGACCCCGCCGCGCACACGGTGAAACTCGCCAATGGCGAAACGCTCAAGTACGACAAGTTGGTGCTGTCCCCCGGCATCGACCTGATGTTCGATACGGTTGAGGGGCTGAAGGCAGCCAACGAGGCCGGGCAGATCCTCATTTCGATGAAGGCCGGCCCCGAAACCATGGCCTTGCGCAAGCAGATAGAAGCCATGCCCGACGGTGGCGTGTTCGCCCTCTCGGTGCCCAAGGCACCGTTCCGCTGCCCGCCCGGACCCTATGAGCGCGCCACGCTGGTGGCGGCCTACTTCAAGCAGCACAAGCCGAAGTCCAAGGTGCTGATCTTCGACGCCAACGACAAAGTGCAGTCCAAGGAGCCGCTGTTCAAGAAGGCCTGGGCCGAGCAGTACAAGGGCATGATCGAATACATCCCCGACCACAATGTCACCGGCGTGAACGCGCAGTCCAAGGAGGTGCTGTTCGAGGTGGACAACCCGGTGAAGGCCGATGTGCTCAACATCATTCCGCAGCAGCGCGCCGGGGTGATCGCGCAGAAGACCGGCCTGGCCAATATGAATGCCCGCTGGTGCGCGGTGGATTACAAGACCTTCGAATCCGCCGTGCACAAGGACATCCATGTGCTGGGCGATTCCATCCAGATCTCGCCGCTGATGCCCAAGTCCGGACACATGGCCAACCAGCACGCCAAGGTCGCGGCGGCCGCCATCGTCTCCATGCTGTACGACCAGCCGGTCAATCCGCACCCGGTGGTGATGAACACCTGCTACAGCATGGTGAGCTTCAAGGAGGCCATTCACGTGGCCACGGTGCACCAGTACGACGAGAAGGAAAAGACCTACCTCACCGTGCCGGGCTCGGGCGGCATTTCAGCCGGTCTGTCCGAACTCGAAGCCCACTACGCCGAGGCCTGGGCCACCAACATCTGGCGCGACACACTGTCCTGACCACACCCACGCGCCGCAGGGTCTGCATTCGCACCGATTGTGCGGCGCTTCGTTCGCAGGCATCATGCAAGGGCCGACTGTGAATCGGCCCTTTTTTCTCGCACTCGCGCCATCAGAGCGCGATGCACCCCATCCCAAGGAGGAGACTATGGAAAACACCACCAATCGCCGCAAAGCCCTGACCGCAGCCACCGTTGGCGCTGCGGCGCTGATGGTCAGCACGACGGCCCGCGCCAGCCGGGCCGAAAAGGAAGGCCCCGTGAAAGTCGTCTATCACGTCACCCAGGGCGACGCGCAAGGCTCGCGCTGCCTGGGCAATGTGCGCAATCATCTCGCCGCCGACCCCACGGCGAAGATCGTCGTCGTCGGCAACGGTGCCGGCATCGACTTCATGCTGAATGGCGCAGTGGACGGCAAGGGCGCCGAGTTCGCGGGACTGATCGGGGGGCTGGCTGCTCAGGGGGTGTCGTTCCGCGTCTGCAACAACACCCTGACCTCGCGCAAGATCTCCAAAGACCGCGTGCTGCTCGACGCCACCATCGTGCCCTCGGGCGTGGCCGAGGCTGCCAATCTGCAGTATCGGGAGGGCTACGCCTACATCTGCCCCTGAACCTTGGCGTCGCCCAGCCGCGACGCCAAGGTTTCACCGAGTGCCCGCGACATGCGGGCGCTTGCGTCTTTGGAAGCGGGGTGCGGCAGCATCGATAATGCTCCGGTGACTTCCCCATCCTCCAGCACCGACCCCAAGCCGCTTCACCGTCCCTTGTGGCGAGATCTTCTGGCCTGCGCGCAGTTGATCGGCGCCGTTCAATCCGGGGCCTCGCTCGCCACCGCCTTGCCGCAGGCCGCCGCCCGCGGTGGGTGGGATGCCGCCCAGCGCGGCGCGGCCCAAGCCTTGAGTTTTGCCGTGCTGCGCCATCTGGGCACGGCACGCGCCATCCTGGCCGAACTCCAGCCCCGCGGCGTTCAGCCGCCCTTGCTGCGTGATGTGCTGCTGACGGGTCTGGTTCTGCTGCTTCCCGACACGACGCTACGCTACGCGGCGCACACCGTGGTCAACCAGACGGTCGAGGCCTGCAAGCGCAAGCCCGCGCTGCGGCACGCCCAAGGATTTGCCAACGCCTTGATGCGCCGTTTCACCGCCCGCGCCAATACCGCGCCACCGGCGAAACAGACCACCGAAGCCTTGTGGAATCACCCGACATGGTGGGTCGAGGCCTTGCAGACAGCCTATCCGGACGACTGGCAGCGCATGCTTGCCGTCGCCCAGCGCCAGCCGTCCATGACCCTGAGAGTCAACACCCGGCACATCACCCGTGACGCCTATCAGGCCGCGCTCCAGGAACAAGGTCTGATCGGCACGGCGCCCGATGTCGCCGCCCTGGACCAGGCCATCGTGCTGAGCCAGGCCGTCGCCGTCGAACGACTGCCCGGCTTCGATGCGGGCTGGGTCAGCGTGCAGGACGCCGCCGCGCAATACGCCGCCGGTCTGCTCGACGTGCAGCCAGGGCAGCGCGTGCTCGACGCCTGCGCCGCGCCGGGCGGCAAGACCGCGCATCTGCTCGAACGCTGCGACTGCGACGTGCTCGCCCTCGACAAAGACGCGCAGCGGCTGCAAAGGGTCGAAGACACGCTGCGGCGCCTGGGGCTTCACGCCCGCACCCTCGCGGCCGACGCCTCCAACCCCTCTGCCTGGTGGGACGGCCAGCGCTTCGACCGCATCCTGCTCGACGCGCCTTGCAGCGCCTCGGGCATCGCCCGCCGCCACCCGGACATCCGCTGGCTGCGGCGCGCCGCCGACATTCCGGCACTGGCGGCCACGCAGACCGCCCTGCTCGATGCGCTCTGGCCGCTTCTGCAACCCGGGGGAAAGCTGCTGTACGTCACCTGTTCGGTGTTTCCGCAGGAGGGCAAGGAGCAGGCCCAGGCCTTCCTCGCCCGCCATGCGGATGCGATAGGATCGCCCGCGCCGGGGCAGTTGTTGCCTCAGGAGCCCGATCCCGATCCTCAAGTCCGGCAGGCTTCTGGCGCCGCTGCTCATTCGCAAGACGGCTTCTTCTACGCCCTGTTCACCAAAGCCTCGTGAAAGCCGCCCACCCCACCCCAGACCTCATGCGTCGCAAGCTGCTGCGCAGCGGCCTGGCGCTGGCCGCGGGCGCGAGTCTGATGCCGCGGGCGCAGGCCACCACGGTGGACACGGAACCGCTGATGCTGACCATGACCCCGGACGGCCTGTTCGTCACCACGGCGGCCGTGTTTGCCCTGCCACGCAGCCTCGAAGATGTGCTCAGCCGTGGCATCGCGCTTTACTTCGAGACCGTGGCCACGGTGGTGCGCCCGCGCTGGTACTGGTTCAACGAAGATATCGCCCGGGCCAGACGTGAAGTGCGGCTTTCCTATCAGCCGCTGCTGCAGCGCTACCGCGTCTCCGTCGGGGGTCTGCAGCAGAACTATGACAGTCTCGACGAAGCGCTGGGCGTGGTGCAGCGCACCCGGCATCTGCGCGTCGCCGAGGCCTCGCAACTGGTGGCGGGTCAGTCCTACCAGCTCGATGCGCGGTTCCGGCTCGATCTGTCGCAACTGCCGCGGCCGTTCCAGCTCAACGTCTCGTCGCAGTCGGACTGGAAGATCGAAGCCACCTTCCAGCCCCAACCCTTCGTCTGGACGCCATGACCCGTCCGAGCAGCAATGCGTGGGACAGCCGCACCTCTCGCTGGGCCATGCGTCTGGCGCTGGCCCTGGGTCTGCCGTTGGCAGTCTTGCTGGTGTTCCTGCTGGCAGTATCCACCGACAACACGGCGCAGCCCAGCCCGATCTTCGGCTGGCTGTACTGGATCAACTTCGTCGTCGCCGGTCTTTTGCTGCTCCTCGTCCTCGCCCTGGGGCTGCGACTGGGCTGGCGCTTGCACAAGCGACGCTTCGGCAGCCGTCTGCTGTTCAAGCTCGCCCCGGTGTTCGCATTGGTGGGGGTGCTGCCCGGCGTGGTCATCTACACCGTGTCCTATCAGTTCGTCGCCCGCAGCATCGAGACCTGGTTCGATGTGAAGGTCGAGGGCGCGCTCAACGCCGGGCTGAATCTGGGGCGCACCACACTGGGCGTGCTGCAAAACGATCTGCAGACCAAGGCGCGCAATCTGTCGGTGCAGATCGCCGAAGACCCGACGCTGCTGTCTCCGCTGGCCATGGAGCAACTGCGTCAGCAACTCGGTCTGCAGCAGATCACGGTGTTCGACGGCAATGGCACCGTGCTGGTCACCGCGGGCGGCAATCCGTTTTCGCTGATTCCCGACCTGCCCGGGCCCAACAGCATGCGGCAACTGCGCACCATGGGATCGATTGCCGATATCGAAGGCGGCGACGACGGCTCCGGGCAAGCGCCGCAGAATCTGAAACTGCGGGTCGTGGTCGGACTGCCCACGCGCAACTTCGTCCTGCCCGGTCATGGTCGTTATCTGCAGCTCATCCAGAACGTGCCGCAAGCCATCTCCAGCAGCGCCCTCGAAGTGCAGCGCGCCTATGCCGAGTATCAGGAACGCGCCTTGGGCCGCGAAGGCCTCAAGCGCATGTATATCTCGACCCTCACCCTGACCCTGTTCCTGGCCGTTTTCCTGGCCGTGCTGCTCGCGGTGGTGCTGGGCAATCAGCTGGCCAAGCCGCTGCTGCTGCTGGCCGACGGCATGAAAGCCGTTGCCGAGGGCGACCTGCGGCAGAAGCCGCAGATCCAGCGCAACGACGAACTCGGCGTGCTGGTGCGCTCGTTCAACGCGATGACCAATCAGCTTGCCGAAGCGAGGGCGCAGGTGCAGTTCAACCACGACGCGCTCGAGGCCTCGCGCGCCTATCTGCAAAGCGTGCTCGACAACCTCAGCGCGGGCGTGCTGGTGCTGGGCAGCGACCAGCGCCTGGCGCTGGCCAACCCCAGCGCCACCCGACTGCTGCGCGCCCCACTGCAAGGTCTGATCGGACAGCCCCTGAGCCAGCACCCCAGCCTTCAGCCCCTGGCGCAGACCATCGCCGAGGCCTTCGCCACGCTCGACGAGAAGGACGCCGATACTCCCAATCCGCACTGGCTGCAGCAAATCGACTATGCCCTGCCCGGCAGCGATGCCACCATCACCCTGCTTGCGCGCGGCGCGCGGCTGGCCTTGCCGGGACAACCCGCCTCGGTCGTCGTGTTCGACGACATCAGCGAAGTCATCAGCGCGCAGCGCTCGATCGCCTGGGCCGAAGTGGCGCGGCGGCTGGCGCACGAGATCAAGAACCCGCTCACCCCCATTCAGCTCTCCGCCGAGCGCCTGCAGATGAAGCTCGCCAGCAAGCTCGAAGGCGCCGACCGCGATCTGCTCCAGCGCAGCACCACGACCATCGTCAATCAAGTGCAGGCGATGCAGCACATGGTCAACGACTTCCGCGATTACGCGCGGCTGCCGGTCGGAAAACCCGAGGCCATGAATCTCAACGAGCTCATTCGCGACGTGCTCAACCTCTACGCCAGCCTGCCCGCCAGAGACGGCGCCAACCCCGAAGAGCAACCCGAGGTGCGGGCCGAGCTGGCCGCCGATCTTCCCCCCATCATGGGCAACGCGACGCAACTGCGTCAGGTCATCCACAACCTGCTGCAGAACGCCATCGACGCCGTGGCGGCGCAGCCCGAACGCAAGGTGCGGCTGCGCACCGAGAACCTGACCACGCCACCCGGCGCCCCGCCCCGCATACGCCTGAGCGTCAGTGACAACGGACCGGGCTTCAGCGACAAGATCCTGCATCGCGCCTTCGAGCCCTACGTCACCAGCAAGCCGCGCGGCACCGGCCTGGGCCTGGCCGTGGTGAAAAAAATCGCCGACGAACACCAGGCCCGCATCGAGATACAAAACCTGCTGGCAGAGGGGTCGGTCTGCGGTGCGCGCGTATCCCTTATATTCCCGGGACTGGCGCAACAGCCTCATGTGGACGCGCCCTCGCAGCATGCATGACCGTCCGGAGCTCGCGCCCCATCAGGGCCGCTCCCATGTGGTCGAGAAAACTTGGGGCTGCCCGGCGTTTTCTTGAGAGAGTGAATCAGTATGGCAAGCATTTTGGTGGTGGATGATGAGATGGGGATTCGGGAGCTGCTCTCCGACATCCTCAATGACGAAGGGCACAGCGTGTCACTCGCCGAGAACGCCGCACAGGCCCGGCAACTGCGCGCCCAGGCCCAGCCCGACCTGGTGCTGCTCGACATCTGGATGCCCGACACCGACGGCGTCACCCTGCTCAAGGAATGGTCCAGCAGTGGCCAGCTCACCATGCCCGTCATCATGATGTCCGGCCACGGCACCATCGACCATGCCGTCGAGGCCACGCGCATCGGCGCCATGGCTTTTCTCGAAAAACCCATCGCCCTGCAAAAGCTGCTGCAAGCAGTCTCGCAAGCACTGACCAAACCCGTGGCACGCCAGCCGGGTGGCGCAAACCTCGCAACCCCGGCCACGGGTGCCGCCAGTGCCACAGCCGCGCAAGCGCAGCAACCCGTGGCATTGCCCGCCGAGCGCGCCTTTCTGCTCGACCGCCCCTTGCGCGAAGCCCGGGACGAGTTCGAGCGCGCCTACTTCGAATTTCACCTGACCCGCGAAAACGGCAGCATGACTCGCGTGGCCGAGAAGACCGGCCTCGAACGCACCCATCTTTACCGCAAGATCAAGCAGCTCGGTGTCGACCTGGGGCGCGGCATGCGCAATCGCAGCGAAACCCCGTCCTCACAAGAAGAAGAAACCATCGCCCATCTCGGCCCGGCCTCCGAGTAAGGCCGAGGCTGCACAAGCACCACGGGCGCAGCCACAAAGTTTGCTACCATGTCGGTTTTTCCGAAATGCCGCATACGGTTCTTCCCGTTGCCGCAAGCGAAAAAAATGGCCAGGTAGCTCAGTTGGTAGAGCAGCGGACTGAAAATCCGCGTGTCGGCAGTTCGATTCTGCCCCTGGCCACCAAAATTCAGCGCCCAACTGTTCTCAGTTGGGCGTTTTCATTTGTGCTTCCCGCATGACACGCGGGGTTCCCGCACATTCTGCGTGTGCGACCGGGGTCCTGTGGTCTGGCAGGAACATCCCCAGTTGCCATCCGTTCCGCCCTCTCTTCTCTCGAAATCGGCGCTAACTTCTTCGCCGTGGCACACGCACATGGCCTTTCGCGACCATGATTTGTGCGCGTGCCATTGCCATTCGTTGTCGGGCGTGCTTGGAGCAGCAGTCCGTCACGCCAACACTGCCGCCGCGCAAGGCATGGAATACAAGCCTGCGCGTTGCTGCGTGACGACGAGTGCTCCGTAGGCCGCCAGTCGAGCCTCGTGCTCCGGCTTGCCCTTGTCCTTCGACTTGATCTTGAACAGGTCAATCGGCTTGTCGCTCTTCTGGCCAGCGCGCTGCATGATCCTTTCTCCGTCCACCTCGACTCCCTTGAACGACCACAGCGACTCGAAGACCTTGGCCTGACCATCCGTGAACCGGATCGGCGTGGCCTGCACATCCGGCAGCGTTGCCCACTTGAAGTCGGCCGAGAACGGCCCGTTCACTGGCGCGGCCGGATCGGCCACTGCTGGCACTGCAGACGACACCGAGGGTATGAAGGTGATTCCGCCGCCATAGAACGTGAATCGTTCTTCCAGCGCCAGCCATTCCACACCGGAGCCGAAGGGCGATCCACGCGTCGTGCGTGGCCTGGGGGTGATGACTCGGATGTTGCTTCCCGCCACCCGGACACGATCCAGCAAGGACGGCTCATGCAGCACTCTCGTCAGATCTCGGGCCAGCACAACCGGAGAGCGGCGGGCGTTACCGAGCCGCCAAGCACCGTCACCCAAGTCATCGATGTCGTCGCGGCTCTCGATGTCGAGGGAGAGGCGCATTTTCTGCCGCAGCCAATCTTCATCCAAGGCCAAAGCCGCACCATCGATTGCTTTGACAGGCACCTGGCCACACTCCGGGCACCGGCAGATTCGACCGCCCCGTCTATCGCTCCAGACCTGCGCCCGATGCTGCTGACAGTGGGGGCAGAGCACAAAAGACTGATCCATCACTGTTGGCCTGACGGCTTTGCCGAGCACAGACAAAGCAGATACCTCGCGTGGCGAGAGCGTGGCCCGCAGCACCGGCGTGCCGCCTGCGAACAGGCGGCAAACCAAGGCCCAGGCATCGTGCGTCGCCATTGATCAGTCCTCGAAGGCCGATGATGAACTGACCGCGTCGGTCTCTGGCGGCGATTCCTGGGCACTGAGGGTCTGGCCCTTCTGCAAGATGCCCACCGCAACCAGGTAGCCTTCCAGCTGCGCTTGCATCTTGGCGTCGAACTTGTGCAGGTTCAGCCGCCCTTTGCTGGTCACTTCGATGGTGACCACCTTGGGGCGAGTCCTGCCCGGCTCGGGTGGGTAATAGAGATTGACCTGTGCCGCTGTCACCGCCCACTGACCCTCCAGCGGGCCCGGTAGCTTTTCCTTCAGCAAATCGTGCACCGAGCGTTGCTGGCTGGATTGCATCGCCGTGCATTCGATCTTCAGCGCCGTGTCAGGACTGAGCAGGGTGAGTGCCTTCAACTGAACCATCGAGAAGCCGTCCTCAAAGGCCTCTGGCACATCGAATCCGGTGCGCAGCATCGACAAATCCAGCGTCGGCGACTTGATTTTGTGAGCACTCGCTTTCACGCCCAGCACATGCTCCGCGAAGGCCTCGACCAGCATTTGCTGATACTTTGCCCCGCCGCGCACCAGCGTGCGCACGACACCGGTGGACTTGGCGTACTCCAGCACCATGTGAATGTTGGGGTTGCCGACACGGCGCTTCAGGGTCGCCCCCTCGAACTCCAGGCGCAGCATCGCCATGTCCTTGACATGGACCGACAACAGGAACACCCCCGGACTGCGCTCGACCAAGTGCGCCACGCTGCCGTCTCCGCATTGCAGTTCGCGCTTGTAGAAAGCCGAGATGGCATGACGCAACGCTGTCAGATTGGCATCCGAACCGTTCGGTTGGCGTTTCAAGCCAAGGTCGTATTGCTGCGTCTGCTGCCCATGCTGTTCCCAAAAGCTGAAGTCATAGGCGCGTTCGAACAGCGCCGGGTGGTGGACGTAGAGCCAGAAGGAACGGTGGATGTCACTTGCGCATAGCGCCAAGCCAGCCAGCGCAGCACCATCGGCCACGGCCGCCTCAAACATCGCCTGCTTACCTGCCGCATCGCCCAACTGAACGCTGGCCATGAGGTTTGCCGTCATCCGGTCACGGGCAGCAATGTCGGGCCAGACTTTGACCGCTTCGAGCAGAAACTGGCTGGTCTCCGGTGTGTCATCCCAGGCAAAGCCATCGGGCACAGGCAGGCTGTGGGTGGTCAAGAAGTCGCGCAGCGTGGCGTCCACCGGCAGCTCGAGCATCACGTCGACAAAGGTCTTCTTCATCTTGATCGTCCTTTCTGGATCGGCGTCGAAGGTCTGTGACCGATGTACGGACTGCACTGGCCAGCGACTGGGTTACTGAACACGCGCCTCGCATAAGTAAAGTAGCGAGATACAAGCGCGATTCTGAACCTCAGATTTCCGCTTGTCAATCAAAGCGGCACATCTAGACCTTATTTGTATCTCGCGGCTATACTGGCGGTCTTGTTTTTGTTAACTGACTGTTTTCCCCTACAGGAGCATCGCTATGGCTTCAGCGTTCGGAGCACGCCTGCGACGCTTACGCGAGGCGAAGAAATTGACCTTGCAACAGGTCGCCGACGAAGTCGGCTGTACCAAGGCGTATATATGGGAACTGGAGATGAAGGACGGCCAGCGTCCCTCCGCTGAACGGGTCCAGGCCTTGGCCAGGGTGCTGGGCGTGACGATGGAGGACATCATGGGCGAGCCTATTGAACAGGTTCCTCAGGCCAGTCCAGAAGATGTGGCCTTCTTCCGCGAGTACGCTGGAATGACGGACGAGGAGAAGGATCGTTACCGTCAGGCACTCAAAATCATGTTCCCCGACAAGAACTAAGGCGGTCTGATAATTGAGCTCATCCCAGCCCCTAACCGGTTCCATCGCGGCCAGCACCGTCTTGAGATGGTTGCGGGCGTGGCACGCCGACGGCATGCCGGATGCCGTGGATCTGGAAGTCGTCCGGCAAATGCTTCCAGAGACGCCTTACGGCAAAGGGGTGCGGGAGATCAAGGCCCCGATGGTGCTGGACATCAATAGCTGCGAAGGCATGTTGGTGCGCAACCCACAGGACACCGCAGAGTGGGGCATCTTCTATAACGGCAAGGCAAACCCCGAACGCCAGCGTTTCACCATCGCCCACGAACTGGGCCACTTCATCCTTCACCGCGATCAGCGGCAAAGTTTCAACTGCGACAAGGAAAGCGTGTACTCCGGCGCTGACACTATCCGTGTCATCGAACGTGAGGCGGACGACTTTGCCAGCAACCTGCTGATGCCTGGCGACTTGCTGCGCGAGTGGATCTCGAACCAGCGCATCGACTTGCATTTCCTGAGCGCCCTTGCCAAACGGTTCCAGGTGTCGTTCGAGGCGCTGTGCATTCGGTTCATCAAATTCACCACGCAGCGGGCAATCCTTGTCTATTGGGACAACGGTTTCGTGAAGTACGAATGGCGCAGCAGCAGCGCGGTCAAGACGCGCGCCCGCATTCGGCGCACTGACGATCCGCAGGAACCATTACCCGGCACCCTGGCTGCTGATTCCACCGTTGAGCAGGAGTGGGATGGCACGGAGATGTCTGCCGCGATCTGGTGCCCGGAGGAGGCACCACACATGAAGTTGCGCGAGTTCAAGCACAGCTACACCACAGGAGATCGCGTCCTGACCCTTTTGCTACTGGAAAGTGCTGAACCACGATCATGGGATCGGTCTTGGCAAGACGGCGAGAGCTTTGACAGCTTCGATCAGTTCGTCTCGAACGGGCAATTGCCAGTACGGTGAGTCCCTCGATGACAGGCTTACCGATCCAACCCATAGATGAAGAACTGCAGACCTTGCAACGCGAGGTGCAACGAATGCTGGGCCGTTGTCTCTTGCGTCTGCAGCAGTACGAACAATTGATGAAGGCCATCGTGGCCCACCACGAAATCTCCGCGTCAGGATCACCCCTCGAATCGAACCAGGCGGAGCGCATTGCGGATGCCGCAAACAAGACTCTGGGTACGTTGGTTGGCACGCTGCTCGGAACGTATGTCACCAGCGGCGACCAAGACGAGGTCGCCGAACCAGATGCGCCCGACAACATCATCTCGTTCAAGATGAAGATGAGCTTGCGGATGTCTGCCGAGGATTTCGATACGACGCAAAACGATCTGAAGGAACTATTGATCCGGCACGCTGAAGTTTTCAAGCTGCGTACCTGACGAAGGGGTCTTGGAAGTAGGAGCGCACGCGTTCGGGGTGTGCTGCGACGAAGGCCATATGCTCGTTGGCGGCAGCGTGCAGCTTGGCCTTGGTGCGCACAGGCACCTTGGTGCCGATGGCGTGCTTGAGGTCGGCGTTGAGCCGCTCATCGGGGTTGAGCTCGGGGCTGTAGCTGGGCAGGTAGAACACCTCGATGGCGGCCTGGTGCTCGGCCAGCCAGGCTTTGACGGGCTTGCAGTGATGCACGCCCAGGTTGTCCAGGATGAGAAAGACCTTCTGACCGCGCCTGCGGCCATCGGCCACCAGCGCCTCGAAGAACTCGATGAGCCGCTCGTGGTTGAAAGCACCGTCGATGATCATCCAGTTCGCCCGCCCCCGGTTGGTGACGGTGGAGATCATGGAGAGCTTCTGGCGCGTGCCGCCCACGGCCAGCGTCACCGGGGTCTTGCCGCGCGGGGCGTAGCTCCTGCCGCGCACGTCGGTGTTGACCAGCGCGGTCTCGTCACCCCAGTGGATTTCTCCGCCCTCGGCCCTGGCGCGACGCTCGATGGCCGGGTACTCGTGCTCGAGCCATTGCCGCACGGCCTCAGGTCGCTGCTCGTAGGCGCGCTTGATGGGCTTTTGCGGCGTCAAGCCCCAGCGCCGCAGGTACTCACCGGTGGCACGAATGGAGAGCTTCACACCGAACTCGCGCTCGATGAACTGCATGACCGCTGCGCGTGTCCACAGCGCGAACTCCATCTTCAACTGCTCGGGGCGCTTGTCGCAGATGGTGCGCCGAACAAACGCTTCCTGCTCGGGCTTGAGCAGGCGGCCTTGGCCTGCACTGCGCCCACGCGCTGCAGGCTTGAGGGCCGCCCAGCCACCAGCAGCGAACAGATCTATGGCTTTACGCACCGTCGGGTAGCTCAAACCCGTGAGCGCAACGATCTGCATCACCGGCACGCTCCTCACATGCAACCGCACGACTTGCTTGCGCCTCTCGTGCAGCTGCTCAAGCTTCTGGTAGCGAGCGTCTTCTTTGTCCATAACGCTCTGACTCCGGGATCACCGAAAAGTTCAAACTTCATGCGGCTGGATCAATA
>NZ_LIPV01000019.1 GCF_001418255.1 Thiomonas bhubaneswarensis
CCGCGCGCAGTGGCGCACCGTGGCCGACCAACTGCGCGAACGCTTCCCCAAGCTCGGCGCCTTGATGGACGACGCCGAGCACGACGTGCTGGCCTTCATGACCTTCCCGAAGGCGCACTGGCCGCAGACCGACTCGACCAACCCGCTCGAGCGCCTGAACGCCGACATCAAGCGCCGCACCCACGTCGTGGGCATCTTCCCCAACGATGGGGCCATCACCCGCCTGGTCGGTGCCATGATGCTGGAGCAGAACGACGAGGGGTCGCTGAACCGTCGATACATGCAGCTTGAAGGCCTCCAGTCGCTCTGCGATACTGCCCCGGCTCGGCTGTCCGCTGCGGCACGCTGAGGGCCGTGTAGCTAAGCCTTGCGATTGCGAAAGCAATCGATCAGGGGCGTCCGTTGCTTCGCATCATGGGCGTTCAGTACCGGATCCGCCCCAGCGCCATAAGGTCGCTTTTACAAGTGCCTCTGTTCCTTCTTGCGGATCCATTGCGAGCCACCGCCATCGCATGGATGTTTGACGCAGTCCCGCAAGAATGGCAGCCCTCGTTTGCCCATGAGACGGATGCAGCCCACGTGCTATTGGGTTGGCTGAGCAGCATGGGCTGGCTGCATGACCGCCCACTGATCCGGTGCATTGCAAGAGACATCTTCTGGAGAAAGCGACGAGCGTTCTTCCGCTATTGGGATCTTGTTCAGCAGAATCAGGATGACTTGGAAGACCATGACCTCTTGCTCGTTTTCGCGTCCCCCAAGTCCAACGACCCGGGTTCAAAAAGTCGACGGTCGCGACGGAGCGCAAGGAGAGCCCTGCGGCGAACGATTATGGGTGTGGGAATGCTTTCAGTGATTGAGGAAGGAATCTCCATGTTTGCTCCGCACCTCCATTACGAACCGGATGGCGTCGGAGCGGAATGGAAACCGGTACTTGTTGTGCCCTACCGATGCGACGACCGCGTCATCGTGGAACTGAGCAGCAGCGAGTCCCTTGCGGAGGAAGGGCGTGTCATGAAACATTGCGTGGCATCGCGCTGGCGCGAGATCCTTGGGGGGTATTCAGCCGTCTTCTCGTTACGTGACGAGGAAGGAAGGCATCGATCGACCCTGCACCTTTCCAAGGAAGGCGGGACGTGGCACGCGGTCGAGCATCGTGCATTTCGCAATGCCGATCCCGAATCCACATGCGAGCGTGCCGCGGTGTCTTTGGTTCAGCATCTCAACCAGCGCCAGGCACCAACAGGTGCGGTTCTGGCTGCACACTGAGTCGTTCCATACTGCGCGCTTACAGATCCACGAACCGGCGGAAGGGCCATTTGCAATGTGCAGTTCGCCTATCAAGATCGCCTATTACAGGTGGGTCGAACGTACGTTGGGCTGGGTTAGTGCTCGAGAATTGTCCTGGATGGTATGGCACGGCGTAGGTGCGAAAAGTGATGGCGTTGTTGGTTGGCATGACCGATTCCTTCAAGCGATGTCTTGTCTGCACAGTGCGACACAAGGCGTCGCACACCGGCCCCACAATGGCGCCGGTGCAGTCACAGGCTCAAGTGCTGCCGTCACACTGCGGAGGACACTGCGATGAAAGATGAACACGCGGACACTGCCAGCACGGACACGCTTTACGCCCGGGCCGTGGCTCTGGTCCTCGATCAAGGCGAGGCTTCCGTCGCGCTCGTGCAATGCCATCTTCGACTGGGCTACGGCGCTGCCTGCGAACTGTTCGAGCGCATGCAGGCTGCTGGCCTCGTCACCCCCAAGCCCGGCGCAACGCGGCAGTGGGTGCTGGTGGACAAGGAGCAGAACCGATGAGCGCCCGGTTGGACGCGACGGGGCAGTCCATCGAGCGCGCGGCCGAGTTGATTGCTGAAGCCGATGGCCTTGTGATCACCGCTGGCGCGGGCATGGGGGTCGAATCCGGATTGCCCGAGTTCCGCGGCGAGAAAGGCTTCTGGAGGGCCTATCCCGCGCTTGGAGCGCGCGGCATGGACTTCACGGCTATTGCCAACCCTGCGGCTTTCCAAGCGGATGCGCGGCTGGCCTGGGGGTTCTATGGCCACCGGCTCGCTCTTTACCGCCGCACACGGCCGCATGCGGGTTTCGGCATTCTGCGCCAATGGGCCGCGCGCATGACGCACGGGGCGCGTGTCTTCACCAGCAACGTGGACGGGCAGTTCCAGGCGATCGGTTTCGCCGATGCGCAGATCGTCGAGTGTCATGGCTCCATCCACGCACTGCAATGCCTCGAACCCTGCTCGGACGCAGTCTGGTCGGCGGCGGGTTTCGAGCCGCAGGTCGATGAGGCGGCAGGCCGCCTGGTCAACGCGCTGCCGCGTTGCCCGCTATGCGGAGGCGTGGCGCGTCCGAACATCCTCATGTTCGGGGATTGGGGGTGGATCGATGCGAAGCCCAGAAAACGTGCCGGGCTGCAGCGCTGGCTCGGGACGGTTGCGAAGCCGGTGGTCGTCGAGATCGGCGCAGGCACTGCGGTGTCGTCGGTGAGGCATTTTGCGCAGGGCGTTGCTCGCGAATTCGGAGGACGTCTCGTGCGTATCAATCCGGCCGACAGCGCGGTGCCCGATGGTCTCGGCGTCGGGATCGCGTTAGGGGCGCTTGAGGCTTTGCGCCGCATCGATGTCGCGATGAAGCGGACAAGCCATGCGTAGACTCTCCGACGTCGCTGCAAGGTGCGGGCGCAGTGTGAAGACTCCTCCTGACCATTATCAACGCGATCTTTCGCAGTGGTGATCCCGATCGCTTGGCCCCTGCGACAGATTGAGTGAATATAGTTGCTGCTAAATTGCTGCCAAGGCGAATCGACTGGTCGCACTGCAGAATGCAATGCTGGAGTAAAGAATATGACACCTGTAACACAGAAGGTTGAGTCGCTATTAAACGTCGTGAGCGAGACTGCCGCCGATTATCGTGGCCAGAGCGAACGCAAGTTAGCGAATCTGCTCAACCAGGTTCACATGAATGTGAGCGTGGTACGGCAAGCGAAGCAGCGCTTCGCCGGTGAATTGGCGCCGGATTTTCGCATCTTCGATTATTTGCGTACCGATGAGAGCGGCCTATCTCGCTGTTTGGCGACGCTGCTGAATCCGCAAGGCAGTCACGGTCAGCAGCAGGTATTCCTCAAAGCCTTCCTGAGGCGAATGCCGCAAAAGATCCGAGATGAGATGTCGAGCGAAAGTGCCACTGTGACGCTGGAGCATCAGACCATCGATGGGCGGCGCATCGACATTCTGATCGATAACAGTAGCGGCATCATCGGTATCGAGAACAAGCCATGGGCCGCGGATCAGGATCGGCAATTGACGGATTACGCGGATCACCTCTCGAAGGTCGCCGGTGACCGGCCCTGGACCCTGGTGTTTTTGAGTAACCGCGAGCCCAGCAGCTCCAGCCTTCCTAAGTCCCGACGCAAGGAGCTGGAGGTTCTAGGACAGTTCATGATGATGACCTACCACGAATTGAACGATTGGCTGGCTGAATGCGCAGGCCAGAGCCGCGCCTTGAAGGTACGGGTGTTCATCGAAGAGCTGGGAAAATTCATAAGCAGTGACATCAACGGAGAGGTTGAGATGAGTGAAGCAGAAGAGATTGAAAAGACCGTGTTCGCGACCCCCGAGCACGTGGAGTCGGCGATTTTGATTGCAAGCTCTATGGATGAGCTGAAGCGGCGGAGGTTGTGCCAGCTTGAAAGGCAGTTGAAAAGCGAGTGTGAGAAACGGGGCTTGATTCTGGATTGGAGACCAGAAAAAATGGCGGGCCATTGTTACGATGGATTTACGATCTATTGCCACAAGTCAGCGCGAGTTGGAGTGAGCTTTGAGTTCCAGAGCGTAGGATTTAAGGACCTGATTTGGGGAGTCTATCCCGATGGGCAGAATACTAAGGAATGGCCTTCTTCCAAAGATGAGATTATCAAGAGAATGGAGGCCGCTTTTGGAAGAGGAGAAAATAACAAATTCTGGTTTTGGTGCATCTATGCAGGGGAAAATGAACAGCTCGGTCAAGAATTTAAGGATTGGTCCGCCAATCCTAAGCCCTGGCTTGCGATATGGAATGGTTCGCTTGCTGTAAAGATTGCCGACCTATCAGCGAAGGTATGTGAATTGTTCAAGGATAGGCCTGAACTATTGGTGGGCACGCCTGATTGAATTGATGCGCCTCCTGCTTCGGCACATCCTAGGCCGACGCCAACAGCCTGCGCCACGATCCCATCTTCAAGCTGGCTGCCCCGCGCGCCGCTGGATGAGGACAACGCCAGGGCGGTGCTCATCGATTTCCCACCTTGCTTCGTTTGACATGCCACACGGCCTCCCCAAACCCCCGCAGCCACCACTCCAGCATGGCCGAATCCACCACGGTCGCGCTGATCTGGTAGCAGTCCTCGTGCTCGACGACGACCTGATCCGGCGATAGCGGCGACTCGGTAAGGTGAAAGCCCGCTTCCTTGTCGATCCGCATGCTGAGCCGCACTCTCTCGCCGTTGCCATAGCCGAAATGACCCTCGGCGTCGAACCTGGCCAGGTCGAAATCTGTCGGATACGCGAAGGTCAGCGTCGATGCCGACGCTTTGAGGATGCGATGCAGCGCCAGGTTGCGCTCGTTGTCGTAGCCCTCGAAGCGGCAGACCAGATACAGACGCGGACCCTGCTGCGCCAGACCCAGAGGCATCACCTTCGCCTGCAGCGTCCGCCCAGCGGCGTTCCTGTAGACGAGTTCGAGATAGCGGTTCTCGAACAAGGCTTCGGTCACCGTCTCGAACACCGCAGGTTTGACCTCCGGCGGCAGCAGAGGTTGACTGGTCGGCACGACCCTGACCTTGTTGAGCCAGGCGCGCTCCTGCTTCGCTGATGTTCCGGGCCCCAGATTGCGCTCGGCCTGGTCGAAGAATCCGGCCAGGGTCTTGCTGAGCCTGGGCGGCAGCAGTGCCCTGAGGTGCTCATGCGCCATCTTCAACAGCAGCGACTCCTGCGGCGAGAGCGATTGCAGCGCGATGCCCTCGGCCCCCTCCTTCCAGCGATAGCCATACGGCTTGCTCCGGTCATCGCGCTCGATGTCCAAGCGCTCGCTCAAGGTGTCCAGATGCCGCTGGATGCTGCGGATGTCGCGAACCCATCCTTGCGCGGCCAACTGCTCCTGGATCTCGGTTGCCGTGATCTTGCGCACCTTCGGGATGCGCCTGAGGATTTCCAGGAGCAGGAAGGCCGTGTCCAGACTGTCCTTGCGGTCGCCTGCCATCAGAGGGTCCCGTCGGTTCGTCCGGCGAATACCTGCCACAGGCGCACCATGGCATAGGTGTCTAGACCACAGTAGGCGAGCAACTGTGCCCGCAGAGCCTCACGCTTCTCGACCGATGTTTGCGGTGCGATGGCGTCGAGGAAGGCCTCCTGGGCATCGCCGCCGTTGCGCACGCCATCGAGCGCCTCGTAGCTGAGTTCGGGCACGACCGCCGGCAGCACGGCCTTGATGCTCCAGCTGCCCTGTTGCGAGGGGTGGTAGTAGCGGTTGCGTGCGATCGGCAGCAGATCGACGACTCGCGCGACGATGGCGTCCAAGCCCTCTTTCAAATCGGCAAAGCGCTCCCCGAGTTCAGCCATGCGCGCGTTCTCGAACGCTGCGTTGTAGACGAACACCGGCCCCTCGGACCCGCAGTCCTCGGTCAGCTGTTCGGCGAATGCGCGCGACGGGTCCTTGCCGCTCAGATCGAGGAACTCCCGGTGTTCGAGGTCGCCGCGCTCTCCGAGTCGGTGGACGCTGTACTGAAACGGTACCTGCTGGTAGGGTCGCATGCCCGCCCAGATCGGCACGCCGAACTGAATGGTCTCGAAATCGAGGAAGTAGCCAGGCAAGGCATGCGCTGCAAGATCCCTCGCGGCGCCTTCCGCGTCGAAGTAGACCTTGCCTGTCACCGTGCACTTGCGCACGCGCTGCTGAGTGTCGTTGAGCATCTCGACAGGCACATCGCGCAGATCGACCACACCCTGCTCGGCCCATTCCTGCGCCCGAAAACGCGGCAGCCAATGGATGGGCATCTCGACCGCGGGTTCCAGGCTGGCGCAATAACCGTAGAAGCCGCAGGCGTAGGGGCTGTCGCACTGCGCACCGGTCTTGACCTGCGGCATCTCGGGGCGGGCGACGATGCGCTGTGCCGAGTCGATCCAACCCTGAACCTCGGGCTGAAGCTCCAGGGTATCCTGGGTCAGGTCTTCCTCGACCAGCAGCCCTGCGTAGTTGTCGCCACCCGGATAGACCCAAGAACTGTCGATGTGGGCCAGTGCCATCGAATGGAGTTTGACACCGGCCTTGGTGGTAATGTAGGTTTGGATCGCCACGTCTTCGCGTTGCGCGTCCTTGACCGAGGTTGAGGACTTGACCTCCACCATGCGCCAATGTCCTTTCCCGGCGGGCAACAGCACATCGGCCAGCGCCAACGCATCGCCTGTGGTGAACGCCGCCTCGAAGATCGGGCGACGGTGCGTGAGCGCCTCGGCAGTCGCGTCAAACACGGCTGGAAAGCCCAGCGTGTCGATGTCGATCAGTTCACCGTCGCCAACGCGGTCGTACAAGCGCCGGGCGATGTCGCCTACCGTGTGGCCCGCCTCGTAGCTGGCCATCGTCGCCGATGAATCCGTTTTCAGCTCTGGCCTGTGCACCTCGAGCCACACACGGCGCGGGCATTGGCGGAAAGCCATGATCTTGGATTTGGAGAGGGGGCGCATGTCGTGACCTGATCGCTGTTGGCAGCCTCCATGATGCGTCAGTCTTGCGACAAATGGTGTCGCAACGCTTCCAACGACGCGTCAATAGGATCAGATGGGTCCAAATGGCCACTATCTGGATCGAATGATTCTGGCCGCTCCTGGCCGTGAGCGCCAATTCGACGGCGCTGAAAGCGTCCGTCCACGAGTCGACACTTCCGGCGACCGCTACCGGTGGCATTGCTGTCGCCGTCACCAGGTGAGCCCAGCGCCCGCTTCGGCCGACAACCAGCCCCCCGGTGGGCAGTGTCGAGCCCAACCCCAGCGCGGCGGTTCATCCGATCGACAATTCCGGCGCCGGTGGCGGCTTTGAATCGGAATCGATGACGGGCTTGGACTGGAAACGGCGGAGGGTTTGATCAGACTACGCCGCAGCACCGCTTATACGGATTGAGCGGGCAGGGTAGGGGTTGTGGAGTGGTTGATTTCGCCTGTTGATGAATAAGGGTGTCATCCACTTTTTGGGAGAACCCCCATGCAGTATCTGCAACACTTCGCAGGCGGTCTACTGGCCGAATTCCTGCTGTTCCTGATTGCGCATCCGGCCCTCGGCCTGTTGTCGGCCTTTTTGGTTCTTGCTTGGTCTGCAGCGCAAGCCAAGCCTCCGAAATGGGCTGTACTGTTTTCCCTACTGGGTCTGTGCAGTTTGTTGCCTTTACTGGGCATGATGATGTTGCCGTCAGTGGAGGCAGGCATGCTCGGTGCAGTCTGGGCGCCTTCCTTGTATGACGAAGCCGCCTATGCGCTCGCATTCGCGCTGGGCATCGGTGGAATGTTCTATTGGCATCGCGTGTGGGCGCCGCGTTTGAATGCCATAGCGGCCAACCTGACCAAGGCGACGCGACTGGAGCGCAACCGCCGCACCGATGTGCGTCAGATCGCCCAGTTCCTCCCCGCAGCAATCGGCGGCTATGACCCCGCGAAATTCATCAAACCGAAACGTGGCTTGTTTCTCGGTCTGGATGAAAAGAAGAAGCCGGTCTACGCCGACTACGAGGAATCGCGCATCCAGCATGTTTTGCTGACTGGGCGCACGAGATCCGGCAAGGGCGTGGCCGCGCAGATCATCATCCCGCAGCAGATTGCCCGGGGGGAGTACAGAGGTGGCTCCGTTCGTTTGAACACGATCCCAGGGTTAGATCAGTGGATCGGCTGCGTTTCGAAGTCCATGCTGCAGCGGTTGTCCACGGCGGCGGGCGGGCGTCGCATGCGACGAACGGCCGACCGGCGCGGTGGGCAACCCGTCGATCACGCGGCGACCTCCGGGCGCGACAGCGAATCGAAGTAAACCACATCGGGCGTGAGCCCGGCGTGGGCCTGGTGCGGTCGGCGTGTGTTGTAGAAGGCCAGGTACTGCTGGATGCCAGCGCGCGCGGCGCTGACGGTGTCGTAGGCCTTGAGGTAGACCTCCTCGTACTTGATGCTGCGCCACAGGCGCTCGACGAACACGTTGTGAACCGCACCGGGTTTCGAGGAGGCTTGTTGGCTTGAGTCGGGCCGTGTTGGCCTGACAGTCAAGCGGATGGTTGGTTTTCAGATTCTCTCTCATCCAGCCCCCCCGCAGGGGCCGCCGGAGGCGCCCCCTGGTTGGGCCATGTTCCATGGCTCAATCCTCCTGTTGCGCTGTCGCGTGGGCAGCCGTGATGGCGGGCACGGTCTGGTCTTGGCCTCGCCAGTAGTTGGCCTCGGCCTCGGCTGGCAGGATGTAGCCGATGGGCTCGAGCAGCCGGTGGTGGTTGAACCATGCCACCCATTCGAGCGTGGCCAGTTCGACCGCCTCGCGGGTCTTCCATGGCCCGCGCCGGT
>NZ_LIPV01000020.1 GCF_001418255.1 Thiomonas bhubaneswarensis
CAGCGCTTCGGCCGCGCACCCACCACCCTGCAACCCCGAACCTGCATCGTCATCGTCGAGATCGAGGGCGAGGACGGGCCGCTGGCCGTGGGCGTGTTGGTCGATGCGGTCAACGCCGTGCTCGACCTGGAGGCCGCACAGATCGAGCCCCCGCCGAGCTTCGGCACCGGGCTGCGCCAGGAGTTCATCCGCGGCATGGCTCGCATCGACAACGGTTTCATCATCCTGCTCGACGTGGGCCATGTGCTGTCGGTGGACGACATGGCGGGTTTGGCGCAAGTGGCCAGCGCGAGGGACTAAACAGGCCTCGGCCCCCGACCGGTGCCCGCGCGCATGTCATTTTTCTCACCTCTTCTCGTCGATCTGAGCATCTTCGCCCTGGCGATCCTCGGCGTGATGCTGCTCGCCCTGAAAGTGATTCAGCACTTCTGGGGATCTGGCGCGGAGAGCAGCTACACACCCGCGGCCCTGCTGTTCACGGCGGGGATTGCTTCGGCCGTGCGCAACCGATTTCCGTGGATGCAAAAGGCTTATCGCCATCGCCCCGATCGCAAGCTCATGCTGACCGCCGCGGTCATTCTGCTGCTGGCCAGTTCGCTCACCGCGTTGTTCACCGCGCTGGTCATGGCCGACCATGAACGCAAGCAGTTGACGCAGAGCATGGAGAGCGACCGCGACGCCCTGGGCCGGGCCTTGCAGATGTCGATGGAAGTGCGCGGCAAGGAATTGCAGCGCTTTGCGCAGAATCCCCTGCTGGTCGCGACACTGCAGGGTCTGCGCGATGGGAAGAGCGACAGCAACAACCCGCCTTCGCCGCTGCTGAACACCCGGTTGACCGATCTTCGCATCATGATGGATCTGCTGGCACCCCATGAGTACAGCATCACCAACCTGTGGGGTGAGACCGTACTTTCCAGCGAAGCGTCCACGGTTCACCATCCGGGCCTGCCCAGTCTGGCGCCGACGACGTTCCCGAGTCAGGCCATCCTGCAGCGTGACCCGGCAACCCTCGATTTCTATCTTCACATGCAGTTGCCGATCCGCGACGGCGCGCAGACCCTCGGCCACTTCAGCGCCTCGTTGCCCTTGCCCACCGCCAGCCGCATTGCCCGCGAACTCGCACGACGTTCGAAAAGCACGGTCATCCAGATCTGCGGTCTTTCCGACACCCTGTGGACCTGCCTGCCCAGCCGTGTGGGCGAGTTGGAGCAGACCACCGTTTTGAGCGGGAACAAACTCCCGCTCGAGGCGCTGGGGTCCGAAGGCCAAAGCGGCACCGCCTTCCAGGACAAGGACGGTGAGCGATGGCTCGTCAGCTACAGCCCGCTTGGGCAGACCGGACTGAGCCTCGCCGTGGAAGTGCCGTCCGCCGATCTCTATGCGCCTGTGGTTGGCACGCTGGAGGCGGGTTTGCTCCTCGTGCCGGGCCTCGTGCTTCTGGGGCTTCTGGCGCTGGGATGGCGACTGCGCCCGATCATGCAGGAACTGCATCGAGCCAACGCACAGATTCACAGCGCCTTCGAGTATTCGGGCATCGGCATTCTGCTGGTGAGTGGCCGCGGAGACATCCTCGATTTCAATCCGGCCTTCAGTGACATGCTGGGCTACACGCGGGACGAACTGGCCAGGCATCGTGTCGTCGATGACTTTCTGCACCCCGACGACCGCGGCACAGTGAATGCCCAGCTCGGCGGCATGGCCCAAGCCGAAGTGGGCCCCTACTGTGCTCACCGCCGCTATCGCCACAAGAATGGTCAGTACCGCATGTTGCAGTGGCACGTCTCGCCTGTCACCGATGCGGACGGAGAGATCGGCTCCATCGTCTGCTACGCCCTCGACGTCACCGACGCCCTCGAACGCAAAGACGCCTCGATCCGGCAGACTGCCTTTCTGAATGCCGTGCTCGACAACCTGCAGGAGGTGATTTATGCCTGCGACCAGGACGGTCGCGTCATCTACACCAACCACCCTGCCACACGCGAGGCTCTTGCCCGCCACGCCGTCGGCGACCTGGCCAGCCTCGACACGTTCCGCCCGATCTACACCCTCGATCACAAACCGCTGGCTGTGGAAAACAGGCCCCTTGAGCGTGGCCTGCGGGGCGAGGCGACCCGGGGTCTGGAGTACAGCTCCCCTACCGACGATGGTGAATGGCGCTATTTCGAGTTCTCGGGCTATCCCTTGCGCGATGAGCAGGGGCGCATCCTGGGCGCCGTCTCCATCTCTCATGACCTGACCGAGATCCGCGCCGCCGAACGCCGCCTCAAATGGCTGGTCGAGCACGACGAGCTGACCGAACTGCCGAATCAGACCCTGGCCATCGACTCGCTCGAGCGCTGGCTCGAATCGCAGACCGGTGCCAGCCAACAAGGGCTGGCGGTCTACATGCTGGACATCGACCGGTTCCGTCAGATCAACGACAGCTTCGGCCATGCTCTGGGCGACGACCTGCTGATCGAAACCGCATCGAGATTGAAAGCCGCGCTGTCGCCAGCCGATCTGCTGGCAAGGTGGGGCGGCAACGCCTTCGTCGTCCTTCACCCCTGCGAGGCAGATCATCAGTCGGTGCAGAACGATGCCGAGCTTCTTCTGGACAGCCTGAGTCAGCCTTTCGTCCTCGACGGTCAGACCATCTTCATCACCGCCAGCCTGGGCATCGCCCGCGCTCCGCGCGACGGACGCTCGGCTACTCAGCTGTTCAGCCGCGCCGACCTGGCCATGTATCGCTGCAAGGCCAACAATCCGGGGGGCGCTTTGATGTATACCGCCGACATGAGCCACCGCGGACGCGAGCTCATCGAAATGGAGACCGATCTGCGCCATGCCCTCGCCCTGGAGCAGTTCTTCGTCGTGTATCAACCCAAGGTGTGCCTGCAGACCGGCGAGGTGATCGGCGCGGAAGCCCTTCTGCGCTGGCAGCATCCGCAGCACGGTCTGGTGTCTCCCGCCACCTTCATCCCCCTGCTCGAAGAAACCGGGCTGATCGTGCCCGTCGGTCAGTGGGTGCTCAATGCCGTGTGCAGGCAACTGCATGACTGGCAGAGACAGGGCAAGACGCCCCGGCCCATCGCGGTGAACTGCTCGATGCGGCAATTGCAGGGCGATCTGATTCTGCGGCAGGTCTCGACGGCACTGGAGGGGTCGGGCATCGCGCCCGAACTTCTGGAGCTGGAAATCACCGAGAGCATGATGCTGCGCGACCCCGAGCATGTCAGCGGGCTGATCGTGCGCCTGCGCAACATGGGCGTGAACACGTCCATCGACGACTTCGGCACGGGCTATTCCTCGCTGGCCTCGCTCAAGCGCCTGCCGGTTTCCACCCTCAAGCTCGACCGCGCCTTCGTCAAGGATCTGCCCACCGATGCGGACGACGCCGCGATCACCCGCGCGGTCATGTCCATGGCCAAGGCCCTGCACCTGAGCGTCGTCGCCGAGGGCGTTGAAACCCAGGAACAGGCTGAATTCCTGCGGCAGCTCGGCTGCGAGGCCTATCAGGGCTGGCTGTTCAGCCCGGCCGTGCCAGCCAAACGCTTTGCCGACTATCTGCCCGACGCCGACGTCTGCGTCACCGATTGAACAAGTCTGACCATGAACACACTCACCGACACCGAGCTCAATGGCTTCTCCCGCCTGATGTTCGAGGCTGCGGGCATCACCCTGGCGCCGACGAAAAAAGCCCTGGTCGAAGGACGCATCTCCAAGCGCCTGCATGCGTTGGGGCTGGCGACCTTCACCGACTATCTGCGGCATATCCGCCACGATGCCGCCGAGCGCCAGCAGGCCATTGACCTACTGACCACCAACGAGACTTATTTCTTCCGCGAGCCGCGTCACTTCGCCTATCTGTCCGAGACGATCGTGCCCAGCGCCGATGCCTCGCGCCCGTTTCGCGTGTGGAGCGCGGCGTGTTCCAGTGGTGAGGAGCCTTACAGCATCGCCATGGTGCTGGCCGAGCGCATGGGTCAGCGCCCCTGGGAGATCGTCGCCTCCGACATCTCCACCCGGGTGATCGACCAGGCCCGGCGCGCGATCTATCCCATGGAGCGTGCCGAGAAAATCCCCCAGGCCTATCTCAAGGCCTTCTGTCTGAAGGGCACAGGCACGCAGGAGGGCATGTTCACCCTGCAGCCGTCGATCCGTGATCGACTCAGGTTTCAGATCATCAATCTGAACACCACCCTGCCCGACCTCGGCACCTTCGACCTCATCGTGCTGCGCAACGTGATGATCTATTTCGATGCCGACACCAAGCGCGCCGTCTGCCGCAGGCTGCTCGACGTGCTGCGGCCCGGCGGGCATCTGTTCATCGGCCACTCCGAGAGCCTCAATGGCCTCGACCTTCAGGTGCGTGCCGTACAGCCGGCCGTGTATCGCAAGCCGCTATGAACACCACGCTGCGCACACAAGCCTCGGCGGAGGCGGACCTGGAAGAACCGCTGGAAATCTTTCTGCAGCCCGGCGAGCTTTACTTCGGTGAGGGGCGCACGCGGGTGCGTACCCTGCTGGGGTCGTGTGTGGCCATCGCCGTATGGCACCCACAGCGCAGAATTGGCGGCCTGTGCCACTACATGCTGCCCGGGCGTGGCGCGCATCACGGCGCCCACCGCGCCCTCGATGGCCGCTACGCCGACGAGGCCATGCTGCTGTTCCTGCGCGACATGCGGGCCGCTGGCACCCGGCCGGAGGAATACGAAGCCAAGCTCTTCGGTGGCGGGCGCATGTTCACCCAGGACAAGCCGCCACATGTGCATGTGGGCTGTACCGATGTGCCCTGCAAGAACGTGCTCCGGGGGCGCGAGCTGGTACGCCAGCACGGACTGCGCCTCAAGGCCGAACACCTCGGAGGTCAGGGCCACCGCAACCTGATGTTTGAAATCTGGAGCGGCGACGCCTATCTCAAATTCTGGGGCCAAAACGCCGAGCAATGCCTCGGCTGAGGAATGCCCATCACTCCCTTCGGAGATGCCCTCATGATTCGGCCCGACAAGGTCAAAGTCTTCATCGTCGATGATTCCGCCGTGGTGCGGCAGGTGCTTCAGGTCGTGCTACAGCGTGACCCCGGCATCGCCGTCATCGGCACCGCGCCTGACCCGCTGTTCGCGCTGCAGCGCATGCAGCAAGGCTACTGGCCCGACGTGTTGGTGCTCGATGTCGAGATGCCGCGCATGGATGGCATCACCTTTCTCAAGAAGCTCATGGCCGAGCGGCCGCTGCCCGTCGTCATCTGCTCCACCCTGACGGAGAAGGGCGCGCAGATCACCCTGGACGCCCTGGCGGCCGGCGCCGTCAGCGTGGTCACCAAACCGCGTGTGGGGCTCAAGGATTTTCTGGTGGACCAGACCGCGGAGCTGACCCAGACCATCAAGGCCGCGGCACGCGCCAATACCCGCAGCCTGCGCCCCGCCGTTCGGACCGCGGCCAGCGCGGTCAAGGCGCCGACCCAGTCCACCATCACCCCCAGTGCGCACATCCTCACCAACACGACGGAAAAAATCATCGCCATGGGCATGTCCACCGGGGGCACCGTGGCGCTGGAGCGTGTGCTCACCACCCTGCCCCGCACCCTGCCTGGCATCGCCGTGGTGCAGCACATGCCGGAGAAATTCACCGCCACTTTTGCCGAGCGTCTGAACACCGTGTGCGCGCTCGACGTGCGCGAGGCGCGCGACGGCGACCGGCTGGTTCCGGGCCTGGTGCTCATCGCACCCGGTGGGCGCCACATGCAGGTGCGACGCAGCGGCGCGCAATACCACGTCGAGGTGCGCGACGGCCCTCCGGTCAATCGCCACCGTCCGTCGGTCGATGTGCTGTTCCGTTCGGTAGCGCAGTGTGCCGCTCGCAACGCGCTGGGCATCATCCTCACCGGCATGGGCGACGACGGCGCCCGCGGGCTCAAGGAAATGCACGACGCTGGCGCCCGCACCATCGCGCAGGACGAAGCCAGCAGCGTCGTCTACGGCATGCCCAAAGAGGCCGTCAAGCTCGGCGCCGTCGATCGCAGTCTGGCGCTGGGCGATATCGGCGCGGCGATGGTGGAGTACGGACGGGGCTGAACGCGGCTCGAAACGTCGGGGTCTTCCCCGATGCAGCGACATTCTGATGTGTCGTTTTACCCATCACGCTCACACAACAGAATCCACTGCCCCTGATGAACCATCTCCGCATCCGTACCCGCATGGCCCTTGGCCTCATTGGCATGTTGGCCGTCATTGTGATCAATGCCGTTCTGGCGCAGCAGCAACTGGCGCAGTCCAACGCCCGCCTCGATGCCATCGTGCATGTGCAAAGCGAGCGCATCGGCCTGCTCAACACCTTTTTCACCAACTTTCAGGGCACGACCTCCGCGCTCTACCAGACCCTGCTGAATCCGGCGCATGACGAGGCGCAGCAGGCCCTGAAGAAGCAACTCGCGCACAACCGCGAAAGCACTGCCCAAGTCTTCAAGGGCCTGAAAGCCCTGCCGCCCGACGCCGAGGTCAACGCGCAGCTTGCCGAGATTCAAACCCTCATGGCCAGGAATCGCGACGTGCAGCAGCAGGTCATCAGCCTGATGAAGCAAGGGCTCTACCCGCAGGCCAGCACCATCTACACCCAGCTCGCCTCGCCCATCGTGCTAGAGATGCACCAGCACATCCGTACCTTGATCGACCACCAGAAGGCGCAGATGCAGGCGGCGTATGAACAAAGCCAGGATGCCTATGCCAGCGCGGTACGCCGACAGCTCTGGATCACCGCGGGCTTCATCGTCGCCGCGCTGATCGGCGGCATCTGGATCACCCGCTCCATCACCCGTCCTTTGAGCGAGGCGGTGCACGTCGCGCAGCGCGTGGCCGAGGGCGATCTGTCGGTGCGGGTGGTGGCTGCGTCCAAGGATGAGACCGGTCAGCTGCTCACGGCCATGGGGCAGATGGTGGCGCAGCTCACCTCGGTCATCGGTTCGGTGCGTTCATCGGCCGAGCAACTGCTCTCGGCCTCCACCCAGGTCTCGGCCACGTCGCAGAGCCTGTCGCAGTCGTCTTCGGAGCAGGCGGCTTCGGTGGAGGAAACTTCGGCCACGCTGGAGCAGGCCACGGCGTCGATCCGCCAGAACGCGGACAACGCGCGCTTGACGGATGCGATGGCGCAGCAGGCGGCCTCGCAAGCCTCCGAAGGCGGGGCCGCGGTGCAGGGCACGGTCTCGGCGATGCAGAGTATTGCCGAGCGCATCTCGATCATCGATGACATCGCGTATCAGACGAACATGCTGGC
>NZ_LIPV01000021.1 GCF_001418255.1 Thiomonas bhubaneswarensis
CCCCGATGGCCACCCAAACTCCCCCACGTTTGGCCACCTAAATTCCCCCACCCTGGCCGCGGCGCGATGAGGCGCTGACGGGTCGGCGCGTGCCGGCAGCCAGAGGTCTGGCAGGACGTTACCTTCCCCTCCCTCAACGACGAGGGAGAGGCACGGGAGTGAACGTCTTGAAGCCGCATTTGCAAACCACTATCTGGACGCTGCTCAAGGGCAGTGCCAGCCAGCGAGAGATCGCCCGGGTGACCGGCATCGATCGCAAGACGATCCGCGCCTATGCGCGGCGTTTTGCCGAGGAGCAGGCAAACTCCCCCGGGGTGGCCACCGGCTCGGAGGAGCAAACTCCTCTATCTCGGCCACCGGCTCCGACGTCCACGACGACGTCGCTGTGCGAGCCGCACCGCGCCTTCATCGAGGCGCAGCTGCGTCTGAAGCGCAACGCCACCGCGATCTATCAGGACCTGGTCGACCAGTTCGGCTTCGCCGGCCACTACAACTCGGTCAAGCGCTTCGTCGCCCGGCTCAAGGTGCGCGAGCCCGAGCAGTTCGACCGCCTGGAGTTCGCCCCCGGCGAGGAGATGCAGGTCGATTACGGCGAGGGCGCCCTCACGCGCGTGCCCGGCAGCGATCGTTACCGCCGCCCGCGGCTGTTCGTGGCCACGCTGCGCTACTCCCGACGCAGCTTCCGCCGCGTGGTCTGGAAGTCCAGCCAGCAGGTCTGGGCCGAGCTGCACGAGCAGGCCTGGCGCTACTTCGGCGGCTCGGCCCATTACGTCGTGCTCGATAACCTCAAGGAGGGCGTGCTCAAGCCCGACCTGTACGAGCCCGAGCTCAACAAGGTCTACGCCGCCACGCTGGCGCACTACGGCGTCGTCGCCGACCCGGCGCGGGTGCGTGACCCGAACCGCAAGGGCAGCGTCGAGAACGCCATCGGCCATACCCAGGCCACCGCCCTCAAGGGTCGTCGCTTCGAGAGCATCGAGGAGCACAACGCTTTCCTCGAACACTGGGAGACCCGGTGGGCGGCACCGCGCATCCACGGCAGCGCACGTCGGCAGGTGCAAGCCATGTTCGAGGAGGAGCGAGCCCACCTGCGGCCGCTGCCGGTGCTGGGCATGCAGTACTTCACCGAGGCCGAGCGCACCGTCCAGGACGACAGCTGCGTGCGTGTCGACCACTGCAGCTACGCCGCGCGCCCGGCGCGCATCGGTACCCAGGTGCTGGTGCGCATCTTTGCCCGGCGCATCGAGATCCGCGATCTCAGAACCCAGGAGCTGCTGCGCACCCACGATCGCGCCGAGCACCCCGGCACGGTGGTCTTGCCCGCCGAGGAGCGCGTGTTCAACCCCTCGCGCGAGACCCGCCGCATCCTCGCCCAGGCCCGCGCCATCGGCCCCGATGCCTCGCGCCTGTGCGAGCTGCTGTTCGCCATCGAGGGGCGCGTCGGTCAGCGCAAGCTCTGGGGCATCGTCTCCCTGGCCGGGCGCTACCCCCGGCGCCTGGTCGACGCCGCCTGCGCCGCCGCACTGACCGATGGCGTCTACAGCTACCGCCACGTCAAGGCGCTGACCGAGCGCCTCGTCGCCGACGCCCTGCAGGCCCTCGATCGCGCCCCGAGCGCCGAGCCCCTGACCCAGCAGCACGAGCTGATCCGCCCGGCCGAGGAGTACGCCGACCTGTTCGCCCGTGCCGCCGCCGATTCCCTCAGCCACGACCGG
>NZ_LIPV01000022.1 GCF_001418255.1 Thiomonas bhubaneswarensis
TCCTCCACCGAAGCCGCCTGCTCCGAAGACGACTGCGACAGGCTCTGCGACGTGGCCGAGACCTGGGTGGAGGCCGAGAGCAGTTGCTCGGCCGAGGACCGCACCGAGCCCATGAAGTGGGTGAAGCGTTCGATCATTTTTTGTGCGGAGGCCATGACCTGGCCGATTTCGTCATTGCTGCGGTGGTCCATGCGCACGGTGAGGTCGCCCTGTTCCAGCCGAGAAAAAACGGCCAGCGCGTTGCGCATCGAGGCACTGGTGCGGCGCGAGATGAACAGAGCCAGGGCCAGAAGCACGGCAATGCCCACGACCGACGCGATCAGACCCTGCATGCTGTAGCCCCAGGCTGCGGTGCTGACGTCATCGACGTACACGCCGGTACCGATGACCCAGTGCCAGGGCGCGAAGCTCAGGGCGTAGGCGACTTTGGGGAAAGCCTCTTTGGTGGCGCCGCCACCGGCCACAGGCTTGGGAAAGCGGTACTCGAAAATGCCCCCGCCAGGGCTCTGCGCAGCCAGGTTTTGCGCGGTGTAGAGGTTCATCCGGCCATCGGTCTTGACGTTGGAAGCATCGATGCCTGCGCGATACGCCGTGGCGTTGTCGAATTTGGGAAGATCGAGCACCTTGCCGATCAGCGCGGGCACGGTGGGGTGCATCAGCATGGTCGGCACTGGGGTGGTGTCGGTGGTGATCCAGAAGTAACCGTCTTTATTGGCGCCGTAACGCATGTCCTTGACGGCGGCCATGGCTTGCTGTTGCGCCTGTTGTTCCGTCAGCTTGCCTGCCTGGGCCTGTTGGTAGTAGTACTGGATCACGCCTTCTGCAGTCTGGGTAGCGTTGCGCAGCATCATTTCCCGCTCGGTCAGAATGGACGACTGCAGGCGGTTGACGTTGAGCAAAGTGATGCCGACCGTGCCCAGAATGAACAGCAAGGAGAGCAGAAACAGGCTGCGGCGAATGTCGAGTTTGAATCCAAGTCGAGTCTTCATGGATGATCCTGTGAACGGAGTTGGTATTTTTGGGTGAGGATTTCTTCGAGGGCGCCCCGAACTTCAGAACCGCACGAATTCGGGATGCAATTGCGTCAAAACCGGCAGGGTCTCCTCGGCGGTCTTGTCAGATTTGCGCGGGGCGGTGCGCTGCAACTGCACAGGGGAGGGGGACGATCCATCCTGGACCAGCCTGAACCCCGCCATGGTGTCCTGCAACGCCGTCGCCTGCGCATTCATCTCCTCCGCAGTAGCGGCCAGTTCTTCCGAAGCCGAGGCGTTCTGCTGCGTCACCGCCGAGAGC
>NZ_LIPV01000023.1 GCF_001418255.1 Thiomonas bhubaneswarensis
CGACAACGGTTTCATCATCCTGCTCGACGTGGGCCATGTGCTGTCGGTGGACGACATGGCGGCTTTGGCCCGTGCGGCGCATTCCTCGAACTGAGATTTGCATTCGACCCTTTCATCAACGTCTTGATTCAGCGAGCTCCCATGGCCTCCTCGTTCACGCACCGTCTGCAGTTCCGCATCCTCGTGCCGATCACCCTGCTGGTGATCGCCGTCATCGCCATCGCCACCTACACCTTGGCGCGCAATGCGCAGACCCAGGTGGACGAAGAAATCCAGCGCGAGTCCCATCAGCAGATCGGCGAGATCGTTCGCACCCTGGATATCACCAAGACGCTGATCGACGAGCAGGTTCATGGCTCGATGAAACTGCTCACCGAACGTGGGCAGCAGCTCGGCGCGGCAACCCTGGGCGCACCGGTGAGTCTCGGCGACAAGACGGTGCCCGAGCTGCTCTTTGGGAAGACCGCCATGGTGAATCAATTTGACCTTGTGGATGGCGTGACCAAACTCTTCGGCGGCACCGCCACGTTGTTCGTGCGCAGCGGTGACGACTTCGTACGGGTGAGCACCAACGTCAAAAAGCCTGACGGCGCACGCGCCGTAGGCACCCTGCTCGACCCCAAGGGCAAGGTGATTGGCGACATCCGCAATGGCAAGGCCTTTTACGGCGTGGTGCAAATCCTCGGCAACCCGTTCATCACGGGCTACGAACCGATGCGGGATGCCAGCGGAAACATCGTCGGCATCTGGTATGTCGGCTACAAGGCGCAGATCGACGCCATCAAGACCGAAGTCAGCAAACTGCAACTGCTGCATGGCGGCATCCTGGAAGTGACCGACAAGACGGGCAAGACCATATTCGCTACCTCCAACACCCCCAGCCAGATCGATCCGCAAGACTGGATCAGCATGTCCGAACAAGTCCCGGGATGGGGTTTCACGGTCACCACGCGTTATCCCAAGTCCACCATTGCCAGCCACACCTGGTCGCGCATCCTGCCCATCCTGCTCGGCGGTGCCTTCATGGTGCTGGCCATCCTTGGCGTCACCGCTTATCTGCTGCGCCGTCTGGTCATCCGCCCCTTGAGCGAAGCCGTGCACGTCGCGCAGCGCGTGGCCGAGGGCGATCTGTCGGTGCGGGTGGTGGCTGCGTCCAAGGATGAGACCGGTCAGCTGCTCACGGCCATGGG